>JBEKWC010000022.1:0-82921 GCA_049513475.1 Candidatus Sulfotelmatobacter sp. | reverse complement strand
CGAGAGGCCTTTCTATAAGCATTTTCCCGAGCTTCAGGGGACGAATTCTGACTGGCTGTTTTCACAATTCGGGAATCGGTCGCGAAAGTCGCGAAAATACCTTTCAAAACGCAATACTCGGAGGGACTCCTAGACAGCACATCGCGAACAGTGTATTGTGACTGCTGTGAAAGATTACGAATGCGTAAGTTACGCGATACACGGGAGAAACGACGAGATGTTGCAAAGGCCCTGAGCGGCCCTGAAGGATTAATCGCACCTCTCAATGGCGCACATCAGTCGAAGCGGTCTCTGGAACTCATGGACCTAGTTCGTACGCTTCAAGAGATCGAGCAACTCAGTGGACTCCTTGGCTACACGCGAACTCAATGGTTAAAGATCCTCCACCGTGAAGCGGCTTACCCGGTGTCTACGCTAATTAAGCTCCACAAGAAAGCGAATCAGATCCTTTCGTCGTGTCACTGGTCCCCTCGTATTACTTTTGGAACGAGTGAACGGAATAGATTTGCTTGGGACGCAAAGACAAAGGAGTCCGACTGGGAAAACCGCTTTGTGTACTGGCTGTTGAATTTGCGCGCCAAGGGCCAGATTCTCCTGGTCCGAAGCTGCCGCAATTGCAAGCGCTGGTTCTATGCAACAACCAACCACCAGTCATTTTGCAAAGATAATTGTCGGCAAAAATTTCACTCCGGCGACGAGAATTTCAAAGACCGGCGACGCCTGTATATGGAGCAGTATCGCAAGGATCTGAAGAGGCGTGAGTCGGCTGCGAGGTCAATGGTATATAAATCCCGCTAACCGCGGGCACAATCTGAAAGGCGATGACTGTGGCGATTTACAGACCAACGAAACAAACGCGGGTTTGGTGGTATGACTTCATCTTTGAAGGGCAACGCGTTCGAGAGAGCGCCAAGACCCACTCCAAAACCCTGGCGAAGGATGCGGAGCGTGTTCGGCATCGGGAGTTGGAGGAGAGCTTTAATGGCATAAAACGCCGGGACCGCGCGAAGCTTTTTTCGGTTGCCGCGGACGAGTGGCTCATGCGCAAGAAACTAACTCTTGCTGCATCTTCGCACCGGATTGAAGGCGCCAATCTCAAGCACCTTCGCCCGAAATTCGAGAAGCGCCTAGTGACCGACATTCAAGCCGCGGATGTGAGTCGCACCCAGCACGTTCGCCTGTCGGAAGGTGCGGCACCTAAGACCATCAACCTCGAAGTCGGCACCTTGCGCGCCATCCTGCGGCGTCATCGCGTCTGGGCAGAAATACAGCAAGACGTTCGGATGTTCCCCCCGCAAGATGACGTTGGGCGTGCCATCACTCCGGCCGAAGAAGCAGCCCTGCTCAGTGCCTGCACCCAAAGCCGTTGCCGCTGCCTGTACATCGTTGTCACGCTCGCCCTTAATACCGGAATGCGCTATAGCGAAATCCGACTGCTAAGTTGGAAACAAGTAGACTTTGTCAGCAAGACTCTGACGGTCGGCAAGTCCAAATCTCCGAGCGGCACAGGGCGAGCGATCCCGCTGAACAGTCGAATCATGAACATATTGGAGCTTTGGGCGGCTCGATTCCCCAAACGGCAGCCAACACATTTCGTGTTCCCCAGAGAGAAGTATGGTGCGGCCGGTCGGACAGATGACTTCGGCTTCACTGGAGGAGTCGTTACCTACGATACAGACCCGACGGAGCCCATCGGGAATTGGAAAGAAGCGTGGGAAATGGCCAAGAAACGCGCTGGTGCAATTCTAGGAGGCGGTGCGACAGATAAAGAAGCCGAACCTCTCAAATGCCGCTTTCATGATCTCAGACACACCGCAGTCACCCGTTTGCTAGAAGCCGGCATCCCTTATCCGGTTGTGGCTAGCATCATGGGATGGTCCGCGGCGACGGCCATCCGCTTGTCCAAGCGATATGGGCACATTGGAAATCAGGCTCTACGCGCTGCGGTCGAGGTGCTGGGAGGAATGGAAATTGCCGTGGGGTCCCTCAAAAAGTCCCCCAACTCGTCGGAGGCCGAAAATGGAATTATTCAGTAAGTGTCTGAAAAAGAATGGCTCCTCAGGTAGGATTCGAACCTACAACCCTTCGGTTAACAGTTGCAAGGGAGCCCATTTCTACCGATTACTGCGATTGCATCTGGAGTGCGCGGAATCAGTGTTTATCAGGGTCTCCGCACTCGGTTTCAGTGCGCTCCATTACCTCAGTTTGCTGCCCGCAGTCCCCGGTATTTTCCCCGGTATAGCTACGTTGTCCGAAGAGCGTCCCCAGAGGTCGAAGGCGGACAATTTTGACCAGCGCAATTTTTTTGCAGGTCGGAATTTTTGCAGCGTCACCTTTTTGGTGTGAGCGCGAAATCACTGCCCGGTTTTCTCGCAAATCCCCCGCAGTCAAGGCAATACTCGCGCCCATGCACGCAATACGCGGGCAAAGGTGGAGGATGATACACAGGGGCTGTATCAACGTGGGCACTCGTGCGCCCTGGAGGGGCAAATTCGCAGTCCAAGCCAGGTGCTTCCCGCGCGGGCGGGTCCACCGTTAGCAGCACTCCAGGCTTTCCGGCAATCTTCTCGGACATCGCCCTGATGGCAAACTCTTTGAGGGTGATACCGTGTTCTGCAGCGGTCGCTTTAGCCGAGCGAACAAAGTGATCTGGCAAATTGCGTAAGTTGATAGTCGTCGGCATGGGAATCTTTCACCCCTCTAAAGGGAGATGATACATCCGTTGCACGCTCACTAGAACGTAAAGGGGATAGCAGGGAGTACCGTATTTCTTGCCTCCCTCGGCCAATGCTGCAACGATGGTTCGTCCAACCCCTGACTTCTCGTTTAGTTCGCGCGGCCCCGCTCGATGGACTTACCTGCCCCGCGTTCTTACTTGGGAACAATTCAGTTAATCTTCGGGGGATGTCTTCAACTGTCTGCCCGGTGTCATGATCTGAATCGGAATGAATATTTCGGGAATCTCGACTGGCTTGTTGTCTTTAACCGGCGGTAGCCACCCGGCTTGGTAACGCCACACGCGTCCAGTCTGCGAGTCCAGAAGGAATACCTGTTTGGAAGTGGCCCCTTGATCGTCGAATTCGAGAGATACGAGTTGATAGCGTGCAGGCACAGAATGCTGAACACTCTGAACTGGCGCTTTCTGTCCTTGAAGTAGCAACGTACACGCGAACAGAAAGACCACAAGCTTGATTGTCATCGCATTCCTCTGTCGAGGATCATAACTCAGCGACGTGTGTCCCCCCGCTGAAACCTATCCCAACTCTCCTGCTCGTGTTCAGCTAAGCGGACCTCGCTCTTCCGCTTCTTCCATTCTGATTGAGTGAATCCTGTGGTCGCCCAAATCGCTTCTACAATTTCCGCTTGGGAATAGACTGCGGAGGCAACGATAGTGCCAAGCCGGAAAACACAGGCAGCGATGACAAGCCCAACGGCGACCAGCGCGCCTAGTAGAATTTCAATCACAAGGCAATTTCACTTCCAAATACTCGGCGTGTCAAGCCCAAATTCAGACACTACCGAGGGCAAGAACGTACTTGCCTCGCCCACATTGAGGGAGTACGATTCCATTCATGGCCGCTGAATCCATGTCACTCAGAGACATGTTGATTAAGAATCTGCTCGCTTGAAGTCTTCAGTTTTCGGAGCAGGCTCCTTGAACCAGTCGTAAATAAATACTCTCGATTGCATCGCAAAAATATCTAGCGTGTCGCCGTATTTGCGTTTTGCCGACCCTATGAGACCTTCTCCCGGTAGCCCTGTTTCCTCGTTGACAACAAGGGCGGTCAACCAAGGTAGTTTTCGGTTGTTACAGTAGTGACTTATTGTCCCCAGCATTCCGCCCACCGCGACCTTGGGAATTCCCGTTAAGTGTTCAATAGTGCTATAGCTAAGAAGTTGTTGGTTCCTCGCTGCCAGGACAAGCAACGACCATAGCTGGGCTGCCCGCTGATATTTGTCCATTTGGGACATATGGGGTGGCTTACCTCCTGCATGCAATACGTTGAAGCCGACCAAGGTTGCTTCCCGTGCCGGATTCTATCACCGAAGAAAAAATGGCGCAGCGCCGCCCGTCCCTCCGTCTGTAGTCACTGTAGTCACGTTTTAAGAGGGGGATATCGGGCCGTTCTCTCGCTCGATCTCGGCCAGCCTTGCATCCTGTAATTCCCAAGCTCGACGTGGCCCCTGTGCCAAGCGCACACTCTCCTGAGAGAATCCCCATTGACTCAACATGTCGTGCAGGTCACGCTCCGTGATCTCCAGGCCATGCGTCAGCAGGTGGCTGACGAAGTCCGACGTGATCCCCACGGCGGCCCCGCTACCGTTGACGAGCTTGCGCAGCAATTGTGCGATGGCTCTCACGCGTTCCCGCTCCTCGGACTCGGGATCACGGCTCATCTCAATGGCAAGCGATATGAGTGGCTGCCACACTTCTGCACTTCCCAAGACGCGGGCGACGGCCAGCAGCGGCTTCCAGATATCTGCGGCTCGGTCGTTCAACTCAAGCGCATCGACAGCGGCTTCCATCTCTGCGCTCTCGTATGTGGCAGCCAGCAACGCAGCATTTTCCAAGGCCCATCGGTACAGATCGTCACGCAATGGCTCGCATTCCTGCTCGCAACGATCAAAGTTATATTTCTGCTTCTTGATGGTGATAGGCTTGCGGTGCATTTCAATTACGAAAGAGCGGTCTCGCGCCGTGTCAGTGAGTGACTCCCTGTCGATAGCCGCAAGCACGTAAGGGGCATAAACGGGAAAGTGCTCTTTCTTCCAGTTGCCATCACCCGCTGAAACCATCTTCGCCACGGTTCCACCGTTTCTGAACCCGGCATCGAGAAGCTCCATCGCAGCACAGTGGGCCTCTGGATTCTTCCCCTTCCACCGTTCCAGTGTGTCCAGAATGACGGTGCGGCCCTCGGCTGCGGTTTCGCGGATCGTCGGGATTGTCGGGGAGTTGAGGGGCACAGTAGCTTCAAAGCAGAGGTGCGAGAGAATCTCTTCTAGCCGAGTCTTGCCAGAGCGAGGAAATCTGGAGTGCACGAACATGTATCCGTAATGGCTGAACAGTGGGTATAGATATGTTCCGATGCCCCACACTGCCCAGAGCAGGTAGAGTCGCTCGTCGCGCACGTGAACATAAGAACGCAGGAATTTCTCTGAGCGGGTCAGCAAGCCTGGGCCCTCGACTTTCGCACCATTCGACTTGAATCGCTTCACGCATTCCGAGCGCAGCTTTGCCGCCGAATCGTTCGTCCAAATTTCTTTCTCCAGTTTTCCGTTTGAGTCAATCGTCAGTGCGTAGTCGCCGGACCCGCAACCGAACCGAAGCAGATTCTTTCGCGAGTCCCAGGCGATCAAGAATCGATACTTGGGCGCGCGAGGCTTCATCGCGGCAAGCCGTTGCGCAGCTGAGAGCCGATTTCGCTTCTCGCCTGACTTGTCGTCTCCGCTCCTCATTTCACTGTGGCTGCCTTTTTTCGCTTTTGGCCGACTATTACCCTATGACAAAGTGACTACACTGACTACGTTCCCTGGCCAACTCTCTTCGCGCGTCGCGGTCGCTGTTAGTCATGTTCTTTGAGCGCTGGCATCGTTCCCCTGTCGATGATTTGTTGAATGGTTTCGTCAGAAACGCGTACCGCTCGCCCAACTTTGACGTATGGAATTCTCCGCCGCCACACCCAACCCCGCAGACACTTAACAGACACCCCAAGGCGCTCTGCCGCCTCATAGAGACTTCTGAGACGTACTGTACTTGGACCAGTCATCTGCTTTCTCCTGTGTTCTTTCTTGAATTTCAGCTTGCTTCCTACTGCTTTCTACGTTATAAGGAGATGATTGTTATGGAAAGTCATGAAAAGCAATAACATTAACAAAACCATAACGCACCTGGCGATGCCGGAAAGACAGATTCCGGTATTGATCAACTCCACCCCCGAGAAATCTGAAGGATTCGTGACCTCGGCTGCCTGGAGCGACAAACCTGTTACCAGAGTCCGGCGCTTGGACCCTTCGTTTGTGAAAGGCTTGTCAAGCCCGCAACGGCGTCGGGAAATCGAGAAAGAACACGGAACCATTGGCGCAACGGAGTCGCGGCGACTTCGGGAGATGTTCAGCCTGATCGACCGCTTGAACGCTGGTAATTTGTCGCCTGACATCAAACATGATGCGGATGAGGCGCTGAAGGATTTGCCAGCACTGCTCAACCGCCGGTGTGGTCCGGTCGAGTGGTCGAAGGAAGAAGATGAATCCGGCACAGGAAAATTGACAATGAGGTCGGATGCCGGTGACGTGTTAAAGATCGACTTTGGGAAACCTACCTTCACGAATCTGATTGACGGCCCTCCGGAAATCACTCCGCGCGTCCATCAGGTTTTAGAAGGCGACAAAAATGCTTCCAGTTGGCGTTTCGGAATCAACGCTGTCGTCAAGAGTTTACCCTTTGCTCTCTCGGAAGCGTTTACAGCAGGATTGAGCAAAACTCGGTTTGTAGTTTGGTGGTCAGACACAGGAAAGAAACTTGTTCCAGGCCTGTACTGCCCGGACATTGTAACGGCTTTGTATGCACTGGCCATGTGGAGCAGCGGCACTGCGGGGGGATGGGCGATTTGTCAGAAGTGCGACAAAGACTATCCGCGCAGCCGAGCTAAGCAGCGCTACTGCTCCCACCGATGTCAAGTGGCGGCGGCGATGGAACGCTATCGTAAGAAACTTGAAAAGGCAGCCAAATCGAGGTCCAGGACCAGAGCTAAAGACAAGAAACACGAGGAGAGGAAATAGTCATGTCACTGTTTCGCTATAAAGGCAGCAAGGTTTGGACGATGGATTTTCTCTTTCATGGACAACGCATCCGTGAAAGCACAGGGACACGCTCGAAAACTTTGGCGCAGAAGATTGAGGATAAGCGACGGCGGACACTGGAAGAGGGAACGGCGGGCATAAGAAAGCATCAGCAGCCGCGCTTGCTCTCCGTTGCCTCTGATGAATGGCTTGAATTGAAGAAAGCTACGCTTGCCCCGCGCTCCCTGATGATCGAAAAAGCCAACCTGGCGCATTTATTGCCGGAGCTAGGTCGCAAGCTGGTGTGTGACATCGACGCACGGGACATTGCGCGATACCAGCGGAAGCGAGTTGATGGCAACGCTTCGCCAAAGACAGTCAATTTGGAGATCGGTACTCTTCGCGCCATACTGAAACGCTCAGGCCAGTGGGCACGCATGCAGCCCGATGTGAAAATGTTGGCGACGCGCGACGACATCGGGCGAGCCATTACGTCGGAGGAGGAATCCGCACTGCTTCAGGCTTGCGGAAAGTCTCGCTCTCGCTCTCTGGTTCCGTTCGTCACCGTGGCGATTGAAACAGGGGCACGCTACGGCGTAATACGGACACTGCAATGGGGCAGCGTGGACCTTGAGAACCGTTGCCTACAATGGGGCAAAGACAAGACGGCTTCGGGGACAGGTCGCGTGATCCCATTGAGCCAGCGGGCGATGGCGGCCCTGAACTTCTGGGCAACGCATTTCCCCGGCCGCAAGCCGGAGCACTATGTCTTTCCAGCGGAGCGATATGGCGCGGCTGGTGACCAGTTCTGCGCGAAGGCTTACCATGTCGAGCCTTCCAAACCCATCGGTAGCATCAAGGAAGCATGGGAGGCTGCGAAGGTGAGAGCGGGCCGGATTCTGAAAGGCGTCCCGGAAGGAGTGCAGTCGGTAGAGACGACCCCGGCGCTTGTCTGCCGGTTCCACGATCTGAGGCATACGGCAGTATCAAGAATGTTGAACGCGGGAATACCTATCGCTAAAGTTGCCAAGATCGCGGGTTGGAGTCCGGCCACGATGGTGCGTATGGCGTCACGCTACGGTCACTTCTCTTTGAACGAACTGAGAGGGGCCGTGGAGAGCATCAGCGGAGCGGAAATTCAGCCGCAGTCCCCGGTATTCTCCCCGGTATCGACCGTTGTCAATGGGAGTGGACGCGCTAATTGAAACAAAGGAATGGCTCCTCAGGTAGGATTCGAACCTACAACCCTTCGGTTAACAGCCGAATGCTCTGCCATTGAGCTACTGAGGAGTGTTGTGAAGCGCGCGCACTGAGTGCGTTCGCATCATTATCATAGCATCCTGCCGCAGGCAGTCAACCATCACTCTCGTACGTTTGGTAACACTGAAAACAGCCTCGTTGGTACCGCGGTCCCGCCGAGAATCTTTGGCTAGGGGGAACATTCGTAGCGCTGTTACTCCATGTCGGTGGGGGTTGGGGTTTGCCAATTTAGCCGGTGCTTGAGAACATCAGAACGAACGGAGTTTTTGACGTTGTGGTTGCTTTTGGCTTCTTGCGAGGTCGAGCCTCTGGAGGTTTCGTTTGCCGGTGAATTTATTTTGGCTTTTCTCCTCCCTGTTCGTTCTGGTGGCGGCGGTTCATGCCTCGGATAACGCCAAGCCTTCTGCTCCTCCCACGGCCGAGCCGCAGCCACTCGAAGAGAATTTTCATGGCACCAAAGTTGCCGATAAATACCGCTGGCTCGAAGACGGCAACAGTCCCGAGACGCGCAAGTGGGTGGAAGAAGAAATGTCCTACACGCGCTCGCTGCTCGATCCTCTGCCGGGGCGCGCGGCCGTCCGCAAGCGGCTCACGGAATTGCTCAGCATCGGCAGCATTAGCCAGCCGGAAATCGCCGGCAAATATTATTTCTACGCACGCCGAGACGGCATGCAGAACCAGCCCGTCCTTTATGTGCGCGAGGGACTGGAGGGAAAAGATCGCGTTCTGGTTGATGCCAACCAGCTCGCCGACGATGGCACGGTCGCACTCGACTGGTACCATCCATCAGAAAACGGCAAGTACGTGGCCTACGGCACCTCGTCTAGCGGCTCGGAGATGAGCACGCTGCACGTCATCGAAACCAAAACCGGCCTGCTGCTGCCCGACACCATCGAGCGCACGCGCTACGCCAGCGTGGCCTGGCTCCTCGACAACTCTGGTTTTTATTACACGCGTTACCCCAAGAAAGGCGAGGTCGCCGCCGGCCAGGAAAACTACAATCGCCACGTTTTCTATCACGAACTCGGCGATGATCCCGCCAAAGACTCGCCCATCTTCGGCGAAGGCCGCGATCCCGAGGATATGATCGGCGTCGATCTCTCGCACGACGGCCGCTGGCTCATCATTCACGTGTCGCAAGGCTGGACTAAAACCGAGCTTTTCTTGATGGACCTAAAGGCGGGCACGCCGCCCACGCGCGTGACTACGGGCAAGAATTTTCTCTACCGGGCATCCGTCTACGAAGGAAAACTTTTTATCGTTACTAATGAAGATGCTCCACGCTACCGCGTATTCGTGACCGATGCCGGAGACTATGATCGCGAGCACTGGAAGGAAATCATCCCGCAGACGGACGCCGTGCTGCAGGGCGCGGCGGTATGGGGAGGAAAACTTTTCACGCAGTACGAGCACGATGTTAGCTCGCAGCTAAGGCTCTTCGATCTGGAAGGAAAAAAGCTCGGCGACCTCGCTCTGCCCGCGATTGGCACGGTGTTCGGGTCGGCCGGCAAATGGGATCGCGACGAGGTCTTCTACGGCTTTCAATCTTTCACGGTGCCTCCTTCGGTGTATCGCTATGACTTGGAGACCGGCGCAACCACGCTTTGGGCCAAGGTGGATGCGCCTTCGCTCGATCCCGCGGCTTATGACGTGGAGCAGGAGTGGTATCACTCGAAAGATGGCACGCGCGTGCCCATGTTCGTGGTGCACAAAAAAGATTTGCAGAAAAATGGGCGCAATCCCACGCTGCTCACGGCTTACGGCGGATTCAATGTCAGCTTGCTTCCCTCCTTCAAGCGTGACGCCTATCTCTGGATGGAGCACGGCGGCGTCTACGCTGTAGCTAATCTGCGCGGCGGGGCCGAGTTTGGAGAAGACTGGCACCGCGCCGGCATGCTCGCCAACAAGCAAAATGTCTTTGACGACATGATCGCGGCCGCCGAGCATTTAATCTCCGAAAAATATACCGACAAGAATCATCTAGCCATTCAGGGCGGCTCGAACGGTGGCCTGCTCATGGGCGCGATGATCACACAGCGTGCTGACCTGTTTCGCGCGGTCGTTTGCCAGGTTCCGCTGCTCGATATGCTGCACTATCAGGATTTCCAGATTGCCAAGCTCTGGATTCCAGAGTACGGCAGCGCCGAAAACGAAGAGCAGTTCAAGTGGCTCTACGCCTACTCGCCCTATCACCATGTGAAGGCGGGGACGGAATATCCCGCGATCTTATTCATGACCGCGGATAGCGACTCGCGCGTCGATCCCATGCACGCGAAAAAGATGGCCGCGCTGATGCAGACTTCAGCTAAGAATGGGAGTAGTCGTACGCGTCCAATCTTGTTGCGGATTGAGAGTAAGGCGGGGCATGGGCAAGGGAAGCCGGTCACCAAGCAGATTGAGGAGAGTACGGACGTTTATTCGTTTTTGTTTTGGCAGTTGGGGGTGAGGTGAATCGCGATCTTATCGCAAATGACATGAAGGGATGGCTTGCCGCGGACCGCAATGGCTCGATTTGAGTGTAACGACCTGCTAACGGCCAGTTGAGGTTGCTCTGATCCTGGCTGTCGTAGCAGTAGGCGCAAGGCGCCCACATCGATCCGCCGCAATTTCAGGGCGTTGCGGCGCGGGCACACCCCGCGCTTGTAAGCTCCGCTAGAGGATGCACAGGATTGCCATATTCGGCAAGCAAACGGCGACGGTGGTAAAGGCGCTGGCCAATGGGACCACGACCGAGCAAAAGGGCGAGCAATTTGTATGGCGCAACGCCGAGGGCCGCGTGCGGACGGATCTTGCGGAGAAAATTTGCTCCGGCAGTGAGCGCCGTCCACAATTGGGAATGATCCGCTCGCAAGGACGCTCTACCTCTGGAGCATCGAGACGACAGCCGCCGACCCGTCGGCGAAGAAAATTGTGAAATACGACCTGTCTCAGACAGGGAAGGGCCGGTGCCATGCCAGCTACCGTTGTCCCAACAGGACGAAGTCAGGCATTCTTCCGGTCAAACCATCGAAAAACTGCGCCGACTACCATCAACGGCATCCCTGCCTTGGATATCGGACCACGAGCGTTTGGTCCGGCGGCGATGGCAATAATCACAATCCACGCGGACGGTTGAGCTTTGGATATCTCCCGGCCTTCGAGTCCTCGTGCGCAGCGTTTTTGACGATCCGCCCGCGGGCAAGACGATCACCGAACTATCTGACCTCCAACGCACGACTCCCAACCCATCATTGTTCAAGATTCCGTGCGAATATGAGATGCGGATCGAGTCGTTCCCCACTCCCGCTCCCTCGCCCATCGACGAGATTATGAAGAGCATAAAGCCCATCCTTCCGGCGCCTCCTTCCAAATAGAAGTCGCCACGCCTTTCATGTGTTGGTGAAATCGCCGCTACACTCGCCAACAGGGTTCTTACCGCAATCGCGCTCACAATTCACTTCCGGCAATTGCCTCTCTGGGAGCAAGTGGCGATCACTTCCCATGGCCGACTTGCCGGTCCTGATCCTTCGGTATTATGCTGGCGTTCAGTTGTCTGGGTTAAAATTCTGTGCGATCGATGGGAAATATGGGAAATAAGGAGAGATTATGTTCAAAGTCAGTGCTCTTGCTTTCACAACTCTTATAGCTGGCCTTTTATGCTGTGCATCTGTGGCGCCAGCCCAGGTTTCTGTCGGCGTAAACATCGGAGCGGCTCCCGTGTGCCCTTACGGGTACTTCGACTATGCCCCGTATGATTGTGCTCCCTACGGCTACTACGGGCCCGATTGGTTTGTGGGCGGAGTGTTTCTTGGAGCTGGCCCCTGGTTTCACGGGCCTCACGGCTTTTACGGCCATGTCGATAACCGCTTTGATCCTCACCACGGCTACGTTGGACCGTTGCCGGACCATGGGGCGCAGCGCTTCAACCACTTCCAGGGAAACGAGGCGCGCGATGGGCGAGGTAACATGGGCGAGGCCGGCCATGATGCGAGGAACGAACACGCGCTCCCCGGATATCGGGGTGGTGCGCATGGCGGGGGACGCCGCTAGAGGGCGATCCGGTCAAACACGAGACCAGATAAGGCGCGATCTAGGCAGCCCTGAAAGCTCTGTGCCGCCCAAAGTCAACGTCAAGACCAACATCAAAGGCAGCGGACCGGAGTGTCCGCTCCACACGAGCTTACGCGGCGATGGCGCGGGCGATCGCCTGCCTCGGCGACTTCCTGGGAAACGAAGGGATCGAAAACCTGGTCCGCAAGTTTGGCAGGGCCTGGCCGGCAACGGAAAGATAACCGGTGTGCTGAGGATTCTGCCCCCACTGCGGCCAGGCAGTCTGCGAAGGCCGGGTTGGCCAACCAGAAGAGTGGGAGGAGAGCAAGCGCGCGAACCAGAATAGTAAACCAGCGCACTCTAGACCGATACACCGGAACCCTCCGCAGAACGGCGATCGCCGACGGCGTTGCCCGCGATGAAAACAAAGGCTTAAAAGGCAAGCAGGGGGCAATTTTGTGCCAGCTTCTCCCCGGTGTCAAGATGCAGGAACTTGCGGTCCGGAGCACCTTTTTAGGAATCGCACTTCGACTCTAAAGCTCTCAGTTAAGAAAAGTATTGACGTGTTTGCGCTTTCCCTATACATTGACTTGTTCCAAGGGCAATCCGAAGACTCTAGGTCCCGTTCTGAGACTCCGACCTGCGAAGCCAAATCAGGAAAGTAGAGCATCTTCGGAGTGCGGTCGCGCATCTATTCTGGGTAGGAATTGCGCTAACTCCTTTAAAATCTCAGTGGAATCAGTCGGTTAGGGTGGGCTGTGGGCGCCGACTGGCAGACCAGGGAACGAGGGCGGAAGCGGATGCCCATATATATAAGGAAGGAGTAGACACACCATGAGATCTGATCGTGTGTTTGACGCTTTACAAACCTTGCGGAATCGTTATATGCTGTGCCAGCTTGCCTCGAAGGCCACGCGGAAGTTCCACCGGCCGAGCACCAGAATCCAGGAAACGATGAATGGGGTGCTGGACCGGATCGCAGGCGCGGAGCGGCAAGAAGTGTTGTCGGAGCCGGAAAATTTTGCAGAGGCACAACGGCGGGCTGCTTAAAACAGCCCCGCCCGCCTGCTTGGTGTTTTGTCTTCCCTGAATACCCTTCCTTTGGAAATCTCCCGCAGACACTAACGAATAAGTTTTAGTGCACGGGTTTAGGTGAATCGTTTCTAGGACAAATCATGACCATTGCTGAACTGAAAGAAAAAAACATCACCGAGCTGACCAAAATCGCAAGGACCTTGGAGCTGCCCGGTGCCAGCGGACTGCGCAAGCAGGATCTCATCTTCAAAATCCTGCAGGCGCAGAGCGAAAAAGAAGGCCACATCTTCGCCGAAGGCGTGCTTGAAATTTTGCCCGACGGCTACGGCTTTCTGCGCTCGCCGGATTACAACTACCTGCCGGGCCCCGACGATATTTATGTGTCGCCGTCGCAAATCCGCAAATTTGATTTGAAGACCGGAGACACGATCAGCGGGCAGGTGCGGCCTCCGCATGAGGGCGAGAAATATTTTGCGCTGGTGAAGATCGAGGCGGTGAACTTCGAGTCGCCGGATGAGGCGCGCAACAAGATTCTGTTCGACAATTTGACGCCGCTGTATCCGCAGGAGCGGTTGAAGCTGGAGACTACGCGCGAGAACGCGAGCGCGCGCGTGATGGATTTGCTTACGCCGCTCGGTAAAGGGCAGCGCGGGTTGATCGTGTCTCCGCCACGAGCCGGCAAGACCATGCTGCTGCAGAATGTGGCGAACTCGATTACGACGAATCATCCGGAAGTGGTGCTGATGGTTCTGCTGATCGATGAGCGGCCGGAAGAGGTTACGGACATGCAGCGTTCGGTGAAGGGCGAGGTGATTTCTTCCACCTTCGACGAACCGGCGGCGCGGCACGTGCAAGTGGCCGAGATGGTGATCGAGAAAGCGAAGCGGCTAGTCGAGCACAAGCGCGATGTGGTGATTCTGCTCGATTCGATTACGCGGCTGGCGCGCGCCTACAACACGATTGTCCCGCCTTCGGGCAAAGTGCTTTCGGGCGGCGTGGATTCGAATGCGCTGCAGCGGCCCAAGCGGTTTTTTGGCTCGGCGCGCAATATTGAAGAAGGCGGATCTTTGACCATTATTGCCACCGCCTTGATCGACACTGGGTCACGCATGGATGACGTGATCTTTGAAGAGTTTAAGGGCACGGGCAACTCCGAAATTATTCTGGAGCGCAAGCTGGTGGATAAGCGCGTGTTTCCGGCGATCGACATTCAACGCTCCGGTACTCGTAAGGAAGAGTTGCTGATTCCTAAGGAGGATTTGTCGCGCATCTGGGTGCTGCGCAAGGTGCTGAATCCGCTGTCGCCGGTGGAGGCGATGGAGTTGCTGATCGACAAGCTGAGCAAGACCAAGGCTAACGGCGAGTTCCTGTCGAATATGAGCGCGCTGTAGCGGCTCACCTCGGCGGCGGCGAAAGCCGAAATCAATTTATCTCGGATACGGCACGACTGAACGTTGTGCCCTTCCCGATTCTTTCCTTCTTTTCCTACCGCCCCTTCCCCGCCCCGATTCTTTCCTTCTTTTCCTACCGCCCCTTCCCCGCCCCGATCCTTCCCCCACGAGTCTTTCCCTATCGATTTCTGACTCCGTTCCCTGACCCCTCCGGCCCCGATATTTTTCCACTTTCCGCCATCGCGAAAGTGTCATACTTTGGGATCAAGCGCGAGCCTAGCGCCGTTTTTGTGAGGACACCATGCGACCCAAACTGATAGCGTGGCTACTTTTCTTTTGCTTGTTGTTTTCCCTTCCCCGCAGTGCTGACGGCCAACGTGGAGCACGGCAGAGCGTTGATGGCACCGCGGCTCCGGCCGATGTGGATGAGAGCCGGGCCAAACTTGATCGCGATATGGCGAAGAGAGCCAACCTCGAGCGCCAGGCTTCGATCAAGGCAGACACCGACAAACTACTCAAACTCTCCGCCGAGCTGAAGGACTATGTGGATCGGTCGAACGAGAATATCCTTTCGCTGGACGTGGTGAAGAAGGCGGAGGAGATCGAGAAGCTGGCGCATAGCGTGAAAGAGAAGATGAAAGGGCCGAACTAATTATCGGGCGATTTTGCCATCGGGTCACCCTCGCCTTTGAGCCATCTTTCTCGGGTCAGCTTCAAGAGCTTAACCGCAGAGGTCACCGGGTTTCACGGGGTAAAACTTGTGGCTGCACTCCGCCGCCTTAGTCATTGCGCGCTTAGGTGATTGAGAATTGCTTTCGCAGAGGTGAAAGCGCCATCCGAATTCGTCGGATGGCGCTTTGTTCTTGAGAGCTATCTAGATCGCAGAGCCGGGCTGCGTCCGGCCGACAGCCGAGGGAGCTGTCCCCACATTTATTTTTGGCTCGTCAGCCCCGACGCTACTTTACTCGGCTTTGTCGCTTCGGATTCGCATGCCGTAGAAGGAACGGTAGACGAAGAAGAAGGAGACTGCGAAGAAGGCCAGCGCCAGCACATCGGTGATCATCGGACCCTGATCGTGCGTGAGCGTGACTGCCAACTCTACCGCCAGCAATCCAAACAGCGTGGTGAATTTGATAACCGGGTTCAGCGCAACCGAGGACGTGTCTTTGAAGGGGTCGCCTACGGTGTCACCGATTACGGTGGCGTCGTGCAGAGGAGTTCCCTTCTGCTTCATTTCTACTTCGACGATTTTCTTGGCGTTGTCCCAGGCGGCGCCGGCGTTGGCCATGAAGATGGCCTGGTAGAGGCCGAAGATCGCGATTGAGATTAGGTAGCCCACGAAGAAGAACGGTTCGACGAAGGCGAAGGCGAGGGTGCCGAAGAAGACCGCGATGAAGATGTTCAGCATGCCCTTCTGCGCATATTTTGTGCAGATTTCCACCACCTTCTTGCTGTCGGCTACCGAGGCCTTTACCACGCCTTCGAGCTTGATGTTGGCTTTAATGAATTCGACGGCGCGATAGGCCCCGGTGGTGACGGCTTGGGTGGAGGCTCCGGTGAACCAGTAGATCATCGCGCCGCCGGTGATCAGTCCGAGGAAGAATGGGGCGTGCAGCAGCGAGAGCTTGTCGACGTTTTCGGTGAGGCCGGCGGTAAGCGCCATGATGATGGAGAAGATCATGGTGGTCGCCCCCACCACCGCGGTGCCGATCAGTACTGGCTTCGCGGTGGCTTTGAAAGTGTTGCCTGCGCCGTCGTTGGCTTCGAGCAGATGCTTGGCGCGGTCGAAGTTGACTCCCATGTTGAAATCTTTCTTGATTTCGGCTTCGACGTTCGGGACCTGTTCGATGAGAGAGAGTTCGTAGACCGATTGCGCGTTGTCGGTGACCGGACCGTAGGAATCGACCGCGATAGTGACCGGGCCCATGCCGAGGAAGCCGAAGGCTACGAGTCCAAAGGCGAAGACCGCCGGAGCCAACATGTCGGCGGCAGTGGCTAATCCCTTGGTGCTGAAATAGTAGGCGATGGACATCAACAGCACCATCGACAAGCCCAAGTAGTAGCCGGAGAAGTTTCCGGCCACAAAGCCGGAGAGAATGCCGAGCGACGCTCCGCCTTCTTCGGCGGAAGTAACGACTTCTTTCACATGGCGCGATTCGGTCGAGGTGAACGCCTTCACCAATTCGGGGATGAGCGCACCGGCGAGCGTTCCGCAGGAGATGATGACCGCCAACTTCCACCACTGGGAGGGGTCGGCACCGAGGTCGGGAATGATGAAGTAGGAAACCAGGAAGGTCAACGCGATAGAGACGATTGAAGTGAGCCAGACGAGGGTGGTGAGCGGAGTTTCGAAGTTCATCTCGTCGGCGTTGCCGAAGCGGGCTTTGGCGATGGCGGCGTTAAGGAAGTAAGAAACCGCGCTGGCCACGAGCATCATGACGCGCATGACGAAAATCCACACCAAAAGCTGCACTTGCACGGTGGGATTCTTCACGCCGAGAAGAATGAAAGTGATTAAGGCGACGCCGGTAACGCCATAGGTTTCGAAGCCGTCGGCGGAGGGGCCGACCGAGTCGCCGGCGTTGTCACCGGTGCAGTCGGCGATGACGCCAGGGTTGCGGGCGTCGTCTTCTTTGATCTTGAAGACGATCTTCATTAAGTCGGAGCCTATGTCGGCGATCTTGGTGAAGATGCCGCCGGCGATCCGCAGGGCCGCCGCGCCCAGGGATTCTCCGATGGCGAAGCCGATGAAGCAGGGGCCAGCGTAGTCGCCGGGGATGAACAATAAGATGATGAGCATGATGAGCAGTTCCACGCTGATCAGCATCATGCCAATGCTCATGCCGGCCTCGAGCGGAATCTGGTAAACCGGGAACGGTTTGCCGGGGAGCGAGGCGAAGGCAGTGCGGGAGTTGGCGAAGGTGTTTACGCGAATGCCGAACCAGGCCACGCCATAACTGCCGGCGATGCCAACCAGACTGAAGACCAGGATGATGGCAACGCGCATGGCTTCCATGTGCTCGAGTACGCCGAAGTAAAGCAGGATGATGACGGCGATGAAGGCCCAGAGGAACAGAATGAATTTACCTTGGGTGACCAGATAGGTTTTGCAGGTCTCGTAGATGAGTTCGGAGATGTCCTTCATGGAGATATGGACCGGCAGGTTTTTGAGGCGCATATAGATGACCATGCCGAAGCCGAGCCCGAAGATGCAAAACAGAATGCCGATCAGGAGCAGGCGATGGCCGTCGATGGCGCCGTTGAGGAAGCTGACCGAGGAAAGGTCGGGAAGCTTGAGAGAGGCCTCACCGCCGGCTTCGGGAGCGGCTTGAGCGAAGACAGAGGTGCAAAGGGGAAGCAAGGCCGCTAGCGCTAGATTTTTTTTTCGAATGATCTTCTTCATAATCATGACGGTACGGCAGGATTGGAACGCAGCAGATGCCAGCAAGGTTCGCATGATGAGTCCTCCATCGAATCGGTTTTCAGGAATATACAAACGTGTTTAGGCACCGCCTTCCGGGAGAAGAATTTCGAGCAGCTAGGATAGACGACACCCAGTCGAGCGAAATCATCACCGGAATTCCGAACACGCTTCCACCGCAAACCTGGAACGGAGTGTTGGAGCTTGGCCGCGTCGGAGTTCGCGCCCAGGTTCGCCCGCAGCTTTAGAGCTTTGCTCCGGACGTTCCTGTGCAAAACGGGCATTTATAACATGTTGGCGTGCGAGGGTCAATGACGGCACGCCATGCGCGCCATGCGGCGCCATGCGGGCGAGTGGCGGCTAAAGCCGCTCCTGCCTCAGCCGCTGTTGGCACCGCCGAAGCGATCCATGATAGGAATCCTTTTTTTGACCCGAGCCGCGATAACGGCGACCGAAGTAATGCAGCTTGTCGCTCGAAGAAGAGGTCGAGCTGCGCTCGACGGACAGCCCGGGTCGGCTGTCCCCCCATCGCGATTTTCTCGCCCTGCACCACCGGCAGCGAGTTTCGCTTCGTGATTGTCAAGAAGAGATCGCTACGCTTTCGCGCCGCATATTGCAAAAAGCTTGCGCAGTAAGGCATTTGAGACTTGTAGGTACTTTGTTCTCCATTGCAATCCACAGACGAGCGGCATAGACTCGCCGAACGGTTTTGCGCTTCGCAAAATTGGTTTCTGGTCTCAGCGGTGAAAAACCCAGAGGAGGAATATAGTGAAAACAACGCTTTCAGCAGTAGCGTTAGTGGTGGCGCTCAGCCTTACGGCAGCGGCGGCGAACACCAAAAAGCCGGCTAAGTCGCAGCACCTGGCCGGCACCCCGGGCGCGGCTTCGGCGTTCACCGACAGCCCCAGCCCCGCCCCGCCGTCCCTGTGCCACCCCTGTCTGTTCTACGGTGGCGATATCAACACTGCCGATCTCAACGCCGCGGGATTGTCCGATGAAAATACTTTGCTCCTCCCCGGCGGATCCAGCACCTATGGCGCGGTCGACGTTCCGGTAACTTCGAATGTTTTCGGCATTATGTTCAATATTCAAGCTGACGCCGCCTTTGATCCAATGACTGCGACCTACGATATCCGCCAAGGCGTTTCGGAAGGCAACGGCGGAACCGAAGTGCAGTCGGGCTCTGGCGCCGCAGTCGTTCAGGCAACCGGGCGGAACTTTCTGGGACTGAACGAATATACGGTAGAAGTTTCGTGGTCTCCGGCGATCACGCTCACTCCGGGAACATACTGGTTCAACGTGACCCCGGAATGCCTTAACACACTCGATGGCAGCTGCAATGTTTTCCGGCAATTCGCGTCCAACAGCCAACTGGCCAACAACCTATACGGCAGCTGGCAGCCGATTCACGAGATGTATTTGAACTCCACTTACTTCGGGATTACCTGGTCGAACTGGTGCGACTCGTTTCTGGGTCTCAATTCGAAGCAGTGTGCGGGCATGTCGTTTGCGCTGCGTGGAGCGGAAACGAAATAAGAACGTGACTTGAGCTTGTTTTGGACAGGAGCGGTTCCGGGATTGATGCGGAACGGCCAATCCTGAAAGAGATCGCGAAAAAATCGAACAGGAGGAATTCGAGTGAAAACGACGCTTTTCGCAGCAGCTTTCGTGGTAGCGCTTACCCTCTCCGCAGCGGCGGCAACGAATAAACCGGCGATGTCGCAGCACCTGGCGGGCAGCAACAAAGGGGGCAGTCAGTGGAACGGCACGGCCGTCCCTCCGGCGCTATGCGACCCATGCTTGTTTTACAGTGGGGACCTCAACCCGTCCGACTTGAATGCTGCCGGCTTTTCCGATGAAGATACCCTGATTATTCCCGGCAGCTCCACCTACGGGGCTTTTTCCCCAACCAGCACAGTCACCGTGACTGGAATTCTAGTCAATGTCCAAGCGGATGCGAACTTCGATCCGGTCACCGGCAGCTATGACATCCGTACTGGAGTTTCCGAGGGCAACGGCGGAACCAGCTTGGCCTCGGGCTCGGGAAGCGTTTCCGTGGCGGCCACAGGCCGTAACTTCATCGGGCTGAACGAATACACCGTCTTTGTGCCGCTATCGGCGCCACTAACCCTAAATCCGGGCGCGTACTGGATTAACCTCACCCCCAACTGCACTAACGCAGCCACGGATGGCAGCTGCAGTGTCGGAAGATTTTTCTTTTCCAACACGACGCAAAAAGCCAACAACATCTCCGGCCAGTATCAACCGGCGCATGAGGTATTTTTGAACTCGCTTTTCTTCGAGTTCACCTGGGCCAACTGGTGCGACGCGGCTCTGGGGCTCAACTCACGGCAGTGCTCCGGCGCCTCCTTTGGTTTGACCGGGACACCGACGAAGCCACTCTAGTCAGTTCGCATTGCAAAATTCGAGAAGCTGAGGGAAGTTCCTCAGCTTCTCTTTTTTTTGGGAGGGACATTCTTTTCCTGGAAATGCCTACCTAATTATCCGCGAAAGCGAGGTGATGGTGATGTGCGTGGGGGGGGAATGTCGTAGCCGCAATTTTTAGAGTGGCGCGGACGCGGCTTTACGGCGTCGTCGGGCAAGCCGACGTTGTGGAAGGGATCCTGATCGGTTTTGATGCCGGAGCAATCGACTTCTACTTGAATGATGTTGGCGTCGATGCCCTAGACCGCGGCGCTTAGGTCTTGTAGAGCATGCGTGCTCCGGGCGAGACATTTCCGTGCGGCCGTCGGCACACTGAGGCCTGATTCCGGAATGGAGACAGGTTACGCTCCCGGAGTGAAGCTCGGTTGTGATGGATTTCAAAGCTGGGTCGCTGAGGCTGAGGAAATCCCGGAACGGCACAGTCCCGAGGTGCGCCACGATTTAGGAATCCGGAATTTAACACAGAGGGCACGGGGGATCACCGTGTAAAGCTCCGCCGAAGTTTGCGGATTCTCGCCACGTACCAACATCTCCAACAAGCATGGTTGTCCGCTGCTTCGGGTGGAATTACTATGATTCAGCGATGCAAGGTTTTTCGTTCCTGCTGACGAAGAGCCCTACAGCTCCCCATATGCCGTCCTCCCCCGGTGCACCTCGGCCCTCAGTCCCTACGCAGAAGCGCCCTTCGCAGAATCTGGAGCGCGAAGAGTCGCAGCTTTGGCGGTGGATTCTGTGGTTCATGGTGCTGCTCGCGGTCGGCTTCGCTGTGCTTGCGTGGGAACGCCTTGAGACTCTGCCTTATCACTTAGGGCCAATGGCTCTGGGCGTGCTGGTGTTGGCGGTGCTTCTGGCTGTGTATGCCTACGGCCGACGCCGGGAGGTCGGCGAGCTTAAGGTGCTGCTGCAGAATTTGCAGGAGCACGTGGGCGCGGCGCCATCGGAAGAGCAACTCGATCAGCTCAACGAGATGATTGCGCGCTCCAACCGCAGCTTCAAGGAGTTGATCGACTCCCTCGACGACGCGGCCTGCGCGGCTTCGCTCGACGGCACGGTGCGCACCGTGAACAAGCGGGTGAGCGAATTGCTCGGGGTTCCCTACACCGCGATTGTGGGGCACAGGTTTTTCGAATTCGTGCAAGAACCCACACGCGCCAGTGTTGAGGCCGGCCTGAGCCGATTTCTGGAGCGCCGGCACTGGGCGGGCACGGTGCGCGTGCGTTTCAACAACGATGGCCGGCCGCTGTATTTCGATTGCGTACTCAATGCCATCGTGAAGAGCGACGAGGTGGTTGGGGTCAGTGTGCTGGGGCGGGACGTGACCGGCCAGCACGAAAAGGAACTGCGCTTCACCGAGTTGTTCGAGACTCTGCAGGAAGGCGCGTACTTCAGTACACCGGAGGGCCGGCTGCTGGATGCGAATCCGGCGTTGGTCAGTATCCTGGGGTATGCCACGAAAGGAGAGTTGCTTGCATTGGAACCTGGACAGCTCAACCTGGATTCGAGCGAGGCTCCCGTGCTGGGGCGAGCCCGGGATGACCGCGGCGGTGTGCGCGCTCGCGAGATCATGCTGCGAAAGAAAGATGGTAGCGCCGCCGTCTTTCTCGAATCTTCGCGCGCCGTCTGGGACGCTACCGGGAAGTTGATTCGTTATCAAGGCACGCTGGTGGATGTGACCGAGCGGCGAAAGCTGGAGCGGCAATTGCTGCAGCAGGAGGAATTCCGGCGGCGCTTGCTCGAGAGCTTCCCGGACCTGATCCTCGTGATCGATCTCCAGGAACGCTACACCTTCGTGAGTTCGCGCGTGCGGGAGCTGTTGGGATACGAACCGCAGGATCTGGTGGGGAGGAAGATCTCAGATATTCAGGATCACTCCTCCGAGCTGACCCTGCTTTATCAGGATGTCGCCTCCAGCAAACGCGTCGTTGGCTCAGCGGAATACGGGGCGCGGCATCGCGATGGAAGCTGGCGCACCATGCGGGCGGCGGCCAGCCAGTTCTTTGACGCCGATTCGAAGCTGGGCGGGGTGATCGTTTCCGTGCGCGACATTACCACGGAGAAAAAGCTGGAGCAGCAGATTGTGCAGAGTGAGCGCTTGGCGGCGATGGGAGCGATGATTGGAGGGGTAGCTCATGAATTGAACAATCCGCTTACCAGCATTCTGGGAGTCAGCGAACTTCTGCAGGATAGCCAGACTACGGAGGCGGCGCGGAAACAAGTCTTGATTTTGCAGCAGCAGGCACGGCGGGCGGCCGAGATCGTGCACAACCTTACTTATTTTTCCACCCCACCGGCGCCGGGCAAGACGCGGGCGAATTTGGGTGAGATTGTGGAGCGAACGCTGAACCTGCACGCCTACTCGCTGCGGAAAAACAATATTACCGTCGACTATCTTCGCGAACCGGGGCTACCTTATGTGGAGTGCGATCCGCATCAACTGATGCAGGTATTTTTGAATTTGATCCTGAACGCCGAGCAGGCCATTCGCGAAGCCCGCGATCACGGCACGCTGCGCATCCGGGTCGGGGCCGGCGCGGATACGGTTTGGGTTACGTTTCAGGACGACGGGCCGGGGATTTCGGTGGAAAACCTGAGCAGCATTTTCGATCCTTTTTATACGACGAAGCGACCGGGGCGCGGAACCGGGCTGGGGCTTAGCATCTGCAAGTCAGTTTTGAAGGAACACAACGGCAACATTGAAGCTGCCAACGCGCCGGGGGGCGGAGCGGTGTTCACGGTTACGTTGCGCACGGTCAGGTGAGCGGCTTTCGGCTTCTGGCGAGCACTAGAGAAGCACGGACAATCTTTGGGAGCAGGACGCCAATCTAGTTTCTTTCTACCGCCATAGCGACTGCGTTGCCTCCGCCGAGGCACAGGGCAGCAATGCCGCGCTTTACGTTGCGGCGAGCCATCTCGTAGATCAGCGTCACCAGCACGCGCGCGCCGCTGGCGCCGATGGGGTGGCCGATCGCAACGGCGCCGCCATTTACGTTTACTCTGTTGGGATCGAGGCCAAGTTCGCGCATCACACCCAGCGCCTGCACGGAGAAAGCTTCGTTGAGTTCGTAAAGATCGACTTCGTCGCTTTTCCAGCCCGTCTTCTCCCAGATTTTTCTCACGGCATCGACGGGGGCCATCATCACCCACTTGGGCTCGACGCCGCTGGTGGCTTGCGCCACGATTCGCACCATGGGCTGCGCGCCCAATTCTTTGGCGCGTTGCGCGCTGGTTACGACCACTGCCGCCGCTCCATCATTTACGCCGGGGGCATTGCCGGCCGTTACCGTGCCGTCTTTTTTGAAGGCTGGCCTCAGTGAGCGCAGGGCTTCGATAGTGCTGTCTTCGCGCGGAGATTCATCTTTGTCGAACAGCGTCGGGGCTTCGCCTTTCTTCTTCGACGGAATCTCTACTGGGACGATTTGCGACTTGAAACGGCATTCCTTCATCGCGGCTAAGGCTTTGCGGTGCGAGTGTGCGGCGAATTCGTCTTGCTCTTCGCGGGTGATGCCGTATTTCTCTGCTACATTTTCGCCGGTGATGCCCATGTGGTAGTCGTTGTAAATATCCCAGAGGCCGTCGTGGACCATGGAATCGATCACCTGGCCGTTGCCGAGGCGATAGCCTTTGCGCGCTTGCGGCAGAAGATAGGGAGCGTTGGTCATCGACTCCATGCCGCCGGCGACCACGATGGAACTGTTGCCGGTCTGCACGGCTTGCACGGCGAGCGCGACCGCTTTCAATCCGGAGCCACAAACTTTGTTGATTGTCATGGCACCTGTCGCCGGAGAGAGTCCAGCGAAGATGGCGGCCTGACGCGCGGGATTTTGCCCGAGACCGGCAGGGAGGACGTTGCCCATGATGCATTCGTCGACCTGATCGGAATTCAAGCCGGCGCGCTTCACCGCTTCGCGCACTACGACCGCACCCAACTGCGGCGCGCTGAGATCGGAGAGACTGCCTTGAAACTTTCCTACTGCAGTGCGACAACCAGAGAGGATGACAACATCGTCGAAAGCCGCCATAGATCATGCTCCCGCGAAGATTTCGCGACCCCTATTATAGATGCCTGGCAAGCGAAAACGATGGGGTTCCACAGACGCTTCGCATCGCGATGTCAGGCACCAGTTTCTCGCAACTTACTCGCGCTCGCGCAACGCAAGCGGCTCTTCAGCTTCTGGGATCTCGTGTTCAGGGCAACATCAGACGGAGACTGGCAGGACATTTCTCCTCGCATCGCGTTTCATGCTCGCTTCGCAGTGACTTTGGTACACCAACGCAAGCTACACCTCATGCATTTTTTTCTTGACTTCATTTTTCATTAACTCTATACAATCAAATAGTTGCAACAAATCACCGTTGCAGATTTTTCCATGAACAATGGAAGGGAGAATAGAACCAATGGCAACGAAGAAAAAGGCAAAGAAGAAAAAGAAGCACTAAGAGAAGTCAGTAGGAGTCAAAAGGGGACGCGGAAAGCGTCCCCTAAGTTTTTGCCGAAGAACATGTTAAGTTTCGCTCATCAAGGCCCCACATCCCGCCCTTACGATTCGGATTTTTTCGAAAGATTCGGAACTCGTTTTTCTCGCGCCGGGCATAATCCGCGGAAGGCGCAGAAATTGCAGTAATAATCGGGCTTAGGTTTGAAATTCCCCGCGGCGATGTTGCGCGCTACATCCCCCACCTGGTTGCGCGTCTCGGCCAATTGAAACTCCGTGCGCCGCGAAACCACCGGCACGTTGCCCTCGAGATTGTGAAACACCAACTGGCTGACCTCGTATCCCCACTTCTCCCGCGCCGCCATGGCGTAGATGGAGAGCTGCAGACTGTCGTCGGCATCTTCCTGAGAGCGCGCCTTGCCGGTTTTGTAATCGACGACCGCGACGCTGCCGTCGGGCATACGGTCGATGCGGTCGATGCGCCCCGCGATTTTCGTTCCGGAGATTTCGACTTCGAACCACTCTTCGGTGTGCAATACCTCCGGCGCAGCGGTGGCAGTGGTCGCGGTGAGAAAATCCTGCAACTGCTGCAGCCCCTGCTTCAAATACAAGTCGCGCTGATATTCGTCCTGAATTCCGGAGGCAGTCAGATCGTCGCGAAATAATTGCAGAAGCTCTTCATCGCTCCTCGTGCGGCCAAGGCGCTGAGAATCGTAATAGGTGCGAAGTACGCGGTGAATGGCGGCCCCGTACTGCATGGCCGCGTGCAGTTCTTTCGACAGTCTCCACTCGCGTTCGAACTTGAAGCGCAAGGGGCAGTTCTGGTAGGTGTCGATGGCCGAGGCGCTCAAGCGCGCTTCGAGCCCCGGGATCGGCGGAAGTGCGAGCCAGGCGGGCAGCCTCGAAACTTCGGGATAGGCGGGGTCGGCACCCGCGGCAATACTGAGATCAAGCAACTCGGGCTGGGAAGGGAGCGCGGCTCGCGCCCTGAGCCAGGGTTCGAGCGACGGGTTGCAGATCATCTCGCGCATGAATCCAGCGGGCGTTTTGTCGCGACCGATTCCTTGCTTGCCATAGATGTGCAGCGAATCTTTCGCTCGCGTCATGGCCACGTAGAAAAGGCGACGCTCTTCCTGGCCAAAGAGCGTTTTGTCGTCGACGTCGACGGCGGAATCCGGGTCGCCCAGTTCCTGCGGGAACTCGACCAACGTTTCCCGATAACTGGCGGGAAACGAACCGCTGGTGGCGCGCACGATGAAGACATGTGCGAACTCGAGGCCTTTGGCACCGTGCGCGGTCATCAGGCGAACGGCATCCTCATCGTCATTTGAAGCCAGAGGAATTACGCCGCCGGCCTGGCGGAAATAATCGAGATACTCGATCCACTCGCCGAGTTCTTTGGTTTCTGTCGTTTTCTTTTTCTCCCATTCGCGGGCGAAGACCAGGGCTGCCTGCAGAATCCGGGAGTTTACGTCGAGATGAAATTGCTTTGCGATCAGTTCCAGCGCTGCGCGAGCTTTGGCTTCTGTCCGGCTGACGTCGGTTCTGGCCTGATAAACGTTTTCCAGCACGGCGCGACCCCCTGCGACGCCCTCCAGCACAGAAGCGAGCGGGACTACGACTCCCTCTTTCGATTCTTTCGCGATGCTGCGCAGTGCGGCGCGAAGCTGTTCGGGGTCCACGTCGAACTGAGGCAGCGCGGCTACCCGAAAAAGGCTGGCATCCGAGCCCAGGTCGACCACGACGGCGACACAGGCGAACAGGTCGCGGACCTCGGGAGTGTCGCTGACGTCCATGTTTTCGATGGTGAATGGAATCGGCCTCTCGGCGAGCTGATTCACGACTTCGTCGCGGTTCACATGCGAACGGTAGAGAACGGCGAAGTCCTTCCACTTGCAGCGCAAACGGCGTTGGGTTTCTTCGATGCTGCGGACCACGTCGGGCGCTTCGGCATCCTTGACGGCAAAGGAAACCGCCTCCACAGGAAATGCCGCGAGTGCTTTCCCCTCCAGCTTGGCGGCTTCATCCTTCGCAGAGAGCAAAGGCGCGCGCTGGTAAGCGAAAGCGCCTGGCTGACTCGCGGTGAACTGGTTCGCGGCGAACACGGGCGGGTTCTTATCGACCACGGCAAACGCGCATCGCAGAATCGAGGTGGTGGAACGGCGGTTTCTCCCCAACAACACCAATTTTGTTTGAGGAAAATGCCGGCGGAACAATTGAAAGGCTGCGCTGGAAGCGCCGCGGAAGCGATAGATGGCCTGATCGGGATCGCCGACCGCGAACAGATTCGCCTCTTCTCCGGCCAGTGCAGCGAGGATTTGAATCTGAGCAAAGTTGGCATCTTGAAATTCGTCGACCAGGATGAAGCGGGCACGCGCCTGCTCTTCAGCCAACAGATTCCTGTCGGTAGAGAGCAGATGGTGGGCGCGCGTGATCATGTGGCCGAAGGTGCCCAGATTCTCTTCGCGCAGCCAGCGCTCGGTGGTGACGAAGACGTGGGCGATTTCCTGGCAGCGCGCGATCACCTCGGCGTCGCTCAACTGATCTTTTGATTTTGCCACCCGGGGAATGGGAAGCTCGCCTCGCTCCAGGCGCGCCAGGTATGCGGTATACATTTCCGGGGTCACCAGTTCGTCGTGGCAGCGGCTGAGGAATCCCAAGAGATCGTTGAGAAACTGGGTCACGTTGGCGGCGCGAACGTAATGCTGCAGGTGAAGGTCGCGGATTCTCTTGCGCAGGAAAATCCAGAGATCTTTTTCGTCGAGCACGCCAAAGTCTCTGCCAGCGCGCTGCAGTAGACCGAGACAATAGTCGTGAAATGTCAAGGAATGAATCTTCTTGCCCACCTGCTCGCGCACGCGATCGCGCATCTCGTTGGCGGCGGCGACGGTGTAAGTGAGAGCGAGCACCCGCTCGGGCTGGGCGTGAGCTTGCTCGACCAGGCGGGCGATGCGGTGGATTAATACCGATGTTTTTCCCGTGCCGGCGCCTGCCACCACGAGCATGGGACCGTGAACGTGCTCGATCGCTTCGCGCTGGCGGTCGTCGGGAGTGAATGGGGCTGAGCGGGATTGCGCTTTCACTGCGATGACTACTCCTCGGCGACGGCGGTTTGAGCGCCTTCTTCGTCTCCGCCGATCAGGCCGAATTTCTTGAGCTTGTAACGAAGAGCGTCGCGGCTGATATCCAGCAATTTTGCGGCGTGGGTCTGATTGCCGTTGGCCTGGCGCATGGCCAGTTCGACCATGGCGTGCTCCACCTCTTCGAGCGAGGTCCCGCCCTCCGGGATGTAGAGGCGCGGCAGCATGCGGCCGTTGGGCAAGGGTTGTCCGCCGTCGCTAGGCGAAGTTCGTTCGAAGACAGTGCGGCCGCCGGATTCGCCGACGGAAAAGGGCAGGTACAGCGGGCGCAGGAATTGCTCGTCTTCGAGAATCATGCCGCGCTCGATCGTGTTTTTTAACTCGCGCACGTTGCCCGGCCAGTTGTGACAGAGGATGAGACGGCGAGTGTCCTCGGTGATGCCGCGAATCGACTTCTTGAAGCGGCGGTTGTAGCGGTCGATGAAGAACTCGACCAGGGGCATGATGTCCTCTTTGCGGTCGCGCAGCGGAGGGATGAAGATGGCGATAATGGCGAGGCGATAATAGAGGTCCTGGCGAAATTGGCCTTCACGCACCGCTTTTTCGAGATCGCGGTTGGAAGCGGCGATCACGCGCACGTCAACCTGCATGTCTTTGATGCCGCCTACGCGGCGAATGACCTGATCTTCGAGCACACGCAGCAGTTTGGCCTGCAGTAGCGGAGACAACTCTCCGATCTCGTCGAGGAAGAGCGTGCCTCCATCGGCGGCTTCGAAGAGGCCCTTCTTCATCTGCTTGGCGTCGGTGAATGCGCCTTTTTCGTGGCCGAAGAGCTCGGCCTCCATCAAGGTCTCGGGGATGGCGGAGCAGTTGATGGCGACGAAGGGTTTTTCCTGGCGCGAGCTTTCGTAGTGGATGGCTTTGGCGATAAGGTCCTTGCCGGTACCGCTCTCGCCTTGAATCAGGATCGTGGTAGCTTCGCTGGCCGCTACTTTGCGGACGAAGTTCATCAGCTCGATCATCTTCGACGACACGCTGACCACGCTCTCGTAACCGACTCCGCGGCGAACTTCGCTGCGCAGCGTTTGGACTTCCGTGCGCAGGCTGGTGGCTTCGAGCGCGTTCTTGATGGTGACGTGGAGTTCGTCGAAATCGACGGGCTTGCCCACGAAGTCGTAGGCTCCGAGCTTGAGAGCGGCTTTGACATCGTCGAGTTGAGGATCGGCGGTGATCATGATTACGGCGCGGGCGTCGCCGTTTTTCTTCAGTTGATCGAGCACTTCAATGCCGGTCAGATCGGGCATGCGCACGTCGAGCAGGACGAGGTCGGGGGACTCGTGCTGGGCCAACTTCAGCGCGGGGACGCCGGAATCGGCCTCGATGACGTGGTAGCCCCACTCCTCGCATTTCTGGCGAAGGGACCAGCGGACCAGACGTTCGTCGTCTACGATCATTACTTTCTCGGCGGGCATCGGTGATTAATTTACTACGAATGGATGAGGATTTGCTGGCTCGGGGTGGGCTTTACGGGAGTCGCGGCCGAGCCTGTGGCCAGTCCGGCGGGCGCTTTGCCAGGCCACTGAAGCCGCTCCCTTCCCGAAACCATGGATCGCGCGGATCGAAGCCGCACGGCGGGCGAGTACGCCCGCCGGGCCGTCGGCGCTACTTTCTACGAGATCGCAACTTGAGCTGGGGTTTTAAACGGTAAAAGCACCGTGAACTTGCTTCCATCGCCTACCACACTCGCGACTTCGATGCGGCCTTGATGTTCTTCCACGATGCGGCGGGCTAGAGAGAGCCCGAGGCCGGTGCCGTTTCCTTTCGTCGTGTAGAAGGGGCGGAAGATGTTGGGCAGATGTTGCTGCGGGATGCCGCGGCCCGTATCGCTGACCATCACGCTTGCATAGCCGCTTCGCGAGCCAAGCTCGACCAATACCGTGCCTGGGCCTTCGACGGCCTGGACCGCGTTCAAAAGCAGATTCAGAAGTACCTGATGGATCTGATCGCTGTCGTGCTCGACTTCGGGCAGATCGGGCGCCTTGCGCAGTTCGATGGTGATGGGTTGCGAGAGCACCTGCTGGCGTGCCAGCATGACCGCGTGCTCGACCGTGGTGTTGAGATTGCCTTGGCGAATCTGCGGCGGGTGAGGCCGGGCAGTTTCGAGAAGATCGGATAAGGTGCGGTTGATGCGCGCGATTTCCTGGCGAACGTCTTTCACCACGGCGCGGGCCGGACTGGTCGCGGGCAGGTCGCGGCCGACGATCTCGATCACTCCGGCGATGCCGGCCAGCGGATTGCGAATTTCGTGGGCTAGGCCTGTGGCCAATTCGCCCAGCGTCGCCAGATGTTCGGCGCGGGACATTTGCGTGCGGTGCAGGCGCTCGATCTCCTCGCGGCTCTCGCGTAGTTGTTTCAGCATGTGATTAAAGTTCTGGCCGAGGTCGCCAATTTCGTCGTTGCGTCCGGCGAAGCTGACTGCCACGTCGAGACTGCCTGCGCTCACCTGTGCGATTTTCTCCTGCAATTCGACCATGGGGCGTTGAATGAAGTACGCCAGCACCAGCATAGAGACGGCGCAGATGACCACCGCGCCCGCGCCCGCGACGATCAGCACGATGTGGCGGTCGGGGTCGCGTAGAGATACCGTTGCCAGCGTGAAGAGCAAAAGCCCGGCGAGCAAAACGAAAGCGATCGGCAGGATCGCTTTGATCTGCCAATTTACCCGCAGCGAACTTGGCGGGGAGCCGGGCTCTTGCTGAATACGCTCAGGCATGGTGTTCTCGTCGCCGCTCAATAATTTCGGGGGCGGGTGAGGCAAAGCCGGCGACTGCGCGGTTTGCGCAATCGGCCGGGATGCCTTGGCCGCCGTGGAGTACGTCAAGTTAGGCATAAGCATGCAATCCTGGCAGCAGGTAGGTGACGCCGAAGAAGGTGAACATCACGATGGCGAATCCGAGAATGGCGAAGTAGGCGGCGCGCCGGCCTCGCCATCCGCGGGTGATGCGCATGTGCAAATAGCCGGCGTACACCAGCCAGGTGATCGCGGCCCAGGTTTCTTTGGGGTCCCAGCTCCAATAAGAACCCCAGGTGCGATTGGCCCAGTAGGCGCCCGCCGCAATCATCAGGGTGAGTAATGGAAACGCGATGGCGACGGTTTTGTAAGTGATGCGGTCCAGTTCGTCGGCGCTGGGCAACATGCGCTGTAGGTCTTCGCGCCTCCACAGTAGTAATAAATAAAGCAGGGAAACGAAGATTGCGCCGACCAGGCCGGAAAGAAGGAACGGGCTGGCCGCCAGCGCGGTGGAGAAGAGGCCATCTGCATCGAGAGAGGCATAACGGCCGTCACGGGCTCGAAGAAGGAAGAAACCCAGCGCCATTGCTTGCAGCAGGATGCTGAGGAATACGGCTCGATTGGCGATGTTGAGCAGGGTGTCATTGTGAGTTTTGCGCCAGAGAATATACAGAACCAGCGGGGCTGCCACTGCGGCGAGAACCAGGAGCAGCATCCAGCCGAGATCGGGGATGACGACGAAAAGCCGTACGCCCTTGGATAGAAATATTTCCGACTTTTGTTCTGGATCCCAGGCGATTACGCTGAGTCCACCCCATTTTTCGAAGCGGGTCAGGATGCCCGCGTAGGTTGCGATGGTGAACAAGCTGGTGGCGGCCAGGAAGGTTTCGGTCTGCATTTTGTCCTGGATCAAGAACATCATCGCCAGCGCGAAGCTGAGCGCGCAGGCGGCATAGGCCAGCATGGCGAGCGTTACGTGAACGTGCAGCCAGGTGGATTGCAGCGCCGGCACGAGTGGATGGACTTCGGTGCGCAGCAATTGCATCAGCACGACGCCGACAATTGCCACCGGCATGGTCACCGTGCCGATCACTTTGACTCCATATTTTTTTTCGGCAATGAGGGTGAGAACGGCGAGCGTCCACACGAAGCTGAGAAGCATCTCGTAGATGCTGGCGAAGGGCGGATGCCCGGATTCGTACCAACGATGCGCGACCGCTCCGGTGTTGGCCAGCAATCCCGCCCAAGTGGCGAGCGACGCGAAGCGGATGTAGGCAGCCAGCCCGGTGATGCCGAAGGCGAGATAAAGCACTCCAGCTCCCGAATAAAAAATTAGCGCTGCGTAGAGCAGGTTGGAGTCGTTGAGCAGGTTGCCGCTCTTGACCACGTTTAGAAACGCCATGAACAGCAGAAAGGCGACGCCCAGTCCTACCAATACGACCAGCCCGGTGCCGGTTGCGACTGGATGCGCTTCGGCTCTTGCTACTCGTGCCATAGAATCATCCTCCGTTACCGATTACTTTCCGGCGAGTGCGATCACCTGCGCTGCGGCGCGCGGCTTCGCGGAAATTTTTAATTCGGATTCGATTTGCTCGACCAGCCTGCGAAAGCGCTGCTCGAAGACATCTTTATTTTTGTTGGCGGCGCCGCCGATCCAGAGCATGAGTTGGCCGCCTGCATCTCTTACCGGAACCGCCCACACTCGGGCATGAACGGAATAGAAAACCATCGCCAGGCCCAGGCCCATGACGAGAACTCCGGCCCAAACTCCCCACTGCCCCGGCTCGTGCGAGACTTCGAGGCCGGTGAAGTAGGCCATCTGCACGTCTTTGCCTTCGAATTCGTAGGGCGCTGCATCGTTCTGCTCGGGGTTCTCTTGCAGACCGTCGAGACGCGGCAGCCAGACGTTTGCCCGCTGACCCGATTTCTTGGATTCGACCACCAGGCGCACCGCCGGATTCTCGAGATCGTTCGATCGCGCGTAAACGTGGCCATCTTGCACCACGAAGTCGGGAATGAACTCGGCCAGGCGAACGGTCGTGTCGGAGTCGAGAGGGAGAGTTTCGTTTAGGCCGATCGCGATTTCTTTGGCCGGAGCGTTTTTGGGTTGTGCCGGAGAAGCCTTGCTATCTCGCGGTGTGGCCGTAAGCAGCAAGCGGTCGAGCTTTCTGGTCTTGCCGTAGCTCGCCTGATAAAAACGGATGCCGCGATAGACCAGAGGCTCATTGACGACAATCTGCTTGCGCAGGATTTCTTTGCCGTTCTCAACCACCGCCAGATCGGACCACCACTTCTTCGGCGTGCCGTCGGTGTAGTTTTCCTGCCCTGCGCCGTCACAGCGGACGGCAAAGGGCAGGTTGCGTCTGCTGCCGGCCTGCGTCTCCACCTGACTCGACTGCTGGCCACGGGTAAGCATGACGAAGGCGCGCCATCCGAAGAGCGCGTCGACGATGCCGCCTAGAAAAATCAGAAGCAGGCTGGCGTGCACGATGTACACCGCCATCTCAGAAAAACGATGGCGCTCGCCGAAGAGCGAGAAACTACTCTTATGAACGATCCGCTCGGGATTCAGTCCTGCTTTATGGAACACGCGATCAGCCACGCTTAGTGCGCCTTCCTCATCGCGAATCGGGATGAGGGCGTGCGTCGGCAGCGCTTTACGAAAGCTTTCGTCAGGACTCTTATAAGGACGGGAATAAAATCGCCACGCGTTGGGAAAGCGCTGGATCGAGGCGGCGATAATACTGAGGCTTACCAGGCTCAGCAGCAGCACGAACCACCAGGCGTGGAAGACGTCAGTCAGTCCCGCGCCATCGAGCAAGCGCAGCATTTGCGGCGAATACGCCCGCTGCATTTCTTCGGCGTCGGTTGCCGGACGCTGTAGGATCACTGTACCCGCCGCAGCCAAGACCACGACGAGAATGAGTAGAATGACACCGGTCTTAATCCCGCCGAGGGTTTGCCAGATTTTCCTTGGGACGGATGCGGCCATGATTTCCCCTTCTGCGGAGAGGAAAAGCACGTCGCCCGCCATTGTCGCGGTTATCCGCTAAACGACTGAGCCGGTTGAGCAAACGCCGGTCTGGAGTGAGTTGTGAGCGGAGAAACTGTGAGGCATATCACACAGCGAGGGGAGTGGATGCGGGGATTTCACCCAAGACAACTCTATGCCTTCGTGCGTGATTTTGACCATCGCGCTGGGGCATAAGCCCCCAAATCGGTTCGCGATTCGTTTTTTGTTGCGCTCGGCTCTCGCTGGGACTACGCCCTCAACCCCTTGATACTGCAGTCTGTTACAAAAGCTGCTGAAAAAATCAACGGGCCACCGAACTAAGGTAAGATTCGTGCACATCAGGCCGTAAGGGGTGGCAGGCGTGGAGCTGCATTCATTCAACTCAAACGTCGAAAGAACTTTCAATAATCCATCTCATCTCTTTCTCTTTAGAGCGCTCGCCTGTCTTATCGTGGCCGTCAGCCTTACGGGCCGCGCATCGGCGGCCCAGCATCCAGTGCCGCTGGATCCGAAAGCCGATCCTTCCACTTGCCTGGCCTGTCACGAAGATAAGACCAAAGGCAAGTCGGTGCACTCCGCCATCGCGATGGGTTGCACCAGCTGCCACGAGATCCGCACCGTTAGAGATATAACCCACGTCAAGCTGATCACGACCACTCCCTACGCTCTGTGTTTTACCTGCCACGCCGACAAAAATCCCGCCGACATCAAAGGTAAGGTTCACCCACCTGCGGCGAGAGATTGCCTCAAGTGCCACGACGCGCACGTCTCCGATAATAAGAACCAGTTGCTGAAGCCGGAGTCGGGCGATCAGAAGGAGAACCTCTGCCTGAGTTGCCACACGACCGGATTGAATGTTCCGGCAAAGGGTAGCCGACACGCAGCCCTCGACATGGGTTGCGATACTTGCCACATTACGCACAAGTCCGGCGCCGATGTCACACAAGAGAACAACTTCCATCTGACCAAGGCAGTTCCTGCTCTGTGCGTGGACTGTCATAATGTCAAGGATGCGTCTCTACTGAAAGCGCACCAGAATCAGCCCTTCGCCTCCGCGAACTGCACCGGCTGTCATGATCCGCACCAATCGGCGTCGCCGAAGCTGATGGCGCGGTTTGTCCATCCGCCGTTTGCCGAGAAGAGCTGCGATACGTGCCACGCTCCGGCGAAAGATGGAAAGGTGGTTCTCACGCAGGTGAGCGTGAAGGATCTCTGCGTCACCTGCCACTCCGACAAGGCCGAATTAATCGCGAAAGCAAAGGTCCAGCATCCTGGCGCGGCTGGCGATTGCACAGACTGTCACAGCCCGCATGCCAGTCCCTATCCGGGACTGCCAAAGAGCGATCCGGTCAGCATCTGCCTGGGTTGTCACACGGATCAGGCAGAGCAAGGAAAGAAGGCGCATCTGCATCAACCGGCTTTCGAACAAGGTTGTGCCACCTGCCACGAGCCGCACGGCGGAGAAAATCAACACCTGGAACGTGCTGCGACAGTGAACGCGCTTTGCCTGGAGTGTCACGGACCGGATGCCGAGCCTAGGCGACTGGAAAGTGAGCATCTGGTCACGATCTTTGACGGCAAGGTGAAGTTGCCCGAGAACTATTTCAGTAAGGTTAGGCTCCTGCCCCTCAAGTATGACCGGGGACACCCCACGGAGCAGCACCCTGTGGCTGATGTGATCAACAAGAAAACCAAGGCCCCGATTCCGATCAATTGTCTGACTTGCCACCAGCCACACTCGGGCAAGGAAGCAGATATGTTGGTGAAAGACCAGAAAAATAACCTGGACTTCTGCAAGGGTTGCCACGTCAACGGGCTGGACCTAACAGATGTTCGAATGGGAGGGAAATGATGAGGCATCGGCCAACTTGGTTCGCAGCGCGTCACTGGGTAGCGATAGTTGTTTTGCTGGCACTGGGGCTGGCATTGCCGCTACGCGCGCAGAAAAAGAACGCCCCGCCGGACACCACCAAGCCCGGCGACAAGCGGGTTAAGGCATATTTCGACGTCAGCAAGATTGTGTGGCCGGGACCTCCCGAGATTGCCCGCATTAAGTTCTTGGATTTGTTCACCGGCGAGAAGATCGATCCCAGCCTGTTTGACAAGAAGAAAAAAAAGCAGACCTGGATGGACCGCATGGCCGGTCAACAACAGACCAACGACATAAAGATTGACAAGCTTCCATTCCAGCTGATTCGTACCTACGGCGTGGCTGTCGATTCCAAGGGAAGAATCTACGCCGGGGACCAGGGCGTGGGCGCGATCTTCATTTTCGATCCTGAGAATAAAGACAAGGTGGAACTCATCGGCAATGGCAAACAGGCGAATTTCGGGCTGATCGTGGGCCTGGCCATGGACGACGTCGACCGCCTGTTTGTGAGCGACGCCAAAATGCGCCGCGTGCTGGTGTTCAACCCCAAGCACGAGCAGGAAGGCCAGTTTGGCGCCGATGTGCTGGTGCGCCCCGGTGGCATCGCCCTCGACAACGAAAATCGTTTTCTCTATGTGGCCGATACCGGCAACGACGTAATCGATGTCTTCGATGCCGACACCTTCAAGTATCTGCGCCAGATCGGCAAGCCCAGCCACAAGCACGAGCAGACTGATCCCGGTACGTTCTCTTTGCCCGAAGCCGTTGCCGTGGATGCTGACGGAAACGTCTACGTCACCGATACCTTTAACGACCGCGTCGAGATCTTCGACGCCGACGGCAAGTTCATCAGCATGTTCGGCAAGAATGGCGACGCTCCCGGGGAGTTTGAGCGGCCCAAAAGCATCGCCATTGACGGTGACGGCCACCTCTGGGTGGTGGACGCGGGCAAAGGCCAGGTCAAGGTCTTCAATCAGAGCGGTCGCCTGCTCATCTACTTCGGCGAGCAGGGATACTTCCCTGGCCAGTTCATGGGGCCGTGGGGCATTACTATTGACAAGTTCCACCGCGTGATTGTTTCTGAGACGTTTCCCGGACGCGTGCAAATGTTCCGTTACATAACCGATGAGGAGGCCGCAGCCGAGAAGAAGAAGCGTGAAAGTGAGCCGGATAAAAAGGCCGCCAACACATCCGCCACCGGGCAAAAGCCGCCGGCAGCTCAGCAGGCGCAAACCACGCCAGATGCCGCTCCGAAGAAAAATTAGGCGGCTCTGGGTCGTGGTGCAGCTTGGCTGACGCGGCAAGCCGGTTGGGCGGGAGATCTTTTCGGCTCCGTTCGCAGGGTAGGGATCCTTCGACTGCGTTGCCATCCGCTGATCGCGGACGGCAACTTCGTTCAGGATGACAGTGAAAACCAAAGGTCGCAACTACCGCCGTCTCCCTCGGTTTCCTGACTGAGGGGCACTTCTCGGCCTGGATTTTGCTCGCGTCCCCTCCCAACGCCCCCACCGATGGGCAAACCCCCTGAATGCCCGACCGCGCGGAAACCTTGTTGGATGGAGGCCGCTTGAGTGCGGGTCCGTTCGCAAGGTAGGGATCCTTCGACTGCATCGCCATCCGCTGATCGCGGACGGCAACTTCGTTCAGGATGACAAAGCAACCGATCGGAAACCGTTCCAAACTGGGTCTTTAGCCCCACCTGGAGCGTACTTTCCCCTAGATCATCCTGTTATCCCCGCACCCTAAAGTAACCAACACATTTTTAATCTTTGACTTACGGCCGATGGGCCGCTGGTTTGGCGATTGCACCATTGAGTACCGTAAAAGCATTCTTTTATGCGGCACACCTAATTAGGAGGCTTCAAAATGAAAAAAGTAGCATTAGTAATCCTCGTAGTCGCGGCTTCCATCGGCGTAGCGATGGGGCAAACCGACGTCCTCGGAGCGCACAATGGTTACGGACGTGGCTGCGTTATGTGCCACACCCCGCACAGTGGTTCCCTCGGCAACGGGCTTGGAACTTCCACCGATCCCCAGAACGGTATGTATGCTCTGTGGGGCCAGAACCTAACTCCGCTCTTCGGTAAGTCCTACAACTTCAGTGGCGACGGCGCAGCGACTTATCCAGTCACCCTGCCAGCATCCGGAACCATCACCAGCGCGCATGACGCCAACACAGTCATCCTGTTCTGCCTCAGCTGCCATGACGGCGTAACCGCCAAGGTCGGCATGATGAAGGGACAGACGGTTGAGACGTTGCCCATCGTGGGCGGAACTGCTCCCACGCTGCTCGCTACTGCAGCCCCGTCGGGCGGCACGGCATATAACAACGATCACCCGGTGGGCGGCAGTGCGAACGTAAGCTGCAACCCGGCGGCGACACCTGAATCCGGCTACAACTGGGATTGCACCGGTGGTGGCGCCAGCCTCACCCCGATCACGCCTGGCCCGAATCAGAAAATCTTCATGACCAACAATCCATCGTCCTTCTGGAATAACAAAGGGAACCCCCTGGCTTCCTTCGGTGGGACGACAGTAAACGCAGTCACCTGCACCACCTGCCACAATCAGCACAGCATGACCGTGGCCTCAATCAACGGCCAGAACTTCTCGACCATGTTCTTCGTTAACGGTCAATACACTCCTCTTGCCGGCGGCAACGCGGTAGCGCAATTCTGCCGCAACTGCCATGGTGGCGAGTCGAACGAAATGCACGGCCTAACCGGCGTGACAACGCAATAGTTCGCATGGTTGCAATAGCTCGGGGGAGGGATTTTCCCTCCCCCGATTTTCGGAGAGCGATTTTCGGGAGAGCGTGATGAAAGCAACGTTCAAAGTCGGGGCCCTGATGTTGGCGATGGTGAGTGCGGCATGGGGGCAGATGGTAAGCTCGCACACGCCGACCGCGGCTGCGGTCGTGCCGCGGAGCGGCGATGTGGTGATGGTTCAGCCCTCTGCCTCTGGCAAGCCGGTAGTCCGGGTGAACGGAACGGCGTTAACCGACCGAGACCTCCTGCGCGAGGAGTATGCGATTTTCCCCTACGCCAGCCAGCACAATGGAGTTCCGGCCGGCATGGAGCCAAATATCCGCTCCGGCGCGCTGAAGATGATCGAGTTTGAAGAGCTGGTCTACCAGGAAGCCTTGCGCCGCGGCATGACGATCGCACCCGAGCGCATGCAAAAAGCGGAAGTTGAGTTCCGCAAGCAGTTTCCCAGCCGGCAGCAATATGACGAAGTGTTGAAGAACGAGTTCAAAGGATCTACGGCCGTTTTGCGCAGCAAGATCAAGCGTTCGCTGCTGATTGAGGACCTGCTGAAACTCGACGTGGAAGACAAGTCCGCGGTTTCTATTGCGCAGGCCCGCGCTTACTACGACAAGAACCCAAAGCAGTTCCAATATGGCGAGGCGTTTGTATTCCAGAGCATCTCCTTCCTGCCCGGGGCCAGTGCCACCAGCGCGCAAATGAAGGAAGCGCACAAGCGCGCCGACGACGCGCTGCGGCAGGCTAGGGCGACGAAAAGTTATGAGGAATTCGGGACGCTGGCGGAGAAGCTTTCGGAGGATGATTTCCGGGTGATGATGGGCGACCACCATCAGGCAGACCGTTCGAAACTGCCCCCGAAAATCGCAGACGCGCTGGCGGCGATGCAGCCGGGGCAGGTCAGCGACATCATCGAGTTTGATTCGAATCTCACAATTCTGCGCCTGAAAGAGCATGTCGCTGGGGGCGAGCGGAGCTTTGAACAAGTAAAGCCATCGCTGCGCGACTGGCTCAAGAAACATAAGTCTGAGCAACTGCGCAAGGACCTGGATGCCAAACTGAGAAAGAATGCAAAGGTAGAAGAGCTGTAGTCATGAGGGGCGCCATCAAACGCGCGATTTTGGCAATCGGCACAATCCTATTGGTCCTGGCGGTTCCGGCGACGGCTCAACTGGAGATTGGGGATAACACGAGCCTGAGGCTGAACGGCAATCTGCAGGCCGGGTATACCGCGGATTATTCCAACGCCTCCCCTTCGGATCACGGCTTCACTCCAGGAGGCAATGCCGATCTCAGCGGTTATTATTACAACCCCAACTTCCTTGCTTTCGACGTACAAACCTACTACAACCAGTCGCGGCTGAACTCGACGGAGCAGTCGGTGTTTCAGACCACCGGGGTCGCGGGCAGTGTCAGCCTCTTCGGCGGAAGCCATTATGCGGGGTCGGTTGGCTACAGCAAGACGTTCAACAGCGAAGGCGGCTACACGCTGCCGGGAGCGGGAAGCCTAACCACCAAGGGGAACACGCAAAACGTATTCGTCACATGGGGCCTTCATCTCCCGGACCTTCCCCAGGTACAGGTCCACTTTAATGACGGTAATAGCGAGAATTCCCTCCTGGGCAGCGGCGAAAACAGCAGCTCGCATACAAAAATATTCGGCGTCCAGGTGTTTCACAAGCTGGATGGGTTCGTTTTGGTCGGAGGCTATGACCACAGCAGTGCCAACGAACTTGTACCAGAGCTGGTTACCGGGCAGGCGCCGCAGACTTCGGATTCATCGACGAATTCCTTCAATGTCGGCGCTTCCCACAAGCTCCCAATGCAGGGAGCGTTCAATGTTTCCTACAACCGCAGCGATGTGAATTCAAATTACGAGGGCGGGAACTACAACGGTACGGTGGATACTGTGGCCGCGGGCGCCAGCTCCAACCCCATTCAAAAACTGAACGTTTCGGTGAACACGCAATATACCGATAATCTTTCGGGTTCGGTCTTCGCGCCGCTGGTGACTTCCGGGGCTGCGGTTCCTTCATCTCTGCTGAGCTATGCCACCAAGTCGTTCACCGTAACCGGCCAGCAAACTTATGCGATAGGCAACTTCATCCAGAATCTGAACCTGGTGGCGACCGAAACTCACCAGGAGCAAACTGTGCTGGGTGCCTCGCTTTCGGGTAACAATCTTTCGCAGATGGTAAATTACAGCAGACCGGTGTTCGGCGGTTACATGAATGCAACCGCCTCCATCAGCGAGAACATGGTCGACTTTAGCCAGAGCCAGACAACGATCGGGACATATGAGAACGTCTCTTATACGCGCGGCCTGCGTGGCTGGGAATTGAGCGTTTCCGGCAATTATTCGCGGAGCGTGGAAACCGCGCTGCTGGAATATACGAGTTCCGGGGATGGGTACTCAGCTTCGATTTCGCGTAAATTCGGTTCGGGAATATTCTGGAACGTCGTTGCCAACGGCGAGAAGACCGAATACGATCAAGTGAACACGGCGGGAACTTACGCCCAGATCTATTCCACCACTCTTTCCGTTCGAAAATATGGAGTGAGCGGCTCGTTTTCGAAGTCGAGCGGAGATTCGATCCTCACGCCGACCGGCCTAGTAACAGCACCGCTTCCGGTTCCGACGGCCGACGCACTTTTGCTTAAAGGGGACTCGTATTCTGCGAGTGTATTCGCCAATCCGACTCATGGCATGCTACTCTCCGCCAGCTATGTGCGGGCAGTGAACGACATATTCGGAAATGCCGCCGCATCACGGAATTCAAACGGGCAGCTGATTATCCAGTTCCAGCACAAGTTCCGGCAACTGTGGATGCAGGGTGGCTACTTCAAGCTGAACCAGGCTCTCAGCACCTCTGGACAACCTCCGTTAATGAGCGGATCGTTCTATATTGGGGTTTCACGGTGGTTCAACTTTTTCTAAGGGCGTTCCGTTTCGGGCAGACCTGGACGATGGTGGCAGTGTGCCTGCTCGCGGTGGTTCCCTTGGCGGCAGCAGGCGGGGGCGGCAAGAACTCCAAAACCCAGCCGGTGAGCGTGCCGGAGTTGCTGCTGGAAGGCGGGCGGAAGCTGGATTTCGAGCGCAGCTTCTGGTCCGAACCCGAGGTGAAGCTGAAGCGCGGCTTTTGGAGCAAACTGGTGGACCTGGTGGCGGGGGCGGCAGACTTCCACGCGCTGATTAGTCCTTACGAGCTGGCGGAAGATTCGCACGGTCGGATTATCGTGACCGATCCCGGGGCTGGCGGAATCCACATCTTTGATTTTGAACAGCAGAAGTACAAGTTCATCTCCCGCGGGAAGGATAAAGAGAAAGACGGTTTAGTCTCGCCCCAGTGCGTCACGGTCGATGCAGAAGACAGGATCTACGTGACCGATTCAGATTCTGGAAAGATTTTCGTGTTCTCGCCCGACGGGAAATTCGAGCGAACCATCGGCAGCCTGCGAGGCGGGGAAGGCTATTTCAAGCGCCCCACGGGTATCGCCGTGGATTCGGGTGCGGACCGGGTCTACGTTACCGATACGCTGCGCAACCAGATTTTCGTGCTCGATCTGAAGGGCAATGTGCTGCAGACGATCGGCAAGAATGGGATCGGGAATGCCGAGTTCAACTATCCGACGGAACTGCGGCTGTATGGCGAGAATCTGATTGTGGTTGATGCCATGAACTTCCGCGTCCAGGTTCTGGACCGCAAAGGGAACTTTCAGTATGCCATTGGGAGCATCGGAGAAGGACACGGTCAGATGTTCCGGCCGAAAGGAATCGGCCTGGATTCCGAGGGCCACCTTTATGTAGTAGAGGCGGTGAGCGGGTTGGTGCAGGTGTTCAACCAGCAGGGGCAGCTGCTCTACTTCTTCGGGCAGAAGGGAACCGGGTTCGGAGAATTTCAATTGCCCACCGGCTTATGGATTGACCGCAATGACCGGGTCCTGGTGGTGGATTCCTACAACCGGCGAGTTCAGGTGTTTCATTATCACGGGCTGGCGAAAGAGGTCGCGGGAGTGCAACGTTGAGGGCGAAGCTCATCACGATGCTGGTGGTTGCCCTGGGCAGCGGATTAGCCGGGGCGCAGATCAGCGCGGATGTGCTGGGCGAGCATAGTATGTCGCCGAGTGGCGGGGCCACGATTACCGGTACTCTCGGGGAGCCCTGCATGTATTGTCACGCCCCCCACTCGGGAATCAACGGAACAGCAGGAGTGCAAGGGACGCCGCTGTGGAGCCAGAAGCTTTCCAGTGTGCAGTCCTACCAAACGTTCAGCAGCCCGACGATGGTCAATCAGACCAACTCTTCACCTCCGCTAGGCTCGAACAGCACGCTCTGTTTGAGCTGTCATGACGGAACGGTTGCCGTGGGGACACAGGTCCCGTGGGGTCAGGTGCCCATGTCGAGCAGCCTCAGCGGCACGGCCGCGGATCTGGGAACCAACCTCTCGACTACGCATCCCTTCAGCTTTGTTACACCCCTGCAAGCTACGCCGGACCTTTGGCCTTCGCTGAGCGCGAACCCACCCTCCACGCAAGATTCGACGGGGGCGGTACAATTGATTAACGGCAATGTTGAGTGTGGAAGCTGCCACAATCCGCACGTGCAGAATATTGACTCCAGTGGGGATTTCCTGGCGATTGACAATTCTCAGAGCGCATTGTGCCTTTCCTGCCACAACGGCACGATGAGCGGCAGCGGCATGGGATTGAGCGCGAGCCTTGCGCGAGCCGTGGTTTCGACGGCTCCGGCGGCTAGAGGAGCTTCCGCCAAAGCGCCGAACCGACTGCGATACTGGAGCGCGAGCATACACGCTACGGCAAACAATCGGGTCGCGAGCCAGGTCTCATCCGAGGTCCTCCTGATCCCAAAAACACTGACGAGATCTGGCGCTCTGGGACCATATACGACTCTCAGGCAGAACGGTTGTTTGTCGTGTCATACATCTCATAACTCGGCGCCGAAGGTATTGCTGCGGGGAACCGACGATCAGAGCTGCCTGATTTGCCATAGCGGCGGAAACACTGTTTCTCCACCCGCGCCAAATATTGCAGCGGAACAAGTTGCACCCAAGACTAGCCACGCCGGGAAGGCGGCGGCCGGAATTAACTCGCATTCACCCGGCGAGAGCGAATTGCTGAATCACAACCGCCACGCGACCTGTGCTGATTGCCACAATCCACACGCTACGAAACAGGTAGGGCTGAGCTTTCCCGCTGCGCCTGAGATTCGACCATCGCAAACCGGTGTCGACGGAATTAGCGCGACCGATGGGCATAGTGTCGTTTCTCCGGCGGTAAGCCAGTACGAGAATTGCTTGCGATGCCACGGGACAAGCACCGGAAAGACTAATCCGCAAGAGTTCGGGTATTTGCCCAGGTGGCTCGTTTCCGGCGCCGATCCACTCAATGTTCTGACGCAATTCAACATGACTTCGACCTCTCGACACCCAGTCATGCAGGTTCGCAGCAGTCCGTTCCCGCAGCCGAGTCTGATGCCAAACATGCTGGATCTCGACGGTAGCCGGCAAGGCCGCTCTATGGGTTCGCAGATCCTGTGCACCGACTGTCACAACAGCGACGACAACCGAGAGTTTGGGGGAGCTGGTCCAAACGGTCCGCATGGTTCGAAGTATGCGCACCTTTTAGAGCGCCGCTACGACATGAGCCAAGCGCCCGTTCCGGGACAGTCGATAACCAACTTGAATGTGCCGCCCAATCTGAGCACGACGGGTAATTATGCGCTATGCGCCAAATGTCACAATCTAGCCAGTGTTGTCAGCAACGCCAGTTTTAACGGACACGCTCGCCATATCCACGATGGTTTTTCCTGCTCCGTCTGCCACACAGCACACGGAATGGGTTCGCAAAGTGCCATGGTTTCGGGGGAGCGGATGGTGAACTTCGACACCAATGTCGTTGCTCCGAATGGCAGATCCCCAATTTCCTATCAAAGGTCGACTAATTCGTGCAGTTTGGTGTGTCATGGCCAGGCCCATCAAGGTGGGGGGCTGCCCGGGGGACCATTGCGCGGACGTCCATGAATCAAGGAACTTCCCCTGGATCAGGCAACGAGCTCAGCCGTTGTGCAAAGGCGGAGTCCGGCACTCGCACAACGTCGAATCAGACCGTTCGTCTAAGGCATGAGTATCTAAGGGCCGGCAGCTTGTTTGAGCCGGAAAGTTTCTTGGCGCAGACGCAACCCGTCTGATCATACGGATCGATGGCCAAGGCAGATTCAAATTCCCTCTCCGCCGCGTCCAGTTCACCGAATTGAAACATGACCGCACCGGACTTGTCGTAACAGGCGACGGCCACGACCTGATTATTCGTCAGGCGGGCTGCGCCATGGCATTCGTCAATAGCCCGGGCGAATTGATTCCTATCAAACAGAATCAACAGAATCCGTGCGATGCCGCAATGACAGAAGGGGCTCTCGGAGTCCAGTTCGCATGACACTTGATAGTGGGACAAACCATCGTCAGTCAGACCGGCGGATATCAAACCGTCCGCCAGGCCATTTTCGATCAGAGCATCCGGTCGTGTCGCAAGGTTGTGCGCCTGCGTAAACAAGGTTACTTCGTTCTGCCAGTATTGCAGATCGTGGCTACTGGCGAGGGCGAATGCCACCACTACACACATAGAGGCGAACGCCAATACGATTTGACCAACGGGTTGGTTCTCCGCGATGCGGGCGAAACTCCATGCCAGCATGATGAAGAGTCCGATGTAAGGAATATAAGCATAACGGTCGGCCATGGCCTGATAATCGACCTGAACGATAATTTTTCCACCGCAACACGTGCCGGAGTACACCCCCGCAATCAATGTTCCTCGCACTATGACCTCAGTCGGAGGACGAAGAACCGTAAACGTCTGACCAACATACCAACATCTGCGGCCTATTGGGGTTTTGGTTTGTCGAATCGAACATCCACCCGCACAGAGCGGAGAGCTAAAGAGAGAGCATACGAATTTCGCGAATGAGACAGATCCCCGGGCAATCAGCCCGATGACCGGAACGCATGCTGCTCGTGCAACGGAAATTCCTCTCACTCCTTTAGCCGATAATTTCACTGCGTTTGCCATGTATTTGTGCTATGGCAACCCGCGCAAAGTGTGATGAGATTAGAATCCTCATCCGAGCCTTGTTGACTCCGTAGTTGTTGGTGGTGAACTTGCAGATTAGTTCTTGAGCCGCAGACTTGGCATCTCCAGTTGTCTCGCCTCAGTGCCTGACCACAGAGTTCCTTGTACGAGTGGGGATCTAACCGTGGGCGTGGGCGCTTTGAAAGAAATCCTTTCATGACGCTTGGTGATCCAGGGAGGACAGGAATTGCCGCCTCTGCTCTTCGGGCAGAAACCTAAAGAATCTCGTCATCGAAAACAGCAGCATCTCTGGATCCCCGCGGTCCAGGTTGGGACCTGCCAGGAAGTCAGCACAGATCATTTCCAAACAGTAACCTCGGGATCATTCACTTCCCAGCATCAGAGCTGCCGTCTCGATCGCGCGCTCGATGACCGGAGTCTGGCTTCGGTACAGTTTGAAGTAGATAATCTTCCATGGCTCGCTTTCCCGCCCGGTCAGTGCTTTCTCCACCTCCTGCTTGAACTGGTCCTTGGGCATCTCCCGAGCTTTGTGCAACCAGGTTGCACAATCGAAGTGCCGCCGATCCGCCGCGCCACTTTCGCCAACTCCAAGCCCTTCGTCCAGCCTACTTCTTTCAATTGTTTCCTCGCTTGCGGCGGCAGATGCTCATGGATGGACATCAAGTAGTAGGCCTTCCGCTTCGACTCCGGAAACCGTCGCTCCAGGAACTCGTCAAAGGAGTTGAGGTGCTCCAGCCTCCAGTACTGTCCCGCCCGTACTTCGCATAGATAGCGCCCGAGTTCCACGAACTTGGTGTCCCGCTCCGTTTCTTTCCGCTGCTCCCAATCCAGAATCTCGTCTATCTTGCCCAGTACGAACTGGGCGCGGCGGCGATTGAACTTCGGCGGCATGGGCGGAGTCCTAGTAATTAAGCTCGTCAAGCCAATCAAGATTCTCTGCTCCTGGACGCCGTACCAGGCTGGCGTCGGCCAGCTCCTGCTTACCCAGGCAAAGTCCAACATACGGACAGCTGCGGCAGTGGTTCTGGGGAAAGCGGATGCTATTGTGAGGCAGGAAGTCTGCCGCCTCGATTCTTTGGACCGTGTTCTCGACCACATTGCCAAATTCCTCGCGCTGCTCGTCGGTAATGATGGTTCGCAGATACTGAATCTCGACCAGTCGACGCGGAGGCGCGCAGTTTCAACTTGCCCCAGCCGAAGCGACTGACAAACTGCTCCGCTACGAAGCTCATCTGGATAGGCAGCCCTTTCGCGCTATGGACCAACTCGAGCGTTTACAACGACAGCGCAGGGGCGAAACCGTGCCGCCTCCGCTGAGCATCAATTTAAGAAGAGGGAGATAGCGGTTTTACCAAACAAAGCCAATAAGTGCTTAGTTATCAACAGCAGCGAATGGCCAAAGCGGCGTCCAAGGCGCGCAAACGCACGAGGTGGATCCTGGGAGAGTTCGATGAGATTCTCATGGTTGAATTTCGGCCCGGTCGGTGTCGGGGAATGAGAACGCGCGCTGATTCTGGTGAGAGCCAGTTCGCCTGACGTCCTCGAGGGGAAAAAGCGGTTGATGTTGAGCTAATTGCGGCGCGGCTCACGCAGCGCCCTTTCAAACTCAATTGCAGGCTACTGTAATGCCTTCGCCTGCGTGCCCGGCTTTACGCCCGAGTGTTTCTTCGCTTGCGCCATCAATTCCTGAACCTTCTCTTTACCTTCATAATTCGGATTCGTATCCAGCAATTTCTGCCACGTAGCCGTCGCTTTGTCGATATCCATCTTGCCCTGCCATTCGACCACGCCGAGATTGAACAGCGTATTGGGCTTGGTGGGTTCGTATGACAACGATTTCTGAAATTCAGCGATGGCGCCGTCCGGGTTGCCGGTGTACCAGATTGCGGTCGCCATGTCGGTCCGAACGCCGGTATTGGCGGGCTGCTCCTTCAGTGCGCGCTGGTAGTAATCAATCGCCGTCGGGAATTGTTGCGCATCGTAGTAAACGTTGCCGATATTTTCAATCAGTTCGACGTTGTTGGGATCGGCTGCGAGCTTGGCCAGCAAAGGAGCGGCTTGCGTGTCGGCCATTTTCTGCATTTGCGCAAAAGTAGGCGTTTGGGCGCCAGCATTATCCCCGAGTGCGGGGGCTGACGTGGTCACGGCCGCAGCGGCAGTTGGACCTTGCGATCCGCGAACAAACCATCCGCTGGCTACTCCCACCAGCAGGCAGATCACGGCTAACACGTAGGCTTGCACGCTAGTCCATTGCTCGATCGAGGTTGATTGCTTGCTATCCTTCATTGACCTTGCTCCTTATAAATTGCGTTTTTTCGGCGTTAGCCGCGATCGTTTTGATTTAACTCTTACCCGTCTTTTGCACCTCGGCGATCATGTTCTGGACCGCGACTTTCCGATCGGAACTCAGTTGCGGATTCGACTTCAGCAATTCGTGCCAGGCCACCAGCGCTCCCTTGGCGTCCTGTTTGCCCTGCCACTTGATCACGCCCAGGTTGAAGAGCGAGTTGGCGTCTTTGGGGTCGTACTGCAACGACTGCTGCAACTGCCCGATGGCGCCATCTACGTCCCCGTCGTAGTACAGACAGGAAGCCAACTCGGTGCGGAGGGCAACGTTTTTCGGATCGACCTGAGCGGCCTTGCCGTAATATCCGGCGGCCTCCTTGAACCGGTGAGTCGATTTGTAAATCTGTCCCACCTGCAGCAGCAGGTCTTTGTTGTGGGGGTCGCTCTTCAGCTTTTCGAGCAGCGGAGCCGCCTGCTTATCGGCCATCGCTTTCATATCCATCAGGCTGGGCAGGTGATTGCCCGTGCCTAGCGGCGCTGCGTTGCGTGTCGGTGCGTTGGATGGTGCTGCGTTGGGCGCCGCCGCGATCGCTTGCTGAACGGGCGGCGCGAGAGACTGCGATCCACGAAAGAGATAACCGACAGCCAAACCCACGAGCAAGCAGAGAGCCGCCATGGCGCAAACCTGTTTTGCCGGCCAGATGGCTTTACCGGCTTCCTGCTGGACGATTTCGTTTGGCATTGGCCGTTTCTCCTCGTACCCGCGCCGACGATCGATGTCATGGGACGATCCCTGATCGAATGAACCCATCGAATCGCCCTTCACCGTCTAATCTAGCGGCGCAGCCGGCGGATGGCAGCAGGCGCGGTCACAGGAGAATGTGACGTAGATCACAACCGTTGCGGCCGGAAGACTTCCCCGCGCGAAAACTTGCGGCCCTCTCAATCCCATCACATTCTGGCTAATTGTGAGGGACGGAATTCATTTGCTAACCTGAGAGCTGTGCTTCCGCCTCGGGAGGGCCATTCATGTTGTTTGACTTCGCTACCATTCCACCCAAAGAGCGCTACAAGCTTTTGATCTCGACCATCGTTCCGCGCCCGATCGCCTGGATTGTGAGCCAGAATCCGGAGGGCCGGCTCAACGCCGCTCCTTTTTCTTTTTTTAACGCTTTCGCGGGTGACCCGCCGGTGGTGGGCATCGGCATCGGCAGTCACGAGCCGGGACGGCTGAAAGACACGCGCCGCAATATCCGAGACACCGGGCAGTTCGTGGTCAATCTGGTATCGGAAGATATTGCTGAGGCGATGAACATTACTGCCATCGAGTTCGAGGCCGAGGCCGACGAAATCTCCGAGTCTGGACTGACCACGATTCCGAGCGTTCGGGTCAAGCCTCCGCGCATCGCGGAGAGCCCGGTCTCGATGGAATGCGAGCTGATGCAGATCGTCGAACTAGGAACGGACAGTGGATTGGTGCTGGGGCGGGTGCTGGCCATGCACGTGCGTGAAGATTGCGTGCTCGATGCGAAAAAGCATTACATCGATACGCCCAAGCTGAAGCTGATTGGCCGCATGCACGGCTCCGGATGGTACGCGCGCACGTCCGATTTATTTTCGATCAGCCGCATTCCGCGGGATCGTTGGGAGCGAGATTCGCCAGTTCACCGCTAGAAGCAGCCCTACCCTGTGCTTCTCCGTGTTAAAGATTTTGAGACCCAGCAAACAATCTTCGACACAGAGACCACTGAGGAACACAGGGTAAAGCTGGCCACTCTCAGCGCTGGGCTTCGCGAACATCGTCGGCCTTGAGCTGTTGGTCGATGTGCCGCTGCAGGCGGTCCCAATCCGAACGCACGAGCATCTCTTTGATGGTGAACTTCGATTCTTTTTTGGCATCGTCGATTCGCACTAGAAGCTCGTTTTTATGGAAGCGGAAGTCGATGGTTTCCGCCAGCGGGATCAACTGATTGGACGAGCGTCCCACGATCACATAGACAACGCTGCTCGAGACCAGAGTGTACTCGGGACATGCTTCCTGGCTTGTAGCATTGGCAGGGGCGCCAAACGTCGCCATGAGGCCGTGTTGTGCCGCCATGCAATCGCCCATGCGCATTCGCACCACGGAGCCGGGCTGATACACTCCGATTTGAGCGGCCGAGGCCGTGGCCAAAGCACAGAGTAAAAGTGTGGGACAAGCGCGTTTCATCGTGTGTCCTCCGAACTGGCGCGATCAGAATCGCGGTAGTAGCCGCGGCGGCTGTGAAATCGCAAATTCAGATTGTGCGTGGGGTAGATGCGAACGGAATGGAAATCGGAATGTGATTCCGGCGATACGTAGGTGACCACCTGCGCAGAGTGGAGATCTTCAATGAACTGCTCGAAGACTCCAGCGCCAGCATCGCCGATGCGGAGGTAGCGGCCGCCAGTGTCGTCGGCTATTTTTTGCAGAGTCGCGGAGCCCTTGGATTGGCCTGCAGGAGTGGCAACATCTACCGCGTAAACCTGCGCACCGGCCACAAGAATATTCTGCAGCGCCTGGGCGAATGAGGTTCTGCTGATGGTGTCTTCACCGTCAGAGAAGACAACGATGACCGGCCAACGATCTGGCTGTGCGCGCTGGGCAAGGAGTTTCGTCGCCGCCTGTAGGGCGTCAAAGAGCGGCGTCGCCCCCCCTCGGGGCAGACTCTCGAACCGGGAGGCCTCGTCAACTTCACGGCAATCATCCCGGCAGACAACTTGCACATCCATTCCGCTGAACGATAAAACGGAAATGTTATCGTCGGAACTCCAGGAGGATTGCGCCATGAGTTGCAGGGTGTCCGCGATTTCGCTGCGAACTTGCGGCAAGACCGATTCGCTGGCATCGATCAACACGACCACGTTGAGCCGGGTCAAATTCGCCCGCGCGAAACCGCGGAATTCACGAATCACCCGCTCGTTGTCGACCACCGCGAAATCGTTTTTCTGCAGGTCTCCGACATTGTGATTTTGTTCGTCCGTCGCAAAAAATACCAGACGCACTTCCGAGACCGCGCTTCGATAGGTCGGTTTCGCCAAGACCTCAGCGCCATCTTCTGCCGCGGCGGAAGCGGCACCGCAGGCGCACGGGATCATCGCGATGAACCAGGTCAAAGCAAAATGGCCAAAGCGTTTGCCCATAGGCGCGCCAGAGCGTGGACGCAGAAAGCTAGACTAATGTTGTTATCGGCAGATGCTGCAAGGAAATTGAGAAACGTTTAGGCGGAATGACATTACGAAAGTTGCGAAGGGTAACCGCGGTGCGGGCCGTCACCGTTTAGAATCCGCCGCGCAACACTATTGGTTCGAGCCTGATTGCTTCGAGCCTGCTTGCTTCGAAGCCGATTGCTGCGAAGCCGGCTTAAGGTGGGCGGCTCGCCAGTCGTCAATCTCACGCTCGGCCTCGGCGAGTTGCGCGGGGGTGAGCGAATGGCGCAGCGCCTCTGCGGCCGGAGCGCTCTCCTTGATTGAATTCTGAGACAAAACGAACCACTTGTAAGCGGATGTCAGACTGGTCGCATGATCACGGTCGAGCGCCAGCAATCGCGCCAGCCGGTATTGCGCTTCGGCGATTCCGAAACCGGCCGCCAGTTCATAGTATTTTCGAGCTGAAGCGACATCCGCGGGTCCGCCCCGTCCTTCTTCAAACATTTTTGCCAACAGGAATTGCGCGTAGGGATGCCCCTGATTTGCGGCCGGCGTCAGCCAACGGCGCGCTTCCCCAAGATCCTGTACCACCCCCTGCCCCAGCAAGTAGCGCGAGCCCAACCCGAACTCGCCCTCGCGCTGCCCTTGATCCGCCGCCTTCCTGTACCAGAGGACGGCTTGGGCGTAATCCTGCCGGCCCAGCTTTTCGTCGGAGAAAATATCTCCTAAAACCGCCTGCGCCGTGGCGTCGCCTTGAGCGGCCGCCTTCTTGCACCACTCGATTGCCGCATCGATGTTGTTGCCACGCTCGGCGTGCAGATTCCATTTTGCCATCTCGATCATGGCCGGAAGCAGGCCCTGGTCGGCAGCCTTGGTGAGCCACGAGACCGCTTGCGCATCGTCCTGCGGAACGCCCTCGCCGCGGTGATATAAGGCGGCGAGATTTAATTGCGCGGTGGAGTCGCCGGCATCGGCGGCGGTGCGAAACCAAGTCGCAGCCTGCGCCGGATCTTTTGGAATTCCATCGCCCGTCGAGTACATGAGCGCCAAGTTGGTTGCGGCATCGCGCGAGCCACCGTGCGCGGCTTTTGTGTACCAGGAAATCGCTTGAGCTTTGTCAGGTCGCATACCGAAGCCCGACTGGCAGAAAACTGCCAAGGCCTCCTCGGCCGCTACAAAGTTTTGCTTCGCCGCCAACTGCAGCAGGCGGAGGGCTTCGGCGTCATTTGGTTTCAGCAACGTGCCCGCGTGATAGGCGAGGCCAAGAGTGGTCTCCGCTTCGGGATCGCCAGCGCGGGCTCCTGCCTCCAATGGCTGAAGGTCGGATACGGTGAGAGTTTGCGTCTTAGCGAGCAGCGCGTATGCAGTCGGCGCTGCGCTGCGAGCCCCCGCGTTCACCGGTTGCATTCGTGTTGGCGATTCTTCCTTCGCGGCTCTTTGCGCTTTGCGAGCGGATTTGGCGGCGGGCGGCTGAACCTCTGGGACCAGCGGCCTAACTTCGCCTTCGGTTACGGAAACCGAGCCCTCGGCCCTGGCTTTGATCTTGATGATCAGCTTATTTCCCTCATAGGTCTCTTCGTGATCGGATGGCGACTTCAGATCGACCACGACTCTTGCAACTGGCGGCGCCACGCTGAACGCGGCCGCCCGCAAGGCCAGAACTGAGCCGCGGTTCACCGCCCGGCGCTGATTGGGAAGCGCCAACTCGCAGCCGGGAAAGTCGAATACCAGCCGGCCGGGATTTTCGAGCGTTGTAATCTTTGCTTGAGCTTGAGCTTGAGCTTGAACCGGCTTGCTAAAGGTGATTTCCAAGGTAACCGCGCCTCCGCCGGGGGCGACGGAAACCGCAGTGATCTTGGCAGGTAAGGCTCCAGATTCGGAGCCCTCGTGATCTTGAGCGAGCGCCAGCGGCGCAGCCGTACAGATAAAAAAACAAACGGTCGCTAAGAGACATTTGGACTTTATCTCCAGCAAGGGCCGACCTCGGGCGCAGCTTCAGATTTATTTTGTAACTTTATCTTACTTTGAAATTGAGATCGGTGGAGCGGGAGTTAGGCGGCGGAGCATCGAAAGACAAAAACCCCGGGGGAATTCAGGCCCCGGGGCTTCCATGGCAACTCATGCATCTTAGGCAGTCAGCGCCCCTACGAAGTGCTCGCAGAGGGTGGTCTCCAGTTTGTAGTGATTCACATACACTGGCGCGATCACATAGGGCCGCACGATTTCGAGCACCTTGGGATACACTTCCCTCTCATAGCGCTCGGCATCGGACTTGGTATTCCAGAGGCTGATCGCGAACGCCTTCTCTTCCCTCATCTTCTCGGGAAAGAACGGCAGAATCTCGAGGAAGCCAGGCTGCTTCTTCAGGAGGGGCAGAATTTCGTTCTTCACGACTCGTACGAACTCTTCTTTCTTTTCGACTTTCACTTCGCAATTAAGAATACGGGCAAACATGATAGTGCTCCTTTTCGATTGAATTTAGATTTACCAGGGGAGTTTCAGCGGGAGCCCTCGCTTCAGGAAGCCGAGCAGCGGTTCCCGGATACGGGCGCTCTGGCTAAAGAAAAGTTAGCACGACCCGCTTTGCGAACGCGGTGACGAATGACTGCCATCGCGGTGCAAAATGTCACAGAGACTGGCGGGCCTAAAGTCCAAGGTCCGAGGTCTGAGTCCGAGGTCCGCGCTTTGGCTCGCGGCTTTACATCGGCTAGGTTTCGGAATAGGTTAGGGAGCGACCGCTGGACAGCGGGATTGGTATGTCGTCGCATTCTATTGATCAAAAGCAGTATCCACTCTCTTCCACTGCCATGGGTGAGGTTTTTCTTTCCACGGACCTGCTCGAAGCGCTTCCCGATGCCACCTTCGCAGTTGACGGCGAGGGAACCATTCTTCAAGCCAACTCCCAGGCCCAGGAATTGTTCGGCTATGCCCACGAAGAAATGATTGGGCAAACCGTAGAGCTGCTCATTCCGCAAAGCTTCCGCGCGCATCACCAGCGCCATCGCGAGAGCTTTGCCCGCAGCCCCAAGGCACGGCGGATGGGGGCCGATCTGGAGCTCTATGCGCGGCGCCGCAACGGCTCGGAGTTCCCCGTGGAAATCAGCCTGAGCCCGCTCTTGACGGAGAAGGGGCTGCTCGTCCTGAGCGCGATCCGCGACATCAGCGATCGCAAGCGCATCGCCGAGGAACTGCGCCAGGCCAACGAGGAAATCCATCGCCGCACCGCCGAGCAGATTGGCGAATACCGCTCCCGGCTGGCCGCAATTATCGATTCCTCCGAGGATGCCATTCTCACCAAGGGGCTGGACGGCACCATCATCAGCTGGAACCGCGGGGCCGAGCGTATTTACGGCTACGCGCCCGATGAAATCGTGGGAAAGCATATATCGATTCTGACTTCGCCCGAGCGTCCCGATGAGATTCCGGAAATCCTGCGCAAGATTGCGCGCGGGGAAAGAATTGAACATCACGAGTCGGTCCGCATCACCAAGGATGGGCGGCAACTGGACGTATCGGTTTCAATCTCCCCTTTGCGCGACGCGATTGGCGAGGTGATTGGAGCCTCGGCGATTGCGCGCGATATTACGGCGCAGAAAAAAGCGGAAGGCCAATTGCGCCAATCGCAAAAGATGGAAGCCATTGGCCGTCTGGCGGGCGGAGTGGCGCACGACTTCAACAACATTCTCGGCATTATCAACGCCTGCACCGAGTTTCTGCGCGACCGCGTCGATCCCGCCTCCGACTCGTCGCTCTACGTGGAGAACATCCGCAAGGCGATCGAACGCGGAACTTCGCTGACCAAGCAAATGCTGAGCTTCAGCCGAAGCTCGGCCATCCGGCCCACACTCCTCGACCTGAACGACCGCTTGGGGGAAATCACCAAACTGCTGCGCCCGCTGCTGGGCGACGATGTGGAGATTCTCGTCGTCCCCAAGACCAGCTCCGCCGTAGTCGAGGCCGATGCCGGGCAGATCGATCAGATCGTCGTGAACCTCGCCGTGAACGCGCGTGACGCCATGCCTCGCGGCGGCAAGTTCATCCTCGAGACCGGCCTGGTTCGCTTTGACGAAACCCTCGCCGATCAGCACCAGGCCGTCCCGGCGGCAAAATATGTTGTGCTCGCGGTCAGCGATACCGGCTCCGGCATGGATCAGGCTACGCTTTCGCGCGTCTTCGAGCCTTTCTTCACCACCAAAGAAGCGGGCAAAGGAACCGGGCTGGGGCTGGCCACGGTGTACGGCATCGTTAAGCAGAGTGGCGGGTACATTCTGGTTTACAGCGAAGTCGGACAAGGCACGACCTTCAAAATCTATCTTCCCAGCGCGGAAGACAAAATCGAGGCCGGGTCGAAGCCTGAAGTCGAGACTGTAGCGCCGAAGCGGCACGAAACCACCATCCTGCTGGTGGAAGATGACGAAATCATGCGCAGCCTGACTCGCCAACTGTTGCAGGAGCACGGCTACACCGTCGTCGAGGCCAATGATGGCAAGTCTGCGCTGGAGTGGCTGCAGACTCACCCCGCTCCCGTGGACCTCTTGCTGACCGACGTGGTCATGCGGCATATGAGCGGCCCCGAGCTGGCGGATCGGCTCAACGCTTCCCATCCCGCCCTGAAGGTGGTTTACATGTCGGGCTACACTGGGGAACTCATGGCGAATCGCGAAGTGCTGAAGTCCAACATAACGCTTCTGGAGAAACCTTTTACGAGGACTGCGTTGCTGAACACCATCCACGCCAAGCTGGGTTGAAGACGCGGTGTGGCGCGGGCACTCCTGGCCGCGAAATCTAGCCCTGAGCAAACATGTAGGTGGCTCGATCGGGGCTGGCGATCACGAGAATAAAAATCGCAGTTCTGCTGGTTGGTTCTGTGGCAAGACTTCAGGCCTTGCTCTTGTTAGATTTTCGCGGCCACACGCCCGCGCCACACAGAGACCCTTCCCGGTGTTCCATAACCTGCTCGCCGGTGATGGAGATCACACATCGCTGTGGGAAAGCACTCATCTTCCGGCGGGCTTGGGGCGTCCGAAAGGCTTGGCTTTCCCACAAGAGGAAAGCTAAGCCTATTTTTTTGTGTGGTTTACACGAAACTCCCTGATTTGCCTCTACCCTTAGAGATTGGCTCACCACGTGCCCTATACCCAGTGTTAAGCGGAGGCGATCATGGCCACACACATCGTAAACAATACGCAGAAACTGGCGGCAGACAAGAGCGCTGGCGACTTCCCAGCCGCTCTAGCCCATGCCTTGGAGCAGGAAGCCGTTACCACCACCTACCCCACCGGAGCGGTTTTGTTCGCTGAAGGGCAGGCCCCGCGCGGCGTATTCATCTTGCGCCGGGGACGAATCAAACTTTCGATCTGCGGCAGCGACGGTAGAACCCTGATTCTGCGCATTGTTGATCCGGGCTGCCCGTTGGGAGTCGCCTCTGTGGTTTCCAGTCGCGTTTACGAAGCCACCGCCGAAACCCAGGAGCCTTGCGAGATCAGCTTCCTGCGGCAGAGCGACTTGCTGCGCCTGATGCGGCTGAATGGCGAGATCGCACTCTGGGTCACACAGCACATCAGCCAGGATTACGCCGCCACCTGCCGAGAAATCCGCGACCTGATTCTTTCCGATTCCGCCAGCGAAAAGTTAGCGCGATTGCTTGTCGGCTGGCTCGACCAGAACACCGCCGCCCGCAACCCTTGCCAGATGAAGCTGGCGTTAACTCACGAAGAGATCGGCCAGATGATCGGCACCTCGCGCGAAACGGTGAGCCGTCTGTTTGCCGGATTCAAGAAACAGCGTCTGATTCAGCAGAGCGGTTCGACCTTGGTCATCCCGAACCGCGTGGCCTTGGAATCTCTGATCATGGCGTAAAGAAACTCCGCCAGGGGCCGGCATCTGCCCGGGAGGTGCAACCGATCATAGCCCAGCGCCGGGAAAAGTTGGGACCAATGGCTAAAGTCTCGTGGGGACGGCTGAGTTCTCCCGCGCTCACCTCCCGCCGTGCCGTGACTGGACCGGCATCCATCTCTCACGCCAGCACGATGTCCGGCAACTCCGCCAGGGTAGAGACCTGCGCGTCGGGTGTCTCCGGAATCCGCTCTGGCGCCTGGCCTTGCCGATTGCACCACACCACGCGCAAGCCGAAGGCCTTGGCGGAATAAGCGTCCCAGCCATTGGAAGATAGAAAGCAGGTGCGCTCCGCAGCCGTACCGAGCCGATCACAGGCCAACTGATAAACGGACGGGTGCGGCTTGTAGACCTTCACTTCCTCAACCGACAACACCGCGTCAAACCAGTCGGCGATGCCGGCATTCCCTGCCGCGGCTTCGAGCATCGCAGGCGTCCCGTTCGAGAGCATGGCCAACTTCATTCCGGCTTGCTTCAGCCGTTTCAGGGTTGCCGGAACCTCCGGATAAGCGTCGAGCGTCAGATACAGATTCATCAACCGGACACGCAGCGCGGCATCTTCAACTCGCAGCGTGGACATGGCAAAGTCGAGGGCATCGCCGGTCACCTGCCAGAAATCTGCATGCCTCCCGCCCAACCCCCGCAGCCAGGTGTATTGCAACTGCTTGGCGCGCCACAACTCGGACAGTGACTGCCACTTTTCGCCCAGCGCGTCCTGAGCAGTGCGCGCCGCGCTGTTCACGTCGAACAGCGTGCCGTAGGCGTCAAACACGCAAGCTTGTGTGCCGCGGAGTTTCAAAGTCATGTTCGATTAACTCTTCGCAGGCGGGATTTCGCCGGGATCCGGACTCTCTGGTTCGTTCGCATCGTTGATGGGATCGCCTGGCAATTCGATCAGATGAGCCTGCGCCAGAGCGCGGTAGTAGGCGGGACGAGCGTGCCGGTAATGATCCGCGGGAACTTTTCCGTTGAGCCATGCCGTATCCATCGGATAGACGAGCGGGTCGAAGATCACCATATAGAAGTGCCACAACAGGATTGAGAATGTCGCCAGCAGCGCTTCATAATAGTGCACCGCCGTGGCCGCATCCGATACCCACTTGGGAAAATAGCGCAGCGTGAAGTTGTTGAACCAGAGCAGAAGTCCGGAGACGGTCATCACTACTGTGCCCCACATGAAGGCCCAGTACTCGACCTTCTCGGCGTAGTTGAATTTGGCGAAGTGCGGCTCTTTCTTCGTCAGTCTCAGATTGTAGGCGAACACCTGGAACAAATCCGTGACGTCTTTCAAATCCGGCAGCATGGCTTTCAGGAACAACCGGTCGCGCCGGACGACCGCCAGATGAATCACGTGATAGAGGGTGGACGCGATCAAAATCACCGCGGCGGCGCGATGCACGGCGCCTCGGAATGCGAAGTGACTCTCCCCCATCAGCAGCGGGCGCGCCCACCACGCTTCGGGATACTTCAATGCGAAGCCGGTAAATACCAGAGTCGGGAAGCTCAAGATCACGCCGGCGTGCGCGATGCGGAAGTTTCGATTCATGCGCGTCACTTGCTCGCCGGTTTCGTGCCGCGGCTGTTTGCGGATGAGCTTCGCCAGAAAATCAAGAAGGTTGTGCACGATCATGAAACCGAGCGTCATCGGAATCAGGACCAGGTAAGTCCAGCGAATCCACTTCACGACGGGGTGCGCGGGCCCAGTCGTGATGCGCACGTGCACCGGTCCAATGACAAAGCGCTCACCCGCTCCGGCGTGGCAAGCGCCGCAGGTTTTCGGCAGATTCGCCGTATTCACGGTAGAGCGCATATCGGCCGAGGGGAAAATATTGTGCACGCCGTGGCAGGAGGCGCAGTTGGCCACACTTTGCGATCCCCCGCGCGCAGCAAGGCCGTGATAACTGTCGGCGAACGAAGGGACGCGGTCGGCGGGCAGATTGTAACGCAGCGCCAAGCGCTCATCGCCGTGGCAGCGGCCGCAGGTCGTCATCGAAACCCGCGCCGCATTCACCAGCGATGCCGGCTCCTTCGGCGCCAGAATCAGATGCTCACCGTGGCAATCGATGCATACCGGCGCGCCCGCCACGCCATTCTTCATGGCTTGCCCGTGCACGCTCTCGAGATAGGTTTTGGCGATATCGGTATGGCACTGCCCGCAAGTGGCCGGAATATTGAAATGGCTAACCTTAGAGCGCGCGTCTTGCGAGGGAAGAATTCCGTGGCTTCCGTGGCAGTCCGAGCAAGTTGCGGCGGCGCCGTCGCCATCGCGAATGGCGCGGCCGTGCACGCTCTGCTTGTAAAGTTCAACCGGGTGCGCGAAAGGAATTTTGTGGCGCGCGAGAAACTGCTGGTTGCTGTGACAAGAGGCGCAAGTGTCCGGCAGATTTTTCTTCGCTACGGCGGAAGTGGCGTCGCTTGAGGTTTGGATCTGGTGCACCGGACCGTGGCAGGAAAAGCAGGTCGGGGCGTCGGGATCGCCGGCCGCTGCCGCCTGCCCGTGAATGCTCTGCCGGAATTCCTTGACTTCATCAGCGTGGCACTGCGCGCATTGGGTCGGTGCGATCTGCGCGCTGGCGGAAACTTCGTGCGCATCGCCATGGCACGATACGCACGCCGCCTCACCCAGCGCGCCATGCACGCTGATCGGAACGTGAGCGGCTTCGTCTTCGTGGCAGGTCAGGCACTGCACCTGCTTTACTTTCGCCGGATGCGGATAATCTTTGATCGTAGTGTGGCAGTCGACGCACGCGAGACTGCCGTGAACGCTGACGGCATGTTTCCTGGGATCAATCGTGATGCTCTTGCCGTTGGGCGCAGTCATCCCCGCCTGCCCGTGGCAGGCGAGGCAGCTCTCGTCTTGCTTGAGGGGCTGGGCTGCTTTGCTTTGCGCACCCTGTGCGTCGACCGAAGTAAATATGAAAACGCAGACCAACCATGGACTAACGATCGAAAACCATCTCGCGATATCTCTTAGCGTCCGCTCGGGCACGCTCATTCTCCTTCTCGACTACTTCATCCCCAGATCCGTCAGAACCTTGGGATTTTCTTCTCCGGCGGCCAGAACGTCGTGGCACGCCGAGCAATCGTTCGTGATGGTCTGTCCATCGGCGCTGGTGTGGCTGCCGTCGTGGCAGCGAAAACATCCCGGCGAATCGTTGTGGCCCAGATTATTCGGGTGAACGCCCCAGGTCATGCGCATCTCGGGAAAAATATTGCGCAGATAAATGTTCGCCACTTCATCGCCGGCCTGCTGCACCAGCGTGCGCCTCGTCTGGTAGATTTGCGGATAATTCGTGCGATAGAAATTGTTGAGTTCGTCGAGGATGCGCTGTTTGGCTACATCGCGCGCCGGGTAATCCACCTTGAGCACTTCGACGGCTTTCTTCTTAATGAAAGGCAGGTCGAGGCTGATGCGCCCGAGGGCCATCTGTTTGTCGACCGCGTTCTCCGGCAACTCGAAGGTGTGCGTGGGCCGGTTGTGGCAATCCACGCAATCCATGGTGCGATGTTCGCCTTTCTCCAACTGCTGCGATGTGGGCTTCGAATCGGTGGAGAGATATTCGGTTGTCTTGCCGGAATCGTCGGTGTAGTAGACGGCCGGAATCGTCTGCCGCTCGGGATCAGTTGAGATATAGCGGATGCGCACGGTCTCCGCCAGATGATGGCCGTGAATGCCGACCGATCCTTGCCAGGTGCGTCCCCCGACCTTCAGCAGTAATACGTCAATCTGCGGCGTGTTCTTCTCGTCGTCCTTGTAGCTTTTGTTGACCAAAAATTTGTCGCCGGTAAAGCGCTGCGGCCAGTGGCATTGTTCGCAGGTTTCGCGCGCTGGACGCAAATACTTGACCGGCGATGGAATGGGACGCGAGTAACTATGGAAAGTCACCGCTGCCACCTGCCGCAAACCAGAAAGCTTCGAGCGCACAAACCATCCCGCGCCGGGGCCGATGTGGCACTCGACGCAGGCCACCCGCGAGTGCGGAGAATTTTGATACGCCGTATATTCCGGCGCCATCACGGTGTGGCAAGTGGTGCCGCAGAAACTGGTCGAGTCCATGTACTCCACGCCGCGATACGATGCCGTCGCGATGATCAGCAGGTTGAGCAGGGTTGCCAGCCCGACCCACTCCAGCGTTCGTTTCACCACGGGCAATCTAAGATCGATAGCGGGAAATGTCCCGGGCAAGCTGCCGCTCTGGCGTAAACTTCGCCGCCTCAGCCAAATGCCGATGGGAATCAGCAGCAATCCGAGAATGAAAATTCCCGGAAGCATCAGAAAGACCAGAAGCCCGATATAAGGATGCGGCGGCCCTGGCAGAAAAATGTCGTAGAACCAAAAAGCAATCGTAGTCAGCGCCGTGCTGGTGGTGATCACCGCGCCGGTAAGCGTGACCGGATTTTGCCCGAGAAAGTAGATGGGCTGAGACCATTCGCGGAATCGTTCTCGCAGATTCATTGGAACTTCCGCTCCCTTTAATCCTGCCAAACACACTTCCAGATCGGCGGCGAATTCTCCGCCGCTTCGAGCAACCATCAAACTGAAGGCAATTCTCCGGGACTATTTCTTCAGCGTGCGGATGTAAGCCACGAGTCCCTTTACCTCTTCGGGCTTCAGAGATGCATACTTGGGCATCTTGTTCTTGCCGTTGGTAATGACATCGGTGAGTTCCGCATCCGACATTTTTTGCACATCGGCGGAGGTGAAATCATGCGCGCCCATCTTCTTTCCCATCGCCGATCCGGTTCCGTCGGCCCCATGGCATCCGGCGCACTTCGACTTAAACAGCGCCGAGGCGTCTTGTGCCCGCGCGGAAAGAGGAATGCTGAGCAACACGGCGACGGCTGTTGCCATCGTAAACAGCTTAAGGTCCACTCTCTTCATTTTCGAAGCTCCGTTCACGTCTTTTTGCCTAACCCAGGAGAATATATCTGCAACCTGGGTAATATTGAAACTTTTGCAGGACGCAGGCTGTGATCGGGGTCACATAGGAGTGTTAGGAAGCGCTAAGAATCCGGCAACTCAGCAATTAGCAAATGGCACTTGGCACTTGCCTTGAGTCACTGGCAGCCAGCTAAATTTAGTCCCACCAGGGCTAAGAGCCAACGGAGAATTGCTAACGGCTTTCGTGATTACCCTCACTGCGGTGCGTGATCCCTGTCACCGCGCAGTCGCGGCAGATCGAACAAACTTAGCCAGTACTCGCGGTGAATGATGCCGACGGATAAGCGCGATTTGCTGGAAGTGCTGAAGTTTGAACTCGAATTCCTGGAGCAGGGTGGGTACGGGAGATTACCCCGCGAAGCCTGGAGGCCCCGTTTTGTCTTCGAGGATTCGCCCACCTGCATGAACTTCAATTCCAAAGAGCGCGAGCCGTGCAGCGAGTGCCTGTTGATGCAACTCGTCCCCGAGCATGCGCGCCAGGAACAAACTCCCTGCATCCATATTCCGCTGTCGATCAACGGAGAGACCCTCGAATCGCTTTACCGCACCGGCACGCAACAGGAAATTGAGGTAGCTCTGGGAGCTTGGCTGCGCACCACGATTCACCGCTTGGAAGTGGAACGAGCGAGGAAACCTGTTCCCCTCGAGTCCAAACACTAGAGCGATTGTCCTACGGGGAAGGAGTTGGGCGCTATCACGCTGGCGAGCTTTTTCTAACCTCGACGCGGGCTTCGACTTTTGGCGTAGTCGACAGCGCGCGTGAAACCAGACACAACTCCTCGGCTTTTCGCAAGAGCCCGAGGGCCCGCTCTCGTTTTTCTTCCCCAGAAATCGTCAGGCGGGGCCGTAGAAAAATTCTGCTGAAGTTATAGCCAGCGTCGCTCTTGCAAATTGTTCCCTCCGCTTCCACTTCCAGATCGGTGAATTCAAACTTTGAGTATCCCGCCAAGGTATGGAAAGTAGTCGTGAAGCAACTCGCCAGCGCGCTCAGCAGGAAATCTTCCGGGGTCCAGCGGCCCTCCGGGCCGCCGAACTCAGGGGGCGCCGCGAAATGAATCGCGTGGGGCGCTGAATCGGATTTGGCGATGCCGGACTGCCCCGCACTCCACCAAGCGATAACATGATGTTTATGTTCGTCTTCCATTCGATACTCCAGGGCAAGTTTGTTCGCAGGAGGTTTGTGCCCAGACACTTATCTGGCTGGGTAAGTCGTGGTTCCGAATGTATCCCGGTTACGAGTTCGGCATTGAGTCGCAACCACCGCGGGGATTCTTCAGGCATGTTGGCAGAACAGGCGGTTCACTTCCGTGGTTAAAATCACGAAGGCGTGTGATAGGAATCACGATAGGGCCGGAACGAATCGGGTTGGGCGAACTCTTAGCGAGATATCACTTACCGCTCCAGCGAAGCGCGGTCCCAGTGGGCGAGGTTTGCTCCCGCCTCGTAAGTGCTCTGGCAAAAGTCGAACAATGCGGCGGTCGGGGATGCTGCTCTCCGGACATCTTCGTACATCAACAGGAACTCACCGATCTTGTCATAGCGGGCCGCCTCGGGACGCACGCGAGCCTCTTTAAAACCCTGCGGCTCGGGTGACATATAAGAATAAAACGCCGCATCCTTGATATCGCCGCTGCCCGGCCAGAAGCCAACGCTACTGACTTCGTGGGAGTAGGCTTCGAGGGTGATCGAATCTGCGCCGGCGCGCTCGGGAGCGCGCCGTCCCGAGAAGCGGCTCACCGCGAGATCGAAGCTTCCCCAGAAGAAATGCACCGGACTACTCTTGCCGATGTAGCGCGATCGGAATTCCGAAAAGACCGCATCCACCGCCAATAAGATGCGCCAGAATGTCTCCACCGCCGCCGGGTCGTAGGACGCGTGAGTTCTATCCTGATCGAACGGAATCGGATTCGCAATCTCCACCGGCATACGCCAGATTTTCACTTCGATGCCAGCGGAACGGAGCATCGCCATGACTTCCCGATAGAACTCCGCCACCGAGCGAGGCGACAGAGGGATGGACGTGACCGCTCCATCGCTCGTTTCCAGCACCAGGCGGTGCCCGATGAAATCGAAGCAGAGTTCGAACGCCATCTCACCATAAGGAATTCGCGAAGTCGTCAGCCCGCGCGCCGTCACGTACAGCGGAACATTCCACCAATGATTCACCAGCGGAGTCAGGCGCAGGCGAACCTTGCCTACGATCTGCGTCCACATGTGCAAAGTGGCGCAGGTTTCTTTCCACGAAGCCAGCGGCAGCGCAGGCCAGCATTTGGGTGGATCGGCGCTAGAGGTCATTCTTGTTGGTCTGGCTTGTTGGTCTGGCTTGTTGGTCTGGCTTGTTGGTCTGGCGTAACCATTCTACTTGCGGCCCGCGTCTTTCAGAAACGTCCCTTCGCGCAGCTCGGCGAAAGCAAGCTGCAGTTGCTCTTGCGTGTTCATGACGATCGGGCCATACCATGCCACCGGCTCTTCCAGCGGTTTCCCGGAGACCAGAAGAAAACGAATGCCATCGTCGCCGGCCTGCACCGTAACTTCGTCGCCTCTGTCGAACAGGATCAGCGAACGATTATCGGCTTCGACCGGAGGCGCGGTGTCGAGCCACTGGATCGCCTCCGTGGGCACCGCCAGCGGCCCGGAAGCGTTGCAAAACTTTCCTCCGCCGGCAAAAACGTAGGCGAAGGCGTGACGTGTGGTCTCGACCGGCAGCGTCTTCCTCCTGCCAGGAGCGACCGAAACGTCGAGATAAACCGGATCGGCCGCGATGCCATCGACCGGGCCTTTCTTTCCCCAGAAACTTCCGCACACCACGCGCACGTGCGTACCGTCGTCGTCGGTGATCACCGGAATCTCTTCCGTTTTCACTTCCTGATAGCGCGGCGCGGTCATCTTGAGCGATGACGGAAGATTGGCCCACAACTGAAAGCCATGCATGCGTCCCGTGGGATCGCCCTTCGGCATCTCCTGATGAATAATCCCGCTCCCCGCCGTCATCCACTGCACATCACCGGCGGCGATGGCGCCGCGATTGCCCATGCTGTCGCCGTGTTCCACGGTTCCGGCCAACACGTAAGTGATGGTCTCGATGCCGCGGTGCGGATGCCAAGGGAAGCCCGCGAGATAATCCTCGGGCACATCGTTGCGAAAATCGTCGAGCAAAAGAAATGGATCGAAATCATTGGTGTTGCCGAAGCCAAACGCGCGGCGCAGATGCACTCCCGCGCCTTCCAGCGTGGGCTTCGATTGAATCACCCGCTTCACCGGTCGAATCGACATAGCGGCTCTCCTCCAAGACTTTAATGAAATCTTTTGATGTCGATCCTGCCAGGAAAGACTCTTGCGTCCGCCTGTGATACCTTAAGTCCGCGAGCTCTTGGCTCGTTCACGAACACCTCCCTGCCGGGGAAACCGATTGCGAAGAAACCGAAAAGCTTCACTTCTCTCTCTTACCCTGCTTCTGGTTGGCTTGGCCTGCGCTCAGAATCAGCCGGCCGTAGATCCTTCGCTCCCACCTCCGCCGCATGGGAAAGAAATCCATCTCAAGCACATTCTGGTAATCGGTCAAACCAAGGGCTATGAGCACGATTCGGTTTCCGATGGTATGGCCGCCATCTACAATATGGGGCGCGAGAGCGGTCTTTGGGATGCCAGGCTTCGCACCGACACCGAGCTCATCACAAAAAAAGATCTTGGCAGAAACGGAAGGAATCTCAATTACTTCGACGCCATCGTATTCGTGAGCACCACCGGCGAGCTTGATCTGGACGACAGCCAGAAAAAAGACATGATGTCGTTCCTCAAAGAAGACGGCAAGGGATTCGTCGGCGTCCACGCCGCGCTCGACACCAACTACAAGTGGCCGGAGTATGGCGAGATGATCGGCGGTTGGTTCGACGAGCATCCCTGGTTCACTTTTAACGCGCCGATCATCAATGAAGACCCGAGCTTTCCCGCGGTCCGCCACTTTCCCAAGGCTTTCATGAAGTATGACGAGATTTATCAGCCCAAGGAGTGGTCGCGCGAGAAGGTCAACGTCTTGCTCAGTCTCGATCCCACGAAACTCAACTATGCCAACAATCCGCGCATTCACCGAACGGATCGTGACTTCGCAGTAGCCTGGGACAAGATGTATGGCAAAGGCCGCGTTTTTTATTCGACCCTTGGGCATACGGAAGAAGCATGGAGCGACCCCGACATTCGCAAGATGTATTTCGAAGCCATCAAGTGGGTGCTGGGTATGACCGAAGGCAGCACCGCGTCGCATCCTCGGCCGCAATCTGCCGGCGATGGACAGTGATGTGAGAAATCCCAGGGGAACAATCTACGGAATGAATTTTCTTCGTTCGGCCTTGCCTCGGAATTTGCTATCGGCGGCGCTGGTTTCCTTCACTCTGGCCCTTGCGAACGCGCAAACGCCAGATACGACCAAGCCGGCTCAAGGCACAACCAAGCCCCCGGCCGCCAGGACAAACGTCGCAAAGCCAAAGTCGGCGGCCACGCCCAAGCCCTACCCACCGGCTCTGGTCGCAAGCGGCGGCGCTCTGTTTAAACAGGACTGCTCTTTTTGCCACGGCCGCGATGCCGGCGGCGGAGAAACCGGCCCCGATCTCACGCGCTCGAAACTGGTCACCGCAGATGCGGGCGGAGACAAGATCGGCCCCGTCGTGCGCAGCGGACGCCCGGACAAGGGCATGCCCCCCTTCGACGTCAACGCTCAACAGATCGCCGGGCTGGTAGCTTTTATCCATACTCAGCAAAACAATTCGCTCGCGCAAAAAGGCGGGCGCAAGGGCGTGGACGTCGCCGACCTGCAAACCGGAAACGCCGAGGCAGGAAAACAATACTTCAACGGCGCGGGCGGATGCGCCGCCTGCCACTCGCCCACCGGCGATCTCGCCGGCATCGCGACGCGCTATCAGGGCCTTGAACTCGAAGAGCGGATGCTCTATCCCAAACACGCCAAACCAAAAGTCACAGTGACTCTCGCATCTGGTGAAAGCATCACGGGCGCGCTCGACTACCTGGATGAGTTTGTCATTGGAATCATCGATTCCACGGGCTGGTATCGATCCTGGCCCACCAGCGCGGTGCAATACAAAGTTGACCCGGCGCTGAACGCTCACGTCGATCTATTCGGCAAATATACCGATGACGACATCCACAATCTGATGGCGTATCTGCAAAGCTTGCGCCAGGCGGCAGGCTCCGACTCGGCACCCGCCACTCCAAAAGGTCCATCGCAATGAATTTCCTGAAAGCTATCTTGCTAGGGGCAGTCATCGCGCTGTTCGCGCTGGCATCGCCAACCTTGACGCGGGCGCAAGGCGTCGATGAGCAAATGCTCCTGCATCCGCCCGCCGACAGTTGGCCGGGGTATCATGGCGACTATTCCGGCCGGCGCCACAGCGCCCTCACCCAGATCACCCCGCAGAATGTGAAGAATCTGAGCCTCGCCTGGGCTTTTCAAACGGGCCAGTCGGCGCAAATGAAAGCTTCGCCCCTGCTGGTGGATGGCATTCTGTATTTTTCTGTGCCGGAAAATGTTTGGGCGGTCGATGCCCGCTCCGGTCATCAACTTTGGCATTTTTCGTATCCGACCAGCCAAGGCCTTCACATTGGGCATCGCGGCGTGGCGATGTACAAGAAGAGTCTTTTCTTCCTAACTCCCGATGACATCCTCATCTCGCTCGACGCCAAAGATGGAACCGTGCTCTGGAAAGTGACCGCGGCCAATGTGGCCAAAGGGTATTGGACCACCATGGCTCCGCTGGTCGTCGGGAACCACGTGCTGGTCGGCGTTTCCGGGGATTTGGATAACCTGACCGGCTACATCCGCGCGCTCGATCCGGAGACGGGCGCAACTCAGTGGCAGTGGAACTCCACGCCCCCATCCGGAACCCCGAATCAAACCACGGGCGGAATGACGTGGATGACCGGAACTTACGATCCCGATCTCAATCTGGTTTACTGGGGCACGGGAAATCCGACACCGGTGCTTACAGGCGCGACGAGGCCGGGCGAGGATCTCTACACCTGCACCATCGTCGCGTTGAATCCAGATACCGGGAAGCTGGTATGGTCCTTCCAGGTCTCGCCCCACGATACCCACGACTGGGATGCCGTCGAAACTCCGGTGCTGGTCGATGGCGACTTCCACGGCGAGCCCAAAAAGATGCTGATGCAGAGTTCGCGCAACGGCTACTTCTTTGTTCTGGATCGCACGAATGGCAAAAATCTCCTGACCGCGACTTTCGGGCCAGTCAATTGGTCGCTGGGCATCGATCCGCAAGGCCGCCCCATTCCGAATCCTGCCAAAGAGCCGGCGCCCGACGGCCGCCTCATCGCCCCCGACGAAGGCGGCATGACGAACTACCGCTCTCCCAGCTTCGACACCAAAAACAATCTGTTTATCGTCGACGCTCACCCCAGCTATAGCCTCTACTTCGCGAAACCCGCCGACGGAACCTACGGATGGGCGGGTGCCGATTACGATCTGTGGGGCAAGAGTGTGATCGAGGCCATCGACTATCAGACCGGCAAAATCCGCTGGACGCACGACTTTGGCCCCCAAGCCGCAAGCACGTCCGCCGGAGTGTTGACCACCGACTCCGGCCTCACCTTCACCGGCGACCCCCGGGGCAACTTTCTGGCGCTCGATTCGACCGATGGCAAGACCCTTTGGCACGCGGGCTCAGGCGGCAACATCGCCACTTCTCCCATCACTTATCAGCTCGATGGCCGCCAGTATGTTCTCACTGGCAGCGGCAGCGTTATGTTCGCCTGGGCGCTCCCGCAACCGTAGCGAAGCGCTCTATGTCTTAACGTACGCTCGCTTAACGTACGCTCCTGCCCAACGCGGCCACGGCCTGAGCCGGACTAAGGCGGACCTTAAACTTGTGGTCGTCGCCGCAGCTAATCACGGTAATCTCGCCGGGATACTCTCGGACCCAAATAACATGTTCAGGGTTCACAAAAATCTCCATCCCGTCTACGTCTTCAAACATCACGAATTCCACGTCGCCTCCTTGCACCGATCCCCCTTTAAGTTCTTTGAGAAATGAAAAATCCGCGACCCTCCGGTCGGCGTGCCGAACCATGCGTTCCACGCCCCCACCAGTCGAGACCCCCAAGGAGGATACATGCCTTCCACCCGAATTAGGTTAAGCTGAGAGCAACACGACGGCAATCAATGCGCACACCACTCCCACACACTGCAATCTGCTCATCGATTCGTGCAAGATAAAGGGCACCAGAGCAACCACGACCACCGGGCAAAGCGCGGTGAAAGGGGCTACGATCGAGGCTTTTCCGCCGCTCTTGAGGGCAGCAAACAACGCCCAGCCCCCAAAGCATTCAGCAGGCCGCTTAGCTGCGCCCATACCAGGTTGGTTGCAGAGTAATGAAACATGCCGGCGCCTCGATAAACGAGCGGCTCAAGCAGCAAGAAACCGGCTACCAGCCAGATGAGCGACGACTCCGCAGAGATGTAGTTTGTCGAAAGCTTTTGCAGCAATCCGACCACACCCCACGCAATGAGGGTTAGCGCCGAATACCACAGCCATGGCGGAAAATGCATGCGCGGACAGTCCTCCCAGAGGGAAAAGATGACGATGGCAATCGCGGCAAAGAGCAGACCCAATGCCTGTATCGGAGGAAAATGCTCCCGCAGGATCAAGACCGGCAGCACCAGCGTGATCATGGGATAAAGTGCGGTTGCGGATGTAATCAGGGTCGTGTTGCCGTTGGTGTGATACGCGGCAAACAGCGCCAGGCCTCCTACTCCCGAGAGGAAGCCGTTGAGTAATCCTGCGAATTATTGCTTGGTGCTCAGGTAGGCAGCCGCCGTCACCTTAAAGGAATGCATTCGTTGACAGCGAGAGTGGCTGGGCGTACGTTCTTGGTACGATAACCAGCCAACAACAGGCACACGGAATGCGACGATGACCGATGGCAGCGATACTCATCGAGACGAGTATCGGAAGACCGCTAATCGGAAGCGGCATAGCCAGGGATGGGAAGAATCCCGCAGGAACACCGGCGAACTGTCTCCCGCGGAGGACGTTGCTGTTTCTGAGTTTCTTTCGAAGGTTCGCGAAAGGTGAGGATTCTGATTGGATGGCATCCACTTTTTTCCGCTCTGTTCGTTCTCTTGAGGCCGACAATTCGCAGCGCTCTTACCTCGGCCTCGTCCTGGCAGCCTCGTTGTTGACGGCATGGATTCTGTGGTTCTTTCTGGCGCACGTGTCGGTGTACGCGGTCACTAACAAAGCGGATTTGGAAGTAGAGAGGGCGGCGCATCCCGTTGAATCCCTCGCCATTGGCCGTGTCGTGGCAACCCATATGGTGCTCGACCAGGAAGTAAAGACAGGCGATGTCCTGGTGGAGCTCGACTCCGGAACGCAGCAATTTCAGCTCAGAGAAGAGAAGACGCAACTGGCTGGCGCAGATCCGCAGATCCGTTCAAGGGAAGAACAGATTGCCTCCGAAGAGCAGGCAATGGTGCAGGATCAACAGGCATCAAAGGATGCCCTGGAGGAAGCTCGCGCGCATTACAACGAAGCGGAAGCAGCAGCACAGTTTGCACAGGCTGAAGCGGAACGAGTGCGCAAGATGTACAGCGCCGGCGTAATAGCCGAGCTGGATCTGAATCGGACCGTTGCCGACGCCCAGCAGCGGCGGGCGGCAGCCGACAGCCTGCATTATGCGGTTGTGCGCCTGGAAGGGGAGCAGCGCGCGCGAACCAACGAGAGAAAGGCGCATATCGAGCAACTGACGGGAGAGCTCAACAAGTTGCGTGGCGACAAGGCTACGGCGGGCGTGACCATACAACGGTTGGAAGATGAGGTGGGTCGACGGTGGATACGCGCTCCGATTGACGGAAGGCTGGGCGAAGTGGCGCCCTTGAGGGTCGGAGCCATCGTCCAGGAAGGGGAAAAACTGGCGGCGGTCATCCCGACTGGAAAGCTGCGGGTGGTGGCGAACTTTGACCCGCCGGTGGCTTTGGGCCGCATTCGCCCAGGACAGCACGCACGTCTGCGGCTGGAGGGCTTTCCCTGGGCGGAGTATGGAAGCGTCGGCGCAACCGTCACCAGTGTGGCCAGCGAGATTCGTGATGGCAGCATCCGCGTGGAAATGGCGCTTGATTCCCGCGCCGACTCTCGCATTCCTCTCCAACATGGGCTGCCCGGCTCCGTTGAAGTGGAGATCGAAACCCTCTCACCAGCCAATCTCGTGCTGCGCAAAGCGGGAAGCTGGCTGGCTGGCCCCAAAAACAACTTCACAAACCTAAGCACGGTGATAAGGCAATGAATCTCGGCCGGAGACGCATCCTCGTTCCGGAAGTCGTACAGACTTCCGCCATGGACTGCGGACCGGCGGCTTTGAAGTGTCTGGCCGAGGGATACGAAATACCCGTTAGTTACGGTCGCTTGCGTGAAGCCTGCCAGACCGACGTAGATGGCACTTCCATTGACACGATGGAAGAAGTCGCGCGCCAGCTTGGTCTGGATGCCGAACAGATCATGGTGCCCGCCGACTTTCTGTTGCTTCGGGAGGCCCATCTCTTACCCGCGATCGCCGTCGTTTTACGCGCGAGCAAGGTCACCCACTTCGTGGTTGCGTGGCAGGAACTCGGCGGCCTTCTGCAAGTCATGGATCCCGCTGTCGGCCGGCAATGGGAAGCCAAAACGCAATTTGTTTCGAGCCTCTACATCCACACCCTTCCGGTTCCCGCCGAGGGCTGGAGGGAGTGGGCGGAGTCGGTAAAATTCACCCTGCCCGTGCGGCGGAAGTTAGACGATTTGGGCGTTTCGGGGAAGACAGCCACGCGCTTGATCGACTCTGCTCTGAACGCTCCTGGCTGGCGAACCCTAGCCCGCCTGGAAGCAGGCACACGAAGCCTGAGCGCGATTGTTCGATCCGGAGCCTTGCGCCGGGGAAACGAGGCTGCGCGGGTTTTGGAACGGCTGCTCGAACAAGCCAGTCGAGACCCGGAGGACGGCCGCAGCGTGATCCCCTCCCATTATTGGTCTGCGTGGCCAGCGCCGCCAGAAGACGGAGAAGAGCGAGTCTTCTTCAAGGGCGCGGTGCTGGTGCATGTGAAAGGACGCCTCTCGGAATCTGCGGAACTGGAACGGGGAAAGCTTCCCCCCGAAGTGGCTGCCGCGCTGGAGGAGAAATCGAGCCGGCCCGCCCGTGAACTATTGCCGATGTTAAAGGCGGATGGATTGGGCGCGCCGGCGGCTGTTGTGGCCGCTCTCGGAATTGCGACCCTGGGAGTGTTCGTCGAGGCAATTTTATTTCGCAGCTTGCTCGATATGCCTCGGGAATTCGGGCCGCCAGGACAGCGGCTCGGCGTAATGGCGGCCCTGCTGATTTTTCTGACTGCTCTTATGCTCTTGGAATTGCCGATCGCATCGGGCATCATGCGCATCGGACGGCATCTCGAAGCACGCCTCCGGGCCGCCTTTCTGAGAAAAATTCCTAAGCTGGGGGACAGATACTTTCATAGCCGCCTGACCTCCGACATGGCGGAGCGCAGTCATAATACGCACCGCATACGGCTGCTGCCGGGACTGGGCGGGCAGCTGCTCCGTTCCGTGTTCGAATTGATCGTTACGGTTGCCGGAATCATCTGGTTGGATCCGAGGCTAGCCCTGCCCGCGCTTATCGCTGCCTCGCTTGCGGTAGGTTTGCCCCTGATCCTGCAGCCGAGGCTCACCGAGCGTGACCTCAGAATGCGCAATCACAACGGAGCGTTGAGTCGTTTCTATCTCGACGCGCTGCTCGGTCTCGTGCCTGTGCTCACGCATCGAGCCGAACGCTCCTTGCGTCGGGAATATGAGAGCTTGCTGGTCGAATGGACCTATACAGCATTTGCATTACTGCGTCTGATACTTTGTGCCGAAGTGTTGCAGGGACTGACCGGATTCGGTTTAGCCGCTTGGCTGATGCTCAACCATATGAGCCGCGCGGGAGAGGCCGGAGGAGCACTGTTGCTCGTGTATTGGTCGCTCAATCTGCCCGTGTTGGGAGAGGAAATCGTACAGGTCGCGCGCCAGTATCCTACTTACCGCAACGTCACTCTCCGCCTGCTGGAGCCACTCGGCGCACTCGAAGACACAAACGCCAATCCCGAGCCGGCAGGCGAGGTTTCGGCCGTATCCGTCACGAGTGAACTTGAGGCTGCCGCGGATCGATCCGTCGGCGTAGCCATTGCATTGGCCAACGTGAATGTTCATGCGGCGGGACACATAATTCTGGCGGGGATCGACCTGAAGATTGAGCCGGGGGAACATGTAGCCATCGTCGGGGTTTCGGGTGCGGGCAAATCCAGCTTGCTCGGCTTGCTTCTGGGATGGCATAGGCCCGCGGATGGTAGCGTGGCGGTGGATGGGTTTGCTCTGGAAGGCTTGGTCTTAGACCAGCTACGCGCGCGGACGGCGTGGGTCGATCCGGCCGTGCAACTATGGAATCACTCTCTGTTTTCCAATCTTTGTTACGGCAACCCGGACGCGGTGCCCACCGCGGACGTATTGGAGCAATCCAATCTGCGCCAGCTTCTTGAAAAATTGCCCGATGGACTGCAGACCGATCTCGGAGAGAGTGGCGGCCTGGTTTCTGGCGGGGAAGGCCAACGCGTTCGCTTTGGACGTGCCCTGCTGAAGCAAGGCGTTCGCCTGGCTCTTCTCGACGAACCTTTCCGGGGCCTTGATCGGCATCAACGGCGAGAGCTGCTGGCGCGTGCTCGCCATCACTGGGAAGACATAACCTTGCTTTGCGTCACCCACGATGTGGGCGAGACCATAGGATTTTCTCGCGCGCTGGTGATCGAGAATGGCCGCATTGTCGAGGACGGAAACCCCGGAGAGCTCGCGCGACAGGTAAATTCTCGCTATCGAGCGCTCTTGGAAGCCGAGGAGAGTGTTCGGGAAGGATCGTGGTCAAGTGCCGACTGGCGGCACTTGCGGCTGGAAGGCGGACGTCTGATGGAGGAGCGACAACGGGCACGGGTATGAAATTAAAAGAGGACGCCCCTGCGCCTTTCTGGTCATTGTCGCAGCTCGGATCGGGTCTGGAAGCTCTGGCGCGCCGAAGCAAGCTTGAGCCTTCGGTTGTGCCGGTACCGGATCCTCCGAGCTCGCTTGCTGCCTGGGACAACCCTGCCGCAAGCCGAGACGCGTTGGATCAGTGGATCGAGTCCGCGGCCAACTGGCTGGGTGTGGAGGCTGAGCCTTCGGCAATACCGTACGAAGGATTGGAGCAACTGCTGGAAAGCGCGGGACCGGCCGTGCTACAAGTGCCGGGAAACGGTCCCCTTCGGTTCCTTTTTCTTCTGTCTCGAACCCTTTTTCCCCGAGCGCGGGGACGTATCGCGGTACTCGCTCCCGATCTGAGCACGGTGTCCTTGCCGATAGAGGCCGCTCGCACTTTGCTCTGTAGCGCGCTTGAAGAAACAGTGGTTCCGGAAGTGGATCGCTTACTCAACGAAATCGCCCTTCCGGATGGGCGCCGCCGAGCCGCTCGGGCGGCACTCCTGCACGAACGTTTACGAGCCAAGGAGGTTGGCGGATGCTGGTTGCTTCGTCAGTCGCCAGGCGCCGGTTTCTGGAGCCAGGCGAAGCGACTCCACTTGCCGCGACGCTTGGGTGCGCTAGTGGTATCGTTTGCCGCCGAATACTTTTTGCTGATTCTTTCCTGGTGGCTCATCGGGCAGGCCGTGCTTTCCGGACACTTGGATAACGGCTGGTTGATCGCGTGGGCGCTGATTCTGCTCACGTTGGTTCCTTTTCGTGTTTTGAGCACTTGGCTGCAGGGCGTGCTGGCCGTCCACGGCGGCGCCATCTTCAGGCAGCGCCTACTCTTCGGCGCACTCCAACTAAGACCTGAGGAAATTCGCCACAAGGGTGTCGGCCAATTTCTCGGCGAGGTTATGGAATCGGAAGCCCTCGAATTATTGGTGCTGCTTGTCGGTTTTCAGGGACTGACCGCGGCCATCGAGTTGATTGCCGCCGGAATCGTTCTCTCCAAAGGTGTGGGCCGCGGAGTGGAGTTGCTCTTGCTTCCGCTATGGCTCGCGCTCACGCTGTTTATGGGGATGCGCTACTTCCGTCAACGGAAGCGTTGGACTGAAACCCGGCTCTCGATGACCAACGATCTCACCGAACGAATGGTTGGGCATCGCACCCGCCTCGCGCAGGAAGCCCCTGAACACTGGCACGATGAGGAAGATGAGGCGTTGGCGCGCTACTTGGAAATGGCGGAAGGGATGGACGGTGCCGCCGCCCAGCTAACAGCCCTCGTGCCTCGGGGCTGGCTGGTTGTCGGGATGCTCGGCTTGACTTCGGCGTTTGTGGCAAGCCAAGGACCGAATATTACGTTGGCGATTTCTCTGGGTGGAATCTTGTTGGCGTATCGTGCGCTGAAGAGACTTTCCCCAGGCGTAATTTCCCTTGCCGACGCGGTCATCGCCTGGCAACAAGTCTCTCCATTATTTCAGGCAGCGGGAAGGCCAAAACTCCATGGCTCTCCCGCCATTGCGCTCACGCCCGCCGCTGAAACCAACGAAAACGAAGAACAGACCGTCATGGAGGCTCACGACCTGGTTTTCCGTTACCAGGACCGTGGCGAGCCGGTATTAAAGGGATGCAGCCTGATCGTTCGTCGAGGCGACCGGCTCCTGCTGGAAGGGTCGTCCGGTGGAGGCAAATCTACCCTCACCTCGCTCCTGGTTGGCTTACGAGTGCCGCAATCGGGCCTACTCTTGCTGCACGGGCTCGACCGGCAAACTTTGGGCGATGAAGGCTGGCGGCGGCGCGTCGTATCAGCGCCGCAGTTTCACGAGAATTATGTGCTCACCGAAACCTTCGCCTTCAACCTTTTAATGGGGCGCCGCTGGCCGCCTCATGAAGAGGATATGCGCGAGGCGACAGCGATCTGTAGCGAACTCGGCCTCGAACCGCTGTTGAATAAAATGCCCGCGGGAATGTTGCAGATGGTCGGCGAGACAGGCTGGCGTCTCTCCCACGGCGAACGCAGCCGCGTTTATATTGCCCGTGCGTTACTCCAGGACGCGGAAGTGGTGATTTTCGATGAGAGCTTTGCGGCACTCGATCCGGAAAATGTCAGGCTGGCACTCGAATGCGTCTTACGCCGGGCGCGCACTCTGCTGGTGGTGGCACATCCTTGAGAAGAGCTCCGCAAATCTGTGTTAGAATCACATCCCTTCAAGCGGTCGATCCATGATTGGCAAAACACTTCGCTCCTATCGAATCGAGTCGAAACTCGGTGCCGGCGGAATGGGCGTCGTGTATAAAGCCATGGATTCCCATCTCGATCGAGCGGCGGCCGTGAAGGTTCTGGTCGCCTCCGCGTTCAGCGGTGACCGCGAGAAGCGGTTTATTCAGGAAGCAAAGGCGGCATCCTCGCTCAATCACGCGAACATCGTCACCATCTATGACGTCGACACGCAGGAGATTGACGGCAAGCCGGTCCGCTATATCGCCATGGAGTACGTGCCTGGCGAAACGCTGGACCACTTGATCGGGCGTAAAGGGCTGGGGGTTCGCACTGCTTTGAAATACGCGTCGCAGATTGCCGACGCGCTAGCGGCGGCTCACGCGGCTGGAATTGTGCATCGCGATCTGAAGCCTGCCAACGTGATGGTCACGCCGCAAGGGTTGGTCAAGGTTCTTGATTTTGGACTGGCTAAGCTGAACGATCAGACCCAAGCCGATGCTTTTGCGGAAACCGTCCACGGTGACGGCGCTTCTCTGACCGAACAGGGGACGATTCTCGGCACGGTTGCGTATATGTCGCCCGAGCAGGCCGACGGCAAGAGAGTCGATTCCCGCACCGACATTTTTTCGTTCGGTTCTGTGCTCTACGAAATGGTTACCGGCCGGCGCGCCTTTGCGGGCGGTTCGAAGCTGTCGTCACTTTCGTCGGTGCTGCACACGGAGCCGCAGCCGCCGTCGCAATCGATTCCTGATGTTCCGCACGAATTAGACAAGATCATCGCGCGGTGTCTGAAGAAGGATCCAACGCGCCGTTGGCAGAGTATGGCCGACGTAAAGGTCGCGGTGGATGAAGTGCTGGAGGGGTTGGAATCTACTACCTCCGGAGCTAGGAAAGCACTGGCTAAAGGCAGAGGCGCAGCAGTCCGCAAACGTTGGCTGAGTTTAGGAGCTATAAGCCTGTTGCTGATCGGGCTTGCTGCAGGGTTTTATGCAGCGCGGCGCTTCTTGCACTCCACCCCGCTTACCTTCCAGCGCCTGACGTTCCGGCGAGGCGATGTTACAGCAGCCAAGTTTGGTCCCGGGGATGCGATCGTCTACAGCGCCGCGTGGGACGGAACTCCGTCCACCTTATTTTCGACGCAGCCGGGAAATCGAGAGGCCCGACTATTGGATCTGCCCACGGGAAGGATTCTATCCATCTCACATGCCGGCGAGATGGCGATCCTGGTGGGGGACGATGATATAGGGACGCTGGCGCGCGTTCCCTTCAGCGGAGGCGCACCGCGTGAAATTCTGGAAAATGTCAGCGGTGCGGACTGGAGCCCAAGCGGGGACGCTCTAGCAGTCGTGCGAACGATCGGGGGAAAGCATCGCGTGGAATATCCAGTCGGGACGGTGCTCTACGAAACCGAAGGTCGCCCTCCGTTGTGGCCACGAGTCTCCGCCGACGGCAAACTTGTGGCTTTTTTCGATTTCGATCGTGAGGTCGGGGATTACTCCATATGTTTGGTTGGCCCCAACCGCCCGAAGCAGACGCTCTCCCGAGAATGGCGAAACGTTGGTTCGCTGAACTGGTCACCCACCGGGAACGAGATCTGGTTTTCCGCCAACCCGCCGGGCCGCGATCCCGCTCTCTACGCGGTCGATCTCTCCGGCAAGCAGAGATTTCTTGCCCAGGCTCCCGGCTGGATCGTGATGCAAGATGTGGCCGCGGATGGCCGTATACTGCTAAGCACAGTCAACTCACGACTGGGGATTCGCTATATCGACTTCGAACATTCCGCAGAACGCGATCTCGCCTGGTTGGATGCGTCTTTGCTCTACGAGATCTCCAGCGATGCGAAACGTGTGCTTTTTGTCGAACTCTCCTACGGCGAAGGGCGCAACTCGGCGATTTATCTCAGAAGGACCGATGGATCCCCAGCCGTGCGACTGGGCTTCGGCAACCGTCCCTCGCTTTCGCCGGATGGAAAATGGGTGGTATGCATCCGTCATGAGCCCGGACGTTCGCGCTTAATGTTGCTCGCCACTGGCCCCGGAGAATCGCGCTTTCTGAATGTGGACAAAGCGTATTACGAATCCCTCGGTTGGTTCCCGGACAGCAAGCGAGTTGTATTTACCGGGAACGATTCCGGTCATTCGGGTCGGACCTGGATGTATGACCTCGATTCTGACAAAGCCGTACCCCTGACGGACGAAGGAACCAAGGGAAGTCAAATCTCGCCTGATGCCCACTGGTTCGTCATTGCCGATCCCCATAAGCTGTCCCTCGCACCGATTGGGGGCGGAGCTCCTAGGACGGTAAGTGAGTTAACCAATGGCGAGGCAGTGGTGCGCTGGAGCGGCGATGGCCATTATCTGTTTCTGCGGCGGCTGGAAGGCAAAGCCATCAAAATCAGCCGCGTCGAGCTCGCCACGGGGCGTAAGGCACCTTGGCAGACGCTGAAAGTTCCTGAGCCTGGTGCGGAATTTGTTGGAGGTGTGGCATTATCGGCGGATGGAAAGTCAGCCGCGTTTACGTTTCAACACGATCTCGCCAATCTTTATCTGGTAACCGGTCTGAAGTAAGTATTCGTTATGATTCGTTCCATACTCGTCATTCCTAAGTTCGTCGCTGGCGCTTGGGCGTAAGTTTCAATGTGCGGATGAGCCGGAACAGGTGATTGGGATGTACGCCGAGGATTCCAGCGGCCTCGGTGTAGTTGCCATTTGCTTGCTCGATTGCCTGCTCGATGAGTTTTTTCTTCGCCTCCCGTATCCCTTCGTGGAGCGCGGTAATCGGCTCCTCAGAAGATGCAGTCTCTTCCAGAATCGAATCTGGCAGGTCTTCGGGCAAGATCAGTTCAGTCGAGCCCAAAACGACCGCGCGCTCGATGGCGTTTTCCAATTCTCGTACGTTGCCGGGCCACGGATACCGCAACAAACAGGCTCTTGCTTTCGGAGAGATGCCAGCCACACGGCGATTGACTTTTTCGCTGTAGCGGGCCGTAAAGAACGCCGCCAGCAACGGAATATCCTCCGGGCGCGTGCGCAAAGGAGGGACTTCGAGCGACACGACATTGAGTCGATAGTAGAGGTCCTGACGAAATTTTCCCGCGTGTGACGCCTCGTTCAAATCAACATTGGTTGCGGCAATCAGCCGGATATCGAGTTTAATGGGGCGCGTGCTCCCTACCCGTTCAAACTCGCGTTCCTGCAGAACCCGCAACAGCTTGGCCTGGAGTGGTGCGGCCAATTCCCCAACTTCATCCAGGAACACCGTACCGCCCTCTGCGATTTCCAGTTTCCCTTTCTTCTGCCCAACCGCGCCCGTAAAAGCGCCTCTCTCGTGACCAAACAGTTCACTCTCCAGCAAGGTGTCTACGATGGCCGCGCAATTAATCGCGACGAAAGGACGGTCAGCACGTCCACTGTTTTTATGAATCGCCCGCGCAACCAGTTCTTTCCCGGTGCCGCTCTCGCCCTGGATCAAGACCGTGGATTCACGCGCGGCCACCCGAGAGACAAACTGATACACCTCGCGCATGCGCTGGCTCTCGCCGACCATGCTGTGCTGGATGTTGATTTCCTGTTGTAACCGCCGATTCTCATCTCCGAGGCGTTCCACGTGGCTCGCGTTTTCTATGGCCAGCGCCGCAATGTTCCCGAGCGCTGTCACTAACTGCAAGAGCTCCGCATCGAAGCGGACGTTTTGCGAGCTGGTATCCAGATAAAGAGCTCCCAACACTTTGTCCTGAACCTCCAGTGGAACCGACAGCACCGAACGTACACGCGGAGCCAGCAGGCTTTCCACCTCCCGAAGCGCCTGATCGCTGGGAACGTCATTGCAAAGCACGGCGAGATTTTCTCCGAGGACCTGGTTCAAAATCGTCTGACTGACTTGAATGGGTTGATTGGGACCAAGCCGCCGATCCCATCCAATCGCGGATGAGAATCCATTCGTGCCCTGTTCGGTCAGAAGGATCGCGGCCCGATCGGCAGAAGAGGTCTCCAAGACCGCTTCGAGCACTTTGTGCTGAAGTGCGGCCAATCCGCGCACCGAATTGAGAGTTTCGCTGAAATCAAGAAGTACTTTTAGATCGCGAAGGGCACGTTCGGTGGCGACGGAAGCCAGTGGTAAGGTAGGCTGCAGGTATATTGCATCCTGTTTTCGCAAGATCAACGTGGGTCCGCCGGGCGTGGGGGCCGAATCGAGCTCCAGAGAAGCATGGACGCCGGACGCTTTTGTGGATAACCCCTGAAATATCAGAATCGATTTCCCGATCCGGATCTCATCGCCATCAGCCAGCAATCGCTCATTTACCGGCACCTGGTTCACGAAAGTGCTATTCCGGCTATCAAGGTCCCGGAGCAGGAATCCCTCGCCATTCTTCTGAATGATGCAGTGCCGTCGCGACACGAGCGAGTCAAGAAGCGAAATCTGATTGTCGGGCTCGCGACCGATCGATATCTCGTCCTCTGTAAGCGGGAAGCTTCGGCCCTCGAATGGGCCACTCACCGCCTCCAAACGGACAGCGTTGGAAGGTGCGGCCGGTTGCATGGGGTCCTGCGTCACCTGAGGAGTATACCAACGGCCCACTTCGGGCGCTCCCTAACATAAATGCTAGGTTACAGAACGTAACCGTTAGGTCGCCACTGTCCCAAGGAAGGCATCAGCGGCGGTGCTGAGACCTGATCCGCGCTATCTCGTTTCCTGTCAATACAAAACCAGTCAGCGATATCAGTCTGAATCGCTCGTGCCTTTCGGCATGGCGCTTGCAATAGGTAAGGCGTGCCACGCAAACAAAGGACAAGGAGAAATCGAATGAAGGTTAAGACCAACACGAAGGCCGGCAACGCAATGTGGGGAAGCTAATCGAGCCGCGAAGAGTTCAGAACCGCAACTAACCGACGGACCGTACGATTAAGAATCTAGGGAAAGGAGCAATCCGATGAAGGTCAAAACGAACACGAAAGCTGGTAATGCGTTGTGGGGCAGCTAATCGAGCCGGCGAAGAGTTCAGAGCCGCAGCTAACCGATGGACCGATTAAGAATCTAGGGAAAGGAGCAATCCGATGAAGGTCAAAACAAACACGAAAGCTGGTAATGCATTGTGGGGAGGCTGATCGAGCCAGGAAGAGTTCAGAGCCGCAGCTAACCGACGGACCGATTAAGAATCTAGGGAAAGGAGCAATCCGATGAAGGTCAAAACAAACACGAAAGCTGGTAATGCATTGTGGGGAGGCTAATCGAGCCGCGAAGAGTTCAGAACCGCAGCTAACCGACGGACCGTACGATCAAGAATCTAGGGAAAGGAGCAATCCGATGAAGGTCAAGACGAACACGAAAGCTGGTAATGTATTGTGGGGCAGCTAATTGGAGGCGATCCCAAACCGTTTCAGAACCCGGATTATTCAGCGACTTGCCGCCCGTGAGGATGCTCCAAAAGGCAGATGAAGCCTGAGTTTCGCCGCTGCATTCGCCTTCGGAGCATCCGTCTGTTGATTCCCTATCCCCAACTTGCCTTTCGCAGTGATTGGAGTATGGCGCCTGATCTACTTGCTGCGGTCCGATTCAAATGAAGCCACTCGGCGTTTTCTTGAGCCGGGCGGGCGGTGGCCATACCTCTTCTGTGTTTGTGGGTCTGCAACTGACAGCGTTTGGTTCCTCCTACTATCACCTGTCTCCCAACAATTCGCGACTGGTATGGGACAGGCTGCCGATGACCATCGCATTCATGTCGATGGTGGCGGCAATCATCGCGGAGCGCATTAGTCTCCGAATCGGCCTCTGCTGCTACCCTTTCTCGTTCTTTCCAGCAACGGCAACCCAGAGTCTTGATGCCAGACAACAAGCCAGTTGGAAGTTGGAGATTTATCGAAAAGAGTTGCTCGAAATGGACGAGCTTCGGCACCAAGGACCTGACGGGCAATCTCTAGCAGCCTTGAATCCGACGCCCGCTGCCTCGACGCTCGCATTTCCGAGCATGTGACGGGCAGCTGCTCGACTACGGTGCAGGGGCGTCTTAATCCATATCACCTTTCAGAGTATCCATTTCGCCATAGCCGAATACTCCAGCTATGACGGCAAAACCGTCGGCATCGATGCGCTTTTTGGTCCCAGCAGGGAGGGTTGACATTTTCTGAGAAATTGCGTGTCCTCTTTACAAGATTAGGGAAGAGTTGCCCTCAACCGCCCAGAATCCAGCATTACAGGAATCGCACTCGTGTGGCCGCACTTGCCATCCGAAAAGCGGCACAATCAATCTTACTCGCAATTTGACGCAGAATCCGATTGACACAGGCTGTGCAAGCACGCCGAAAGACTGAAAGACTCGTCTATGGAAGGCCACTACAATAAGCTTCAGTGACCTCCCCTGAAGGGCGGCCGCTTGCTTCACTAAGAACCGGTTTCCAGAGCAGATTCCGTTACCGAAACTTGAAAATGAGGAAAGTCGAATGAAGATACCTGCGCTCTTTGACCTGGCCGGCAGGGTGGCTGTGGTGACGGGTGGTAACGGTGGGATTGGTCGCGGCATTGCGCTTGGTCTGGCCGAAGCTGGTGCTTCCGTCGCAATCTTTGGACGAAATGACGAGAAGAACCAGCATGTGCTCTCGGAACTGAAGGCTATCGGCGTTCCGTCGATCGCGGTGAAGATCGATCTAACCCATCGTGCCGCATTGGAGCCAGCGCTTAGCAGGGTCACGAGCGGGCTTGGCGGCATCAGCATCCTGGTCAATAACGCCGGTAACGTATCGTTGAGCGGCGGTATTTTGCACGAGAAGCCTGAGGATTGGGACAATGTAATCGAGACCCAACTCAATGCGGTTTTCCTTCTCTCGAAGCTTGCCGCCCAGGCGATGGTGAGTCGTCGAAAAGGAAAGATTATCAATATTGGCAGTATGTACTCCTTCTTCGGATCTGGGCTGATCCCCTCGTACAGCGCAGCGAAAGGCGCAATCATCCAGTTGACGAAGTCCATGGCGATTGAACTTGCAC
>JBEKWC010000021.1:0-83987 GCA_049513475.1 Candidatus Sulfotelmatobacter sp. | reverse complement strand
AACTCGCGACGGCTCATCGCTGTCCTCTTCAACCCGCCTCCTGTTCTGACTGGAGGTCTCAGTTTAAAAAGGGGACATTTCTATCGAGTTATCCAGGGGACATTATCAAAGAGTTTCAACATAGTCCTGTCGAGCTTGGCGCCATTCCGGGGCAACCTTGAGCGCGATTCACGATGTTACGATAGCGATCCCCTCCGGGGCGCGCCAATCCATCGGTACAACGTTCATGTCGTATCACGGGCTCGCACGGGCTCGCCGCGTTCATTGACTTGCCCGATTCAGCGACGTACCATTCGCCCCATGATCGGGCAGACCATCTCGCACTACCACATCGTCGGGAAACTCGGTGGTGGGGGAATGGGCGTTGTCTATAAGGCCGAGGATATCAAGCTTGGCCGTTTCGTCGCTTTGAAGTTCCTGCCCGACCAACTGGCAAACGATCCTCAGGTCCTGAGCCGTTTTCAGCGCGAAGCCAAAGCAGCGTCCGCTCTGAACCACCCGAACATCTGCACGATATATGAAATCGATCAGGCCGATGGACGGGCTTTCATATCGATGGAACTGCTCGAAGGGCGGACCCTACGGCGCGTAATCAATGGGAAACCTTTGGAGCTGGAATACTTACTGGATTGGGGCATCCAGATTGCCGATGCAGCGTGCGCAGCTCACGCCAAAGGTATCGTCCATCGCGACATTAAACCTGAAAACATCTTTGTGGCTTCCAGCGGGCAAATAAAGATTCTTGATTTCGGGCTGGCCAAGATCTTACTCCCGCCGGAGGGCTTCGACAGCAGTGCCCCCACCGTCGACTTCGAGGAACATCTCACCAGTCCGGGAAGTGCGCTGGGAACCGTCGCCTATATGTCGCCGGAGCAGGTTCGGGGGACAGAACTCGATACTCGTACCGACCTGTTTTCCTTTGGAGTAGTGCTCTACGAGATGGCGACGGGAGGGTTGCCATTCCGCGGCGAAAGCACAGGAGCAGTCTTTGATGCCATCCTGAACCGTGCCGCACCGCCATTGCTGCGCTTCGACGCCGGCCTGCCGGTAGAGCTTGATCGGATCGTCAACCGGGCGCTCGAGAAAGACCGGACCCTGCGCTACCAGCACGCTTCGGAGATGCGGGCAGAGCTGCAAAGACTAAGGCGCACAGCGGATTCCAGTCGACCGGAATTTCCGCAACCAGCTCCGCGTCCGCAGAAACTGGGGACGCCGGCAAGGTGGGGAATTGCGGCGCTCGCGATCATGGCCCTGCTGGCGATCGGTATTTATCTGCGTCCTCGGAAAACAGGCGGCGCGATAGACTCGATTGCGGTCCTGCCTTTCGACAATGTGGGAGCCGACCCGAACGCGGAATATCTGACCGATGGCATAACCGCAAGTCTCATCGACAATCTTTCGCAACTGCCGCGTCTCACAGTAATGTCCCGCAATTCCGTTCTCCGGTATCGCGGGCGCGAGATCGACGCGCAAGGCGCCGGCCGCCAGCTCAAGGTGCAAGCGGTTCTGACGGGCCGTATCATCCAGCGAGGGAACGATCTCTCCATCGAAGCTGAGCTCGTCAATGTGGCAGACAACAGCCATATCTGGGGAGCTTCGTACCACAGAAAGTTGGCCGACCTGCTTGCCATCCAGCAGGAAATCACCAAGGATATCTCTGACAAGCTCCGCCGCAAGCTGAGCGGGGAAGATGAGAGGCAACTCGCCAAACGCCTAACCGCCAATCCTGAGGCTTACCAGCTTTATCTCAAGGGGCGCTACTTCGCGGAAAAGCTCACCCAGGAAGGGGTAAACAAGGGAATCGAATACTTTCATCAGGCCATCGACCTCGATCCAAACTATGCCCTGGCTTATGAGGGACTGGCGTACGCCTATTACACCGGCAATGATTTCTTCTTAACACCGCAGGAATCGATGCCTAAGGCGAAGGAAGCGGCAGGAAAAGCATTGCAACTGGATGACACGCTTGCCGAAGCTCATGCCGACATGGGAATGATTCTCTTCTGGTATGACTATGATTGGAACGCCGCGGAGAAGGAACTCCGCCGCGCCATCGAGCTTAAACCCGACTCTGCCGATGCTCATGACGATTACGGTTGGGAATTAGTCCTCGTCGGGCGCGTTGACGAGGGTATCGCGCAGAGTAAACGTGCCGTGGAACTCGATCCACTTTCCGTCGAGGTGAATGAAACCGCAGGTCAGAATTTTTACTATGCTCGTCAATATGATCAGGCCATTGAACAACTCAGCCGGACCCTCGAAATGGCCCCGGATTACTGGATTGCTCGCATGTATCTAGCAACGGCTTATGAAGCCAAGGGAGACCTTGCCCGCGCAGTCGCAGAGTGTGAGAAAGCCCGGGCAACAGAGTCCGCGATACCCTGGCCCTTGGCAGAACTCGGCCACGCCTATGGACTCGCGGGAAGGAAAAGCGACGCGGAGAATGTTCTAAAAGAGCTGGAACGCCGGTCGAAACGGAGTTACGTGCCTGCCTACAACTTTGCCGAAGTTTATGTCGGTCTGGGTGACAAAGAGCAAGCTCTTCGGATGCTCGAACAGGCTTATCGAGACCGATCCATGGCTCTGACCTTCGTTACCGCTGACCAGGAATTCGACGGCCTGCACTCGGCGCCCCGCTTTAAAGATTTGGCCCGGCACATTGGTCTCTTGCCAGCGAAGGTGACGGGCGCGAAATCCGATGCGTCGCGTGGGAGTGAAACCCAAAGTCCCATTCCCCGAAACAAGACCTAAGAGCCAAAGGCCCGACTCGCAACGGTTCGATTCCTTCGTCGCAGTCAGGCCAGCGGTGAACGCCGACTGCCAACTCCTATTTCGTCGGCACCGACAAATCCTCCAGCGGAGTGCCCTTCTTAGCCACATAAAACGCCAACGCCTTCGCCGGCGCGCTGCTGCTGGCATTCTTCACGTTGTGCACCTGCCCGGCGGCCGTCGCGAACGATCCGCCTGCCTTCAGGGTCACGGCGGGCTTGCCCTGCGCCTCAAAGATCACCGAGCCTTCCACGATGTACACGATCTCGTTGCCCGACTGCGTGTGCTCGCCGCTCGCCGCACCCGCCGGCAAAGTGCGATCCACCAAGATGGCCTCCCATCCCGGCGCGCCCTTCAATTCCGTTCGCTGCAGAATCTTGCCGCCCTTCAAATTCTCTTTCTCTTTCTCTTTATCCTGCCCGCTCGAAACTCGGCTGCCTACCAAACCCAGCATCCCTCCCAACACCAGCATGCAAACCACCCAAAAGTTGCTGCGCTTCATCTTCATAGAGGCTCCTTTCGAAAAGCCAGCGCATATTAACATGGCGCTGAACGCGGCTCCTTAACAACGCGGCCCCCATCATACTTGATGTGGGGACAGCCGCCCTCGGCTGTCCGTCGAGCGTTGCTCGACTTCCTCATCCGCCCAAGCTTGCACGGTGCTATCATTTGTTCCCTGACCGCATTCCATGCGAATTAGGCGCACCCTCCCCGTCGTCTTAGCGGTCGTAGTGATTGCCGCGGCGGTTACCCTCGCCGTCCAACTGCGAAAGCACGCCCCTCCCGAAGCCGCACGCCTGCTGCCCGGTGCCGACGCCTTCTTCTACCTCGACCTGAGCAAGGCCCGCAAAGCCAACTCCGGCAACGCCCTGCCCACAGTCAGCCACGATCCCGAATACGAGCGCTTCATTCGCGAGACCGGATTCCAGTTCGAGCGCGACCTCGACGAAGCCGCCATCGCCGCCCACTACCCGGCCACTTGGCCCGGCGGAGGCACCGCCGGCTCCGACCCCGAGATGCGCTTCTCCGAAGTGTTGGTCGGCAAATTTCACGGCGAGCGCCTGGCCAATTACCTCCGCCAGATCGCGCAATCGGTCGAGAACTACCGCTCCGTCGACATTTTCAAAATCCTCGTAGACGGCCGCTCCGTCCGCGTCGCCGTTCTAAGCCCAGACTCAGTCGCCGTCTCCAATCTCACCGACCCTGCCGTCATTCGCGGCATCGTCGACCGCTCCCAGCGTCTCGCTTCTCCCTTCGGCGGCCCCGCGCTGCTGCGCCAGTATTACAAGCACGTGCAGCTAGCCAGCTTGGTCTGGGTGGTGGCCCGCATCGATCCCTCGGCTCCGCCCAGCGCGGCCTGGAACACGCTGCTCGCGAAGCCTGCCACGGTGGTGGTTTCCGGCAGCGCCCTGGACCCGCTTCACCTCCGCTTCAACGCCGTTCACCTGCGCGCCGAAGCCTTCACTCAAAATTCCGAGGATGCCCGCGGCATCGTGGATAAAGCCAACGTCTTCGCGGCCCTCACGCACAGCGCCGAAGACTCGGCCGGATCGCGCGGCACCGACCCCGACGTAAAAGCCGTATTCGACAGCCTCCAGGTAAAACAAGAAGGAGACCGGGCGGTAGTCACCGCCTCCATGCCCATCGCCTTCCTGCGCAAAATGCTAACCGGCGCCGCCGCCGACTCGAACGAATCAGCCTCGCCTCCCGCAGTGCAAAGCCCACTCCGATAATCCACATCGCCTCACCCCTGCCGTGAGGTTCGTATGGGCAGCGCTTCCGCGATGCCCTGACGTCCCCGCCATGAAGCGCCTTCCGGCTCTGGTTTGAAACCGGCAGCCCCAATCCCCTGCAACTAAAACCTTCGCCGATCGTCTTATCGTACTGAGAGACATCCCCGGCAGGTACAATAAAACTGAATGTCGAGCCTCCCACTTCCGATCGCCGCCTTCTTCGCCGGCCTAATCTCATTCCTCTCGCCTTGTGTTCTGCCGCTGGTTCCCGGCTATCTTTCTCTAATCTCCGGTGCTGGCCTCGAAGAGCTCAAAGCCCCTCAGTCTCACCTCATGCGGCGCGTCATGGTGAACTCCATTGGCTTCATCCTGGGCTTCAGCGTGGTCTTCATACTGCTGGGAGCCGCCGCCACCGAAGTCGGCCAACTGCTTGGCATTTACAAACACCTGCTGGCCAGAATCGCCGGCGTAGTCATCATTCTTTTCGGCTTGCACCTGACCGGCATCTTCAAGATCAAGGCTCTCTATACCGATGCGCGCCTGCACAGCGTGAAAGGCAGCAGCACTCCCGTGGGAGCCTTCGTCATCGGCTTCGCCTTCGCCTTCGGCTGGACGCCCTGCCTCGGCCCGATCCTGGCCGCAATCCTCACCATTGCCGGAGAACAAGACACTCTGGTCAAGGGCATCCTGTTGCTAACGGTATATTCGATGGGGCTGGCGGTACCCTTTCTCCTGACCTCGCTCTTGATGGAGCGCTTCCTAAAGTTCTACAGCCGCTTCCGCTCCCACATGCACGCGTTAGAAGTGGCCAGCGGAGGCCTCCTGATCGCACTAGGGATCCTGCTGGTGATTGGACGCTTCACGCTGATCTCGAACTGGCTCTCGTTCTTGAACCGATTTGCTTTGTAGCCGCCGAATTGAAAGACTAGGTATTCGGATGGCTCGTGTGGGGACAGCCCCCCTCGGCTGTCGGGCAAGCGCAGCTTGCCCGCTCTTCTCTGGAACAGGCAAACTGAGCCGTTCGCCGAGCATGACTGAGTTTGATTTTGAAAAGGAGTTTCGCCCATGGACGCGTTGCAACCGACCGAGAAACCCGCGCAGAACGCCGAACCGTCCCCCAACCCCTCCCCCAAGCCGCCGAGCCCAAACAGCCGCAGTCCGCTGACGCTGGTCATCGTAGCCTTCGCCGTAGCGCTCATGCTGTACGTCGGCTTGCACGCAGCCCGCCGCAACCCTGGTCCCGCGACGCGTCTCTCGCAGTCCAAGGTCGCCCCCGATTTTTCCCTGCAGGCGCTCGACGGAACCACCGTCCACCTCTCCGACCTGCGCGGCAAAGCCGTGCTGCTCAACTTCTGGGCCACCTGGTGCGGACCCTGCAAGATCGAGATGCCCTGGTTCGTCGACCTGCAAAATCAATATGGCTCGCAAGGCTTGCAGATCGTCGGCGTCGCCATGGATGACGCCAGCAAAGAGGACATCGGCAAGTTCGCCAAAGATTTGGGCGTAAATTATCCCATCCTGATCGGAAAAGAAGCGGTCGGCGATCAGTATGGCGGCGTACCTGCGCTGCCGGAAAGTTTCCTGATCAGCCGCGACGGCAAGATCGTCGATAAAATCATCGGCCTCCGCGGCAAAGCCGAAATCGAAGACGCCGTCAAAAAAGCCCTGAACACCGAGCCTACCTCGAGCCAGGCATCGGCCTCGCCAACCGGAACACTTCGGTAATGCCTATCGGGAATGCCTAAAGGAGTAGTAATGAGTAGGATGATAATCGCAAGATGACGATCACACAGCCGAGATCGAACCGAGCACTTGCGGTTGTTCTGCTGGCAGCGAGCTCTCTCGCCGCAGCCCAGGTGCCGCCCCCGCCTCCGCCCGTGACTGTCGCAGCAATTCCGCTGACCACGACCGAGCGTGGCAAGCAAACCATGATCAGCCTGAACTTCCGCGTGCCTCCCGGCTACCACATCAACTCCAACACACCGAAGTCGGAATTTCTAATCCCCACCGCGCTGAAAATGGAAGTTCCCACCGACATTATGCTGGGAAAAATCGAATACCCCGCCGGCGAAGATCTAACTTTCCCCTTCTCTCCCGACGAAAAACTAAGCGTCTACGCCGGAGATTTCGCGGTCGCGGTAGGCGTCCACCCGCTGCACTCGGTAGTCCCGGGGAAATACGTGATGCACGGAGTGCTGCGCTACCAGGCCTGCGACAACGCCGCCTGCTACCCCCCAAGAACGCTTCCGCTAAGCTTTGAAGTGAAGGTCACAAAAGAGCCCCCGGTCCATCACGCCAACCCGGCCCAAAGCCCCCACGCGCACTAGCAAAACGACTCCCTTGCGGGATCCTGCCCCGGAGGGGCACCCCACAATAGCCCAGCGCTTCAGCGCTGGAAAGGGGGGAAGACAGAGAACCGCGTCCCGTCGGGACGCCTGAGTTCTCGCGCCCGCCTTAATCCGCGTGCGGCATTGCGCCCGCCAGGGCGAGGATGGCCCCCGCGAACAGCAGCGTGTCAAAAAAGTAATCGATCCCATCCACCTGCAGAGCGGTGCCAGGGTCCAACAACGACGCAATCAGAATCGGCCCATAAACAAACAAGACCAGCAGCAAAATCCAGCTTCCAAGATAAGTAGCAGCCGTCCTCGTCTTCTTATTCAGAAGAATGCTCGCCCCGGCCACCAGAAGAAATGCGCCCGTCCCATAATCGATCAATAGCCGCCCCGGAATCCACGCAGGCGTCAATTTTTCGAGCGGAACACCGGGAACGTTCGCCGGATGCAAAAAATGCTGAACCCCAAAAAATATAGCGGCGACTCCAATCAACACCCGGCCCACGGTGATGAGCCGGTTTCCGCCGCGCTCGCGCCAGGCGCCTCCCGCAAGCATCCAGCCTCCGCCCGCGAACGAGCTCTCGCGGAATATAAACGTCCATGCAAACCGGTCTTTGGGATGTGCGAGAACTCCGGGAATGATCAACATCGCCACAAAAGCCAGCATCATGATCCCGAACAGCAGCCCGGACCAGCGCACCTGAATCTTTGCGGCAATGCTCAAGGCTGCGGCGAGCAACGCAAAGCCCACGAAATAGGCCCAAAATAATCGCCCCGGCATATACGAAGGCACCAGGGGAAGGACAAAATTCACGTCCGCCAGATGCAGTGCCCCAAAGACCGCCAGGGGAACGGCAAAACACAAATTTCTCAAGGCGACGATCTTGTCGAGCCCGCCGGCGTGCGCGAGGTCGCTCCGCGCAGCCCACAGCGCAATCAGGAAAAGCAGGATGCCCGCGCCGCACATCGAAACCACCGTGCGCGAGAACCCGAAAAACCCGGCAAGAGTGGTGAGATGCATGGCGATGCCAACGAGCGTCCCAAATTGCAGTTGAAGAAGTGTAGTGCATGTCTCCGCGCCCCCCCGCGAAAACCTCCGCGCCCTCCGGGGTCCAAGCTTTTCTCAGGGAGCACTCGTCTGGGGAGCACTGGGGGTCCTGGGAGCACTAAGTACACTTGACCCGCAAGCCCACTCGGAGTAAAACGCCCGAAACAGCTCATGCCCACAAAAACCAGGCATGGAGTGGCTGTCCCCAATTCTGTCGAGAGGAATTGCTCATGACCCTATCCTCCCAGCGCGATCGCACCGTCGCCCCTTCCCCCGCGAACTCAACCACAACCGAAAATAGCGAAGCTCAAGCTCAAGTCCTCTTCCCGGCTCGCCGGCATTTTCTAGGCAAGTTCGGCGCCGCCGCCACCGCGACCGTGGCCGCCGGCGTCTTAGGTAGAGCCCATGTCGCCACCGCCCAGTCCCGTGCCCCCAGCGCTTCAGCGGACTTTTCCGCGCCGCCAGCTTTCAATGCCCGCGTGGCGAAGTCCCTCACCCTTCGCCTGGAAGCCGCCACCTCCGACTCCCTGGTCGCCGTCCCTCCTCACACCACCAACGGCGACGAGTCCCGTTATCCCGACCGCTCCGCCAGTTACAGCAAAGCCCTGCTGCAGGATGACATCGGCGTAGTCAATCCCGCGGCCTGGGCTTCTTTCAAGAAGGCGTTGAAAAGCGGCAAGAACAGCGACTTCGAAGCCATCATCATCGGTGGCACCCGCACCCTGAACGGCCCCCAGAGCGCTTATTGCTTCGACATGGAGGGCCTCGATTCCTCGCAGTTCGGCAACGCTGCCTCTCCCGGCGATTCCACCGGCCTGCCGGTCGTGCCTCCCTTCGACCCGATCGCCAGCTCCGCCTACGGTGCGCAGTTGGTGGAGTTGTACTGGGCCTCGATGCTGCGCGATGTCGCCTTCACCGACTACCCATCCGATGCCACTGCCATCGCCGCCGCCGCCGAACTCACCAGCTTGCCCGATTACCGCGGCCCCAGAGACACTTTCGGCAACGTAACTCCAGCTCTCTTGTTCCGCGGAACCTTCCCCGGCGAAACCATCGGGCCCTACATGTCGCAGTTGATGATTACTCCCACCAGCTTCGGCCAGCAGCCCGTCGACCAGCTAATGAACACCTACCTGACCGGCATCGACTACATGACCGACACCACAATTTTTCTGCAGGTGCAAAACGGCATCGGCACCGGGCTCAGCAACCAGGTCGATCCCACTCGCCGTTACTTGCACGATGGCCGCGGCCTCTCTGCCTGGACTCACGTCGACGTGCTCTACCAGGGATATCTCATCGCCTATCTGGTGCTCGCCACTCTGAACGCTCCCTTGAACCCCGGCAACCCCTACATCGGCTCGCGCACGCAGAATGGCTTCGGCACCTTCGGCGCTCCCGAGTTCGCCGCCGCGATGGGAGAAGTCGCCGCCCGCGCCCTCAATCGCGTGTGGTACCAGAAATGGCTAATTCACTTAGCCCACCGTCCCGAGGCCGGCGGAGGCGTGCTGCAGCAAATCCTAAGCGGCAACCAAAATAAAATCGACGCCCGGCTGAACAGCAACGTTTTGAACTCGCATGCGGTAGCGCAGAGTTTCGCTAAGTACGGAAGCTATCTTCTGGCGCAAGCTTTTCCCGAAGGCTCGCCGACTCACCCCTCCTACCCCACGGGCCACGGCACGGTAGCCGGCGCCTGCATCACTTTCCTGAAGTTCTTCTATGACGAGACCTACGTAATCCCCACCCCGCAAGTGCCGTCGAGTGACGGCCTTTCGCTCCTGCCCTACACCGGCACGGACGCAGGCCAGATCACAGTCGGCGGCGAACTCAACAAACTCGCGCGCGACGTCAGCTTCGGCCACGGCGTCCTCGCCGGCATCCATTGGCGGAGCGATACCGATTGGTCCCTAACCCTGGGCGAGGCCATGGCAATCAGCATTCTCGAGGACCGAGCCCAGTGCTACAACGAAAAATTCAGCATCACCTTCACCAAGCTCGACGGAAACAAGGTGACGATCTCGAACCTGTGAGTTGTTCGCGAAGCAAGCGGTAGCGCCGCCGTCTCGGCGGCTGTCCTCGCCCGCCGATCGAAAGTCATCGGATAGTCTTCCCGCTCGGGGTTCGCTCTCTGGATGATTCAGTATGGTCCGGTGGTCCTTGACCGACAACTATCGGTCAAGGGATTAGCCGGCGCCCCCAATTGGGAGCTGGTTTCAAATTGTTTCGCAGGCGCCTCGTGGAACTCGGCTTGACGGCCCTCACCTGATCTCGACCCTTGGGGTCACGGGTAGCATATCTTGCCGGTCAAGCGCCGGGTCCACAGGATTCCCTAGGTTTGGTAGGGGATCTGAGGAGGAGTCTGGGGACGGACGGGACTCTTCAAAGTAACCTTGACTTCTTCTCGCTTCTTTTGATCATCGTCTTGAGCTTGACAGGATGTGCTACCCCGAGTTGAACACCATGCTCGGGGTTTCACATTCCATGAGGCTTTCAACTCTTCCCGCCGCCCTGCTTTTTCTCCAACTTAGCCCAGGTATCCTTCAACGCCAGGGTCCGATTAAACACCGGGCGGCCCGCCGCAGAATCCGGGTCCACACAAAAATAACCCAGCCGCTCAAACTGATACCGCCCGCCCCCCGCAGCGCCGGCCAGCGAAGGCTCCAGCTTCGCATTCGAAATCACTTCCAGCGAATTCGGATTCAGACTCGCCAGAAAATCCGATCCCTCGCCCGGATTCTCCTTCGTGAATAAATTCTCGTAAATCCGCACTTCGGCCTCAATCGCCTTCGCAGCCGACACCCAGTGAATGGTCGATTTCACCTTCCGCCCATCCGGAGCGTTCCCCCCGCGCGTGGCCGGATCGTAACTACAATGGACTTCCACGATTTCGCCGCGCTCATTCTTCACCACGCTGGTGCAGGTCACAAAATATCCGTAACGCAGCCGCACCTCGCGTCCAGGCGATAGCCGGAAATATCCCTTGGGAGGCTCTTCGCGAAAATCATCCTGCTCAATATAAAGATCGCGCGAGAAGGGAACTTTCCTGGTTCCAGCGCTGGCGTCCTCAGGATTATTTACCGCCTCCATGTCCTCAATCTGATTCTCCGGATAATTCTCGATCACCACTTTCAGAGGACGCAGCACCGCCATCACCCGCGGCGCCCGCTTATTCAAATCTTCGCGCACAAAGTGTTCCAGCATCGCCAGCTCAATCGATCCCGTAGTCTTCGACACGCCAATCGAGGCTACAAAATTACGCACCGCCTCCGCTGTATAGCCGCGCCGCCGAATCCCCGACAAAGTCGGCATGCGCGGATCGTCCCACCCCCGCACTCGCCCCTCCTGCACCAACTGCAAGAGCTTCCGCTTGCTCAGCAAAGTGTAAGTAAGGTTTAGCCGGTCAAACTCGATCTGCCGCGAAGGGAAAATTCCGAGCTGCTGAATAAACCAGTTATAAAGCGGCCGATGATCCTCAAACTCCAGCGTGCAAATCGAATGCGTCACCCGCTCAATCGAATCCGACTGCCCATGCGCATAGTCGTACATGGGATAGATGCACCACTTATTTCCCGTGCGATGATGCTCGGCATGCAGAATCCGGTACATCACCGGATCGCGCAGATTCAAATTCGGCGAAGCCATATCGATCTTCGCCCGCAAAGTCCGCGAGCCGTCGGGAAACTCGCCAGCCCGCATGCGCTCAAATAAATTCAAATTCTCCTCGACCGGCCGGTTGCGATAAGGACTGTCCTTGCCCGGTTCGGTCAAAGTCCCGCGATGCGCGCGAATCTCCTCTGCCGTCAGATCGTCAACGTAAGCCTCGCCATCCTGAATCAGCTTGACCGCCCACTCATAAAGCTGATCGAAATAATCCGAGGCGTAAAAAAGACCATCCCACTGGAAGCCAAGCCAGTTCACGTCAGCCTTGATCGATTCGACGTACTCCGTTTCTTCCTTCTCCGGATTCGTATCGTCGAAACGCAGATTGGTATGCCCGCCAAACTCGTCGGCCAGGCCAAAGTCGAGGCAGATCGCCTTGGCATGTCCAATGTGGAGATAGCCGTTAGGCTCAGGAGGAAAGCGCGTCTGTACCCGCCCCGCATGCTTGTTGTTCTTCAGATCCTCCACAATAATGTCGCGAATAAAATTCGAAGGCGCAGGCAAGGGCGATGAAGCCACAGCTTTTTCTCCTGCTTTGCTCGTAGGATGAGACGGATTCATTACTCTCTGATCTTATCGCAGAGCGAGTTTGCCGGTGGCGCTCTTGCCCGGCGCAGAACTCCGGCGGAGAACGGAACCGCCGACTTCCCTGGTTACTTCTTCCCTCGCAGATGGGAACCACTGCCGTGACTGTCTCGTCGCCGCGCCTCGCTTCTGTAGTCCATCACATGGACAATCCACAATGCGACGCTAATTATGACAACCACGAGGACTTTGTTGCCAACTTGATGCGGCCGATGCATCCAGACAAACTGCAATCCTGCAACGCATCGCTGGCAGGGTCCCAGAGAATTGCCTCAACCTCCAGCACATTGTGCCGCAGAGATTGCTCGAGATCATGCGTCTGCGGCTCTCCCGCCATATTCGTGTGATCTTCGATCCGCCACAAATCAAACACCATCCCGCCGGTTCGAAGCTGGCAGCTGACTCCGCCGAAAGCGTAGGTCGATTGGATCGCGCTTCCCAACTTGCTCTTGATTTCGTCGAGCGAGCGTGCGCCGCACACGACGATGTCAATATCCGCCGGCTGCGTTTCCACTCCGAGGATGCTTTGCAATTTAGTGGGCGCGAACCAGCGCCTCCCCAATCCTCTTCAGCACCGTCTCCTTCCCCAACACCTCCAGCGTCTCAAACAGCGGCGGGGCATTCTTCCTTCCGCACACCGCCACCCGAATCGGCTGAAACATCTGCCCCGCCTTCACTCCCAATTGCTGCGCCGCCCCGCGCAGCGCCTGATCGAGCGGGTCGTGCTTGAACTCAACTCCAGTCAGCACCTCGCCCGCCCGGGTCAAGACTTTCTGCGCCATCGCCATGTCGCCTTTTTGCGGGATCAGTTCGGCCGGATCATACGCTGGCAACTCATCGACAAAAAAGAAGTCCGCCGCGGTAAGCACCTCGCGCAGCAGCTTAATCCGCTCCCGGATCAGCGGCGTAACCCGCATCATCTTCTCCGGCGTCACTTCGAATCCCGCTTCCTCCACAATCGGCAGCAGCCGCGCGCTCAACTCCCGCACCGTCAAGCCGCGAATGTGCTCGGCATTCAACCACAGCGCCTTCGGATCGAACGCCTCCTCCGGCGTAGCCGCGGGCTCTTTAAAATTCACCACCGCATTCGACCGATTGATGCCCTCCAAAGAAAAAGCGTCAGCAAGCTCCTGCAGCGGCATATTGTCACGATCGTTCTTCGGCGACCACCCCAGCAGGCAAAGAAAATTGATGAAAGCCTCCGCCAGAAATCCGGCGTCGCGGTATGTAGTCACGCTCACCACAGGCCCATGCCGGCGCTTCGAAAGCTTGGTCCCATCCGGCGCGATCAGCAGCGGCAAATGTGCAAACTGCGGCGGGGCAAAGCCAGCAGCCTCGAACATCAACACATGCTTGAAGGTGTTCGCGAGATGATCCTGCCCGCGAATAATGTGCGAGATACTAAGCTCGGCATCGTCGGCGCACGATGCCAGATGATAAGTCGGCATGCCATCGGAGCGCAGCAGCGCGAAATCTTCGATGTCGTCGGAAGCTTTGATCTGCTCGCCATAAACTGCGTCGGCAAAGCGCACGACCTGCCCGCCCCCGCGCGGAACCCGAAAGCGCAATGCAAATGGCTCGCCCGCCGCAGCGCGGCGATCACTCTCCGCCGCCGAAATTTCACGCGCCCCGGGATTGAACAGCCAAGCCCCCTGCGCCCCCGATTTCTCCGCATCTCCCGGATGCGCCGGAGTGAAGTCGCGATAGGCGAGGCCCTTTTCAAAGATCGCCCACGCCATTTTGCGGTGCAACTCCAGCCGCTCCGACTGCTTATATTCCTCATCCCAGCTCAGCCCCAACCACTTCAATCCCTCAAAAATAGAGTCGACCGAAGCCTGCGTGTTGCGCTCCACGTCGGTATCGTCGAGACGGAGAATCATCGTCCCGCCGTTGTGCCGTGCATACAGCCAGTTAAAGATGAAAGTGCGCGCGCTGCCCACGTGCAGAAATCCCGTTGGCGAAGGCGCAAAGCGCACTCGCGGCTTCACCGCGGAAGATGAGGAAGGCAGAGATTCAGGCATAGAGTTAAGACTCCCGATGGTATGAGGCGAGAAAACAATCGTCAACCCACGCGCCCGGCAGCGCCCTAAGTCGTTGATTCGATGCCCCGGACAAGATAAACGCCATCAAGGCCATTGGCCTTAAATTCTATTGTGCTCGCACCCTCCGCTGTGAAAACATTAGTGATCCTTAGTTCTTCCGGGGGCATCAGACTCAGCGCCAGTCTTAGCCCAATCTCATGAATAGTATCGCCACTAGCATCGTCATCATTCCGGCTGTAGTCGCGGTGCTTCTCTGCCTGCTCTTCAGTTACCTCTATGAGCAGAGCCGCCAGGCCTACTTTCGCGCCTGGCAGATTGCCTGGGCCTGCTATTCCATTCACTGCGCGCTGGCCGCGTTCCGCTACTACCGCCCGCCCGCGCTGGCCGCATTTTTTTTCAGCGCTTTGTTCTCGGTGGCCATGGCGGTCAGCATTTTCGTCTCGACGCGCCTGACCCGCGCCTCGTTTCGCTTCCGCTGGTATGACTGGGCTGTAGCCCTCGCCGGAGTCGCAGCCGCCGCCCTCGACCTGCAATCGCTTCGAAGCAACGCTCCCGCGCCATCCCTCAGCATGATGGTCGTTTTCCTGACACTCGTGCTCCTCTATTGTTCGGCGGCTTTTTATCTCCACGCCCATCGCCGCGGCTCAGCCGCCTTCAAGTTGCTAGCCCTCTCGCTGGCCTTTTGGGCCGTGCTCATGGCCGCCATGCAATCCGGCAATCCGGTGATGGAAGTGTTTGGCAGCGTCGGCAACGTCCTCGGCCCCATCCCGCAAATGCTGCTGGGCATCGCCATGGTGATGGTGCTGTTCGAAAACGAGCGCAACGCCGTACAGGAAAATACTCTCGCTCTCTCGACTCTCGGCGTAGACCCGCGGCAACTGCTCTCCGCCGACGACCTCCGCCCCAGCATGCAGTCGGCTTTAGAACGCCTCGTCAGCGCTCTCTCCACGCGCCGCGCAGTCATCTACATGGCCGAGCGTTGGCGCGGCGTCCTGCCCTCGGTCCAGCACGGTTTCTCCCCCGAATTTCTGGATGCTCTCACCCAAAGCGGCGCCGGAGAATACACCAGCGACCTCGCCTACCGTCACGGCGGACTCTTCACCGCCCACAACGTAATCCAGATGATCGAACCCGTTCCCGTAGCTCCAGCCGGAACCTTCGCCGAATTCAAAAAGGTGATCGAGTCCGCCGAGATCCGCAATCTCACCGCAGTCAGCCTGCACACCCGCGAGCACGTCTTCGGAGTGATTCTCTTTCCCCACGCCGACCGCAAAGCTTTCGGCGCCTCCGGCCCGCGCTTAATGGTCGGCCTGGCTCTGCAACTCGGCCTAACCATCGACAACTACGTGGTCGCTCACGACGCGCATCGCCGCACCCAAGAGTATGAACTCTTAACCGAGATCGGCCAGGCCATCAGCTCCCGCCTCGATCAGGACGAAGTCCTGCGCACCATCCACACCGAGCTCGGCCAGATTTTCAACACCAGCAACTTCTACATCGCCTTTCAAGAGGGCGAGGAAATCCGCTTCGAACTCGAAGTCGACGAAGATCGCATCCTGGCCAAGCGCACGCGAAAACTAGAGAACGCCTTTACCGAGTACGTAATCCGCACCGGACAACCGTTGCTCATTCGCTCCGACCTCGAGAAGACCCGGGCCCGACTAGGCGTCACCTACACACCGGAGAAGCCCGCAAAATGCCTGTGCGCCGCGCCGGTTCTGCTGGCCAACAAGCCCGCGGGCGTCATGGTAGCGATGAGCACGGAAAGGGAATTTGTATTTGAACAGCGCGACCTCGACGTCCTCATGACCGCCGCGGGCCAAGTTTCCGTCGCGGTAGAAAACGCCCGCCTCTTCGCCGAAGAGCAGCGCCGCTCGCGCCAACTCGCCTTCCTCAACAACATTTCCCGCACCGCCATTTCGAGCGACGACCCCGTCCATCTCCTCGGCCAGATCGTCGGCGAAGTGCAAAAGAATTTCAGCTTCGATCACATCGGCATCGGCCTGCTCGATTACGGCACCAAAGACATCGAAATCAAAGCCGAAGCCGGAGCCACCGCTCACGCCATGGGCAAACGCGTCCCGCTAGGCGTAGGAATTCTCGGCCGCGTAGCTCGCACCGGCGAGCGCGCCCTCGTACAAAACGGCCTTGAAGGCCAGATCGGCGCGCTTCTCCCCGAGTCGCGTTCCGTCCTCTGCATCCCCATCACCTACGGCGAAACCCTGCTGGGCGCGCTGAACATCGAATCTCGCAACGACAACGCCTTCACCCCGCAAGACGTTTTAATCCTCAACACCCTCGCCGACCTTCTGGCCACCGCTCTGCACAACGCCTTCGTCTTCCAAAAGCTGCAACAGCAATCCATCACCGACGGCCTCACCGGAATCAAAACCCGCCGCTTCTTCTGGGAAGCGTTGTCGGCCGAGTGGAAGCGCGCTTCCCGCTCCGGACGCCCGTTCTCCGTCGTGCTGATCGACCTCGACAAGTTCAAAGAAGTCAACGACACCATGGGCCACTTCGAAGGCGACTTAGTGCTAGCCCGCGTCGGCCGCCTGCTCGAACAAAAATCCCGCCAGTCGAACGTGGTAGCCCGCTATGGCGGCGACGAATTCGTAATCTTGATGCCCGAAACCGGCCCCGACCAAGCTCAGGTTCTAGCCGAACGTCTGCGCCAGTGGATCACCACCGACCCCATGCTCAGCGAACACCACATCACCGGCAGCTTCGGCGTAGCCAGCTTCCCCACCCACGGTTTCTCTGTCGAAGACATCATTCGCGTAGCCGACGCCGGCATGTACGTGTCGAAACGCTCCGGCGGAAACCGCGTCTCGACCACCGAAGAATTCGCCGCCGGAGGCGAACAGTTCGCCGCGCAGCGCCAGCAGATCTCCACCTACATCGAAGGTTTCCTTCAGCGCGAACACAACGGCCCCGAGCACCTCGAAGAACTCACTTCCATGCTGCTGAGATTCTGCGGCGGCGTCGAAGATTGCAACGTGCCGCTCTTGAAAGAATCGATCGAAGTCTTAAGCCGCGCCGCCGAATCCCGCGAACTGCGCACCGCCGGCCACGGCGACTTGGTAGCCCGCTACACCGAAATCATCGCCCGCGCCCTGCAACTCCCGCCGGAAGAAGCCGCCGATCTCGTCTACGCCGCCCGCGTCCACGACGTCGGCAAAATCTTCGTCCCCGAGCGCGTCCTCAACAAGCCCGGCCCCCTAACCGACGACGAATTCTTCTTGGTAAGAATGCACGCCAGGGTAGGAGCCGAAATCATCGGCACCCTCCCGCACAGCACCAAGATGCGCCAGGCCATCGAGCACCACCACCAGCGCTTCGACGGCTCCGGCTACCCCGACGGCGCCAAAGGTGAGCAAATCCCGCTCTGGGCGCGCATCGTAGCCCTGGCCGACGCTTACGCCAACATGCTAACCGAACACTCCATCGGCGCCACCCGCACCCCCGAGCAAGCTCTCGACGAACTAGCGAAGATGAGCGGCACCGGCTTCGACGGCATGTTAGTGCGCCTACTCCTGCGCGAATTGAAATCAGAGCGGGCCTCATCCTCAAGCATGGGCGACTAGAATCGCCCCACAGTATGGCGGCTTCGCAGGGGCCCACCCGTGCAACTGCCACGGGTGGGGCATGCCGTCTCGGTTTAGGCTACGGCTGCACCAGCCCCAAGAGGAAAACCGCTCGACATTGCGTCCAAACCCGGATCGAAAACGTGGGCGCGGCTTGCAACTCCGCCTTGGAAGCACGAAACTACAGTCCATGCCAATCTCTCTCTCACTCTCCGAGAAAGTAGCCCTCATCACCGGCGGCTCCCGCGGCATCGGAGCCGCCACAGTCCGCATGTTCGCCGCCGCAGGCGCAAAAGTGGTCTTCAACTATCAGAAAGCCCGCGAGCCAGCCGAAACCCTGGCCAAAGAATGCGGTGTAGCCAACTGCTACGCCGTAGCCAGCAATCTCACGAACCCAGAATCCGCCCGAGCTTTGGTCGCCGAAACCGTAAAGCGCTTCGGCCGCATCGACATCCTCGTAGCCAACCACGGAGTCTGGCCCGCCGAAGACGTCGCCATCGACAAAATGACCGACGAACAATGGCGCAACACGCTCTCCATCAACCTCGACGCCGTCTTCGGCCTGGTCAAACACACCGTAGCGCAAATGAAATCGCAGCCGCGCACCTCGTCCGGCGCCCCTGCCGGACACATTGTTCTCATCAGCTCCACCAGCGGCCAGCGCGGCGAAGCCTACCACTGCGATTACTCCGCCACCAAAGGCGCGCTCATCAGCATGACCAAAGGCTTCTCCAGCGAGCTAGCCCCCGCCGGAATCTACGTAAACTGCGTAGCCCCAGGCTGGGTCGATACCGACATGTCGCGCCCAGCCTTAGACGACCCGACCACGGGCGAGCGGGTTCTGCGCACCATCCCGCTAGGCCGCGTAGGCAAGCCCGAAGAAATCGCCGCCCCAATTTTATTCTTATGCACCGAACACGCCGGCTTCATCTCCGGCGAAATCTTCAACGTAAACGGCGGCGCCGTCCTGGTGGGATGAGGTCAGCCCACGGACGGACGGCCAAAAGCAAGCCCACGTGGGACGGCCAAAGGCCAGTCCATGTGGGGACGGAAGCATTCGTCCGTCCAGCGAGCCATGCGAGCGCCCCCGACAGTCAGCGGATTCACTTTACTCAGAGCAGGCTAGGGACGGCCGCGACTTGAGTCGTGCCCTTAAGCGTTCAAGATAGAACGATAGATCCGTGCTTGGGTGCCTGAGGCCAGCGTTCCCCGCCGGGCGCAATCTCTCCGCTCTGATAAAGATGACGAGCATCGCTCCCCCCGCAAGCAGCTACAATGAAACTTCGGGCATCACACTGACCTGCGCGGAATGAAGCATCTTTCCCTCATTTTGATCCCGGCCTTAATACTGGCGATCCACGCCACTCCGGCCGCGCAAGCCCCGTCGCCCGCAGGCCAAGCCGTCCCCCTGGAGCAAGAAAACGCCCGCCAGGCCCGTGCTCTTATCGATCAAGCCATCCAAGCCCTCGGCGGAGATGCCTACCTTAACGTCCAAAACCTGCAAACCTCCGGCCGCACCTACAGCTTTTATCACGGACGCCCTACCAGCAACGGCGTCCTCTTCTGGCGCTTCGTCGAATATCCCGACAAAGAGCGCATCGAAGTCACCAAAGAGCGCGATGTCGCCACCGTATTCAACGGAGACAAAGCCTACGAAGTCACCTACAAAGGCCCGCACGAGATTGAGAAAAAAGATCTCGATGACTATCTCCGCCGCCGCAAATTCTCCCTCGAAACCATGCTGCGAGTCTGGCGAAAGGACCCCACCGTAGCGCTCCTCTACGTCGGCCAAGCCTTAGCCGGCAATATCGAGGCCAAGCAAGTTACCCTGATCGACTCCAAAGACGAAGCCGTAAACCTCTTCTTTGATCTCGAGACCCACCTGCCCGTCAAGAAAAGCTACAAATGGCGCGACCCGGTCGATAAAGAACTCAACCTCGAAGAAGAGACCTACGACAACTACCGCCCCGTCCAGGGAATCATGACCCCCTACGGCTTTACCCGCTACTACAACGGAGACATGCAAAACGAGCGCTTCCTGAACTCCGCCACCTACAATCAACCCCTCAACGAAGCCATGTTCGACGCCACCTCCCACTACAACCCCATCAAAGAAGAAAGCAAACACTCAAAAAAGTAACGAAGTAGCAGCCGAAAACAGTAGCGCCGGCCTCCGGCCTGGCTGCCGAGCGGACGTTCGGTCCGCTCAACCCACCCATAATCAAGCCTAAGGCCCACCCAGAACCGCCACCAACTGTGGCTTTTTTACCACAGCCACGCTTTCCCCTGCGGCTGTAATCTATTCAGCCGCACCAACCTAGGCCCAACGACTGGTTCAAGAGCAGACAATCCGTTCCGCCGCCGAATGCAGCGGCGTAGGCCTGCACAGCGGAGCCCCCGTCTCTCTCCGCCTACTCCCCGCCCCGCCCGGCACCGGCGTGGTCTTCCGGCGCACCGATCTCGACAACTTCGAACTCGAAGCCAGCAGCCGCAACGTAGCCCGCGTCAGCTACGCCACCAGCTTGATGAAGAAGGGCATTCTCATCTCCACCACCGAGCACCTGCTCTCCGCCTTCACCGGCATGGGCATCGACAACGCCATCGTCGAACTCGACAACCTCGAACTCCCCATTCTGGACGGCAGCGCTCTCCCCTTTGTCGAGCTGATTCAGAAAGCCGGCATCCGCAAGCAGCGCCGCCCTCGCAAATATTTAAAGATTCTTCGCGAAGTCGAGATGCGCGAAGGCAATAAATTTATCTCGGTGTACCCTGCCCATAATTATTCGGTTTCCTACTCCATCAATTTTCCGCACCCGCTGATCGGCAAAGAAACTTTTCAGCTCGAACTTTCCAACGGCAATTACCTGCGCCACATCGCCGCCGCCCGAACCTTCGGCTCCCGCCAGGACGAAAAAGCCATGCGCAACATGGGACTGATCCGCGGCGCTTCTCGCGAAAACTGCATCGTCCTGACTCACGACGGAATCGAAAACGGCCCCCTACGCTTCCCCGACGAATTCGTCCGCCACAAAGTTTTAGATCTGGTAGGAGACTTGGCGCTTCTAGGCAGGCCAATCCTGGGCAAGATCGTAGCGGACCGCGCCGGCCACGCCATGCACACCGCCCTGGTCTCCCGCATCCTCCGCGACAAAACCATCTGGGAAGAAGTCACGCTGGACGAAGAAGAGAGCGTCGTTGAAACGCAATACACCGCGCCCGCAACCGCAGGAACCTCTGTCTGAATCAATAGAAGAACAGCCAGCCCGGGCCTGTGCGGGATATCGGCCGCGGCCAACCAGAGCCCATGCGGGACGACCGCGTCGGCCGTCTAGCCAAGCGCAGCGAGTCGCCCGGCCCTCACTCGTCTGCCCTTCCTGGCTTACCTTGTCATTCCGACCGGAGCAAGCGAACCTGAAAACTCAAGATTTTCTCGTTGAGGTCCGAAGCCGGAGGAACCAGTCCCTTCCACCGCACAAGAAAACCAACCCCCTCAGTCCGCAGGCTCGCAAGGCGAATCCCCAACCTCAGCCCGAGCAGGCTCTTCCGCCAGCAACCGCTCCAGCTCCGCCCGAGTCCGCGTAATCAAAGCGGCGGCAAACTGCCGCGCCGATTGCTGCCGCTCCGCCGACAGATCCTTCACCCGCATGTTCAGCAAAGCGACATCATCCTCAAACCAGCGCAAAGTTTTCTGCACGCGATGGATGCGGTAAGCATTAGGCAGCATGGCAAATTTCTCCGGGAGTAGTAGCTCTGCGGAAAACATTCCGCAGTATCCTCCAGATTGCCACGCGGAACGGCAGCCGCAAGTCCCCAGAGGAATACCCCAAAAGCAGCGGCTGCCGGTCTTTAAATCACAAAATCACAAAATCACAAAATCACAAAATCACAAAATCACAAAATCACAAAAAGTCCTGGATCTGCAAGCCCCCGAAAACTATTGCACGCTCTCCGTCCCCCGCCCCGCCAGGGCCACCGGAAGCTCTTTCTCCATCTGCTGATTGAGCCAGCTCTCGAGCGAGTCCTTCGAGCTCTGCGGCAGATTCGTAAAGCGCAATCCCACCCGCCCCTTCAGATCGGCCCAGGCCACCTGCGCCTCCAGATCCAAAGTCACGCTGCTCTCCGGCAGCGTGAATTGCGCGCGCGGGGTCGCGTTTTTCGGCAGCGCGCGCCGCACGCACAACGCCATGCCCCCTTCGCTGATATCGGTGCCCATCGCTTCCACTTCTTTTTCCGCAGCCAGCAGCTTCACCGGCATGCTGACCGGCTGCCGGAAGTAGCGCCGCCGCTCATGCATCATAAAATTCAGCGCCGCATGCAGGCAGCGCGAAGCGTTCAGGCTGCTGATGGGTTTTTGCAGCACGAAATTGATCCCCATCTTGAACACGTCCTGCGTGGTCGTCTTCTTGCCATTCAAAATGGCGAACGCCACCGAACTCTTATTGCTGGGCGTCGCCCGCAGCCCTTCGAGCACCCCCAACCCGCCCGGCAGATCGTCGCAGTCCACAATCACCGCATCGAACTTCTCCGAGAGCAGGATCTCGTTGGCCTGCTCCGCCTCCTGGCATATCTCCACGTCGATCGCCAGTTTTTCCAGGACAGGGCGCAGGATGCGCATCACTTCCACATCGCGACTCAAGAGGAGAGACTCCAAATTCATGTCTCCACTCTAGAACCTGACGGGCACCATCGAAAGTAACCAAGGTATAGGGTCGTGCATTACTAATTCGCGGCATCCCCCCACCGCCCCGAGAAGACGACCGAAAATAGCCAGCGCCCGAGCACGAAAGAAAGCGGTACGATCGCGCTTCGTGTACCTTTATGTCCTTCGGGGTTGATGATGTTTTAGGACACTACGGATTTTGTGCAGGTGCATTACCATGCAGCCCCGACACAACCACCGCCCCAAACTCCGATAGAATTCACGGAACCATGCCCCCCCCTGTTTATCTCTCGCTGGGATCCAACCTCGGCGACCGCGAGGCGCAATTGCGAGAAGCCATCGCGCGGCTCAACCACATAGGCCGAGTGCTCCAAGTCTCGTCGCTCTATGAAACCGAGCCGGTAGAATTTGCCGATCAGCCGTGGTTTCTCAATCTCGCCGTCGAGCTTGAGACCAGAAACACTCCAGCGCGAGCGATCTCGGCCATCCTCCAGATCGAGCAAGACATGGGCCGCCGGCACCTGCAGCACAAAGGCCCCCGCGGCATCGACATCGATATCTTACTTTTCGGCGACCACATCATCGACTCCCCGCAACTCACCATTCCACACCCGGCCATGCAGGAACGGCGCTTCGTGCTGGAACCCCTAGCCGAGATCGCGCCCGATCTTCAACATCCGCTGCTAAAGAAGACGATTCAAGAACTGCGTGACGAACTGCCGCCAGGGCAAGAAGTAAAGCGGATCACTCCCCGAGAAGGCCATTGACCAACGACCAAAAGACCGACGACCGACGACCGTTCACGGTACAATGATCCGGCTACCAGCCTCCGGCAGCGCCACCACCGCCGTCTGCTTCTCCGGAAATTGCGCCGCCAAAAAATCGATAAACGCCCGCGACTTCGGCCGCCCCGAAGTCTGTCCCTGCGCCAGCCGCAACAAAAACACCAGAGCCTTTAACACCTCGGCATCGCGCAGCTTCGAATAACCCAACTGCTTCGTCTCCGCCTCGCGATATTGCTTCACCATCTCTTCCACCTGCGCCGCCGCCGCATGCTGCGTCGCGCTGGCAAGCGGCTGCTCATAGTGCAGCCCGGAATTCACCAGCCGCTCATAACTCGTGCCCATGGCCGTCAGCGTTGCGATCAGATCGCGATCGTTCAGCCGGGCATCGGCATGCGCCGCCTTCGCCAAAGCATAGGTAAGCCCCATCAGCAAGTGCTCGCGCTCGTAAGTAAATTGATCCGAAACCTCCACCTGCAAAAATAAAGAGGCGCGGTCAAACTCCTCCGCCGACCGCGGCTTCTCGTGCATTCGCGCCTGCCGCAGATAAGGACAGTCGCTGGGGCAATCGAGCGTAACCTCGCGCTGCTCCCCGCAACACTGCGCACAAATCCGGCCATGCACCGCCGGGCAAAACCGCTTCTCCCTACGAACCTCGCAAATAGCGCAGGCCACGTCGAAACTCCTCGCAACTATTATTGCACTAGACAGCCGCCACCATTTAGCACTGGACACTTAGCAACGGCCAGCAAGCGACGCCGTAGAAGTTGCCAACCTGAGTTTGCTGAGGGCTGACAAAGGCAAGCTGACGGCCAAATGCGAACTGCCAAGCGCTAATTGCTAAGGGCAGCATTAACTCCTCTGGTACCCGTATTTGGGCCATTCTGGAACCGCTATCCACAATTTCTCCGGTAAAAATGCCCCCATTCGCGTGCGCTCTTTACAAAACCCGCGTAGAATAAGGCTGTTTTCCACAGGACGGTAATGTAAGATCATGCCCGACTGGAATTAAAATTCAAAAGTTTTCCGAGGAGGAAACATGGCAGCAGGTTTAACCAAGACTCAACTCGTCCGTCATCTGGCGGAAAAAACCGAACTTCCCAACAAAACCGTCGCGGGATTTCTCGAGCAACTAGCCGACGTAGCCGTGAAAGAAACAAAAAAGAACGGCGTCTTCGTAGTCCCCGGCCTGGGCCGCCTGGTCAAAGCCCACCGCAAAGCCCGCGTCGGCCGCAACCCGCAAACCGGCGAACCCATCCAGATCAAGGCCAAAACGGTAGTCAAATTCCGCGTGGCCAAAGCCGCCAAAGACGCCATCGCCCCCAAGAAGTGACGGGGCATCGCAGGATTGAAATACCGCACAACTGAAATTGGGTGCCCCATTTCGCGCGTCCTAGGCGAGAAGTGGGGCTTTCCTTTACAAGCCAGCGCGAGTCCGTGGAGGAGCGGCCCCTTACAGAGACCCACTGTCATTTGGAAGGAACGATCAGATCGATGGAGTCATGGAAGTTGCTCGAAGTTTTGCATTTTGCTATTCACAGTTCCGGCCTGGCGGCCGATTCTCGCAAGGCAATCGATCTCAGCCGCAACCCTTTGGTGCTGTCCTTTTCTTATCGCTGCTCTTTGCTCCAGATAACATTCGTTACCCCTTGTCGGTAGAGAGATCCTGCCGTTGGACTACGCTCTTAGGTTCGCGGTACCCGGGCGCCCTCGATTTTGCCACGTCGCCCAAAACACTTGCGCCACTCGGCGCCGCGGGCTCCGGTATCAGAGGTCTCTCTGGGCTCGCGATGTGGCTGTTCCTCATCAAGGTCCATTAGGTCACGTCATTGGGATATTGATTCTACGGCGCGAATCCTCCCGCCGCTTCCGATACCATCGCGGTGAGTTCCGACCTTGTCCTCAAACGGGTTTTCTTGATGATTGCCCCGGCGAAGGCAGTACAACTCGTCCCCGGGCGAGAGCCCGGGGCGTCCCGTAACCCCTTTGCCCAGCGTATTTCGCGATCTAAGTTCTTTGAAAACCGAATTTTACAAGGAACCACGGCTAACCCGATGATTCCAATCAAGGGAGGGGTAGGGGCACAGGGGCATACCCAATTCCAGTGAGAGTCGCGACGGGACCGTCAGGGAGAAGCAGCACTTTTATTCGCGGCGGAAATCCACAGCAGCAAGCGGCGGCGTCCTAAATTTCACTTCGGCTTCCCGACCTTCGCGGTTAAAAGCTTTTGATCTTAAAACCCACCCAGAAGATCCCTAACCCCCAGGCCCATCATTCGATACGTACTGCTCCAGCGACTCCAACTCGCGGCTAAGATCGCCGACGCGCCACTCCAGCAGATTGCGAATGGAGAGAATTCCCAGCAGTTTGCCATTGTCGTCGGCCACTGGCAGATGGCGGAAGTGGCGCTCAAGCATCGTGGTCAGCGCCTCGCCCGCGCCCGTGCGCCGCGTGGCCATTTCCACTGGCGTAGTCATGAGTTCACGCACCGAGGTGGTATTCGGGTCGGTGTGGCTCAACGCCATTTTGCGGAGAACGTCGCGCTCCGTAAAAATTCCCGCCACACGGAACTCGGAGTCGACCACCGCCACCGCTCCCACATGGTGATCGAGCATTTTGTTGATGGCGTCGGCCACGCTGGCATCCAGCGGCACCGCCGCAATTTCCCGGTCACAAAGTTCCAGCAGGCTCATAAAAACCTCCTCCGGCAACCGCACCGCCGGCATCGCTCGAAGTACGAAGGGCAATTCCAGATGGATGCATTATGCTCACGGCGAAGCCGATGTCAAGAAAATTGCGACGCCGCTCCAACTTTGTTTTCCGCCGGTGGAAAATCGCGGCCGCTTCGCTGGGCACACACTCCAATCCTATTCGCCCAGATAAGCGTCGGCCTCAATCTCCACCAACATTTCCGGCGAGATCAACGCGCTCACCTGCACCATCGAAGTTGCAGGACGAATCTCCCCAAAAAATTCTCCATGCGCCTTGCCGATCTTCTCCCACTCGGCAATATTCGTAACGTACACTCGCGTGCGCACCACATCTTTCGTGCGCGCACCCGCTTTGCCCAAAGCGCTCTCGATATTTTTCAAAGTCTGAACCGCCTGCGCATAAGCGTCTCCGACTCCCACAATCTTGCCCTCAGGCCCGGTCGCAGTAGTGCCCGAAACGTACACGTGCGGCCCTACCTTGACCGCACGGGAGTACCCTACGATAGGTTCCCAGGGTGCGCCACTGGAGATGTTTACTCTCATCATTTTCACGATTCTCCTTCCACCTTTCATTCGATTCGCTGCCAAATACCCTGATTTAGCAGCCAAAGCTGCCCCCTGCCAACAAAAATCGGCCACAACCTTGCAAGCTCTTGCGCACTTCTAACCATCAGGTAAAATGATGCGCGCCAGAAACAAAAGTCACTTGCTTTCGGGTTCAAACGGGGATAAGTATTTACTTAACCATCTTGGGAAGCCGCGCTGCAGAGCGGCTTTCAGGGGGCCCAAAGAAGCATGATTCCGGAATCACATCCCTTGCGGCAGTTGTTCCAGGAATTAGTGGGACGTCACTATGCCGAAGAGATCGGCATCCGCGATCCCGAAGTCGTAGCCTACGTTTCGCAATTGCTGGCCGAGTTCTGTGAGACCGATCAGCTATTCAAGATTCACAATGCAGCCGACCGGCCCATCACTGACTTGGGCGAGATGCTGCTCGAATCCGATCCCGTCTACGGTCCCGCGCCCTCTTTCGATCGCGAACGCCAGGTGCGGAAACACATCGGCGACTACGCGCTCTTCTTCGCCGGAATGTTCCCCGAAAGCATCAATCGTTTCCGCCTGCGCCGCCATCGCCTGGAAAATTTTGTGGAGTGGATGAAGGCCGGTAAAGAAAGCTACTACATCGTCTCCAAATTCGAGCACTTCGAATACGCCAAGGTCGCGCCGCTTTTCGCCCATCTCTCGCGCGAATTCGAGGGCTGCGTCTACGGCCTCAACCGGGTGAAAAACGATCTGCAGGAGATGCAACACCCCATCGTTCGCCGCGACCCCGAACTTCTCACTTAAGGGCGGAGCCGCGCTTCAGCGCTGCGTCAAAGCGCCAGAATAAAGACGGCTTCAGCCGCTGCGATACCGGAAGCGACTTCTCTCCACCGCGGCAGTTGCGCGATTCAGTCGCCCAACCAGTTCGCGAGTTGAATCGTAAGCCGGCCACCTCCGCTATGATTCCTTGTTCAAATCGGGCTGCCCGCCGATGCGATAAAAACTAAGCGCCGAATTTCCCTGCGTCAGTTTCCTGACCCTCCGCAGCTCCCCGAACCCTTCGCCCGGATCGAATTTCTTCTCATGCTCCGCAATCACCAGCGACATCGCCCAGACCAAAGAAGATTCCGCCAGCGCGGTAAGCGTATCGTCGTAAAACTTCCGCATGCGATACGGCGGATCGAGAAACACCACGTCAGCCGCCACATGTTCCCGCTTCAGCCGCCAGATTACGCCAGTGAGATCGTCGCGCAGAATTCTGTATCCCTCGGCGATTCCCAGGCTCTGCAGATTCTCTTCGATCAACTTCGCCGCCGCGGCGGAATTCTCCGCGAAGTAAACCCGCTGCGCTCCGCGGCTCAGCGCTTCAATGCCCACCGCGCCCGTGCCCGCAAACAGATCCAGCCAGACGCTATTCTCCAGCGCCAGCGGATTGCCCGCGGTAAGCACATTGAACAGCGTCTCGCGCAAGCGGTCCGATGTCGGGCGAACATCCGCGCCGCGCAAAGAACGCAGCGGTCGTCCGCGATACTTCCCGGAAATCACGCGCATGCCAGCAAGCCTGCTCCCCTTGCACCTTCGAGTGCCGAAGCCAATATAGCCGAGCATGTAAAATAACCCTAGCGGCAGAATTGTAGAAAGATAAGAAAAATGAGAAGCTGGTCCGTTCACGTTGGGCGATTGTTCGGAGTCGAGGTGCGCCTGCACCTGACCTTTCTGATTCTGCCTCTCTTTGTTTTCTGGACGGAATACAACTCGCATGGCTCGGCCAACGGGCCGCGCGATCTGGCGCTGGTGGGAATCGTGCTGGCCTGCGTGGCGGCGCACGAAATCGGTCACATGGTGATGGCGCGTCGGGCCGGCATGATTCCGAAGGCCGTGATTCTTCTCCCGCTCAGCGGGGTTACGGTTTTTGACGAATCGCATTTGGAGAAACCCGAGTCGAAGGCGGCAATGTGGAAGCGCGAAGTTCGCATTGCGCTGACCGGGCCGCTGGTGAATCTACTTTTCGCCGCGCTGGCTGCGGCGGTGATTTCGGTCGTGGTGCCGGGAGCGAGCCTCTGGAAGTGGCCTTTCCTGCAGCCCGCCAATCTGCCGCGCAGCCTGGTTTGGGCAAACCTTTATCTCGCCGGCCTGAATCTTCTGCCCGCCTACCCGCTCGACGGCGGCCGCGTGCTCCGGGCTTATTTCGCGCGCACCCTCGAACCCTCCGCCGCTACCCGCCGCTCCGTTTCCATCAGCCACGCCATGGCGATGCTCTTAATGGTCGCAGGATTATTCAGCGACACCTGGCTCACCATGGTGGGCGTGATTATTTTTTCCGCGGCGCAGCTCGAAGAACGCGCCGCCATCTTCCAGTCGGTGATGGACGATGTCAGACTCGAAGAGGTGATGCTCACCGACTTCGCAACCTTATCCCCGGCCGATACGCTCGAGGATGCCCTCGATAAAGCAGTGCATTCCCTGCAGGATGATTTTCCCGTGGTCCGCGGAAGCGACATGGTCGGCGTAATTTCCCGCCAGCGCATCCTGGAGGCGCTGCGCGTGGAAGGCAACGGTTACGTTCAAGCGGTGATGAACAAGTTGTATGAAGTCTCGGCCCGCCAGGAATCGCTGGCCTCCGCCTTCCGCAAACTCACCGCGCGCAACCTCAGCATTATCCCGGTAGTCGAAGATCAGCGCCTGGTGGGCATCGTCACGCTGCAGAACTTGATGCACTCGATGGCGCTGCTGGCCGAAAGCCGCAAGCTGCGCCGGAATAACTCCCAATCATAGGCGCGAGCGGGACGGGGAAAGCCGTATTTCTGGCGGGAGTGGGAAGGGCACGACGTCCAGTCGTGCCGTTAAGGTCGCTTAAAATGAGTCGCGCTTCCGCGCCTGAGAGATACGCTTTCACAGGCTACTCAATTGTTCTGTAACTCGTAAACGCGACCCTTTCTCCGCTTTTCAGCATCGCCCAAGCCATGCCCGGATACGAACTTCCCTCAAAACAGCCGCACCGCTTTGGCCTGCCGCACCGCCGGAATCTGCTCCAACTTCCTCAGCACGGTATCGGGCACATTACCATCCACGTGAACCACGGCAATCGCCTCGCGCGGCTCCGAAGATGTTTCCGCACTGCGGCGGCCCAACGAAAAATCCGCAATATTGATTTCGCTCTCGCCCAGGATCGTGCCCACTTTCCCGATCACGCCCGGCACGTCGCGATTGCGAAGGTAAATCAGATTGCGCTCCAGGGGCGCTTCCACATCGATGCCATCGATGTGCAGCAACCGCGGCGCAGTCCCATGCAGCACGGCGCCTTTCACCATGTGTTCTTGCGTCGAGCTTTTTAGAAAGACCGTGAGCACGCTGCCCGCGCCGCCGGTCGAGGCCTTCGCCTTGTGCGATTCGTGAATGCGCAGCCCGCGCAGATCCGCCAGCGACGCCGCGTTCACCAGGTTGGCTTTTTCCTCCAGAGCCAGATTGAGAATGCCCTTGATCGCCGCATTGCGAATGAGTTCCGTCTTCCACTCCGCGATATGCCCGCTATAACGCAGCGAAATCTCCTCGATCGAGCCTTCGGAAATCTGCGCCAGAAATCCTCCCATGCGCTCGGCGAGAACGATGTAGGGTTGCATCTCGGAGTATTCTTCGGCGGAAACCGAAGGCACATTCACGGCATTCTGAATCACGCCGTGCTTCAGGTATTCCCGCACCTGGCAGGCGATCTGCACGCCCACAGCTTCCTGCGCCTCAAAAGTAGAGCCGCCAAGATGCGGCGTAAGGATCACATTCTGCAAAGCCAGCAGCGGAGAATCTTTCAGCGGCTCTTCGTTGAAGACATCGAGCGCCGCCGCGGCCACGTGACCTTGTTGCAGCGCCTCCGCCAAATCGGCCTCGTTCACCAGTTCGCCGCGCGCGCAGTTCACCAGGCGCACGCCTTTTTTCATCTTCTTGATCGCCGCCTCGTTGATCATGCCCGCAGTCTGCGTCGTCAGGCCAACGTGCAGGGTGATGTAATCCGCAGCGGCGTAAAGTTCTTCGAGACTCGCCAGGCGGATGCCCTGTTCCTTGGCCACCGCGACCGACACGAACGGATCGTGCCCCATCAACTCCATGCCGAAGGCGCGCGCCCGCCGCGCCACTTCCATGCCAATGCGGCCCAGGCCGGCGATGCCCAGAGTCTTGCCGCGCAGCTCCGTGCCTTGCAGCGATTTCTTCTCCCATTTGCCGGCGTGCATGAGGGCGTTGGCGCGGCACAAGTGGCGAGCCATGGCCAGCATCATGCCCACGGTTTGTTCGGCCACAGCCACGGCATTCGCCCCGGGCGTGTTCATCACCGCGATGCCCTGGCGCGTAGCCGCGTCGAGATCGATGTTATCCACACCCACGCCGGCGCGTCCGACCACGCGCAACTTCTTCGCATGCGAAAGCAACTCAGCATCGGCCTGCACCGCCGAGCGCACGATCAAGGCGTCGGCGGACTCCAGTTCCGCCGCCAGTTTGCCGTCAAGCTGGTCGGAGGTAAGCACGACCCAGCCCGGTTCCTTGAGTTGCTCCACCGCCGAGGCCGAGATTTTTTCCGCTACTAAAATCTTCACAGATCCACTCATCTTTCTTGATTAAAATCCCTTGATTAAAATCCCTTGATTAAATCCCTTGATTAAATCCCTTGATTAAATCCCTTCCTCAAACCGCAGATTCAAATCGGCTGATCTCCCGTGTGACAAATCGGCGTGACCAATCATGGACCGGAATTTGACAAGTGCGCTGACGCACGAAATCCGGTTCATTCCTAAACTGCAGCCATGGGCCATTGCCCACGGAGAGATTCTTATGAAAACCGCCTCAACCGTAGCGCTGACTTTTCTAATCGCCATCACGCTAGCCTGCGGCTACGGCTCGAAAGCGAGCACTCCGGCCGTAGCCGCAGCCATTCCGGCCATTTCCGAACCCGCGCCCGACCCCACCAATTCCGGCGGACCCGACTTCGTCCTGACCGTCAACGGAAGCGACTTTTCCACCCCAGCGGTGATAAATTTCAACGGCACGGCTCAGCCCACCACCTACATCAGTACGAGCCGGGTAAGGGCGACGATCCCGGCCAAGGAAATCGCGAGCCCTGCGACGATCCTGGTATCGGTGACCAATCCCGCGATTGCCGGAACGGGCGCCAGTGGCGGTGGCGGCACACTGGCAGAGAGTTCAAATGCCATGAACTTCACCGTCAATGAGAAGCAGGCAACCGACGCGAGGGCTGCCACGCGCGGCTTCTCAAGCTTCCACCAGTTGGCGTCGCGCGGATGCAGCGCGCGCGTAGACCATTTGGGCGGCGCGCACCGCCGAACCATACTCCACCGCCGTGCCGGTCACGCGCACGAGAACGTGTTCGAGCGCCGCCAGAATTCCGATCGTGTCCAGATAATCGTAGTAACCGAGGTGCGCGATGCGGAACAGTTGACCCTTCATCTCGCCCTGCCCATTGGCCAGCACCGCGTCGAAAGTTTCGCGGAACTCTTTGATGATCTTTCCGGAATCGATTCCATTGGGCGAAGTGATGGCCGTAAGCGCCGCTCCGGGTGCCGCCGCGAAGAGCTTCAATCCCAGCGCCTGCGCCCCGGCCCGCGTCATCTCGGCACAGAGTTCGGCATTATCCACGAGCACCTCGCGGCCCTTGGCCAGATCGCCGTTGCCCATGCCGCGGATAAATTCCAGCGCCGCTCCGAGCGCCGCAAACAACGTAGTCGGGGGCGTATACGCCGACTCGCCTTTGGCCGCCGCCTTGCGCTCTTTGCGCAGATCGAAATAAAAGCGCGGGGACTTCGTGCTGTCCATGCGCTTCCAGGCGCGCTCGCTCACCGCGCAATACGCCAGGCCGGGAGGAATCATCAGCGCCTTCTGCGAACCGCCGATGATCACGTCCACGCCCCAGCCATCCACGTCGAGATGCGTGGTGCCGAGTCCGGTGATGGCGTCGACGACGAACAAGGTGTCGTCGCCCTGCGCGCGCACGATCTTCGCAATGCCGCGCACGTCGTGCCGCACGCCGGTCGAACTCTCCGTCGCCTGCACGAAGACCACGCGCACGCCGGGAGTGAGCTTCGCGCGAATGTCCTCCCACGAAAACGTTTCGCCGTAGGGCGCGCTCAGCACTTCCACATGGCAGCCAAAAGCCTTGGCGAGCCCGCTCCAGCGCTCGCCAAACTTGCCGGCGGTGAGCACCAAAACTTTATCTCCGGGCGAGGTGAGGTTCGAGACTGACGCTTCCATCACGCCGGTGCCCGACGAAGCCAACACCAGCACGTCGTTGCGCGTGCCGATAAATTCCTTCATGTCGGCAAGCACGCGTTGAAATAGCTCGCGGAAGTCCGCCGTGCGGTGATGCGCCGTGAACGAAGCCATGGCCGTTTGCGCCGCCGGCAGCAGCGGAGTTGGCCCCGGAGTAAAAAGACGATTTTTGCGAAGCATCATGAGAGTCCTTAAAGAAGGAGGTTCGCCTTTAAGTTTACCGGAAGCGGCGGAGTGGAGCACGTTTCCGCCATAATGGATAAGAGTAAAATCTTGCGTTTCTCCGCACCGTGACCGGCATCACCGCTGCGCGCCCGAGGGTCGCCCTCCGCGCCGCTGCGTTTATAATCCTCTCATGAGCTTGCTCGAGCAGATTCAACAGGACATCACCGCCGCCATGAAGGCGCGCGAAGAGCAGCGCCTCTCGACCCTGCGCATGGTCAAGAGCGCGCTGCAGAATCGCCAGATCGAGAAGATGGCGCCGCTCGACGAGAAAGAATCGCAGTCCGTGCTGACCACGCTGATCAAGCAGCGCAAAGAATCGGTCGAGCAATTCACCAAAGGCGGCCGTCAGGAGATGGCCGACAAAGAAGCCGCCGAAATCGTGCTCATCGAAAGCTACTTGCCCAGGGCCGCCGGCGAAGCCGAAGTGGTCGCGGGCGTGAAAGCCACGATCGCCGAAATGGGCTCGCCCACCATGAAAGACATGGGCACCGTGATGAAGAATGCCATGGCAAGATTCTCCGGCGCCGGCATGCGCGTGGATGGAAAGTTGGTCAGCGAAATCGTGAAGCGGGAGTTGGCGGGAAAGTAGCCATGCAGCGATTGTTGTGTGGGGACAGCCGCGGGCTGGGCTGCAAGGATCTGGTTTCCGAACAAGTGGCGGCCGAAGTCGGAAAGCGCGAACCTGTTCTGTTCTCTGAGGTCTCTTCGGCAATCCGCATTCGCGCCGAAGCGCGAATCGGGTCTACGCTTCTGAGGGGAGAATCTGAAAGATATTAGGCTCACCGAGACCGCTCTCGGAAGGTGAGCGTTCGAAAGCTTCCTTCCGGTGCCGGAGCGAGCACAACACTACGTCGCTCCCAAGAATGTCATGCCGCAGCCGGTATTTCTTCCGGCGAATTCTCCATTGTCCTTCCCCCTTTTGCATCCCGTGAGCTTCTTGATCTGGTGCTGCCCGCTCCGGTTATAGGGAGCATCGCGAACAGTAGCGAGCAATTCCTGCATAGCGTCCACGACCGCAGGGTGCCCACGCGGGATTGGGCGGAAGTCTCGTGGGTAGCGGGCGTGGTTAAGACTCTGAAAGGATCTCGATCGGCGGCAGGGCTGGGAAACTCCGTTATCCTGCCCGGCTGCGCGAATCATGGCGCGCCGAATCCAGCTGTCGCACTGCTTGCTTTTTAGCTTTTTTGGCGGGCCCATGTAGCTCCGTCAGGAATTCGCCGACCTCGCGGGTGCTACCGGCAAGATAGTCCTGATAGCCCGTCTTGATTTGCTCCTGCAGCCCTTCATCCTGCTGGTCCAGGTAATGCTCCAAATCGTCCACCTGCATGATGGCGACGACCGCAATGCCATCTTTCTCCAGAATCAAGTATTCACGATTCACATGAACCCGCCGGACCACCTGCCCAAGATTCATGCGCGTGCCTTGGTGGCAGGAATGCGAGGCACTACGCTTTTCATAATTCGAGAATCCCTGACGATCGATCAATGTCGATCAAGATAAATCAATGTTGCTTCCAGCATCTCTCCAGGCATCATTTGCCCCTCTGCAACTCCCGATAGGCCTCGCTCTTCGAAATTCCCCGCTCCTTCGCCAGTTTCTTCAGCGCTGATTTTTCGTCGACTTTCTCTTCCGCCATGATCTGCTCCACTCTCTGGCGAACGGCGAGACGGGCGAGAGCGCCCGTTTCCAGAGGGGCCGCCCCTTCTTCGGCCTTCCCGATCAGCAGCGTGATTTCGCCCTTCACTCCGTCGCGCGCCTTCAGAGTCTCCAGCACCTCGCCCGCGCGCCCGCGCAGAAACTCTTCGTGCAGCTTAGTTACTTCCCGCGCGATCACGACCTGGCGGTCTTTTCCGAGAACCTCGACCACATCGGAAAGCGTTTCGACGATCCGATGCGGGGCTTCGTAGAAAACCTGCGTGCGTGGCGAAGTCTTAATCGCTTCGAGCGCAGCCCGCCGGCCGCCGCGCTTAGCCGGAAGGAACCCGCTGAAGCGAAAGGAATCGGTCGGTAGGCCGCTGGCCACCAGCGCCGCCAGAAACGCGGACGCTCCCGGCACCGGCACCACCGGTACATGATGTCGAATGGCCAGCGAAATCAGGCGGAAGCCGGGATCGGAAATCCCCGGCATGCCGGCATCCGTTACCAGCGCCACGCTCGCGCCCTCCTGTAAGTCTTTTACCAATTCTGCGGCGCGCGTCAGTTCGTTGTGCTCGTGGTAGCTGGTGGTGTGGGTTTGGATGCCGTAGTGGTTGAGCAGTTTTTGCGTCTGCCGCGTGTCTTCACAGGCGATGACATCCACTTCTTTCAGAGTGCGCACAGCGCGCAGCGTGATGTCTTCCAGGTTGCCGATGGGCGTAGCCACCAGATACAGCGCCGGCCGGGGCGAAGCGCCCGTGCGCTCGGGAGCCGCCTTCAATTCGGGAGTCGCGGTTGCTTCGGATTCCCGAGGAGCATCCTTCATGGCCGGAGTCTAACACCGCGGCCGCGCCCTAACTTTGATCGTTGGAAAACAATTATGCTATCGTACGCATTTTCCAGGGAGACCCGCCCTTGACCGCCAACGATTTTCGCCGTGTCGCCCTCGCCTTCCCGGAGACCGCCGAACACGCTCACATGGATCATCCCGATTTCCGCGTGGCCGGAAAGATCTTCGCCACGCTCGGCTATCCAGAGAAAGGCTGGGGCATGGTGAAGCTGACGCCGGAGCAGCAGCACTACTTCACAAAAGACCATCCAGAAACGTTTGTGCCGGCGAATGGAGCATGGGGACGGAAGGGATCTACAACGATGGATCTCAAGAGCGTGGATAAAGAAACATTGAAGAAAGCTCTTTCCGCGGCTTGGCGGAACGCAGCTCCGAAACGACTGTTGCACGATTCCAAACTGTAAGCGCTGCATTGACGCCACCGAACCCCCGCCCCTAGAATCAAGCAGAGGATAAATTCCTCACAACCGTCTCGGAATCCATGCCTCTTTACGAATATCAGTGTGAAAAATGCGGCCACCGCTTTGAGAGAATCCAGAAATTTTCCGACAAGATGGTGCGCAAGTGCCCGGAGTGCGGCGGCAAAGTCGAGCAGATGATCTCCGCGCCGGCCGTGCAATTCAAAGGATCGGGCTGGTACGTCACCGATTACGCCAACAAGTCGCATGCCCCGGCGTCACCCGACGGCAGCCCGGACTCCAAAAAAGACGACTCGAAGAAAGAAGACAAGTCGAAGTCAGAAGATTCAAAGGGAGACGCTTCGAAGGAAAGCTCAGCGAAAGAAACGGCATCCAAGGACGGTTCTGCGAAAGAAGATTCCAGAAAGACCACCGCAAACAGAGTAAGTTCGTCGCGGAAGGCCGACAAGAAAAGGTAGCAACTTTCCGCGAGCGTTCTTGCCCTGCCGTGCCGTTTCCCTACTTCAGCTCACGCTGAAAATGATCTTCGATCATGTGGAACAAATGATTGCGATCTTCGCTGCCCGAAATGCTATGAGTCTTGTTGGGATAAATCATCAGCCGGAATTGCTTGCCCGCCTTGACTAGCGCCTCAATCATCTGCATGCTGTTCTGAAAGTGTACGTTGTCGTCGCCGGTGCCGTGCGCCAGCAACAAAGCTCCATGCAGATTCGCTGCGCCCCGGGTCACGTCCGATTCCGCGTAGCTCTTGGCGTTCTCCTTGAGCAGGCCCATGTAGCGCTCGGTGTAAATGCTGTCATAGTTCATTTGATTGGTGACCGGCGCCACGGCCACTCCGGCACGAAAGCGCTCCGAGTGCGTCATGCAGTAGAGCGTCATCGAGCCGCCGTTGGACCATCCCCAGATTGCCATGCGGTCCGGATCCAGTTGCGGATATTGCGCGAGAAGCTGATCGAGCGCCGTGATCTGATCTTTCAACTCGATGGCACCGAACTCGTGACGAATGGCGGTCTGAAATTTGCGGTCGCGCCCGGGAGTGCCGCGGTTATCCACCGCGAAAACGGCGAAGCCGTCGCGCGCCAGGATCTCGTCGAAGGGATTCATCGGCTCTTTCAAAACCATCTGCGCCGCGGGGCCCCCGTAGATATTTACAATCAAGGGAATCTTTTTGTCCGGCGAAGCGTTCGCCGGCAACAAGAGACGTCCGTAGAGCGTAGTGCCATCCTCGGCCTTGAACTCGAGAAACTGCGGCGCGCGCAACCCATATTCCTCGAATTCATTGCGCCCCTGCCACACCGGAACGCAACTTCCGCCCACGGTGCACAATGAAATTTGACGCTGCGCATGCGGCCCTTCGAAGGTTTGTTCGAAGTGCTTGCCACCTTCGGAAAACTGCCCGGAATGAATTCCCTCTTCGTGCGTGAGCGCTTGAAGATCGGTTCCGTCCAGCTTGACCGAAAAGATCTGCCGCTGTCGGGGATCGTCTTTGTCGCAGGAAAAAAATACCGTGCCCGCATTTTCGTCGACACCCGCCACTCCCAACACTTCAAAATCACCATGAGTCAGTTGAAGCTCAAGTTTGGCTTCGGCCGCCAGCGGATTCTGCTTGTCGAAGCTGTAAAGATAAAGATGGGTGTGGCCGTCACGCCAGCTCGACCACAGAAATCGATCGCCGGATTTCAACACGCGGAAGTCGTCATTCACATCGACCCACGCGCCCGGGGCAGTCTCGGTGAGCACTTTCCTAGACTTCCCGGATTTCGCATCGACAAAATACAAATCCATTTTGTCCTGCGCGCGATTGAGAACCTCGGCCCATAGCACGCCATCGCGCACCCAGCCAAAGCGGGGAATGTAAATCTCTTCTTCTTTTTCTTTGGTCAGCGAAATCCAGCGGACCTTGCCCTTTTCCACATCGGCCACTCCCAACTTAACTTCAGGATTGGGGTCGCCGACTTTGGGATATTTCTCGTAATCGACGGTTGGGTGCGTCGGAATCAAATTGGCGATGGGATAAGCCGGCACTTTGCTTTCGTCCATGTGCAGGAATACGATTTCTTTGCTGTTGGGCGACCAGAAATAATTGCTCCGCACCGACAACTCTTCGGCGTAGACCCAATCGATATCTCCGTTAAACAAATTGTCGCCGGCATCCCGGGTGAGCTGCTTTTCCGACGCTCCGCCGGCCGGCTGCACGTAAAGATTGTGCCTGCGCACGTAGGAAATGTGGCTGCCGTCGGGCGAAAACTCGGAGTCGCCGCTGGGGTCGGGCGACGAAGTAAACTGCACCGCCGTGGCCGTAGCCAGATCGAACAGCCAGAGCTGGCTTTGCGAATTGAACAGCAGATGCTTCGAATCCGGAGCCCAGATGTAGGGGGCAACGTTATAGCGGGTAAGCCGCTCCCGTTCGCGCTCATCTTTAATGCGGTCGTAATCGAGCGCCAGCGGGGCCAGCTTCATGGTCCCCACGAAAAGTTTCTTTTCGCCGGTGGCTGCGTTCACGCTCCACAGTTCGCCATGGCCTCCGTCATCGTCGTGCTGCAGAAAGGAAAGCTGGCTGCCATCGGGACTCCACTCCATGTTCTCCGGGCCGCGGCCCGTAAGCCCTCCGGGCGCGAAAATCGCTTCGATGGTGAGCGGCTTCGGTGGAGCGGCGGATTGCGCCCAAGAGCGGAGCCCCCGGTTGAGAAGCCAGGTGGCAAGAACCGCAATCGCAACGGCGAAGGTCTTTCTTTTCACCATGACCTCGAAACCCAGAAGTGAGGAACCCACCCGACGGGCGAAGCGATGAGTTTACACCTGCGGCGGCTGTTCGCGCGCCTCTGGCCGCGGGGTTCTGCCCCCGCCGTCCAGAAATCGATGCTCGTCCCAAACCAGTCCCAGCAAGGCCTGCGCGCCGCCGAAACCCATACGTCTTCGGCCAAGCCGCGCTTCCGCGCATGGTAGAATCATGGCTGAGTTCTCCCGGGATGCTTCCAGAAATAGAAAACCTGTTGCGCCTGCAAGAAGCGGACAAGGAAATCCGCCGCCTGCAGGATGAAGTGGCCGAACTTCCCAGGCGCGTGACTGTGATCGAAAAGAAGCTGGCGCGCACCAAACTCCAACTGGAAAACGCCCAGGCTGCGGTGAAAGCCGACGAAGGCGCCCGCCGCAAGTACGACATCACCATCGCCGACCTGCGCGGTAAAATCTCCAAATACCGCGATCAGTCGCTCGACGTAAAAACCAACGAGCAATATAAAGCCTTTCTGCACGAGATTCAGTTCGCGGAAAAAGAGATCGCCGCCACCGAAGACAAGATTCTGGAGTTGATGGTGAACGCCGAGGCCCGCGAAAGGGAAGTGAAGGCCGCGCAGGCCGAGATGAAAGCCGAAGCGGCCGAGATAGAAAAAGAAAAAGCCGCAGCCCGCGAGCGCACCGCCGAGGACGAAAAGCAACTGACTGAGTGGCGCGGCAAACGCGACCAGATGCGCGCCGGAGTCAACGAAGATCTCCTAAGCCACTACGAGCGCGTCTCAAAGTTTCGCGGCAGCGGCATCTCCGAAGTTCGCGATCATAAATGCATGGCCTGCCAGGTCATGCTGCGCCCGCAAATCTACAACGACGTGCGCACCGGCCAGCAAACCGTGGTCTGCGATTCCTGCCAGCGCATTCTTTATTTCAACCCCGCCAACGAAATGGTCGCCCTCGAGCCCGAGCACAAGCGTTCGCGGCGGCATCATCCCAAGATCGACGCTCCCCAAGCCTGGTATTACCGCGCCGATTTCGATGGCGTCGGCGAAGTGCTCTTGTGCATGAACAATGCCGGCGGCCAGGCCACTCGCCGGGTCTTCGACTTGAGCACCGGCCGCCTGCTCGGCGATATCCTCATCCGCGAAGGCGATTTTCGCCACGCCTTCCCCGGAGACATCACCGGCGCCATCCGCCTGAATGGACACTGGTCCGAGGCCGAGATGGAAAACTGGGGCACCGAGATGCCCATGACCGCGCTCGATTCCCTGCACACCGATCTCGAAGCTGCCCGCTACGAGATGAGCTCCCGCGCCACCGCAAAAACGCAGACCCCCGCCGCCGTTCCCACCGAGCAAGCCGCCAGCTAGCAAGTGATCAGTCCCGGTTGCATTCGAGACATTCGACCTTGTGTTTTAGAATGCCGCCAAGCTTCCGGGAGGGCCCATGCCGGCCATAGTCGATTCCTATCGCGTTGCAGCCAAGTATTACGACGGCGCGTATGCTGCCATGAGAGATCTCGTCGACGCACCCTTCTACCTCAATCTGGCCAGGGAATTCGGCGGTCCGGTGCTGGAGATCGGCTGCGGCACGGGTCGCGTTTTGCTGCCCGTCGCACGCGCGGGAATCGAAATTCATGGCGTCGACAATTCCGGGCCGATGATCGGCATCTTGAAGGAAAGTCTGGCCCGGGAAAATCCCGAAGTTTCGAGCAAAGTCACACTCCACTCCGGTGACATGCGCGATTTCCGGCTCGGCCGAAAATTTCCGCTGGTCACCATTCCTTTTCGGCCGATGCAGCAAATGTATACGGTGGAGGACCAATTGGCGGCGCTGAAGTCGGCTGCAGCTCATCTCGCCGACGGTGGCACACTGGCTTTCGACGTGTTTTTTCCGAGATTCGATAGGGTGCCTCTGGGTACCGGAGAAGAGCGATTGGAAGCCGAGTGGGTCTCTCATACGGACGCGGGGATTCTCTATCGTCGTTTTGTCCGCAAGGAGGCGGACGACAAGGTCGATCAGAACTACACCGTCACGTTTATCTTCCGAAGTTATCGCAATGGCGAGGCGATTCTGGAAGAAACCGACACGCTGAAGATGTCCTACTATACCTATCCTCACCTGCGAGCTTTGTTCCTGCTGGCTGGGCTGGAACCCGCAGCCGAATACGGTTCCTTTGCCAAATCTCCTCTCGACAACACGGCCGAAGAGATGATCTTCCTGCTCCGCCCGGCCCGGTCTTAGCCCCCGCCGGCGCATTCTCCGTTACCATTGCCCTATGGTCCGCAGTCTGACGGCTCCCGGTTCTGGTTGGACGGTACATATCTCTCCTCGCGGCGTATCCCGCCTGAAAGACGGTCACGTCTGGGTGTATCGCTCGGATGTGGTCTCGGCCGAAGGCATTCCCGCAGGCTCATTGGTCAGCGTGGCAGATCATCGCAGCCAAATTCTCGGCAGCGCGCTCTATTCCAGTTCCTCGCAAATTGCCCTACGCCTTATTTCTCGCGAGCCGGTCGACGACCTTCCCGCCCTGCTGCGGGAGCGCGTCGCCGGCGCCATCGCCTATCGCGTGCCGCTCGTCCACAACACAAATGCCTATCGCCTCATCTTCAGCGAAGCCGATTTTTTGCCCGGCTTGATTGTGGACCGCTACAACGACATCCTCTCGCTGCAAGTCTTAACTCAAGCCATGGATCATGAGAATGTGCGCGAAACTGTGCTTCGTGAGCTGACCGGGAAATTGCAGCCCGAGTCGATCGTCGAGCGCGTCGACGCGCGCGTCCGCCAACTCGAGGAGTTGCCCGAGCGCGCATCGGGATTAGTTCAGGGAGAAAAGACCTCCACCATCTTCACCGTGAACGGCATCCAGTTCCACTTCGACGCCCGCGAAGGCCAAAAGACCGGAGCCTTCCTCGACCAGCGCGAGAACTACGCCGCCAGCGCGCAATACGCCCACGGCGCCGCGCTCGATGTTTTCTGCTATCAGGGAGGCTTTGCCCTTCACCTGGCGCAGCCCTGCGAGCAAGTCACCGCCGTCGACAGTTCCCGGCCCGCGCTCGAAGTCGCCGATCAGAACGCGGCGCTCAACCACGCGCTGCTCCAAGAAAAAGAAATCGAATGGATCGAGGCCAACGCCTTCGATCTGCTCAAAGATTACGCCGTCGCCGGCCAGCGCTACGACACCATCGTTCTCGACCCCCCGGCCTTCGCCAAAAACAAGCGCGATCTCGAGGCCGCCCTGCGCGGCTACAAAGAACTCAACCTGCGCGCTCTCAAGATGCTTCGACCCGGCGGGATCCTGGTGACTTGCTCCTGCTCCTATCACGTAAGCCAGGCTGACTTCATGGAAATGCTTGCCGATTCCGCTCGCGATGCTCACCGAGTTCTGCGCCTCTTGGAGCTTCGCGGACAGGCCAAAGATCATCCCATCCTGCCAAATGTTCCCGAAACCGCCTACCTAAAGTGCGTGATAGCGAATGTAAGCTGATGAAAATAAAAGACATTAATTACTTGACAATAAAGCACTCATATTTTATGATTCGTTTCAGATAACCAAGCATCTGATGTGGTACCGGAAGCAATAATCTGAACGCTTCCGGGAGGCTATCAACCCGAAAACACAATTTCTGAAGGAGGAATTTGACCATGACCGTTCTTACCCGTTTTGAACCGTTCCGCGACTTCGCCAACTTGCAGGACCGCATCAATCGCGTATTCCGCGAGACCTACAGCCCCGAGGGCCGCGATGAATCCCTGACCACCTCGAGCTTCGCCCCCGCAGTCGATGTTTACGAGGACGAGCATCACGTAACCTTGAAAATCGAAGTGCCGGGAATCGACGAGAAGGATATCGATGTCCGCATCGAGAACAACACCCTCACCGTGCACGGCGAGCGCAAGATCGAGAAGGAAGAAAAAGAAGAAAATTATCGCCGCGTCGAGCGCCAGTACGGCAGCTTTACCCGCACCTTCACTCTGCCGACCACCGTAGACACCGAGAAAGTTTCGGCCACCTACGACAAGGGCGTACTGAACATCGCCCTGCCCAAAAAGGCCGAAGCCAAGCCCAAGCAGATCAAGGTCAACGTAGGCACCGGCAACGAGAAGACCCTCGATGCCAAAGGCCCCGGCAAAGCGGCGTAAGCGTGTGTTTAGGACCGGGTCTCTGACCCGGTCGTCGAGCGCAGCTCGACTTGTTTCGACGGGAAGCGGCCAAAACAGGTCGCCTCCCGTTTTGTTTTGATCCGGGCGCTTGGCGCCACAGCGGAGTTGGTTCACAATGCTTCCAGGGCCATCATGCCGTGAAAGCTACGCGCGAAGCGATCAACCAGATGCGAGCCGATGGCGTCATCGCTAAGAATGCCATTCGAGGGGCGGAGGGTGCCACGTTTGATCTTGGACCCGAGGCGACTCTGGATGTCCACACCTTTGTAATCCTTTCGCACGCCCCCGGCACATCGTTACTCAGCCTAAGCCCGGTACACGATTACCGGAAGGCGCGAGGCGGCAAAGTTGAAGAGGAGCATATGGTCATCGCTGGCTGCCGGTGCAATTTCTTCCGCGAGCGACCCATTGGAATGGGAAGCTTTGACGGATGCAGTCCCGACGACCGTGGAAGGAGTTGCCGCGTGGGAGATGACAACCGAACGCCTGGCCGCGATCGCGCTTCGGACCGGCCGTCCCAAGGATCACAACCGCATCTTGCAGTCGATCGGGCAGGGCGCGGTCGATTAGGAAAAAGCGGAGAATCATTGTCCAGCGTCACAAACCAAGTCAAAAGCGGGAGAATTCGAGCGCAGGTTGCTATTCCTAAATTACAAGATTGCTAAATTGATTTTCCGGAGTCCCCATGCCCATCCGTTGGGATAAATTCACCGTAAAAGCGCAAGCAGCCGTGCAGCGAGGCAATGAGATCGCCTCCGAGCACGGCAACCCCGAACTGCTGCCCCTGCACCTGCTCGCTGCCCTGCTCGAAGACAAAGAAGGCATCGTCTCGCCGGTGCTCGATCGAATTGGCATCGGCCCGCAGGCCCTGCTCAGCGACGTCTACCGCGAGGTCGAAAAGCTGCCCAAAGTTTCTGGAGAGGCCGCCCAAGCCACGCTCTCCAACGCGACCAACAAGCTGCTGGAGCAAGCCTTTAAAGAAGCATCGAATTTCAAGGACGAATACGTCTCCACCGAGCACCTGCTGCTGGCCATCACGCACCTCAAGCAGGACGCGGCCCAGCAGATTCTCGCCCGCCACGGAGCAACCTACGACGCGATCCTGAAAGCGCTCACCACCGTCAGAGGTTCGCAAAAGGTAACCGACCAGAATCCCGAAGCCAAGTATCAGGCGCTGGAGCGCTACGCCCGCGATCTCACCGAACAAGCCCGCCGCGGAAAGCTCGACCCCGTGATCGGACGCGACGAAGAAATCCGCCGCGTGGTCCAGGTTCTTTCCCGGCGCACGAAAAATAATCCCGTGCTCATCGGCGAGCCAGGCGTCGGCAAAACCGCCATCGTCGAAGGCCTCGCCCAGCGCATCATTTCCGGCGACGTGCCCGAAGTTCTGAAAAATAAGCGCGTGGTCTCGCTCGATCTCGGCGCCATGCTGGCCGGCGCAAAATATCGCGGCGAATTCGAAGATCGCCTGAAGGCCGTCTTAAAAGAAATCGAAGATGCGTCAGGACAGGTAATTCTTTTCATCGACGAGCTTCACACTCTGGTCGGCGCCGGAGCGAGCGAAGGCGCTATCGACGCCTCCAACATGCTCAAGCCCGCGCTAGCTCGGGGAGAGCTGCGTGCCATCGGCGCCACCACGCTCAACGAGTACCGCAAATACATCGAAAAAGACGCCGCCCTCGAACGCCGTTTCCAGATTGTTTTCGTAGGCGAGCCCAATGTCGAAGACACCATCGCCATTCTGCGCGGCCTGAAAGAGCGCTACGAAGTGCATCACGGCGTGCGCATCAAAGACTCCGCGATTGTTGCCGCCGCCACGCTGTCGCACCGTTATATTTCGGACCGCTTCTTGCCCGACAAAGCCATCGACCTCGTGGACGAGGCCGCCGCTTCGATTCGTATCCAGATCGATTCGCTTCCCACCGATATCGATCAACTCGAACGCCGCGCCACGCAGCTAGAGATCGAGAAGCAGGCATTGAAGAAGGAAGACGACACGAACTCGCGCGAGCGTTTGGACGTGATTCAGAAAGAACTGGCTGAGATTCGCGAGAAATCCAACGCCCTCAAAGCCAATTGGAAAAAGGAAAAGGACCTGATCGCCCGCTCCCGCGAGCTGAAAGAAAAAATCGAGAAGCTCAAGATCGAAGAGCAAACCGAAGAGCGCAAAGGCAATCTGCAGCGCGTGGCCGAAATCCGCTACGGATTGCTGCGCCAGGCCGAAGAGGAATTGGCCAAGCTTTCCGCCAAGATCGACGGCAAAGCCGCTGGCACTCCGCGCATGCTCAAAGAGGAAGTGGACGAAGAAGACATCGCCCGCATCGTCTCCAAGTGGACCGGCATCCCCATCTCTAAAATGCTAGAAGGCGAAGTCAAAAAGCTGGTCACCATGGAAGATCGGCTGCGCCAGCGCGTCGTCGGTCAGGACGAAGCTCTGGAGCGCGTCGCCAACGCCATCCGCCGCTCGCGCGCCGGTCTCAGCGACCCGAAGCGCCCCATCGGCTCCTTCATTTTCCTAGGTCCAACGGGAGTTGGAAAAACCGAACTAGCTCGCGCCCTCGCCGATTTTCTTTTCGACGACGAGCGCGCCCTGCTGCGCATCGACATGTCCGAATACATGGAGAAGCATTCGGTCTCGCGCCTGATCGGCGCCCCCCCGGGCTATGTCGGCTATGAGGAAGGCGGCCAGCTCACCGAGCAGGTTCGCCGCCGTCCCTATGCGGTCGTGCTCTTCGACGAAATCGAAAAGGCGCACCCCGACGTCTTCAACATCATGCTGCAGATCATGGACGACGGCCGCCTCACCGACGGCAAAGGTCGCGTAGTGGATTTCAAGAACACGATTCTGATCATGACCTCGAATCTAGGCTCCAGTTACCTGCAAGCCGAAAACTTGCGCACACCCGAAGATTTCGAAAACGCCAGCGAACGCGTGATGGAAGCCCTGCACGGCCACTTCCGCCCCGAGTTCCTGAACCGCGTCGACGACCTCATCGTCTTCCGCCCGCTCGGCAAAGAACAGCTGGTCAAGATTATCGAACTGCGCCTGGAAGACGTGCGCCGCCTGCTCGCCGATCGAAAAATTTCCCTCGAGCTAACCGAGGCCGCCAAAGACCTGCTCTTCACCCGAGGCTACGACGCCAACTTCGGCGCCCGCCCGCTGAAGCGCGCCATCCAAAAGCTGGTGCAGGATCCGCTGGCCCTGAAAATTCTAGACGGCGAAGTCCTGCACGGCGATCACATCGTAGTCGACGCCGACAAGAAAGTCGGCACGATGAAATTCGAAGTAAGCAAGCGCGTGGGAGAAAAAGAACCCGCAAAGGCGAAAGGCTGATGCAAATACTCGACAAGTATCTTTATTTACGCCGGAACGCATCGATCAACTCCGGCGCCGCCGCCAAAAACCACGCAATCACAATCCGCACCATAATCTGCGCGCCATAAAAGAAAAAGCGCCAGCCCAGATCTCGCGCGGCCGCAGACACCACCGGCACCGATCCCGCAACCCCAATCACCATGAGCGCAATCGCGCACCAGCGCGCCCAGTTCTTCACCCGGTAAATCCCCCAGCCCACCAGCCCCCAGCCTGCGCCTACAGAGATCGCGGTCTGTGGTCCGTCCAACTCTCGTCCGTAAGTAATCCCTGCAGATCGAGTCATGGCAAGCGTCCCCGGCGCCAAGAACTCGATAACGCCGATGACAATCAAATACCCCGCCACCAGAAAAAATAAACCTGCAATCACCGTGACGCTGCCCGGACGCTCCATGCTTTGAGACTACCGCAGTTGGATAAGATAACTTCCGCCAATTCAATGCAGATCAACGCTTCTCCCTCGACGCGGATCGCGAGGAATATCTCGGTTTCTCGGTGGATGTCCGCGCCCATCCGGGGCTATGAATTTCGCGCCTGTGGCACACTATCTCCATGCCCACGCCCACGCTCACTCTCGGCGATTTCGAACTCACAATTTGTTCCGACGGCACCTACCCGCTCGATGGCGGCGCCTTCTTCGGCGTGATTCCCAAGGTCATGTGGTCGCGCCGCATGGCAGCGGACGACCGCAACTACGTGCAAGCCGGCCTCAACTCGCTGCTCATCCGCACCGGCAAGCACACCGTGTTGGTCGAAACCGGCATGGGCAACAAGCTCTCCGACCGCATGATCAAGTTCTACGGCCAGCCCGCGCAGTTGCTCACCCATCTCGCCGCCGCGGGAGTGGCTCCCGAAGACATCGACATCGTCATCAACACCCACCTGCACTTCGACCACTGCGGCTGGAACACGACGCGCGACAAGAAGGGCAAAATCGTTCCGACATTTCCGCGCGCAAAATACTATGCCCCCGAAGGCGAATGGCAATACGCCCGCAAGCCCAGCGAGCGCGACCTGATCAGCTACATCTCCGATAACTACGACCCGCTGGTCCAAAGTGGCCAAATGACGCTGCTCAAAGGCGGAGAAGAAATCCTCCCCGGCATCTCGGTAAAAACCTTCCCCGGCCACACCGCCCACATGCAAGCCGTGATCGTTGAAAGCAAAGGCCGCACCGCCTGCTACATCTCCGACCTAATCCCCACCACGGCGCACATCGACATCGCCTGGGGCCTCGGCTTCGATCTCTACCCGCTGCAAACCATCGAGAGCAAGAAGCAGTACTGGGCCAACGCGATCCCCGACAAATGGCTGACTGTATTCACGCATGGGGTCGAAAAGCTTTGGGCTTATGTCGAGAAGGATGCCGAGGGGAAGTTGTTGGCGAGGGAAGCCTAGTTCGGGCCGAAAGCTGCACGCCGCCCCCCATTCGGCATGCGTTCGACGGACTGCCCTATCGGTAACCTTTTCTGGCCGGCTTGAAGTCGCTAGACTCCCGAAGTATGGGAGCGTCCTTCACCAACTGCCACGTCCGCACCTCGAATAAAGCGGGCTGCGTAAAGGCCCTCGCCGCGTTGGCCAGCAAGCGTGCTCTGGTCACCGACCCGAAAAAAGGCTGGATCACCGTTTACGACGAGGAGTCAGAACGTCAGGACATCGCCGAGGTGCAACGCATGGCCAAGGGCCTCTCTGAAAAACTTGCGACCGACGTTCTCGCGTTTCTGCTTCACGACAGCGATGTGTTTGTGTTCTTTGCCTACCGCGAAGGAACCCTCGTATATCGATTCAATTCCTCACCGGACTATTTCGGCCCGGCCACCGCGGCGCAGCGAAAGAAGTGGGCAGGCAACTTCAGAAAACTCCGGCCCCAGCTACCGGCGGGAGTTTCATGGGAGCGGATCGAACGAACACTAGCAAGGAAGGAACTATTTCAAGAAAAGACGGTGGCTGCGTTTGCGCGCTTGATGGGAATCGATGCTGCTCGCGCCCGCACCGGCTTCTGCCATCTCGACCAGGCTCCGCACAAACTTCAGGTCGTTCATGGGCGCGGACATTCCCCCGAAGCTGCGGAACTAATCAAGAGAGCCGAGAAAGGCGATGTGGAGAAAGTTCGTGCGTTGCTTTCCCGAGGAGTGTCGCCCAATCTCAAGAGCCGTTTTGGGGAGTCGTTGCTCGCATCGGCGATCAGGTCTCACAAAAAGGAGATCGCATTTGCCTTGATGGATGCCGGAGCCGATTTCTTCGCCCCGCCAGAGGCCAACGCAATTTGGGCGGCGGCCGCCCACGGAGAACGCGAAGTCCTCGCCCGTCTATTGCAGTCGCCATCAAGACAGTTGCAGGCATGCCTGCCCCGCGCGTTGGCCAGCGCGCTGCAAATGGGACACGCCGGAATTGTGGCCGATCTGCTCAAGGCTGGCGCCGACCCCAATGGCTCCGGCAAATCTGGATTCACCCCGCTGATGAGTGCTTGTTTCCGTGGACTCGAGGTGGTCTGGGAAAGCGTGTTCGGCAGGGAGATTCCATCTGGGCAAGGAAAGAATTGGACGGCCATCGTAAAAGCCCTTCTGGACGCAGGAGCCGATGTTAACGCCCAGGCGAGCAACGGGGTTACGGCGCTGACGATGGCCCGGGCCACCGGCCAGAAAGAAATCGTCGAGCTTCTCGAAAAGGCGGGTGCCGATCCAACACGAAAGCCTCCCGCTGCGGAGTTCGAGCCATGGCTCGAAACGTTTCGCGAGAAGGCAGGGCAAGACTCAGCACCGAGTCTTGCCGAGCGCAGCGCGAACACAACTGCGGCGAACTTCCCGTCGAAAGTGCATTTAGATCCGAAGGTCCGGACGGCAATGTTGCAGATACTGGATAGGTGCAAACCTAAGGACAGCGAGAAGGAATCGACCGAGTAGATACAACTCTGCAACCGCCTCGAACCGATCACGCCGGGATCGGCGAATGCCACTTACTCCGTAAGTGACAGAAGCGGTTGCTCGGCCAATCGCCTTTCGAAAAATTCCTCCACCCGCCCCAGAATCTCCACCGCGCTCTTCGACTCGTAAATGGCCTTGCGCAGCCCCGCTCCGCCCGGCACGCCGTGGGTGAACCACGAGGCGAACTGCTTCATTTTGCCGACGGCATCGGGAAGTTCTTCGTCGATCAGCATCCGGAAGTAGGTGCGGATCATCTGGTAGCGATCAAGTTCGGTGGGCTCGTCGTAGAGCTTCTCCGATTTCGCGTAGCCCGGGACGGTTTCGTCCGGGATGGCACCGGCAACAGCTGCCGAGCTTTGCTCCCCTGGGCGGACGAATGCGTCCGCTCCTACGCGGGCGCAGAATTGTTCGATCTGCCGAAAAATCCACGGATTCGAGGGCGCAGTCCTCCCGATCATCACCGCATCGCAGCCGGTTTGCGCGACCATGGCGCAGGCATCCTCGGGCGTTCGAATATCGCCATTGCCGATCACGGGAATCTTGACCGCATCTTTCACCGCCGCAATCCACTCCCAGCGGGCGTTTCCGCTGTAGCCCTGTTCCCGCGTGCGCGCGTGCAGCGCGACCGCCGACAGTCCGCACGCCTCCGCCATGCGCGCCAGTTCCACGCAGACAATCTCGTCATCGCTCCAGCCGGCGCGAAACTTCACTGTGAAGGGAACTTTCACCGCGGCCCGCACCGCTTCGAAAATACGGCCAATCGCCGGCAGATCGCGCAGCAGGCCGGAGCCTCCATTGCACTTCACCACTTTTTTCGCCGGACAGCCCAGGTTCAAGTCCACCAGGTCGAAGCCCAGGTCTTCGACCATGCGCGCCGCCTCGGCCATCACCTGCGGATTGCTGCCAAAGAGCTGCGCCGAAATCGGACGCTCGTCTTCATAAAAATGAAGATAGCGCTTGGCCTTCTGATCTTTCTTGCGCAACACGCCGTCGGCCGAGGTGAACTCAGTCATGATCAGTCCGCAACCGCCGCGGTTGCGAATGAAGCGGCGGAAGACCGTGTCAGTGACTCCGGCCATGGGGGCCAGAACGGTAGCTGGAGCGATCGTGACTTCGCCAATGCGAAAGCTCGCCTCGACCGGCTTCCATCGCACTCGATCACGGACAAGGGTGTCGGTCCTACCCAAGCCAACCGAATTGTCCCAGATCTTGCGCACTCTACTATTCTACTTGCCCCCGCAAAATGAAAGCCCCCGCTGTGGCAGGGGCTTAATTTTCACCGTCATCTGTGTGAATCCATGCAAATCCGTACGAAGGCTACTTCTTCGCCGGCTCCGCCGGCGCGTTTTTTGCGTACTTGCGGCGGAAGCGCTCCACGCGTCCGGCCGTATCCATGAGCTTCTGCTTGCCGGTAAAGAAAGGATGGCAGGCCGAGCAAATTTCGACGCTGATGTCTCCCTTGTGCGTAGACCGGGTGACAAAGGCATTGCCGCACGCGCAATGCACGCGCACTTCGTTATAAGCGGGATGAATGGCTGCTTTCATAGCGTTTGCACCTCGATTGGAACCTTTTAGATTCTACTGGAATGCCCCAGGATTCAGCAACGCTCAACTCGGCTGCACAGCCCTCAGCGATCAGCGATCAGCCGTCAGCCGAAACCGCCAAGGATTCAAGCTGAAGGCGGAGAGCTTTCTTCAAAAGCGAAACTGATACGACACCTTCACAAAAAACTGCCGGCTGTCGTTGATATAGCCCCTGGCCGTATACAGCCCCGCTAGGCCGAGCGGATCGAGCATCAGATCGTGATTCAAATTCTGCACGTCGCTGTTATAGCCGACATAAATCGCCGTGCCCGGATGCACTAGATAGGTGAAGAGCACGTCGGCGTTGAATGCCTTCTCCGTGGGCAAATAGGTGTAAGGATAAATTGTGTTGCCCGGCGTGTTCGCCAGCACCGAGTTGTATTGCAAAATCACGCGCAGCGAGAGTTGCGGGGTAAACTGCCAATTCCATTTGCTGCGCACGATGTGGTTGTTGAAAACGCCTCGCCCGGCTCCGGGACTTTGCGCCAGCGCCGCGAGAGATGCGGCATCCCCCGCGCGCAGGCGTTCGAACAGATAAGTATTTTCGATCTTCAGCGGCTGCAGTGGCCGCAAAGTAAGCGTTCCCGAGGCCGTGTTCAGCCGTCCCAGCAGAAATTGCGGCGCAGCGTTCGACGCCGGCACAAAATTAACGCCGTCTCCCCAGTAGTAGCTCGCCCCCAGCAAGGCCTTCTTAAAATATCCAGTCTGCAGCAGCGTCCCGCTGCGATGCTCATGGTAGTCGAAATTCTGGTTGACGGATAAGCCGAGAAACGCAAAATCCTGCGGCCGCAGCCGCTCTCGCAACTCTTCATACGGATACAAGAAAATCAGCGTCTGCCCGCGCCCCTGAATCGCAAGATAGGGGAGATAGTCTGTGTCCAGCCGGTTGCCTTCGTGGTCATAGACCAGGCGCTGAATCAACGATGGTCCCCAGTCGACGATCCAACCCTTCTTCGGCCGGAAGCGATAATCCAGGACCTGATATAGCTCGCGAATGTCCACCCGGTTCACAAACCCGGGCACGGTCACGAACCCCGGACTGATGTCATCGTAAATCCCTTCGTAACTGAAGTGCAGTCCCTCGCGCTTCAAATCGAGCTTGTCGGCCGGGCCGGCGTAGTAATTCTTGTTGCCGGAGTTGCCCGAACTGAAGGGGAACAAGTTGTACTCGCAGGTATTTTCCAGGCTGCCAATGGAAGCAAAGTCCGCGTTCAGCCCCTGCAGGTTGCTCGAACTCACGACCGCCTGGCCCTCCAGGGTCCAGTTGGCGTTGAATTTCAAATGCGTGTCCAGTCCGCCGACGCGATTGAACTCACCGGTCGAGGGACACTCCCAGTCGGTGTACAGACCGCCCACACTCGACTGCTTGAAAATATCGCGGCTGGCCCGCGCAATCGCGAAATACGACCGCACCCCGAGAAGTTGGTCCGAACAAATCGATGGAGTTTCAGGAAACGGGCAAAAGCTCGGCACCGCCAGCCCCGGGCCGCGATCGTCGGTCGCCATCAACCCGAGAGAGTATGGGCCTTCTTTCCCCGTGAGCCGGATTCCAGCCGAAGGGTCTTCGATGTTGCGCGTGAAAAATAAATCCAGCGGCGTGCGAAAGTAATCTTCATTCTCCAGAAAAAACGGCCGCTTCTCGGGAAAGTAGACTTCGAATCTCTGATTCACCGTGATTTGCGGATCCTCCGATTCCACCTGGCTGAAATCCGGATTCGCCGTCAAATCCAAAACGAAGTGGTCCTTGATCACGAACTTCGCATCCATGCCAAACTGCCCCTGAGTTTCGGCATTCTGAAAATACGGGTTGTAGGGATCGCGCTCATCCAGTCCACGAAAGCCGCGCAGGATTCCATAAGGAATCAATTCGATGCTGCGTCCCGGCGAAATCCCCTCCAGCCCATAGAGGGTCGCCGCCTGCCCCAGTCGTCCCGAAACTTTGTAAGAAATTTGCGGCCAGAAGGAATCCTCGCTCTTGCGGTAGATGCCGCGATACAGAATGATTCCCCACTCCTGCTCCTTGGTGTCGGGAAAGCGCAGACTCTTGAATGGAATCGCCATCCACACCACGAATCCGCGGTCAGTCACTTTGCCGCGCGAATCCCACACCGTATCGAACGAGGTATCGAAGTTTCCATTCACCTCTTCGCGCGTCGATTCGCTCCAGATCGCGTCCCATTGCACTCCCAACGGCGTGGTCTGAAAGGCATAGGCGCGCCGCCGGTCGTGAAAAGTATCGAGCATGACCTCGACCTGGTCGTCGTCGTAAACGTCCTCCCGCCGCGACATGCGCGCCCGAACTTTCTTGGGATCGTCAAAACACACGAAGACGAGGTAGAGATTTTTCTGGTCGTATCCCAGGTAGGCCGCGGTCGGCTCCGAAACTTTTTCGCCATCGTGCGGATTGCGCTGCACGAAGCCCGTCACCTTCGCCATCTGCAGCGCCGTGTCGCCCTGCGGCTTCATGCTGAGAAAATCTTCCAAGGCGGGAGCGTGAGTTAAACGTGGAATGGTCAAACTCGGCGGCGCGATTGCCGGCTTAGGCGCCGGTCTCACCTCCGGATTCTTGATCGCCGGCTCCGGCAGCTGCGCCGAGGGCGGAGGAACCTGCGGCGAATTCGGCGCCGCGGGGTTGTCTCCAGGCGGCACCGCACCCGGTATCGAATTTTCCGGCGGATTCTGCGGGCCCTGCCCGCCAGAATTTCGTGCACCCGCCGCCGAACTTTGCACAGCTGCAGCGGGATTTTGCGCGGCGATCTCGGATTGCGGTAGCGGCAGGCCCCATCCGTGCTGCAAGACTGCAAGCAGGGTGAGAACCACTCCCGGCAGCAATCTCACCCGCTCATGAAACGATCGTCCAAAAGCCAAACGCAAACAACGCCCTCGCTGTCTCCCCGCTTCCGCGCGCGCGGGGAACTCAGCACGATACACCATGAAAGGGTCATACAGAACAGGAAACCGTTGTCTGTAAGGTTTTGCGAACCACGGTAGGGGTCCAGCCCTGGAGCATCAGTCTAGGTTTCGAAGACAGTCCGGGGAAAGCCCGAGGGGCGAATAATCGACATCAGCGTCCCGATACGAAGCTCGGAGTGATCAGGTACAGGTACGGGCATGGTGACAGGCGATTTCTCCGTGCGCTTCTGCAGGACTCCATGACTGCCCCGGCGACTCACTTCAGAGAATCCATTCCGAGCCCAGTACAGCACAAACTTCCCGCCCGGACGGCACGCGAAGCCTACCAGCCTCAAGCTCAAGCCGGGTCACAAACAGCTCGGAATGTCCCCGCCGTGCGATCTCCCTGGGGCCTGCAGTCTCAAAAAACAACTCAACCGCCTCTGGCAGATTATTACGCGCGGACGCAATCGTGTCACCCTGGCTGGCAACCTCCAACCCAGCACACAACGCGACTTAGGCGTCTCCCTCGCGTTCAAGGATCGCGGTCACCTGTCGCAGTGGTTTCATTTTGCCTCCCGTTACTCCTTACGCATGATAGCGCCTGGGAGAGCAGCCCGCCCTAGGAGGGAAGAACTCTAAAACAACGAACTCTGCCTGCGGCTCGGCGCAATCTTAAAGTAATCGTACGCCAGCTGCGTAGCCACGCGCCCCCGCGGAGTGCGGTTCAAAAACCCGATCTGCATCAGAAACGGCTCATAAATTTCCTCGATAGCGTCTGGCTCTTCGGCCAGCACCGCCGCCAAAGTATTCACCCCTACCGGCCCGCCCTGATATTTCTCGATAATCGTCAGCAGCAACCGCCGGTCGACTTCATCGAAGCCATACTGATCCACTTCCAGCATCTGCAGCGCGGCCTGCGCCGTGGGCAAGTCGATCTTGCCCGCCCCGCGAACCTGGGCATAGTCCCGCACCCGGCGCAGCAATCGATTCGCGATGCGCGGAGTTCCCCGCGACCGGCTGGCAATCTCCGTCGCCCCGGCGGCATCCACTTCCACCCCCAGAATCTCGGCCGACCGCTCCACAATCACGCGCAAATCGTCCGCGGAATAAAACTCCAGCCGCAGCACGATGCCAAACCGCGACCGCAGCGGCGACGAAATCAACCCGGCCCGCGTAGTCGCGCCCACGAACGTAAACGGTTTTACCTCGAGCGTATGCGTGCGCGCCGAAGGCCCTTGCCCAATAATGATGTCCAGCTTGTAATCTTCCAGCGCCGAATATAGCAACTCCTCCAGCACCGGCTGCAGCCGGTGAATCTCATCGATGAACAGGACTTGCTTGTCCTGCATATTAGTGATGATCGCGGTCAGATCACCCTTGATCTGCAGCAAAGGCGCAGCCGTCTGCTGGAAGCGCACCCCCAGTTCGTTGGCAATAATATTCGCCAGCGTAGTCTTCCCCAGCCCCGGAGGCCCATACAGCAGCACATGATCCATAGCCTCGCCGCGCGATTTCGCGGCCTGGATCGCGACGTCAAGATTCTCTTTGACCTTGGCCTGCCCAATAAACTCCCCCAGCCGCTGCGGCCGCAGCTTCAGCTCAAACGAAGAATCGTCCTCCACCGCCGCCGCCGAAACCAGCCGCTCGGGGTTGTAATTCAGTTCAGGATTGTTACGCGCGGTGGCCACTGGCCGGATATTACCACGACCTTGGGTAGACACACCCCATGCGCGGACAGCAGCCCTCGGCCGTCCGGCCAAGGCGAAGCTCCGGCGGCAACGATCTCAACCTCCTTGACGCGTGACACATTATGTGTCACATTGGATTCATGCCATCGGTGAACATGCGGCAACTGCGCGATACCAAGAAACTCAAAACCTGGCTCCGGGCGGGAAAGACGGTCGAACTGCGCGAGCGCGATCGAGTCATTGCCCGGATTGTCCCGGAGAGTGCGTCCGCGGCATCAGGGACTTGGCCGGATTTTGAGGCGATGGCGAAGGAGATTTTAGGCGACCGTAAGCTGTCTGGCTCCGATCTGGTAATTCGGGAGCGTGGACGTCATTGAGCCTATATCTCGACACCAGCTTTATCGTCTCGCTGTACTTAAACGACGATCGCTCGCGGGAGGCTCGCTCGCGAATTGTTTCTGCTCCTGCCTTGTGGTTCACGCCCCTTCACGGTGCCGAGTGGGAACATGTGGTTGGCCAGCACGTTTTTCGCGGAGAGTTATCGTTGTCGGAAGCACAACGGATGAGCGCCAAGCTGGAAGAGCACCGCGCCGCCGGACGCTGGCTCTCCGTGCCAGTCCCAGAGGACGCTCTTGAGGTATGCAGCCAGCTCGCTCGCGAATATGGTCCGAAGCTCTGGATGCGAACCCTCGACACCCTCCACGTCGCCTGCGCCCTCGAACTTAAAGCCGAACGCTTCTGGACCTTCGACGAACGCCAAGCGAAGCTGGCGAAGGTCGCGGGGATCAAGAGCTCCTGAGTCTTCCCAGTGCATTACCAAACCTTAAAAGCGCACGAGTCGACGAAGTGCCCGACCCCGATGCCCGTTACTCCGGACGAGATGATCGGAAATGACGAAAATGGCCTCCCCTCGTGAGGCCAACCCGCGATGGTCCATTGACACCTCGGCTTTGGCGACAATCTTTTTTTCGCGAGCCGCCGCCGCCCTCTTCTCTGCCGCGCCGTCCTCGAAGCCGGAAAGGTGATCGAGGGCCGCCCGAACATCCCCAGCTTTCAAGCTCGGAAAATCGGCCAGAATTTGGTCGACGCTATTTCCGTCAGCCAAGCTGGCAACGACTGTGCGAAGCGTGACGCTGCGTGCCGCGAAACACCGCTTCTGCGCTGCAGTTTCGCGGATCGCCGACGATGCATCCGAAGAACCCCTGCTGCCGGGTGCCCCATCCCAGCCGCATTCCGGCACGTATCGCGGCCATGCCCATAAGCGGCTGGGTTTGGGGCTTTGAATTTGTTGCTAATTTTAGCAACATTTTCGTGTTGCCCATCCCCTCGCGCTCTGTGCGAGATCACGGGATCGCAGCCTAACAACACCGTTATCAAAGAATTCCCACAGATCCGTGTAACATCTGCCCTTGCCCGCAGCCCCTCGTTTGCGCGACCCGGGTAAATAGCGAGTTGGCTGGCACAAGCCGGTCCGGAGCGCTCCAGGTTCCACCGTTCGAGTTTCTTAAAATTTGAATCGCAACGTGGCGAACTTCCGTAAATACAATATTTTGCGAGTCAGCCGCTGATTTCAAACACTTAGGTCTCCCAGGATCCCAGCATCGCCTAAGTCCTTTGAAAGCGCAGTTTTGCGGGTAAGTCGTTCACTTGTAATATTTTAGCCGGAGTCGAAACAGGTCAGAAGTCTACAAGTAGCTCGTTTGAGAGATTTTATCGCGAACAGCGCTACAATTCTTGTTTCAGACCGGATCAAGGCCTACTCCTCCTCTTCCTTAACCTCGCCCCGCGCCGTCTTCGCCTTCTCCACAATCTTCTCCTGCAGCGCTGCTGGCACCGTATCGTAGTGATGCATCTCCATGTTGAAGCTGCCGCGGCCTTGCGTCATCGAGGTCAAGTCCACGCCGTAAGTCAGCATCTCTGCCATGGGCACTTCGGCTTTCACCACCGTGTTGCCGCCTTTGTTGTCCATGCCCTGGATTCGTCCCCGCCGGCTGTTCAAGTCGCCCATAATCGAGCCGGCAAAGTCGTCCGGCACCGTGATCTCGACCGCCATCACCGGCTCCAACAGTGTGGGCTTGGCGACCTCCATCGCCTTCTTGAAGGCGATGCGCCCCGCCATCTGGAACGACAAGTCGTTCGAGTCGACATCGTGATAAGACCCGTCGTAAAGAATCACGCGGAAGTCGACCACCGGGAAGCCCGCCAGATAGCCGCGGGCCGCCGCATCTTTAATGCCCTTCTCCACCGCCGGAATGAAGTTCTTCGGAATCGCGCCGCCGAAGATGTCGTTCACAAACTCAAACTGCCCGCCCCGCGGCATCGGCTCCATCTTGATCTTGCAATCGCCATACTGCCCGTGCCCGCCGGTCTGCTTCTTGTGTCGCCCCTGCACGTCGGCCTTGGCCCGAATCGTCTCTCGATAAGGAACCTTGGGCGCTTTCAAAACCACTTCGGTGTGGTAGCGCTTCTTCAGCTTCGCCACGATCACTTCAATATGCTGCTGCCCGGTCCCGGCGATCAGAAACTCTTTGGTCTGCGGATCGCGGAAGAAGCGCAGCATGGCATCTTCCTCCATCAGCTTGTGGATGCCCGGCCCCAGCTTGTCTTCATCGGCGCGGCTCTTGGGCTCAATCGCAAAAGTGATCGCCGGCTCCGGCAGCTTCACCCGCGGATACTGAATCGGCGCCGATTTATCCCCCAGCGTGTCGCCAGTCAGCGTGTCCTTCAACTTCGCCACGGCACCGATGTCACCAGCATGCAACTCCGTAACAGGCACTGCGGTCTTGCCTTGCATGATCGAGATATGCGACAGCTTCTCCGCCGACCCGCGCGAGAAGTTCTGCAAAGTCGACTCATTCTTAAGCACGCCGGAGAACACTTTGAAGTACGAGATTCGTCCCGCAAACGCATCCGATACGGTCTTGAATACAGACAGCGAAACCGGCTCGGCATCGGTTTCATGCCGCTTCGGCGCATCCCCATTGCCAGAAGCCGCCGGCTCACCCTGCACCCACTCATGTTCGGAAGGCGCAGGGGTGTAGTCCACGATAAAGTCCATAACCCGGTCGGCTCCGATGTTACCCAATCCCGAAGAGAAGATGACGGGGAAGAGCTTGTCCTCGCGAATCGCGTTGTGTAGCGCCGGAATCAGATCATCCTCCGCCAGCGTTCCAGCTTCGAAGAACTTCTCCATCAGCTTGTCGTCGCCCTCGGCCACGAGTTCCACCAACTGCTCGTGCGCCTCCTGCACCTGCGCTCGCATGCCGGACGGGATCTCAGTCTCTTTCCCTTTGCCGTTTCCTCCCAGCTCGTAGGTGTAGGCCTTCATGCGCACCAGATCGACCACGCCGGTCAAGTTCTTCTCGCTTCCGATCGGCAACTCGATGGGAATCACATCGCGGCCGAAGGCATTGACCAGCGACTCCAGCACGCGCTCGGCATTGGCGCGGTCGCGGTCCATGCGGTTCACCACGATCAGCCGCGGAGTCTTGTACTCGTCGCAATCCTTCCACACCCGCTGCGTCACCACTTCCACGCCGGCCACGCCGTCAACCACCACGATGGCCGCATCCACCACGGGCAACACCATCTTCGCCTCGTGCACAAACATGTTGAAGCCGGGCGTATCGATGATGTTGATCTTGGTCTTGCCCCACTCCACATAAGCGGCGGAGGCCGCAATCGACATCTTGCGGGCAATCTCTTCGTCGTCGTAATCAGTGATCGAGGACCCGTCGTCCACGCGCCCCAGCCGCGGCGTCGCCCCCGCGGTAAACAGCATGGCCGAGACGAGCGAGGTCTTCCCCGCATGCCCGTGCCCCACCATTGCAACATTACGAATGTCTTCTCCGGAATAGACTTTCACGAGTAGGCTCCTTCGCAGGCGTGGAACCAGAGACGGCCCAGAAGAGGATCGATGTATTAGAAGGCCAACCCAACACCACCTGCCAAAACTAAGGATGCTACCACGCGGCAAGCAGCCGCCTCAACCGGCAGACTGTGGTGTCCTGTGGTGTCGCCCTGCCGGCGCTTGGGAGCTTGCCGCCTGGCGTCAGGCCCGACGCGCCCAGGGCCAAGCTCCATCGCATCGACCTTCGCATCCACTTATCAAACCTGAGGAGGATTTTTGGAAAGTGAAAGGGGCAACTGGAAATCATTCCGGGAGCGAAGTCGGCTCGTGAAAAACCGGAACTTCAGTCGGCGCTAGCCGATTTGGGATGCCCCCCTAACGGCTCCAGGGCTCGAATCTTGCCTTAAATCAGCGCCCGGGGACAGGCGGCTAGGATGCCGGTGCCAATCCCTGCCCATCCGGCCGACGCTTGCGCCCATCCGTACACTAATGCCTCGTGCAAAGAAGTACCCGCCGTTGTATCATCCTCTCGCCATGCTAGGTGGACGTACCAACGAGCAGTGGATCGCGCAATACTCCTCGAGCCACCAGCATCCCGTGAACCGGGCATGCCACACTCTGGGCATTCCGACCATTCTGCTTTCGGTCCCGATTTTCATCGCGAGTATTTTCGTTCATGGTCTTTGGCTCTACGCGCTGGCGCTGTTTATCCTCGGGTGGATCTTCCAATTTGTCGGCCACGCCTTCGAAGGCAAGCCACCGGAGTTTTTCACTGACTGGAGATTCCTGTTTGTCGGAGTGCGCTGGTGGTGGGCGAAGATCCACGGCAAAGCTTAACCTCATTCCGCAACTCTGGTAGGCTTCGCTTCATCGAAGAGCGCCATGTTTCCTCAACTCGCTCGCTTCACCGATCTCGGCCTGCTGCTCATGCGCCTCATGGTTGCGCTGGTCTTCGTCACCAGTAGCTATAGCCATCTCAAAGACCCCGCAGCGCGGGCCAAGAGCATAGGGATGAGCAAGCCATTCACCATCTTTCTCGGCGTCGCCGAACTTGCCGGAGGGTTGGGCGTGGCCTTCGGAGTTCTCACTCAGCTCGCCGCCATCGGTCTCATCCTCATCATGCTGGGCGCCATCGAGAAGAAGATATTCGCCTGGCACACCGGCTTCTGGGGCGAGAAATCCTCGGGCTGGCATTACGATCTGATGTTCGTCATCATGAACCTGGTCATCGCCTGCACCGACGGCGGCGTTTATGTCCTCATGAAGTAGCCCGGCGATCTCCTTCGCCTTTACTCGCACTGCGGTGGTGGGGTCAATTCGAACTTTTTTGATGGTGTCATCCTGAGCGGAGCCGCCTTTCAGGCGGAGCGAACGATCTCCTCTGGCGCATGCCTGTGCGTGCAGGGGAGATCCCTCACCCGGGCTGAATTGCGCCGGGTTTCGGGATGACGCCAAACAAAACGAGACCGATTCAAACTGAGCTGCACCCGTATTACCCGTACTAACCCGTACTACCTCATGATTGCTTTCAACCTCGTAAGTTGGTAAGCTCCGATGATCTCAGGACCAGCATGCCTCGTCTGATCACCAGATTCCTTTTGTTCTTCGCGCTCGCGGGAAACCTCGCCCCGATCGCCCTGGCAGCCAATGCGGCTACTCCCACGCACGCCTGCTGCCTGCGCAAAGGAATTCATCGCTGCCACGACACGGCGGCGCCGGAATCGAGTGAGCTCGTCGTCCGCGGCGCCGGCTGTTGCCATCAGGAGTGCTGCCGCGCCGTAACCACAGTTCGCTGGGCGCACGCCGCGCCTCATGCAACCGGCTTCGCAGCGCAGAATATTGAAGCGTATCTGTCCCTCCAGAGTCTCGCCACTCCGAATAACGAAGTCTCCCGTTTCCAATCCACGCGCGCTCCGCCAGCCGTTCCCCATCTCCGCAGTTAATTGCTACGCAGCCGGGTAGACGCATCCGCATAGCTCGCGCGGATCCCATTTCCCAAACTCGATGCTGCCTCGGACATCTCCAGTGGTCTTGGCAAAGCACGCACGCACTCGATCGTTTCACAGGAGACTTATGCGCTTCCCTCGCGTCATTTCCATTGTCCAGTTGCTGGCCTTCGCTCTGGCCACGCCCGCGTTCGCCAATGTCTATGGCGCCGTCCGCGGCGTAGTACACGACCCTCAACATCGCCCGGTGCAAGGCACAATGGTGATGCTGAAGGCCAAATCTTCGGAGTTAACCAAGACCGCCCTCACCGACGCTAATGGCAACTTCCAATTCAACGCCGTGCCTTTGGGCGACTACACCGTCAGCGTCGCCAACAAAGGCTTCGAACAAACAGCGCAAGACGTAACAGTGATCTCAGGCACCGTGCCGGTCGCCCACTTTCAGTTGAAGCTGGCTTCGGCGCACGAGAAAGTCACGGTGTCAGCTGAGCAAGCGGCGGTGGCTCCCACCGACAGCGCCACTCCCATCACGTTAGTTGATAGCCTCGACATCGCGCGCACTCCCGGCGCCGACCGCTCCAATAGCCTCGCCATGATTACCGACTACACTCCCGGAGCCTACGTGACGCACGACATGCTGCACATGCGAGGCGGCCACCAGACCACCTGGCTGCTCGATGGCATTCCCGTGATCAACACCGCCATCGCGCAGAACGTCGCCCCGCAGTTCGATCCCAAAGATCTCGAGTATGTCGAGATCAACCGCGGCAGCTACGGCGCGGAGTTCGGCGACCGCACCTACGGAGTCTTCAACGTAGTCCCGCGCACAGGCTTCGAGCGCAATAACCAAGCCGAGATCGTCCTGAGCGCTGGCAATTTCTACCAGACCAACGACGCTCTCAGCTTCGGAAGCCACACCAAGAACTTCGCCTACTACGCCAGCGTTAACGCCAACCGCAGCAATCTCGGCCTGCAGCCGCCGGTACCGGAGGTCGTGCACGACGGCGATAACGGAGTCGGCGGGTTCGGATCGTTCATCTTCAACGTAGATCCTTCGAACCAGTTTCGGCTGGTGACTTCGCTGCGCCGCGATTATTTCCAGATCCCTTACGATCCTTTTCCCGATGACATCGAAAATAATCCCGCCAGCGGCCAGTACACGCCCAGCATCGGCCTGCGCGATGGCGAGCACGAGTCCGATGCCGGCGTTCTTTTCACCTGGCTGCACACCTTCAACTCGCATCTCATGACCACGGTCTCGCCTTTTTACCACTACAACCGAGGAAACTACGACAGCAATCCCAACGACGTTCCCATCGCCACCACCGAAGATCGCGGCTCAACCTATGCGGGAGGCCAAGCCAGCGCGGCCGCCAACTACAAGAAGAACGACCTGCAAGTGGGCTTCATCAGCTTCTATCAAAGTGACAACCAGATCTTCGGCGCCGTTTTTAACGATGGCAGTGGGGTTATGCCGATTAGTGACATCGAGCATCCCACCGCCAACTTCGAAGCCTTCTACATCGACGAGAAGTTCAAGCCTTTTCCCTGGCTAACGCTCTCCGCCGGCATGCGGCCCACGCGCTTTTCCGAGGGCAATTTTTCCCCGACCTCCATCGCGCGGCCCGTGGACGAAACCGCGATTCAACCGCGCTTCGGCGTCACCGTCACTGTTCCAAAGCTCGATTGGACCTTCCGCGCTTTCTACGGGCACTACTATCAGGCGCCGCCGATCGAAACCGTTTCCGGGCCTGCCCTCATCCGCTACACCGGACAACAAGGCCTGGGATTTGGCACGCTTCCCGGCGAGCGCGACGAAGAACATCAATTCGGCGTGACCATTCCTTGCCGGGGATGGGTGCTCGACGCCGATAACTTTCAAACCAACGTCACAAATTTTCTCGACCACAACAACATCGGCGCATCCAGCATTTTCTTTCCGCTCGCCGTTTCGCAGGCCCTGATTCGCGGATGGGAACTCACGCTGCGCTCTCCCCGCTTCGCCCACCGCGGGCAAGTGCACCTCGCCTACTCCAATCAGATCGCCGAAGGCGCGGGCACCATCATCGGCGGTTTAACCGTGCCCGGCGCGATCTCGCCGCAACTGACTCCGCTCGATCACGACCAGCGCAACACGCTCAACGTGGGCGGTGACTTCACCCTGCCCTGGCACGCTTACGCCTCGACTAACGTTTACTACGGCTCGGGCTTCAGCAACGCTTTCCCGGGGGCGCCCCACCCGGGAAATTACCTGCCGCAACACACCAGCTTCGACCTCTCGCTGGGCAAGGACTTCGTCGAGCGCTTCACCACGTCACTGACCGTGCTGAACGTCGCCAATCGTCGAGTCGAGTACGATAACAGCCTCACCTTCGGCGGATATCACTGGAACAACCCGCGCGAAATTTATGTGGAACTGCGCTACAGATTTCACTTTTGACGAGAACATGGGGGACAGCCGCCTCGGCTGTCCGGTCGAGCGCAGCGCGACCGGCTTCGATCATTGCCAGGCCCGATCGGAGATAATAAGAAAGCAAGAATATGAAAAGCCCAATCCCCACCGTGCCCTCACGTCTCGCGCTTCTTTTGATGCTTGCGCTCGTGGCATCGTCCTGCGCTTGCAATCGGGAAAAATCCCAGACTGCCGCAAGCCGCGCCGACTCCACCACCAAGCGCTATGCCTTCAAGGGCAAAGTAATCTCCGTCGACAAGAACTCTGGCAGTGCCAACATCGACAACGAACCCATCGCCGGATTCATGGACCCGATGGTGATGGCCTACACCTTCAAACCGCCCGCGCAGATCGACCAACTAAAACCGGGCGACACCATCACCGCCGATGTCGTGGTCGAGCCCGAAAGGTATTGGCTCGAGAATGTCAAAGTCGTGAGTCACTCGCAAACTCCCGCCGGCACTCCCACTTCGACGCTGCACATTCCGTCTCCCGGCGACGAAGTCCCGGACTTTCGACTCGTCAATCAGAACGGCAGGCGCATCTCGCTGCGCAACTATCGCGGCCAGACTCTTCTGCTCACTCTCATCTACACGCGCTGCCCGTTTCCCAATTTCTGCCCGCGCGTCAGTCATGAGTTTTTGAGCATCGACCGGCAACTGCAGGCCGATCCCGCGCGTTATGGCAAGACGCACCTGCTGAGCGTCAGCTTCGACCCTGCGCATGACACGCCAAAAGTTCTTCGCGCGTACGGTTTTTCCTGCGCGGGCGATAAGAATCCCGCGCTGTTCGCGCACTGGGAGTTCTCCGCAGTTCCGCAAAAAGATTTGCCGGAGTTTGCCAATTACTTCGCGCTTACTTACAAAGAAGAAGGCGGTCTGATCACGCACACGCTGAGCACCGTCGTGATCGCTCCCAATGGCAAGATTTTCAAGTGGTACCACGGCGCCGACTGGCAAGCCGCCGAGGTGCTGCAGGACATGGCCTCGGCTCACGTCGCTAGTTGAAGGGTTTCTGCGGCCGGGCTTTAGAGGTGCTGCTTCGCCGCGCCGCAAGAAGGACATGGATTTCGGCGGGCGCTGGCCGGTGTTTACAAACTCCGTGAGCACCTTCCGTCATCCTGAGGTCCGCGTTCTTTGTGCCCGAAGAGCCTGCCCTGAGCTTGTCGAAGGGACCTGTGCACTCGCCGGCAGTGCCGGTGCTGCCGGCAACTTGCAGAGGTCCTTGCGCGGGAGCCGCTGGCTTCGCCCGCGACTCCGCTTCGTCCGGAGGAGAGGTCGCGCGCCGTGGTGACGACTGAGTTCTCACACATTCTTTGGCCTGCGAAACTCTGGCACGGCGAGTAGGATGATGAGGAAGAACAAATGAGATACATCCTGATTTTGCTGGCGCTGCTCGGCAGCGTCGCTTCCACGCTGGCCCTGCGCGAGCACTATCGCACTGAAGGCGACTCGCCCTGCAGCATCAACGAGCGCTGGGATTGCGGCATCGTCAACCACAGCCCCTACGCCACGCAATGGGGCATTCCCATCGCATTCTTCGGCATCGCCGGATATGTTCTCATGGGCGCGCTCGCCTGGCGCCGCGCTTACGCGTTCGTGCTGGCCGCGGCACTTGCCGGATTGGCCTACTCGCTCTATTTAGCCCACATCGAAGCAAAGATTCTAGGCGTATGGTGCATCTACTGCGTAATCTCTTTGACTGATATCTCGCTCATCACGCTGCTGGCGCTTGCAGCCACACTAGCCTCGCTATTCGGAAACAAAGCCAAAGCCGCATAACAGGAACAGAAAGAGAACATGTGGGGACAGTCGCCTCGCCTGTCCCAAGAGCGCAGCAAGTGAGTGTCCCACTCGCACAAAACAAATAAGATCGCCGCGCATCACCCATTCTGCGCCGGCATCTGTTTCGGCGAGGCAAAGAACACTCTCCCCGCCGAGCGCACCAGCTTCCATCCTCCCGCGGTCATGGCAAGAATCGTGCCCATCCACAACAACACTGCCGGAAGATAGAAGATGATCGAGATCATCACTGCGGCATAGCCCGCCATCGCCTCGAGGCCAGCGCGCAGCGCCAACCTCATCTGGTAAAGCGGACGCCAGTTCAGCCCAAACACCTGCGCCTCCGCCTCGCTATGCAAGGAGATGGCGACGGCAACAGTCTCTACCTGTTTTGAAAGCACCGCGAATTCCGCCTGTTGCTGTTCGATCTGCCCGCGCACCTCGGCCAGCTTCTCGCTGACCGCCAGCATGTCTTTCACGTTTCGAGCCTGTTTCAGAATGGCCAGATACTGCGCCTCTTCCGCGCGCAAGTTGCGAAGATTCGCCTCTTCGTCCGCGAATTGCCCCGTGACATCCTGCGCGTCGATCTTCTCGCTCTCGACGCGCATGCCGAGCCTGCGAATCTCAGTCCATGCCTCCTCAAATCGCGCCGCAGGCACCCGGATGGTTAACGAACCGCCCGCCGGGTTCGGGCCTCCGCTCACATCCGAGCTGACCAGGAATCCGCCCAGGGCTTCGGCCAGCCCGCGAATCGTTTCCGCCGCTTCCGCCGGCTTCTGCACCATCAGGTCAACGGAGCCGGTACGAACCATTTTGTGATCGAACGCCGAGCCCATTGCCCTAGGGGAACCTGCCGCAATCCGGGTTTTCAGCAACGGCGGCTCCATCTTGTCAGCAAGCTGAGAGCGCGCGCTGGCCGGATGCAAGGCGAGAGATTGCTCCCCCACCACTCGGCTGCGTTTCAGACTTGGTAACACGATCGCCACGATAGCCAAAGCGACCATCCCTGCCGGTGCAATCGACCACGCGTAGTTCCGCTTGTTGAACAATTCCGCAAGGCTCGACATATCCATACCCCTTGGAAGGAACGCTGGGCCAGGCGGGGCTTGCGCGGGATTTCGTGGGCACAGTCCCTTGGCTAGACGACCCGTGGCGCCCCGGCAAGGATGCCGGCGCTACCAAAGGGATCGCGTCCGCCGGGTTAAGACTGCCCCCCCTGGCCCCCCCGCCCCCCCCAACTCGCATTGACGAAGCCTCACCCTTCGCCTAAGATAGCCTCGCCTCGGTAACGCGGTTGACCGCAGGCCAGCGCGCTTCCCCACTCAGCCATGATCGGCACCACCGTCACTCACTACCGCATCCTCGAAATGCTCGGCGGCGGCGGCATGGGTGTGGTCTACAAGGCCGAGGACACACTGCTCGGGCGCTTCGTAGCCCTGAAATTCCTTCCCGACGATTCCTCCCAGGACCCGCAGGCGCTCGAACGCTTTCGCCGCGAAGCCCGCGCCGCCTCGTCGCTGAATCACCCGAACATCTGCACCATCCATGAGATTGGCCAGCACGAGGGCCATCTCTTTATCGTGATGGAGTGCCTGAGCGGGCAGACCCTGAAGCATCTGATCCAGGGCAAGCCCATGGAGATCGAGATTCTGCTGACCATCGCGATCCAGGTTGCCGACGCCCTCGATGCCGCGCACAGCAAGGGCATCGTTCACCGCGACATCAAGCCGGCAAATATTTTCGTTACGGATCGCGACAACGCCAAGATTCTGGACTTCGGCCTGGCGAAGATCGCGCGCGCAGCCCGCCCCACCAGCGGCGACTCCCAAACCCTCGCCGACGCCGGCCTCGAACTCACCAGCCCCGGCACCGCCGTAGGCACCGTGGCCTACATGTCCCCCGAGCAATTGCGCGGCAAGGAACTCGACGGACGCACCGATCTTTTTTCCTTCGGCGTGGTGCTCTACGAAATGGCCACCGGCACGCTGCCGTTCCAGGGAGAGACCTCCGCCGTAGTCACCGAAGCCATTCTCAATCGCCAGCCCACTGCCGTGACGCGACTGATTCCCGAACTGCCGCCGAAACTCGAAGAGATCATCAACAAGGCTCTGGAAAAAGATCGCGACATGCGCAGCCAGACCGCCGCCGAACTGCGCGCCGATCTCAAGCGCTTCAAGCGCTCGCTCGATTCCTCCAGAACTTCGGTGGTCACCGAAGCGGCGCATTCTTCTTCGTCGTCCACCAAGTTCGCGTCTTCCGGAACCGTCCCCATCCAGAAGAAGAAATCTTCTATGCCGCTGATCGCGGCGTTTGCCATCGCCTTGCTAATCGCGGCTGCCCTGGGTGTGTACGCGGGAAAAAAATTCTTCGCCGCCGTCGCCGGCGAGCCCCCGACCTACCGCCAGCTCACGTTCCGCCGCGGCAGCATTCGTGCCGCGCGCTTCGCCCCCGATGGCCAGACCATTCTGTACAGCGCGGCCTGGCAGGGCAATCCTGTGGATGTTTTCACGGCGCGTCCCGAAGCCCCCGAATCGCGCTCCATGGGCCTGAGCCGCACGCAGCTGATGTCGATCTCGCCCACGTCGGAGATGGCGGTCTTGCTCAACAGCAAAGCCATCGGCGCCTGGGTAAGCATGGGCACGCTGGCGCGCGCGCCGCTGTCCGGCGGAGCCCCGCGTGAAATGCTCGAGCAGGTGCAGTGGGCCGACTGGTCTCCCGACGGGAACAATCTCGCCGTGGTGCGCGACATGGGCGGCCGCAATCGCCTTGAATTTCCCATCGGAAAGCCGCTCTATCAAACCGGCGGTTGGATCGGCCATCCCCGGGTCTCGCCCAAAGGCGACTTCATCGCCTTCGCCGACCATCCCCTGCAGGGCGACGATAGCGGCTCACTGGCGGTGGTCGATACGGCGGGCAATAAGAAATCGCTGTCCAGCCAATGGTTCACGATTCAGGGTTTAGCCTGGTCTCCCGACGGCAGAGAGATCTGGTTCACCGCGAGCAAATCGGGTACGGACCGCACTCTCTACGCCACGTCGCTCGATGGCAAGCAGCGCATCGTAGCCCGCCTGCCGGGAGCGCTGATGCTGCTCGACATCGCCAAAGACGGCCGCGTTCTTCTGGTGCGCGCCACCTGGCGCCGCGAGCTTCTGGGAGTTTTCGCCAACGATGCCAAGCAACACGAACTCTCATGGCTCGACTACACCTATCCCTCCGATCTCTCCGCCGACGGCAAAACGTTGTTGTTTGACGAAGAAGGCGGCGGAGGCGCGCTCGACTATTCGAAGTCCGGCGGCTTAACTTACGCGGTGTATATTCGCAAGACCGACGGCTCCCCGGCGGTGCTGCTGGGCGAAGGCGGCGCGGTCGCCTTGTCGCCGGACGGAAAATGGGTGATCGCGCAAACCCAGGATTCGCCCTCCCAGTTCCGATTGCTGCCGACCGGCGCCGGCGAACCCCGAGACCTCACCAAAGACAACGTGAATCACAGTTGGGCACACTGGTTTCCTGACGGCAAGCGCATTCTGTTTTCCGCCGACGAACCCGGCAAGGGAGTCCGCTTTTACATCTACAATCTCGACACGGGGAAGAGTCAGGCGATCTCCCAGGAAGGCGTCAACGGCACCGCCTTCGCGCTTTCCCCTGACGCGCAGCAGATTGCCGCCATCGGCCCCGATGAAAAAGGATATCTCTATCCCGTAGCCGGCGGCGATCCCCACCTGATCGCCGGATTAAACCCCGGAGAGCAGCCCATCACCTGGGCCGCCGACGGCCGCTCGCTCTACATCTATCAGCCCGGCGAATTGCCCGCCCGGGTCTACCGCCTCGACATGCAAAACGGCCAGCGCACGCTCTGGAAAGAGTTAATGCCCTCCGACCCCGCGGGCGTAGAAAACATCGGCCCCATCTACATGACCCCCGACGCCAAAACCTGCGTCTTCGGCTACCACCGCATGCTAGCGGATCTGTATTTGGTGGAAGGATTGAAATAATACGGCGCAATGGAGGGAAGGCAGCCGAAGCTGGTCAGGCGGGGACAGCCGCCTGCTGTCCGGTTGAGCGCACCCGACCCGCACTTTCTCGGAGCCAGATTGCTGATAGAATCTCCGGTCGCTCCGCAATTTCCCGAACCAGAGGCCGATCATGTCCGCCAGCACTTCCCGCATCCAGCGCGCCATTCTAAGCGTGACCGATAAGACCGGCCTGGTCGACTTCGCGCGCACCCTGTCGAATTTAGGCGTCGAACTAATCTCCACCGGAGGCACCGCCAAACTTCTACGCGATTCGGGGATAGCAGTCAAAGACATCTCCGAGCTAACGGGCTTCCCTGAAATGCTAGATGGCCGGGTCAAGACGCTGCATCCCAAAGTGCACGGCGGGATTCTCCACCGCCGCGAAAATCCCGCGCACACCGCCGCGGTTGCCGAGCACAGCATCCAGCCCATTGACATGGTGGTGGTGAATCTCTATGCCTTCGAAAAAACCGCCGCCCAGCCGGGAGTGGCGTTCGAAGAGTTGATCGAGAACATCGACATCGGCGGACCCTCCATGATCCGCTCCGCCGCCAAGAATTTTCACGATGTCGCCGTAGTCACCTCGCCTGCCGACTATCCAGCCATGGCTGAAGAGCTAGCCCGAAACTCCGGCGCTCTCTCCCTCGAAACCAAATGGCGTCTGGCGCAGAAAGCCTTCGCCACCACCGCCGCCTACGATTCCGCTATAGCCGCAACGCTCGAACGCATCCCCGCAAATTTTCATGTGCCCGACGGCAAAGACGCACCTTTCCCGCTGACCCTGAGGCTGTCGTTTCAAAAGACTCTCGATCTCCGCTACGGCGAGAATCCGCACCAGAAGGCCGCCATGTACTCCGACAGCTCCGGCGCAGGCGTAGCCAACGCCCGCCAGATTCAAGGCAAAGAGCTTTCGTATAACAACATCGTCGACCTGCAAGCCGCCTGGGATCTCGCGCAAGAATTCAACGAGCCCGGATTCGATCAGCCTTTCTGCGCCATCATCAAGCACACCAACCCCTGCGGTGCGGCGACCGGCAAGACTTTGGCAGAAGCTTACCTGCGAGCGCTCGAATCCGACCCCGTCTCGGCTTTCGGCGGCGTGATCGGCGTAAACCGTCCCATCGATCTAGCAGCCGCCGAGGAAATGCACCAACTCTTCTTGGAAGTAATCGCCGCGCCCAGCTTCGACGGAGCCGCCAAAGCCTGCTTCGCCAGCAAGAAAAATCTGCGATTGGTCGAAGTTACGGAGGCACCGCAGAAATGGCTCCTAAAAAACATCTCCGGCGGAGTCCTCCTGCAGGACGCCGATTCCCGCCGGCTGCAGAACACCGACCTGAAAGTCGTAACCCAGCGCGCGCCCACGCCCGAAGAAACGCGCGCACTTCTGTTCGCATGGAAGGTTTGTAAACACGTAAAGTCGAATGCCATCGTCTACGCCTGCGACGGCCAGACCGTTGGCGTGGGCGCGGGCCAAATGAGCCGCGTCGATGCCGCCAAATTCGGCGCGCTGAAAGCGCAACTGCCGTTGCAGGGAACGGTGGCTGCCTCCGACGCATTCTTTCCCTTCCCCGATGGAGTCGAAGAAATCGCCAGAGCCGGAGCGACGGCCATCATCCAGCCCGGAGGCTCGCAGCGCGATCCCGAAGGAATCGCCGCCGCCGATCGCCTGGGATTAGCGATGCTGTTCACGGGCGTCCGCCACTTCCGCCACTAACGAAGCAAAAGTACTCCGCGACCTCCGCGCGAAAAGCGTTGGAGTCAAGCAGCCAATCCAGTGATGGACCACTAATCCTCCCCGAATGTTGTTTACCAAACTTGACAATCCGCGTGTGCAGTCCCGCGAGTCCCTGTCCTTTCGAGCCGATCCGCGCCGTGCGTCCAACCCACTGTTTTTCCCCGAAGGCTCGTCTCCGGGGTAGAATAAAAGCACCCCACTCCGAGCGGTCGTGCATCCAATCGGCTGTGGCTTCGGGAAAGACCAGAGAATCTCGCAAGAAAAGCTCTTAGGCAGCGTCTAACAATCAAGTCGGAATGAATCAACTCCAGGTCGTCAGGTCGAGCATGAATAGATTTTTTCGCTACGCTTTTTTATTTTTGGCAACCGCCGCCGCCGCGCAAGGCAATGCGCCGGGAGACTCCAAGGCCGCGGATTCCAAGTCCCCGCAGTTAAAGCCGGGCCAGCCCCGCAAAGGCGATCGCGCTGCCGCCTACTACCACTACATGCTCGCGCACATGTACGAAGAACAGGTCACCATTTATGGCCGCAGCGAGCTAGCCAACAAGGCCATGGAAGAATACCGGCAAGCCATTGAGGCCGACCCCTCTTCCGAGTTCCTGACCTCAGGCCTGGCCGAACTCTACGTCAAGACCGGGCGCATCCGCGACGCCGTGCTCGAAGCGCAGGATATTCTCAAGCGCGACCCCAACAACATCGAAGCCCATAAACTGCTGGGCCGCATTTATCTGCGCTCGCTGGGCGACATGCCAGGCAACGGCAACGGCACCGATAACGTGCTCAAGCTCGCCATCGAGCAATACGAGCAGATCGTCAAGATCGAACCCGACAACGTTGACGATCATCTTTTGCTAGGCCGCTTGTATCGCCTGAACAACGATCTGCAAAAAGCCGAGGCGGAATTGAAGATCGCGGTAAAGCTCGATCCCGATTCCGAGGAAGCCGTCACCACTCTAGCTCTTCTGTTCAGCGACGAAGGCGACACCGCGCACGCTTTGCAAGTGCTGAGCGCCGTCCCCGATAGCGGACGCTCCGCCAAGCTCTACGCCGCGCTCGGCGCCACCTACGAGCAGCGCAAAGATTACAAGAGCGCCATCAACGCCTACAAGCACGCCATCCAACTGGATCGCGACAATCTCGACGCCATTCGCGGCCTCGCTGAAAATTATTTGAACGACGGCCAGATCGACGCCGCGCTCGATCAATACAAAGTGATCGCCGACGCCAATCCCGAAGACGCGCAAACCTACCTGCGCATCTCGGAAATTTACCGCCGCCAGGGCAAATATGACGAGGCGCTCGACAGCCTGAAAAAAGCCCAGGCCATGGTTCCCGACGCGCTTGAAGTTCCTTACAACATCGCCGTGGTTTACCAGGCGCAGGCGCGTTACGACGAAGCCGAAAAAATTCTGCAGGAGCTGCTCAAGAAAACCGAGAAGCCCGAGAGCAGCTACTCGCAATCGGACCGCAACAATCGCGGAATCTTCATCGAGCGCCTGGGTATGGTCTATCGCGACCAGGAGAACTATCAGGCCGCGGTCGAAACTTTTCGCAAGATGATTGCCCTCGGCGACGACAACGCCCGCACCGGTTATCAGGACATCATCGATACCTACCGCGAGGCCAAGCAATGGCCGCAGGCTACCGCCGCAGCCAAAGAAGCCTTGCAAAAGTTGCCCGACGATCGCGACCTGCGCATGGTGCTCGATTCGCAATTGGCCGACACCGGCGATCCGGAGAAGCCGCTCGCCGACGTGCGCGCGCTGCTCAAAGGCACACAGGAAGATCGCGAAGTGTACATTCGCCTCGCCATCATGTACACGCGCCTAAAGCGCTGGCCCGAGGCCGAAGAGGCGCTCAACCTGGCGCAGAAACTTTCCACCAAGGCGGAAGACAAAGAGTATGTCGATTTTCTGCGCGGCTCCACTTACGAGCGCGAAAAGAAATACGACCAGGCCGAGACCGAATTCAAAAAAGTGTTGGCAGCCAATCCGCAGAGCGCCATAACCCTGAACTATCTCGGCTATATGAATGCCGACCGCGGCGTAGAACTCGAAGAGTCGTTAGGCTATATCAAGGCAGCCGTAAGCCTCGAGCCCACCAACGGCGCGTATCTGGATTCGCTGGGATGGGCCTACTTCAAACTCGGCAAGTACGATCAAGCCGAAGAGACTTTAAATAAAGCTTCGCTGCACATGAGCTCCGACCCCACGGTGCAGGATCACCTCGGCGACCTTTATCAGAAAACCGGACGCCTGAAACTAGCCGCTGCCCACTGGGAGCGCGCCCTCGAAGAATGGAATAAGACGGTCGCGTCGGAAGTCGAGACCGATCTGCAAGTCGCCACGCAGAAAAAACTAGACGCCGCCAAAGTGCGCCTGGCCAAGGAAGACTCCGGCACCAAGCAGTAATCTTGAAACTGTCGGTCGACGGTCGACCCGTGGTCGCTCGCTCGGATTTCCGTTTGTCGCCGTTCTCTGCTGCTAAAATCCGCGCATGTCCCAACTTCCGGAACCTTTCCTCCTGAAACTCGAGCTTCGGGTCGCGACCGTGGACGACCTCCCTGAAATTCTGCGGCAGCGCCGCGGGATGTACGAAGACATGAACTATAACGATGCCGACGCGTTGGCGGCAATGGTGTCGGCCTCAGCCCACTACCTGGCCAAGGCCTTGACTGACGGGTCATTCCGGGCATGGCTGGCTCTGGCGGAAAGGGAGGTCGCCGGCGGTGGGGCGGTGATTATTTCACCCTGGCCCGCGCATCCTTACGATCTGGAATGCCGGCGCGCTACGATTCTTAACGTGTATACGTATCGTCAGTACCGCGGGCGAGGAGTGGCCCGCCGGCTGATGCAGACTATGATGGACTGGTGCCGCAGTGAAGGACTGGCCCGGGTGACTCTGCACGCCAGCGATGATGGGCGCACCCTCTACGAATCCCTGGGATTTGAACCGAGCAACGAGATGTGCCTCAAATTGAAGTAAAAAGTTGCGAATTGATGCTAGACTTTTCCCATGCTGGCCGGCTACGCGGTGCAGGTCGAGCATTCCCGCGGGCGCCGCTTCCCTGAACCACCCCACCCCTACCGCAACGACTTCCAGCGCGATCGCGACCGCGTCATCCACGCCCGCGCCTTTCGCCGCCTCGAAGATAAAACCCAGGTTTTTACCCGCCGCTACTCCGACCACTTCCGCAACCGCCTCACCCACACCATCGAAGTAGCGCAGATCACGCGCACGGTCGCAGCGGCGCTCGGCCTCAACGTAGATCTAGCCGAAGCGCTCGCTCTCGTCCATGATCTAGGCCATCCTCCCTTCGGGCACGCGGGAGAAAAGGCGCTCGACACCGCCATGCGCGCTCACGGCCTCTCCTTCGATCACAACTTGCATGCGCTGCGCATCGTCGAGGATTTCGAGCAGCGCTACGCCGCCTTCGGTGGACTGAATCTAACTTTCGAGGTACGCGAAGGCATCATCAAACATTCGCGCGACTACGATGCCGACAAACATCCCGAACTCGCGGAATATCTTCTTGACCAGCGCCCACCGCTCGAAGCTCAACTCGTCGACCTGACCGACGAAATTGGCTACAACACCGCCGACCTCGACGACGGCTACGAAGCCCATCTGCTCACGCTGCAACAAATTCGAGGAGGCGTGCCCGTCCTTGAACGTTTCTTTGGCCAGGTCGAGCAGCGGTATCCGGATGCCGCGGAGAAGCTAAAATTCAACGAAGCCCTAAAAGAAGTATTCAATCGCCTGACCGGAGATTTGATCACGAATACGCAGTCACGATTAAAACAGGCGGGGATCGAAACCGTAACAGATGTGCGCCGTCACAAAGAACGCTTGGCCGCGTTCAGCTCCGCGATAGAGGCAGAGCGCCGGCAGATCAAGAATTTCCTCTACGAAAATCTCTACTACAGCCCATCGCTGGCGGGAGAAAAAGACGACGCCGAACGCATCGTCACCGAACTGTTCGACTTCTGGAGGAAGAACCCTGCCGCCCTGCCGCACTATTATCAGGAGAAAGCGGAACAGCAATCCCTCCCACGCGTGATTTGCGATTACATCGCGGGGATGACCGATCATTACATCATCGAACAGTACGAGAAGCACTGCAAAGAAACCTCTTGAAACGCGGGGGGGGCCGCAGAGTTGCACGGGGAACCCAACTCCTGCCGGACCTTTCTTTGCGTCCTTTGCGCTGCCTTTGGGTTCTCTGCGGTTAAAAGCTTTTAAACGTTTCGCCGCACGGTCTTCACTTGCCCGCCACCGCGGCCACCACATCAAACAAAATTCTAGGCCCGCGCCGCACTTCCTCGACGCGAATGCGTTCGTTGTTCCCGTGTTCGGAATTGCCCTCTTCGTCCGTGGCCGTGTAGGGATTGAAACCGTATGCGTTAATTCCCAGCGGCCGGTACCGCTGATTCTCGGTGTAACCGCTGGTAATGTGCGGCACCACCGGCGTGCCCGGGAAATACGTCGCCGAGACTTTGCGAATTGCATCATACAAAGCCGTATTCGTCGGCGAAAAATTAGCCTCGCGAAATTCCGGGATCATCGGTTCCACCGTGACATTGGGATCATCGACCACCCGCCGCAGATCTGCCAGCAAGATTTTCGGATCGCCCCCGGGCAGAATGCGCACATCCAAATTCGCCCAGGCTTCGGGCGGAATCACGTTGGTCTGCTCGGAGCCGTGCAGCATGGTGAGCGAAATCGTATCGCGCAGCAGAAAATTCAGCGACTCGTCTTTCTCCACATCCTGCTGAAATTTCCTATCCTCGATCGCCTTGCGAATATTGCGATACGCCTTCGCCCGCTCCGGCGGCTCGTAAGGCGCCATGTCGCGCAAAAATTCGTCCACCACCGGCAGCACGCGCAGCGGCGTGCGATACGCGATAATGCGGTCGAGGGAGTGCACCAGACGATTCGGCGCCGAGTCTGCATTCGGCCGCGAGGCGTGCCCCGGACGCCCGTGAGCGGTTACGCGCAGCCAGAAAGTGGTCTTCTCGCCGACATCCACGCCCACATACTTCACCTTGCCGTTCTCCAGCAAATTCTCTCCGCCTTCGTTGATCAGGAACTCCGCGTTCTCGAGCAGATCGCGTTCATGCGAGATGAACCAATCCGTGCCCGTGCCCTCGGCTTCTTCGTCGGCGACGGCGAGAAAAATCACGTCACGATCCAGTTCGACCTTTTCGCGCTTCAGCATCACCATCACGACCAGTTGCGCCAGGCCTTCGTCCTTCATATCCTGCGCCCCCCGGCCCCAAATCCAACCATCTTTAACCTCGCCGCTGAAGGGAGGCACCTCCCAATGCGCCGCGTCGCTGGTCACAACGTCCATGTGGTTGAGCAGGATCAGCGGCCGCTTAGCCTCCGCCGCAGTGTGAGGTAGCCGCCCCCAAAGATCGCCGCGTCCCGGCGCGTATTCGAAAGCGCGATTCTCGATGCCTTCCTGATCGAGGATCTTTTTGTAGAACTCAACCGCGCGCATCTCATGGCCGGGAGGATTCGTAGTATCGATGCGCAAATAGTCCTGCATCCAGGTCACCGCAAGATCGGAGTACTGTCGCAAATGATCCGTGGGAACACCGGAGGAAGCCAGGGAAAAGGGCGGCTGCGCTTCGGATCCAGAAGCCGCAGGACTTTCGGCAAGACCGCGCGCTGCGGCACTCAGATATAAAAGACCGAAAACCACAGCGATCCATCCCTTCCCGCCACACCCAATTGCCGACCACTCCGACGCTACCCGGTTCGCTCTTCCCAAGTCTTCCTCCAATTCTCCACTCGGAACAGGCCCACAGTGCACGCAGTTTTTATACCAGGTTTGCCAAAATTACCCTGCGCAGCCGCCTTAGGAGTATCCACCCTGCCACTTGAGGCGTAGAATGTCTTTGGCTATCAATAGGTTAGCCATTCAACCGTAAAGCCCGTTTTGGCATCCGAACTGTAGTAGGAAGGGCCGGCGGGCGCAAGCTTTTGGTGCTCCGCCGAGTGGCAGTGATTCGGGCATGCGTCGCGTCAGCGCAGGCCGGCAAAGCGGTCGCTTTTGCTTTTCATAGGTTGTAGGATTTTCGGGGACGCAAGTACAAATCACGCAACACGCCCGTTTCGGCGTGCTGGAGTGGAGCCCCTAACGCTCCCCCATTGGAGGAAGTTTCTATGAACAGTCGTATGCTTCTTACTTTGCCTTTGGCCGCCGTACTCGCATTTCCGGCCTTCGCGCAAACTTCGTCTTCCCAGACTCAGGATCAGTCCACAACTTCTCAGTCGATGTCGACCCAACCTTCGTCGAATCCGTCGACCGACGCTGCCAGCGGCAAGCAGCCGCTGCAACCACCCAGCCGCGAAGGTTTTTGGGGACGCGTGAATCCCTTCGCGCGCAAGACTTACGTGAAGCGCCAGACCGATCCCATTCGCGACCGCGTCAACGAACTTGACGACCTGACCGCCGCGAACGGCAAGTCGATCAAAGATACCGACGCGCGCGCCCAGGCCGGCATCAAACTCGCTTCCGACAAAGCCAACGAGGCTGATCAGCACGCCATCGACGCCGGCAACAAAGCCACCATGGCGCAGCAGAGCGCGCAGCAGGCCAGCACTCGCATCCAGACTGTCGAGACCGTGGTCGGTAACATCGATCAGTACAAGACCTCGAACCAGACCGAGATTCGCTTCCGCCCTGGCCAGAGCGTGTTAAGCAAGAACGCCAAAGACGCCTTGGATGAGATGGCCAACGCCGTCAAGGGACAGCGCGGCTACATCATCGAAGTGCAGGGCTTCTCGTCTGGCAAAGGTCAGATCGCCATTTCGAACTCGCAGAAGATGGCCGAGTCGGTGGTGCGCTACCTGGTGCTGAACCACGAGATCCCGGTCTACCGCATTTATCTTGTGGGCATGGGCAACGCCCCGGTCAGCGGCACCGACGAAGATGCCAAGACCAAGCGCATCAGCGGTGGCCGCGTCGAGATCAGCCTCCTGAAGAACGATCTGGAGCAACTCTCCAGCAACTCTTCCGCGCCCACAACCAGCAGCATGGATCAGCAACAACAGCCGAAGTAAGCCGGCGGTTCGCTCCCCCAACCCCTTGCCCAGGCCAGGGGTTTTTTGTGTCTCAAAGTCCCGCGCTACGACCGTAGCGCCGCCGTCCCCGGCGGCGGTCCGGCGGGTGTCACGCCCGCCCCGCCGAGGACGCCTTCTCGACAGCCGGCAAGATGGCGGCGCTGCCTACGCCTCCGCCAGTTTGAACGGGACCGCTTTTGCTTTCGAGCAAATCGGGCTATGGCGGATGGTGATGAAAATGAAGCAGTAACATGTGCGCGATAAACCCAGCCACGAACCAGGCTGCCGCTTCCAGAACTCGTTTGAATCGGGGCGTCATGAGAAAAGAATCACCGCATTCCGCATCCACTGTCGGATGCCTGCCAGCGATTCGCTCACCCGCGATAGGCCTCCGGCTTAATGCCAAGCTGGCTCAAGCGGGATTGCAACGTGGTGCGCTTCAGCCCCAGCCTCGCTGCTGCCCCATTGGCACCACCCAGCTGACCGTGGCACTCGCTTAGAACGCGGATAATTTTCTCCCGCTCGCGGTCGCGCAAAGTGCCGCTATCGATTTCCATGCCGCTGCCGCGCAATTCGCCCAGTGGGGAATGCAACACCGAGCCCGGAGTCAGGATCACCGAGCGCTCTACAAAGTTTTCCAGCTCGCGGATATTTCCCGGCCATTCCCACTGGACCAGCGCCTCCATGGTTTTCGAAGGAATGCTGGTGATGGACTTGTTCATGCGGCTGGCATAGTGCCGCACAAAATGTTCCACCAGAACTCGCACATCTTCCCGGCGGTCGCGCAAGGGCGGGATTACGATCGGAAAAACATTCAGCCGGTAGAAGAGGTCGCTACGGAAATCGCCGTCTTTCACGCTCTGCAATAGATTCCGGTTGGTCGCGGCCAGCAGCCGAAAATTCACCTTCAAGGTCTGCGTGCTGCCCAGTCGCTCGAACTCCTGATCCTGCAAAACCCGCAGCAGCTTGGGCTGCAGGCTCAGCGGAATCTCTCCGACTTCGTCGAGGAACAGCGTCCCGTGGTCGGCCAACTCTAAGCGGCCGATCTTGCGCGCGATTGCGCCCGTGAACGCCCCTTTTTCGTGGCCAAACAACTCGCTCTCCAGCAATCCCGAAGGAATCGCCGCGCAGTTCAGCTTGATGAACGAGTTCGTGCTGCGTTTGCTCAGCCGGTGCAGGGCGCGGGCCACCAACTCTTTGCCCGTGCCGGTCTCGCCCTGCAGCAGCACGGTGGCGTTGCTGGGCGCGACCTTGGAGACTTTCTCCATCACATCTTTCAGTGCGCTGCTGCGCCCGATGATTTCGCCGAAACCTAACTCGTTGTCGATGGTTTGTTCCAGGTAGAGCTTTTCTTCCGACAGCTTCTCCTTCGCCACGCGCAGTTCCTCTGCGATTTCGCGCAGGCCGGTGATGTCCACGCAGGCGCAGTTCACTCCCGTCACCGCTCCCGCCGCGTCCCGCAAAGGTTCCACCGTGATGTCGCAGTAGTAGTTTTTCCCGCGCGCGTTGAGGGTAAATTCCTGGCGCGTTCCTCGCCCGGTTTCGAGCACCGGCCGCTTGATCGCCGTCATCGTAGCCCCAGCCTCGGGGCCGAAGATTTCTTCGTCGGTTTTCCCCAGGTAGTCCCTCTCGGTCCAGCCTTCCTGCAGGTTGTAGACCCAGGTGTAGCGTAAATCGCGATTCTGGTTGAATACCTTGATGGGAGAACCCGAGAGCGCCACCCGTAGCCGCTCTTCGCTCTGCCGCAAAGACTCTTCCGCTTTGCGATGCGCCTCTTCCAGCGCCAACTTCTCGGTGATATCCCGCTGAATGCCCCAGGTCGAAACCAGCTTCCCATCGACCACGTTGCCGAGCATGCTGTTGAGAAAGATCTTGGGTTCGCCGTGTACGTCGAACTCGTGCGATATCTCGTCCACCAGGCGAAAGCCGGAGCGGATGAAATGGCGGGTCATCGCAATGTTGAGAGGATCATCCGGCGGCGCCAGATCTCTCCAGGGCTTCCCCTGCAGATCCTTGCCCGATTCCAGCCCGTACATCGCGGCCATGGCGTCGTTGCCCTCCGCGATGTAGGCGTTGTGAAGAATCCTGTAGATCAGTTCGTCTTCCGGAAGATCGATGGAGATCGGAGTGCTCATCTCCTCCCGGTAGATGCCTTCGGAGCTCTGGGTGACGAGAAGCCGGTAATTTTCCTCGCTCCGCTGCCGCGCCTCGTCCGCCCGCTTGCGCTCGGTAATGTCGGCCGCCACGCTGATCGCGCACGGCTCGCCATTCACTTCGATCACATCGGCGGTTCCAAAACCAATGCGAATCGCCCCGTCCTTCCTACGAAAAGTCGCTTCTACGTTTCGCAGAGAGCCTTCGCTCAAAAGTCGCTTTGCCAGGTTCATCCTGTCCTGCGGATTTACCCAGAGGCCGATGTCGAAGGGCGTGCGCCCCAGCACTTCCTCGCGGCGCCAGCCCGTCATCCGTTCAAAGGTTTCGTTTACGTCGACATACCGATGATCTTTCATGCTCGTCAGCGTGATCGACATCGGGCCCAGCCGGAATGCCTTGGCAAACTTCTCCTCCGACTTCCGCAGCGCCTCCTCCGTCTGCTTGCGCTCGGTGATGTCCCGCAAGATACCCGCGATTCGCTCCACCCCGCTGGGTCCTTCGATGGGGAAATAGGAAATGAGCAGGTGCCTCTCGCCCAGCAGGGCATAAGGGAACTTCATTTCGAAACGCACGATTTCGCCTCGAAAACACTGGTCCAATCGCGGCTTGAGCACCGTCTCGAAAAGCTCTTGATCCGGCACCACTTCGCTCACGGTGCGCCCCACAACCTGCTCTTTCTCCAATCCCCAGGAGTTGAGCAGCGCCCGATTGGCGAGCACGTGGACATAGTTTCGATCTAAGACCACAATATTCTCTTCTAACCCTTCGACCACCCGCTCGTATTCCCGCAGCCTCTCTTCCGCCTGTTTGCGCTCGGTGATGTCCTGCAAGACAACGGCGATTCGGTCTACTCCATTTTGGCCGTCAATCGGCAGATAAGTCGCCAATATGTCTCTCTCGCCCAGCTTGGGGTAGGTTTTCTTGAACTCGAGGCGCACCACCTTGCCCTGAAAACACTCCTCCACCCGGGGCCTGATCAGAGCAAGGAGTTTCTCGTTCAGCAGCGCGCTTAGGGGCTGCCCGATGACCTGTTCTTTCTCCAACCCTCTGTAATTAAGGAAAGCGCGATTAGCCAGCACGTGACGGTGATTCCGGTCCAACACACAGATGTTTTCGGCCAGCCCTTCGACCACTCGCTCGTATTCTCTTAGTCTTTCTTCCACCAACTTGCGCTCGGTGATGTCCTGCACCATCGACACATGCCAGGCCGGCTGCTCTTCGGGCCACATCGCCACCGCATCCACTTCCACCCAGCGAATGGAACCATCCTGACGCAGCCGCCTTCTTTCCACTCGGTAGTGCTGAACTTGTCCCTGGCTCAGTTGCCGCATGGTTTCGATATTGGCCGCCAGGTCATCGGGATGGGTCAGGCTTTGCACCGTAAGCCCCAACAATTCCTCCTCCGTCCGCCCTACGATTTCGCAATACTTCGGATTCACCTCGAGATAACGGCCGGTCCTGGTTTCGACTCGGCAAATGCCAATCGGAGCCCGGTCGTGCAGAGCGCGATAACGTTTTTCACTGGCTTGGAGCTTGGCCTCCGCCTGTTTGCGCTCGGTGAGATCGCGCACGATCGCCACAACATATTCCCGGTCCAGTCGCAGCCATTGCAGGCTCACTTCCACCGGGAAGAGGCTTCCATCCTTGCGCCGGTGCATGCGGTCCAGCACTAGACCGCCCGCTTTTCTGGCCATCTCCGTGACCCTTGCGCTGGACCACTCCCCTCTCAAGGGATTGATGTCGGGGACGGTCATCGAGAGCAGTTCCTCCCGGCTGTAGCCGAGATCGGCACAGCACTTCTCGTTGACGTCCAGAAAACGCAGAGTATCCGGATCCACCACTTCGATGGCGTCGTTGCAGCGGTCCAGCAAGGTGCGGAATAACGTCAAGTCGCGGATCGTGCGTTCGCCTTCGCGCACTTTATCGAGCAAACTCTCGCTCACTTCGCGCAGACGCTTCTCCGTCTGCTTCTGCTCGGTCACGTCATGAGCGATGCTGCGTACCAGCGGCGACCTCCCAGCCTCCACGCGCAGCGTGCAATGGTATTCCCAGATGCGCCGCTCGCCCGCGCGCGTGATCACTCGCATTAGGCCGTGGGCTTCGCCCGCACGCTCAATTTGCTTCAGGTAGGCGTCAAACTCGGAGCGAAACTCCGGCGCGAGCAACTCCCGCAATGGAGTCTGCAGCATTTCCTCCGCGCCGTAGCCCAGCACTCGCGCTGGTGCCAGATTCACCGACAGAATCCGCCCCTCGAGATCGTGGATGCACACCAGATCCTGGCTGTGTTCCTGCAGCTCTTGATACCAATCTTTGGTTTCCGGGAAGTTTGGGGGGAAGGCTTCGGGATCGTTTTGTCCTGCATCCTCACGGCGACGTTTCTTCGGCCAAGGGTGCAGATCCATGAACTCCCTGTGGGCTGGAGCGAGCCGGTTGGAATGAGTCGCATCCCAAACCTCCAGCGTCGGCAAGCGTCGGGCCTGGCTACTGATCCGCCCGGCACTTCATTTGCGGCGAAGTGTAGCAGAACGGAGCCGAAATTGCACAGCCTTCGCAAGCGCTTCTCGGCCGGCGAGCGGTAGCGCCGCCGTCCCGCCGGCTGGGAGCCTGTACTGCGCGAAGCCGAAGTGGCGGGCGTCGCGCTCGCCGAGCCGAGGGTGAAGACGCCCCTAAACAAAATCGGAGCATCCAGAAAAAAGCATCCAGTTTGCCGAGATGTTCTCGCCAATGGGACAATACCAACATGCGCAAATATTTAACCTCAGCGGTAAACCTATTGGCGGCGGCAGTGTTGCTGGCAGGCAATGTCCTGGCGCAGCAGACTCCGGCGGCAACCAGTTCACAGGCGGCGCCAGCGTCCGGCGCCGCCACGAAAGCTCCGGCCACCAAGAAGCCGGCAACCACAACCAAGGGCGCGGCCCCGCTTACGCTTAAGACGCAGAAAGAAAAGTTCAGTTACGCCTTGGGCATGAATACGGGCAAGCGCATGGCGGAGGGTTTGAAGAAGCAGGCTGTGCCCTACGACCCGGCACTTCTCACCCGAGGCCTGAAAGATGGCTTGGCTGGCGGCAAGACTTTGCTTACCGATGCCGAAGCCCAGACCGTCCTCACCGACATGCAAAAAGAAATGCGCGACAAGCAGCAGGCAAAGCAGCAGGCCGAGGGAGCCGCGAACAAGAAAGAGGGAGAAGCTTTTCTGGCCGCGAACAAGGGCAAAGAGGGCGTAGTCACGCTGCCCAGCGGGTTGGAGTACAAGATTTTGAAAGCGGGCACGGGAGCGAAGCCCACAGCCGGCGATTCGGTGGTTTGCAACTACCGCGGCACGCTGATCAACGGCACCGAGTTCGACAGTTCCTATAAGCGCGGCCAGCCCACCACCTTCCCTGTCGGCGGCGTCATTAAAGGATGGACCGAGGCGCTGCAGTTGATGCCGGTAGGGTCGAAGTGGCAGCTCTTCGTGCCCTCCGATCTGGCCTATGGCGAGCGCGGAGCCGGCGCCGATATCGGCCCCGACACCACGCTCATCTTCGAAGTGGAATTGCTCTCGATCGAAGATAAGAGCAAAGACAAAGACAAGGAAAAGACTCCCGATCCGAAGTAAGACTCTTTACGCAGACGACGAACTTCTCAAGCGGCCCGCCAACCGGGCCGCTCACTTTGTGTGCCGAGCATGTTCGACAGCTTGGAGGTGAAAGTCCTCTTCACAGCCTGATGGAGGTGAAGTGATAGCGAAGCGCAAGGGCGTCGTCGCGAGGCGGGGTCTGAAAGAAGCGTGGAGCA
>JBEKWC010000020.1:0-94258 GCA_049513475.1 Candidatus Sulfotelmatobacter sp. | reverse complement strand
AAGCGGCCGTCGTCGGCATCGGGATCCTCCCCTGCGGTTGCCCCGTCTTTGTCGTCATCTTCGTCTTCGAGTTCGGTGCAGGTTGCAGAGCCTGCCGCCGCGCCAAGAAAGCTCTGGAAGATCTTGCTTCCCGCCGCCGTCATCCTGCTCGCTGCCGTCGGCACCGCTTTCTACCTGCGCTCGCGTCCGGCATCGCCGGCCGCAAAAGCCACGCCGCTTTCGGAAAAAGATACGGTCGTCCTCGCCGACTTCGACAATAAAACTGGAGATCCGGTTTTCGATGACGCGCTGAAGCAGGCGCTCGCGGTGCAACTGGGACAGTCCCCCTTCATCAACATTCTTTCGGATCGCAAGGTAAGCGAGACTCTGCGCCTGATGGGCCGCCAGCCCGACACGCGCATCACCCGCGACGCCGCCCGCGAGCTTTGTATCCGCACCGGCAGCAAGGCCATCGTGCTGGGATCTATTTCCAATCTCGGCGGCCAATACGTGATTGGTATCGACGCCGTCGGTTGCAGCAACGGGGACACGCTCGCCAAAGAACAAGAAGAAGCCGCCAGCAAGCAAGATGTGCTGAAGGCACTGGGCAAGGCCGCGGCCAGCTTGCGCGAGAAACTCGGCGAATCGCTGGCCTCGGTGCAGAAGTTCGATGTGCCGGTGGAGGCGACCACGCCTTCGCTCGAAGCCCTCAAAGCCTACAGCATGGGCATCACGACCGGCCGCACCAAAGGGGACGCGGAAGCGATTCCCTTCATGAAGCGGGCCATCGAACTCGACCCTAACTTCGCCATGGCGTACACCGGGATCGCCGTCGAATATGGAAATCTAGGGCGCGCCGACCTGGCCGCCGAGAATGCCAAGAAGGCCTATTCCTTGCGCGACCGCGTGAGCGAACGCGAGCGCTATCGCATCTCCGCTTTTTACTTCGACAAGGTCACTGGCGAAATCGAGAAGGCCACCGAAGCCTACGAACTCTGGTCGAAAAGCTATCCGCTGGATATGGTCCCTCACGGCAATCTCGGCAATATCTACACCGCGCTCGGCCAATACGACAAGGCCATCGTGGAAACCGAGACCCAGCAAAAGCTGGAGCAGACGATCGTGGGCTATGGCAATCTGGCCGGCCTGTACATCGCGGTCAACCGCCTCGACGATGCCCGCCGAACCCTGAAGGAAGCGCAACAGAAAGGTTTCGACGGCCTCGTCATCCGGGCTGATCTTTACGCGCTGGCGTTTCTTTCGAACGACAATGCAGAAATGGAGCGCCAGGTGGCGTGGGCGGCGGGGCGCCCCGGCGAAGAAAAGAAACCGGCGCACAGTGGCTGGCTTACCACGCGCTTCGTGAAGCTGAGATGGGCAACGTCGCCGCCGCAAGGCAAGGGGTTACTCGAGCGTTGGCGCTCGCTCCGGGGCGCGATGTAAAAGTGCTCTCGGCGGTAGCTCTGGCGCGCTCCGGCGAAACCACTCAGTCGAAGAGTCTGCTCGAGGGCTTGCAAAAGTCCGAACCCGGCAACACCTATTTGAAAGTTTATTGGTTTCCCGTGATCGAGGCCTCCATCGCCCTGGCGCAACAGGCGCCGGAGCGCGCGGTCGTCGCTCTCGAGCCATCACTTCCCTATGAACTCGGATCTCCTCCCCCGGGGACTGCGATGTATCCTCCCTACATTCGCGGCCTGGCTTATCTCACCGAAAAGAATGGTCCCGCCGCGGCCGCCGAATTCCAGAAATTCATCGATCACGCTACGATCGTGCAAAACTTCCCCATCGCCGCGATCGCGCGTCTGCAACTTGCCCGCGCCTATGCCCTTTCTGGCGACACGGCGAAAGCTAAAGCCGCGTATCAGGATTTCCTCACGCTCTGGAAAGACGCCGACCCGGATATCCCGATCCTGAAGGAAGCCAAGGCAGAATCCGCGAAGCTGCAATAACTATCGCCGGCTCTTCGCTCGGGTAATGGCGGCCACGATTTTGCCGATGGATTGTTCTTGGGGCTGTCTCGCCCCTAGGCTCCGAACGTTGCATCCCCATCCCTCGATGGCGGCGCACGTTCCGGCTTTCTTCGAGGAGTTCGGCAATGGGAAAGCTTTCGGTCAAGTTCATGCTCCGGACGGTGGTCGTCGTAGTCGTGGGAATCTCCGCCCTCGGCTGGATCATGACCCGCGCGCTCGAATCCGAGGTGCGGGCCCGCGCCGACCAGGCCGCGGACGACCAAGTGGAAGAGATCTCAATCGTGCTACACAGACGGTCGACAATCTCAGTTCCCAGTCCGTCCGCACCGCCATGAAGGTTCTGCTCCAGGAAGGCGAGCGCATGGGAGCGCCGGAGAGCATCCCGTCCTCCAAGGCCGACGGCAAATTGCTTCCAGAGCTGCGTTTGGTACACTCCTCGCAAGCCGGCGACTTTGTTCTGGTGGATCACCTTAAGCAACTCGCCGGATGCACCGCGACTCTTTTCGTCAAGAATGGCGATCAATTCGTTCGCGTCTCCACCAATGTTATGAAGCCAGATGGTTCGCGCGCGGTGGGAACGGTTCTCGATCCCAAAGGGCGGGCCTTCGCGGCTATTCAGAACGGACAACCCTTCTACGGCGTGGTGGACATTCTAGGCAAGCCCTATATGACCGGCTACGAGCCGATGCGGAACGCTGCCAAACAAACCATTGGCATATGGTACGTGGGCTACCCCTTGACCGCGGTGGGTGATCTGGGCGAGCGCATCAACAATGCCAAAACCTCGACCATGGATTTATTGCGCTGCTCCACGCCGACGGAAGAGTCATCTTCAAGCCGCAGCGCGTCACTGCCGACGAAATCAGCGAGCGGCTAAACCGCTCCGGCGCAGCGCAATGGACGGTTATCTCCAAGCCCTTCGAAAAATGGGGATACACGCTGCTGGCGGCGTATCCCAAGGCCGACGTTGTCGCCAAGCTCCGGGTCATGCAGGCCGTTGTGGTTTCCTCTGTGTTGCTGGTTTCGCTGCTGGTGGTGCTGGCGCAGTACTGGCTGGTACGGAAACTCGTGGTCAATCCGCTCCAGCAATTGACCCAGATGATCCAGAACATCGCTGCCGGCCAAGGCGATGTTACCCAACGCCTGGAGGTGGCGGGCGCTTTTGCCAACGACGAACTGGGAGAAGTCAGCCGCCTCTTCAACCAATTCATGGATAAGCTGCAAGAACTGCTGCGCGGAGTCGCTTCGCACACCCATAAACTCGACAAGTCCAGCCAGCAGCTCCTCCAGGCCAGCGAGCAGATCACCGTCAATTCCGGCGAGACCGCGGCCCAATCCAACTCCGTCTCTCGCGTTACACAGCAGGTCAGCCAGAATCTGCAGAGCCTCTCTACGGGCGCCGGCGAGATGACGCTGACCATTCAGAGCATCGCTGGCAACGCCAACGAATCCGCCAAAGTGGCAGGCTCCGCGGTCAACGCGGCTCAGGCTGCCAATGCCACGGTCGCGAAGCTGGGCCACTCCAGCGCGGAAATTGGCATAGTCATTAAGGTCATCAATTCCATCGCGCAAAAAACCAACCTGCTGGCCCTGAATGCCACCATTGAAGCCGCCCGCGCCGGAGAAGCGGGCAAGGGCTTCGCCGTGGTCGCCAACGAAGTCAAAGAGCTGGCCAAGCAAACCTCCAAAGCCACCGAAGACATCGGTCACAAAATCAGCGCCATTCAGGCCGATACCAACGGGGCCGTCGCGGCGATCAGGATCGTGAGCGGCGTCATCCACGAGATCAATAATATTTCCGCGACCATCGCGGCCGCCGTCGAAGAACAGAGCGCCACCACCAACGAGATGACCCGCAATACCAGCGAAGCCGCCAGCGGGGCCGGCGACATCTCGGCGAACATCGGGAGCGTGGCTCAGGCTGCCGAAGGCACTTTATCGCGCGCGCAGGAGTCGCTCAAAGCCGCACAGGATCTGGCCTCCATTGCCGCCGAGTTAAGCAAGCTTATGGAGCAGTTCAAGATCGAGCGCCGCGACCGGCGGATCCAAATATCTTTGCCCGTTCATCTCTCCGCCGTCGATAGCAACGGCCAACCTTTGGAAGCGGAAGTCAGGACCATCAACGTGAGCCGCAAGGGAGCGCTTTTACAGGGCATCCGCGGCAGCCTTGTGCTGGGCGACCAGGTTTCCTTAACCCGCGCCAACAAGTCGGAACAGTTTTTACTCGCCTGGGTAGGAAGTGAAGATACCCCTGGCGCCGGCCAGGTTGGCGTTTCCGCCGTCGATCCTGCCACAACTTTTTGGAATGATGTAATCGAGACTCATTCGCAAGCGGAACGAGCTGGTGCGCAGGCCATATATTCAGCGACTTCTCAGACAAGGCCAAAAGCCAGGGCGCAGGGAGCTTAAACAAGTTTGCCCGCCATCACCGGTGCGCAGGGAAGGTACGGGCTTCCGGAGTGTCCTGCCGGGCTGCGGAAAGACTCTGGTTCAAGCTGGTTTGGGAAGGGCACGAGTTCCACTCGTGCCGTTAAAGCCGTTCAAAAGGAGTTCGCGCGTTAAGCGCCTGAGGTTGCTTTCGCGAGCAGCGTAGACACTTTCGGGCTCTGCCAGGGCGATCTCTGTCGATCTTCTCCGGCAGACCCCATCCCTCCGCAACTCATGGCTCCAGTGGAGAAACCACACTCTCTTCGCGCTGTGCCCGAGCCGCGATCGCTCGCAGCATACCGGCGAAAATCCAGCGATGCACGGGATAGAGCGCGTACCAGTAAAGCAACCCCGCCAGCCCGGCAGGGTCGAAGATCGCGGTTTGCCGCAGCACCGAACTTTCTTCTTGCTCTCGACCTGGCCCGTTGCCTTCGACTTCGAACTGCAGCCAGGCGCGGCCCGGAACTTTCATCTCCGCGGCCAGTCTCAGGCGGCGATCCGGCTCAAAGGCCTCGACTCGCCAGAAATCCAGAGCGTCTCGCGGAGCCGGCGTGTGCGGGTCGCGGCGGCCCCGGCGCAATCCCACGCCGCCTGCCAGCAGATCCATCCAGCCTCGCAGCCGCCACAGAAAATTCGCGTAGTACCAGCCGTTCGCCCCTCCAATCTCCCGCACCGGAGCGAACGCCGCCGCCGGCGGCGCGGATACTTGTACACTCCGCGAATCCACCAGCCTCGTTCCGAATCTAACTCCGCCCCACGTCTGCTGCGTCCCACCCGAAGAGAGAGCGTCCGACCACCGAGTCAGCGCAAATTCCTGGTCTTCATGATGCAGCGCCCTGCCGATGGCTTCTTTCATCCCTCTGGGCTTGATAGCGAAAACCTTCAATGCGGAGCCGTCTCGTACCAGGGTAGGATTGCGCATGCTATCCACCAGCTTGCGGCCAACGCGGGCATAAATCGGAGTGACCAGTCCCAGCCACAAACTCGAGAGTCGAGGGGTCAACACCGGCACCGGGATCATCCATCGCCGCAGCCCGCACTGCCGCGCATACTCTTGCATGATTTCGCCGTAGCTGACCTGGTCGGCGCCGCCGATTTCGAAGACCGCCGCCGCTTGCGCCGGCAAATCGAGAGCCGCCATCAGATACGCGATCACATCCTCTACGGCAATCGGCTGCGCCTGCACTCCCACCCATTTGGGACAAATCATCACCGGCAGGCGCTGCACCAGGGCGCGGATCATCTCAAACGACAGGCTGCCGGAGCCGATCACAATCGACGCGCGAAATTCGATGGTCGGAATTCCCGAGCCGCGCAGGATGTCGGCCACCTCCTGCCGGCTGCGCAAATGAGCCGATAGCCCGTGCGCTTGATCGCCCAACGCACCCAGATAGACGATTCGCCGAATTCCAGCCCCGCGCGCGGCATCGGCAAAATTCTGCGCCGCCCGCCTGTCTTCCTCTTCGAAGCGCCCCGCCGATCCCATGGAGTGGACCAGGTAATAAGCCGTATCCACCCCCGCCAGCGCCGGCGTGAGAGATTCGCGATCCAGGCAATCTGCCTGCACAATTTCAGTCGAAGGATCGACCCGCGGCCGGAGAAAGTCAGGCCGCCGTGCCAGGCAGCGAACGCTGCGCCCAGCGCTCTCAAGCACCCGGAGCAGTCGCCCTCCAATGTAGCCCGAGGCTCCGGTTAACAGGACGATGGAGCGGCGATCGGTATCCATTGGAATCGTTTCCTTCTTCTAGCGGAGCGGGATGGCCAAAACTGCAAAACTCACAATTTTTTGTTGTGCAATTAGATTGCCACGAGATTCCTGACGAACGAAGACTCACCGGAAGGGTTTTGAAAAACGAATTATGAGAAATTTCACAGCCCTGACCAGCCGCGAGCTAAATCCCCAGCTTCTTCACTTCCTCGTTGTAGTACTTGCGGTAGAGAATGTCCCACTCCTGCGAGCCCTCGAGGATGGTGCGCTTCTGGCTCTCGATCTTCTGCCGGGCGGCCTGATCGATGCGCTCTTCGTGGTTGAGAAGGTCTTCGAGAATCTTGCGGGTTTCCTGGCGGATGGTGTTGGGATCTTCGATGAAATCGACTTCGTCCATCGCTTTGAGGGCATCGGCGACGGCCCGCGCCAGCACGTTCACTTTGTCGCGGCTCAGCCTCACAGCACCGCCTTGTACTTGCGCACCAACTCGCTCTTCACCTTGCGGAACATCTCCTGATAGTTGGCCCCGGTCTTATTCATCTCCTCGGAATAGGCTTCGAGGATCACTCGCACCTCATCGTTGATGCGGTCTTCGAGGGTCAGCTCTTCGAGCAGCGCGGCCTGCACCCGCTCCGTGACCTTGGGCACAGCCGAGGTCTCGATGGCCTTGCCCGCTATTAATTTCTTGGTAACTTCGCGGGCCAGGTAGCCCACGTATTCCTTGGAAAGAAGCATGTGCGGAACGAGTGTCCTGTATCAGCAGGGCTTGTTAGTGAAAAATAAAGTGTAACACGGCCATCGGAACCCGCGGTGCAAGTCTTCCCAGCGAACGCCGCGGGTGTTCTCCGCCTTCTCCGCGATGTAGGTTTTGAATCAGCAAAACGCAGCAGCCTGGACCGCGGATAAGCCGAGAACCCCCGCGCGGATTTATCGGAGCGCACCTCCGCTCCGCTGGCACGTTCCCACCCAAACGGCATACAATGCTCTCTGAACCCAAGCTATGTCGCCCACGCCAGAAGATTTAACCGTAGTCCGCGATGACATGATCGCCTTTATCGAAGGCCATGGCATGAGCCGCTTCCACGGCTACGTGGATTACGAAGAAGTGCAATGCATCATGTGGGAGACGGGTGCCAATCCCGACGGCTGGAAGGACTTCGTCGAACTGGCCAAGACCGCCGGCGCTCCCTTCCTGACCATGCATTCCTGGAAGCTGGAGCGCACCGAACTAGACGACCTGGTGCAGCGGCTCTCCAACTCCGAGTTTTCCGACAGCGACGACGTTGAAGATGCCCGCTGGCTGCGAGCCCACGTGGGCAAGATCGGCTTCCTGCAACTCGGCTGGGCCTATCAGGGATCGATGTTCCTCTGCGAGTGCAGCACCGACTGGTACGACCGCTACCAGCACCTGCTCGAAATGTCGGAAGACTTCGGCGGCATCCCCATCGACGAACCGGATCAGGACGACGAGAACTAGCCGTGCGCTGGGAACTGGCCGCGGAAGATCCAGCGCAAGTCCAGAGTCTCGCAGGCGCACTTTACGATTCGTCTCATCTTTGGTTTGGCCGCAAGTTCGCAACCGCTTCGCCGAACGGAACCGCTCGCGGCAACCCCCTCCACACGCTGGCAAGCTTGCTGATCCAGCGCGGCATAGCAAATCGGGATGAAGCGATTCGTTTTTTAGCCCCCTCGATCGAACATCTTCACGCGCCGGAAAAAATGACCGGCCTGCGCGCCGCGGTCGACCGCATCGATGCCGCCATCGAACGCAAAGAGCCGACGCTCATCTATGGCGACTTTGACGTCGACGGTACTATGGCGGTCATCATTCTCAAAACCGCCATCGAACTCTGCGGAGGCGCAGCGGATTTCCATGTCCCCCACCGCATTCGCGAAGGTTACGATCTCCGCGACGATGTGATCGAGCGCGCCGCCGCCGCCGGCATTCGCCTCATCATCAGCGTCGATATGGGCATTCGCGCCTTCGCCCCGGCGGAGACCGCGCAGCGCCTCGGCGTCGATCTGATCGTCACCGACCACCACCTGCCCGGACCGGATGGCATTCCGAAAGCGCTCACGGTAGTAAATCCCAATCAGTCTGGATGCGAGTATCCCTATAAGCAACTGTGCGGAGCCGGCGTCGCCTTCAAAGTTGCGCAAGGATTAATGCAGCGCCGCCTGGACGCCAAAGATCAGACCCGCATGCTGCTCTCGTTTTCGAAAGTAGTGGCCATCGCGACGATTGCCGACTCGGTTCCACTGACCGGCGAGAATCGCGTCTTCGCCAAGCTGGGCCTCGATTCTCTTCGCCGTGCAGTCAACCCCGGCTTGAAAGCGCTGCTGGAAGTCGCGCAGATTTCCTCCAAGCGTCCGCCCACGTCCACTGAAGTTGCCTTCCGCATCGCGCCGCGCATCAACGCCGCCGGCAGAATGGATATCGCCCGCGACGTGATCGAACTCTTCAGCGTGAAAGACGCGAACCGCGCCCGCGAACTGGCCGCCAAGCTCGACACGCTCAACGCCGCCCGCCAGGAAGAAGAACGCCGAATCCTGCGTGCGGTCGAAGACCGCGTCAGTGGCGATCCCGCGCTGTGCGAGTCCTTCTGCATCGTGGTCGATGGCGAAGGCTGGCATCGCGGCGTGATCGGCATCGCGGCCACCCGCGTGGTCGAGCGTTATCACCGCCCCGCAATCGTGATTTCGCGTGAGGGCGATGAAGCCTTCGGCTCCGGCCGCTCCATCCGCGCCTTTCATCTGCTCGAAGCGGTTGAATCGTCGCACAGCCTCTTCACTCGCTATGGCGGCCACTCGCACGCCTGCGGCTTCTCGATGCCCTCGGCGAACGTGATTCGATTGCGCGGCGAACTGGACGCCTTCGCCCGCACCCGGCTGACCTTGGCGGATTTCGATCCCGTGCTCGACGTAGAAGCCGAACTCGATCTAACCGAAATCACTCCCGCGCTGTATGAGGTGCTGCGTCTGTTAGAGCCATACGGGGCCGGCAATCACGAACCCGCCTTCGCCGCCCGAGCCGTGCGCCTCATCGCGCCGCCCAAAATTCTCAAAGACAAACACATCAAGCTAAAGCTCAAGGCCGGAGAAGCGACTAAACAGCACGAATTTTCTCCGCGTCTTGAAAAAGAACAATCTGGCAAAGAAGAGCTCTCGCCAGAAGCTGTGCTGGCCACGCCAAGCTGCCATCCCGATGGCGCAGCCATTAGCCGAAGTGAACGGTCCGAAGCCGCCAAACTGAAAACTGAGAACCGAGAACTGAGAACTGTCTTCGACGCTTTAGGCTGGCACATGGCCGAGCGCCTGCAGCAATCGCCGCTTTTAGCCGGCGACACCATCGACATCGCCTTCACCATCGGCCACAACGACCACCCCGATTTCGGAGGCATCGAACTCACCCTGCGAGACTTCGGCAACCAGAATGCAGCAGGTCTTCCCATCGGTCCAGGCAGAAAGAGTGGGTAGCTTCGAATCGAGTCCGGGAATGTGATAATAAGGTTGAGTTAGCGGAGGTAAGAAATGGCAGCCCTCGATTGGTCGCAATGCCCCGCCGTCGAAAGCGTCCCCGGCAAGCGCAGCGGCGCCTGGGTGTTCAAAGATACGCGCATGCCGGTGGCTACGGTCTTCCAGAACCTCGAGGCCGGATCGAGTATCGATGAAATCATCGAGCAGTTTCATGTAACCCGAGAGCAGATTCAAGCGGTGCTCGAATTTGCTGCCCGAAGCCTCGACCCGCCACCGCTCCCCGCCAGGACAGCGACCTCAGACGATGCGCATTCTCTTTGATCACGGCACCCCCAGCGGAATTGCAAGATCGCTGTCGGGTCACGAGGTAACTGAGGCGATAGACCGAGGATGGGAGCGGGTTTCCAACGGCGAACTGCTGAACCTCGCGGAGGCTGCAGGCTTCGATGTCTTGCTCACGACCGATAAAAGAATTCGTTACCAGCAAAATCTAACCGGCCGAAAAATAGCTATTGTTGTGCTTGGGAATCCGACTTGGAGGATGGTGCGCTTATACCTCGACCGGATCGCATCGGCAGTGTCGGGCGCCGCCCCGGGCAGCTATGCCGAGGTAGAAATACCGTTTGAGTAAGTTCACCTTCCCGGCAGTAAGCTGCCGATACAACCTAATGCTAGACTTCCGGTTCTACAAAATCGGAGGTCCGCCATGCGCCGTTGCCTTCAAGTTATTCTCGCCCTAGCGTTAGCCTCTCACTCTTTTGCCCAGACGAAACTAACTGCAAAACCATCGAAACCCGAGCCGACCGCGCCCGTCGCCGCCGACTCCTCCGCTCGCCTGCCGGTCAAACGAGTTGTTCTCTATAAGAACGGCGTCGGCTACTTTGAGCACACCGCCCGCGTCCACGGTACGCAGGAACTCAGCATCGACTTCACTACTTCTCAATTGAACGACGTATTGAAATCGCTGACCGCGGTCGATCTCGGGGATGGCCGCGTCTCATCGGTGCGCTACAACTCCATTGCGCCCCTTGATGAAAGGCTGAAGTCTCTGCGGCTGCCTTTTGGCGAGCAGGTTACGCAAGCCGAATATCTGTTGGCTCTGCGCGGGGCGCGCGTGGAAGTGCAGCGGCTCCTCAACGGCCTCGGGACGCCTGCTTAGCGTCGAAAAAATCCGGCGGCAGCGCTCCAAAGACGACTTTGAGGATGTAACCACCTTCTCGATCGTTACCGACGCCGGCGAGATGAGGAATTTCGAACTCGGCGCTGCGACATCGGTGCGCATCGCCGAACGCGAACTCACCGACGAAGTTGGCCGCTATCTCAGCCTCATCGCATCGTCCCGCGCTCGCGACGTGCGCCGCATGAGCTTCACCGCCACTGGGTCGGGCGAGCGCGATGTCTTCGTCAGCTACATCAGCGAGGTGCCGATCTGGAAGAGTACTTATCGCATCCTCCTTGCCGAGAAGCCGGGCGAGAAGCCGTTGCTGCAGGGCTGGGCCATCGTCGACAACACCATCGGCGAAGATTGGAAAGATGTGCAACTTTCGCTCGTCGCCGGCGCGCCGCAGTCCTTTATTCAAGATATCTCGCAGCCCTTCTACGCTCGCAGGCCAGTCGTGCCACTGCCCGAAGCTGTGATGCTGACTCCGCAATCGCATGAAGCAACCGTCTCCAACGGCCCCGTGCAGGCGGGTGGTAGCGGCGGCGGGGTCGGCGCCGGATATGGCGGCGGAGTTGGAGGTGGTACATTCCGCCTTGGCAATGGCGTAACGGGTTTGTCTGGCCTGGTAAAAGATCCCTCGGGGGCGGGCGTTTCGGGAGCACATGTAACCGTGCGCAACGAGGAAACCGGCGCTTCGCAGGTCGCGACAACCGACAGCCAGGGCCGCTATAGCTTCTCCGATATTCAGCCCGGCAATTCGGCCGTGTTCGTGAACGCGCCCGGTTTTCAGCGCTTCAACTTGAGCAATATTTATTTGGGAATCGGCCGCACTAACCAGGTTGATGCAACTCTCAACATCGGTACCGCCGCCGAAACCGTCGAGGTGCAGGCGACTTCGGCCAATGTCCAAACGGAGATGGCAGAACTCTCGGCCAAGCAGGGCGCCGAGGCCGAAGGCAAGTCCGCCGGAGATTTTTTCGAATACAAAATTAATCAGAAAATCACCATCGGCAAGAATCAATCCGCGCTGGTGCCTATCCTGCAAGCGCACATCGAAGCCGAAAAGGTCACGCTCTGGAACCAGGGCTCCGCGCCGCTGCGCGCGCTATGGATCAGGAACACCAGCGGCCAGGTGCTCGATTCCGGCTCCTTCAACGTGCTGGAAGCGGATACTTTCGCGGGAGAAGGTATTCTCGAAACGATTCATCCCGAAGAACGCCGCCTGCTCTCTTATGCCGGCGATGCCGCCGTGCACGTGAAGCACTCCGAAGAGTCCAGCGAAAAGCCCTTCAGTCGCGTGCGTATCGCCAAGGGCATCATGCAGTTGACCAAGGAACAGCGCAACGTCAAGAAGTACACCATTCGCAACGCCGACACGGAAGCTCGCCAGGTGATCGTAGAACATCCCGCGCAGGAGGGATGGGTGCTCACCGGCGCCACCCCGAAGCCGGAGGAGACCACCGAGTCCTATCACCGCTTCCGCGTGGCCGTCGATCCCGGCAAAACGGCGGAGCTGACAGTCGAGTCCGTTCATCCCGAGGAAGCCACCTACGAACTGACCAATCTCGACGACGATGAAGTCGCGCTGCTGGTGCAGCAGAAGCGTGCTACGCCGGCGATGCAGCAGGCCTTCGATCGCATCCTGAAACAGAAAGAGAAGATCGAAAATCTTTCCAATCAAATCGCCGAGCGCAAGCGGGAGAGCGACCAGATTGCCGCTGACCAGACTCGTATCCGCGAAAACATGAAGGCGCTCAAGGGAACCTCCGAGGAAAAGGCCCTGCTGCAGCGCTATGTGGGCCAGCTCGATGCCCAGGAAAGCCGCTTGGCCGCGCTGCGCCAGGAGTCGAGCGACCTGGCCGCCCAGCAAAATCAAGCCCGCGCCGAACTGGACCGAATGATTTTGGAACTCAGCGTAGATGAAAGCTTTTGAAAAGCCGCTCTACAGAAACAGCACAGGTAGCGCCGGCATCCCTGCCGGCTGTCCCGAGGGCGTCCTCGCCCTCGGCGCGGCGGGCGTGACGCCCGCCGGACAGCCGCCGGGACCGCGGCGCTACGGCGCAGCGCGGGAAATTACGATACCCACTGGATTAGACTGAACTTGCAATGCCCCTGCCCATCTACCGACTCCGGCGCTGGCTGATTGCGATTGCGGTGCTGTTTATCGCTGTGATCGCGGGCATGTATCTCTACGCGCGCCTTCGCCAGATCAGCGCGCTCAAAGCGTTCCCCGGCAAGATGGGCATCGAAATCAAGCAGACCGCCCAGGGCTTTCAATTTTCCAAATCCGAGGCCGGGCGCACTCTCTTTACCATCCGCGCCAAAGACGTCAAGGAATTCAAGCTCAACGGCCACACTGAGCTGCACGACGTCAGCATCATTCTCTATGGCCGCGACACATCGCGCTTCGACCAGATTTACGGCGACGACTTTACCTACGATCCCAAATCCGGCGACGTCATTGCGCAAGGCGATGTGCAGATCGATCTCGAAGCTAATCCGCAAGGCGGCGCGGCCCCCGATCAGACCACGCCGAAGGAACTCAAGAATCCCATCCACCTCAAGACCCGCGATCTGGTATTCAATCGCGAGAGCGGCAACGCCTCCACCGGCGCGCGCGTGGACTTCCGCATGCCTCAGGCCAGCGGCTGGGCCGTGGGCGTGCAGTATGCCGCCAAGAGCAACACCCTCACCTTGCAATCACGGATTCACATGGCCCTGGGCGGCACGAATGCTTCCGATCTTCTGGCTGCGCACGGGACGATTACCCGTGAGCCGCGCGAAATCGTCCTGCAGCAGCCTGTGTTCGCGCGTCCCGGTAAGGGCACGGTGCGGGCCGACGAGGCCACCTTCTTCCTGAGTCCGGAGAACGAAGTGCAGCGCGTGCTCGCCACCGGCAATGTGAACGCGGAAGCGACGGGCAAGGACTCCGATCCGGTGCATGCCCGCGCCGATCAGGCCGAGGCAATTCTCGCGGGCAAGCAAGATCTTCTGCAAACCGCCACACTGACCGGCAACGTGCACATCGAGCGCTCCGGAGCGCAGCCCATGCAAGGCGATGCCGGCAGTGCGGTTCTGGATTTTGCTGGGAAGAACGAACTGCAGAAAGTTCATGCCGCGGATGGCGTAAAGCTAGCGCAACAACACGCTCCCAGCGAAGACCCACTTCTCGCAAAAGACGCGAGAAGTGGGGCACCGGGGAATAGTGCACAACGGCAGGATTTCGAGCTTCGCGCCCCTGTGGTCGACTTCTTCGTCGCCGGCGGCCGACGCCTCGAACGCGCCCAAACTTCTGGCGCCGCGAAGATCACCATTTCCCCGGCGCAGAATGCTTCGGAGAACGCGGCGTCGTCGCACGGCACCATCATCACCGCTGGCCGCTTTGATGCGAAATTCGAGGCAACGTCCGCCGGCAAAAGCCAGCTAACCTCGATCCACGGCGCGCCCGACGCGAAGATCGTCAGCGACGCGCCGGGGCAACCCGACCGCGTCAGCACCAGCCAGACTCTCGACGCCGCATTCCTCCCCGAAGGCGGCATTGCTTCGATCGTGCAGCAGGGAAACGTCGCCTACAGCGACGGATTGCCGCCGGCGAAGCGTACGCAAGCATGGGCGGACCAAGGGCGCTACACCCCAGCCGACCGCGTTCTTGTGCTCACCGGAAGCCCGCGCATCTCCGACGGAGGCATGGTGACCACCGCCAACACGATTCGCATTAACCGCACCACCAACGAAGCCTTGGCCGAGGGCGACGTCAAGACAACCTACACCGAACTCAAAGAGCAAGCTAACGGTGCGCTGCTGGCTTCGGCTTCGCCGATCCATGTGACTGCAGCCACCATGACCGCGCACAACTCACCCGCGATCGCACTTTATCAGGGCAACGCCCGGCTCTGGCAGGATGCGAACGTTATCGAAGCTCCGTCCATCCAGTTCGACCGCGACCGGCGCTCCGTGGTAGCGCGGGGCACCAAGGCGCAGCCGGTTTCCACAGTTTTGGTTCGGCAAAATCTGAAACAAGATCCGGCTCAGGCGCCCAATTCGAGCCCAGAAAAAAAACCCAACCCCAAGTGGAAAACCGAGGGAAAAACCAGTCCCAGCGATCCCATTTCGGTAACGGCGGCGCAACTCGACTATTCCGACAGCGACCGGCGCGCACACTACGAAGGTGACGTAGTAGCTCGAGGCACAAGCTTCACCGCCAGCTCGAACGAAATGGACGTATATCTGAGGCCGCGAAGCCAAACCCCGGGCAATGAATCACTTACAGGGCCAGGGCAGCTGGATCACATGGTCGCCCAAGGCCATGTGCTAATCGTTCAGCCAAACCGTCGCGCCGAAGGCCAAACCCTGGTTTACACCGGCGCTGACGACAAATTCGTGCTCACCGGCGGTCCGCCTAGCATTTTTGATGCCGAACGGGGCAAAATTACCGGGGTTTCGTTGACTTTCTATAGGCGCGATGATAGGGTGCTGGTAGAGGGCGAAGCTAAAAATCCTGTGGTAACTCAGACGCGAGTCGCCAAACAAAAATAATTGGCACGATAAATGCGTACCCTAGCCACCGATGAAATTGGCAAGTCGTATCGTGGCCGCCGCGTTCTGAATGGTGTAAGCCTGCGCGTTGAGCAAGGCGAAGTGGTGGGTTTACTTGGCCCTAACGGCGCCGGCAAGACGACAAGTTTTTATGCCATCGTCGGTTTGATCCCCCCTGACACTGGCCGCGTTTTGTATGACGGCCAGGACATAACTGACGTTCCCATGTACCTGCGGGCGCGCCAGTATGGCATCAGCTATCTCCCGCAAGAAGCGTCGGTTTTTCGCAAATTGACTGTGGAGGAGAACATCCTCGCGGTCTTGGAAGCTCAGCCCATGTCGTGGCATGAGCGCCGCGAGAAGATGGAGAAGTTTATCGATGAACTGGGCCTGGAGCACATTCGGCAGAATCGCGGCTACGCCTTATCCGGCGGCGAGCGCCGGCGCGTCGAAATCGCCCGCTGCCTGTGCATCAATCCCACCTTCATCCTGCTCGACGAACCGTTTTCCGGCATCGACCCCATCGCCGTCCTCGACCTGCAGAAAATTATTTCTAGTCTTAGGGCCAGCGGCATCGGTGTGTTGATAACCGACCATAACGTGCGCGAAACTCTTTCAGTGACTGATCGGGCCTACATCATCGACGAGGGCAGAATCTTCCGCCACGGCCAGCCCGAACAGTTGGCCGGCGATCCGGAAGTAAGGCGGGTGTATTTGGGGGAGAGTTTCTCGCTGGTGTGAAAGAACAGGTTTCATAGTTTCAAGGTTTCAGAGTTTCAAGTTAAGCCCTCTGAATCCTTCAAACCTTGAAACCTTGAAACTTTGAAACATGGTCCTCTTACAGCACAAACTGAGCGTCAAACTGTCCCAGCGCCAGATCCTCACCCCCGGCCTGGTGCAGATGGTCTCCGTCCTAGCGCTCAACAAGCTTGAGCTCAAGGACATGATCAATGCCGAGATGGTCGAGAACCCCGTCCTCGAAGAGCTCGAAGAATCCGTCCCGCTGATCGACGAAGTCGGCCGCAAAGAAGAAGATCGCGATCGCCTCACCACCAAGACTTCCACCGAAGAAGCCCCGATTACCGCCGAAAAGAAAGATCCCTTCGAAGAGATCGACTTCGGATCTTTCTTCCAGGACTATCTCGACCCCGGCTACCGTACCCGCGGAGAGATGGAAGAGATCGAGCGCCCGTCGTTCGAAAACTTCCTCTCGAAGCCGACAAACTTAACCGATCACCTCGCCTGGCAGCTGGGCGCGCTAAGCCTGCGCCCCGAAGTCCGCGAGGCCGCCGAACAAATCATCGGCAATCTCAACGAAGACGGCTATCTGATCGCCAGCGACGAGGAGATGTTGGGCGTGGCCCCGCCCGCGCCGCCCGAGGCCGACGCCGCCACCGCCAGAGAAATTGGCAACGAAGTCCAAGCCTTAGGACTGGGCGAGGACGAAGCCTCCTCCGAAACCGACCCGGAGGAAACCGCCGACGAAAACGTCTCCGCCGCGCCCGCCTCGAATCCTGCCTTGACGGTTTCGGCCGCCGTCCCAGATCAGCCAGGCTTGCAAGCGACCGACGTGAACGACCTCATCGGCGCAGCCGCCAACGCCGCGCCATTTTCCGGCGCGACCGTGGTCACCCCAAGCCTGCTCGAGAAGATAAGGAATTACCCCTCTCGCTCGGCCGAAGCCGTCTTGGCGCCGCGCAACGGAGACAGCGCTGCCGCCGCCGCCCCCGCTCCCCAAGCGCCGGTTACAACTCAGCATCCCCTCTACAAGTCCAATTTTTCCCCGGCCGATCTCGAGGAGGCCCTCGAAGTCATTCGCCAACTCGACCCCGCCGGCGTGGGCTGCCGCAGCCTGCGCGAGTGCCTGCTCCGCCAGTTGCACTACCACCAGCAACAACTCGCGCAACATAAAAACGGCGACGCGCATAAAGATCAGCAGCAGGATAAGAACGCGAACGGCAACGGCACCGCGCAAATTTTGCTGGACGCCATCGCCATCGTCGATCAGCATCTGCGCGCCGTGCAAAGCAAGCAGCACAAAGAAATCGCCAAAGCCATCGGGCGGCCAGCCGAGGCCGTGCAGCAGGCTCTCGACTTCATCCGCACCCTCGATCCTCGCCCCGGCCTGCGCTACAACAAGGTCCAGGCCCGCCTCATCGAGCCGGACGTAGCCTTCATCAAGCATGGCGACGAGTGGCTGGTGCTGATGAACGAAGATGACCTGCCCCAGCTTCGCCTCAATCCTGCTTACAAAAAGCTGGTCACTCGCGAGAGCAACGACAAAAACACCCGCGACTACGTCAAAGAGCGCTACAAGAGCGCCATTCAGCTGATCAAGAACATCGAACAGCGCAAGCAGACCATCACCAAAGTCTGCTACTGCATCGTAGCCCGCCAACAGGACTTCCTCGAAAAAGGCATCGACCAGCTCAAGCCCATGATGATCAAAGAGGTTGCCGAAGAAATCGGCGTGCATCCCTCCACCGTAAGCCGCGCCGTAGCCAGCAAATACGCGCACACGCCGCAAGGCGTATTCGAGCTCCGTTACTTCTTCAGCGAGAGCGTGCAAGGCCCCGAGGGCGGCAACACCAGCCTGCTGATCCTGAAACGCCGCGTCAAAAAATTGATCGACGAAGAAGACCCCAACCGCCCCCTGACCGACGAACAAATCACCAGAATCCTGCAATCGCAAGGCATCCAGGTCACGCGCCGCACCGTAGCCAAGTACCGCGAAGACATGCGCATCCCCAGCACGCACCAGCGCCGGGTAAAAGAATGATCGAAAATTCGGAACCACGAATTCAAAAGCGAAAGCATGACGGACCTGAGATACCCTATGAACCTCAGTGTCCCCTGGGTTTAAGCTTTTAATCCTGATTTCGGCACTCTGACTTCTGAGCAAGCACTAGGAGGGGCGCTCTTGAACGTGGAATACACTGGACGTCACTACGAAGTGACTCCCACCATCCGCAAAGAGGTTGAAACCGGCCTCGCAAAAATCCGCAAGATCCTGGGCGACCGCTTCGAAACCAAGGTGATCCTCACCGTAGAAAAACACCGCCACAAAGCCGAAATCACCATCAGCCCGCGCAACGGCCCCATCGTAGGCCTGGCCCAGGCCAAAGACATGTCCGCCGCCGTCAGCGAAGCCCTCGACCACCTGGAAAAGCAGGCGCTGAAGTACAAAACCCGCTGGCAATCGAAAAAACGCTCCGCCCGCAAAAGCGAAGAAGTAAAAAAGTGGAACGGCCACTCCCTGTCAATCGATGGCACCGGCATTCAAGCCGCCGTCGGCCTGACTGAAAAAACCGCCGTCCCTGTAGCCGTGCATCGCTACCCTCCGGTCGCCAAAACCACCGAAGTCCACCTGGTCCGCTCGAGCGAAGCCGTAGCCATGCGTCCCATGACCCTCGAAGAAGCCATCAAGGAAGCCCACTTCCGCGACCGCGATGTCTTCGTCTTCCGCGACCCCAAAGGCAAACTGATGATCCTCCACCGCACCCGGGAAGGCAAAATGGAGCTCATCGAAGCCCCCTAAAAATGCGTGGGGACGGGTCTCTGACCCGTCCGCCGGGCGAAGCGAGGCTACGATCGATGCTCATGTGGAGACGGCCGCCCCGCCTGTCCGGCGGCCCAGGTGCATCGCGCCGCAGTTTTTTTGACTTCCCTTCGCGGCCTTCCATACCATAGGGTTGCCCGTGAGCGCGGCCCGCCATGATCGGTCAAACCATCTCGCACTACCACATCGTCGAAAAGCTCGGCGGCGGTGGCATGGGGGTGGTTTACAAAGCGGGGGACACCTCGCTCCACCGCTTCATTGCGCTCAAGTTTCTTCCCGACGAGGTGGCGCACGATCCCAAAGTCTTGGAGCGCTTTCGGCGCGAAGCCCGCGCCGCCTCGGCTCTGAACCATCCCAATATTTGCACCATCTACGAGATTGGCGAGCAGGATGGAAAGACTTTTATCGCCATGGAGTTTCTCGACGGAGTTACGCTCAAACAGCGCATCGGCGGAAAACCTGTGGAGACGGAAGCGTTGCTCGCGCTCGCCGTCGAAATCGCCGACGCTTTGGATGCGGCTCACTCCCTCGGCATCGTGCATCGCGACATCAAGCCGACAAACATTTTTGTTACCCGGCGGGGCAGCGCCAAGATTCTCGACTTCGGGCTGGCCAAGCTCACCCCGCCCGGAACTCGCTTTGCCGACTCCGCCGACCCCGAGGTTACGGCGGACATGACCCTCGCCGAAAACCTGACCAGTCATGGCGCGATCATCGGTACGCTGGGCTACATGGCGCCCGAGCAACTGCAGGGCAAAGACGTCGACCCCCGCGTCGATCTCTTTTCCTTGGGCGTCGTGCTTTATGAAATGGCGACCGGGCTATCGCCATTCCGTGGCGAAACCGCGGCCCTCATCTCCGACGAAATTCTGCACCGCACTCCCGTAAGCACTCTGCGCCTGAACCCCGGCCTTCCGCCCCGGCTGGCCGAGATCATCGACAAAGCCCTGGATAAAGATCGCAATCTGCGTTACCAATCCGCCTCCGACCTGCGCGCTGATCTGCAAAAAGTGAAGCGAGATTCGGATTCGAGAAAGTTCCCCGCAGCCGACTCCACGCGACGCCGTTCTGGAGAAGCCGCCCGCCCTGTGCAGCAATCGATCGCCGTGCTCCCCTTCACCAACATGAGTTCCGATCCGGAAAACGAATTCTTTGCCGACGGCATTACCGAGGAAATCATCAACGCCCTCGCCCAGATCCCGAGTCTCCGCGTGGCGGCAAGAACTTCGGCATTTTCCTTTCGCGAGCAGGCCGCCGATCTCGGCACCATCGGCGAACGCCTGCGCGTAAGTACCGTCCTAGAGGGAAGCGTTCGCAGGGCGGGAAACCGGCTGCGCATCACCGCTCAACTCTCGGATGTGGCCGATGGCTATCATTTGTGGTCGGAGCGCTACGACCGCGAATTGCAGGATATCTTCGCGGTGCAGGATGAAATCGCCAGAGCCATCGCCGACCGCCTGAAGGTCTCCCTGGCGGCCGGCAGCTATGAACCCCTCGTGAAAGCCGCCACCGACGATGTCGAGGCGTATCAGCTCTATTTGAAAGGCCGCTTCCACTGGAACAAACGCAGCGCCGACGGCATGCGCAAAGCCATCGAATATTTTCAGCAGGCCATCCAGAAAGACCCCAACTACGCCGTCGCTTACGCGGGCCTGGCCGACGCCTACAATCTGGCCTCATTCCTCAACGTCTTTGCCCCCCACGAGGTGATGCCGAAGGCCAAGGCCGCCGCCGCCAGAGCTTTAGAGATCGACTCGCGCCTGGCCGAGGCCGAAATCTCGCTGGGATATGCCAATTTCACCCACGACTGGGATTGGCCCGCCGCCGCCCAAAATTTTCAGCGCGCGCTCGCCGTGAATCCCGCCTACGTAAAAAGCCATGCCTTCTACCCGCTCTATCTGAGCGCTCTCGGCCGCTCCGCCGAAGCCATCACGGCCGCGAAATACGCTTTGGCTCTCGATCCCGCGTCCACCTCCTGCAGCCATGTGCTCTCCGTCCAGCTTTATCTGGCCCGGCAGTTCGCTGAGTCGATCGAGCAATGCCATAAGACGCTCGAGTTGGATCCGAATTATGCCGTTGCTTACGGCGTACTCGGGCAGGCGTACTCCTGCAAAAATTTGTACCGCGAAGCCTTGCCCCACTTCGAAAAGTATGCTGCGCTTACGCGCAACGGTCCCGTCGCCATGGGCTTGACCGGCTATGCTCGCGCCAGCCTGGGCGAGCGCAGCGAGGCCCTTCGCATCGTGGAAGATATGCACGCCGTCGCAGCACGCACCTTCGTTTCCGCGTTCTCCATCGCTCTGGTGTATGTAGGCCTGAAAGATCACGATCAGGCCTTCGCGTGGCTGGAAAAAACCTGCGATGAACGCTTCAATCGCCTGGCCTACATTAAAGTCGAGGCCCTCTGGGATACCCTGCGCTCCGATCCCCGCTTCGAAAAGCTGCTACAGCGCATCCGCATCCCGACGCGCAACGCCCTCGAATTGTCCCGGAGTGCCTGCTGATCTCGATTCGCGCGGAAAAATAAGCCTATGTGTTTCTCAGCCACGGCCAACTTCGTCGGCAGCGCCGCTCTCGGCGCCGTAGGCGTAGTCACCATCACCCGGGTCAAGCACCGCCGCGAACTGCTCTTCGCCGCCCTACCTCTACTCTTCGCCATTCATCAGTTCATCGAGGGCTTCGTCTGGCTGGGACTCGACGGCATCCTCTCGCCCGCCGTCGCCCACAACATGGGCGCGGCCTTCATGCTCTACGCGCAGGGGTTGCTCCCCTACCTTCTGCCCCTCAGCGTGTGGCTCTTCGAGCCCGATAAAAATAGCCGCCAGCGCATGCTCCCCTTCTTCGCGCTCGGCGGAGCCACCACGCTCTACATCCTGTGGGCCCTAACGGCCTTCCCCACGGACGTCTACGTCAAGTCAAACAGCATCGTCTACATGAATCCAGCCACCAACAATACGGCCGTGGGAGTGCTCTACGTGATCGCCACCTGCGGATCGCTCTTCTTCTCGAAGATCCGGATGATGGTATTGTTCGGCGCCGCCAACCTGATCATTCTCCTGGCGGTGATGGAGGTCAAGCGCTACGCCTTCACCTCGCTCTGGTGCGCCTACGCCGCCGTCGCCAGCGTCATCATCCTAGCCTACTTCTGGAGCAGCCACCCCGACCGCCCCTTCCGCTACGCCTAAGCCCCCTTTGCCTCCGCCACCACGGCTTGTCATCCTGGCGGAACGGAGTCGCAGGCAAAGCCTGCGACCTCCGAGAAAGAGCCCGCCCTGTGCAAGGACGCCGTGACGGTCCGCTCCCAATGGAGAATGCGGACTCAACGTTGCTGCGCTTGTGGTAATGCTGCAAGAACTCCTCGCGCGTAAGCGTATAATTCGCGGCGGTTCCTCGAAAAAGGAGTAGCTTATGCCGCAAACCCACGAATACAAAATGATCATCGGTACGCCAACTAATTCAGCAGAGTCTCAACTGATAGAGGAGGCTAAGGGGTCATGGAAGCCAATCCTGCTGTCAACGGTTGCTGAGCCGGGTGGGACTCTCATTTACATCGTGCTTGAGCGGCCCCTTATTCACTAAGCCGAAGACTTCTGCCACGATGCTTTCACCAGAGCGTGCGTAGGCTTGCGCTACTAAGCCAGCACGAACTAGGGCGGCAATCCGCGCTCACCTGGGGAGTCAATGTGGTCTGGTGCCGCCGCGAAGAGGATTTTTACCTGTGAGTCCATGTCGTCTCCGGTCTAGACTGGAATCGACACAGTGATAGGTTTCAAGATAAACGGCTCCCGGCTGGCACCGGGGCCTTTTTATTTTAGCCGAGTTTTTGTGCAGGAGTTAGACTTTTGTGCAGGGGCCGGATTTTGTGCAAAACCGGGTGGAGTAGGGGCATAGGGATACATGGCCATTCACGTTCACCATTCCTTAATGCTGCCGGTGCAAGCACTGCGCAGTTACGCCGGGAGCGCCGGCCATGTCCTGCTCGATGGCGGTTTCTCCCAATGTGCCGATGGGGCCGCCGACGTTTCCGCTGGGCGAGCCCTCGGAGCCTTCGCAATTGTCGACCGCAACCACTTTATACACCGGCGGCGAGTTCGCCACCGTGATCTGGGAATAGAAAATCTCCGCCTGCGAGGTGGAGTTATTAGCGCACTCTTTGCCCGTGTAGCTGGTGGCGCAGTTGATGTTGTCGGGGTTCTGGACGCTGCGGCAGAGCCAGGCCGCCATGCCCGTCGCGGGATACTTGTAGGTAGGGCTATTGACGCCGCCGTCGACGATGCTCTGCTGCAGCCAGCGCGTGCTCGAGGCCGAGGAGGTCGTGGTATTGGGCACGCCGCAACTGTTGTCGTTGGTCCACGAGCCCACGTTCTCGTAGGCGCCTTCCAAGTACGTAGGGGACAGACTCCAGGAGGTGCCGGAGCCGAGTTGGCATCCGTATTGTCCTGCGGGGCAGACGGTGACTGCGCTCGCGGGCGGCTCCTGACAGCCCTGCGCGATATCGCCGAAGACAGGCCCTGAGACTAGCTCCACGTTGTCCAGGAATTTTGCCGCTCCATAGTAAGTCATGGAGTAGAGAATTTGCGTGGAGCCCGCGCTCACTCCATGAGCGCACATTCCTGCGCTGGCATTGGCCTGAAAAACCGGCTGATAGATGTTCGTATCGACGAAGCTTAAGAAGGTCGCGGGCCGGCAAGCCGCAGCTTGGATATTTCCAAAAGTTCCCGCCGGGAAAGGGTTATGAGTGGCTTCCCAGGCCGAACTCCAGGCGATCTGCACCAGCTCGTAACCCTGTTCGAAGTAATACTGCACCATATCGCCTGCGGTCGGCGAGCCCTTCGCCAGCGGCTGCGTGCCATCGCCCCCATCGAAGTAGACAATGACTCCTTTCACATCGCCGGCGATGATTCCAGTCGGACTTAGGTAGCCGTAGGTGAAGGCGAGGTCCGCTGCGTTCGGGCAGGTGGCCAGCGTCGCCGAAACGCAATGCATGGGATGGTTCGTGCCCGAGCTGTCGGTGTATTGAAACCACTCTCCCGCCGGACAGGTAGAGAGCGGCGTGACATTCTGCACCGTCCCGATCGGAAGGGTCGTGGTAGTGCCACCAGCACCGCCGCCGCCCCCGGTCTGAACGTTGGCGTTGCCGCTGCCGCCGCCCCCACAAGCCACCATGGCCGAGGCGATGAGCGCAAGCGCCATCACGGCGAAAGCGACGGCAACAAACGGCGATTTCGCCAAGCTCATCGAGCACCCCATCTTAAGTTTAACCCTGGGGGTACGGTTAAGGTTGCGGGGTTGGGCTGCAACGAGCACATCGTACTGTTAGTTCAGTTCTTTACGGCATTATTCTTCGCCTTCCTTTGCGTTGGTTGCTCAGCATGAGCTGCCTGATACTTTTGGTTGCCTCGATGATGCGTTGGAAGGGTTCTGGCCCTTTGGTCCAGGTGAAGGGGATGGGATTTTGGCTGTATTTCTTTCGGAAGAGTTCCAGAAAGTCCTTCAGCTCCTTCTTCAAGCGTTGCACACTCTGCGTCAGGGCTTGGGCGGGTGAGAATGCTGAAAAAGCATTCGATCATGTTCCTCCAGGAGGCATGGGTTGGGGTGTAATGAAAATGCGCTCATGGATGGTGCAGGAGCCATTGCCGGGCGGCTTTATTTTGTGAATATTGAGATTGTCCAGAACAACATGGAGTTCACCGAGGGGATAGGACTTCACCAGGTCATCCATGAAACTCCATAAGTCCACCCTCGTCCGGTGATCGCGGACATGCGCGACTCTTGTCCCTGTGGCTATTTCCAGGGCTGCCCAGAGCGTCTGCGTACCATGTCGGACATACTCGTTGGTCCAGGAGCGGACTGCTGAACAGCGTTCCTCTGTTCCGGTGGCGCGGGCTGGCGCGGCGGCACGGGCAGAATTGCAATGGGATCGACCACGGGTGCCGAAGCCTGGGCCGCACCGGAATCACCTGATTCACCGGGGCATCGGACATCGGACTCGTTGCCGGAGGTTTCGGCAGGTCCGGGCATGACGGGAGCACAAAAGGCCACTCTGAACAGCACCGTGACCGAGCGATCCAGCGCAGGATTTCACTGCCATGACTTCCACAAAACACGCTGGCCCGGATTGGCTGTCATGAAGTCGTGCCCGAGTGCGCGGTCTCAGACACTCGATCCTTATGTGGCTAGCGGCTGCTGGGAGGCCAGCAGCGGTTGTAGTTTCGGCTCGGAGGGGACGAGGATCCAGGCCAGCAGGTAAGTCGCGATGCCGGGACAGAAGCCGGTGGCGATGGTGAGGAACACCGCGAGCAGGCGGACCAGGGAGACGTCTTGATCGAAGTGCTCGGCTAGGCCGGCGCAGACTCCGGCGATTTTTCTTTGGGCGCGGGGGCGGATTAGTTTTCTGGGCGGGGGCGCGATGCCGACTGCTTTGCCGCAATAGGAGCAGAGGCGGGCGTCTTCCGCGATGGCTTTGCCGCAGGCGTTGCAGTACATGGTGACCTCCTGAGTTTAGGTACGAAGGTGGCGGGGAAGAGGTTCAATGATTTCTTGGATTTGGGGTCAATGTCGTTCCCTTGCCAAGCGATGCCGATCCGGAGTTACTCCTTGGGGCTAGGGACTGCACTTCTTTCTTGACACGGTCAGGGAGCCTTCGGTAGCATAGATGAACCGACCGACCGGTCGGTTTGCGACGCCCCCGGCGGGCGTTTCGCGCACAAAGGAGAACCTGGTGGCTACGATTTTCTACGAACATGACGCGAAGCCTGAGGCCCTAAAGGGCAAAACCATCGCCATCCTGGGCTACGGCAGCCAGGGACATGCTCAAGCGCAGAACTTGCGCGATAGCGGCTGCAAGGTGATTGTTGGGCTGGAGCCGAGTCGTCCCAGCGCGACGCAGGCTCGCGCCGATGGCATGGTGGTGGTGGCGCCGGATGAGGCCGCCAAGCGCGCCGACTGGATTCACGTGCTCACTCCCGATGAGACCCAGGCCGCGGTGTATGAGCAGTACATCAAGCCCTATCTGCATCCCGGAAAGATTCTCGGCTTCTCGCACGGCTTCAGCATTCATTTTAAGACGATCGTTCCGCCTAGCGATGTTGACGTGGTGATGATCGCTCCGAAGTCGCCGGGACACTTGCTGCGGCGGGTTTATAGCGAGGGGCGCGGGGTGCCGTCGCTGATCGCGATTCAGCAGGATTCGAGCAAGCGCGCGCATGAATTCGCGTTGGCTTACGCGCACGGCATTGGCTCGACGCGCGCCGGCGTTTTGCAGACCACGTTTAAGGAAGAAACCGAGAGCGATCTTTTCGGCGAGCAGGCTGTGTTGTGCGGCGGGCTGACCTCGCTGATCAAGAAGGGATTCGAGACTTTGGTCGAGGCCGGCTACGCGCCCGAGATCGCTTACTTCGAATGCCTGCACGAAATGAAGTTGATCGTCGATTTGATTTACGAAGGCGGGCTGGGCCGCATGCGCTACTCGATTTCGAATACGGCCGAGTATGGCGATCTGACGCGCGGCGAGAAAGTTGTGGGCGACGCTACGCGAGCCGCGATGAAGAAAACTCTCGCCGACATTCAGGATGGAACCTTTGCCCGCGAGTGGATCAAGGAGAACAAAGACGGTGGTTATCACTTCGCCGAGTTGCGCGAAAAAGAGCAGAAGCATCCGATTGAGATTGTGGGGGCGCAATTGCGCGGCATGATGAGTTGGCTGCCGGGGCAGCAGCCCAAGAAGCCGGCTGAGGCTCCGAAAGCTGAGGGGAAACAGGTTGTGAATGCATAAGGGCGCCGAAATCGTATTGCAGTGCATGCGGGCTGAGGGGATCGACCTGGTGTTTGGGTATCCCGGCGGCGCGATCATGCCGTTGTATGACGCGCTCGAGGGCAGCGGCATTCGGCACGTGCTTACCCGGCACGAGCAGGGCGCGGTGTTTGCCGCCGAAGGCTATGCGCGAGTTACGGGAAAAGTTGGCGTGGCCATGGCGACCAGCGGTCCGGGAGCGACCAATCTGGTTACCGGCATCGCCGATGCCAAGATGGATTCGGTTCCTCTGGTTTGCATCACCGGGCAAGTGCGCACAGCGATGATCGGTACGGACGCCTTTCAGGAGACTGACGTGTTCGGCGTCACGCTTTCGCTCACCAAGTGGAGCCGGCTGGTGCGTACGATCGACGAAATTCCCGAGGCGATCGCCGAGGGATTCTACTGGGCGCGCAGCGGTCGGCCGGGGCCCGTGGTCATCGACATTCCTACCGATCTTTTGAAAGCGAAGAAAGAGTTTTCCGGGCCGGTGAAGTTTACACCGCACCGGCGGCCCGCCGAAGCCAAGACCGATAGGGCTTTTCGCGATACCATCCTTTCTCTTCTACAGGGGGCTTCGCGTCCGGTGGCGTTGGTGGGCGCAGGGGCAAAACTTTCGGGAGCGATCCCACAGTTGCGCCGTCTGCTTGATTGCCTGAATATTCCCGCCTTCGCCACGGTGCATGGGCTGGGGTCGATTCCGCCGCAGGCGCCTTATTACCTGGGCATGGTGGGCATGCACGGCACGCGCGCGGCCAACACCGCGCTGCATGAAACGGACCTGCTCTTTGTCTTCGGAGCGCGCCTCGATGACCGCGTGACCGGCGAGCCTACGCGCTTTGCGCCGAATGCGAAAATCGTTCACTTTGAAATCGATCCCGCGCAACTGGATCGCGTGCGGACCTGCGAGGTGCCGGTGATCGGCGACCTTGCCGACACGATTCCTGCATTTCACGCAGAGGTGGAGCAGGCCTCACTCCCCGATTGGAGCGGCTGGCGCGCTGTCGCCTGCGGAAGCGAGCGGGCCGAGCTTGATCCACGCGGGCTGGCACAGCCTACGATGCGCTTTCTAGACGAACTCTTCAGCCGCCTGCCGCAGAACAACGTGATCATTGCGGACGTGGGTCAGCACCAGATGTGGGCGGCACAGCGCTTCCGTTCTTCTTCGCCCCGCGGCTTCATCACTTCCGGGGGCTTGGGAGCGATGGGCTTCGCTCTGCCCGCTGCCGTTGGCGTGCAGCTAGCACAGCCGGATACTTGCGTGCTCTGCGTCTCCGGCGACGGCGGCTTCCAGATGAACATTCAGGAACTCGCCACGGTGCATCGGCTATCGCTGCCCATAAAAATGGTGATCGTCGACAACAAATATCTGGGCATGGTGCGGCAGTGGCAGCAGCTTTTCTATGAGCGCAATTATGCCGAAACCGATTTGAGCGACAATCCGGATTTCGTCGAGATCGCCAGGGCCTACAAGATTAACGCCTGTCGCCTGAACGAGGCTGCCATGGCGGAGTTTCCGGTGTCGGCCGAGACGGGAGATCTCATCGACAACTTTTTGCGCTCGCCGGAGCCGGAGTTGCTGGTATTCGATTGCGCTCCCGAAGCGAACGTCTATCCCATGGTTCCGGCGGGAGCGGCGCTTTCCGAGATGGTGTATGGGGACAAGGATTGAGTCATCGGGTCATGGAGCGATTGGAAATTGAATCATGGAGAGATTTTGTAATTGAGTAATTGGGGGACGGGTTACTTTTGTAATTGAGAAATTGTTGCGTCGATGATTTCAAATGACTCAATTGCTTAATTTCCCAATTACTAAATTGTTTCTTGGGGGATCGAACTATGCAGGTATTCCACGTTCGCTATCGCAACTCGCAGGGCGCGCTGATGCGCATTCTTAACGCGGCTTCGCGCCGGGGGCTGGACATTCCGTCGGTGCACGCCGAGGCCTCGGGGGCGGATCACGCCGTCACGCTGCAGCTTGAGGTTTCGCAGAAGCAGATCGGGCAGCTGTGCCGCGAGTGGTATGGCATCGTGGATGTCATCGATGTGCGTTCTTCCGCGTCTTTGCATGGGCATGAGGATCACGGAGGCTGGGGGCCGCACCCTCCGGTTTCTGCGATTCGTTCGGAATCGTCGGCGCGCGCGGCGCTGGCGTAAATGTTTCGCTATTTTGAAAACATTGGTGGCACAGCTTTTGCATCATCAACATGATGTCTCTGGGGAGCGTCATGTCAATTGGGGAACCTGAAGTTGGAATGCAGCCTCCTGGCATGATCCAACGGCAGGTTTCCCCGTTTTTTTGTTTTATAGAATAAGCTTGTCTTCCCCAGCCGAGCGAGGGGCCCTTGGCGTCTGCCAGCGAGCATACGATGGGCGCGGGAGAAACCCAAGATCCCTCGCTCGGTTCGGGATCACAATTCATTCTTCTAACCTCTCACCCGTGTATCTTATATAGCCATGGATCTTAAGCATCGCAGCCGCGGAATTACTGACGGGCGCGACCGGGCACCGGCGCGCTCCATGTTCAAAGCGATTGGCTTTACCGACGCCGATTTGCGCAAGCCGCTGATCGGCGTGGCCAACACCTGGATTGAAACCATGCCGTGCAACTTTCACCTGCGGCGGCTTTCGGCCAAGGTGAAAGAAGGCATTCGCGCTGCCGGCGGCACGCCGATGGAGTTCAATACCATCGCCATTTCCGATGGCGAAACCATGGGCACCGAGGGCATGCGGGCGTCGCTGGTGAGCCGCGAGTTGATCGCCGATTCCATTGAACTGGTTTGCCGCGGGCAGTTATTTGATGCGGTGGTGTGCGTGGTGGGGTGCGATAAAACCATTCCGGCCGCCGCCATGGCCCTGGCGCGCATGGATCTTCCCGGCCTCGTGCTCTATGGCGGCACCATCGCTGCCGGCAACTACGGCGGGAAAGATGTCACGATTCAAGATGTGTTCGAAGCGGTGGGCGCCAATGCCGCCGGAAAAATTACCGACAAAGAATTGCACGCGCTCGAAGACGTGGCCTGCCCCGGCGCCGGAGCCTGCGGCGGGCAATACACCGCGAATACGATGTCGACGGTGATGGAGGTGATTGGGCTTTCTCCCATGGGCTTCAACAGCGTACCCGCGATGGATCCCAAGAAAGATCAGGTCTCGTTCGATTGCGGCAGGGTGGTGATGAATCTTCTGCATCAGGAAATCCGTCCGCGTGCTATTTTGACTCGTCACGCTTTTGAAAACGCCATTGCATCGGTAGCCGCGAGCGGCGGATCGACGAATGCCGTTCTGCATCTGCTGGCGATCGCGCGCGAGGCCGGCGTCGAGCTCGAGATCGACGATTTTCAGCTGGTGAGCGAGCGCACTCCGCTGCTGGCGGATCTGAAACCCTCCGGGCGCTTTGTAGCCGCAGATATGCATCGCGCCGGTGGCATACGCCTGCTGGTGCGGCGCCTACTGCGCGGCAAGCATCTTCACGGCGGCGCGAAAACTGTGACCGGGCTTACGCTCGAGGCAGAGAGCGAGAGTGCCGTTGAAACTCCGAACCAGGAAGTGATCGCGCCCCTGGAAAAGCCGTTGAAGAAGACTGGAGGCCTCGTAATCCTGAAAGGAAATATTGCTCCTGAAGGTTGCGTGGCCAAGATCAGCGGGCATGAACGGCTGGAGCATCGCGGCCCGGCGCGGGTTTTTGAATCGGAAGAAGATGCCATGAGCGCGGTCACCCGCAAGCAAATTCAGGCGGGCGATGTGGTCGTGATCCGCAACGAAGGACCCAAAGGCGGGCCGGGCATGCGGGAGATGCTGGGCGTCACCGCCGCGCTCGTCGGCGAAGGCTTGGGATCTTCGGTTGCGCTTTTAACCGATGGCCGCTTCAGCGGCGCCACGCACGGACTGATGGCTGGGCACGTGTCACCGGAAGCCGCGCTGGGCGGGCCGATTGCGGCCGTGCACGATGGTGACATGATCCGCTTCGACGTGAACCAGCGGCTTTTGGAGGTGGAGATTGGCGACGACGTTCTGCGTCATCGCATGAAAGCTTGGAGAGCGCCGCAGCCTCGCTATCCCACGGGCGTGTTTGCGAAGTATGCGGCGCTGGTATCGTCGGCTTCGCAGGGGGCGATCACGCGCCCACCGCGGTGAATCTTATTTTTCGGAAGTGGCGCCCGCTACCTCTTGAGGTCAGTCATCCCGAAAGCCGGCGCAGTTCAGCCGGCGGAGCGATCTCCTCGCCGACGAGGCATGCGCCACGGGAGATCCTTCGCTCCGCCTGAAAAACGGCTAGGCTCAGGATGACGCCGCCAGAATAGTTTCAAAGCGCGCCACTACAGGGTGCGAAGTCAAAATCCCCGCCCCATCTCTCCAAAGAACGGAGAGATAAGGACGGGGCACCCTTATTGAGCGCAGCCCGGGCTGAATGCCGTCAGCACATTCGGCGCTGCTGAAATCGCGCAATCCTAGGCGGCGCCGGTGGTGTCGAAATCGTTGTACTGCTGCGCGCTCGATTGTCCCGTGTTTCCCAAGAAGTTACCCGAGGAGCTGAGCTCCAGCGTATCGGCATGCTGACCGGTATTTTCGAGATAACTGCTGAAGCTCCCCTCTGCCTGGCGGGTGCTGGTGTTCAGCAGGTAAGTCTGCCTGGCAGTCGATATCTGGTTGATGTCGCCATCAGGCAGATACAGGTCCTTGTAATCAACCACCAGCGGGAAGCCGAAAGTCTGGGCGGCAACCACGGGCTGCATGTCGGATTGCGACACCGTGATGTAAGAAGAAAGTGTGGTGCTAGCACAGGCCAGGAAGCGGCGGTGCGCCGGAGTTATGGCGCGTTCCGCCGCAGCCTGTCAAAGGCAGGAGGAAAATCTGGAAAATCTACGGAGTGGAATCACTCTACGGCACCACGACCTTGGCCTGGTTCGAGTAGGAGCTTTCCTTCCCGCTCGAGTTCACGGCGGTGGTTGCGTAGTAGTAGGTGGTGTCACCGGCCACGGTTGCATCGGTGAAGTAAGTGTCGGCATCTAGCTCGGAGTTCAGCCTGGAATAGCCACCATTTGAAGAATTACTCCGGTAAATGTTGTAGCCCACAACATCCGGCGAACCACTGGCGCGCCATGAGAGATCCACGAAGGGTGCGGTGCCGGTGCCGGTGAGCGCTTCGGAGTCGGGCGAATCGCTTGCGTTGCTGGTGAAGGAAAGCTGGCCGGCGCTGGCCACGCTATGCGCGGGCGTGAAGGCGACGTCGAGCAAGACGTAACCGCCGGCTGGGATGGCGAAGGGGAATTTCTCGCCGGTCACGGCAAAGACAGAATTGCTGCTGGAAACCGAAGAAATAATCACGCTGCCGCTGGTCGCGCTGAGCTTTGCGGTGAGCGTCTTCGTGCTGCCGTCGGCCACGCTGCCAAAAGCGAGCGTCGCGGGCGTGATCGTCAGTGTTCCCTTCGTGCCGCCGGTGCCCGTGCCCACTAGAGGTACATCGAGGCCCGGACCCCAGGCGAAAAAGCTGCCTCCAGTTTCTCCCTGTACCTGGGGTTTGAAGGTGGCATTCAACTTCACTTTCTGGCCGCCTTGCAGGGTCAAGGGAAAGTTCGCGCCGCTCACGGAAAAGTCGCTGCCGGTAATGATCAGTTTCTGAACGACGATGGTCCAACCGCGTGTGTTGGTCAGTTCGACGGGAAGCGTGGAACTCTGGCCTACTGCGACGTTACCGAACTCAAGGTTCGCCGGGGTCGCGGTCACGCTCTCGCGGGTGGTGCCCGAGCCCGATAGTCCGACGGCGACCGCGACATTGAAGGAGTTGGTCTCGAATGTGATTCTTCCGTTCTGTGTTCCTGCGGCGGTGGGTTCAAAGGTTACGCTGAGTTCGAGACTCTCGCCCGGAGAAAGCACCACCGGCATTTTCCAATTGGAGAGTACGAACTTATCGTTGTTCGCACTCATGCTGGAAATGGTCACGGTCGACGCGCCGGTGTTGGCGACGGCGACTAACAGGGTCTGAGTCTGATGTATGGCGACATAACCGAAATCCAGAGTGCTGGGGGAAACCGTCAATCCGGCGGCGCGCGCGCGTAGCGGCAGTGATGTGAACACGATCGACAGCACGACGACAGAAAAGACGAGGCTGTAACGGCGTTGCGACTGGGGGAGGAATTTCATGCCCCCGAGATTTACAGAATCCGGCGCGCGCAGGTAGATGCCAGTAGGGCATCCGGGAAAAATTTCTCTATGCCACGGCATACCGCGTTGATTCGCCGATGGGAGAACAACCTCAATGAAGCGAGTCGATTACGAGACTTCTAGAATTTAGACTCGGGGAGCGCGAGTCGAATGTCCACTGTACTAACTACTAGGTGAGAGAGCGCGGATATTCGCAAACCGCTGCAGTGGGCGCCAACTCCTGATCGCCAGAACACACATCCAGACACGAACACTCTGCTGTCTTTGCCAGGACTTGCCTCTCGAGCGATTCCATACCGCAGTAAATCGAAGTGGTTGTGCTATTTCCCTGCCGTCGAGGCATCTTTGCTGGCCTGCTTGTTCCAGCCGTGAAAACGCGAAAAGTCGCCCGCATTCCATGCCTCGCGGAGTCCGGGAGCACTCAGATCCCAGTCGGGACGGATTTCGCTGGTCACCGCGCGCAGGTCGTGCCACAGATCGATGACCGAGGGACGCCCCCAGAACCAGTAGCCGTTATAGATGCTGTAGATCACGAGGCCCGGCTTGAGCACGAGCGTGTGCGGAATCATCGGATTGTGCTCTGGGTCGGTGTACTCCTGAATGTCGAGATCCTTCTGAATGGTTCGCTCGGGGTCCGAAAGGAAGGTCCACGGGGCTCCGACCGAGGCGCGGAATTCCTGCAGAGTATGGTGATCGTCGGTGGTGATCGTGGCGATCTGCGTGTACGCCACCGCGATCTTGGGGTAGAACGCGGCGAGTTCCAAATGCTGCTGGTGCTCCTTTGGGCAATAGTGGCCGCGCGCGAGCGTGAGGATCAGCGGATCGTCGCCTTGTAGCTCGCTGAGCTTGCGCAGTGTGCCCGTATGATCGGGCAGTTCGTATGGGGGGAAAATGCCTCCGGGCACAATATCAGAACGCATGATTGGACTCCTCGCATTTCTTTCAAAATCTTCTCTCAGAGATCTTCTTTTTTAAAGAACCAGCGTGATGCCCGCGTTTGGCTGGGAACAACATACGAGCACGTTCCCTGGAGCGGGCCTCTCCAGCGGCTCAGGATTGTAGGTAATCGATCCGTCCATCAGGCCAGTCATGCAGGTATGGCAGACTCCAATCCGGCACGACCATCGGACCGGAACGTCGCAGGCTTCCGCCAGTTCAAGCAAGCTCGCGAACTTCGGATCCCAAGCGGCGGTAATTCCACTACGCGCGAATGAGACTGGAGGGCCAGATCCGGGCGGTCCTTGTGGCAGGTGAGGGGTGTGATCAACCTGCGCCATGCCAGGGGTAATAGCCTCGAGAGCACCGAAGATTTCCGTGTGCACATTCCCAGCGAGCACACCCCAGGTTCGCAGACCGTCGCGCATATTCTGCAAGAACGAAGCTGGGCCACACAGATAGAAGTCACTCCCCTGTGACACTCCGATGTTCTCCAGCAAAGCTGTGTCAATGTGCCCGGGAGCGTCGAAGTCTACTCCGACTTTGTCGATAACGGCAGGCCTGCTGTAAACGATGTATCCTCGCCCGCGCGAGAGCTTTTTCAGTAAAGAACGCGATTCTTCCGCAAATGGATGCTCGACGCGATTGCGCGCTCCATAAATCCACCAGATTGCTCGTTGCGATCCTTCGACGGCGAGAGCATGCAGCATCGCCATCACGGGCGTTGCGCCCACTCCCGCGCTCAGCAGAACCACAGGACCCTGGCCAGGACGCAGAGTGAAGCTTCCGCGCGGCGCACTGACATCCAATAGATCGCCTTCTCGCGCACGGTTGCACAGAAATGAACTTCCAATCCCGTTCAATTCGCTCTTGACGCTGATGCGAAAGTGGTCGGCTGCCGGCAGATCGGACAGCGAATAGCTGCGAAGAACCGGCGGTTTGCCGGGATCGACGAGCAGCCGCAAGACGACATATTGACCCGCCTGAAAGAGAGGAAGAGACTGTCCATTGATTGGCGACAGAACAAAGGATGTAACGCTACCACTTTCTTTATGAATATTCGCAACTCGCATCGGTCGAAAGCCGGGCCATGCGGGTGCTTTTTCCTCATTTGCGAGTCCCGGATTTCCCTTGGCGGGATTCGGGCTCGACGCTTGCGTGAGCATCGCTTGAAAAGAAGACTGCCAACCCTGGCTGAGCGCAGGAATCCGTAACGCTCTCTCCAGTTGTTTAGGAGTATGTCCCGGCAAGTATAAGAGACCATCAATATCGGCAACCGTGGCCTTTTCTGGACCATCGGCGATTTTCACGATGTCGTCGCCTGCACCAACTTCTCCCTCCTGCAACACGCGAAAGTAGAATCCTGGTCTGTGATGCGCTACGAGCAGCGCCGGCATACGAGCCTCGTTCATGCGGATGCCGACGCGGTAGCACGTCACGCGGGGCTGCGTCACTTCCAACACAGCACCACCAATGCGATAGCGATCGCCGATGCAGACTTCGTTATCAAGAAGCCCCTCGACGGTGAAGTTTTCCCCGAACTGGCCGAAAGTAAAATCGTTGCGGCCCAAAAAGCTCTCCCAGTAATCGTACGAATCCATCTGGTAGACGAATACGGCGCGCTGCTCCCCGCCGTGACCGGCCAGATCGGCTTGCGCATCGCCATCGATATCGAGCTTGCGCACCATTCGCCGTCCCGCGACCGGAGATTTCCAGACTGACGTTCGGACGGTTTTGCCGTTCCATGTCACGTCGCGCGGCAGGCCGACATTTACCGAAAGCAATCGGGGCATTCGCACCTCGCCGAAGTCCGGCGTATGGTTAGCATGTTAAATTATCTCGGCGCAGCGGACTGCTTAAAGATTATGGAATTCAAAATCACGGTGTCTCGACCACTGGTTGCCAGAGTTCGACGCGGTTGCCCTCGGGGTCGGTGATCCACCCGAAGTGGCCGTAGGGGGCGGATTCTTGGTGGGGGTCGATGGGGATGTTGGCGGCGCGGAGCTGGGTGAGGAGCGCTTCGAGGTCATCGACTCTGTAGTTGATCATGGCGCTCTGGGTGGGGGAGCCGAAGTGGTTGGTGGTGTCAGGGAAGAGCATCCAGGCGGTTTGGCCGGTACCGGCGGGGACTTCGTCGGACCAGAGGAGGGTGGCTCCGCCGTAGTCGGCGAGCTGGATGCCGAGGTGCTGGGCGTACCAGCTGGCGAGGGCTTTGGGGTCGCGGGCTTTCAGGAAGACGCCGCCGATTCCGGTGACTCGTGCCATGAAGTCTCCTTGAGAGTGTGAGCCGAGGAGAAGAAAAACAGATCTCTCCACTGCGCCACGAAATAACAAAAAGTAGGTGCCGCGAGATGATACCAAGTAATCGAAATGGAGTGGCGGAAAAAGTGGTGCGGGAGGCGGACAAGTCGATCTCGTTCTGCAGGAACCGCGAGCTACGCCTTGTGAAAGCACTGCGCGAGTTGCATCCGTTTCATTTCTTGATGGCATGGCATCCAAGACTTAACACTGATCGCGGTCATGTGTGGCTTCGCGAGGCGATGCGATCGTGATCGAAGAGCAAAGAGCGAAGAGCGAAGAGCGAAGAGCGAACCGACTTCTGTATCCGAATCGAAACTTATGTATAATTCGCCGATGCAAGCCATACCGTGGAGCACAATTGCGCTCGGTTCGCTATTGGTAATCTCGGCCCGCTCAGCAGGAGGACAGGAAGCGCAATCTCCGCAACCTGAAAAGTCGAAGCCGCCCGTCAAAACGGAGCAACGCGGGCGCATCCTTGGAATCGGCGGTGTCTTCTTCAAATCCGCTGATCGTGATCAGACCCGCGAATGGTATTCGAAGCATCTTGGACTCGCGGACAAAGGCCAAGGCGCGATGCTTCCGTGGCGCGAACACGACGACCCGCAAAAGGAGCACGTCACAGTATGGAGTGTTTTTTCCGCCTCCACGAAGTATTTCGATCCCAGCCCCGCTCCCTTCATGATCAACTACATCGTGGACGACATGGATGCTTTGCTCGACCGCTTAAAACAAGAGGGAGTAAAGATTGACGCCAAACGAATGGATGAATCCTACGGTCGCTTTGCCTGGATCTATGACCTGGATGGGAATAAGATTGAGCTCTGGCAGCCGCTGCCCGCAAAGCCTTAACTCTAGGAACAAGCAGTTTTTTCGAATCGATCACCTCAGTAGTTTGCCGGCAAGCCAGTAATCGACGCTGAACCTTCCCGGTCCGGAGCAGACCAGCCAGACAAAGAAGAGCACGTACAAGACTTCCGGAAGATAAAGGAAATCGTCGAGCCAGCTAAGCGGCGAGAGGCCTTTCGGCAAGGTGGAAACCGCGCTGGTCAGGACGGCGACAGTCATATCGATCAATAAAGCCAAGCACGCTGGGGTCGACAGAAATCCCACGGCCGCCAAGGATCCGCAAACGAACTCGACACCCGACACGAAATAAGCCATCTCGCGGGGAAAAGGGACTTTGGCCGCAACCAGCGTTTCGTAAACGGGTTTCGTGCCGCCGGCGACAAACAATTTGTTTGCCCCGGAGATGGCGAAGAACAGCCCGATCGAAACGCGTACCAGCAGAATGGCATATTGTTCCAAAACACCGCTACCCTGCAGCGCAAACTGGACCAACCGTTTCCAATCCATGTTGTCCCTCCATCGCCGCAAGTGGCGGTGTCGTTGCGAATCCTCGCGCCTCTAAATTAAGGAGCAATTAGCATTTGGCGACGAGCGGTGTGCTAAGTGCCAATTGCTAATTGCTAACGGTTGTCCATGCGTTCGACAAATTGAGCGCGAAATGCGGGAGCCACGAATGGATCGGCAAAGTACTGGGTCTCCCGCGCAACCTTGTCGCCGCTGAATTCCATGATGCTCACGGTGTAGGTCGGCTTGGCGTCATAGGTCAGAATGAGTTCGGTGACCCAAAGATCGCCGCCGCCAATGATGCGCCGGACCGTAAACCGCTTGTTGCTCGGCTGACTGGCGCGTTGGCCTTGAATGTTGCACCGACCGCGGGTTCGCTCACCGGACTGCGGGTAATCCAGCACCGCGTCCTCGTGATAGATGCGGTGCTCCATCTCAAAATCGTTGGCGTCGGAGGCCGCCCAATGCTGATCCAGTGCCGCACGGATCGCTTGACCTCGCGCTCCACAATCGTGCTGGTTCTTTGGTTGATCGTTTTTTGGTTGATCGCTTTTTGGTTGATCGTTCATCTTGAGCCCTCAATTTGACAAGAAGCTAGACGCTTCGGCGCGGCCGGAATCGATGCTGAATATCCTGCGGCTACCAACGACGAGCCGGAGCGGCGCCATCCACATGGAGAATCTCTCCGCTCACATGACCCGCCTGCGCCAGGTAAAGCACGGCATCGACAATATCCTTTACCGTCGCCCGTTTCCTCGCCGGCTGCGACGTCGAGTCGCTGGGATCGTTGCGGTGCATCTCTGTATCCACTTCGCCGGGCGCTACGGCATTGAAGCGAATGCCGTCTTTGGCATACTCGATTGCGAGATTCTGGGTCGCTGCATTCAAACCACCTTTCGTGATCATCGAAACGGAGCCATTTTCGCCGGCGATTGGCCGATCCGCAAGCGCCGCGGTGATGCTCACAACGCATCCCGATTTCTGTTTCAGCATCTCTTTCACAGTGCGCTGAGTGATGTATAAAAATCCAAGCAGATTCGTGGAGACAAGGGACTCGAAGTCCGCGGTGGTGAAATCGGTGAACGGCTTGGTCAGGAAGATGCCCGCGTTATTCACTAAAACATCGATGCTTCCGAAGTTGTTGATTGCCTCCTCGACAGCCTGGGCTGCAGTTTGCTGCTTGCCAATATCGCCATCGAGCAGAACCAGGCTTCCCGAAGTAGCCAGCTTCCGATTGCTGTCACGAGAGGTTGCGACGACGTTATAGCCTTCTCTCAGAAACGCTTCGACTAAACCCCTGCCAATGCCCCCCGACGCTCCGGTTATGATTGCCGTTCTCTTGCCTGCCATACATCCTTCCGATCTAAAGGTTCGAACCCAATACACAATTGCATCACCGGCCCACTTAAAGCGGCTTCATCCCGCGCGACGCGCCACCATCCCGTCACGTGAAGATTCGAGGAACCCTTGCACCAGCGCGGCGATCTGATCTGACGCCGTGTCCAATGCGAAATGATCGCCGTCGACAATGTGGAACGCGCATCCAATCTTGCTACTTGGGGCGTCCACGTTGGTTCGATAGTCGCAGAACAAATCGCTTTGAATCTCGGCTTGGCCGGGTCGGTTGAGAAAATAGAATTCGTCGGTCCAGAGGTCTGGGGCATAGCGATCGACGTTCGGATCGTTTCCGAGCTGAGGAGTGCGTGTCGCGGCCAACGAGAGCAAATTCGCGCGCAGCGCACTTTCGTTCGGAGCGCGATCAGCCCAAAAGGCCCGCCGCGCCTTCCCATTCGCACCGAGGCCTTCACGATGCGCGACCGCGCCTTGAACAATGAAAGCTTCGACGCGCTGCGGAGGCGCCCGGACCATGCGAAAACCCACCGGACCACGCGGGTCATCAGAACACAGCCTTAGGAGAGGAACAATTGGACGATGGTATCGTCGATACTTTGGTATCGGCTACCCCGCTAGTCAGCTCTTGCCACAAAGGTTGCAGCGTCATCCTCCCAAGGCAAATGAAGAGATATCTGATACAATTTGCGGAACATTGGGGCGTCATCAGCCAATTGTCGGCATTTAAATATGGGTTAAGCCGACGCACGTTGGCGAAAAATGGGGTTGGCCCATGTCGGATGCTACGCCGACCGTGTTCGTTGTCGACGACGACGTCTCAGTGCGCGAGTCTCTCGAGTCGCTAATCCGCTGTGAAGGATGGCGGCCGGAGACATTCGCGTCCGCCCAAGAATTCCTCGACTATCCGCGCGTTCTTGTTCCCAACTGCCTCGTCCTTGATGTTTCTCTTCCGGGTCTTGACGGGCTAGGACTGCAACGGCTCGTCGCCGGCGACCGGAAGGATATGCCGATCATCTTTATCACGGGCCACGGCGATGTGCCCATGACGGTCCGAGCCATGAAGGCGGGGGCTGTAGAATTCTTGACCAAGCCATTCAACGATGACGTGCTGTTGGCCGCCATCCGGGCAGCGCTTGAACACAGCCGGGTAGCTCTTAGCCTGGAGGCGGAGATGCGGGTGCTTCGAAACCGTTACGCGTCGCTTTCGCAACGCGAACGACAGGTGATGGCGTTGGTGGTTTCCGGCCTGTTGAATAAACAAATCGGTGGGGAGCTTGGGATCAGCGAGATCACGGTGAAAGCGCACCGGGGCAAGGTCATGCAAAAGATGAAGGCCGATTCTCTTGCCGACTTGGTGAAAATAGCCGCGAGGCTGCGGCCCGCACCCGCAGCGATGACGGCGGCGTAACGGCATATTGACCGTTATCGATCGCTATCGGAGAACGACAGCATGAAGAAGACCGCAGCGCCGATTTCCCTTGCCGGCTCCCACCTCGGCGACATACGCCACGTCTGCGCGTTTTTCAACAACGACGAGGAAGAGTATCGGGTGTTGCTTCCGTTTATTAAGGAAGGGTTCGAGCGTGGCGACAAGGCGGTTCACGTCGTCAATCCGAATCAACGCCGTGACCATCTGCAGCGCCTGACCGCTGCCGGAATCGACCCCGCGGCGGCGGAGCAGAGCGGACAACTCCAGGTTCGAATCAACACCGAAGCTTACGTTCGCGACGGCCGTTTCGATCAGGATCGAATGCTGGCAGCGTTCGAGCAGATGGCTAGCGGCAACGCCACGGGAGGTTTCCCGCTCAGCCGCATTTGCTGCCGCATGGACTGGGTGGTGGGAGATCAATCGTACGTAGACGACGTCGTTGAGTTCGAATCGCGGGTAAATGAAGTATGGCGTCGTCACGACGATGCGGTTATCTGCACCTATCACCTTGGCCAATTTGGCGGTGACACGGTGGTCGACCTCATGCGGACGCATCCGATGATCATCATCGGTGGCCTGCTGCACCGGAATCCCTTCTACGTGCCGCCCGAGGAATTCCTGCGCGAGGTCCGCCAACGTCGGGCCATGCGGCCTGCCTCGTCCTCCACGGCTGCCTGATATGGAAGTCGAACCCGAGCTTGCTTCCGGCGAAATCAAGCACCTGCAACGGTGCCTTAACGATCTTATCGGCCTGCTTGCTCTTCCCGCCATGTGGAGTGGCCGCGATCCATCCCAGGTCCTCGATACTTTGCTCGATGCGCTCCTGCGCATGCTGCGCCTGGATCTGGTCTCTGTGCGACTAAAGGATCCGGTCGGCGGGGAGCCCGTTGAGATCGTCCGGATCGCCGAGGTGCGAGGACCGATGCCTCCGGCGCATGAGATCTGCGAAGCGCTCAACCAGTGTTTGGTGGAGGACGCACGAAAATGGCCTCCACAGCTCCGCAACCTTATGGGTGAGGGGGAAGTGTCGATTGTGCCTCTGCCCCTGGGGTTCCAAGGCGAACTTGGCGTAATCGTGGCAGCGGCGGAGCGGAGGGATTTCCCGCGGCAGACGGAGACGCTTCTTCTGAGCGTTGCGGCGAATCAGGCTTCGATCGGGCTGCAAGAGGCACGCCTCCTGAGCCATCAGAAGCGGCTCGCCAGCGAACTTGATCGACGGGTCATGCAACGGACCGCCGAACTTGCCACCGCCAACGAAGAGCTCAAAAAGGAACTTGCCGAACGCAGACTGGTGGAAGAGAGGCTCGGGCAAGAGGAGTGGGAACTGAAGCGCAGTGAGGTCCACAAGGCGGCGATCGTGGACTCGGCGCTCGACTGCATTGTTACGATCGATCACGAGGGCTGTATCACTGAGTTCAATCCGGCGGCGGAGCGCACCTTTGGCCACCGTCGGGACGAAGTCCTGGGAAAGCATCTGGCGGACGTCATCATTCCACCGTCTCTGCGGGAGAAGCATAGGCACGGCTTTGCCCGCTACCTGGCCACGGGCGAGGCGCGAGTGCTGGGGAGACGCGTCGAGATGACGGCGGTACGCGCTGACGGAAGCGAATTTCCCGTCGAACTCGCAGTCACACGCATTCCGTTGGAAGGGCCGCCCTCCTTCACCGGCTATCTGCGCGACATTACGGAACGCAAACGGGCGGAGCAGGAACTGCGGCGCAGCCAGGCGTTTCTCGCGGAAGCCCAGCATCTTAGTCGAATCGGCAGTTTTTCCTGGCGGGTGACGACGGACGAAATCACTTGGTCCGAACAGCTTTATCGCATCTTCCAGATTGACCGAGATACCCAGGTAACCTTTGAACTGATCGGCACTCGAATCCACCCTGAAGATTTATCGGTGTTCCAGGAACATATCGAGCGATCTCGACGGGAGCGCAACGATGTGCGACTCGAGTTCCGCCTGCAGATGCCGGACGGCGCGGTCAAGTATGTACACGTCGCCGCTCACATCCGGGGCGATCACGAGTACATCGGCGCAGTTCAGGACGTGACCGAGCGCCGATCCTCCGAACACGCACTCAGCAAGGCCCGATCAGATCTCGCACACGTGGCCAGGGTCACAAGCCTCGGAGTTTTGACGGCGTCGATCGCGCACGAGGTCAACCAGCCGCTTTCGGGCATTGTCACCAACGCGAGCACGTGCCTGCGGATGCTGGCCGCCGATCCCCCCAACGTGGATGGCGCTCGCGAGACCGCTCGGCGCACCATTCGCGATGGCAACCGTGCCTCTGAGGTGATCACTCGGTTGCGCTCACTCTATGGCAAGAAGGAACCCGCGATCGAATCGGTGGACCTGAATGATGCTATCCGAGAGGTGCTCGCACTGTCCTTAAGCGAACTTCAGAGAAACCGCGTGATCGTACAGCAGGAGCTCGCCGACGGCCTACCTCTTATCGCGGGTGATCGGGTGCAGTTGCAGCAGGTCATCTTGAACCTGCTCCGAAATGCTTCCGACGCGATGAGTGCGGTTGACGATCATTCGCGGCAGTTGTTGGTCAGAACCGAAGAAGACGAAGACGGTCATGTGCGTCTGACGGTGAAAGACGCGGGAGTCGGATTTGCCCCTCAGGCCGCCGACAGGCTCTTCGAATCGTTCTACACCACCAAGAATAACGGTATGGGAATCGGACTCTCCGTCAGTCGCTCCATTATCGAGAGTCATCATGGTCGTCTGTGGGCAACACTGAATCATGGTCCGGGGGCAACGTTCGCATTCTCTATTCCTCGCGCATCCGAGGGTGCGACCAGCGTCGACCGTAATCGCGACCTTCGAACGCCTGGCGTGACGGATGCAGCGTGAAGAATCTGTCTCCTGAACGAGCCGAGACCGGACTTACTAAGGGCTTTCGGCTTTGCCGCGTGGCGTTACCCATCCGCGGACGTTTCCTCGCCACTGATTGGCAAACCAATACTAAGGTGCAATAGACAGCGCCTCCTGGAGTGGCGCACCCTTGTGTTGTGGAGTGCAGTCAGCGAAGGATCCTTCCGAGAACGAGTTCCGCTTCGTTGTCAATGCGCCGCCCGAGTTGGTATGGACGTCACTCCCTAACGAGTACACCCACTTTCCCAACCAACGCCGGTGCGAACACACCAGTCCTAGCGTCGCCCAAGCCTGTCACTGTGGGCGCGATGAAGAATCTATGACAGTCACGCAGTCGCTTGTGTCAGTGGTCGATGACGACGAATCCGTACGCGAGTCGCTGCCGGACTTGCTAAAGGAGTTCGGCTTCGCAGCTCGCGCGTTCTCGTCGCCGGAAGAGTTCCTCGCGTCTGGTTACGTCCCCCAAACCAAATGCCTGATCCTCGACATCGCCATGCCAAGAATGAGCGGACCCGACCTTCAGAGGGAATTGAAGGCCCGTGGGCAGGAGATTCCGATCATATTTATCACCGCTAGCACCGATAAAACTGTTCGCCCGGGACTACTCGAACAGGGCGCGGTGGAGTGCCTGTTCAAGCCCTTCAGCGACACAGCTCTGCTTGAGGCACTCAATGCCGCACTCCAAGCGAACTGAGCGCTCGGCACTCTGATGTGCGCTGGCGGCATTGTCTTGGTGCCGGGAAGATCTTGCTGGTGGTTTGAACTCTTTGCTGGACATGCTAAGTCTGAGGGAAAAATCGAAATGAAGAAAGATCACCGCGGAATCAATCCCGCTTCGAAACCAAGCGGCGACGGGTGTGTGGAATGCCTGGCGTCACAGAAAGGTTGGTGGTTTCATCTCCGGCGGTGTACGGAGTCTGCGCACATCGGATGCTGCGACAGTTCTCCGAACCAGCGTGCATCCAAGCATGCGGCGGCAACAGGGCATTGCAGAGTTGACTAAACCAGCGCCGTCCAATTCTCAGGTGTCGGACGATTGAACTTGTAAAAGACATGCTGTTTCCCAAAGGGCTTTATTCGGCTTTCACGCCGCTATCTTTCCAATCGACCACGGTTGTTTCCAAGGGGAAGAATTAGTCAGGTCAACGAGAGTAGTTCCTGCACCGCCCGACTGCCCTGGTCGATGGCCTGGTCAGTGTAAGCCGCCGCAGCGGCGTCGGAATTGGCAATGGTAATCCTTCCGTGGCGCTGACGCGCGATGTCGCAGGGGCGTTCACCTTGGGGCCAATCTGGGTCCCACAGCGGGTTGTATTCGTAGGCATAGCCGTGGGGCCAGCGGTTGACCGTCATGGCCTCGATGTCGCGGGCCGGGTCGAAGCCGCCTTCTCCAAGCACTCGGGCCAGTTGGTCGCGGATGTTCCGCTCAAATGTTTCGAATGAAGTCGCGAGTAATTCGTAGTGTCCGGCGCGCTGCTGATCGCGGGCGGACAAGCCCGGCTGGCAGGGAGTGCGAAGCATGCGTACCAGGATCGGCTCTTCCGGCGAATGCGGACATTTGTACTCGCCGATGCTTACCGGCAGATCGAGATTTACTGCAGAGTGGAACATGCCGGGGCAGTGCGCAGTATGGATGCCCAGCTTGTGAAAAGACCTCCAGTTCTTGATGGCCACGACCGTATAGACCAGCGGCACCTTCACTCCGTAATGCAGCGCTTCTTTCTGTTTCGCAGGCAGTTCCTCACACAGGTAAGGGATCACCATGTTCCAGCAGGCCAGAACCGCGCCTTTGCCGCGTACGGTGTAAGCCTTTTTCTCACGACCGTAGGTGACCTCCACTTCCTTTGCAGAAGCAGGGTCGCCCACATGCCGCACTCCTACAACCGCGCTGCTGAGGCGAATGCGAACGGGCGAGCTGTTGCTGTCGAGAGGGGCGTAGTCCACCTTGGCGGTGACGATGTCCTCGGCAGTGCTGCCGGGAATCGTCCCCGGAACCAGCGACCGGACCAGCAAACGCGCGACCGAGGCGTTCCCGTCGGGGAAGTGGAAAAAATAGGGTTCTTTCGGAGTGACTTCTCCAAGAGCAGTGAACGTGAGGCCCTTCGAGGGGACACGATCGAGGGACAGGCCCTGGAATCCGGGGAACTCGATGGCCCAGCAATCGAGCGCGGGCACGGCATCGATTCCGATTCCGTAGAGGCCGTGGGTGCGCGTCTGATAAAAGGGGAGCACGTCGGGATGGGCTTTGACTACATTCAGGAGAAAATCCTTGTAGCTCATGCGCGCCAGGCGTGATTTCTTTTCCGCCTGGGGCACGCCCGGTAAGTAGTCAACTTTTTCTTCCTCAATGCGGGCGATGTCGCGCCGGGCTTCGGGGGAAAAGGGTGTTTTGGCAAGGAACCCAGACCAGGCCTGGCTTTCGGCGGGAGCCTGCGAATCATGGGAACCACGGGGAACGCCGGAGATGAGCCGGTCGGCGCCGAAGGTTTCTTTATCGAAGAAAAAACCGGTCCCCAGGCCGTGGTAAACCTCACGGTCCATGCACTTTTTCTGCAGGGCGGGCGGATCGATGCCGAGCTCGGAGAGCAGGCCCCCAGCTTCCTTGCTGAAGGGGAAAGGAGATTCGATGGCGAAGGTTCCGCCGTTGGCCAGCAGCAGACGGCCTCCGGGACGAAACTCGTTGCGCTTCGCGTGGCCTCCGAAGTCGTCGTGATTATCGAGAATAAGGACGCGGGCCGAAGTTCCAGCCCGCTTGCGGTAGAAGTAAGCGGCGGCGAGTCCGCTCATGCCTGCGCCTACGACGATGAGGTCGTAGGTTTCGTGGGTGTTGATGGGGGTGCCGGCAGTGTCCCAGAAAGTACCGTCACGCAGGGCGTGCGCAGCCTCAAAGGCTCCGGGATGGCTGCCGCGCATGCCGGTGAGAGCAGCGGGATTGTAGCCGGGCACGTCTTGGGTAAAGTGCTCGCGCTCAGCTGCGAAGGTGAGTCCGGGCAGCCATGCGCCGGCGAGCGCTCCACCGGCTCCGATCGCAATTCCGTTCAGAAAATCCCTGCGGGTGATGGCGCGGTCCATGCCGAGTTCCCGGTCACGGGCGCGATCGGCTTGATTATTGTTCGTCCGGCGCTTATTCATTCGCCCATTATTCATTGAGATCTAGACCGTGGAGCTTCTTGCTTTTGACTGGCCGCAATTTCTGAAACTGCGCGATAGCCCTGATCGATCGCGATGTTGGTGTAGGCGTGACCATCGGCATCGGAGTTGGCGATGTGGATGCGGCCGAATGGCTGTCGCCCAATCACGCAGGGGCGCTCCGAGGCGGGCCTGCCTAAAGGCTCGAACAGCGCATTGTATTCATAGGCGTAACCGTGAGGCCAGCGGTTCACGGTGATGGCTTGAACATCATGGGCGGAATCGAAGCCGCCGGCGGAAAGGATGCGGCCCAGCTGATCGCGAACGTTGCGCTCGAAGGTTTCGAACGTTGTGCTGAACAGTTCATAGCGTCCTGCTCGATATTGATCCTTGCAGGGCAGCCCGGGTTTGCAGGGCGTGCGCAGCAGATGGAGCAGGCATGGTTCCTCAGGCGAACTGGGAAAGCGATAGTCCCCCATGGAGACCGGGAAGTCCAAGGTCACATTGCTGAAATATGCTCCGGGTGCGTAGATTCCGTTGATCCCGAGTTTCTGGAAGGATTTCCAGTTGCTGATTTGAACGTTGGTGTAAACCAAGGGAATCTTAACGCAGTAGTTCGGCGAATACCACGCCCTGGTTCACGCTCTCGCCGTGGAAGGATCGGTCCAGGGTGGGGTTCAGCGACCAATACCAGCGTCCGACCTTTTGATCTACGATGGGACGAATTTCCCATGTCCACGTGTCCACAGAATATTGCCGCCTCTGGTAGCCGATCTCATTCGAGAGGCTCACGCCCACAGGCCAGTGCCATTTCTTCGGAACGGCAACTCGTGGCCTGATGTGATCTCCTACCCATTGCCAGCTCTGGCCCTCAGTTATGGAAGTCGCACGCGGAGCGTCTTCGAGCGCTACGCCATCGTTTCGCAATCCGACATTCGCGACGCGATGACAAAACTAGAAGCTGGGCAGCAACGCGACAATGCAGAAGCGGCCCAAGAACAGAACGCAGCGCAAAAGCAGTGTGGGCAGGGTTTGGGCAAAATAGAACCGATGAGCGCTGATTCTCACAACAACTCCCTGCCAACCATTCAACAGGTTAACTAGTTGTTTTCCGAATGGGTTCGACTTGGTGCCGGGAGGGGGAGTCGAACCCCCAAGGTACTAAGTACCGGCGGATTTTGAGTCCGCTGCGTCTGCCAGTTCCGCCATCCCGGCACTTCGTGGAAGTGCTTGATTCAAAAGCTAATTGCACGCTGTACTGCGTTGCCATCCAAAACGACAAATGTGTAACTGTGTAAGAAACTGTGTCGGTTTTCGCCGATTTCCACAACTTCTTGTCCCTCGCCATGAAACGCTGTACCGGCGATTCTGAGAGCCCATTGCCAAATCATTAGAGAGCATCCGTTCGAGATTTTACCACTCATCAGGGCTGCTATCGTTTGATTTCACGCGAAGCGGACGACTTGGCATCTGTGAACCTATGGCCGAGCGGCGCCAAGCGCTGCGTTTTCCCATGCCTTATCGCATTCTTGTCAATTCGTAAATTTCACGCTGTGCCATCGGTCAGCGGATCTTCCCTCGACACGCCCGCAGATCGAGAATGCTATTACCGTCCGTCTACTACGCGCGCAGCTTTCGGCACTGCCGGCAAGGGCTCGCCCGTCGGTCGTTTTTTTACCAGCCCACCAGCGGCGAATTGACGGCGCCGCCACATGAAGTGGTTCCCCGGAAGGTTTGAGTCCATCATTAGGACGTGGCGGACAAAGTCACGTTGGAGCCGTAATCCGTGATGTTGTTCAGGACCAGAATCGTGTAGAAAAGTGCGATTGCGAAAACGAGAACTGCTTTGGAAACGCGAAGCGCCATTACATGCCCGGATAGGTTGTCGCACGCGCGAATTATATCTTCTCGGTGACTTGACGCGAACTTTCTTGGAGCGGGCGGGTGGCCCATCTTTGCATTGCACCATTGCCACGGAGGGTGCCCCATCCTTGTGTTTTTTGCAAGGGTGGGCGGCGATGCTGCCGGCGCAACTCTTGTCCGTTCTACACCGCCCGTTGTGTATGCCGTCGTCGTACCCGCCCTTCGCCTACGCGAAGGACGGGGCACCTGCATCTGTGGTGGCTTCTGCAGTTTGAAAAGCCGGGCCACCCGCCCCGCCCACCCTTAGGTTTCCGGAACCGACCGCGTTGCTTTACGTTCAGATCTGGCGCATGACAATCATCAAAACTCCAACTTCTTATTTCGCGTGCGCTAGCTTCGTAACAACTGCGGCAACTTTATCGAGTATCTGGTTCCAGCCCTCCATTTGACCGCTATTTTTCGCACTCTCCATGGGTTCATTTCCAATGAAGGTGAGTTTCGTCTGGCCGTTTCCGAGATCCTCAAAGATGGTCACGTCGTACGCACCGTCTATGGCCTCATGTTCTATTCCTAATTGCGCAGGCTCAACCTTGTTTCCCTCCGAGTCCGAAAAGTACATGGAGGAAACGATCTTCTCGTGCAGAACAATCTCGTGGTATTCACCAGCATTCCAGAACTCCTGCCCATCGGGCGTTCTCATGCAGCAGAGAAATTTTCCCCCCACTCGAAAATCCATCCTGCAAACAGGCGAAGTAAAACCCTTCGGCCCCCACCACTGCATCACGTACTTCGGGTCTGTCCACGCCTTCCAAACCAACTCGCGTGGGGCATCAAAAACTCTTGTGACAACCATCCGCTCAATTTCGCTAACCGTGTTTTCTATCATCTCTGACCTCTTTCTTCATTTGATTTACAACGACATCCAGTTTGTCGAAGCTGTCTTCCCAGAATCGGCGATAGCTAATCGCCCAGTCGCGGACTGTCTTGATCGCCTCTGGCCTAAGCGTGCACACGCTCTCTCGTCCACGCTTCGTCTTGATCACAATCCGCGCCCGCACCAGGTAGGCAATATGTTTTGAAATCATCTGCTGCGAAAGTGCAAACGGTTCCGTCAATCCATGCACAGAGGCAGGCCCATGGGAGAGTCGTTCGATCATTGCCCGCCGGGTTGGATCAGACAGAGCGGCAAACGTTGTACCCAATTTATCCACAACCATATGGTAGTGGATTATCTGTCAATGTCAAGTGTGAATTTTGCGATCCCTGATTTCTGTTCACTGATCCCCAAAGTGCCAGCGTTGGATGACAAATTTCTGTCCGGGCTACACTGGAAGAGGCGCGTACCGCGACCTGCTCCTTCAAAATGATCTCTTTCGCAAACATCAATAAGCAGTATGGCAAGCAGTTGCTCTTCGTGGATGCTTCGTTTCAGTTGAATCCCGGCGAAAAAGTCGGACTGGTTGGTCCCAATGGGTCGGGGAAGACAACGCTATTCCGTATGGTCGTGGGCGAGGAAACTGCCGACGAGGGCGCGGTCTCAGTCCCCAAGAAGTTGACGATCGGCTACTTTCGCCAGGACGTCGAGGAAATGCAGGGCCGTTCGGTTCTGGATGAAGCGATCGCAGGGAGCGGACGCGTCGGCGATCTACACCACGAACTCGAAGCCTTGCAGCGGGAAATGTCCGACCCCGAAAAGGCCGATGACATGGACCGCATTCTTGATCGCTTCGGTCACGTTCAGGAGGAGTACGAGCATTTAGGCGGTTACGCACTCGAAGCGCAAGCCCGTGAAGTGCTCCACGGTCTCGGATTCAAAGATGATCAGATTGACGGCGACGTGGGCGCTCTCTCCGGCGGATGGAAAATGCGGGTTGCGCTGGCACGGGTCCTGCTCGGAATGCCGGATGTGTTGCTGATGGACGAACCGACGAACCACCTCGACATCGAATCCATCATCTGGCTCGAACAGTTTCTCAAGTCATTTCCCGGCGCGCTGCTCATGACTTCGCACGACCGCGAGTTCATGAATCGCCTGGTCTCAAAGATTGCAGAGATTGATGGCGGCGAAATCATCACATATTCGGGTGACTACGGCTTCTACGAGCGCGAGAGGGCGGTGCGAGAAAGCAATCAGCAGGCAGCATTTGCACGGCAGCAGTCCATGCTTGCCAAAGAACAGCGCTTCATCGATCGTTTCAGGACACACGCGGCCAAAGCGGCCCAGGTGCAGAGCCGAATCAAGGCCTTGGACAAGATCGAGAAGATCGAACTACCCAAAAAACGGCAGGTCGTGAAATTTGACTTTCGTGTCCCCCCACGATCTGGCGAACAGGTGGCCGTCCTTGAGAATCTGCACAAGAGTTACGGCCCGCGTGTGATTTATGAAGGGTTCAATCTCACCATCCGCCGCGGAGAACGCTGGGCCGTCATGGGGAGAAACGGCGCAGGCAAGACTACGCTTCTTAAAATGATTGCCGGGGCCAGTGCTCCAGATGCGGGAAGCGTGCGGCTTGGCGCCAGCCTGTATATGGGCTACTTCGCGCAACAATCGCTGGACGTGCTCAACTCCGATCTCACCGTCATCGAACAGTTGCAACATGATTTCCCCCAGGACGGTCTCGGGGCGCTGCGGAACCTGGCAGGAGCATTCCAGTTCTCCGGCGAAGACGTAGATAAGAAGATCCGCGCACTCTCTGGCGGAGAAAAGTCACGCCTGGCAATCGCGCGCATGCTCTATAACCCTCCGAACTTCCTGGTGCTCGACGAACCCACCAATCACCTGGATCTTGCGACCAAGGAAATGCTGGTGGACGCACTGAAGGATTTTGAAGGCACCATGATCTTCGTATCGCATGACCGCATGTTCCTTCGCGGTCTGGGCTCACGTGTGCTGGAACTGGGGGGCGAGAGCGGCACGGACCGCCATCCCACGGTTTATCCTGGGTCATACGTTGAGTACGTGCAGAAGCTTGGACATGAGGCGCCTGGCATCTATTCGTAGGCCTTGCAGGGCTTTTGTGTAACGACTCGCTGGGTGAAGATCGAAGCCTTCTTCGCAGCTAGTAGCCACGTGGCAAAGAACCACGAAGTCGACTTCTAAGAAGTTTAACTGCGGAGATCCGACTTCGCGCAAGCCGAATTGAACTAAGCCGCGCTGCGGCGGACGCATGTGCGTGTTGCTGGGCCGACGGTCGAGGTGATCTGAGTTAGTTTGTGTCGCAGAGGAGGAACTCTCTGTGACCCATCTACGCCAGATCATGATTGACGAGTTGCGGCGCCGCAACTACGCCGAATCCACCATCGACGCTTATATCCACACGGTTGAACATTTCAGTCGGCACTTCCATCGTTCGCCCGATCAGCTTGGCGCGAGCATATTCGCCAGTATCAGGCCGCGCTGTTCACGCGCTGGAACCTGGCCCCAAACGCCGTATCCAGCGTTGGGCCGGTTTGCGCTTCTTCTATGTGCAGGGGTTGAAGCGAGGCTGGAGCGTTGCCGAGACACCGTATCCGAAGAAGGTTTTGCACCTGCCCGAGATACTCAGCCAGGAAGAAGTCGCCCGCTTGATCGACGCGGCCGAGTTTCCCTTTCAACGCATTCTGCTGATGACCCTCTATGCCACGGGCGCACGTCGCGCGGAAGTGGGCACTTGAAGATCAGCGATATCGACAGTCAACGCATGGTCATTCATATTCGGGGTGGCAAGGGGCGCAAGGATCGCGATGTCATGCTTAGCCCCAAGCTGCTCGATGCCCTGCGTGTCTACTGGCGCGGGCTGAAACGCAAGCCCACCGATTGACACTACCAAATCCTCGGCGGGACGACGCAATAATAATCTCTAGAAAAAAAGGCCGCCGTCGGCAAGCGGCCTTCGTTACCTGGCAGCGCTCGCAGTTACCAGGTGGCCTTGCAATTGATTACGCCGAAGTAGCCATCGGTGTCGTTGGGGCCGGCGGTGAAGAACAGTTGGTTCGTCTTTCCGTTGGCCGTCGTTCCGCCTCCGAACTCGATCCCCCAGATTCCGTTGATTGAAACCGGCTTGTTTTCGGGCGTCATCATGGTGCCAACGAATTTCCCGGTGGTGAGATCGAAGGCATTGATCCAACCTTGGGTGGCGTTGTTGGTGATGAGCAAAGTGTTGCTGAGTGGCCCGAACTTCGCCGGAGCCACGGCGAAACCCCAGGGCTGGTTGAGAGGCTTGCCGTGGGTGAAGTGCTGCAGCAGCGTTCCAGCTTCGTTGAAGATGTCAATGTACCCCCCCGGGCCGCCGTTGGTGGCCGCGAACGAAACATAAACCTTGCCCCCGATATCCTGAATGCCGAAGGGCGCGAAGCCGGCCGGAACCGCGGAATCGGTAAAAGACTTCACGAAGTTGAAGCTGCCGTCGTAGATATCCACCTTATTATTGGCGGCGTCGGCGGCGAAGAGGAAGTTTCCCGAAGAGTAGTTGGTGATGGCCAGCCCGGTGTAGGATGCGCCCTTGGTGGTGACGGCGATCAATGCGGCGCTGGGGTTAAACGATGACCATCCGCTGATGGTGCCATCGAGGGTGGCGAACAGAAACACCGAGGTCCAGCTATCAATCTGGAACTCGGACGAGCCGTTATACACAATGCCGGTGGGCGATCCCGAGCCGGAGCCGCCGGCAGGGGGCACGACTACCTGCAAGCTCTGCGGGACTCCCTGGGCGTTGTACAGAGTGGACCAACCGGTAGCCTCGTCGCTGACCCAGAAGGGCGCGCTGGGCGCGTAGGCCAGTCCCCAGGCATTTTTCAGCAGGGGATCGGTGTGCTTGGTTCCCGGCTTGTCGGAAACCAGATAGGTGGGTTGATATTGCGCCAGGGCCGAGCTGGAAACGAATACCAGCACGAGCAGGGCAGAAAAAATGTGAGTGCGCTTGCGCCAACCGTACATGCGAATTCTCCTTTGTAACGAGTGAGGGTGCGGCGAAATCTGCTTTATCGAGATTCGGCTTTCGTATGGCCGCGGTTTGAATCCGGCCAGCGAACCATAATCATGCTAGGTGGCTTGGCTGGCGCGATTGTCAAAGGATTGTCATCAGTTTGTACAATTCCTGTCAGCGCTAGGGCCGTTGTTCTGCGGGTGGGAAGTTTTCGATTCGCCGGGTACTCGTTCGAGTGGTAGGATATCGGGCTGCCGAAGCTTTCACCCAGGGAGCCGTTGCCATGTCCGCGCGCGCCGTCGCATCGCCTCGAGTGGTTTGCATTGACGACTTTCGCCCCATTGCGCGGCGGCGTTTGCCGCAATCGGTGTTCGATTATCTCGATGGCGGGGCCGAAGGCGAAGTCACGCTGCGAGAGAATTGCCGAATTTTTAAGGATGTGACTTTTCGTCCGCGGCATGCGGTCGCTTTATCGTCGTGCAGTTTGTGCACAACCGTTTTGGGTTTTGAGCTCGCCCTCCCTTTCTTGCTCGCTCCCGTGGGCTACAGCCGGCTCATGCACCCCGGAGGAGAAGTCTCGGCGGCACGCGCCGCCGGGCGTGCGGGCACGGGCTACATTCTGTCGACGATTTCCGGGCACAAGCTGGAAGACGTGAAGGCTGGATCTTCCGGGCCGGTTTTTTATCAGCTCTACCTCATGGGCGGACGCGGCGCGGCCGAAGCCTCGATTGCGCGCGCGCGGGTGGCGGGATTTTCGGCACTGGTGGTGACCATCGATACTCCAGTCTCTGGAATTCGCGAACGCGATTATCGCAACGGGATGAAGGAACTGATCAGCGGCGGGCCGTTCGAAAAGATTCCTTACTTGCCGCAGATTTTGTCGCGGCCGGGCTGGCTCATGAATTACCTGCTCGACGGTGGTCTCCCGGGGTTGCCGAACGTGGTGGTCCCGGGCAAGGGTCAGATGAAGTTGATCGATGTGGCGGCGGCGCTGGCGGAATCGGCCGTGACCTGGGCCGATCTGAAGTGGATTCGAGATTTGTGGAAAGGCCCGATCGTCGTCAAGGGGGTGCTGACGGCCGACGATGCGCGGCGCTCGATTGACGAAGGGGCGGCGGCCATCTCGGTTTCCAATCATGGCGGGCGGCAACTCGATGGCGTTCCCGCGTCTCTTAGAGCATTGCCCGAGGTGGTGGAGGCGGTGCAGGGGCGCATCGAAGTGCTGATGGATGGCGGCATTCGCCGCGGCACCGATATTGTGAAAGCTCTCTGCCTGGGAGCGCGCGCGGTCTTGTGCGGCCGCGCTTATGCTTATGGCCTGGCGGCGGGCGGCGAGGCGGGCGTGGATCGGGCCATCGAGATTCTGCGCGTGGATCTTGAACGCACCTTGCGCTTGCTGGGTGTCTCTTCGGTGGCGGAGTTGGATCGTTCGTATATAAATGTCCCGAAGAGCTGGGCAGAGAACTAAGAAAACCTGATTCTCAAGAATATCGGAACGGTCATGACTTCACTCCTTCCGTCGTGCCGTAATCCGCCGCGGAATCGACGCGGCTTTCAGCCGCTGTGGTTCGCAGTCAGGAAGAGTAACGACGTTGCGTTTGCAGTTTGAGTTCGCAGGGAGGAATCGATGCAGTGGACTCAGATCTACGATCCGTTCGGACATTGGTGGCTTTCCACGCTGGTCGCGGCCCTGCCCATCATTGTGCTGTTCAGCCTGCTGGCCGGGCTGAAGGTTAAGCCGCATTGGTGCGCGATCGCGGGCGCTACGACGGCGGTTTTGGTAGCGATCCTCTTTTTCAAAATGCCTCTGGCGCTCGCTGCCATGAGCTTCGCCTACGGCGTAGCCTTCGGAGTATTAAAGATCGCCTGGATCGTGCTGGCTGCAGTATATCTCTATGATATATCGGTCGAGGCCGGGCAATTTGAAATCATGAAAGAGTCGGTGGCCGGCATCACCGCTGATCGCCGGTTGCAAGTTTTGCTGGTCGCATTTTGTTTTGGAGCTTTCATCGAAGGCGCGGCCGGCTTCGGCGCTCCGGTTGCCATTGCCGGAGCGTTCATGATCGGCCTCGGCTTCAAACCCTTTCACGCCGCCGCCTTAAATCTGATCGCCAACACCGCGCCCGTGGCTTGGGGAGCGATTGGAACGCCGGTGCACACCCTGGCGGCGGTGACATCGTTGCCGGAATCCGATCTCAACGCCATGATCGGGCGCATCCTGCCGTTCACCGCGATCATCGTGCCTTTCTGGCTGGTGCGAACCCTGGTCAGTTGGCGGGAGACGTTTGAAGTGTTCCCCGCGATCTTGGTTGTGGGCGTTTCTTTCGCGCTCACGCAATTTTTCTGGTCGAACTACGTGGATAGCAATCTGGTCGACATCATGGGCGGCGTGGTTTCGATTGGCGCGGCGTTGATTTTCCTGCGCTTCTGGAAGCCGAAAACAATCTGGCGCTTCGACTATGACGACAAGCCCATCGTCCTGCCTCACCACCCCGGCGCGATTTCCGACGACGTGGGCGGCCAATGGAGCGCCCAGGAATTCGACGGGGCGGTCAAAGCTAAGAGCTATAGCGCCGCCCAAGTGCTGAGGGCGTGGATGCCCTTCGCGATCCTCTCGCTCTTCGTGCTTTTGTGGGGTCTGCCGAAAATAAAGTTAGCTATGAACCAGGCGACGACCCCCGCGTTCAAAGTCATGCTGCCGAATGGGAAGGTGCGCCCCGGTCCTCCGGGCTGGGACGTTCCTTACTTGCACAACGCGATTTCTCGCGCCGCGCCCGTCGTTACCAAGCCGACTCCCGAAGCGGCGCGCTACGACTTCAACTGGCTCTCGGCCACCGGCACCGGTTGCTTCTTCGCGGCCATCGTCTCCGGCTTGCTGCTGGGCCTGGGCCCGTTGCGGCTGATGCAAATCTTCTGGCGAACCCTGGTGCGCATGCGTCTAGCCGTGATCGCGATCTCATTCATGCTGGGACTCGGATACGTCACGCGTTACTCAGGCCTGGATGCGGTGCTGGGCCTGGCATTTACGCGCACGGGATGGATGTATCCGTTCTTCGGAACGTTCCTTGGCTGGCTGGGAGTGGCGCTCACGGGCAGCGACACCTCGGCCAACGCGCTCTTCGGCAGCTTGCAGAGAATCACCTCGCAGCAACTCGGCATCGACCCGGTGCTGATGTGCGCGGCCAACAGTTGCGGCGGCGTCATGGGCAAGATGGTGGACGCGCAATCGATCACGATCGCCACGGCCGCCACCGAGCAAGTCGGCAACGAAGGAATTATTTTTCGCTTCGTGGCCTGGCATTCGGTGGCGCTCTGCTCCATCGTCGGCATCATCGTGCTGCTTTACGCTTACGTGTTCAAGTACGCCGTGCCCCACGGACTGACCTTTGTGAAATAGCGGATTGCGCGAAGGCTGCGGTATTCTTCCGAGCTTAGGACAGCACGCCGTTCAGCGGGAGATGGAAACCTCCCTCCGGCTTGTTTTTAAAAAGCGAGGCTTCCCATGGGCCGGACTCACAGCTCGGATTTTGCTGTCGTCTTGCTCCGCTTGGGCGGCCGATGCTGCCCAAACCGAAAGCAGGTTACGATGTGATCGTTCACCATCCCCACCGCCTGCATGAACGCATAACAAATGGTGGACCCCACGAAACTGAATCCGCGCTTCTTCAAGTCTTTGCTCATGGCGTCAGATTCGGCGCTGCGCGCCGGAACCCGCTGCCGCGACTTCCACGCATTCGCCCGCGGCCTTCCGCCAATGAATCGCCAGATGTAGTCGTCAAAACTGCCGAACTCTTTCTGCACGCGAACCAATGCCTGTGCATTCTTCACCGCCGCGGCAATTTTCAACCGGTTGCGAACGATCCCGGGATTTTTGAGCAACTGCACCAGCTTGCTCTGATCGTAGCGGGCCACGCGCTCGATCTCGAAGCCGTCGAACGCGGCCCGGTAGTTCTCGCGCTTGTTGAGAATCGTCTCCCAGCTCAACCCCGCCTGCGCGCCTTCCAGAATCAGGAACTCAAAAAGCGTGCGATCGTCATGCACCGGCACGCCCCACTCTTCATCGTGATAGCGAATCATCGCTTCACTCTGCGCCCAAGCGCAACGAACTGGAGGACGTGCGGGTACGCGGTTGGCAGTCACGGGTATTATTCCAACGACTTCGGATCCGACAAATTCCTCGGCGATTTCTTATCGAGCAGAGCGACTAACTCTTTCGCGCACTCCGGAACCGCGACTTTGTGCTCCACGATAATTTCTTTCGCGGTCAACCTTCGCCCATAGAGTTTTTCATTGGCGTTGCCGTCGGAGCGGAGCGTCGAACCTTCCAGAGAAATTCCGGCAAACAATCCTTTGTTGCGCGAGTAGGAAAGGATCTCGGCGCTCATCACCACGTCGGTCGCGCCCTCCGCCGTGCGCCCCTTGGGACCGGCGGCCGCCGAAGCGTCCGCGCCCAGCTTCACCTTGCTCGAGAGCAGCGAGCGCGCTCCCTGGGGATTCATCACCAGCAAAACAAAATCCGTGGCCTGCCCGCCCAATTGAAATCCGATGCTAACACCCTCCAGCGCATACAAAGCCGGCGGACCCCACGGCCCGGTATAGTGAGCGCCACTGCGGCAAAGCATCACGCCGCGGCCGTAGCTGCCTCCCACCCCGAACGCTCCCTTCTTCACCGAGGGCAGAATTATCAGGCATTCGGCCTTGTCCAGCAGGTCCTGGGGGATGTCGTCGGGAATATTAAGAATTTCTTTCAGCACCACTCCGGCGTCGTGGACTCGATCTTCTTCTTTATCGTCGTTCGCGGCAAAAGCCGCGCATCCCGGCGCCCCCAGGCACAAGGCGAGAATCCAGGCTGCAATCTTCTTCGCTGTCATCGGTTCACGTTCCTCCCCTTACTCCTCATATGTCGGCCGAGCGACCCCATCTTAAACCTTACTCATGCGCCGAGGTTCCGAAATGCGGCCCAGGGTTGCCGCACTCGTAAACCGCTTGTCAGTGCTATGACCATTTGGGTGCTCCTTTTGTAACTTGGCACTCCGCCCCGCCCCACCTAAAGTCAACTGAGGATTGATGGAACAGGCCACCCGTCTTTCGGCACCCAGCGTGCATCTAAGGGATTGGAGTACCCTCTGGCCATGGGTGAGAGTGAAAATTTTGGATGGTTCCGGCATGAAGTACACGCGCTCAATGGATGGGCTGCTAGTCGCGGCTCTCGCCGCAATCCTAGCGGCGGTGTGGGTCTCGCCGCTGTGCGCGCAGTCGGACCCGACCCTGAGCTCGGCCACCCTTAACGCCTACAGCAATCCCCCGGTCGAAGACGATCCCCAGGCGGGCTTCACCATCCACAAGCGCGTCGACGAAGTGAACGTGCTCTTCATCGCCACCGACAAGCACGGCAAATTTGTCCGCGACCTGAGCCAAAAAGATTTCTCGATCCTCGACGATCATAAGCCGCCGCAATCCATTCTCAACTTCCGCCGCGAAACCGATCTGCCCCTGCACCTCGGCTTGCTCATCGACGTAAGCGGATCCGTCCACGGACGCTTCGATTTCGAGCAGAACGCCGCCATCAGTTTTCTGCAGCACTCCATTCGCGCCGGCTTCGACAAGGCCTTCGTGGTTGGCTTCAACACCCAGACGCAGATGTCGCAGGACTTCACCGACAATGTGCAACTGCTCTCCACCGGAGTGCACAGCCTGCGCGACGGCGGCGGCACCGCGCTCTACGACGCAGTCTATAAAATCTGCCGCGAGAAGCTGCTGAAAGATCGCAGCGAGCACCCGGTCCGCAAGGCCATCATTATCTTGAGCGACGGGGAAGACAATCAGAGCGACGTGACCAAGACCCAGGCGATCGAAATGGCGCAGCGAGCCGAGGTCATCATTTACGCCATCTCGACCGACGATAGCGGCCTGATCCTGCGCGGCGACAAAGTTCTCGAACAGCTAGCCGCAGCCACCGGCGGCCGCGCCTTCTTCCCCTTCAAGGTGAAGGACATCACCCACTCCTTCGCCGCCATCGAAGACGAACTCCGCAGCCAGTACGTGGTCTCCTACAAACCCGCCGACTTCGACGCCGACGGCCGCTACCGCAGCATAGAAATCTCGGCCCTAAAAAAAGATATGCAAGTCCGCGCCCGCAAGGGCTACTTCGCCCCGCAACAATAGACTCGGATTCGAGGCCGAGATTCAGATTCGAAGACGTTGTTTCGAAGGGGCGGCTTCAGCGGCGCCGTTCTCGGCCAAAACAACTGCGCCTTTGAGCGGCTGAGGGAACGCCCGTGCGCGTCCTAATCCAGCAGCGGCCGCGCCGACCCTCCGAGGAGCGAGCTATTCATGTTGAAGATGTTGTGATGTCCCTCCGGTCCGCCCCAAGCAAACATTAATGAAACCATGGGGAAGCCGCCGGCCCGCAGCGTAAGCCCTGCCGCAAAGCTGTGCCTGAGATGAGAAAACCCTAGATCGCCGCGGGTGAGTGCTACCCGCCCCTCGTCCGTCATGAACTTGAAGCCAAACGGACCCCAGAGCGAGTGCTCGAAGCTTTGCTGCAGCAACAGAAGGTTGGGCGCGCGAAACCTGTAGTCCTGATAACTGCCGAGAGACATGTTTCCGTCGATATCGGCTCCGCCCAGCGTCTGCTGAAAATAAAACGGCACGGCGCTGGTCGCCGAGTTAATCGACTCCGAAACCAAAAGTCTGGCGGTGATGAAACCACTCAGATTGGGCGTGAGTGGAACCTTTGGGCACTTCGCGTCACTCGCAGCGCCATTGGCCGTGCATTCGTCCGGCCCACTCGCATCCGTGTTCACCCGCTTTGCCCTGGTGTAGCCATACAAGTAGTAGGTGTGGTTCAGGTCGGCCGTCCAGCGCAGGAAGGAATTCATCGAGCTTGAAGGGGCGAAGAACTCCTGAAAATTCCCCCCGTAATTCAACTCGAAATGATCCTTAAACAAAACCGGATCGACGCGAAACCCCTCCCCGAGCTGCACGAAACCAGGCTGGCTGCGCAAGCCGGGCGCAGTCGCATTCGTATAGAGCGTTTCAATCGAAGGCGTGGACTGCCCGTTATCGCCTCGGACGTTCACAAACCTTCCATTCACTTCGGCCAAAAAAGCAAGCTTCAGCTTCGTGATCGCATCCCACTCGTAGACCGGCTTGACCGCATTCGCACCCACGGTGGTCTGCGTCATTGCAAATACCGATTCCCCCGCCAGCCCGGAATCGTTGCCCAGCCCAAAGAAATAGAGTTTGTTCAAAGAGATCGACTGCGCGTAGAGGTTGAAAACCGTATCCGGATGGGTCAGATCGATCTTGTGCTTTTTGACCGGCTTTTTCGGCGGAGCGCTCTCGCCCGGCTGCGGCATTACCGGCATGTCAATCTTAATTGCTTGATTGGGCGTGTGGATAATTTTCATATACCCGCCCGCCCGCCACGAACCATTGCTAGAGCCAACCGCGTCCAGGTCCCAACTCAGCCGCCAGTTTCCCGGGTTCTTGGCATCAACGAAGGCGGCGCCCAGAGCAAATCCGTTCTGCGCCGGCATGCTTCCCGCCGCGATGTGCAGAGGATGGTCGGTGAATAATTCGTACGCGCATCCCGGGACACTCTTAAAACTGAAAGCCCCGCATGCCTCGCTTACGCGTTTGTGCTCGCCCCGAAAATCCGACTCCAGGTTGGTCTCCTGCGCTGCCGCGAGGGTTCCCGCCAATCCCAGAATCAGCAGCCAACTCCAGCGCATAAGTCCTCCCGCCGTAGGGCTATGGGGAACAGCCGCCCTCGGCTATCCACTGGGCACAGCCCGGTTACTGAACGCCTCGAGAACCCTAGCTCGTTCCTTTTTTCTTGCCACTACTTTTCTTGCCACTACCCTTCGGCTTATGCACTGCCTTGTCGTCCGCCACCGCTGCGATGTCGATTCCACTCTTTCTCTTCGCCGCGGGCGTTGCGCGCCTCGCCTCCGCGGCCGCATGCGCATCGTGGATCGCCTCCGTCACCGCGCGGATGTACTCGGCCGCTTCGCCCTCCGTCTTGATCGCATTAATGTAGATGTCGGTGTGGTGCCGCAGCGGGAGCCTGCGCTCGGCTTCGTGCAAATGCAGAATCTGCGACTTCAGCAGCGCATTGACGGGACGACCTTTCCTGGCTGCATCCGTCGGCACCGGCGGCAACATTATTTTCGTCATAGCGACCTCTTCATCGGCGGCGAAGACGCGCGATCGCCGCAAAGCTTCCTACCCAAAATCCGGGCAATCCTGCCGCATCCCATCGAGCGACAGCAAATCGACAAACGTATCCGCCGCCGCCTCCCGCGCCGTGCGCTGCGCATAGCTTCCCAAGAAAAACTTGGTCACCGTCGCCGGAATCGAAGCGTGCTCAAACGTGCGCCCATCCACCACCGACCCTTTCGGAACCCAGGGCGAAATCAGAATCGCCGGAACCCGCACTCCGAGCCGGTCAAAGGCAAACGGCATCCCCATACCGGTATCGTTGGCCGAAGCCGCAAACCCGTCCGGCGTATTCGGCGAACAATTTGGCGGCGCCACGTGATCGTAGATTCCACCATGCTCGTCATACACCACCAGCAGCGCCGTGCTCGCCCACAAACCCGCATTCTGCTTGATCGCGTTATAAATCGACGCGATGAACGCCTCGCCCGCCTGCACGTTGTGATCCGGATGCTGATCGCTCGCCACTCCCTCCCCATCGTCCGTATCGTGATCGCTATAGTTCGGCTCGACGAAGGAATAATCCGGCAGGCTCCCGTTGGCACAATCCGACAAGAACTGCGGATACGTAGCAAAGAGCTTGGGCTCGTTCTGCAGCAGGTTCACCACCTCCATGGTGGAACTGCTGGTGTCGTAGTAATAAATTTTCGCCGTGCGCCCGGCCGCAATCATCCGGTCATAAATACTCTTGTACGGCTCCTTCACATAAAAAACGTCCATCCCGACCTGGCCAAAGGAAGTTCCATAGTGCGCGAAGGCCCGGTTGCAGATCGTCGGCCCCGGAATCGAAGCGAACCAGCGGTTGAACACGGCAAACTCCAGCGCCAGCGTGCTCAGCACCGGCAACTGCTTCTGGGCGAAGTAGTACATGATCTTCTGCGAGTGCGCCACATCTTCCTGCTGGTTGAAATAACTCTTCACGAACCCCTGCATATTCGGCACGCGCCCCGGGCTCGTGTTCCCGCCAAAAATCTGCAAATCCACCGCCGGAAAATGATGGTCTGGGTCGGGATCGAGTTGCCCCTGGAACTCCGCCAGCGGCTGCGGCTTCACCACCGCCCCCGTCGTATCGGGATTGCTCAATTGATCCGTGATCCCATCAATCTGCGGATTCACCGCCGTCAGCGACCCCAGCATGTGGTCAAACGACCGGTTCTCCATCATCAAAACGACGATATGCTTGAGCTGATCCAGACCAGTTGCCATCCCACACGCTCCTCTCTTATCTAGGATGGTGAAGCCAGCGCGCAAAACGTTACAAGAAAAGGCAGATGCCCCACCCCCAGTGGAGATTTTCGCTTGCACTCGCGCACCCTGCCGCGAGCCAAGACATCTTGTCATTCCGCATAAGGCAGAGAGCCCGGTTAAGGAGCCTGCTGTAAGCCGCCGCCACCACGACCGAGGGTGCCCTACTTCGCACACTTTGCGAAGATTCCGCGACTCCATCGCTCTGGGGATTTGGAGCGCAACAACCGGGAGGGGTCGACTTCAGTCGCGCCGCGTGCCCACAGGAACCGGAAGGGGGTCAGCGACAGAGATGGGATATGCCCCACGTCGCCAGAATCCATAGCAGGCATATGGCTCCAAAGAACATCAGAGCTGTGTGCAGATGATTCCAGAAGTCACGGACGCTCCCCACAGACGGATCGATTGGATATTCCTTCAGGATCGCCTTTGCTTTTCCTCCAACCGCGGCGTCAATCTCTGTCTTCAGTTTGCGAGCACGCTTCGCGTGATCGTCAAACCGACTGACATATATCTTCGTGAAACGGCCAAACCACCCTAGATAGATGACCCCGAAGGCCAGAGGTATCGACCCGATCGAGACCTTCAATACGCCCATGACCCCCAACAGCGCGGTCGCGGCGGCTAAGATGAATTTTGTAACCTCAAGCCTCCAGTGTTTCGCTGTGTCTGGCGCGACTCTCCTCGTCCTTGAAAATCTAAGGCATCAACGTGCATAACAACATCGCTTCCCTCAACGCTCGACAAGGGAATATGCTTCGCTGGCAAAGGGGACAAGAGGAGCCACCCGCGACCCCGGCCCAATCCTCATTGGCTAACCGCCAGATGCCCCATCCTTCGCGCACTTGCGGAGGGTCCTTGGGGATTGGGGGCGGCACGCCGGGAAGGGCAGTCGTTACCACGCGCAAGGCGAAGGGTTTCCTTAGGCCGATCTAGGCGTAAGTCATCACAACGTGCAATCCTTGAGGCTCAATCCCACTTTCGATTCAGCTGCACCCGCTCGTGCTGCCGCAACTCCCGCAGCGGTAACACGACCCATTCCGCGTCATGATGCTGCCGCAGAAGCTGCAGGTGGGAGCGTCGCCCAGGTCGATGATGCCGGAGAGCGCGTCTGCGGCGTGCACCGACCCGATACCCGGCTCCCGGCTTCCGGCCTCCGTGTGCACGCCGGAAACCGCATCTTCCGTCTGAGATCCGGCGGGGGAGGTCCGCAGGCGGAAGTTCTCGAACAGGAACTGTTGCTGGCCGGTTAGGAAGCGTAGCTGCAGCCAGCGGAAGATGTAGTCCATGATTGACTTGGCGAATCCGATGTCGGGATTGCCGCTCCAGCCGCTGGGCTCGAAGCGCGTGTGGGCGAACTTTTCGCAGAACAGCTTCAGCGGCACGCCGTGCTGCAGTGAAATGGAGACCGCCAGCGCAAAGCTATCCATCAGCCCGCTGACCGTGGAGCCTTCCTTGGCCATGGTGATGAAGAGTTCGCCCGGCTCGCCGTTGGGATAGAGGCCGACGGTGATGTAACCCTCGTGGCCTCCAATGTTGAACTTGTGCGTGATCGAGGCGCGCTCTTCCTGCAGCTTGTGCCGGACCGCGCGCGGAGGCGCGTTGAGGTTGTCTTCTTCGTGTGGGGCGGCCGCCCCCGGCCGCGGGTCGTCTTTCGAAGAATTAGCGGTCTTGGTACCGGCAGCCGAGAGCGGTTGCGACTTCTTGCAGCCGTCGCGATACACCGCCACCGCCTTCAAGCCAAGCTTCCAGGCCTGCAGATAAGCTTCCATGATGTCTTCCAGCGATGCGTTCTCGGGAAGATTGACGGTCTTCGATATAGCTCCGGAGATAAACGGCTGCGCCGCCGCCATCATGCGCAAGTGGCCCATGTAAGCGATTGATCGAGTGCCCTTAGCCGGCTTGAACGAGCAATCGAAGACGGCGAGGTGATCGTCTTTAATATGCGGCGCGCCTTCGATCGTACCGGTGGCGTCGATGTAGCTGACGATCGCATTCGCCTGCTCGTGATCGTAACCCAGCTTAAACAGCGCCGTGGGCACGGTCTGATTGACGATCTTAATCATGCCTCCGCCGACCAGTTTTTTGTATTTCACCAGCGCCAAGTCAGGCTCCACACCGGTTGTGTCACAGTCCATCATGAATCCGATTGTTCCCGTCGGAGCCAAAACTGTTACCTGACTGTTGCGGTAGCCGTGCTTTTCGCCGTGGGCCAGGGCTTCGTCCCAGCATTGCTTGCTGGATTCGTAGAGTGGCGTGGGGACGTTGTTTTTGTTGATGTTGTTCACGCTGGCTCGGTGCATGCGGATTACGTCGAGGAAGGGTTCGCGGTTTATGTACCAGCCGGGGCAGGCTCCGCCGGGCATGGTCTGTGCAGAAGGCGCCTCGCTTGGCATCGACTGGACAGCCGAGGCGGCTGTCCCCACGTGGCTTGTGCTGTTTCTATCCGTATTGCCTATGCCCGCTCCTAGGTTTGTTTCCGCTAAGTTTTTCTTTGTCGCTTCCGTGGCTGGAGACAACGGTTCGCATTGTTCGGCTATCTTGCTCGATTGCAGGTAGGCTTCGCCGCACATGATGGCGGTTACGCAGGCGGCGTAGTCGCGGCCGGCGGCGGAGTCGTAGGGCAGGCCTGCGGCCATCAATAATGCGCCTAGATTCGCGTAGCCCAAGCCTAGCGGGCGGTAGTCATGCGAGTTGCGCATGATCATTTCTGTGGGATAGCCCGCGTTATCGACCAGGATTTCCTGCGCGGTAATCAGGATATCTACCGCGTGGCGGTAAGCTTCCACGTCGAAGGTGCCGTTCGGCGCGAACTTCAGCAAATTCAGGCTGGCTAGATTGCACGCCGAATCGTCCAGGAACATATATTCGCTGCACGGGTTCGAGGCATTGATCCGCGCCGTGTTTTTCGAGGTGTGCCAGCGGTTGACCGTGGTGTCGTATTGCATGCCGGGGTCGCCGCAGTGCCAGGTGGCTTCGGCGATCTTGCGCATCAATTCTTTGGCTTTGTGGGTGTGCATGACGCTTCCGTCCTGCACTTTCTTGGTGGAGAAGTCGGTGTCGCGCATCACGGCGTACATGAAGTCGTCGGTTACGCGGACGCTGTTGTTGGCGTTCTGGAAGAAGATGGAAGAGTAGGCGTCGGAGTCGGGATGGGAGCCGTCGTATCCCATCGAGACCAGCGCGTGGGCTTTGGCTTCTTCTTTTTGTTTGCACTCGATGAAATCGACGATGTCGGGATGGTCTACGTTGAGGATGACCATTTTGGCGGCGCGGCGAGTTTTGCCTCCAGACTTGATTACGCCGGCGAAGGCGTCAAAGCCTTTCATGAAGCTGAGCGGGCCGCTGGCCGTGCCTCCGCCGCTCAAGCCTTCGGTGGAACTGCGCAGCGGGGAGAGATTCGAGCCGGTGCCGCTGCCCCACTTGAAGAGCATGCCTTCGGTCTTGGCCAGAGTCAGGATGGAATCGAGCGAGTCTTTTACCGAGTTGATGAAGCACGCGGAGCATTGCGGCTTGCTGTAGCCGGTGACGCCGAATTCGACCTGTTGCGTTCTGGGATTCCAGTGCCAGTTGCGGGCGTCGGAATTGGGCTCGATGCGGTCGCAGCCTACGTTGAACCAGACCGGCGAGTTGAAGGCAGCGTATTGGCGAACGAGGATGTGGACTAGCTCGTCGTGGAAGGTTGCGCCATCTTCCGGCGTTTTGAAATAGCCTTGGTCTAATCCCCAGTTGCGGATGGTTTCGGCGACGCGGGTTACCAGTTGGCGAACTCCGCTCTCGCGCTCGGGCGTGCCTACTTTGCCGTGCAGGTATTTGCTGGCCACGATGTTGGTGGCGGTCATGGACCAGTCTTTGGGGACCTCGACGTCTTTCTGTTCGAAGATCACGTTGCCTTGAGCGTCGGTGATCTGCGCCAGGCGGAGGTCCCACTCGAGTTCGTCGTAGGGGGAGACGCCGGGCTTGGTGAAGAAGCGGCGGAAGGAGAGACCTGGGGCGGTCCTCTTATTGGGCATGACGGGGATTGCGGGGGTGGCCGCTGGGGTGGTGGTTTTGAGCTCAGGCATCGATTTCTCCATTAATAGTTAGATTCTTTTCAACAGGTCCCGATTCGGCGTCCATGGGGGTGGGCGGGGTGGGGACTCATCCGAACCGGAAATTGTTCGGCTGCTACATGTGTTTCAAAGAGCGTGTTTGGTTCGGTCGCCTTATCAGTCAAAGCGATCTTTTCTTACCTAGTGGCCAAATCCCAATGTAAATACCGGCCCTTGACGCAGGCCCGAAGGCCTGCTCCACCGTTTTCAAATCCCAGGTCCCACCAGGTCAGAAGCCGGAGGGGATGGGTTTAGGACAGTGAAGATTCTTGTTGGCTCCGTGATCCGGATTGGAGGCGGCGAAAGTATCGGTATTTACCTCCATCGAGGACGAAAAGCCAGCCATGGGGGAAGCTTTCTCCGCCGCGGAGAGCAGCCATTGATTCAGGGCGCTGCAGATGCTCCGGCGCTGGCCCTGGTCTTCGATCACCACGAAGCGCAGGAAGCAGCCTCCGGTGGCGAGGCGGGCGCGCAGGGGATTCGCCTTGGTGAACATGCGGTCGAGGACGAAGGCCATATCGTCGTCTTCGGCGAATTGCAGGACGGCCAGCATGCGGCGGGCCGGGGCCTCAGCGGCTAAAACCACCGAGCTGCGCTCGGGACAGCCGAGGGCGGCTGTCTCTCCATGATCACTGCTGGCGCCCAAACTCATGACTTCTTCGGCCAGGGCGAAGATGCCGGGCTTGCTGGGGACTACGAGCAGGCTGTCAGGGGAATCACAGCGGGACCATCGCGACCATTGCAGGCGGCGCGGGTCCGGCGGCCGGTCGAAGCCGTGGCGGGCCAAGGAGTCGGTGACCAGACGGGTTAGGGTTTCCATGTTGGGCTCCTTAATTCTGTACAAACCGGTTGAAAATTGGCCGTGAGAATCCGTGCCGTCCCTTCGGGACTGGATCAACCATTCAACTTCGACCCGGTACTGCCGTGCCGGGCTTTCGTATTCCGGCCGGCCTTCGGGCTATAGCCCCTAAGCGCAAACGATGCCTACGCCCGAAGTCTCTGCGTCGGCCTGAATTAGCTCCCGGGGGAGGGTCCGGGGGTACGGTCACCGCACTGGCTTAACCTTGGTTTACGTTTACGGGAGCGGCGGCGGTCACCTCTGGCCGTGCGCCGCTCCCAGCTTGGTTTCGGTTTGGCTTCCGTGCTTCCCTTTGAAAAGCAGGCTCCGTTCCCGCGAAACCGGCTTTTGAAAAAGGGGCTATGGGATTGCAAAGTTACTCCCGCTTATTGTAGCTGTCAAGAGATAAACACAATAGGTTGTATCTTCAACAATGACGGGCTTGATGCCGGGGTCGAGTTCGGATTTTCCACAAGGGGAATTCATGCTGCATTCCCAAAGGCTGATGGAGGGCCGGTGCGGCGTCGGTTTTCGGGTTTTATGAAAGGTTATGAAGGCATTTTGCGATGATCGGCTAGCCCGATACCCGGGCCGCCGGACAGCCGGGGGCGGCTGTTTCACATGAGCGACCGTCCCACACAGGTCTTGGCTAATCTGTCCAACTAAAATGCCCGTTCCGCTTTTGCGTTTCCCATTACGGATTGGCGACGGTCGCGGTGAGGCTGGGGAGACTTGCGGGTTAGGTGATGGGGCAGCGGGACCGTGGCCGGCATTTCGGGCCGCGGGGAAGTTTCGGTCTGCAGCGTTGGCTTCAGCGGCGAGATCTCGTGAGGCTCCCGAGTTTCGCCGCGGGTCGATACCCCGGGGCCGCCGGACAGCCGAGGGCGGCTGTCCCCACATAAGACGTGTGAGCTGTACGGGTCGGAGAGCAAGGGTACGTAGATATCCTCGAAGATCTGCTGGGGGGCGATGCGCAGAACGCCGTCGGAGGATTCGACCAAGTAATCGCCCTTGCGGCCCGAGTGCTGACGGCCAAGCGAGTCGGTGAAGATTAGGGATGAGCCGAGTTGTTTGGCTTTGACGAGGAAGCGGGTGCGGTAGGTGATCCATGGGCTCGTGGCTTTCATACGTTTCCAACCGGTTAAAGACCTTAAACACGGGGGGCAGTGAGGTTCGCAGGGTAACCCTGTGCCCTCGTGACGACTTTGTAATGACCGAATGCCCCTTGCGGATTTGGATTGGTGTTAGGAACTGATGTCGGATGGCCGATGGTTGGCGGCGATCGATTTTTAAAGTCTCCGGCCGGTTACCATCTTCGACCCGAGTTTTTTGTGAGCGAGCGAAATCGAATGTACGAGCGAAAGGGCGCGAGGTCAATCCAATATTTTTGGTGCAGTTGAGGAAAATGCTGGTTGAGAATTTTTCCCGAGCGACTCGGATGGAGGAGCTTGGCAGAGATGTGGCGCGAAGCCGCTTGCAGGGCGCGGCTTCGCCCTGCAAGGGAGTGCTCGCAGAAAAAACGGCGAGGGCGGGGATGCGGGTTGTGCACAGAGCTTGCACAGGAAATGCAGAGAGGCGGTCAGTGTTTAGTGTTTAGTGTTCAGTGTTCAGTGGCGAGTTCTTGATTTGGGTGCGGCACAAAGTGCGCAATTAGTTTTTGCTCGAATTGTTGCGGGGCGACGGAGATCGCGCCGCAGTGGTCGGCGTTGGGGACTTCCCAGAGAACCGCTGAGGAATTGCGGGCCTGGATGCGGAGAGAATGACGCAGCGGAATGTTGCTATCGATCTCTCCGTGAATGAGGAGGACTGGAACTGCAGTCGCTGCGACTGCATTTTCTGGCGAGACTTGTTGCATATCGAGTCGATACTTCAGGCGGGCGTAGAGGAAGGCGAATTCAACGACGGGGCGGGAAATCGTTTGTCCGAACCACGGCCCCAGGTTCAACGGTTGGCCCATTCGGTCATAGGCGATCTCGCGAAAACTGGAGAATGAGGACTCGGCGGCCACGGCACAGAAGCGTGGCTCGACGGCCAGAGACTGGAGAAGTTCGGCTGCGCCCATGGACTCGCCGAGCCCGAAGATGCAGCGAGGGTGATCGCGAGCGACCATGAAGTTGAACCACTCGTGAATGTCATTGCGTTCGATTAGGCCGTAGGCGGCAAGATTGCCACCGCTTGCGCCGTGGGCGCGGGCGTCGGGCAGCAACACGGTGAAACCGTGCGCCAGGAGAAGTTGCGCCGGGCCCGTCATGCCGAAGCGATTATCGCCGAGGCCATGAAGGAGAATGACGGCGTCGGCATTATTGCGATGCGGGCGAATCTGCCAAGCGCGGAGGACGGTTGCGTCGGGGGCGGTGACGGAAACGTGGCTGAGGTTGGAATCAAGATTGTCGGCGATCTCACGCATCGCGGCCTCAGCACCGGGCCGTAGCGGGCGGCGGGCGGGATGTAGGGTCGATTCCGCGAGGAAGGTACCGGCGATCCCGCAGAAAACCAAGTAGAGGCTCAGGAAAAGGATGAGGCGTCGGGATGATCTCGTGAGGCGCATTGGGTCTCTGAATTTGATACGTGCACTGGGCTCGCGCGGTTCCTTGAGGCTTAAGCGTTTAAGCGAAATAAACAGGAATAGCTTCGGTGAGTACGAACGTAGCGGAAACGGAAAAATCTTCCCGGCTTTGAGGGAAGTCGGAAATCCAGTGGTTGCAAATTATCAGATTCGTCAGGCACATGCGCAGCAAGGGGAATGGAAGTCTCCTTGCTGGCATTCCTGGGTGAGGCAGGAGTATTAAAAATTCCCCACCCTGGAGGAAGCATGACGAATGACCCGGTTTGTGGAATGAGAGTGGACGAGGAGAGCGCGGAATTCCAGACGCAGTTTGCGGGGAAGAAATATTACTTCTGTTCCGCGGATTGTCGCGAGGAGTTTGAGGATCAGCCGGCGGATTACGTGGAAACTGCTGCGGCGTAGTCTTGCTGGAATCGACCTGAAAGTCGATGGTTTTGGCGGGATGAATAAAAGCCCGACGTGGTCGGGCTTTATCTGCTCTCGTTCATTTCGAGCTTATAAGCTTATATCTCGTCGCTCGCTTCGCTGACGGGACAGCCGAGGCGGCTCCACATGGTTCTTGCTATCTCCACAGTGGTCTTGCTGTGTCCTGGTGGTGGTTGCCGCTCCCCTCTTTAACGATGGGCCAGGGCTGGCTCGTGTACCGCTTTTCCGCTCTTGAAGGCTTCGTAACGGGCGTTGACTTCGTCCCAGTTGATCACGTTCCACCAGGCGGTTAAATATTCGGGACGGCGATTGTTGTACTTCAGGTAGTAGGCGTGCTCCCAAACGTCGTTGCCAAAGATGGGGAAATGGCCTTGCGTAATCGGGCTGTCTTGGTTGGGCGTGCTCATGACGTGCACTTCGCCGCCGGGCTTGCCCGCCAGCCAGACCCAGCCGGAGCCGAATTGCTTGACGCCGGCATCGTTGAACTTGGCCTGGAAATCTTTGAAGTTGCCGAAAGTTTTGGTGATGACTTGCGCGATGGGGCCGCTGGGGTCGCCGCCGCCCTTGGGCTTCATGATCTTCCAGAACATGGTGTGGTTGACGTGGCCGCCGCCGTTGTTGCGCACTGCGGCGCGAATGTCTTCGGGAATGGAATTTAGATCTTTAATTAATTCTTCGGCGGATTTGCCGGCTAGTTCGGGATGTTTTTCGATGGCAGCGTTGAGATTCTTAACGTAGGCACCGTGGTGCATGTCGTGGTGCAAGGTCATCGTTTGCTTGTCGATGACGGGCTCGAGAGCTGCGTAGTCATAAGGCAGGGGCGGTAGTTCGTAAGCCATGAATTTTTCCTCCAGAGTTCTTATTGTACTGATGACGAGAGCGGGGGTACAGATTCAGGCTTGTTCGATGGCCGCCGAGGCGGAGCCCCAGTTGCGGCAAGGAGATTTGTGCTGGGTGCGGCCCGCAGCGCTCGCGGGCCAGCCCCTTCGACCAGCACAGGGCAAGCTGAGGCGCCCGTGCCCTCACGATTCTCGGCTTGCTTCGGGCATCCATAATTAACTTCGTTTTTACAATTCGGTGACAGCCTGCCAGCGGTTTCCGTTATAAGTTTGCGGCGAAACATAAGCCGAGGCGGCAAACCACCGCCCATCCATGAGGAGATGCCCCATGACAAAACCAATCCAGCTTCGGAAATCCCTGGTGTTATCGCAGACCGGACTCTTGAGCAATCGAGTGTTGGGAGGGACGCTTCCGGCGTTCGTGTTGTTCGTCCTGATGTTCGCCACGATGGCGGAGGGGCAAGCCACCTGCGCATTTGTAAATGACAACTTTCCGAGCGTTAACACGGTCGAAGGGTACATGGTCAGCGGGACATCGGCAGTGCATGTGGGACCGGTGGCGACGGGCGGGAACGGTTCGCCGACCAATGATCCGACATTTTTCGGGACGCCGCTGATTGCGATTGCGCCGGGCACGACTCACCTTTACGCCTCCGACAGCGCGACCAGCGATATTGCGCTGTTCGACATTAATTCCTCGAATTGCGCGCTGACTTTTGTGGCCAATTTTCCTTCCGGCGGCAACAGCCTGTTTGGGCTGGGGATCGCCATTTCTCCGAACGGGAAGTTTCTCTACGCCAGCAACGGCGGGCGAGCAGCAACACTGGCCGTGTTCGTTATTAACTCCGATGGTAGCCTGGGCGGCCCGCTGCAGACCCTGAGTCTGATTGCGGCGGCCTCGACCCTGGCGATTGCGCCGAACGGGAAGATACTGATTACCACGCAGCCCAATGTGGGCAAGCAGGTGGCGTCCTTCGTTCTTAGCCCTTCTTCTGGGAAGGCGAAGCTGGCTTCGACCGTGGGCACGGATGCGGCGGCCGATGGCGTGGCGATCGATGCGCAGAGCAAGTTTATTTATGTGGGCGATGGCGGCGAGGGCGGGGCGGCGGCCGTGCAGGTGATCGAGATTGGCGCGGGTGCAAAGTTGAAGTTTATCGCGAACCATGTGTTCAACGGGATCGATGAGCCTGTATTCATCCCGGGCGGCAGCAATTGCATGCATCTGAGTCCCAACGGAGAACGGTTGTATTTCACCGACCAACTATTTTCCCTCGCGGTTACGCTGAACGTGATTCCGGAGAGCGCGACGCTCTCGTTCAACGGTTTGGTGGACGATGGCGAAAAACTGACCGACGAGCCTTCCCAAATAGCCCTGAATCCTGCGGGGACTTTGCTGTTTACCGGAGACTTCAGCAGCAGAGGTACGCCTTCCATGGGAATTTTTCAGGCTTCGGCGAAGGGGAAGCTGAAGTCGCTGGGAGATTTTCCGTTGGCGGCGAATGCGGCGGCTACTTCAATTGCGTCGGTTACGTTTTAGAAGCTTGGCTCGCAGGTCGCGGAGAATGGCCGCGCGGAGATCACCGGGCTATTCTCATGCGCTGGTTCAACCTCTCGCGGGCGGGCCCAGGATTTCGCGGACTTTTCGGGCTAGGCTTTGCAGGGTGAAGGGTTTTTGCAGGAAGGTTTTCTGGCTGTCGGTGGTGAGTGGAGTGGGGAATGCGTCCTGCGCATAGCCCGACAGATAGAGAGTTTTGATGCTGGGGCGAACCGCTACAAGTTGCTGAACCAGTTCATGGCCGCTCAGGCCGGGCATGACTACGTCGGTGATGACCAGGTGGATCGTGTCGGCATGGCTGGCGGCCAGGGCAAGTCCCGCGTTGCCGTTTTCGGCTTCGAGCACGCGATAGCCGCGGGACTCTAAAGTCTCGCGCACTAATTGGCGGACGGAATCTTCGTCTTCGACCAGCAGCACCGTTTCCGAGCCTCCCGCAGAGGCCAGCGCAACCTGGCTGGCGCCGAGCGGTTCGGAGGGTTCATCGACGCGCGGGAAATAAATGGTAAAGACCGTTCCGCGGCCCAGTTCGCTCTGCACGAAAACGTAGCCTCCACTCTGCTTGATGATTCCATAAACCGTCGATAGGCCCAGGCCGGTGCCTTTGCCTTTCTCTTTCGTGGTGAAGAAAGGTTCGAAGATGCGCGCCTGGGTTTCGCGATCCATGCCCTGGCCGGTGTCGCTGACCTGAATCATGATGTAGGCGCCGTGCTTGATGAAGGTATTTTCCGGCCGGTGCGAATCGTCGAGCGTGACGTTGGCGGTGCGGATGCAGATTTTGCCGCCGTTGGGCATAGCGTCTTTGGCGTTGACCACCAGGTTCATGATGACCTGCTCGAGCTGGCCGGCATCGGCGCGGGTGCAGCCAACCGAGGCCGCTAGCTGAGTGACCAGCTCGATGTCTTCGCCAATGAGCGGGCGCAGCAGGCGTTCCATGTCGGCGACGATGGCATTCACGTCGACCACCTTGAGTTCGAGAATCTGTTTGCGGCTGAAGGCGAGCAACTGGCGCGTGAGCGTGGTGGCGCGGTCGGAGGCCTGCTGAATGGCTTCGGCTTTGGCGTGTAGAGGATTGCCCGGCGGAAGCTGATCGAGCATAACCTCCGTGTAGCCGCTGACCACGGTGAGCAGGTTGTTGAAGTCGTGCGCGATACCGCCGGCGAGGCGTCCGACGGCTTCCATCTTCTGAGCTTGGCGGAATTGATCTTCGAGCACGCGGCGCTCGGTGATGTCTTCGGCAATGGCCTCGAGCACATCGGCGGGTTCGTCGCCGCCGGCGACGGCGCGGCCGCTGATGCGGACGGTGATGGCGTTGCCGTCTTTGCGCTTCCAGCGCACTTCAAAGCCGTCCATGCGGCCGTTGCGGCGGAATTCGTCGACCAGGCGCGAGTATTCGCCGGGATCGACGAAAACATCTTTCTGCGGATCGAGCGCCAGGACTTCGAGTGCGGAGTCGTAACCCAGCATTCCGATGAGCGCAGGGTTGACGTCGAGAAACTGGCCCGCGAGGCTGGAGCGGTAGATTCCGTAGACCGCAGTCTGCACCAGAGAGCGGTAGCGCACCTCGGAGCGGCGCAGGGCCTGCTCGTTCCGTTTGTGCTCGATGGCGGCCGCGAGTTGCTGCGAGATTAACGTGAGAACTTCCTTGTCTCGTTCGGTGAAGCGCACGCCTTCGGAATAGCGTTTCACGATGAGCGCGCCGAAGACGCGCTGATTCACTTTCAGCGGGATGCCCAGCCAATCCAGCGCACGAGTGCCCCCGTTCTCTACTTCCCCACTCTGGCGCAATTGGCACAAGAGTTCGGGAGTGGAGAGAAGGGGTTCGCCGGTGCGCATTACATACTCGGTCAATCCTGAAGCCAATCTTGCGGGCGCTGGTGCCGACTCTTGCTCGTCGACGAAGTAAGGGTAGCTGAGCAGCTGCGATTCGGAGTCGTAAATGGCGATGGCAAAGTTGCGGGCACACAAAAGCTCGTCGACGATGCCGTGAATGGCGGCGAAGAATTGCTGGAGATTCTGCGCTGCGCCCGCTTTTTCCGCGATGCGATAGAGCGCAGAGCTGAGAGCTTCGGCGCGCTTGCGGTCGGAGATGTCGCGATAGATGGCGTAGTAAGCCGCGGGACGTCCATCGATGATCAGAGGTGCGGTCGAGATGGAAACATCGAGCAGGGCGCTATCGCGGCTGCGGCGCTGGGTTTCGAGAGTAAGCTGTTCGCCGCGCTGAAGGCATTGCATGATCCAATCGGATTCGGCGGCGCGGCCTTGGGGAAGAATGAGCGAGTCTACCGGCTGGCCCAGCGCCTGGGATGCGGAATATCCGAACATGCGTTCGAACTCGCGATTGACGCACTGGGCGCGGAAGGTGGCGTCTACCAGAACCAGAGAGTCGGACGAATTTTCAAAAAGCTGTTCCAGATACTGGCGGCGGACCTCAAGCGTTTCCTGGGGATTGCTGACTCCGGGCGTCGTCTCCAGGAGATTCCAGTTGAGCGGAGAAGGCTGCGCGACCAGGTTGGGAATGCTGGGCGGAATGAATGTGGGCAGGGGTCCGGGCTCGAGCGCGCGGTGCAGATCGTTGGCGCGCACGAGTTCCTTGGACTGCGCTGATGGGGTGAAACGCTCACCCATGTGCGGCTCCCCCTCTGAAGCCCAGCAGGGACGATGGTAAAACGCAGGGGGTGTACTCGAAAGTTACTGAGGTAATTTAGGATTTGGTAATTGGGTAATCTAATAATTGGGTGACTTGAGAACCCTGGGGCGATTCGACCGTTCGGTTTCAAATTACTAAATTACTAAATGTTCTTAGTTTCCATGCAGCAGGTAGCCTGGCTCGAGCGGGAGTTTGCCGGCAATTTTTATTACCGACACGCTGCTGTTGATGGAGTAGACGTCGATTACGCCGATGGCTCCCGGAAGGCTGGCTACTTTTTCCACCAGAGCTTCGTCGGAGGTGGCGATCACGATGGCGGGATGGGTGGTGCGTCCGCGGTTGGAGTTGGCGATGAGCGTGTTGACCTCGGCCTGCGTTAGGCCATAGACCTTGGCTAGGACCACCTGCATTTCGGGCGACGATGGAGCGCGCATGACAAAGGTGATCGGCTTGCCATCGGGCCAGCGGCTGGTCTCGGCCTTGCAGACTCTTACCAGTTCGGCCACACTTAGGGCGTGAACGGTGTTGGCTTTATTGGAGATTAGGGCGATATCCCGCGCCGCAGCCAGCGAGGCACTCGCGAGCGCCAGCATGAAAACGCAAAGACAGCGTTGGAAAAACAATGGTCGTCTCCCGCAGTGACGGACGAACTTCGGTTCCACGATCTTACGATTGATTGTGCGGGAAGAGCGGGCGTTTGACAAAGGGTACCAAGGTCATGAATGGGCTGGGGGTAATGGCCTGGAAAGAGTCGGAATCGGAAGTCGAATCTCGGTCGCGCACGCAGTTGAATTCTCTACGCTCAAAAATATCCTCCTTCCACAGAACACTCTATGTTCATATTGATTGCACTTCTGGAGGGCGAGCCGCCGAGATCTCCTAATGAGCTGGGAGCCGCGGGGCGAGTGTCGATTTGCGCAGTCGATCCGTTGGGGGTCCCCCCGGCGACGCCTGGCTCCCGAACGGCGTAATAGTACAGGTCGGGTCTGAGTCTGCGCATAGTTTCTTGTATGGCACCTCAATCAACGGGGGCGCTTACGGGTTGGGTACTGTTTTCCGATTCGATTTCACCTCCGGCGAATACACGCTGCTGCAAGCTTCACCGGTGGGTCAGACAGAGCCCGGAAAACTCAGGAGCCTACGGAGCCCCGAAGCGTGCTCGATGGAACCTCCACTGGCGGTGGGACCAACCGCCACGGAGCTCTGTGGCAACTGTCAGGGACATCGCTCACGATACTGTACGAATTCTGCTTCGAGTCCCAAATGCGCGGACGGCGGCGAGCCGGAAGTGGTATTTTTGCCTTGGGATGCCCCCGGCGATATCGTCGGCACGGCGGATTCCGGGGGCGCAAAACGGGACCGGGGTGATTGTGAACTATACACCCTGAGCGGCGCGGTTTCCCGCAAACGAGAGGCATGGAGGGCGCGGCTTATTGAGGCCGCGCCCGTTTTGTGGTGCGTCTCTGATACTACTTGCGGCGCAAGACAGCATGCGCTCGCGCTGCTGATCGTACTATGGACAGGCCCGGCTCCGGCCCCGCGGAGCCTGAGGCATTTTGCAATTCGATGATCCCGGCGCCTATCTGTCCAGCGTCAGTTTCAAGCAGCAGAAAAGTCGAAGCGTCAACAGGGTAGAAGTTGAAATTGAAAAACTTCGTCGTCGTGGCGGTAAACCTGCCGGTTCCGGCTGCCGCGTAGCTTCCGGCGAGAGTCTGCTTGAAAGAGGTCATGCCCTCGTCGTTTACGTCGACGATGCCGCTGTAACTGCTGCTGGTGGTTTGAAACTCGGCGATGTCGTCCTCCTCAAAATACGCGCCCGCGCCGCCGGTCACATTTATGCCGCCAAGATTTAGCCCGTAGCCCTGCGATGCTGCGAAGGTAGTGCTGGTCTGGATGAAGGCGGCGCCGGAGGTAACTCCGAGGCCGTCGATTTCCAACAGCTCGAACCCGCTAACTCCATTTGAAGTGAAGGGGTAAGCGGCAAAAGAGTAAGTGCCGGCGATGTCATTTGCCGCGCCGTTGACGAAACCTGTCAAGCTCAGAACTGATCGGCCCCCTGTGAGGGCGGTAAAGCCGCCAGCAAAAGTTGTGTCCTCATTCACGTTGCCGCCATCATTGAAATCTTCAACTCCTCCTGCGGCGATGATGCTGCCCGCTCCCACCGGCATTAAGCCACCGAGAGCCAGAGGGTTGTTGGGACTCGTAGTGAGGTTGAAACCGGTCATCGTAAACGCGAGCGTCCCAGATGTAGGAAGAGAAGTCGCTGCGGCATAGGCGTCCCCAGAGCTGAAGAATTGAGTATCGGTCTCGATCAATTTGAAGTGCGTGCTATCAATCACGTAGACATCGAAGGGGATGGTTCTGCTGGTGGTAACCAATTGAGCAGTTCCGGGAGCGGTCCCTGTGCCGACAAGCACAGTCGACGTCGCTCCGATCGGCAAATCTAGAGTGCCGCTCGTACCATCGAGAAAGTCTACAAGGCCTGCGGTGACATTACCCGATCCCCCCAGAGTGAGCGAGCCAGCGGCCTCGAACGAGGTGGTTGAGCCGGTGCCGGAAAGATTAAAGGAGTATGAACCAGTGAGGGCGCTCGAGCTGGACTGCAGATCGATGGTCCCGCTGCCGGTTCCAGCTCCGTCAAATTCTGTGACCAGCCCGTGAGAGCTCGAACTCAAAACTATATCCAAGCCGAGGCCGCTTGCGAGGACGGTGCTGGCATTCAATTGAACTACACCTCGGCCATCGGGAGTAATGCTGTAAGAGCCTCCCGTGATCGCCTGGTTGGATGAAACGCCCAGACCGACGTCAACTACGTCAATCGAACCTGATTTGACGCTTCCGTTGCCATCGGCCACGAAAGCTCCAACTATGTTCAGAGGGTCTCCGGTGGTGGCGTCTGACCCGGCAGTTGAAAAAACGTAGGTTCCAGATAGGCTTGCTTTACTGAATCCGCCACTCGGCGGCGCTATGGTCTTCGGAGAGCTACTGCCGCAGCCGGCTAAGAACAGGATCGTAGAAAACGCGAGAAGTAGAACGATTGCGTTGCGCACTGACATATTTCCCCCTGGAAGAGAAGCGAACATGGGCTGACCGTCTTTAGTTTTGAGGTTAGCACACACGAATTCTGTTGCTTGTAACCCGAACCACGAAAAATAGTAGCGGTGGGAGGACGCAGTATACATATTTTTACATTCGAACGGAACCTTACTGTGGGACGAGTGCGGATGGGCTTCGGGTTGCATCCAAGGGGCGCGAGCGTGGGCGCGTAGAATAGAGGTGTGGCATGAAAAGACGCATTTTTAATAATCCGCCGGCCGATTTCCTTGTACACGAGGCCTTGTGGATGTTTTCGCGAATAACTAGAGGGTCGTGGTACTGCTGGCAGATCGCACGGGCCGACGGTGGGTGACGGGGTCGAGGGGTTCTCGGGATGATGAAATTTGGGGATTTTGCGCTTCTCTTTTGGCTGCCGTTGGTGCTGGGGTGCGCTCCGGCCATGTCCGCTCAGAGTCAACCTCAGCCAACACAGACAGCGCCGGCCAGCGACAGTATTGTGGCGATTGAGCCCAATGAGTTGCCCAATACTTATCCGCATGGGCCCTACCAGGTGGCGTTACATGCGCGGGGCAACTATGTGCCGGTGCTGCGCTGGAAGGTGGAGCAGGGGGCGCTGCCTCCGGGAATGACGCTCGAGGAGAATGGAGTTTTGCGGGGCGAGGCTGAGCGCGCCGGCGACTTCCAATTTGTGATCTCGGTGCGGGACGGCGGACAGCCGCAGCAGGCGGTGCAGCGCGGATACTCGATCAAGGTGGTCGAGGCGATCACTTTGGTGTGGAAGGTTCCGGCGCACGTGAACGTGAATCGCATCGAAGGCAGCGTGGAGGTTTCAAATACGACGGTCGACGACCTGGATTTGACCTTTGACGTTAAAGCGGTGGCGGAGAACGGGCGGGCTACCGAGATTGGGTATCAGCATTTTCCTTTGAAGAAAGGGACGATTGCGATGGCGTTGCCCTTTGGCGAATCTTTGCCGCACGGCGGTTACATGATTTACGTCAACGTGAATGGCGAGGTGGCGAAGCGGAACATGGTTTACAAACAGACGATGCAGACTGCGGCCCCACTGCAGGTCGTGGTGGGACCTTAGTTAGAGCAGTTCTCAGTTCTCGGTTCTCAGTCTGCGATTTCGGTTGTGCTTTTTTTGGCTGTCGGTACTGTGGTCATGTTGACTTGAATTTGAGTTTTCTGAAAAACTAGCTTCCGAGCTAGTCTTGCCTGGTTTCTTGCTCTTGGTCTATGGAATTGCTGCTCAATCTTTTGTGGCTGCTGCTGGCTCTGCCGGCTTGCTGGCTGTGGCAGCGCAGCGCCGCTGCGCGCGGCGTGCGCCGCGTGAGTTCGTTGCAGTGCCTGCTGGCGCTGGGCTGCGCGGTAGTCCTGCTGTTTCCGGTGATCTCAGCTACGGACGATCTGCACGCCATGCGCAGCGAGATGGAGGAATCCTCCAGCAGCAAGCGCACGGTGCGGCAGGCGGGCAGCGATAAGAGTTGCTCGGCGCACCGGCTGCAATCGCCTCCGGCGATTTTGGTGAGCGCTTTGTGGCTGCCGGTTCCCCAAGCCGCGCTGGTTGAAGTTTTATTCTCGGATTCATCGCCCATCGCCGGCAGTCGCTTTTCCTATGCCGGCCGCGCGCCTCCCGCCTTTCTCCTCGGATAGTTCGCCGAAGATTTTCCAAAAATATCGTTGGTGAAATCGCTGATGGGATGCAGCGAGAAATCGGCAGCGATGGTTCCCTCGCCTTTAGAGAATCCTTATGGGGGAACCGGGATACTTGTTGCAGTACTCAGCCACTGCAAAGAATTGCGATTCGAGGGAGCCATTTGAGGTTGATGCCGAAAATATGCTGGCGGGCCGGGTTTGTGGTTCTGAGCCTGGCCGCGCGCGTGGCAGCGCAGTTGGCGCCGCCGCAAACGCCGACGACTCCGCCGCCGCAGGCTTGGACCTGGGAGCAGGTAAAGGACCGGCTGGAGTTGGGCAATCCGACCCTGCTGGCGGGGAAACTGAACATCAGCGAGCTGCAAGCGGAGGAGATTACGGCCCACTTGCGTCCGAACCCGCAGTTGACACTGCTCTCCGATCAGATCGCTCCGTTTACTACGGGTCAGCCGCACGGGCCGTTTGCTTATCTGCTGCCCTCGGCTACGGTGAGCTATTTGCACGAGCGCGCGCACAAGCGCGAGTTGCGCACCGAGAGCGCGAAGAAAGCGACGGCGATCGGAATTTCTCAGCAGGACGATCTGCAGCGCGGCCTTCTGTTCAACCTGCGCAGCGCCTTCGTGCAGACGCTGCAGGCCAAGGCGGTGGTGCAGGTCTCGAAAGACAATCTCGACTATTACGATCACGTACTGAAGATCAGCCGCGACCGCTTCGAGGCAGGCGACATTGCGCAAATCGATCTGGACCGGCTGGAGTTGCAGCGGGTGCAGTACGAATCGGACTTGCAGACTGCGATCGTAAATCTACGAACGGCGAAAATTCAGATGCTCATGCTGTTGAACGACCGCACTCCGGTGGAGCAGTTCGACGTTGTGGGCGTCTTCGATTTCAGCGATCAGATCGAGGCTCTGGATTATTACCGCAAGACGGCGCTGGATACGCGTCCAGATTTGAAGGCCGCGGTTGAGGCCGTAGATAAGGCGCACACCGATTACAAGCTGGCGGTGGCGAATGGGTCGACCGATCCGACTTTTAGTTTCGACGTAGGCAGAAATCCGCCGATTGATTTTTATTTTGGCGTGGACGTGAGTATTCCGCTGCGCGTTTTCGACCGCAACCAGGGCGCGAAGCTGCAAACCAAGATTGACATTGCGCGCCAGGAAAAGTTGCGCGACGCGGCCGAGGCGCAAGTCTACAGCGATGTGGATACGGCGTATGCGACGCTGGTCAGCAACCTGACTTTGCTGCGCCCCTACAAGCAAAAATATTTGGCCCAGGCGGTGCGGGTGCGGGACACGATTCTATTTTCTTATCAACATGGCGGCGCGGCGCTGCTCGATTTTCTCAACGCGGAGAGCGATTACCGGGCGGTGGAATTGAACTACGCGAATCTGGTGGGCTCGTATTTGACCTCGGCGGCGCAGTTGAATCAGGCCGTGGGGCGCGAGGTGATGCAATGACAAAGCGATGCTTTGAGACTTTAGCCGGGACGGCGCTGTGTTTGGCTCTCGCCGGTCTTCTTGCGGGATGCAGCGAAGGCAAGGCCGATCCCCAGGCCGAGGCTCCGCCGCCGGCGAAGGTCGTGCCGGATATGAACTCGAACAATTTCAAGGTGGAGCATCCGGAACAGTTTCCGTTAGCGACGGCCGTGGAATATAAAGCGGCGCCGGCTTTGAATGTCACCGGCGTGGTGCAGCCCGATATTGCTCGCGCGGTGCCGGTGATCTCGCTGGCGGCGGGAAGAGTTGTAGAAATCAAAGCGCGCCTCGGCGACGTGGTGACCAAAGGGCAGTTGTTGCTTAGGGTGCAGAGCAACGACGTTTCCGGCGCCTACCAAACCTATCGCAAAGCATTGAACGATGAGCTGCTGGCACGCTTGCAACTGGAGCGGCAGAAAATTCTCTACGACAAAGGCGCGGTCGCGAAGAGCGTTTTAGAGCAAGCCGAGGACGTTGCCAAGAACGCGCAAGCCGATCTTGACGCGGCGACGGAGCAGTTGCGCGTTCTGGGAGTCGACAAGGATCATCCTTCGGGGATCGTCGACATCCATGCGCCTATCTCGGGCGTGATCACCGATCAGCAGGTTACGAATGCGGCGGGAGTTTCGGGATTGGGGTCGCCGAATCCTTTCACCATCTCCGATCTTTCTTACGTTTGGATCATTTGCGACGTATACGAAAACGATCTCGACGCGGTGCGCGTGGGAGAGTATGCCGACATCCACCTGAGCGCGTATCCCGACAAAGTTATCAAGGGACGGATCGATAACATTTTGCCGGTGCTCGACCCGACGATTCATACCGCGAAAGTGCGGCTCGAAGTAGCGAATCCGGGATTGATGCGGGTGGGCATGTTCGTGACGGCGACGTTCTATGGCAGACAACCGGAGCTGCGAGCGGCGATTCCAGCCACCGCGATTTTGCACTTGCACGACCGCGATTGGGTTTACGCCCCCATCGGCTCGGGCCATTTCAAGCGTTTGGAAGTCGTCGGCGGAAAGATGCTTTCCGCGAACCAGCAAGAAGTGCGTTCTGGAATTAAGGCGGGAGACCAAGTGGTCTCGAACGCCCTGGCGCTGCAAAACACTTTGGAGCAATAAAGACTTGGCCATGAAGGTGGATCGACAAATCGGGGGCGAGGAATGATTCGGCGAGTGGTCGATTTTGCGCTGAACAACCGCCTGCTGGTGTTGGCGCTGGCGCTGATTCTCTTTGCGGGAGGAATTGTTGCGTTCCGGGATTTGCCGATTGAAGCGTATCCCGACGTCGCCGACAATTACGTCGAGGTCATCACGCAGTGGCCGGGAATTTCGGCGGAGCAGATCGAGCAGCAGGTCACGATTCCGCTGGAAATTGTGATGAACGGCATCCCGCACGTGGTCCACCTGCGGTCGTTTTCGCTTTTCGGTCTTTCCGACATCAAGCTGATCTTCGACGACGTTTCCGATAATGACTGGAACCGCGAGCGGGTTCTGGAACGGTTGAGCCAGGTTACCTTGCCGCCCAATGTGGTGCCGCAGATGGGCACCGACTGGAGTCCGGTCGGGCAGATTTATTTCTTCACGCTGCACAGCACGAATCCGGCTTATGACGCGATGGAGTTGAAGTCGCTCGAAGACTGGGTGGTCGAAAAGAATTTCAAGGCGGTGCCGGATATCGTCGATGTCTCGAGCCTCGGCGGGCCTACGCGCGAATACCAGGTGCGCGTCGATCCGAACAAGCTAGTGGCGTATGGCTTGAGCCTGGCGCAAGTCGAGCAGCAACTCACCAACAACAACACGAACGCAGGCGGCAGTTTTATTCAAGAAGGCTTGCAGCAGATCAACGTGCGCGCGGTGGGGTTGGTCGACCGCTCGCAGGACATCGCCGAGACCGTGATCCTCACCAAGAACGGCACGCCGCTGCGGGTCAAAGACATCGCCGTGGTTTCGCAAGGGCCGAAGATTCGGCTGGGGCAGTTTGCCAAAGCCATCCATCGCGAAAACGGGAAGATCGTCGACAACGATGACGTGGTCTCTGGAATCGTGCTGCTGCGCAAAGGCGCGGCCGCGGATACGGCCCTGCAGGGCATTCACCAAAAGGTGCAGGAGATGAACGATCACATCCTGCCGCCGGGCGTGAAGATCGTGCCCTTCATCGACCGCAGCGATCTGGTCCACTTCACCAGCCACACCGTGCTGCACAATCTGACCGAAGGAATGATTCTGGTCTCGATCATTCTGTTTCTCTTCTTGGGGAATATTCGCGGCGCGCTGATTGTGGCGGCCACGATTCCATTCTCTCTTTTGTTTGCTTCGATCTGTTTGGACTTGAGGCATATTCCCGCCAATTTGTTATCGCTGGGCGCGCTCGATTTCGGCATGGTCGTGGACGGCGCGGTGGTGATGATCGAAAACATCGTGCGCCATCTGGGCCGTACGAATGGGGACTCGCTAAGTCCCAGCGAACAAATCAGTGAAGCCTCCCACGAAGTGCAGCGGCCGGTGTTCTATGCCATCGCCATCATCATTACGGCGTACTTGCCCATTTTTACGCTGGAGCGGGTGGAGGGCCGGTTGTTTCACCCCATGGCGTGGACTGTGGCTTTTGCGCTGATGGGGGCGTTGCTGTTTTCGATTGTGATTGCTCCGGTGCTCGCCAGCTTCGCCTTCGCCAGGGGAGCGAAAGAGTGGCACAACCCGCTCATGCACTTTCTGATCGAGCGCTATCGTGTCGCGGTGCGGTGGGCCATTCGACACCGCGCCGTCACTATCGGCGTGTGCTTGCTGCTGGCGGCGGTGGGAAATTTTCTCGCTTTCAGCGGCACCATCGGTTCTGAATTTCTGCCTCACCTCGATGAGGGCGCACTCTGGGTGCGAGGTACACTCGCTCCCAGCACCGGGCCGGATGAAGGCATCCGGGTGGCAAATCAGGCGCGAGTCATGCTTTGCGCTTTTCCCGAAGTTCCACAGTGCACCAGCCAGGTAGGGCGTCCGGACGACGGGACCGATACGACCGGATTTTTCAACGTGGAATTCTTTGTGGATCTGAAACCGAAAGAAGACTGGCGGCCGGTATTTCATGAGGATAAGGACGAGTTAATCGCCGCCATGGGGCGAGAGCTGGATAAGATTCCGGGCGTGGTGTGGGGATTTTCCCAGCCCATCGAAGACAACATGGAAGAAGCGGTCAGTGGAGTGAAGGGCGCGCTGGCCACGAAGATTTACGGCGACGATCTTAAGGTCCTCGAAGAAAAAAGCGATGAGGTCGTGAAGATCATGTCGCAGATCAAGGGAGTTGAAGATCTGGGCGTATTCCGCGTGCTGGGCCAGCCCAATCTGAATGTAACGGTGGATCGGGAAGCGGCGGCGCGGTACCAGATCAACGTCGCCGATGTGCAGGACGCGGTTCAGACCGCGGTCGGAGGAAACGCGCTCACCCAAGTGTTGAAGGACGAGGCGCGCTACGACCTGACGCTGCGTTATCTCCCGCAATACCGCGACACCCAGGAAGCGATCGAAAATATCCGGCTGCTCTCTCCGTCGGGAGAGCGCGTGTCCCTGGCGCAATTATGCAAGATCCAGCTGACCGACGGGGCCTCGGAGGTTTATCGCGAAGGTAACCGGCGCTACGTGGCCGTCAAATACAGCGTTCGCGGGCGCGATCTGGGCAGCACGGTGGAAGAAGCCATTAAAGAAGTAAACGATCAACTCAAACTACCCACTGGCTACAGTCTTTATTGGGAGGGCGAGTACGCCAGCCAGAAGCGCGCCAACGCGCGCCTGCTCATTGTGCTACCCATCACGATTTTGATCATCTTCATTATTCTTTACACGATGTTTAAGTCGTTGAAGTGGGCGGTGCTGATCATGGCGAACATTGCCATCGCGCCCATTGGAGGGCTCCTCGCGCTGTGGTTTACGGGCACCAATTTCAGCGTCTCCTCCGGCGTCGGTTTTCTTGCCCTGTTCGGTGTTTCGGTGCAGACCGGAGTCATCATGCTGGAATACATCAACCAACTGCGGGCGCGACGCTTCACCATTGAAGATGCCGCGGTGGAAGGCGCGGTGCTAAGATTGCGGCCCATCATGATGACGATGCTGGTGGCCACTTTGGGATTGCTTCCGGCGGCGCTTTCGCACGCCATTGGTTCCGATTCGCAGCGTCCATTCGCAATCGTCATCGTCGGAGGCCTAATCGCGGCCCTGATCATGAGTGTTTTCTTGTTGCCAACTCTTTACGTATGGGTCGCGGGCGAACGCGACGTTTTGCCGCGGGCCGAAGAGGGCTTTGAGGTGGGCGAGCACGTCGATTAGGCTTGGATTGTGTATCCTGACTCCTGCAGGTTCCCGAGCCCATGCCCGAAGAATCTCCGACCCTTAACGAAACTCTGTCTCGCCATGAACTCGAGCTTGCGCGACTGAAAGAAGCTTTCGCGTTGCTGGGCGTAAACGCGTGCTCGTGGTGCAAGAAATTCTATCGTACCGATCCCGGCGCGCTCTTCGAGGCCGGCGGCCTCACTTGCTATAGCTGCATTCGCGAATGGTGGCCACAGCGCTGCGCGCAGCTCAGCACCAAAGAGCGTCAAGATCTGGAAACCAAGCTGGTCTTCTGGCTGCGCGACTTCCATCACGCCGAGTTGTTTAAAGATACCGCCAAGCTGCCCGATCCTGCGGTACAGGAGTTGAATATAGTCGCCAACTTCAGTTCTCAGTTCTCAGTTCTCAGTTCTCAGTTCTCAGTTCTCAGTTCTCAGTTCTCAGTTCTCAGTTCTCAGTTCTCAGTTCTCAGTAAAAGCGAACCGAGGCGCAGGATTCGGGTTGCCCGAGGTTGAGAGAATCATTGGGATTTGAGATTGGATCGACTCGAGGACTTGAACACCGGGGAGGGCCAGGAGCTAGAACCTAACAAAAAATTAAGAGTTCCGAGGTGGTGTTGAGTCCATTCGTCTCGGCCAGAAGCTCGCGTTAGACCCTCGCTGACCTGCTCTCGCTGCTTCCCTTGCGGGCCGCTGCGCGCGATCTTTGCTCGGGCTCCGGGCTTACCGCCAACCGGATAAACCTACTCAACGCCTCGGAACTCTGTCTTGCCTTCGACTGGGCTTCCCGTTCTCCTCGACCAGCGCTTTGCTATAGACCCTTGCTTGCCTTCCCCCGTCATTTTGCAATGCGAGAGTGACTTCGCTTGAGCCCCGGACGCCGCACCAACCGGAAAAACTTAAGAAACTGTCAAAGAACGATCTTGTTTTACTCCTTCTAATAAATTCGTCAATCAAAAAACCGCGTGCGCAAGATGCGTATTTTCAATCGAGTGCGCGCTGTCCACAAGCGGGTGACCGGATTTGGTGCAAGGGATTGCGCGGCTTTGCCTGAGGCTGCCGGCGGAGCTTCGGTTTCTGCTCGTTTTCTTCAGGAATTTCCCGTTTGCGTACGGCTTTCACCGGACCAGCCGGAGTTGTGCATATCGCGCGAACACCGCTTCTGGCAAGGCTTTTAGCGGGAGGGATCAAATCATAACGGGTACACATTCTGGCGTTGCGCAAGTGGTGTCAAGCTTGCCATCATTCTCTGCCGCGAAAGTCTTGACAAGCCAACGAAGCATGTTACAGTGCGAGAGAAAAGCAATTTCGCCAACGCCCTCTTGGAATCGCAGGCCGTCACAATAAGATTTCGCGCGCTCAGGTGCCCCAACTATGAAGAATGTTTATGAAGTTTTGCGGCAGAAAGAAATGGAGCTAACCCGGTTAGAGAAAGAAGTGGAAGCTCTCCGGTTAGTCGCTCCGCTGCTCTCAGAAGAAAAGGAGATGAACTCCGAAAACGGGAAGCCGATTCTGGCGACCGCGGTGAATGGGCCGCAACAGCCGATCCGCATACCGTCGCCTCCAACCGCGGTGCCTGCGGCTCAACCGGTGCGAGCCGCCGGTTGGGACGACAGCGCCAAGCGCTGGCCGTAGAGAGTTGCGCTCCCTGCCAGCCTGGGACTACGTCCCGGGCTGGGTGTTTTTGCCCGCGTATTCTCTAATCTGTGATCTGTCGCAGCGCCGCCAGCAAGCGATCCACCTCTTCCGCCGTGTTGTAATGGGCTAAGCCGATGCGCAGCATCCCTCCAGATTTTTCCACATCGAGGCGTTCGGAGAGATTCAATGCGTAGTAGTTTCCATCCCAGGTAAAAAAGCCGAGTTCGCCTAACTTGGTGGCGAGTTGCCGGGGAGCTTGCTCTGCGGTTTGATTGATCACGCGCAGGGCTAGGGTAGGACAGCGCCAAGCGAAGCAGGAAGGATCAGTAATCCCGTAGATCTTTAGCTGCGAAATTTCGGCAACTCCAGCGATCAGGCGTCTCATCAGTTCATGCTCATGGCGATGAATCGATTCGAAGGCTGCGACGATGGCGGCGCGGCGTGTGGCCACGCGGGGATCGACCTGGCGACCCAAATCGGCTAGATATTCCACGCACGCGGTGATGCCCGCGATGCACTCGTGATTGAGCGTACCCCACTCCCAGCGGTGAGGAATGGCGTTGCTGAGCGGGCGTACTTTGTAGGGACGCAGGCGTTGCAGGTGCTCGCGCTTGCCGAAGAGCACTCCCATATGCGGGCCGAAGAATTTGTACGTGGAACACACCAGAAAATCGCAATCGAGATCGGCGACGTCGATCAAGCCGTGGGGAGCGTAGTGGACGGCGTCGACCCAGGCGAGTGCCCCGGCGGCGTGGGCCAGGCGGATGATTTCTTTCACGGGATTGATCGTACCAACAGCGTTCGAAGCGTAACCGACCGCGACCAGCTTGGTTTTTTCGCTGATCTTCGCGGCGAGATCGGCGATGTCCAGGGTGCAATCTTCTTGATGGATTTCAGCCCAGCGGATGGTCACGCCTTTTTCCTCTAGAGCTACCCAAGGCGAGACGTTGGCGTCGTGATCGAGGCGTGTAACCACGATTTCGTCGCCGGGGCCGAGGTCGCGGCCTACTGCGCGCGCCATGACGAACGTCAGCGTGGTCATGTTAGGCCCAAAGACGACCTCGTCGGCGTGGCAGTGGAGGAAATCGGCCATGGCGGCGCGCGCCTCGGCGATCACGGCGTCAGTGCGGCGACTGGTGGCGTAGGCTCCGCCGCCGTTGGCGTTGTCACGACGAAGGTAGTCGGAGATGGCGTCGATCACCCGCTGCGGCACTTGCGTTCCCCCGGGGCCGTCGAGAAATACGGCGGGATGTCCGTTAACGTTTTGGGCTAACGATGGGAATTGGGCGCGGACCCATTGGATATCGAGAGTGGCAGGGGCGTAGGTTTCAGTGGTTGGCATGGCGACGTTTTAATTCTATTACGCCGGCGGGTTTATCAAGGGTTTCCTGGCTTCTTTGAATTACATTTCCTGCGGCCGCATTCAGGCACGCGCCTTCGGCCTGGCCACCAGCCCCCAGTTCACTGCGGCCAGCCCGACGGTCGCGATCAGTATTAACGACTGGCCGAAATCCACGCGCGTTACCAGGATTAAACATAGGATGATGCCCACAACGGCGAAGAAATTTCCCGCCGGCAGGTGAAACATGGCGCTGGCGGCTGGCGGTTGCTGGCGGCGCAGTTTGGGCAGCGCAGCGCAGCCTACTCCGTAATAGAGCAGGCGGGCGACCGCGGAGAGGGTTACGTTCCATTTGAAGTCGCCGATCAGAGCCAACCCCCAGACCATCGCGGCGAAGACGAGGATCGACACATACGGCGTGTGAAAGCGGGGATGGACGGCGGCGAAGGCTTTGGGGAAATCTCCTTGCTCGGCGAGGGCGAAGGGGACGCGCGGCATGGCAAGAATTTTTGCGCTGAGATAGCCGTAAAAAGAAATCAGCGCGCCGATGGCAACTAAGGCGGCGCCCGCTGGTCCCACCGCGAGACGGGCTACGTCGGCCAGAGGACGAGCGCTGTGCGCGGAGTCAGGCAGAACTCCGACGACGACCCACTGGATCAGCGCGTAGAGAACGGTGCAGACCGCGAGAGCGCTGAAGAGCGCGAAGGGCGCGTCGCGGCGAGGATCTTTGGCTTCGCTCATGGGAGCGAGCGCGGTTTCGAAGCCGCCGTAGGCGAATACCAGTAACAGCATAGCTTTCAGCCACGTGCTCAGGCTGGAGGTTGCGATCGGAGCGGTTGCGATACTCCACTGATGGCGTTGGAGGACGAACAATCCCAAAGCGATTACGGCAAAGAGCGGAATGAGTTTTGCCGCGGTGAAAAGGTTGCTGAGCTGAGCTCCGCCGCGAACGCCGCGGATGTTGACCAAGGTTAGGAAGCCTACCAGCGCGGTGAGAATTAAAGCGCGGGGCAGAGGGTCTTTGGCGTGGGGGAAGAACTCTCCCAGGTAAATCACGAACAGGTTGGCGTTGGCCGCGGGCGCGGCGACCTGGCCGAGCCAGAGCATCCATGCGGTTTGAATCCCCATGAAGCGTCCGAAGGCGATGCGGGCATAGAGGTAGGGACCACCGGCTTCATGAAAGCGAGAGGCTACTTCGGCGAAGCAGGCGATGATGACGCTCATGCCTGCGCCGGCAGCCAGCACCGCGTATGGACTGTAGCTGCCGATCAGGGCGGCGACCGTAGAGGGCAGTCCGAAGACCCCGCTGCCGATGATGGAGTTGACCACCAGCGCGACGAGGCTCCAGCGGCCGATGGCGCGGATTAGCTGGCTGGGGGGAACGGGCGTTTCTGCCATCGCGTGGTTTTATCATAAACAGAGATTCGGGCGACCGTTTTTATTGGGGACGCGAACCTTCGAGTCGTATGACATGTCCTTGCGCGCTCGGGCTTCACCCTCGCTTGGACGGTCCCTTCGGCTTCGCTCAGGGCGAGCTGAGGCGGCCGTCATCACATGGCCTTGGTGACCTTCGAGTGAGCGCGATGGAACTGTTGGTTGCGGCGAGACTCAGATGGATGGAAGCTCAACGTTCGGATTCGCTTTGTCATCGCCTGAAAAGCCTTGCCAGGCAGGGTGTTCGGCGTACTCCGAGCCTCCGGTCATCGATTAGACGAAAGTAATTGCCGGAATTACCAAAGCGCATGATCGTGGGACATCTATCCGCTGCGCGCTGCCGATGAGATGTTCAGAGTTCACGCGGAAGATTTGATTCCATTCTGATCCTGCGTGATCGGACTCCAAGCCATGGGAAGCGATACCCAGATGGACGACCTGCATACCCGGATGATGCGAGTGACCGAAGACCTGCGTGTGATCCAGCGCGAGTTGAATTGCGCGGCTATGCAAGCGCCCAGCGATCCGGAATTGATGGAGGCGATGAGTGCGCTGCCCGAGACCGAAGCCATCCAGGTGCTGTGCAAGTCGCTCGACCAGATGCGGCATTTTCTTTGGTTTTATACGCAGGTGATGAGCAACGAGCCGGAGCTCGGCGATAAGCTGCGCCAGTCCAATGGATCGAAGACGGTGGAAGACGGCAAAGTCGACACAGCCTTTCTCGACCGGCTCTCCCGAGCCGATGAGGCTGTGTTGCTGCGCTATATGGCCGAAGCCAAAGAGCGCAAGCCGAACTAATTTAGATCAGATCTCGCCGCGGATTTGCGCGGACGACCCCGGATAAGAAGAAAAACAGCAGAGACCGTATCCGTTTTGATCTGCGGAATCCGCGGCTAAACAGCCGCTCGTCCACGAACGAAAGTCTGACGCAATTCTCCGTTGGGGCTGAGAACTACGAAGTTTGCTTCTGCGCCTTGGGCGATCTCTCCTGAGGCGAGGCCCGCGGCGCGCGCGGGATTCAGCGTCGCGGCGCGAACTGCGTCTTGCAGACTCCAGTTCGCAAATTGCGTGACGTTGCGGACGGCGCGGTCCATGGTCAGCACGCTGCCGGCTAGTTTTCCATCCAACGTGCAGCGGCCATCTTTCACTTCGACTTGCAGCAGGCCGAGCTGGTAGGTGCCGTCGGGCATGCCGGCTGCAGCGGTGGCGTCGGTGATGAGGACGGCGTGGTCGAGACCTTTGGCGCGAAGAAAAAGTTTCACGACCTCAGGCGCTACGTGAATTCCATCCGCAATGATGTCGGCAGTGAGCTGATTGTCAGTGAGCACCTCGCCGAGGATGCCGGGGTCGCGATGATCGAGCGGCCGCATGGCGTTAAAGGTGTGAGTAGCATGGCGGGCACCGGCGCGAACCCCAGCTTGAGCGGCCTCCAGCACGGCATCGGAGTGGCCTATGCTCACGCAAACCTTGCGCCGCGCGGCTTCGGCGATCACCTCGAGCGCTCCGGGAAGTTCGGGAGCGATCGTCAGAATGCGAACGTGGCCGCGAGCGGCCTGCCATAGGCGATCAAAGATTTCTACGGTGGGTTCGACAAGATATTCCGGAGGATGTACGCCTCGGCGCTTGAGGCTGAGGAATGGTCCTTCGAGATGGATGCCGAGCGGGCGCGCTTGCGGGCCGTCTCCAGGGCTGGAAGTTTGCTCGGCTTTGATGGCATCGGCCAGGCGCGCGAGCGCTGCGCAAGTCTGGTCCAACGGCGCGGCCACCGTCGTGGGAAAGTATCCAGTGACGCCGTGGGTAAGCAGAAATTTGTGCAGGCGCGGTAATTCGCCGGGCGCGGCTCGCATGACGTCGAGGCCAGCGCCGCCGTGCATGTGAATATCGATGAAACCGGGCGCGAGGATTGCGCCGGAGGCATTTTTGGTGAGATCGAGTACCTGCGCGTGGCCCGGGATTTCACGCTCCGCACGGGAAGATACCTCGGAGATGCGGCCGTCTTCTATGAAGAGAAGCGGGTGGAGTATCTCTTTCTGCGGCGTGTAGAGGCGATCAGCGCAGAGGACGATCATAATCGGATCATACCGGGGAAGATCATACCGCAGGAAGCCCAGCGCGGAATAAAAGCCACGAGTGGTCCCAAGAGCAGATACGCGGCTGAGAGATCCCTCGGCCCTGGAGACCGAAGGATGCGGAGTGAGCGCAAGAAACTTGGTCGTCTTGGTCAGCTCCGTCTCTGTCAACGCTGCAATGTTATAATCGTTTTGCTTATCGAGAAGTGATTGCGCGGGTGGATGGCCTTCCCTGTTGCCGCCCGCAGCGCCTGTCGGGGAGTGGCTCAGCCTGGTAGAGCACCTGGTTCGGGACCAGGGGGTCGGAGGTTCAAATCCTCTCTCCCCGACCATCTTTTCTCTCGCTCTTTCAATCGTTTACGCTGCCTTTTGTGCTTCAGCTTTTTCAGCGGTTTTCGGTACATTCGGTACAACTGAGGGCAACTCGAAGCCAAAACCACTCCGCTCTGCCCATTCCCTGCGGAACTGAATGTCCTCTTTGATCTTGTCGTAGAGGTCGCTCATGTCCTTTCCAGCATGTCCCACGGAAAAATGAGAGGATGCACCCTTCACATGCTGAGACCGTGACCTTGCACTTGCTGTTGTTCGGGGGCTTCGTGGTGCGAACCTGATTCGATCTTCTGCGCTGCTGGCTCCTGCTCCTGGCTCTGGGTCGCCGTGCGCTGCGACACGTCGCGGCTGAGGTCGCGCCCCAGTTCGCTTTTGTCGTTGGTGTAGATTTGTGCGTCGTGTTGCCCACGCGACACCGACACGTAAGCCATGCGGCTGTTCACCAGTTGCTCGCCTTTCTCCGTGTCCACGTGGATCAGCACGCGGTCGGCGGTCTGGCCCTGGCTGCTGTGGCTGGTCACGGCGTAACCGTGATCGAGATGCGGATGCTTGTGGATGTTGAACTGAACATTGCGGCCTGCGTCGGTGCGGATCGCCAGCGTCCCGTCATCGCCGATTCTCTCGATGGTTCCTAACTCGCGGTTGGCGACATGCAAGTCTTTCGATGGCGCTGTGAACTGCACGCGGTCGCCTTCGGCGAAGCTGCGCTCCGTCTCCCGGTAAAGCGTCACGCCTTGCAACCGGCGGGGATCGTAACGGATCTCCTCGCCGTTCTCGCGCGTCACCGTGATCTGATTTTCTTTTCTATCCACGTCTGCAACCCGCGCATACTCTCCGGGTTCGATGCCGAGCCGCTTGCTGCCTTTCGCGTAGCGCACGATGTCGCCCTCTTCGTACTGTCCGGCCCAGGCTCGATCTGCGCCGGTCATGTCCTGCCGCGCGTCCAGCACTTTTACTTTGTGCTCGTCCTGGCCGACGGCGCCGCGCTCCTGCATCGCGGCATGGATCAGTCCATTCAACTCGCGGCGCGATTCGTTGTCCGGCGAGATCACCAGCGTGCCTTTCGGTTCCCGCGCATACTCGCGGGCGATTTCCGTTAGCCGCTCCTCGCGGCCCACGATCTCATGCACCCGGCCCTGTTGGTCGAGATTTTCAATCGCTCCGCGCACGTCGCCGCGGGCGAGCTGTTCCACGGCAACTTTCAATGCCGGGTCTTTCTGCCGCACGATCTCATCGAGATGCGCGGTCTGCATTCCCGCTTCCTGCAACTGCTGGTAAGGCCGTCCCGCCTCGACCGCTTCATGCTGGCGGACATCGCCCACCAAGAGCACTCGATCATGCTCCGAGAGCCGGTGTAAAAATTCATTCATCTGCCTCGTGCTCGCCAGACTCGATTCGTCCAGCACGTAGAGATGTTTTTCTCCGCCTTGTTCTTCGGTTCCACGCGCCAGATATCTTTGCAGCGTGCTCGATTCGATTCCGGCTTCTTCGAGTTTGTGCGCGTCAGCCCGCGCCCCTCCGCCAGCTTTTCCAGTTGCCCAAACTCGTCCTCGCTCACCTTCGTGCCGATGGATTTATTCCGCAGCACGGACTT
>JBEKWC010000019.1:0-200909 GCA_049513475.1 Candidatus Sulfotelmatobacter sp. | reverse complement strand
TGCCTGTTGGTTCCCAAATGCGCCCGTTAACTCTATGATTCTACGACTTTAAGTAGAGTGTCAAGGTAGCGCTCTAACCAACTGAGCTACGCGCCTACACCGTTTCCATAGTTTACCAAAGTTCCGGTTGCCCAGAGGCGAAGTTTCCGCCGCCAGGCCCGCGTGCCGGTAAGGCAGACCCCCAAAAGGCCACGGCTAGGGTCGTCCGGAATCGGCGGCAAAAGCGTCGGTCAGTGACATCGCTTTCAGACCGCTCTTCAGTTGCTCCATCGTCGCCGCAGACTTGACTGTGATGGTTGCGCTCTCGCCCGGAAGCAAATCGAAATAATTATCCGAGCTTTGCGCATCAAGATCGCCGAAAGACAAGTAGACGCCCCTTGCCAGCTTCGCCGACTGTAACGTCACGGTGTAGTCCGCGCCGGTTTTTCTGAGATTCGCTTCAATCTTCGGAGCGACCGGCAATTCCAAATCGTGAGTCACATCGAAGAAAATTAGGTTTCGTGAAACCGATTTTCCCGCGACCAACAGATCGAATACTAGAAAGCTTTTGCGCAGATCGCCTTTGGCCGCCATGGCGGCTCTGTCCACGGTGAAATAGACCGCATTCGACTGCGGCGCGATTTGCACCTCTTTGTTCTGATCCAGCAGAACATTTCCCGAAAAGTCGAGCAACCGCATATGGATCGTCCCGGAGAGCGGTTGCAACTTGTCCGACACGACGTACACATCGACCTTATCGTCGTGCAAGAACGGCGAGATCAAGACGTCGTCATAAAAGCGGCGGGCATAATAATGCAGCGCCTTCCAGCGGCCGTAATAATCGATGCTCGCCCATGACGCCACCGGCCAGCAATCGTTCAACTGCCAATACAGGGAACCCATGGTGCGCGGGCGCTGCCGCCGCAAATGCTCGGCCCCGATCTTGATAATCTCGGCCTGCTGCACCTGGCTCAAATAAACGAACGACGCGAAATCTTTCGGCTCGCGATATTCGCGCAGCATATAAGTAAGGATGCGCTCGTTGCCGCCTTTATTTTTCTGATGCGCCTGCATCACCGTCGAGCGAATGTCAAAGTCGCCAGGCTGGTTGGCAAAAGAGTGGATGGTCCGCATCTCGGGAAACGATTGAAAGCCGTACTCGGTCATGAAGCGCGGAAATTGCAGCGTGTAATCCGAGGCTGGCGCCTGCTGGTGCCACACCGCCCAGTAATGCATGTCGCCGTTGTGCTGGTTGTCGGGAATCTCTTCGAAGTCCGCGCTCGGCGAACTCGGCGTGTAGGGCACCGGGTCGGCGTATTGTGTGACCGCGCTGCGGAGAATATCGGAGAAAAGAATCACATAATCCTGCCAGACTTTGTCGCGCGTATCCGGCGAGATCGAAGCTTTGAATTCCTGCCGATCGCCCCAATGCCACCAGCCGGTCTCGACCTCATTGTTTCCGCACCAGATCACGATGCTCGGGTGATCGCGCAGGCGCTTGATCTGGTCGATGGCCTCCTGCCGCACGTTTTCCTGGAAGGCAACGTCGCCCGGAACCATGTCGCCGCCAAACATGAATTCCTGCCAGACCATGATGCCCAGTTCGTCGCAGATGTCGTAAAAATCGTCGGACTCGTAGTACCCGCCTCCCCACTCGCGCACCATGTTCATGTGCGCGTCGCGCGCGTCCTCGAGAATCTTGCGATGAATCTCGGGCGTGACCCGATTGGGGAAGCTGTCGAAGGGAATGACGTCGGCGCCTTTGCCGAAGACAGAGATTCCGTTCACGACAAACTCGAAACTCTTGCCCCACTGATCGGGAACGCGACGGAGTTCTACGGAACGAAGGCCAGTCTTGGTTTCCGCGTGAGCCGCAGTTTCCTTACCCATGCGAATCTGCGCCGAAAAGCGGTAACGGCTCTGGGCGCCATAACCCACTGGATACCACAGCTTCGGGGAGAAGATCCGCAGGGGAAACGAAATGTGATTGATGCCGGCATTCAGTTGCAAGGTCTGAGTTCCGTCGGCGTTTTGCGCTCCGGGGATTTCGTCGTGAGATAACGCAAGGGTTGCGGTAGTGGGTTTGCTGGCTTCGATCTCGAGTTCAGCGTTGACGTTGGCCAGGTCGGGGCTAATGTGCTCCTGGTGGATATGGAAATTTTCAATGCGCAGCGCATCCCAGCTTTCCAGCCGCACGGGTTGCCAAATGCCCTCGGTCATGAAGCGCGGACCCCAATCCCATCCGTAGTTATAAGGAGCCTTGCGCGTATAAGGAGCGGTAGCGATGTTCTCTTCGTTGCCGTAATTATGAGTCGAGATGGACGGCAGAATATAGGGCAGAGACTTCGCATAAGGAATCATGCTTTCAACCGCGGAATGGAATACGATACGGAGCGTATTGGAACCCGGCTTCAGCATCGTCTTCGCCGGGACCCGCCAGCGGCGGAACATATTGTCGGCTTTGAGAATCGCCTTCTCGTTGAGGTAGACCTCGGCAAAGGTATCCAGCCCCTCAAAAACCAGATCGACGTGTTCGCGCCCGAGCGCAACCGAGTCGACTTGAAAAGTGGTTCGATATTCCCAGTCGGCGAGGCCAATCCATTGCAAACGGAATTCGTTGTCGCGATCGAATGGATCGGGAATGAGCTTGCTGCTCAGCAAATCGGTCTGCACCACGCCCGGAACCTGGGCCGGATGCCACTCTTTGACGTCAGCTCGATCAGTGCCCGCAACGGCTCGAAACTGCCACCCAGAATCGAGATTGCGGGAGGAAGGCTCAGCTGCGCGCAGCGGCGAAGCCGTGAAAGATAGAAAACTCACAGCACCCAGAAAATAAAGAAACGCGGCGCTCACGCGGCGAGACCATCCCAGCCCAGTCCACCCCATATCGGCAATCTCCTGTCATGATCGTGATGCGGACATTTTTACCGTTACTATTGCGACTCCGGCTTGCCGGAAGTTTGTCCTTGCCCGGCAGCGTTCCGCAAGCTTTGAAATTCCCGCATCTCGCGCTGGGCCTGTGCCGTTTTTCCCTGTTTGCGATACAGGGCCGCCAATCCGAAATGCGCTTGCGCCGCCAGCGAGCTTTGCTTCTCGATTGAAAGCAGCTTCGTCCAAGCCTGCTCGGCCGCGGCGGAATCGCCTTCGAGCGAAGCCGCTTTTCCCAGCGAATACAGCGTCTCCGGCATCTCCGGCAGCAGGCGATCGGCGCGAACCAGCTCCGCCCGCGCCTCGCGCGCTTTGCCCTGTTCAAGCAGCGCCACGCCCAGTCGATACGCAGCTTCGGCGTTGCCCGGTTGCAGTTTCGCTTGCTGACGAAATTCTTCTTCCGCCTTCACCCACTGCGAAGCGCCAGCATACACCTCGCCCAGAGCCAGATGAACTTCGGGCAGCCCAGGGCGCAAGTGCAAGGCTTCGCGATATTCTTTTTCCGCCTCCGGCATGCGCCGCAGCACGAAGTAATTCTCCGCCATCGCCTGATGCGCGCGGGCCGACTCCGGGTAAAGCGCCAGCAAATTATCGATCGATTGTTTCGCCAGCAATCCGCTGGCGCGGCCAAGGTAATAAAGAAGATCGGCGTCGTTGGGATGCGCGGCCAGAGCAGCCTGCAAATTTGCCACCGCCTCGGTTAACTGCCCCGTCTGAATTTGCGCAATCCCCAGCGGCGTTTTGTCCGGCGAGCGCTCGAGGTGCGGAATCGCCTCCGCCGCATATCCCTGCGAAAGCAGCGCGTACCCGAGCAACTGATGCGCGGGCAGCGAATCCGCATTCAGTTCCAGCGCATGCTTGAGCGGAGGAATCGCCAGGCTATACTCGCCCCTCTCCATATAAGCCTGGCCCAGGCTGACGAACGCATCGATGAACGAAGGATCGAGTTCTGTAACTTTCTTGAATTCCGCGATGGCGGCATCGAAGTGTTGTTCCTTGTCGGCCGCGATCCCCGCCTGCATGTGCTCGGCGACCTGCGGCGATGCGATCTGCCAGGCCAGCCATAAGAAAATGAAATTGCGAATCACGGCTTCTCCGCTTCACGCACTTCCAGAAACTGATCGGCGCGAACGTCGTTCAACACCTGATGAATGCCGGAAGGCCACTTGATATCGACTTGCGCTTTTTCGGCGGACCCAAGCCCGAAGTGCAGACGCTTGTCGCTCGCCGATTCATAGCTGCCGGCAGTAGTAGCAAAACGCGTCTGCCCATTCACCTGCACCCGCGCGCCCAGGCCGTCGCGATTGCTGCGCGTCCCTCGCAAGGTAATCGTCAGCCAGTGCGCGCTGCCTCCGCGGTTGTAATAAAACTGCGGGTGCGCGGCCAGCACCGTGGTGACGACGTCGATCCAGCCATCGTTGTTCAGGTCGCCGAAAGCCGCGCCCCGCCCCGCAACCAGCGCATCGCTGCCGGAGTCGACGCGCTCAAAGCGCCCGTTGCGATTCATCGCCAGCAAGGTCGGCTCAAGATAATGCAACGACGGATCGATGGCCTCCACGTTGTCGAGCACGTGCCCTTGCGTAACGAACAAATCTTTCTGCCCGTCGTTATCGAAATCTTCAAGCCCAATGCCCCAGCCCGAAGTTACTCCCGAGAGCATCGTCACTCCCGTGGGCAAGCCGCGATCAGAGAAGGCTCCGTTGCCATCGTTATGGAAGACCGCATAAGTCTGCCGCGGCAACGTGGTCACCATCACATCCGGACGCCCGTCGTTATCGTAATCCTGGAACACCACCCCCATACCCGATAAAGGTCCGCCATCGAGGTTCAGCGCCGCCCCAGCTTCGAGGCCGACTTCGGTGAACGTTCCGTTGCCGTTGTTGTGCCACAAATATTGCTGCATGCCGTCGTTCGCGGCAAAGATGTCGGTAAAGCCATCGCCATCGTAATCCGCGAAAGCCACGCCGAGGCCGTGACCCTTCTTCGCCGCAATCCCCGAGCGCTGACTCACATCTTCAAAAGTCCCATCCCCGCGATTGTGATAAAGAATGTTCGTGGTGCGCGGAAACTCTCCCGGCGGGCAATAAGTATGAAAATTCCCGCCGCAATCTTTACTGTGCTGCGTATCCCAATCCATGTAGCGGGTAACAAACAGGTCCAGCTTGCCGTCGTTATCGTAATCGAAAAATCCCGCCGAGACCGACCAGCCTCCGCCCGCGACCCCAGCCTTCGCCGTCACATCGGTAAAAGTGCCGTCGCCATTGTTGTGATAGAGAATATTTTTTCCGTAGCTGGTCACGTAGAGATCGGGATAGCCGTCGTTGTCGTAGTCTCCAACAGCCACGCCCATGCCGTAGTTGCCATCCCCGGCATTCGCGAGGCCGGCTTGTTCGGTCACGTCGGTAAAACTTCCATCTTTATTCTGGCGATAAAGCCGATTCCAAAACTTGGGATCGTGACGCTCGAAGTTGTCCGGACTCTTCATCGGACTCGTAATGCGCCCGCCGTTGACAAAAAAAACATCCAGCAGGCCGTCATGGTTATAATCGAGCAGCGCGACTCCCCCGGGCATGGTTTCGATCAGATACTTCTGCGGCGTGGGAGAATTTTGCAAAGTAAACTCGATGCCGCGCGGCGGTTTCACGTCGAAAACCGGCGCCGGAGCCGCCGCCCACAACATCATCCCGGCCAGAGTCAGCCCCAGAAAAGACAATACGCGACGCAAAATTCTCAGCTCCCGATCCCCACCCGCCCAGCATAACGCTTCTGTGAAGCTTGCACACGATGAAGACGCTGGGAAGTGTCCCAATTTTAGGAGCCCCGACCCTAGCGCCGCCGTCCCGGCGGCTGTCCGGCGGGCGACCCCACCCGCCGCGCCGAGGACGAGGACTCCCTCAGGAGAGCCGGCAAGGATGCCGGCTCTACCTATGCGGCCTGGCAAATTAGGACACCCGCCCGGCGCTTTACTTCGCTCCCCGCGTCGACTCCCGCTCCACCAGCCTGGGAGGAATCAGTATTCTCTGCGGAGCCAACCTCCGCTTCGCCGCGATGCGCTCAATCAGAAGTTCGGAGGCGCGCTGCCCTATGGTGCAGGTTCCCTGATCGATGGTGCTCAGCGGGACCGCCACCTGATCGGAGTACTGAATGTTGCCCGCTCCCACTACGCGCATGTCCTCCGGGAGATTAAACCCAACTTCTAAGATCGCCCGTATCGCCCCAATCGCCACCGGATCGTTGTAGCAGAAAACTCCATCGGGGAAGGGATTCAGGTCGAGCAATCTCCGCATCCCATCGTAGCCGGTGTCGGCGCCACGCCCGCCGCAGACGATGAAACGGGAATCTGCATGATGGCCGTGCTCGCTCAACGCCCGCCGGTAGCCCGCCAGCCGTTCACCGGCGATGCGCACCTGGGGGCCGCGCAGGTGGGCGATGCGGCGGCAGCCGCAGGCGATCAAATGCTCCGTCGCCAGCCTTCCGATAGCCGCATTATCGACCCCGATATACGAGGCCCGCAGCCCCGCGATCGGCCGGTCGATCAGCACATAAGGAACCTGCTGCTCCTGGATGCGCCGGAACAGCCCCAGCCGTTGCGGCGGCTGCGAAGAAGCAATAATCAGCCCGTCGACCCGCCGCGCAAGCAGCGACTCGGCCTCGTTCGCTTCCAACTCCGGATCTTCCTCGAAGCACGAAATCACCACGTGATAGCCGTGCGGCCGCACCGTCTTCGCCACCGCCCGTGCGATCTCCGCGAAGAACGGATGCGTGAATTCCGGCAGCAGCAGCCCAATCGTATAAGTGCGCCGCGTCACCAGGCTGCGCGCCACCCAGTTCATCTGGTAATTGAGCTTCTTGGCATGCTGCAGGACCCGTTTTCGCGTGGCTTCGCTGATCCGCCCCTGGTTGCGCAGCACCTTTGAGACCGTCACCACGGAGACTTTCAGGTCCTTCGCGATGTCCATCATGGTCGCGGTCATGCGCCGGAAGCATACCACCGATTCCAGGGTTAACGATTATTCAAATGTGATTGATCTATTTTCTGCTTGACAACGGTTGTCAAAGTAGTCAAGAATCCACCCGCTCCACTATTTGGGGAATTCCTGCTTCGGAAAAGAGTTACTATGCGCAGTCGACAACTGTGGACCCTCCTGCTTTCGCTGACCCTGACCGCTTCCGCCTCGATCTCTCTTTACGGCCAAACCACCTACGGCTCCATCGCTGGGTCAGTCACCGACGCCTCCGGAGCTTCCGTTACTGACGCCACCGTGACCATGACCAACCTGGGCACGCAGGAAAAGCGCACGCAGTCCAGCGGCGCCGACGGCCTCTTCACTTTCGTGAACCTCTTCCCCGGCCAGTACCGCATTGACGTGGAAAAGGCCGGATTCAAGCACTTCACCCAGACTCCCATCACCGTCGATGTGCAGCAAACCTCGCGTGTGGATGCCGCACTGCAAGTTGGCGAAGTCAGCCAGGTGGTCGAAGTCACCTCCGCCACCCCGCTCCTGCAAGCTGAGACTTCCTCGCTCGGGACGGTCGTCGACCAGCGCGAAGCCAACGAACTCCCTCTGAATGGCCGCAACATCTTCAACCTGACCACGATCACGCCTTCGGTCATTCCCCAAGGCAGCACGGAAGGCAACGTGGTGGGCAAGAACCCCTTCGACTTTGCCAACTACCAGATCGGCGGGGCCTTCGCTAACGAAGGCGCGGAGTACCTGGATGGTCAACCCCTCAACATTGGCTACATCAATCTGCCCTTCCTGGTCCCGACCCAGGACTCGATCTCGGAATTCAAGGTGCAGGATAACAACCTCGGGCCGGAATGGGGCAAGTTCGCCGGCGGCGTGATCAACATGAGCACCAAGTCCGGCACCAACACCTGGCATGGCGAGGGCTATGAATACCTACGCAACAAAGTTCTAAACGCCAACGAGTTCTTCAATAAGGAGTCCGAACTGACCGCTGGCACGTCGAACAAGCCGGTGCCTTTCACGCAGAATCAGTTTGGCGCCGCCATCGGCGGAGCGGTTATCAAGAATAAAACCTTCGCATTCTTCAGTTACGAAGGCTTCCGCTTGCGGCAGGGCACACCATTCAACACCACGGTGCCCACGCTCCAGGAGCGCCAGGGAGACTTCTCTGACCTGTGCCTCACCGGCTTTAACGGAGCCGGACTTTGCAACGATGGGGGAGGAACCGTCCACCAGATTTACAATCCCCTGACAGCCACTTCCCTGACGTCGACGCGGACTCCTTTCCCATTCAACTGCATCGCCGACCTTACGGCGTACTGCCAGAGTCATGCCCCGGCTGTTGGAAACCTCATTAATCCAACCTCTGCATATCTCCTGAACAAGCTAATCGCTGATCCGACGACCTCCGGCACCGTCCTGAATTTCCTGAAGGATGGCAGCACCGGCGGCGACACCAATGAATACGTGGCCCGCGTCGACCAAACCATCACCAGCAAGCAGACCATCTTTGGCCGCTTTACTTACTGGAAGCTGCTCAGCCTGGCGCAGGATCCCTTCGGTACGGGACTTTGTAAAGACCGCTGCGCGGAAAACACCAAAAGCAAGAGCGTGGCCGTTGGCTACAATTTCGCCATCAATCCCAATACTATATTCAACCTGAACGCGAGCATCAGCCGCTTCATTTATCTCCGCGACCCGATCAACAGCGGTTTCGATGTCACGCAAGAGGGCTGGCCAGCGGCTTATAACCCGCTCGTCCCCAACGAAGAACGCACTCCGCTGACTCCCTGCTTCGGGCAGAACGATTCTCTTGTGGGTTGCAGTCAGGGACAGAGCGCTATCGGCGACTTCAACACCCAATTCAACATTTCGCCCCAAGTGACCATGATTCGAGGCCACCATACGTTCGTTTGGGGTCTGCAACTCGAAGAAGGTTACGACAACTATCTGCAGACCAACACCGGCGGCGGCTTGATCTCCTTCGGAGGTTCCTGGACGTCGGCCATGCCGGGTGTCGTAGGCGCCGGCAATGTCCAAGGCGCAGGCGCGGGTAATGGCGAAGATTTCGCCGATTTTCTGCTGGGTTACGGCAACGGACAGGGTGCCGCATTCGGCAACCAGACCAGCGGCTCGTTGGTAATCTCGGGGCCGATTTCCGGCAAACAAACTTATCGTGCCTTCTTCTTCGGCGATACTTGGCACGTGACCCCCAAGTTGACGCTGAACCTCGGCGTCCGCTACGAACTCCAGGGGCCGTGGTCGGAACGCTATGACAAGATGACGTACTTCAACCCCACGGCAACGAATGCCTCGGTGACCGGATGCAGCGGTACCGCAGGAAGCGCTTGCCCGGGCGACCTCTTTCTAGTTAAGACCGGAGTCAACAGCAGCCGCAACAATCTGCCTCTGTCTTATAAGGAAGTTCTGCCCAGGCTTGGGTTCGCGTACTCGGCTGACTCCAAAACGGTCATTCGCGGCGGCTACGGAATTTTTTTCATCCCCAACTATGTGTCGTTTAACGCCAATCCCTACGTAGATCCGGTCAGCAGCTCCACTTCGAACTTCTTCTCAAGTAATGATCATGGAGTGAGCCCTGCTGCCACCCTCAACATGAATACTTGCGCCGAGCCTACCCTTGGCGGCGGTACCCTTACCTGCTCTGGTGCCGGACCATTCAACCAGGGAAAGTACAACGTGGCTGGACAGCCTATAGCGAACGAGGGCGCGAATGATCTAACGCCTGTACCCGGTCGCAACCCGCAGCCGAACGTCTCCCAATACATTCTGACCCAGAATAATTTCTCCGCAACGGGCTATACGGTCCAGAAGTACGGCTACCTCGAGCAGTACAACCTTGATATCCAGCGCCAACTGCCCGCCGGATTTTTCGCCGATGTGGCGTACGCCGGGTCGCACGGCGTGCACCTTGAGCAATCCAACACCAACATCAACCAGATCCCGGATTCTTACATTGCCCAAGCGGCGAGCCAGTTTGCCGCAGGTCAGGCTGTGAGCATTGCTCAAGTCGTCCCCTCCGGGACGGCCTGCCAGCCTGGTGGACCTTGTTATCCGTTCAGCCAAAACCTTCCTGGCAGCTTGGGGCCGGGCTCGCTGATTCAAGGCCAATTGGATCGGCCGTTCCCGCAGTATGCCGGCCTGAACCTGAACGGCTTCGGCTGCTGCGGTAGCAGTTACAACGCTCTGCAGGCAACCGTCACCCGGCGCTTCCAAAGCGGCGGTACATTGTTGGTGGCCTACACCAACTCCAAGCTGATGTCGAACACGGACACTCTCACCTCCTGGCTCGAAGGTGGAACCACCGGTGGCGTGGGAGCGGTGCAAGACTGGAACAATCTGAACGGAGAGCGGTCGCTTTCGTCGCAGGATATTTCGCAACGCCTCGTAGCCAGCTATGTGCTTGACCTGCCCTTCGGCCACGGCAAGAAATTCCTTTCCGGCCTGACCGGTTTCGCTAACGCAGCCGTCTCCGGTTGGGGCTTGGATGGAATTACAACCTTCCAGCGCGGCTTCCCGGTGAAGATCAGTTGGGGCGGCGGCGATGCCCTCACTGAAGCCGGGCTGGGCATCGGTACGCTTCGGCCGGACTACATCCCGGGGTGCGACAAGAACCTGGGTGGCAGTGCCCTCCGCAAGGAGCGGTCCACGTGGTTCAACACCTCCTGCTTCACCGCGCCCAGCGGAAACAATGGCAGCATCGGAACGCCCAACAATCCTTGGACCTTCGGTGATGAGCCGCGAACCGACGCTACGCTTCGGCAACAGGGCGTGGTTAACTTCGACTTTGCGGTGTTCAAGCGGACCTCGATCATGGAACGATTGAATGTCGAGTTCCGCGCCGAGATCTTCGATCTCTTCAACCACCCCCAATTCGGGCCTCCAAACGGAACTTCGACCAGCCCGACTTTCGGCGTCGTCACCAACACGGTGAACAACACCTTCCGTATCGTGCAGTTCGGCTTGAAATTTATTTTCTAGGGCTTAACGTGAAACTGTATGGGCGGGAAAGTCAAACTTTCCCGCCCAGACTTTTTTGTCTCTAATTACATGCGAACCCTCCAGACCATCGACTACTCCGAGGCCAGGCGCGCCGTCGACCTCATCGTTGAAAAAGCTTTGCAGATGAAAAAAGCCGCGGTGATCGCAGTTGCCGATGCCCACGGCGATCTGATCTGCCTTGCTCGCATGGATGGCGCTCCCGTCTCCTCCATTACGGTCGCCACCAACAAGGCCTGGACCGCTGCCCGCGAACGCAAACCCACCAAGGAAATCGGCGAAAAGGTCAGGCATCCCGAGAAGGGCCACGACATCGCCTACTATGGCGACCCCAAATATGTAGGCTGGGGAGGCGGCCTGCCGGTGTGGAAGAATGGCGAAGTGATCGGAGCCGTTGCCGTAAGCGGCCTCTCCTCGGCGGAAGATATCGAACTGGCGACCTTAGGCGTGGACCTGATCGCCGCCTCGTGAAGAATTCTCGGCCATTATTGTAAGACCCACACGAGCAAGCCCCGCCAGGGGCGGCATAGGAAAGCCCGGCGCGGGAGTGCCCAGAGTCAGGGAAAAAAGGCCACCGAGTCCGCTTCAGCGGACGCCACGGCTTTCGCACGTCATCCGCAATAATAATTAAAGGGTAAAAACTCCCCCCTCACAGTGCTCCGTGACTCCAATCACTGATTCAAAATATCGATCTGGGCGATAAGTGTTTCTGATGATTTTTTAAACGTCCTTTAATAATGCCGCGCGCAGGAAGGCGTCATGTCCCATCATCCCACCATCGCCGAACACATGCAGGCCAGCGGAGTCTCCCGCAGAAGTTTCATCCAGTTGTGCAGCCTGCTGATGGCGAGCGCCCCGTTTGGCCTTGCCCTGACCGGCGGCAACAAGTCGCTCGCGCAAGTGGCGGCGGCCATCGGCAAAACCAAACGCCCTTCGGTGATCTGGCTGCACTTCCAGGATTGCACCGGCTGCACCGAAACCCTGTTGCGAACTTCAGCGCCCGATGTTGCGCATTTAATCCTCGACGTCATCTCCCTCGATTACCACGAGACCCTGATGGCCGCCTCCGGTGCTCAAGCTGAAGCCGCTCTGCGCACCGCCATCGCGGAAAACGCCGGCAAATACGTCCTGGTGGTCGAAGGCGCAATTCCTACAAAGGATGATGGCGTCTACTACCAGATGGGCGGCCGCCCCGGAATGCAGGTAGTGCGCGAGGTCGCCACACAAGCCGCAGCAGTTGTAGCCATCGGCTCCTGTGCTTCGTGGGGAGGCGTGCCCTCCGCCGATCCCAATCCCACCGGCGCCATGGGAGTCAGTTCGGTGCTCTCGGGCAAACCCATCGTCAATCTCCCAGGATGCCCTCCCAATCCTTACAACTTGCTCGCGGTTGTTCTTGAATACGTCACCATGGGCAAGCTGCCCGCACTCGACGAACTCGGCCGCCCCAAGTTTGCCTACGAGCGCGTGATCCACGACAACTGCCCGCGCCGCGCCCACTTCGACGCCGGCCGCTACGCCCTCGCCTTCGGCGACGAAGGCCATCGCAAAGGCTGGTGCCTCTACAAGCTCGGCTGCAAAGGCCCGGTCACCCACGCCTCCTGCTCCACCCGCCATTTCAACGAAATTCCCGGCGTGTGGCCGATCGGCATGGGCATACCCTGCGTCGGGTGCACCGAAAAAAGCGTGGTCTGGAATATGAGCACACTAGCCACAGTGCCGATTCACCTGGCGACTCCTCCCGATACTTACCCGCCGATCTATAGCGCCAACGGGCAAATAAAGCTAGGCGCCGCAGCGCTGGTAGGAGCAATCGCCGGAGCCGTCGGCGGCGCAACCTGGGTCGCCTCGCAGCGCTTCCAGAGCAGCCAGGAAGCCGGCGTGGCGCGCGTCGAGACTGATCGCGCCCACGCCGAAAACCTGAAAGCGAACAACGGCAAGCAATTCGACAGGAAAGAGGACTGACGTGGCCATCACTCGGCGAGAACTTTTTTCGGGCATCGCCAAGGCCGGAGTGCCGGTGGCCGTGGCTCTTACCACTGGCACGAAGACGCTGCAGGCAGAGGATATTCACACTCCCAGCGCCGCCGTCGGCCTGCTCTACGACGCCAGCATCTGCATCGGCTGCAAAGCTTGCGTAGCCGCCTGCGCCGAGGCCAACGACACTCCCGCCGACATTCGCGCAGACGCCCTCCATCAATCTCCTTCCGACCTGAACGATCTCACTCGCAACATCATCAAGCTCTACAAGCCAGAAGACGGCAGTACTTTTTCTTTCGTAAAGCGCCAGTGCATGCACTGCCTCGATCCCGCCTGCGCCGCCGGTTGTCCCTTCCAGGCTCTACACAAAGATCCCGAGAGCGGCATCGTCAAGTGGGACGCCGATAAATGCATTGGCTGCCGCTACTGCACGATTACTTGTCCCTATCACATCCCGCGCTTTCAATGGCAGGGTTACAATCCGCGCGTCACCAAGTGCGAACTCTGCACCGATCGCCTCGATAAAGGCCTGAAGCCGGGATGTACCACGGTCTGTCCCACCGGCGCAGTGATCTTCGGCCCGCGAACCGTGCTGCTCGACGAAGCTCACGACCGCATCAAGAAAAATCCCGGCCGATATTACCAGCAGCGCGTCTACGGAGAGACCGACAACGGCGGTACGCAATCTCTCTATCTGTCGCGCGTGCCCTTCGAAAAACTAGGCCTGCCCGAGCTCGGTCCCGAATCGGTGCCCGCCCGCACTCTGCGCTGGCAACGGCGCTTCTATCAATACTTCGCGCTGCCGGCCGTTTTGTACGCCGGGTTGGTGCAGGTGATTCGCAAGAGTCTGCACGGTCACGAGGCGGAAGCCCATGAACGCGAGAAAGAAACCGGATTGAGGGCGCAACTGTGAGGCCAATCTTATGAGCACCGCAACTTTCAACAGCGCCCCGCCCGCCATCCGCAACGCCCGCTGGGAGCGCGCCGTGCCCGTGTACGGCTTCCCGGTAGTCAACCGCTTCTTCCTCGTGCTGGTGGCGATGACCGTGCTCGCACTCGGCCTCACCGCTTACCGGGAACTCGCGGGACTGGGTCCAGTCAGCGGCATGAACGATGCCTACGGCTGGGGGATCTGGAAAACTTTCAACGTCATGGTGATGACGGCGCTCGGCTCTGGCGCATTCGCGGTCGGCATCGCCGCCTGGGTCTTCCGCCGCAAACGCCTGCACGCGCTCATGCGCATGGCTCTGTTGACCAGTTTTCTAGCCTATGCCTGCGGACTTCTTTTATTGGGCATCGACGCCGGCCGTCCCTGGAATTTTTATTGGATCGTTTTTCCCTGGAAATGGAACATGCATTCGCCGCTCGCCGAAGTCGCGATCTGCATGTCGATCTACGCCATGATCCCGCTCGCCCTCGAAAATATTCCGCCGCTGCTCGAACGCCTCTGGTACTTCGACTCCCGCCTGCGCCCCGGCGTCGAGCGCACTGAGCGTGCCCTACACTACTTCTTTCCCTGGATCATCGCCGCCGCCTACCTGCTGCCGGGCATGCACCAATCCTCGCTGGGCGCGTTAATGCTCCTCGCCGGCGAACGAGTTCATCCTCTGTGGCAGACGCCGTTTCTTCCCTTGCTATATCTCGGCGCAGCCACCTTCATGTCCTTCGGTTGCGTCGTCGGCACCACCATGCTCTGCTGCGTAGTCTGGAAGCGCGCCCTGGACATGGAAGTCCTCGACGAAGCCGCCCGCATCACGTCCTGGCTCATCTTCGGCTGGCTTGGCCTGCGCCTGCTCGACATCCTTTTCCGCGGCGCGCTGGGCACCGCCTTCCACTTCGATCGCTTCGCCGCCGTCTTCTGGCTCGAAATGATTTTGATCTCCCTCGGCGGCTGGATGCTGCGCAGTTCGCTGCGCACCCGCGAAACTCGCACCATGTTTCTAGGCTACGTACTCAGCTCGCTGGGCGGCATGATCTATCGCTTCAGCCCCACCACGCTTGCGTTCCGGCCGAATCCCGAGTCGCTTTATTTCCCGACCACCATCGAAGTCCTGGTCTCGCTCGGCTTCATCTGCATGGGCATCGCCGGATTTCTTCTCATCGTAAAGCGCTTCGGCATTCTCCCCGCTCCGCTGCAGGAGTGGCACGACATGGCAAGCTATTTCCGCTTCCGCCGGCCCTACATTAAATGGACTGGCTATTTCAAGTTTGGATTTTTCGGCGAAAACGAACCCACAGACACCGACTAAAGAGCAGGCACTATGTCAAAACGAATCACCATCGACCCTATCACCCGAATTGAAGGCCACCTTCGCATCGATGTCGAAGTCGACGACCATGCGGTCAACAATGCCTGGGCTTCCTGCACCATGTGGCGCGGCATCGAAAACATTCTTCGCGGCCGCGATCCGCGCGATGCCTGGCTCTTCACCCAGCGCTTCTGCGGCGTCTGCACCACCGTGCACGCCATGGCCAGCGTGCGCGCAGTCGAAGATGCACTCAAGCTCGAAGTGCCGCTCAACGCGCAATACATTCGCAATCTGATTCTGATTGCGCACGCGCTGCACGACCACATCGTCCACTTCTATCAACTCTCGGCGCTCGACTGGGTCGACATTCTGCAGATACCGAAAGCCGACCCCGCAGCCACCTCAAAATTGGCGGAGAGCCTCTCGCCCTGGCCGCGCAACTCCCGCAACGAATTAAAAGCGGCGCAGGACCGCGTGAACGCCGTTGCCGCCAGCGGGCAACTCGGCATCTTCATGAACGGCTACTGGGGCCATCCCGCCATGCGCCTCTCGCCGGATCTCAATCTGCTCGCCTTCTCGCACTACATCCAGGCCCTCGAATACCAGCGCAAAGCTCTGCAAGTGGTCGGAATTCTAGGTTCGAAAACGCCGCACATCCAAAATCTCACCGTCGGCGGCGTCGCGAACGCGATCGATCTCGACAGCGCGAGCGGGCTCAACATGGAAAAACTGGAGTTGATCCGCGTCCTGCTCGGCGAGGTCATCGAGTTCATCAATCAGGTTTATTTCGTCGACGTCTGCGCCGTCGCTGCCATGTATCCCGAATGGTTCAAGATCGGCAGCGGCGTGAAAAATTATTTGGCGGTTCCAGATCTGCCGCTCGACAGCGCGGGATCGTCCTACGACCTTCCCGGCGGCATCATCATCAACGGAAACATTGCCGGCGCTCGCTTTTTCAAGACCGCATCGGACAAGGATTTTCGCGCCGGCGTCAGCGAAGATGTAGCCCACGCCTACTATCACGGCGGCAAGCCGCTTCACCCCTGGGCGGGCGAGACAGATCCGCAGTTCACCGGCTGGAATGGCGATCAGAAATATTCCTGGGTGAAAGCGCCGCGCTTCAACGGCGAGCCCATGCAGGTCGGCCCGTTAGCACAAGTGCTCGTCGGCTATGCCCAGGGTCATCCCCTCACGGTGAAGTATGCCAATCTGGCGATCAGCAACGTGCAGGCCGTCGGCGGCTTTCGCGTGACTCCTGACATGCTGCACTCCACGCTTGGCCGCCACGCCGCACGGGCGATTCGCGCCTCCATGCTCGCCGAACTCGCGCAGAAGCATTTGCAGCTTCTCACCGATAACATCGCCAAAGGCGATTACGAAGTTCACAATCAGCCGGTATTTCCGGGCCACGAAGTCGAAGGCGTCGGGACCCACGAAGCGCCCCGCGGCACGCTCTCGCACTGGATCGTGATCAAAGACGAAAAAATCAAAAACTATCAGGCGGTGGTGCCCTCCACCTGGAACGCCAGCCCCCGCGATGCCGCAGGCGCGCAGGGCCCCTACGAAGCTTCGCTGTTGCACACGCCGCTCGCGCGACCCGAAGAGCCGCTGGAAGTTTTGCGCACGGTGCACTCCTTCGATCCCTGCATGGCCTGCGCCTGCCACGCCTTCGATCCCGAGGGCCGCGAAATCGCCAAAGTAAAGGTGCTATGAAGAAGATCCTGATCGGCGGGATAGGAAATATTTTGCTGGGCGATGACGGCGTCGGCCCTTACGTGGCACGCCTTCTGGAGGCCGACTACAATTTCGACGATGGAGTCGTAGTCGCCGACCTCGGCACCCCGGCTCTCGACCTAATCGACCAGCTCTCGGGAAAAGATGCCGTAATCCTAATCGATTCCGTGAAAGCCGATGCAACTCCAGGAACTGTACTGCTCTACCGCAAAGCCGATATCATGCGCCACTGCCCGGCGGTCCGCATGGACCCGCACTCCCCGGCGCTGGTCGATGCTCTACTCAGCGCCGACCTCTTCGGAGTCGCGCCCCCCGAAGTCCTGCTCATCGGAATTCAGCCGCACTCGCTCGACGTGGGCTGCAACCTAAGCCAGCCCGTTCAGGCAGCACTGGATCAAGCCGTCACAGAAGTTCTACGCGAACTGAAGCGCCTGGGTGTTCAACCCCAGTGTCGTCAAGTTCCCGCCGAACGAGCCATCTGGTGGACCGAACAGGCTTCGCATCAGAGCGAGCAAGCTTCGTATCGGCGCATGCCTTTAGGCCTACCGTAAGGACTCTGATCCCAACCGCGCCTTCAGGCGCTGCACCTCCGATCCGCGATCTCTAGCGCCCCGGATCCAGATCCCTCATAATCACGCGCAGCACCTGCGCACAGAGCCGCGCCTCCCGCTCCGAGACCTGCGTACCAGCCGGGACCTCGCCCCGATCCCGATACCCGCGCGCCACGGCCGGCAGCCGAGCGCAGCCGCCGCGAATCAACCCCGCCCGCTCCGCAACCGCCAGCCTGGTTTCGAACGACCACTCGGAAATCTTCTCCGCGGGTGCGCCCGACACCATCAAGGCGCTCAAGCCTTTGTGTTCGAGGGCATCGGTGACGATCGCCTCCAGAATTCCGCAAGAAGTGCGCATCGCCGCGTCATAATCCTGTTTCTCGAAGGCGCGGCTGGCATCGGCAAAGGCCTGCTCCAGCACCGGACGAAGCTCGATGTTGTGCACGAAATCGAAACGATGCGGCGCCGGAGCCTGCGACGACGCGGCGACCATTGGCGCCTCATCCGATTGCGAAAGGGTAACCACAGCCAACTGAAGAACATCCAGCAAACGCCGGACGATCTCCGCAGGCTCGACTCCTTCGATCGCCCGCCCATCTTCGGCCCGCATCAGAAAGGCCTGACTAAAGGAACGGGCCAGCCAGTGCGCCTTGCTGCCGCCAGACAATTGATTGATCGTAACCCCGCAATCCTCCTGCCACTGTCGCGTGTCATGAATGGCAGAAAGATCGGAAGCTTGCGCCGCCAGTCGATCGCGAAGCCCATTCCCGCGCAGGATCAGGCTCTCAAGCTGGATCAGATAGGCGTCAATCTGCGTTCGCAGACTCGTATTCATAATCAAATTGGCAATGAGGATTGCGGAATCGTTCCATTCAAGAACAACGAAGAGCGTTTCGTATGATGGCGTCCCACTGAGCGTGGCCGCTTTTCAGGCGGAGCGAAGGACCTCCCACATCATCATCTATTGTTCGAGAGATCCATCCACCGGCTGAACTGCTCCTGGTTACGGGATGACGGTCCTCGAAAAGAGAGAGAGTCCAACTGAGCCACGCCCCTAACATTTTCTAACATTCCCTAACATTTCTGCCCCTTGACAGTTTCTTCAAAACGGTGGTAGAGTCCCATCCGCAACTGGTTCGATCACTGGACCAGTCTACCACGGCCTTCTGGGTGCGCTCCCCCGCGAACGCTCGTGGATTCAAGTTGCAGCCCGTAGACGAGACACCAGGAAGTGTATCGTATGGCCGAACCGATTTCGCCCGCGTCCCTGATTCACCCCTCGCGCATCCCCAATCGTTGGATTCAGTTAATCGCAGGCATCGTCGCCATGATGGCGATCGCCAACCTGCAATACGCCTGGACCCTATTCACCAAACCCATCCAGGCCCACCTGCACGTCTCGCTGGTTGCCGTGCAGTGGACCTTCACCTTATTCGTCCTCCTCGAAACCTGGCTGGTGCCGTTTGAGGGCTACTTGGTAGATCGCATCGGCCCCCGATTCATGCTGGGCGTGGGCGCCATCATGGTGGGTTTGGGCTGGATGGGATCGGGCCGCGCCGAGACCATCAACAGCCTCTACTTTTGGTACGGCGTCGGCGGCGTCGGCGCCGGCGTGGTGTATGGCGGCGCCATCGGCAACGCGCTCAAGTGGTTTCCCGACCATCGCGGCCTCTGCGTAGGCTTGACTGCCGCGGCTTTCGGCATCGGCACCGCCACTACCATCGCTCCCGTGGCTGCCATGCTGCAGAAATCCGGCTACCAATACACTTTTATTTTCTGGGGAGCGGTGCAGGGAGTGGTCGTGCTGGCTTCCTCGCTATTCATGGCCCGGCCTCCGGTGGGATGGACCCCGCCCGACTGGAAAGCAAAAGAAGCGAAGATCAAGGCCAAGATCAATACCTCGTCCGTGAACATGACGCCGTTGGAAATGCTGCGCCAACCCTCTTTCTATGTCATTTACGTGATGATGACCATGCTGGCCTTCGGCGGCCTGGTGGTGACGGCGCAGTTGAACCCAATGGCTTCCTCCTACCATGTCGATAAAGTGGTGGTTGCCTTCGGCATGACCGCGCTGGTGCTGGCGATTACGGTCGACCGCATTCTCAACGGCTTGACTCGCCCCTTCTGGGGCTGGGTTTCGGACCATATCGGCCGCGAGAATGCCATCTTCATCGCCTTCATCCTCGAAGCCATCGCTGTCTATGCCCTGCTGCAACTGATCGATCACCCCTTGTGGTTCGTCGCCTTGTCGGGCCTGTGCTTCTTCGCGTGGGGCAACATTTTTTCGTTATTCCCGGCCATCACCGGCGACCTGTACGGCAATAAGTGGGCCACCACGAACTACGGACTTGTCTATACCGCCAAAGGCGCCGCCGCCGCTTTTGCCGGACCCGGCGCTGCGTGGCTGTTTTCCAAGACCGGTTCCTGGAACAAGGTTTTCTGGGCCATGATCGCCTGCGATCTGATCGCCGCCTTCATGGCTCTGTTGTGGCTGAAACCGCTAGCCAGGCGAGCCGTGCAAAAGCAGGACGCCGCTACCGGCTCGGCGCCAAGCGCTCCCCTAGGCGCGCCCATCAAAGCCCGCGGCGTAGCCTAGCGCTTCCACGGCAGAAGGCGATTGAAGTCAATGCCACCGAGCCCCGAGTCTAGGCTCCCTGCGCCTGGCTCTTGGGCTTCGGAAGCACGGACTCCGAACGATGGGAGTGCGTCCCCAGCACATCGTCCCAAAACGAACTTCTGGAGTTGACTGCGAAAACTCCGATCTGGCCTGGACGGTTGGCTTCTCCTGCCCACTGCACCTGGAATCGTTCCTGCTTTTGCAGGCGGGCTAGAGAAACTGTGCTGCCGGGCCGGAGCTTTCCCCGAATGCCTTTCAAGTTGGCTCCTTGCCGGCTGATATTAAGCGTGGTCACTTCCTGGTCGAGAGTCTCCCCCTTGACGTCGGTTGCGGTCAGGCGGACGGGTAGCGCCACATCGATGCGCGGATCGCGGCGCTCGATTTTGAACTGGGCCATAAGTTTGCCCACTTCATCGGCTATCGAAGCCAAGCCCTGCGCCGCTTTTTGTGATTCCTGGGCGCGGGCAGATGTACCGTCGGCGGCCTGCGCCACTCCGGCGATGCTGGCCGAGATGGTACCCGCCCCAGTGGCGGCTTCGGTGGTGTTGCGGGTCATCTCATTGGTCGTCGCACTCTGCTCTTCGACCGCGGCTGCGATGGTCGCGGAGATGTCGTTGACCTGGTGAATAACCCCGCTGACGGTTTCAATCGCGGCTGCCGCATCTTTGGTGTCGGTTTGAATGGCGATGATTTTGTGGCCGATGTCTTCTGTGGCTTTGGCCGTCTGCTTGGCGAGTTCCTTCACTTCGTTGGCGACTACCGCAAAGCCCTTGCCGGCTTCTCCGGCGCGGGCCGCTTCGATGGTGGCATTCAGGGCCAGCAGGTTGGTTTTCTGCGCTATCGAAGTAATGACCTTTAGCACCATACCGATCTCCGCGCTCGACTGGCCGAGCTTAGTCACGGTGGCGTTGGCAGCCTGGGCTGCGTTGACGGCCGTAGCGGCCACTTTGGCCGCTTCCGTGGTATTGGCCGCGATACTCTGAATGGTTGAAGTCATCTCCCCGGCGCCGGCGGAAAGGCTCTGCAGATTCTGGTTGACCTGCTGGGTGACGCGGGACACCGCATTCGCCTGGACCGCGGTTTCCCCGGAGTTGACCGTAATCTGCTGATTGGCTTCGAGCAGTTGCTCGCTCGCAATCGTCAACTTATGGGTATGAGCCACCACCCCGCGAAGCAGTTCCTGCAGTTTGTCCATGAAGAGATTGAACAGACGGCTGACTTCACCCAGTTCGTCGTTGGAAAAGCCTCGGGAGATCTCCAGGCGCTTGGTGATATCGCCCTCGCCTTCGGCAATGTCCCGAATCATGCGGGTTAAGCGCTGGAGTGAGTGCGAGAGCTTTCGCATCAGCGCAAACAACACGCCCGCGGCGGTCAGCAGCGTGAAGAAACTGATGAGGAAAATCGCGATCGAATTGGCCCGCGAGGTTGCTATCAGCCCCTGCGTAGAAGCGCTGATGGCAAAGGCGCCGCGCAAGTCGCCGGCCTTCATGCCTTCCTTGGTGTAGCCAAAGGGATCTTTCTGTCCGGCGGGGTCTCCGTGACACCCCAGGCAATCCGAGGTGAGACGCACCGGCTGGGCGTAGCGCATCACATCCTGTCCATTCTCCTCGCGCCGCTCGGAGTATTCTTTCAGCGATGGGTCCTTCTGGAAATTTTCGAGAGCGTGGCGTTCGAAATCATCGGGCTGGTTCTTCGGATTGCGCGGGGTCAGGGACGGAGTACGGAACGTCATTTTTTGCGCTTCCGCGTACTGTCGCGCGACGTTCCAGGCCACAACCACCGGCACTTGCTGCACATGCTTAAAGTTTCGCTCCGGCACCATCACATCGATGTTCTCGGAGAACCAGGAGCGGGTGGCGTTGGCCATGCCGACGATCTGCCGCACCTTGTCGCGAAACGCTTCTTCCGCCTGCCGGTTCACCCGGTGTTGCGTGATCCAGAAGGAGGCCGCGGAGGTCAGTATCAACGTGGCCAGAAGCGCTGCCACAATCCTTACGGTGATGCTCCCCATCTTCAGCATTTACACTCTCCCTGCAAGGTGGGCCGCACGTGCCTTCTCTCTGTGCCATGGCGATCACCGCCGCCACGACATTCCAAGGTTTCCGCGCTCAGGAGAAAGCGGCGCGGCGTCGGCTGAAACGGGGCTGTCTTCGATGAGACAGTTATCGGCCAAAATTGAGTGGGGCTTTAGGGGGGAAGGCTGATCGGACGGAAGACGCATGGCGGACACGATCGATAAAAAACATCCGCTGCGGGCGGTGTCGCCACACGTCGAACGCCGCGGAGCTACGCGGGCAGGTGCTCGCCGCGGGTTTCAGCGCCAAACGGAATTAGTAAAAGACCCAGCGCAAACGCAATCGAAGTCAAAGCCACCGGCGTTCCCAGCGAGCCAAAGTGCCGCACCCCGCTGCCGACCAGAAACGTAATCCCCGCCCCGCCAAAGCGCGCGAACGACGTCGAAAAAGCAAAAGCGCTGGCCCGGCACTCGGTAGGATACTGCTCCGGCAACCACAACGTGTAGACGGCAAAATTAGCTCCGCCTAATCCTAGAAAAAACAGGCAGACAAAGAACAGGGGAAGCGCGCTTGGTCCGAGATAAAAAACTTTGCCGAAGGTGAGCGCGATGAACACCATCATGAGCGTGAAGAAGAAAGCGAGAGCGCCGCGGCGGCCGAGGCGTTCCGCGAGCCAGGGCATCGCGAGACAGCCGAAAATCGTAGCGAAGGAGATCAGCATCACTCCCCAGGAGGCGATTTTCGCGGCGGCCGGCCCGACGTGACCGCCGGCTTCTGCGAGCGCCGTAATCGCCGCGGGAGCGTAGACCGTACCCGCCCACAAGCCGCAGATGGACGCTAGCATCAACAATGCGTTCACAATGGTGCGGCGGCGCCAGGCCGGTGCAAACAGCGTAGCAAACGGCCGCCAGACCGCCCACGAGCGCACAACATTTTCTTTCTTTTTCCAAGCTGAGGGTTCCGTCACCCCGTGCCGCACCCACGCCAGCAAGAGAGCCGGCAGACCGCCAACAATAAACATGGCGCGCCATCCATAGTGGCTGCCGATGCCGTAGTTGGCCAGCGCGGCCAGAAAAAATCCCACGTAGTAGCCGGTGTGCATAAAGCCCGCGCCCATGCGCCGCCGATGTTCGGGCCACTCCTCGGCCACAAACGTCCCGCCCATCGCCCACTCTCCGCCTATGCCAATGCCGGCCAGCAACCGCAGAATCGCCAACTCCCAAACGTTGTGCACGAACGCGCTCAAAAATGTGAATACCGAATACCACACAATCGTGAGCATGAGCGTGCGCACGCGCCCAAACCGGTCGCCGATAGGACCCCACAAGAACGCGAGGCCCCAGCCCACAAGAAATAATGCGAACGACAACGACCCGTAGAAGCCAATGTTGCCCTTGTTCGCCACGATGCCGGAATTCGGCAGCAGCTCGCGCAGCGACGGCACCAACACCAGCGCATAGACCACGGAGTCCATGCCGTCCAGCGTCCACCCGCCCCATGAGGCCCAGAAGCCCCGAATCTGATTGCGCGTGAGCGTCGGAGAAGGGGATACGACCAGCGTCGGGACAGGGTTGGGATCACCCGCTTCGTTCATCGCAGATCGCGCCATGGCAGGGCAAAACTATAGCAGAGCAGGCTTGCGCTGGAGCAAGAATAAAACAGGGGCGCCGGCGTCCCGCCCGCTCCCCCGGCAACAGACAAAAAGCCGACAGCTATCAAGAACCGCACCGCACGCCAAGCTATCGCCGAGCCGCCCGCAGCCGTTCTTCCAAAGCCTGAACTTCAGCGTCCAACCCCTCAGGCAAATGGCTGCCAAAATGTGCGAAGTGCTCTCGGATCGAAGGCAACTCCGCAAGCCAGCCGTCGATATCCACGCTCAGAAGTTCTTCCACATGCGCCCCTTTAATATCCAGGCCGCGCGTATCCAGATCAGCCACCTCCGGCACGCGCCCGATCGGAGTTTCATTCGCATGCACCTTGCCGTCGCAGCGCTCGAAGATCCATTTCAAAACCCGGCCGTTTTCCCCGTACCCGGGCCACAGAAAGCTCCCGTTCTTATCCTGCCGAAACCAGTTCACGTAGAAAATCTTCGGCAGCTTTGCAGCCGTGGTCATCGACCCCATGGTCAGCCAGTGCCCGAAGTAGTCGCCCATGTGATATCCGCAGAAGGGAAGCATCGCCATGGGATCGCGGCGCAACTGGCCGACTTTCCCGGTAATCGCAGCGGTAGTTTCGCTGCTGGCCGTGGCTCCGAGGAACGTTCCGTGCCGCCAGTTGAAAGCTTCAGTAACCAAAGGAACAATCCCCGCGCGCCGGCCTCCAAATAAAATCGCATCGATGGGGACCCCTTGGGGATCCTCCCACTCGGGCGCGATCACCGGGCATTGCTTAGCGGGTGCGGTGAAGCGCGAGTTGGCGTGCGCCGCCTTGCGCCCCGAATGCGGCGTCCAGCGCCGCCGCAGCCAGTCCACCAGCCTCGCGGGCTTTTCGTCCGTCATGCCCTCCCACCACACGTCGCCATCCAACGTCATCGCGCAATTGGTGAAGATGGAATTTTCCGTGATGCTGAGCATGGCATTGGCGTTCGACTTCATGCTCGTGCCCGGAGCCACGCCAAAAAATCCGTACTCCGGATTGATGGCGTGCAGGCGCCCATCGAACCCGATCTTCATCCACGCGATGTCATCTCCAACGGTCTCCACCTTCCATCCGGGAATCGTCGGGATCAGCATCGACAAATTCGTTTTGCCGCACGCCGAAGGAAACGCGCCCGTCATATACTTCGCCTGGCCGCTGGGGCTCGTGAGCTTGAGAATCAGCATGTGCTCGGCCATCCAACCCTCGTCGCGCGCCTGCACCGAGGCGATGCGCAAGGCGTGGCATTTTTTCGCCAGCAGGGCGTTGCCGCCATACCCCGAACCGTAAGACCAGATCTCCCGCGTCTCGGGAAAATGGCAGATGTATTTATTCTCCGCATTGCAGCGCCACGGGTTATCGGGCTGATCGGGACGCAGGGGCACCCCCACAGAGTGCAGCCCCCGCACAAATTCTCCATCCTCGCCGAGCGCATCGAGCACGTGGATTCCCACTCGCGACATGATGTGCATGCTCACTACAACATAGGTCGAATCCGTGATCTCGACTCCGATCTTCGCCATCGGCGAGTCGATCGGCCCCAGGCTGTAAGGCACAATAAACATGGTGCGGCCAGCCATACAGCCGGTAAACAGGCTGGCCAGCTTCTGCTTCATCTTCGCGGGATCTTCCCAGTTGTTGGTAGGGCCGGCGTCTTCTTTCGTTCGCGAGCAGATGAACGTCTTATCTTCGACGCGCGCCACATCGGCAGGGTCAGACCGCACCAAAACGCTGTTAGGCCGCTTCTCCGGGTCCAAAGGGATGGCGGTTCCGCTTAGCACCAGAAAGCGCAGCATCTTCTTGTATTCTTCGGGCGAGCCATCGCACCAGTAAATCCGATCGGGCTTGCACATCTGCGCGACTTCTTCCACCCACTGTTCCAGCTTGTGGTGCCGGTGGTTGTAGGCGGATGTCTCTACTTCAATCGAAATGCTGCCCATAGGGGTCTCTCCACGCGCTCATTGAGGTGCGCCCCCCGGCGGACCTGGTTGTCGCCGGCGCCCGGCCGATCCGTGTGCTGGGGATAAGTTGCCCGGGCAGTGTCTGGCAAAGAATCCAAACCCAGTATTGTCTCGCACCCGCAAGGATTATTCCAGCAAATGATGTCGCCCCAGGTAGAACGCAGTTTGCCAAAATCCCAATGTAGGGAAAGCCGCCGCCGCCATCCGTAAAGCGAAGCCAGACCGCGATTCCGACTGGCGACGCCGAAGCGTCATGGCTTCAGCGTTGGTCCCTCCGCGATCTCCACGCGAATTCCTCCGCGCACTCCGCGACAAAAGGCTCTTGCTCTTAAGCCCCCCCGCAATTCCCTATGGCTTCGATTCTCAAAAATGAAACCTCATTACTTAGAGCACCCTATCTTTGAAAACCGAATAGCAATAAGATAATGTATGCTAACTTCTTTAAATAGAATGTTTTGCGCGTAAGTTGCGTGCTTCCAATGTTTTAGCCGGATTGAGGGCGAGCCCGTGGTGCAACTGGATGATTCCAGAGATTTTAGCTGGATCGCTCCGCGATTTTTTCGCTCGGATACCCGCGCCGGACTGCTCAATCTTCCAAATCCTGCCGAAACACAGGCTGCGAAGGATCAACGCTCCCATCGATCACGCCGACCAGCAACTTTCCGAAGGCGTGCGTGGCCTCGGCCAGCGAAGCGTATCCCCGCTCTCGCTGCAGTGCGCCGCCATCGGCGTAGACAAGTGTGAAATAGCGGCCCGAGGAATATTGCAATTCGAGCAGCGAGCTCGGCATATCAGGATCGCCCTGCTGCCCCAGCACATCCATCAGCGCCACGGTCCACTGCCTGCCCTTCGGGTCGCTAACCACCTCGCGCTCGAGAAACTGCCAATCGTCCATGCTCCACAGCGGCATCGTTATTCCAGCAGTTGCGCCAGGGCGTTAGCCACCTGCGTTCCCGTAAAAGGTTTGGGCACAAGCAAGACTCTCTTCGCCTTTCGCGAACGCAAGCTCACATCAGCTTTCTCCGGAGTATCGCTGATGATGACCACCGGCACGTCAGCGTGAGCAGGATGGTGGCGCACCGAGTCAAAGAGCGCCTCGCTCATATCGTAAGCGGAGCAGTCGAGCACTACCGCCTCAGCGCGATGCTGATCGATGAGCTCATTCACGGCGTTGCAGTATCCCTCGGCAAATACTTCGTAGCCGTGATCGCGCAAAGAGAACGTCAGCAACTCAGCGATCTCCGGCGTGTCGTCAATGAGCAGGATGCGCCGCAAGCGAGCTACTTCTTTGCGGGTCCGGTGCCCGGCAGCCGCGGCTTCTTGGCGGCACAAGGCTCCAGATCCATCACCCAGATGCGTCCGCCGGCGGTGTAATAGGCGCGCTGGTCGTGTTCGATCATCGCGCCCCACGCCTCCAGCGTACGCATGGCGAAGGTCACGCCCTCAAAGTTGTTGCGGGCATGGTCGAGCACCTGGTTGGTATGCCAGTTGTCGGTCAGGATCGCGTCGCCCGCGTGCACGCGCAACACGGTGTAGAAGCGGTCGTAAGCCGCCTCGGGGCGCACGTCGCGCGTGGCCCCACGCTTCTTGCCTTCGGTGACGATGTAACTTTCCTGTCCCTCCGGCTCAACTTCCGGCTCAGACTCGATAGGGTGAAAGGGAGCACTGGTTTTCGTGTTCATAAAGTTTGCGCCACCGCTTCGGCTTCGGCTGCAGCCGCCATGTTGGTGAGGTTCTTCGCATCCGCCGCCTGGATCAAGGCCTCAGGCAGTTGCACGCCCATCATCCGCCACTGCTCATTGGCGAACTTCTGCAGCGTGGCGATATGTTCGGCGTGCAGGTGACCAAAGCGTCCTTGCAGCTTCAGGTATTCGGAAACAGGCCGCATGCTAGCCGGACGGAAGCTGTAATCGAAGGCGCGCTTCTCCGGATTCCACTCCCACATGGGATAGAGTCCGCACTCAACGACCAGCCGTCCAAGATCGATCGACCGCGGCGTCTCGTACACGAAGCCCTTCTGGCACGGCGTGTAGACCATCAGATACGCTGCGCCTTTGTGGTTGAGTCCCTTGCGAACTTTGTTCATCAGGTCGATGGGATAGCCCACGCTCGCAGTAGCAACGTAGCAGTGCGGATGCCCCGCCGCCATCATGCGCGCCAGATCTTTCGGAAACAGCTTCTTGCCCTCCGGCACTTCCGGACCCGGCGGAGAGAACGTAGTCATGCCGCCATAGGGCGTGCGCGACGATGCCTGAATGCCGGTGTTGGCGTACTGTTCGTTGTCGTAGCAGATGATGAGGCAATCGTGATTGCGATAAAGCGCGCCCGAGATCGAAGCAAGGCCAATGTCGGACGCGCTACCGTCGCCCGCTTCGCAGATGATGTTGGGGAACTGGCCCTTCCACTTGCCCTTGCGGATCATGGCTTCATACGCCGCCGCCACGCCAGCGGTGAAGCTGCCCGCGCTGCCAATCTGGGTGTGGGCCCACGGCACGTTGTAGGGCGTGCACAGATAAGAGCTGTTCGCCACATACATGCAGCCTGTCGGCCCGACCAGGATGGTATTGTCGCCCGCAGCCTTGCTCGTCATCCGATATTGAATCGACGGCCCGCATCCCGCGCAAGTGCGATGCCCGGGCACGAACGGTTCCGACGACGGTAACTCGGGGTTGTAGAAACGCGCCCCCTGATTCGGGCTATCGAGAATCGGCAGCAGTTGCCGCTGAACTTCAATGGTTGCCATATCCATTCCTCCATGCAGAGCCGCAACTCTGCCGCAATCACCAATGTCTTTACTCTTCGAATCCGACCCAGTGCGTGCGCTTCTCGATCTTCCCGCGCCGCTGCGCATCGAGCATCTTCTCCGTCATCCAATAGAACTCTTTCAGAACAATGGCCTCGCCGCCCATCCCCGCCATGAAAGACAGGATCAGCGGACGCTCCTTGCTCTCGTAAAGCGCCGCGGCAGCTTCGGCATAAAGCACGCCGCCGCTGCTCACGCTGCCCAGCCCCATGTTGGTCTCAATCACTCCGACCACCTTGAACTTGCTGAGAGACTCTTTCACGCGATCGGTCGGATAAGGCCGAATCGTTCGCAGCCGCACCAGCCCAACTTTCAATCCTCGATCGCGCATGTGCTGAATCGCGAAGCGCGCCGTGACCGCGTGCGCACCCTGCATGAAGAACACAACCTCGGCGTCGTCGGTCATGAACTCTTCGACCCAGGGATCGTAGCGGCGTCCGAAGATCTTGGCGAACTCGTCATGAACTTCTTCGATCACCGCCATCGATTCTTCCATGGCGCGCGCCCGCTCCAGTTGCAGCGGCGGGCCTTGCTCCGGCATGATCTGCGGCCCGTGCGATACCGGATGCCGCGGATCAAGCGGGTAGGGATGCCGGTACGGCGGCAGAAACTCCTTCACCTGACCTGAGTCCGGCAATTCCACGTCACCCGTGATGTGCGAGACGAAGAAGCCATCCTGGCAAACCATCTGGGGCAAGAGCACGCGCCGATCTTCGCCGATGCGATACGCGATCAGGTGATTGTCGAACGCCTCCTGCGCATCGCACGACCAGCCCATGATCCAACCCATATCGCGGGTGGAGAGAGCGTCGGTGTGCTCGGAGCCGAAGTCGCCGGGAGGATCGAGCGTGCGGTCGGCGATCATCATCTGCACCGGCATGCGGCTACCCGAGATCGGTGAGTACAGTTCGTAAGCGAATTGCACGCCGACGCCCGAACTGCCCGTGAACACGCGCGCTCCCGCTGAAGCCGCGCCGTGCGCGATGCTCAACTGCGAGTGCTCGCTGTCAGCCACAATGTATTCGGCATCGAGTTCACCGTTCGCCACCATCTGCGCCAGCGCCATCATGGTGGCGGTGTAGGGGCGAATCGGATACGCCGCAATCACATCGACATCGGCATATTTAGCGGCCTGCGCCGACGCGACGCAGCCGTTGATGCGCACCGTTCTCTTTTTTACATCTGCCAGCATTGCCATAATTCACCAATCCTGTTTTGAATCGGACCTTAAATGTTCTTTGCCGCCCGGTCGCCGAGGTTACGCAGTTCTTCCGCCTGCCGTCCGTGCAAGCCGGGCGAGATGGCGAAGGCCGTATCCATGCGCACGACTCCGGTATCGAAGTCCAGTTCGGGGACACCTTCAAGACAGCCGGTCGGGCATTCCTCGATGCACACGCGACAGCCTTTGCAGTAGTCGACCAAAATCTTATACATGCCGTTCGAGCGCTCCGGGCGCGCGATGCAAGGCTCGGGACAGACCAGATAACAGTTGTCGCAAGCGTTGCAGGTGCCGCAACTGAAACAGCGCCCGGCCTCCTCCACCGCCTGCTCTTCGGTGAATGGCTGAATCACCTCGTCCTGCGTCTTCTTCCGCGTCGTCGGCGGCAGCAGTTCCTGCTGCACGCGGGGGAAGTGCGGGAAGTACGTCATGTTCATGCGATTCAGATCGAATATGACGTCGACCGGAATGGTGCGTGGCTGCAGCTGCTCGCCGTGCATCACTTTATCGAGATTGAAGGCTACGCGCTTGCCATCGCCGACGGCATTGACCACCATCAGCGGCTGGCCTGAACCGAGTTGAACGATGTCTCCCGCGGCGAAGAAGTTAGTATTGCCGAGGCGGCCAAACTTGTCGATCTTGATCGTCCCCCGCTCGGTCTTGAATTCATCGGGCAGCCACTTGATCGAAGCGCGCTGGCCGACTGCGATGATCACGTTATCGATTGCGAATTTCTCCGGCGCCACATCGCGATTGACAGTGATGGGCGATGCATTGATCGCGCCCGAGAAGCGCGCCGGGTGCAGTTGCAGAGCCTCAACCTTACCATTGCCGAGCACCGCGGTCACCGCTTTGCCGTGAATGAGATCCACGCCTTCTTCGAGCATGTCGTGGAGATCTTCGGGCACGGCCGGCATCTCTTCAGGATGGGCTTCCACCGTGATCATGGTGACTTCGATCGCGCCCTGCCGCAAAGCCTCGCGAGCGCAATCGATGGCAGTGTTTCCGCCGCCGATCACGGCGACGCGCGCCCCCAGTTTCACTTTCGAAGTTTTCATGCCGATATCGCGCAGGAACGGCAGACCGTACAGCACACCGGCTTTATCTTCGCCCTCAGCGCGAACGCTGTTGGGTTCAGTGAGCCCGACGGCCAGGACGCAGGCGTCATAATCTTTCTTCAGATCGTCCCAGGTGACATCTTTGCCGACTTCGACGTTGGTCTTAATCGTGATGCCGAGTTGTTCGAGACGTTGGATTTCCCGATCAAGCACGTCCTGAGGCAGAACCCAGTCGGGAATGCCGCCTCGATTGAGTCCGCCGGCCTTCGGAGATTTCTCAAGGATCGTAACTTTGTAGCCGAGGCGCGCCAGTTGATACGCCGCGCTGTGTCCCGCAGGACCTGACCCCACGACGGCGACCTTCTTGCCATTCGCCTTGCCGGGTTTGACTACGTCGTTGGTGAGCGCCTGACCGAGATCGCCGAGAAAGCGTTCTACCGCGCGAATCGAAATGGCCTCGTCGTATTTGCCGCGATTGCAGGCCTGCTCGCACGGGTGGTAGCACACGCGCCCTGTGACCGAGGGGAAGGGCATGTCCTCCTTGATGAGCGCGTAAGCATCGAGATATTTGCCGCGCTTCACCAGGTCGAGATAGCCCTGAATTTTTTCGTTGGTGCCGCAAGCGTTATTGCATGGTGGCAACTTGTCGCGATACACGGGCCGAATCGAGCGCCAGTTGCCGGTGGGGAAAAGATCCTGCCCTTTTTCCTGGGAAGGCGCAGGCGTGATGCCGGCGAACGGTACGGTCAGCCAGTCCGGGATTTTGGTTCCTTTAGTCGACATTTATTCAGTCCTCTCCTACACGGCCACTGGATGCAGCGGCATGATATGCAATTCGTCGAGCGCCATTTGGAATGCGTGCTTGTTGGCGATCATCGGTTCAATCGTCTGCATCTGGACGACGCCGGTGGTCTTGACCACGGCTGCGATCAGCGGGGCAGCGATGTCAGGTGCGATCGATTTATTGCGCTCCGCGGCGCCTTCGGTCGATAGGCGGTCAAGGCCAAGTTCGCCCAGGCGATAGTAAAGCCACTTGTGATCGGCCAGTTTGGCGGCGTCCACACACACAAGCTGGGCAAGGCGCTCGGGGCCGGGAACGAAACGAATCATGTAATCCGGCGTGTAGTGCGTATTGATCACCAGCGTGCCCCCGGGCGGCATGCCGCGCATGTAATCCCAGCCTTTGACCATGGTTCCTTCCACCAGCACGACGATGTTGGGGTGTTCATTTTCGTAAGTGAGTTCGTTCTCGAGCACCTGATCGCTCACGCGGCAATACTTGCGCGTCGGGCAATTGGTGCGGTCGGGATTGTCGACGTAGTTTTCCATCGCCTGCGCGTACTTGCCTTCGAGGCGCGCGGAAGCAGAGATGGAATTAACGATGTCGCGGCCTTCCTTGTCCATGATGATGCCGCGCGTCCAAACCGTGAGTTCGGTGTAGCTCATGATCACCTCGGAATCACTCTTAGAAAATCATTGACACTTATCGTTTGTCGATGCGCCGATGCGCAAATCTCCGGCGCCCGGGTTCCGTCGATCCGTTAATTGCAAATGCCTCGGATTACCACGATCGGATTCCAGAACTGCCAGAAAATCCCCACGCAACACGATGAATGGTGCTACGCGAGCGCCTTTTTGGAATTCCGCAATCGCGACCAGGGTGGCCTTCTTGCATAGGCTTTCGATATCCGCGCCGGTGAAGCCTTCCGTGCGGGACGCGAAGTCTTCGAAATCGACATCGGCCGCCAGCGGCACCCGCCGGCAGCACAGGCTCATGATCGCCGCGCGATCGGTGGCATCGGGCTCGGTAAACGGCAAAATGTAATCGAAGCGGCCGCTGCGCAGCAAAGCCGGTTCGACGCGCTCCGGACGATTGGTCGCCGCCAGCAGGATCACGCCCTTCACATCGCGCAGGTTGTCGATCTCGCGCAAGAGTTGGCTGAGGATTCTTTGATAAACATCGGTGCCGAACTGATCTGCGCCGAACTTCGGGGCGATCGCCTCGATGGTGTCGAAGAACAAAAGGCACGGGGCGGCTCGCCGGGCTTTCTTGAAAACGTCGCGCAGCGCGCGCTCGGATTCTCCCAGCCATTTGGAATAAAGTTGGGGGCCGTCGATGGCAATGAGCGGAAGTTGCTTTTCGCCGGAGAGCGCCCGCGCCATCGCGGTCTTGCCGGTGCCGGAAGGACCGGTCAGAAGGATGCCGCGCGGCGGAGCAAGACCCACCTGCTCATAGATTTCGTCGCGCATGTGCGAGTGCTCGATTACGGAGTCGAGCAGGTGTTTGACCTCATGCAGGCCGCCGAGCGAGGCGAACGTCGAAGCGCTCTTCTCGATAAAGAATTCGCGAGTCGCGCTAGGCTCGACTTCCTTCAAACCCGCGAGGAAATCTTCGCGCGTGACTTCTAACCCGCCGAGATCGGTGGATGCGGCGCCATCAGCTTCCAAGCGTGTGGTCGCGAGAAAGCCGCGCAAGGCGATCATGCCGACTTCCTGGCACAGCGCTTCGAGATCGGCGCCGACGAAGCCGTGAGAGTGCTCGGCGATTTCGCGCAGATCGACATCGGGAGCGAGCGGCATGGCGCGGGTGTGGATGCGCAGAATCTGCAGGCGAGTTTGATTATTGGGAACTCCGATTTCAATTTCGCGATCGAAGCGACCGGGGCGGCGCAACGCCGGATCGAGAACTTCCGGGATATTGGTTGCGCCGATCACCACGACTTGACCGCGCGCGACGAAGCCATCCATCAAGCTCAGAAGCTGCGCGACCACCCGCTTTTCGACTTCTCCGGTTACTTCCGCACGCTTGGGCGCGACCGCGTCGATTTCGTCAATGAATAGAATCGACGGCGCATGCCGCGCGGCTTCTTCAAAGACCTCGCGGAGCTTGGCTTCGCTCTCGCCGTAAAACTTCCGCATGATCTCAGGGCCGTTGAGGTGAATGAAGTGCACGCGGCTCTCGGCGGCCACGGCGCGAGCCAACAGAGTTTTGCCCGTGCCGGGCGGACCATACAGGAGTACACCCTTTGGCGCGAGAATTCCCAGGCGCTCGAAGATGCGCGGATACTTCAGCGGCAGTTCCACAATTTCGCGGACCCGCGCCGCTTCCCGCTCAAGGCCGCCGATATCTTCGTATGAAACCGAAGGAGCGCGGGCTGCGGTGTGTTCGCCTTCAACGACCCGAATGTCGGTGCGCGGGCCGATCACAACCGGCCCGGAAGGAATCGTCCGCGCGACCTGGAAGTTCACCGCCTTCGAAAAGGTAGGGACGCGCACGACGCTGCCGGCGATGACGGGAACTCCCACGAGATCTTCGAGCATGCGTTCGGGCGCAATCGTCGCAGGCGCTGCGCCCACCCACATTGGCGACAAGCGAACCGCGACCGCCGGTTCGCACTCGATCGGAGAGACCAACACCGGCTCCTGCAATCCGGCGCTGCAATTGCTGCGGCACGTGCCGTCAATCTGAAGCATGCCTTCATGGCCATCGTGGGAAAGCTCGGCGCGACCCAAAGCGATGGTGCCTCCGGAAATCTTCAGCACGTCACCGGCACGCGCCTTCAAGCGCAGAAGATCGGCGGGAGCTAAACGCGCAACCGCGTGGCCGACATCTTCGACCCGGGCCTCGGCAACCCGAAGCGTCAGCGTTGTTGCGGGCGAGGATGTGGTGAATTCCGTCATGGTGTCACGCAATCCAGAGTGTGATGCGAAACGCGCCCGATTCTGCGGGGAATCATGCCCAACCAGATTCAGAATTTTTCCAAAACAATTTCTTCTACGTCTTCGATGTGGCGGCGCATCGCGGATCTTGCCGCCTCCGCGTCGTGGCGCTTAACGGCAGCCAGAATGCGGCGATGACCTGCCAGTGACTTTTGCGCGCGCCCTTCCACCTGCAGAGAGCGCTGGCGCGTGTCGCGCAACAAGTCCATCAGAACGTCGAGCACTTTCAGCACGACGCTGTTGCCGGACGCCAAAGCTACGTTGTAGTGAAACTCCGTATCTTCTGCGATTGCGGCTTCTCCCTGCCGCTGTTTCTGCTCTTGCCGCTCGAGGATTTCTTCCATCTCGGCGATTTCTTCCGCCGAAGCGTGCGTGGCGGCGCGCGCGGCCAACGGCGGTTCCAGCATCTTGCGGAAATCGAGGAGTTCGCTCACCAGTTCCTGCCGGCGCTTGAGCGCATCGGCAAATGGATTGATCACCGTTTCCGCCGAAACCTCTCGGACGATGGTTCCGGTTCCTTGGCGTGGCTCGACCAGGCCCATGAGTTCGAGGCCGCGAATCGCATCGCGAATCGAACTGCGGCTGACGCGCAGCGATTCCGCGAGTTCGCGCTCGGAGGGCAGTTTATCCCCGGGCTTCAGTTTCTTCAGGATCAGCCGCTCGATTTGCTTGGCAACTTCTTCGTAGACCTTGTTGCGGCGAACGGTTTCGAAGTCGGGCCGGCTGGTCACCATAGGGGCTGCTCCAAGTGGTCCGATAAGTGGACCACTCAACGGAGGGAGTATACCCCGTTTGTCAACCGCGAGCAAATTTCTTGATGGGCAGGACAGCAGTTTCGGAATCTGGGCGGGGTTGTCGGTTGGGAGGAGTGGAGGGGCGGCTATTTGGGATGGACCGGAATTGAGTTGTAGACGATCCTATTTTCGAGCGCGGGAATTCTGGAGCTGAGCGGGGGGCGGTGGAATTTTCAAAGAGCAGCACCTCACCGGGAGTAAGTGGGAAAACTCAGCTGGTGTTAGGCGCGAGAGGTCTAGCCAAGTTAAGCCAAAGCAGGCGACAAAGTTCGACAGCGCTGAGTCGGCGATGGGATCCGCGATGCAAGTAACGCACGCGATAAAGCCGCTCGATGGTGAGAGCCAACGCATTCAGCAGCCACTCCAACAATAGGCTGTTCTCGTGATGATGCGGGATATGCTCCAGCCCATGCTGGTTCTTGGCTTCATTGAAGCCCTGGTTCTCAATCTCCCAGCGGCTCTTGGCCATGCGAAACAGAGAACGGGTGCTGACCTGCTGCGGGGAAAAGTTGGTCAGCCAATAAGCCTCGATCAGCACAAACTCTCCCAGGGATCGAAGTCGTCGGCATCCCAGACCTCGATGCGATCCTTTCCGGAGCGAAAGCTCAGCTTGGCCGACTGCTGGGAAAAACGTTTCTGGGCGGCCTGATATAACTCCGGCAGATTGCCTTTGAGGCGGGCGACCACGGGGAGGCCGAGATCGTCGGCGGTATGCAAAAAGGGAGCGGTCGCGAACCCGCTATCGACCACCAAATAATCGGCGAACCGTACCCCCAGTTCGGGGATGACTCGCTGCAGCAAACGCTGCCCAGCAGCGTATTCGCTATCGTCCGGTCCGTAGGGTTCTACATCAATCGGCAAGGATAGTCCCGTGCCTACCACGCTCAGCATTACTAGATGATGGCGATATCCCACAATCTGCTTTTTGGAATTGCGGAACGGACGGCACAGCGGACATTGCTCCTCTCGACAGCGGCCGGCGGTGGTTCCATCCAGAGCTAATCCTACAAACGTGCAGTTCTGAAATGCCTTGTTGCGCTTGGCTTGACGCACCACCTGAATGGTGGCGCGGCGCGTGGGTGCCGGATCCAGTCGCTCGGTGAAATAACCCAAGGCATCATCGCCGAAACTTTCGGCTTATGCCCAGGCTGCGCCCCCGCCCCGAACCCACTAAGCTCTCCAGAGCATGAAAACTCGATTCCCGTAAAATCTGTCCTAGGAGGATGGCCCAGAGCATCGCCTTGGCCGGAATCTGGGGAAACCGGCGACCATCGCCCGCAAGTTCCAGATAACGTTTCAGCCGCAAGCCTCGCGTCACGTAGCGGAGCAGGCGCTGCGGCGTAGGGGTCTTCACCGGCGTCGCTTGGACCCCTGCTTACGAGAGAGAATGAGCAACTCGGCATTGGCCGTCAGCACCTCCCGTACCGCGTTCTGAAAATCCCGTCCGGCCTCGACGCGCTGGCGCACCTCCTCGACCCAGCCGCGGGGAATCCGTTCGACTCGCTGTTTGCCCTCCGACATAAAGGTGAAGATCCAAGCTTCATGTCCTTCGACTTGGGCACAATGACAAGTCGGCTTGCCGCAACGGGTGCGGCTCATGGTGAGCGAACCCGGCAATAGATCCCCTGGGATGGCAAAGCGTTCGAGCGTGCGGAACTTACGCTGGCGCCAGCGTGCGGCCTGGGGTCCTTTGGGATCGGGCTTTTTATCTTGATTCATACTAACTACAAGATAAGAGTAAAGATACCGCAATACAGGGAATGCGAAAATAGGAAACTCTCACAAGGGACCCAAGAGAGTCAACGCAAGACAAAGTGGATAGGGCGTTTCAACTTGGTCTTCTACTAAAGATTCCGAAATGGCTGATGGGCAGGATGAATGCATCCCCAGGGCCGACGGAGATTCCGAACGGCGTCGGCCAACCTAGCTCAGCGCGCGGTGCTCTGCGCCAACAACTTGGTGCAGTGATACACGGTGCGCGTGCAGGTCATGGGAAGCCCAACGCGTTCTCCCAGCTCCACGACCGAACCGACCAGAGCTTCCAACTCCATGGGTCGGCCGGCTTCGAGATCCTGCAGCATCGAAGTTTTGTGCTCGCCAACTTTTTCGGCGCCCGCAATGCGCTGATCGATAGAAATGGGCAACTCCATGCCCAGCCTGGTGGAAACCTCCTCCACTTCCTGCATGATGCTGCGAATGACGGAAGCCGTTCCCGGATCGCGGGCGATTTGCGCCAGCGTGGCGCGGGTGAGCGCACTGACGGGATTGAAAGAGGCGTTCCCCAAGACCTTTACCCAAATCTCATGCCGGATGCGCGTGGTCACGGGGCAACGAAAACCGGAGGCGATGAGCGCCTCGGCAATCGCGCGGACGCGCTCAGAGCGCGCCCCGTCGGGTTCGCCGAGCGTGATGCGATTGCCCTCGGTATGTTGGACCACTCCGGGCTCGGAAATTTCAGTGGCGAAATAGATAATCGAGCCAATCACGCGCCGGGCTTCAACCGCGGAGGAGATCACGCCACCGGGATCGATGCGCTCCAAGCGCAGGCCTTCCCATTTGCCGCCGAAGCCTTGAAAGTACCACCAGGGAATCCCATTCTGCGTGCTGACGACGGTCGTGTCGGGCCCGAGAACAGGCTTCAAATATGGCGCAAGTTGGGGCAGGCCGTGCGCTTTCACACCTAGGAAAACTACATCGACGGGGCCGACTTCTTCGAGCGAGCCGATCACGGCCGGGCGCGCAACGAAGTCGCCATCGCCGCTTTTTACCCGCACGCCCCGCTCTTGCATGGCGCGAAGATGAGGGCCACGGGCGAAGAGCGTGACCTCAAAGCCGACCCGAGCCATGCGCGCGCCGATGTAGGCTCCGATTGCTCCGGCGCCGGCGATAAGAAATCTCACTCGTCGTCCCCGTTCGCTTGATCGTCGAGCAGCGCGGCGGCCACCGCGCGGCGGCGAATTTTTCCGGTGGCTGTGGTCGGAATGCTCTTCACCAGATAAATCCTTTTAGGAACTTTGTATTCCGCCAGCGATTCGCGGCAGTGCTTGATCAGCGCGGCCTCATCGGCGTCCGTCGATTCGTGCAAAACCACGGCGGCGGCGACTTCTTCGCCGAGCGTGGGATGGGCGCAACCAAATGTGACAGCGGCCGCGACCCCCGGATGCCGCAGTAGAATTTCATCGACTTCATGGGGCGCAATGTTTTCGCCGCCGCGAATGATGATGTCTTTGATGCGGCCGGTCAGATGCAAATAACAATCCGAGTCCAGGTAGCCTTCGTCGCCGGTGCGAAACCATCCGTGGACGAAGGCGCGGGCGTTGGCCTCGGGATTATTTTCATAGCCGCGAAAAACATTAGCGCCTTGAATCGCGACCTCGCCCCGGTGGTTCAGGCCAAGATGATTGCCGTCTTTGTCCATGATGCCGATTTGCAGGCCGGCGCCCACGCCGACAGAACCTGCCTTGCGATGGCGCGGCGGCAACGGATTCGAAGTCATCTGATGAGCCGCTTCCGTCATTCCGTAGGCCTCGACGAATGGCACGCCGAAAAGGCCTTCGATCTTGTAAATCAGATCGGAAGAGAGTGGCGCGCTGCAGGAACGGATGAAGCGCAACGACGCAGCCTCCGCTGGCTTCTGGCGGCTGCGGGCCAACAGAAGTTGGTGCATGGTGGGCACCCCGGAATACCACGTGACGCCATGCTCGCGAACCGTACGCCAGAACGAGAGTGCATTGAACTTGGTGGGCACAACCACGGTGCCGCCGGTGAGCAGGGTGGACATGACGGAACCCACTAGACCGTGGATGTGAAACAGCGGCATGATGCAGAGCGAAACATCCGCCTCGGTCAGCGAGTACGTGTTTGCAATATTCGCGGACGAGACCGCGAGATTGAAATGCCGCAAGGGCACGCGCTTGGGACGTCCCGTGCTTCCGCTGGTGTGCAGGATTAAGGCGATGTCATCGGCCGTGGGCACATTTGCTTTCGCTCCGCTGGGGGCGCCTGCGAGGGTCACGTTGCCCTGTTCGTTCATTTCCACGGAGAACACTGGGATCTTGCGGTCCGCGGCCGCGCTGCGCGCGAATTCTGCACCGACCGGCGGGCACAGCAAGAGACGAGCTTTGGTGTCGCCCAGAAAAAAATGAAATTCTTCGTACGGGTAAGCCAGATTCAATGGGGCGGCGGTTCCTGCGATGGAGGCGGCAAGGAAGCTGACGATCGCGGGCAACCCATTGGGCAACGCGATGGCCACGGCGTCGCCGCGCTGAACCCCGGCTGAGGCCAGGGCATTCGCCATGGCGAGCACCTGCTGCCGCAGCGAATCGTAGGTGATGCGCAGTTCAAGTTCAGGCACCACGATCGCAGTGTGACTGTCGGCGAAATGTAAAACGTCAAGCAGCGTGTCTACCGACTTCAGTGTCATGACGTTGCGGCCTCAAGCGCGGTCGTTGGGCGACTGCGCCCCTGTATTTGTTTTTCCAGAATCGATTGTCGGCGGAACGGAAGGAAACCGAATGCTCTTTCGTCGCGACCGTGACACCGGGAACACTCGCGCCGACTTACATCGAGTAGCCCTCTGCATGTAGCGCTTTCTTAAACTCTTTCAGGAAAAACTGCACGTTCTCTTCGGTGGCCAAAGGGCCCATCACTCCGATGCGGAAAATCTTGCCGGCGAGCGGCCCGAAGCCTCCGGCGATTTCAATGCCAGGCCCATCGAGCAAATTCTTGCGCACTTTGGCTTCATCAACATGGGCCGGGACGCGCACCGTGTTGAGCGTGGCAATGCGATGCTCTTCGGGAACGTGCATGCGCAGGCCCATCGCTTCGATGCCCTTCACAAAAGACTTGTGAGCACGGCGATGACGCTCCCAGCGATTCTCAATGCCCTCCTCGGCCACAACCATAAGCGCCTCGCGCAAGGCATAGAACATGGAAATGGGAGCGGTGTGGTGATAGCGGTGAGAAACGGTCGAGTAGTCATGAATCAGCTTCAGATCCAGATACCAACTACGGACTGGAGTGGTGCGGCCGCGTAGCCAGGCCATGGCTCGCGGCGAAATCGCCATGGGAGACAAGCCCGGAGGACAGCTCAATCCTTTTTGCGTGCAACTGTAGGCGATATCGATTCCGGTTTCGTCGAACTGCACCGGCACTCCGCCCAGCGACGTCACGCAATCCCCGATCACCAGAGCGCCAACTTCGTGAGCGGCGGCGCAGATGGCCTTTCCGGTTTGCAGTGCGCCGGTCGAGGTCTCAGCGTGAACAAAAGCCACCACCTTCGGCTGCTCGCGCTCGATGAACTCTTTCGCTTCATCGGCGCTGAAAGTTTCGCCCCAATTTTTCTCGAAGCGCACCACGTCGGCGCTGTGGCGCTTGGCCATGTCGGTGAGCCGGTCGGAAAAATATCCGTTGGCGAAGAGGGCGCACTTGGCTCCGGGTTTTATGAAATTCGCGACCGCCGCTTCCATGCCGGCGCTGCCGGTGCCGGAAATCACCAGCGTGGCGCCTTCCGTGGTTCCGTAAGCCTCTTTGAGCAATTGTTGAACGTCGCCCATCACCTGGATGAAGTAGGCATCGAGGTGTCCGACGATCGGCTGCGAGAGCGCTCCATAGACGCGCGGGTGAACCATGCTCGGTCCGGGCCCGAACAGAAAGCGGCGCGGAGGGTTCAAAGCGGGCAGATGAAGTGCAGTCGTTTCCTGGCCAATGGCGCTCATAGTCCTCGTTTCGGGCAAAACTCAAACTTTGATTTTACGGTACCAGACCGCCGTTCTCTAAATCGGGGAATGGTGGCCCTGCACGATCAGATCCTCGGCGATGCGGCGCGCCTCGGGCAGAGTGGATGCCGCTTTGCGATCGATCTCCGCCGGCAAGTCCTTCTGAATTTTCGCGAGCTCCTCGTCGAACAAACGAGTAATCAACTCCGGAGTGTGCGTCACGGACCTTCCATCGTCGCCAGCAACCGCGACTTTATGGCGCACACGTTGCGCGATCATCAAGCGGTAGATGCGGTCGGTGGCGAGATCTTCCATGTAGCCGTCGAGCAAACTCGCGCCCTTTCCGTTGAGTACTCCGTTGCGATAGCGGATCACGGTGCGCACCGCAGCGCGAGTTCCCGCAAGCGTGGTCTTGCCGACATCTTTCGGCGTGGGCCGCAGATCGGGATGCGAGTTCGGCAAATTAGGACGCTTGGCAATCTGATTGGGATAGGGGAACTGTGCCACGGCGATTTCGTTCTGATCAGGATGCCCCGTCCATGCGCCATCCATCAGGCATTTGGCTTCGTTCTCTTTGTCTTGCTTCAGCACTTTCAGCGCGCGCTCGTTGAGTTCTGCATCGGTGCGGCTGGGAAAGAGCGCGGTCATTCCTCCGATGGCGAGGGCGCCGTGCTTGTGGCAAATTTCCGGCATCAGAGTGCGGAAGTTCTGAAAAAATGCCACGTCGTGCGGAATCGTGTTGCGATCGGGCAGTATCCACTCGGGATCTTCGAGCATGAAATCGATCAGAGACGCCATGTAATCCCAGCGGCCCAGGTTCAATCCCAGACAGTGATCGCGCAGGTTGAAGAGAAATTCCTCCATTTGGTAGGCGAGCGGGTGCGCTTCCACCAGCGCCATGCACTTGATGTAATCCTTGGGCAGGCCTTTGGAATTCGCGAGGGCCTGGAAGAGATCGCGCCACCACAGCGCCTCTTCGGCGGATTCACTCTTCGGGATGTAGACGGAAAAATTGTGCGGCAGCCAAGCCGGATCGATCTGGTACCAGATCAAAGCCAGATCGAAGAGCGAGGCCGATATGATCTCGTTCTTGACGACCCCGCCCTGGCTGATGTGCAGACCGCGGGGGCGCACCCAGGTCACGGTTTTCGAGCGCTGCACTGTGACTTTTTTATTTCGCTTTTTGTCGTCGTAGCTGAGTTCGTACTTGTAGGCGGCGATCGTATTCTTCACCGCCAGCATGATGTGATCCCAGAGGTTCGCGGTGGAATCCTCCAGGTCGATCATCACCGCGGGAGATCCTGAGTTCAGAAGCTTTACGGTTAGCTCCGCGTCGTCCGCCGGGCCGGTCATCTGGTTGCGCTGATCGGCGCACCAGTCAGGAACTTCGATGCGCCAATCGGAAGTTGTTGCCTCCGAAGCCGGTAAATAGTTCGGTGGCTTTCCACGATGCGAGACCTGTAATACTTCCGCGCGTTTCGCTACTAACTTCTGTTGCCAGGGCGTGAACTGCCGGTGTAGCGGCAACAGGAAATCGACGAATCCCGCAGGAAGATCGGAGTGCGGATTCAAGCCCGCGGGCGCGTAGTTCATGGATTGCGAAGCGCTGTGTTCGAGGTGGGATGCCATGGTTTCAGACCTTGCAACTTCGCATCATGGCAGGGCGACGGTGCGGAGTCAAATGGCCTCGCGCGTTGATTCAGGCCGCCCGGTGCGAACCGGCAAGTTAATCTCCTGTGCCCACTTAGTAACTGTACGGTGGGTGCGTTATGGTGAAAGCTATCCCCGTCGGAGCTGTGACCAGCGGAGCAGAAGAATTTTCCGACGATATCTATGGCTTCGATTGCTTTCAAGGTGCACCTGATTTCTCGCGCAATTTTCACGCGTCTTTGAAGATGAATGCGCGATTCATTTTTGCCGCGGATGAGTGGGTGAATAGCCGCGGATTGCGAATCCGGCGACGCTCCGCGAAAAGTTTGCTTGACAGTCCACATTGGAACGTGGTACACCGCCGAGCGTAAGTGGTCCGCTCATCATACCGGACAAAGGCACTCCTTTGCAGCTTCGGACAGCTTTCGATGTTGTCGCCCCGAACCATCAAGGCACTGCGCAGTCGGCGCGCCCACCCTGCCTTGCCGGCGGGCCTCTTCGCAAATCATCACGGGAGAAAAAACCAATGCGCTCGCTCAATAAAGTTTTCGTGCTGATGGCAGTTTCCCTGGCGCTCGCTGCGCTCGCCCCCGCACAAGGCACGGAATCGGCGAGCCACGCTGCCACGCCGCCCGCGAGTGCGGCTCCCGAGAGCGCCACCAAGCAAGAGGTGAATCAGTTGCGCAGCGAGCTCGCGGCCCAGCGCCAGACCATCGAAGAACTCAAAGCCCTGGTTGAGAAGTTGGCAGGCGAGAAGGCCGGCACGGCGGACAACGGCTCTCTCCAGATTCGCCCCGCCGCTGCGATGGAAAGCAGTTCCCAGCCCCCGAGCTTTTCCGCAGAAGGCGTTCGCCTGCGGAATGCGGTGCTGCTGGAGGCCGATCCTTTGCCCGTGGCCGCAGCCATAGATCAAGCTCCGGCCACCGCTCCTCCGAAGAAAGATACTCCGCTGGCTGCGGGATGGAACGGGGAGCACTTTTTCATCCGCAGTGCGGACGGGCAATTTACCATCAGCCCCTACGGCTACGTGAACACCGATTATCGCGCGTATCAAGGCGATGGCGCGCCCTCCGACACGTTTCTGCTGCGCAATGCGCGTTTCGGATTTCAAGGCAGCTACGGCTCGCACTTTGATTTTGCTCTGCTCACCGACGCCTCTTCGACCACCGGGTCGATCGTGCGCGATGTATACCTGAACGTCCGATACAAGCCGGAGTTTCAATTCCAAGCCGGCCAGTTCAAAGCGCCATTCGCGCAGGAAACCGGAATCGGCGATACCAACCTCGACTTCGTCGAGCGCGGCTTTCAATCCTTGCTGTACCCGTCGGCCGCCACCGCCTACCGCAGTCCCGGAGCCGTGCTGCACGGCGACATTTACGGCGGAGTCGTGCAGTACTGGTTCGGTGCCTTCAACGGCAAGGGTTTTGCCCTGCCCAATACCACGAACGAACCGGAGGTTGTTGGGCGCTTGCGCTTCTACCCGTGGCGCAAGTCCAAGAACGACTGGCTCAAACAATTCGCCTTCGGCGGATCGATCGACCATGCCCGCTCGCGCGGCCTTTCCGGCGATCAAAGCTTCAGCGCCGCTTTACCCGATGGCGCTTATACTTTCTTCCCGCAGTTCGCCATCAACGGAGATATTGAGCGCTACAACGGCGAGTTCACCTACATCAAGTCGCGCTTCGCTCTGCGCGGCGAATACGACCAGCTCAACATGTTCCGCGACAGTGTCGGCTCGTTGCAGGCGGGAGGGCTGGGTTTCTTGACGCTTCCTGGGGTCACCGCCAAAGCTTGGGATATCGGAGCAACCTACCTGCTCACGGGAGAAAAGCAGCCGGAGAATGGCACTCCGCGCGTAAAGCGCCCGCTGTTTGGCCCGGACACTCCGGGCGGCCAGGGACGCGGATTGGGAGCCTGGGCGGTCGCCTTCCGCTTCACCGGGATTCAAGCCAAAGAACCGCAGGCGAATTTCCTGAACTATTACACGCCGGGCTTCGTGCCTGAATTCGACGATCACACCTTCGCGTACACCCTGGGAGTGAACTGGTATCCCAATTATTGGGTCAAGTATCAGCTGAATGTGAATTTCGATCAGTTGAAGGAGCCCAGCACGATCGGCGCGGTGCCGCAGACTTATTACGTGATCGAGCAGAGGCTGCAATTCCGGTTCTAAGTGCGTTCGCGCGTGTGGTGGCGGATGCCGATAAGTTAACGCAATGGTAAACAAGATAAATCCCGGGGCTGGTTGCAGGCCGGTGTCGGCGGGAAATCGCAGGAGGGGGTTCGAATGAGACCGAGGATTCTTCTTACTATTCTTCTCACCGCGCTATTCGTGTTCGCGAGCGGCTGCGGCAGCGTGAAAAATTGTCCCACTTGCGGCACCACGGTGAGCGGCGCCTACACCATCATTGACGTCATCGCTGTGCCCGAGCACAATGCGAACGGCGAGCCCGGCGGTCCCTTCAACTCTTTCGATATCAGCACCATTGCGCCGAATCCTGCCGTCTCAGGTCACTATTTGGACTACGTTTCCGACAGAATCGGCATTGCCATGCAGGTGATCGACACCTCGCAGAACCTCGCTGTCTTTTCGATTCAGGGACAGAATGGCGTCTCCGATGCTGGGAACGGCGCCAGTCCATGCCCTACCATACCTCAGCCCGGCTATACTGGGCCTCCTCCTACACCGAGCGTAGAGGTTATTCCCCCGACGATCGACGTGTTTGGCAATTTCGTCAGGTACGCCTGCAGGACCGATGTGACTTGGGAAGGCGGACCGAGGTTTCATCTGAACACGGGCTTTGGCCCCAGCGGTAACCTCGGAGGGTTCCCCGGAGCCCAATGCTGTGCGTCGCGCGCCAATGGCGTGAATCCCATGTCCGGACCAGATGGCAATACCACCACGCCTGATGGCAAGGTTCTCTTCGTCGGCAATGGCAGCTCCAACGTTATAGTTTTCGACATAGCGTCGATGAACCTGAGCACGAATCCGGTGACTCCCCCGACTGTTCTCGCCACGATCCCTACCGGCGTTTCTGCCGATTACGACGGGCCGTTGGGCATCAGTCCCTGCATTGCATCCTGGAATGGCGAAGCCGGGTCGGCAGCCGACTGCGGCGATGACCGCGCTGATGAAATGGCATACGACCCCACTCACCACGTCCTCGCTGTCATCAACGGCGATCCGGGCCTGCCGTTCATTACCTTTATCGACATGCAGTACATCGTGGGCGCAACTCCACCGAGGACTTCGCCCACCGACCCCACCGGGCAGGGAGATCTGCATTGCCTGCCCGTCGACCAAGCGTTAGCTTATGGTCCCTATCCCGTAGGTTTCAGCCCAACCACAGGCACTTATCCTTTTCCCTCTGTGCCCGGTGCTTTTGGCTATCCGCTGCAAGGGACAGGGACCGGAATTCCAGGAACAGGAACTGACGGTAGCGGAAACCCTGCACCATCGCCTGTGCTGGACCCGAGCGTCGGCGGCTCGTTTAACCCTCCTCGGTGCATTATTGGACAGATCTATTACGACGGTGCGGGAGGTTCTGCATCAGGAGGACTCGGTCTCACTTCCACCGTCCCGGTGGACACAGTAGGCGGCGGCTTCCCGTGCCCCGATCCTTCTAATCCGCACGTTTTTAGCGGCGTTTCGGGATCGGCTGCGGCGGATGGTCCAGCAGGGCTGCCCGGTATCGGCACAACTCCGAGCGGCACTGCCTATACGATTCCTTGCCATCACGGCCCCATCATCAGCTACAACACCGGGGCGTTTTGCAGCCAAACTCCGCCCTTTTCCGACAGCAGTTGTGCCGGTGCAATATCGCCGGCCGGACTAGGTGCGATGGCCTACGACCCGAACAGCGGTTACTGGTTGCTGACCAACAGCAATTCCGTTGCTAACACGGTCATCGGCAGCCTTGATGCGATTGACCTTCAACTAGGGACCGGCAATGGGCCTGTGGTGGTGAACAGTTTTCAAATGTACGATTGCATGCCTACCAGCATCGTACAAGGACCGGGAGGTAATTTCCTCGTGGGCTGCGCCGACCATGATGGCGAATCATTTCCGGCGAATGAATATGTAATCAGTAACACCAAGGGCGGCAACATAACTTGCATCCCTAAGAACAACAATGTGCCTGGCGCGCCGCAGCAGGGCCTGTTCATCAACTGCACGAATATCACCCAGGTTGGAGGCGTGGACGAGGTCTGGTACAACCCGGGCGACAATAAGTACTACCTCGCCGCCCGCGACATGCTTCCCACTGCCGTTATGGGTGTGATTGACGCGGGAACGAACCAGTGGCTCTACAACATGCCGACCGGATCGAATGCGCACAGCATTTCGGTCGACCCCAGCACCAATCATGCTTTCGTTCCGCTTCAGGCTGGCACGGTCTGTTCGACGCTCGCCAACGCTGGATGCATAGGGGTCGCAGCCGAGCAATGAGGGGCTGGATTTGTCTGTCCAGTACTGAGTGATATAGTCTCGGCTTAGGCGTCAGTAAGAGCGCGTCTCTTTCACTTTGGGAACTTGAGGTGATTTTTTATGGGTATGTCCGGAAGGCTCTTCACTCGGGGTTGCGTGGGGCTGCTGTCGGTTAGCTTGTTAACAGCATTGGCCAGCGCAAGCGAGCAGCCGGCGCCCAAACCCACAGACGTCCCGGCTGACGTGATTGCTCACTTACCTCTGCCGCAAGCCACCGGAAGTCAGATGCTGCTTCAGAAGGAAAATTCTAAACAGTATCTCTACGTGCAGCAGGCCGCGAAGCAGGGCTTCATGATCGTGGACGTGAGCAAGCCCGAGCAGCCGCTGCTTCTGAAACGGACGGCGGAGTCAAATCAGGCGACCACGGGGAACCTGCAGATCGTGAGTCCCGACGTGGCCATCTCCGAAGCTCCGGAAAAAACGCCGGCCACGATCACCAGCAGCAGCCATCCCACCGAAACCGTGCGCGTGCTCGACCTGAGCGATCCCGCGAATCCCAAGACCTTGGAAACCTTCAATAAAGTCACCGGCCTTCTTCCCGACAGTCACCACGGCCTGATCTATCTCACCAACAACGACGGCCTGTGGATACTTCGCTACAATCGTCCAGCCCCACTGGAGCCTGCAAAGAAGAAGAAGCCTTGCGACTCTGAATCCGAAATCGCGGCCATGCCGCCGGACTGCGACTGAGCGCACGCCACGGCAGCCTCTTTGAAGTCCGGCCTTGCAATACCTAGCGCGCCGAGCATTCTTTTTGGATGGTCTTGATCGAAGTGATGGTTAGAGTCACCGGCGACGCCGACCTTCGATTGGAGTCCGAACTCGTGCCCATCGTGGGCGACTCGCTCCCGGTTACTTCCACTTGTTGTCCCAGGTAGTGACTGAGCTTGATCTTGTGGCTGCTCTGTAGTTCGTAGGTTACCGCGGGGTCCTGCTTCATCAGGATGTAGTCGCCGCTGGACCGGCTTACGCAGCCCTGCACCGTAACCGTTCCGTTGGAATTGTCGGCGTGGTTATTGGCAGAAGTGTCTTGCGCCAGAACGAAGCCGGCGGAAAGCAACAGTATCGCGAGAGAGATTGTTCGCATGGGCATCCTCCGTACTCAAAAGGATGGATGGCAATCCCCTTGCCATGGTTGCGAATAATTTGTGGCACGACGGCCTCACTTCACGTGCGTTTCCTGGTAGTGAACTTCCTTCCATTGGCCGGAGCGCTTGATCCAGAGTTCCGTAATATAGACCCGCGACAAGCGCACCTGCGACTTGGGCGGGAATTGCATCGTGCTCTCGTAAATGAGGAATGCGGCGTTGGAGCCAAGGGGAATCATTTTGAAGCCGAACAAGGTGTAGTTGGAGACATTCTCGTACACCAATTCGTTTAGGGCCTGAACCTTGGTGCGCTCGCCTTTGCCATCAACCTCGACGCCCTCGTAGTCGTCGGCTAGTAAATCGCCTAAGGCTTTCTTGTCTTTGTTCTTGAGCGCTTCCCACTCGGCTTTTATTTTGGATTGGAACATTTCTTTGAGAGCTGAGTCGTTGGACGGTGGTTCCTTGCCGAATTCCGTCGGCATGGTGGTTTGCTGGGCCAACGCAAGGCACGCCAAGGCTGTGAAAGAGACCACCGCTAGGTGACGGCGCATGAATCCTCCGTGGAGAAATATCGCACGAAATAGTATCAGGAGAGAGAGTTACTGCGCTGCGATGCCGTGTATAGTAGCGCCGGCATCCTTGCCGGCTGTCCCAGGGGCGTCCTCGCCCCCGACGCGGCGGGCGTGACGCCCGCCCCTTCGGCGTGGCTCAGGGCAAGCTCCTAGCCGCCGGGACGGCGGCGCTACGACTACGGTCCCTCATCGCGTGTTGTGGAGGCTCGCGTCGAATTAGAAACGGACTTACTTGGAGCAGGCAGGGTGGCCGCAGTTGCAAGCAATCTCGGACTCTTCCGAGCCGGCGTCCTGGCATAGCTGACTGCAATATTTCTCGTCCGCTGGCGGAACGCAAACACTGGGCAGGTGGGCGCACTTCTTGGTCTTGGAGGCTTCCATTATTTTCATTTCCTCGATGCTATGAAGTCAGCCTCAAGCCTGGGAAACACGCGGGGTGAGCGCAATCGGGTGAAGGCTGTGCCGGCAGGGATCAGATGGGCTTGCCGCGGAAGAAGTAAATCAGCTCAATGATCAGAATCACGACCACCATGAGTTCGAGCACGAAAGCGCGGCTTTGGTTGAATTCGTCCACCATGAAGCGGTAAAGCTCTTCGGCGGTCTGCAGCTTTTGCTGGACCAGGTCTTTGTAGTCGGGCACGCCGACTCTGGAGGCTGCCAGCTTGTATAAGCGGGCCGAGAACATGTCGCTGAGGAACTTGATGGCGTTGTCGGCGCGTTCGGTGAGTTCGCTTACGTCGAGCAGCACCGTATGCAGCTTGGAGGCGGCGCGAGCCGTGCGCCAGCGCGACCACAGGCCGCGGCCGCGCTCGAGGAAGTCGTAGACGCCCTCAAGCTGAGTGGTGAGTAGTTCGTCGTAGTGGCGGAACTCAAGCAGCTGCGAATTGGCATACTGCAAGAGCTGAATCGCGGTCTCGGCGCCGGAAGGGTTGTCGTAGATGAACGCGGCGTTCCATCCGATCACGGCCAAATCATTAGGATAGTAGGAAATTCGCGACTGCAGAATCTCCGTCCGTTCGCCATCGGAGAGCGGCTGGGTCTCGCCGCGCACTACCTGGGAGATCCAGTTGCCTTGGGAGGCCAGCAGATCGCTGGCGGAAGGAGCGCCCGCAATCTCGCGCAGGTGGAAGATAAAGTAATCTTCCTGCAGCCACTCCGTGGTGTAAGGCTTGACCAGCGCCGGGGCGGCGTGCTCCAGTTTTTGTTTGACGATGCGCGTAGCCAGACTCTCGAAGTTCGTATCCCAAACCCAGCGGCTGGAAAGTTGCACAAGCTTGTCCCAGTCGCCCGAGAAAGGCAACTCAAACACCACGCTAACCACGCCGTAGTCGAAGTATTTGATCTCACCCTGCAGGCGCTCGCCGCTCTCTAGGACCAGCGGCTCAAGCGCCTCTTCCACCGGAGGCCGCTGATAGCGCACATACCCTGGGGCCAGATGCTTGAAGCTGGCATCGGCGGTGCGCGCCCCCAGAATCTGGCGCAGCTGGTCGAGGCGAATCTCTTCGCAAACGTCGAATTGGATCAGCACCAGCACCGAGCCGCACAGGGGCGCGTCCGGCGGCTTGGCGGCGACCAGCGTGGTAAGGGCCTCGGCGGGGACTTTGCCGATTGCGGGAGCGGCAATTGTGCTTTCACGATCCATTACATCGGTGGCTAGAAACCCGAGGCCAAGGCCCTCGTGCTCTTGAACTGCGCCTTCCAGGACTTCGGGATCCATAAATTAGATAGCAACAAGATTGTAACTTGGCCGCTTGCCGGCCACATCTCTATTGTCCCAGAAAGAAGGGCGAGTTGGCGAGGGAGGAGTCTTGGAATGCCGCGATAAATGTTTATAAGTGCTTAATAATCAACGCTTTCTGGATAATTCCCACAATAGAGCTGCCCCCGCCGCAAGGGCTCCCAGGCCAATTCCGGCGCGCTTCATCGACCGCGATACCTCCGCCTCCCGTCGGCGGGATCTGGCGGACTCGGGGTACGGATCCGACCGCTCGATGCCGTTTTGTGCCAGTCCCATTTGCACAACCTCCGCCAGATGCAGGGCGCGCCGGGGAGATCCCTGGGCAATCTGCTCGCGGCAACTGAAGCCATCGGCGATGATCAGCCAGTGGGCGGGCGCCTCGCGGATCGCCGGCAGGAGTTCCAGCTCGCCGACGGCCATCGAGACGTCGTACTTGTCGCGCTCGAATCCGAAAGAGCCGGCCATGCCGCAGCAGCCTGGCGCTGGACTCTGGAAATCCACGCCGAGCCGCCGCAGAACCGACTCTTCGGCCGTCATCTTCATCAGCGATTTCTGGTGGCAGTGGCCGTGCAGGATTGCCTTTCGCTCCAGCCGGCCTAAAGGAACATCTTGAGCTTTGATCTCTAGGAATTCGCTGAGCAGAAAAGTCTGGCGTGACAGAGCTTGGGCGCGCTCGTCATGGGGGAATAGGTTGACGAGTTCATCCCGGAACACAGCCACACAGCTTGGCTCCAAGCCGACGATTGGAACGCCGGCTTCGATTTCGGGCGAGAGTTCGTCGAGGATCTGAAGCAGAAGGGCCTGGGCGCGGTCCAGCATGCCGTGATCGTAGAGCGGCCGGCCGCAGCAAAGGTGGGCGCGGGGGACGACGACCCGGAAGCCGGCGGCTTCGAGGACTTCAACGGCTGCTTTGGCGATGCCCGGCTGAAAGGAGTTGCTGAAAGTATCGGGCCATAAGAGCACAGGAGGGTAGTCTTCTTTGGGCTGGCTGCGGCGCTGGAACCACGCCTTGAAAGTCTCGGGAGCGAAGGCTGGAATGGCGCGCTGCTTCGGGATGCCGGCCACGAGCTTGGAAATATCGCGCAGGACCGGAAGTTGCGTGGTCAGATTCACAAGGCCGGGTGCGTGCGATGCCGCCCGCGCCCACAGATCGATATTGCCGAAGGCGTACGCGCTCAGCGGGCGCGCGCGGCCTTCGTAGTAATGCGAAAGAAATTCTGCTTTATAGGTCGCCACATCCACGGCTACCGGGCAATCGCTCTTGCATCCTTTGCAGGCCAGGCACAGATCGAGCGACTGCTTCACTTCTTCGCTGCGCCAGCCGTCGCGGATTACCCTATCTCTCCGGCTTTCGCCCTGCATCATTTCCCAGAGCAGGTGAGCGCGGCCGCGCGTCGATTGTTCCTCCTCGCGCGTGACCCGGTAGCTCGGGCACATCACCCCGCCCTCGTCGTGGCGGCATTTGCCCACGCCCACGCAGCGCAGAGTAGCCTGAGCCATGCTGCCGTGGTCGGCGACGAACTTAAAATGGGTCTGCGGCTCCCAGGGAGCGTAATTCGCTCCCAGACGCAGGTTTTCGTCGAGCCTGTAAGGCTCGATGAGCTTGCCGGGATTCATCTTCCATTCGGGATCCCAAACCGATTTGAACTCGCGGAACGCCTGCACCAGCTCCGGCCCAAACATTTTCGGAAGCAACTCGCCACGGGCCTGGCCGTCGCCATGTTCGCCGGAGATCGACCCGCCATAGCCGACCACGATATCGGCAGCCTCTTCCATAAACTTGCGGAACTTGGCGATGCCCTCTTTCGACTGCAGATCGAAATTAATTCGCGTGTGTACGCAGCCGTGTCCGAAGTGGCCGTACAGCGAACCTTTATATCCATAGACGGCCATCAATCTACGCAGATCGCGCAGATAGCCCCCGAGCTTCTCGGGAGCGACCGCGGCGTCTTCCCAGCCCTCCCAGGTCAGCGCTTCGCCCGGCACGTGAGAGGTGACGCCGAGGCTCGATTCGCGAACTTCCCAAACGCGCTTGGTCCGTCGCTTGTCCACGTAGAGGCGCATGTCGGGCGGAATGGCATTGCGGCCCAGCGCCTGCATTAGGCCGTGCGCCTGGTCTTCCGCTTCCAGGGCAGTTGCGGCGCCGAATTCCACCATCAACCAGCCGCCACCCTCGGGCAGCAATGCCAGACCTTCGGAGTTGATTCCTTTCAGCCGCGTGTAGCTGACCAGAAGATCGTCAAAGCCTTCGAGGCCGATGGGGTGGTGCTCCATAATCTCTGGCACATGGTCGGCGCACTGATAAATATCGGGATAGGCGACGACCAGCAAGGCCCGCTCCGGCGGGCTCTCGACCAGTCGGCACGTCGCTTCGAGAACCGTGACGCACGTGCCTTCGGAGCCGACGAGGGCGCGGGCCACGTGGAAGTCATTCTCTGGCAGAAGATAGTTGAGGTTATAACCGGAAACGCGGCGCGGGATCTTCGGGAAGCGCTGCCGAACCAGATCTCCGTATGCGGCAGCGATGCCCTGCAGTTTGCCGTAGATTTCGCCGCGGCGTCCGCCGGCCGCGCAGATACTGTCGAGTTCCTCGCCAGAAGTCGCGCCAACTTTCATCCGCAAGCCGTCGTACGTGAGGACTTCTAGGGCCTCGATGTTGTCGTCCGTCTTGCCCGCCATTACCGAGTGCACCCCGCAGGAATTGTTGCCGATCATGCCGCCGAGCGTGCAGCGATCATGAGTCGCCGGATCGGGCGCGAAGGTGAGATGGTGCTTCTCGGCGGCGGTGCGCAGGCTGTCGAGCACGACTCCAGGTTGCACGCGCGCGATGCGGCGCGCGGGATCGATCTCCAGAATGCTCGCCATGTACTTTGAGAAATCGAGAATCACGGCGACGTTGCAGCACTGGCCGGCAAGCGAAGTGCCCCCACCGCGGCAGAGCAGCGGAGCCCCGAATTCACGACAGAGCGCCACCGTCGCCGCCACGTCATCGGCATCGCGAGGTAGGACGACGCCAATCGGAACCTGGCGGTAGTTCGAGCCATCGGTGGCATAGAGCGCGCGGCTGCCCCGGTCGAAGCGGACTTCGCCGCGAACATCCACCCGCAAAGCCTCTGCGAGCCCTTGCGCGTTTACCTGCGCCGACTTTGCGGCTTGCGCCAGTTCTGCAAAGGAATGGGTCATGATCGGGAATCCGCTCGAGTTTCGGGACGCCGCTAATCCGAGGACGATTTGCCGGTGTCCGACTTGTGAGTCACACTGCTGATCAGAATCGTGGTCTTGTTACCGTTCGCTCTAAGATTGATGGTCGTAACGTTCTTCGCCTCGTTCGAAACGATCGTGCACTGATCCGAATCGCAAGCCATCACCGTGGCGTTGGGCAACCTGGCCTTATAGAAGATGGAGACTTTGTCGAGCGAATCGGTGGTCTCGGATTTTATGGTCGCGGTATGCACCCCTCCGAAGGTTGCGGAGTTGGCGCCCTGTTTCAGAATTTCCGCGCCGGGATAGAGATCCACGCCGATGACGCGGGCCGCTTCTTCCGGGTCTTTGGTGGACTCGACCGTGCCGAAGGGCGTCTCCACTTTCACATTGCCGCCCTCCTGGCGAATGTGAGAGCGATGCGCAAAATGCCAGGCGGCGAAACCGGCGGCGGCGATCAAGAGGAAGCCCACCACTACGATCACGGCCACAATCATCAAAACGGTTTTCATGGCGCCGCTGCCCGACGATTGCGCAGGGATCGGCTGCGGCAAGGGTGGCATCGAGCCGACTGCGGCAGGGGCCGCGCCCGGTGCGGATGGAGAGGAAGAGAGAACGGCCGCGCCGCATTTGCTGCAGAATCTTGTTCCTTCCACCAGGGTCGCGCCGCAGGAATTGCAAAATGCCATAAGTCACCTCAAGGAAGTGCTAGCTCAAGATATCGGCGCGAGTATACCGCAGATTGCAGCACAAGCGGAGCGGCTGGATCCCTTGGTAATTGGGCTGTTGCGAAAAAGCTGTCCTCTGCCGAAGGCTGAGCTCTCAATCGAAGGCTGGAGCAGGCCTTCCCGGGCCTGCGTGGGGGGCGCTTTTGATCGGGCTTCAGCCGCCGAGGGATCTCGAGATTAGCTCCACGGCCTGGTTGCGTAGTCGGACATGGTAAGTCCCAGCAACAGCATCAGGAAGAAAATTGCCGCGATCACCACCAGCTTGGTGAGTTTTTCGCTGGCGTGCCAGACGTGCATGAAGAAGAGTGCGACCAGCGTGGCCTTCACGGTCGCAATCCCCAGGGCAACGGCGGCATTGAAGCGCCCGAGTTCGATGAAGGCAGCTTTGTAAGTGATAAATGTGCCGAGCAGCAGGGCAGCCCAAATGCCGAAATACATCTTCAGCGGCGACGATTTTTCCGTTGCGTGCCCGGAGCCGGAATGTTCAGACATAACAAGCCTCGATAGAAACTCACGGATGGCGGTCAATTAAGTACAGCAAGGGAAATAAATAAATCCAGACGATGTCGACGAAGTGCCAGTACAATCCGCCGATCTCGACCGGCGTGTGATACTCGGGCGTAAAGCGACCCTTCCAGGCCAAGGCCAGAAGCCAGGTAAAAATGCCCAGCCCGATGATCATGTGCAGGGCGTGCAAGCCCGTCATGACGAAATATAGCGAGAAGAAAATCTGCGCGTGGCGCGGGTTGGCGTACTCGCCGGGATGGCCGGGGATGGGCACGTTCTCAAAACTGAAGGACGCGCCCGGCACGTGATGCTCTTCGAACTTGTCTTTGTACTCTTTACCCTTGATTCCGAGAAAGGCGAGGCCGAGCAGCATGGTCAGGATGAGGCTGCCGATTAGCAGAGTCCGGCGCGCCGTCTGCGCGGCCCACACCGCGAGCACGACGGTTAAGCTGCTGCAGATGAGAACCGCGGTATTGGTAGCGCCGAGAGTAGCGTCGATGGATTTGCTGGCTGCGCCGAAGTCTCCGAAATACCAGCGGCGATAAACCAGATACGCGCAGAACATGCCTCCGAAGAACATGACTTCGGTGGCGAGAAACACCCACATGCCGAGGCTCGAGGCGTCGCGCTGCTGCTGCGCGTCGGCGAAGTGATGCAGCAGTTCGGGATGATGCTCTTCCTCGTGCTGCAGTCCGACGAGAGTGCTATCGGGCAACGGGGACCTCTTCTTTCTGCGGGTGAGGAGCGTCGAGTTCCTCGTAGTTATAGGCTTCCCAGGTAACCACGGGTTCTTCGTCAAAGTTGAAAGTCGGCGGCGGAGAAGCCGTCTTCCACTCCAGGCCGGCAGCATTCCAGGGATTATCCGAAGCCGGTTTGCCGTAGCGCATCGACCACAGGAAATACACCATCGGCAAAAGGTAGCCGACGCCGAGCACGGTCGCGCCCGCGGTCGATAAGACATTTAGAATCTGAAATTCCGGCATGTGGCTGTAATCGTAATAGCGCCGCGGCATGCCCATATAGCCCAGTATGAATTGCGGGAAGAAGGTGAGGTTGAAGCCGATGAAAACGATCAGCGCCGCCAGCCGTGCCCAGCCCTCGGGATAAAGCCGCCCGGAAATCTTCGGCCACCAGAAATGCATGCCGCCGAGATAGCCCATCACCGCGCCTCCCACCATGATGTAGTGGAAGTGCGCCACGACGAAATAGGTGTCGGTGACATGCACGTCGATGCCCAGCGCCGACAGAAATAATCCGGTGAGGCCGCCGATGGTGAAAAGCCCGAGGAAGCCGAAGGCGTAGAGCATGGGCGCGTCGTAATGGATCGAGCCTTTGTATAGAGTGGCGGTCCAGTTGAAAACCTTGATCGCGGAAGGTAGGGCGACGGCGTAGCTCAGGAAGGAAAACACGAGCGCGGAGTAGACCGAGATTCCGGCTACGAACATGTGATGCGCCCACACTAGAAAGCCGAAGACGGCAATGGCGATCGAGGAAAAGGCCACGAAGTGATAGCCGAAGATGCGTTTGCGCGAGAAGCAGGCGATGATCTCGGTGACCACGCCCATCGAGGGCAAAATCATGATGTAAACGGCGGGATGCGAGTAGAACCAGAACAAATGCTGGAAGAGCAGCGGATCGCCGCCCAGCTTGGGATCGAAGATGCCGAGATGCAGCGCGCGCTCGGCGGCGACCAGCACGATGGTGACCGCGACCACAGGCGTCCCCAGCAATTGAATGATGCTGGTGGCGTAATGCGCCCAGATGAACAGCGGCAGGCGCGACCAGGTCATGCCCGGCGCGCGCATGCGATGGATAGTAACGACAAAGTTCAGGCCGGTGAGGATGGAAGAAAATCCGGCGACAAAAATTGCCAGGCCGGCTTCGACAATCTTTGTGTTCGTGAAGTTCGTGCTGAAGGGCGCGTAGAAGGTCCAACCGGTGTCGACGCCGCCGGTCAGCATGCAGTGCATCATCATCACGCCCCCGATGATGTACAGATACCAGCTCAGCAGGTTGACGCGCGGAAACGCGAGATCCTTCGCCCCAATCATCAGGGGCACGAGAAAGTTCCCAAGAACCGCTGGAATGGAAGGGATGAGAAAGAAGAACACCATCACCATGCCGTGCATGGTGAAGAGCTTGTTGTAAGTATCGGCCTGCACCAGGTCACCGGCCGGAGTAAGCAACTCGAGGCGAATAAGAAGCGCGAAGAAGCCGCCAATAAAAAAGAAAAATGTAATGGAGAGAAGATAGAGCAGCGCGATGCGTTTGTGGTCGGTGGTGAGCAGCCAGGACCACACGCCATACTTGGTGTTCAAATAGTTCTCGCGTTCGACGGGCTGAGGTATTACGGCGGACATACTCATGGTCTTTGCACCTGCACCTGATTTCCACTCGCCTGCGCCCTGGCCTGCATCGCGCGCGGCTCATCCTTCTTGTCCGGCGGTCGTTTCTCGACCGCTACGCCCAGGCGGGCGCTAGTGCCAGCCCCGGCCTTGGCCTCCGAAATCGATTTGATATAGGCGACCAAAGCGTTCACCTGCTCTTCGCTGACCAAGCCTTGAAACGTGGGCATGACGGGCTGGAAGCCCTTCACCCGCTTCGAGCCAGGATCGAGAATGCTTTCGCGCAAGTAATTTTCGTCGGCGGTCACGGTGCGGCCATCGGCGAGCTGCACCGGCTTGCCGAAAACTCCGTGCAGGTTCGGGCCGCGTCCCGGCATATCGGAGCGATGGCACGTAGAGCAGCCCAGTTCGGCGAAAACCTTTTCCCCCGAAGCCGAGAGCGGGCCGGTCGAGCCGCTATTCATCCAAGCCTGGTATTGAGCCGGTTCCAGGACCACGATCGATCCCACCATGCCGGAGTGCTGCGTGCCGCAATACTCCGCGCAGAATAAATGGTAGACCCCGGGCTTGGTCGCGCGAAACCACTCGACCGTGTAGCGGCCGGGCAGCACGTCCTGCTTGATGCGGAAGGCGGGAATGTAAAAGCTGTGAATCACGTCCTGCGAAGTCATGATCAGCTTCACGTCGCGGCCCACGGGGACGTGCAGTTCGTTGATCTCGCGCTGTCCTTCGGCGTGCTCCAGCTTCCACATCCACTGCTTCGCGACCACGTAAACTTCCGTGGCGTCGGCGGGCGGAGTGCGCTCCTTGAAAAAAACCACCGCGCCCCAGGCGAAAATCGCCATGAATACCAGAAACGGAATCGTGCTCCAGGTAATTTCGAGGGCGGTCGAGCCTTCGACCTGCTCGGCGCGTACGCCGGGCCGGTGGCGATAGCGGGCCGCAAAAAATATCAGCAGAGTGAAGACCAACAGGGCCATCATCCCGGTAACGATGAGCAGAAAAATATACAGAGCATCCACGCGCGCCGCCATCGTGGAGGCCTGCTCCGGCCATAATGGAAAATTATTGAGCATACCGTGTCTTCGTTGCCGTCTTGCGAGTTACGGAGCGGTCCATTCGCCAAAGGATGAACAAAAAACCGCCGAGAAAAAGAATGGTCGCGCCCGCGGCCAGCCGCAGGATGTTTGCCACCATCGCGCCGTATTTGCCGGTCTCGGGATTGTAGTGATAGCAGTAGAGCAGCACGGCATCGACGGCATTGCCAATCCTGCCCTGCGAGGCTTCGACCAGCCCCATGCGCAAATCCTTGGGCGGAAAATCTACGCCATAAAAGTAGCGCGAGATGCGGCCCTGCGGCGTGAGCACCATGATCGCGGTCGCGTGCGCATATTGATTGGTTTTCGGATCGTATTGATATTGAAAGCCGACCGCTTTGGTGAGCGCGTTAATCGAGTCGGCGGGCCCGGTCAGGAAATGCCAGCCCGCAGCGGCGTTGGCGCGGCCGTAGCGCTTCACGTAATCGATTTTCTTGGCAGCGGCCATCTCCGGCGTTTCGCGCGGATCGAAGCTCACCGTGACGACGTCGAACTCGTGGCCCACATCGAATTTCAGCAGGCGCATGGCGCTCGCGAGTCCGGCCAAAGCCTCGCCGCAGAGCATGGTGCAGTTGTAGTAAACCAGGTTGAGGATGAGCGGCTTTCGTCCGAAATAGTATCCCAGCTTTACGCTTTTTCCGGTTTCGTCGCGAAAGGCGAGATCGGGCGGAACTTGCGCGTCGAGATGCTGTTCGATGCCGACATTCTGCAGCAGTGGAGGCCGCGTGTTGGCCGGCGGAGACATGACGCCGCTGTTGATCTGCGCGCTGGCGGAGGCGGCGAGCAGCGCGATCGCCAGCGTGATGCGCGTCGCGGAAACCGAATCGTGGCGCATGCCGCTCACTGCTTTTCCTCCGCTTTCGTATTCATAGCCGCGCTCACCGTGGCCGCGCCACTCCCGGATCCCTGCGCACGCACGGGCAAGCCGCGCTGCACCAGCAAATCCATGGCGCGTTCGATCGGGAGCCGTACCGTCCCGGCCTTCTCATCCACCCAGCCATAACTGTAGAGCGCTTCTTCCTGCTGCAGGCGGTAACCGTAGAGTTGCCCGCGTTCGTTCTCTTCGAGCTTCGGGTCGGGAAAAACACGCTGCGGATATCCCGGTGCGATGTGCCGCGTATCCTCGGGCACGTTCGTCACCAGGGGGTTCAGGGCGGGTTGCGACGCTCTTTCCCGGCGGTCCAGAAAGTCGTAAACACCGCCCAGGGCCAGCATCGCGACCATCGTCGCCACCGCCAGGCCGAGGAGAAAATAAAAGATGCCGGCCGCGCGCAGGTCGCTGTGCTCGTAGCTGCCGTGGGCTCCGTTGGGTTCGGGTTGTGGACTCTCGTAGCTCATGTCTTCATTACGATCGCGGGCGCTTGCCTAAGGCGTTCCCTGCTCGTGAATCTTCTGTTCGCGATCCAGCACTTCGTGCGCGTCTACGTCATAGGCCGGCAGCAGGGGCAACGACGCCAGGTTGCGGAAAAAATACCAAAGCCAGATTCCTCCGATGGCGATGGGCGCGACCATGTCGGCCAGGGTCACCGTCAAAACTTTGGAAAAATTCGGTTCGACGATCCAAAACAGATCGACATACCCCATCAGCAACAGCAGCACCGCCACCCACACCAGCTTGCGAATGTTGCGCTTGAAAGGGCGCGACAGCAGCATGGCAAAAGGAATGACAAAGTGGAGCAAGACCAGCATCAGCCCGACGGATCCCCATCCGCCATTCAACCGCCTGAGATAAAAAGTGATCTCCGTGGGCAGGTTGCCCGCCCAGATAATGAGCCACTGGGAGAAGTTGAAATAGGCCCATACCATGATGAAGGCCAGCATCCACTTGCCGTGATCGTGGACAAAATCGGGCTTCAACATCTCCGACATGGGCTTGTAGTCGACCAGAATGCGTTCGACCACAACGGCGAAGCACATCGCGGAAAGCACTTCGCCGATCAGGACAATCAGGCCGAAGATGGTCGAAATCCAGCTGGGATCGAGCGACATGACCCAATCGATGGCGGCGAAAGAAATGGTGAAGCCGTAAAGAATCAGCCCAGGTCCGCTGACCGCTTTGAATTTGTCGCTGTTGTTGGGCGCGTTCGCGCTATCGGTCTGCTTCGACCACTTCGAGAGCAGGAACGAGAGCAGGTTCCAGACGACGAAATAGAAGATCGCGCGGATGACAAAGCCGGGAAAATTCAGGTAGCTCTCTTGGATGAAGCTGTGCTTTTCGAGATGCTCGCGAATGTGCGCATCCTGAATCGACCCCAGCGGCATCGCCCAGGGATAAATTTGGTGCTGCGCGACCGCGAAGATCAGCGGAATGAAGAGCACCGCGAGCAGCGGCAGCGTGCGCATCGCCGCGCCCAGGATGCGGCGAATCACCGTGCCCCAGCCGCCTCCGGTGAGATGGCGGATCATCAGGATCGCCATCGAGCCCAGCGCGATGCCCAGCCAGAGCAGGAAGCCGATGAGATAGGCGCGGTAGAATTCGCCAGGGCGCACGAAGGCGAGCAACGCCGCGATCACCGCGAAAACTATGCCGACGATGAGCGATCGCTGCGAGATTTTTCTCACCAGCGCCGGCGCCGTCAAATCGAGATGCGGAATCGTCGCGGCGCTCATTTCTTTTCCTCAATCGGCGAATTCATCTGGTCCGCGGCTGCGCTCTGCCGCAGCACCGGAAGGGTCGCGCCCGAACCCGGATCGCCGCGGAAACGCGGCGCCGCCGAAGGCACAGTCTCTCCCGCCGGCACATCCGCCTTGGTCGCGTTCTGGCTGAGTTGCAGGGCGCGAATGTAGGCCACGATGCTCCAGCGATCCGGCGGAGGAATCTGCGCCGAATAGTCGCCCATGATACCGTAGCCGTTGCTGATCACATCGTAGAAATATCCCAGCGGAGCTTTCTGCAGCCGCTCGATGTGATACGACGGCGGCCGCTTCGAGAAGCCGCGCGACGGAATAAATCCATTGCCGTCACCCAAAAGCGAATGGCAAGGAGAACAATAAATGTTGTAGCGCTCGCGGCCGCGCTCCAGAACCTTCTTGGTCACGGGAAACGGCATGGAGTTGCCGGGACTGCCCTCCACACGGCCGGTATAAAAATACGTATCGGCGTGCAATTGGCCGCGCGCCACCGTGCCCTCGACCAGCGGGCGCGCGCCGCGCTGGTCGGGGAAGAAATCGCTCCTGGCCAGCGGGTTCAATCGCGGCTGCACATGCATGTCCAGGCGGCAGGCGCAGAGCAGCGCCATCGCGGCGAGCAAGATCGCGAGGCGGCAGTGCCGATCCCGCACTTGCTCCCAGGTCTCGCAAGAACCGCGAGAACTGCTCCCCCCCACTTTCGTGGAGCGGTTTGATATTCGGCGAAGGTCCGGCATTTAGCTGGGCACCTCCGCAATCGAGCGCGGCTGCAAGCCTTCGAGAAAAGCGCGCGTGCCCGCCGGATCGTATTTCGGGTCAGAAGAGAACACGATGAGAAAAAAACGATCTTTCGAAGCCAGCGCAAAGCGCGGTACGTTGAACACCGGGTGATAAGGCATGGGCAGGCCGTTCAACGCCAGCATGCCGAAGACGGCGGAGATGCCGGCAAAAAGAATCGTCATCTCAAACGTGATCACGATAAACGCCGGCCACGAGTGCGGCGGCTTGCCGCCGATGTTCAGCGGATAATCGACCGCCGACATCCACCACTGCATCAGGTAACCGGTGGTGCCGCCGATGATGCCGCCAATCAGCACCACCAGCGGAACCTCGTCGTGGTGAAAGCCGATCTCTTCGGCCAGCCCCTCGACGGGAAACGGGCTGTAGGCGTCGATCTTGTTGTAGCCGGCCTGGTGCGTGAGCCGGGCCGCATCGACCAGGTGCTGCGCCGAATCGAACTCCGCCATCATGCCGTAAATGCGCTCGCGCTTCATTCCTTCACCTCCGCCCCGGGCAGCAGGGTGCGCATTTCGAAGATAGAAATGGCCGGCAGCAGCCGCAGGAACAGGAACATGAGAGCCAGGAACATGCCGATGGTGCCGATGTAAGTCATCCAGTCCCAGCGCGTGGGGTAATACATGCCCCAGGAGGAAGTCAGGAAGTCGCGGCTCAGGCTGACCACAACGATAATGAAACGCTCCAGCCACATGCCCACCAGCACTACGAACGAGACCGCGAACAAGGCCACAGGATTGGTGCGGAATTTTCGAATCCACAAAACTTGCGGAATGAAAATGTTGCAAGTCAGAAGCATGTAGTAGGGAATCGCGTAGGGGCCGTGCAACCGGTTCCAAATGGTAAACGCGTCGTAGCGATCGCCGCTGTACCAGCTCATGAAGGCCTCAATGCCATAGCCATAAGCCACGATCAGCCCGGTTGCGAGCATCACTTTCGCCGAGTTCTCCAGATGGCGTTCGGTGATGAAGTCTTCGAGGCCGTAAATCTTGCGGATTGGAATGGCCAGCATCAGCACCATGGCAAAGCCCGAGTAGATTGCGCCGGCCACAAAATAAGGAGGGAAGATGGTCGTATGCCAGCCGGGCACGATGCCGACGGCAAAGTCAAAGCTCACCACCGTATGGACCGAGAGCACCAGCGGCGTAGCTAATCCAGCCAGCAAAAGATAGGCGGTTTCGTAGCGATGCCAGTGCCGCGCCGATCCGCGCCATCCCAGGGAAAGAATGCCGTAAGCGATGCGGGCGGCGGGATGCGTGGCCCGGTCCCGTAGCGTGGCCATGTCGGGGACCAATCCGATGAACCAGAACAGCGCCGAGATGGTTGCGTACGTGGAGACGGCGAAGACGTCCCACATCAGCGGGCTGCGGAATTGCGGCCAGACCAGCATGGTGTTGGGATAAGGAAACAGCCAGTAAGCCAGCCAGGGCCGGCCCACGTGAATGGCGGGAAAGATTCCGGCGCAGGCCACGGCGAACAGCGTCATGGCCTCGGCGAAGCGATTGATCGAATTCCGCCAGGACTGCCGCAAGAGCAAAAGAATGGCGGAGATGAGCGTGCCGGCGTGGCCGATGCCGATCCACCACACAAAATTGACGATGGCAAAGCCCCAGCCGATGGGGATGGTGCTGCCCCAGATGCCGATGCCTTTCAGGAAAAGATAACCGATGGCATAGAGCATCATCATGGTCAGCAGGAAGAAGATGCCGAAGCCGGCGAACCAGCCGTTCGAAGCGGGCCGGGTCAGCACGATGGCGCTGATTTTCTCCGTGACCGTGCCGAAGGTGTGGCCGGGCTCGATTACCGGAGCGCGTTCCGCCTCGATCGTCGTTTTGTAGGGCTCGTTCATGCTCCGCCGTAAGGCCTCAGGGGCTAAAGCCCCCATTCTCAAATCGCTCTTCGTGGCACGGCGAAAGCCGTGCCCTTCCCGAAACTAATCTGCTCTACCCTGTGATCCCCGGTGTCCTCTGTGTTTAGGGTTCTCGCCGTCCCAGGGGCTCACCCTTTCAGCTCCGGATTGGGGTTGCTCACCTCGGCCAAATACGTCGTCCGCGGGCGCGTATTCAACTCGCCCAGCAGACTGTAATTCCGCGACTGCGCCTTCAACTGCGACACCCGGCTGTTGGGATCGTTAATATTGCCGAAGACGATCGCCTCCGCCGGGCAGGACTGCTGGCACGCGGTCTTCAACTCGCCGTCTTTAATTTTGATGGCCTGGCCTTCGCGCACCGAGGCGGTTTCGGTATCGATGCGGTGCTCGCTGATGCGCTGCACGCAGTAGGAGCACTTCTCCATCACGCCACGGCTGCGCACCGTGACATCCGGATTGCGCATCAGCTTGTACTGCGGCGTCACCCAATCCTGGAACAAAAAGAAATTAAACCGCCTCACCTTGTAGGGACAGTTGTTCGAGCAATAGCGCGTGCCCACGCAGCGGTTGTAGACCATGTCGTTCAGGCCCTCGCTCGAGTGGTTGGTCGCGCCCACCGGGCAAACCACCTCGCAGGGCGCGTTTTCGCATTGCTGGCAAGGCACGGGCTGGAAGAACGCCTTAGGATTGTCGCGGTCGCGCGCCGCCTCATCGGGATATCGGTAATAGGTGTCGATGCGAATCCAGTGCATGTGACGGCCGATGGCGCACTGCTCTTTGCCCACGACCGCAATGTTATTTTCCGACTGGCAGGCGATCATGCAGTTGTTGCAGCCCACGCAGGAGTTCAAATCGATGGCCATGCCCCAGGCGTAATCTTCTTCTTTATAAGGATAGGGCTTGTACAGCGTGAGCCCCGGCGCAGGCTCTGGCTCTTCCACGTGCGCGAAGTCGGGATTCTTGCGGTACTCCTCGAGCGCGGTTTCGCGCACCAGCGGACGCTCGTCCCCATTGGGTGTATCCATCGACTGGTAACCCTGCGTCGAGGCCAGCACGTATTTTTCGCCGGTCTTGCGAATCTGCACTCCGCTCGCGAACCAGGGCGCAGCGGAAGTGCGCAGGGGATACGTGTCGAAGCCCTGCGCGGTGCCGACGCGTCCGGCGCGGCGGCGGCCGTAGCCCAAAGTCACGGTGACAGAATTGTCGGGATGCCCCGCCTGCACCCAGACCGGTCCAGTGACTTTTTTCCCGTTCAGCTCAAGTTCGACCAGGTCAATGGACTTGACCTGCAGCCGCTCCGCCATCGTGGGCCCGATGAGCACGGCGTTGTCCCAGGTGAGCTTGTTCATCGGCTTGGGCAATTCCTGCAGCCAGCCGTTGTTGCAGAATTGTCCGTCGTAGATGGTCGGGTCGCGGCGGATGTTGAGTGCGATTTCTCCTTGTTTCGGCGTTCCGCCCACCAATCCGGGCAAAGTCGCCGACAGTGATTTTGTCGGGGACGCTGTACCTTCGATCCAACCGTCATGCAGTGATTTACGCCAAAATGCTTCGAAGTCCGTGCCAGTGTGCTGCTTCTGCCAGTAGGCACGAACTAAATCGTAAGCAGTAGCATCGTTCTGTCCCATCAGCAGCGCGACGAATTCAGCTGGACTTTTTCCGTTATAAAGCGGCGCGATCAGCGGCTGGATGATGCTGACCGTTCCGTCGTAAGCCCGGGCATCGGCCCAGGTTTCGAGATCGTGCGCTTGATTGATATGCCACTGACACAGCTCCGCGGTCTCATCCTGATAGAGCCCGAAATGGACGCGCAGCGGAGCCTTGTTGCTCTTGAGCAATTCGGCGAAGCCCAGATCGGAGGGCGCGTCGTAAGCTGGATTGCCACCGAGGATAAATAGCAGGTCGACTTTGCCGCCTTGGATCTCAGCGGCAAGATCTTTAATCGATTCGGTTTGATTAACCGGATTGGCATCGACCGGGTCGGTATAGAAAACAGTCTTGCCGACATTGCCCAATTTTGCATTGATCGCATGGGCAAGTGCATGCACGCCGGGGAACTGATGATCACCGGGGACGACAAGACTAGACCCAGGATGGCTTTGCAAATCGCGCCAAACGGCAGCAGCGAAGGCTTGCTGAGCGCCATTCAACCCGGACGGAGTCGAGTTGATCGTTTCGACAATGGGCAGCGCTCTAGCGACAGCCGCGACATCTGAAGCCAGTACCGGCAGCCGATGATCCGCCTTCGCCCCCGTAGTCGAAGCCCCGCTCTCAATCACATACAGCCGGTTCATGTTGCCATCGGGATTCCGCCGCTTGGCGAAGTCGCGGATGTAGCGGACGTTTCCCGGGAAACCCGCATACAGGAAGTCGGCGTCGAGCGAGACGATCACGTCGGCCTTCGAGAAATCGTAGCGCGTCTCAACCGGCTGGCCGAAGGCCAGCTTCGCGCCTTCGAGCACGTTGTCGCGATTGACCGGCTCGTAGCAATGCCACTTGGCCTGCGGATAAATCTTAAGAAAACCGCGCAGTTGATCGGCCAGCGTGGGCGAAGAAATCGTCGTCGTAAGAATGCGAATGCCCGCGCCCTGCAGCGCCTTCTGCGCGCTCAGCGGTCCGTGAACGGCATTCACGAAAGCCTGCCACGAGCGCTGATCGCCCAACGAAACCACGCTCTGCGAGCGGTCGGGATCGTACATCCCAAGAATCGAAGCCTGCGCAAAAATATCCGTCCCGCCCAGCGACGCCGGATGCTGATCGTTGCCTTCAATCTTCGTAGGACGGCCAAGATGGCTCTCAACCAGCAGCGGGCTGGCGTACCCGCCGAGCGTCATCGCGGTCGCATAAAACATCGGCCGTCCGGGAACCACTTCCTCAGGCTGGCGCACGTAAGGCACAATCGGCTCCAGCGGAAGCTTGACGCAGCCGCTCATGCCGGCCAGCGCCATCGACGCTCCCATGACCTTCAGAAAGCCGCGGCGCGAAACCGAATCCACCCACTCGGAAGCGCCCTTGGGGAACTCGCGATGCAGCGCCTCCTGAAACGCCGGGCTGCCGGCCAGTTCTTCCAGGCTGCGCCAGTATTCCGGCCCGGACTTGCACGCCGCTGCCTCTTCGATTTCCGCGCGCAGCGTGTCGAGATCCAGCTTGCCCTTCTTGCCGGGGCAGACATCCTCGCGCTTAGCGCCGACGTGTTGTTCTTCGTTCTTCATGCCTGATTTTCTTCATGCTCGATCACAAATCTCAAACTCTCTGTCATCCTGAGCGCAGTCGAAGGACCCTGCAACCTCGATAGCGGCATCGGCGCCGCAGGGCGCTCTCACTGGCTCCTGGCATGCTCGACAGAATTCCCTGAGGCGGCATCGCAACTCCCGGCACAGCCGGGGTCCTTCGACTCCGAATTTGCTCCGCTTCGCGCAGCAAATTCTCCGCTCAGGATGTCATCGGCTTTTTGACAAGCGCGCATAGTCCAAAACCCTACCGGTGGCACGTGTTGCAGCTAGTGATGTCCTTCACGCTGCGTACGTTGTACTTTTTCACCAGCGCCGATCCCAACTCCATCTGATCGGTAAAACTCTGCCCATCGACCACTACAGGATTCACGCCGGTCGGCTGCTGGTAGCGCATGTTGAAGACCTGCTCGCGCGGCCGCAGATTCTTCTCCGGCGCGCGATGGCATTCCAGGCACCACTCCATCTGCAGCGACGCCTGCTGGTACATCAGCGGCATCTCGTCGACCGGGCCATGGCAAGTGTTGCAGCCCACTCCTTTACTGATATGAATGCTGTGATTGAAATAAACGAAGTCGGGAAGCTGATTCACCCGCGTCCACTGCAGCGATTGACCGGAGCGGTAGCTGGCCCGCACCGGCTCCAGCAGTTGTGCGTTGGTCCAGATCTGGGAGTGGCAGTTCATGCAGGTCTTGGTGGGCGGAATCCCGGCAAAGCTCGAGGTCTCGACGGAGGTGTGGCAATAGCGGCAGTCGATGCCCAGCCCCGCCACGTGATGCTGATGGCTGAAGGGCACCGGCTGCGGCTTGCGCACGCCGGCATAAGTGATGTAGGGCGAACGCTGCACTTCCATCGCGACCCAGCTCAGCGCAGCCACCACGAAGACCGCGCCAAAAATCGTGGCCCGCGACAACGTATTGGTGCTGCGATGAAAAATCTGCGACATGCTTACGTACGAGCTTCAGGCATTGCGGCCGAGACCCACCGCTTCGCTGGTGTATTGCCGCATCATGAGTTCACGACGCCAAAGAAACAACCCACAGAATTTCTCGCGTCAGCTAAGAGAACTGGAGATTATAAATATTCCGCAGTCGGTTGTCGCGCACTTTCCCCGAACAAACAAATAAAATTGGACCAAATTGAAACTGCGGTTAAAAAAGGCCGAGTTTTTCTCGGCGCATTGCACCGCCGCTAACGCAAATTCATCACCAGCAATTTAAGTTCCGTCATCTCCTCGATCGCGTAGCGCAAACCTTCGCGGCCTAGCCCCGAATCTTTCACGCCGCCGTAGGGCATCTGATCGATGCGGAACGAAGGTACATCCCCGGCAATCAGCCCGCCGACTTCCAGTTCGTCATAAGCCTGGAAGAGCAGTTTCACGTCGCGGGTGAACAATCCAGCCTGCAGGCCAAAGTTGGAGTTATTCATTCGGCGCAAGGCCTCGTCGAAATTCTTGTACGGTTCCACCGTCACTACCGGGCCGAAAATCTCCTGGCAGTTCACTTTCATTTCGGCTTTGGTACCGGTGAGCACGGTGGGATTGACCATTGAACCGTCACGCCCGCCGCCGCACAGCAGGCGCGCACCCGAGCGCACCGCTTCTTCGATCCAGTTGGTCACGCGGATGGCGTCGCTCTCGCGAATCAGCGGGCCGACGTCGGTTGACTCCTCCAGCGGATCGCCGATCTTCAGCTTCTTCACTCCATCGACCAGCAGATCGACGAATTTGCCATAGATCGACTCTTCCACCAGGATGCGCTGCACCGAAATGCAAGTCTGGCCGGCGTAGCCAAAGCCGCCCATCACGCAGCGCTCGGCGGCATAAGAAAGATCGGCGTCGCTGTGCACGATCACGCCAGCGTTGCCGCCCAACTCGAGAGCGACTTTTTTCTTGCCGGCGCGGCTCTTGATCTCCCAGCCCACGGGCACGCTGCCGGTAAAGCTGATCAGCTTGATGCGCTCGTCGGTGACCAGCCGGCCGGCATCTTCGTTCGAAAGCGGCAGCACGTTCAGGCCGCCATCCGGCCAGCCTGCCTGCTGCACGCACTCAGCCAGCAGCAGCGAGCACAGCGGAGTCTGCGGCGCCGGCTTCAACACCATCGAGCATCCCGCGGCAATTGCAGGAGCGACTTTATGCGCCACCAGATTCAAGGGAAAATTAAAAGGAGTGATGCCGGCGATCGGGCCCAGGGGAAAACGCCGCACGATCCCCCAGCGCCCGGCCGTGGCTTCCAGCGAGTCGAGGGGAAGATACTCCCCATAAATTCGGGTGGCCTCTTCCGCCGCCACATTAAAGGTAAAGGCCGCGCGATCTACTTCGGTGCGCGCCAGTTTGATGGGCTTGCCCGCCTCTTGCGCCAGGGTGCGGGAGAACTCTTCGCGCCGCTCTGCAATCGATTGGGCCACGCGCCGCAACACGCGCTGGCGCTCAAAGGCGGGCAGGCGCCGGGTGGTGCCGAAAGCCTTGACCGCCGCGGCGATGGCGCTTTCGGCGTGCTGACGGCGTGCCTGCACGACCCGCGCCACCACGCTGCCGTCAAAGGGAGCGCGAACCTCGACCGGGTCTCCGTCTTCACTCCAGCGCCCGTCCAGGAAAAAACCGTGGGTTGCAACCGGGGCGATTGTCATCTCCGCCATTTTTATGCCTCCAGGTTTTCCAAGGCTGGGTGCTGACAGCGTTTTTGATTATAGGCCCAGGAAGGTGGTTGCTTTTTTCTGCGTTGCCTTCGTGAGCCTATAAAGGATGCTCCGACTCCGGGATCGGGAAGCACATCGAGGTCGGCTCGGCCCGTCCCTGGTAACTGTCCTCTACAATGAAGCCGCCATGCCGATTCTGGAAACGATTGTCAACCTCGCGCCGCGTCTGCGGCGAAAAGAGATTTCTCCGGTCGAACTCACACGCGCCTGTTTGGAACGTATCGAGAAACTCAATCCCAAGCTGAATGCTTTCATCGCGGTGTCCGCAGAATCTGCGCTGGCCGAAGCGAAGGCCGCCGAGGCCGAAATTTTACGCGGAGAATGGCGCGGCCCACTGCACGGAATTCCGATTGCTGTCAAAGATCTCATCGATACCGCAGGCGTACCGACCACGGCCGCCAGCGAGTTGCAGCAGAGCCGCATTCCGATTGAAGATGCCGAGGTCATTCGCCGCCTGCGGAGCGCTGGCGCGGTGATCCTGGGCAAGAACAATCTCCACGAGTTCGCCTATGGGGGAAGCTCGCTGGTCAGCTTCTACGGCGACGTTCACAATCCCCGCAACCCGGACCACATCGCCGGGGGATCCTCGGGAGGATCTGCCGCTGCGGTCGCGGCAGGGCTTTGCTATGCGGCGATTGGAACCGATACCGCCGGCTCGATTCGCGAACCCGCAGCGCTGTGCGGCTGCGTCGGCCTCAAGCCGACTTACGGGCGAGTATCGGCGTGCGGCGTGATTCCGCTCTCGTGGTCGCTCGACCATGTTGGACCCTTCGCCGCGACTGTCGGCGATGCTGCGTTGGTGCTGCAGGCGATCGCCGGCTACGATGTGCTGGATCTCGGCAGCGTCGATGTCCCGGCGGCCGACTATAGTTCGGCGTTGCGCGAGGACATACTTAAAGAAACGAAGCCGCTCTGCGTCGGCGTTCCGCGCGCGGTTTTTTTCGACGATCTTGACCACGAAGTACGCGCGAGCATAGAGCAGGCGCTGGCGGTGATCGGGACGCTCGTAACCGAGGTGCGCGAAGTTCAGATCAAGGTCCCGACGGATCGCACCGTGCAAGCGGCCGAGGCCTTTGCCTATCACGCCGAGAACGCCGCCCGCACCCCGGAGCTGTATCAACCGGAGACCCTGCGGCGCATTCGCAACGGCGAAAACATCTCCGCGGGCGAATACATTCGGAGCCGTCGAGAGCTGGAGCGGGAACGCCGCCGCGCCCGCGATTTCTTCGCCGAGGTGGACTTGCTGATCACGCCAACGACGCCGCTGCCCGCACCCACGATCGCTTCCCTGAAAAAAGATCCCGGGGCGTTGCGTCCAGCCGAACTCGTTCTGCTGCGCAACACGCGCCCCTTCAATCTGTGGGGACTACCCGCAACTTCGATCCCCTGCGGCTTCACGAAAACCGGCCTGCCCATTGGCCTGCAGATCGCCGGGCCGCACTGGCGGGAAGATCTGGTTTTGCGGCTGGCTCAGGCTTTCGAGCAGGCCAGGTCTTTGGCATACTAGTCCACCGTCCTCACATCCTCGGGCAGCATGAGGACGAACGAGCAGTTGCTGGTCGCCGTCGAGCACGATAAAACTCCGCGGCGCAGAATTTTTACCGGGGTGTCGTCGGGGAACTTCAGATGGTAGTCGGCGGTGCGGAGCGCTTCCGTAAAGACTTTCAGCTTCTCATCACCGCCGGCGAACCTTACGCCTTCGACCGTCGCGCGGGAGCTTTCGCTCTCCGTCGCTTTGTCACTCGCTTTTTCGCCCGCGCCGCGACTTAAGAGCACGAAGAATTCGGCGCTGCCGGTTTCTTTCGCAACCTTGCCTAAATCAATGGTGCGCGATCTCTGTAGTTCGTCTTTATATTTCGCGACCGCGGCGTCCGCTTTGGCGTTGCCGCCGGCGAGCGCGGCCAGCCGGCCGTGCGTCTCGGGAATCGGCCGCAACGCGCTCAGGGCGAGCGCATAGGTGCGCATCGCGGAATCTTTGTCGCCGCGCTTTGCGTAAATCTGACCCAGATGGTCCGCGACTTCGCCATGCTGCCCGAGCTGCCACGAGGCGGACACATATTTTTCCGCCAGATCCAAATTCCCCGCGCTGAAATAAACCCAACCCAGGGTGTCCCAGTAGGCGACAAGCGAGGGCACGAGCGGCAGATCTTGCGGAGCGAGCCGGTCGAGCGACACATTGCGCAGCGCCGCCGCAGTGGCTGAGACCGCGGACTCCGCGAACTGCTGGGCGCGATCCAAATGAGCCTTCTTGAGCGAAAGTTGATAGGCGATGTTATTCCAGACCAGCGGCGTGGCCGCGATCTGCACCGCATGGTCGAAGGTCGCCAGAGCTTTATCGTCCTGCCCGAGATTGAGATAGGCGTCGCCGAGGCTGACCTGCAACTCGGGATTATCCGGCGTGAGCGAGGCGGCTTTCTCCAACTCCGGCGCGGCTTCGGCGTATTTGTGCCACTCCGAATACATTCCGCCCAGGTTGGCGTGCGCGAATTTGTCGAGTGGATTAATCTCCAACTGCTTGTGGAATGCCGTTGCCGCGTCTTCGTAGTTGCGCTCTTGCCAGTAGACGCGACCGAGATTGTTGTAGGCATACTCGTCGTAGGCATTGAGTTCGATCTGCTGGTTGAAGGCCGCGATCGCTTCGGCGTCTTTGCGCAGTCCGAAATAAGCCAGCCCCAGGTTGTTCCAGGCAAATTTATTTTTCGGATCGACCTCCGTAGCGCGCTTCAGGAGTTCGATCGCGAGGGAAAGATTGCCGCTAGCGATAGCGGCGCGTCCGCTCTCGACCAGGTCGTCGGCCTTCATGTCGGTGGGCGCGGTGGGCGTGCCGGCCACGGTGTTCTCGAGCGAGAGAAGCTGCGCCAGATCGGAGTTGACGGCGTGGCGAAACGACTCGTAGTCCGCGGACCGGGGCGCGGGTAGTTCGTCCTGAATCACCATTAGCGTTCTTGCGGCTTGCAGGGTGTTGCCTTCGAGTTTGTAGGTGGCTTCATACTGCGCATAGTCGCGCTTTAGTGAGAAAGGCAGCGGGGCGTGCGCACTGTACTTGGCGGGAAGCTGAAGCTGGATTTTGTATTCATACTCTGCCTTTGGACCGAGCTTCAGCGGTTCGGCATGGGCATCGTTGCCGTCATCGGTGTTGCTAAGATCGGGCAAGTTGAATTGGCAAAGGGGCAGCAGCAGGTCGGACTTTTTTCTCGACCAGTCCAGATAATTCGGCTTCGAAATGTCATAAGACATGGTGAACGGCTCGCGAATGGCGGCGGGATCGCTGATCTTCAAATTCGTGACTTCGCCTACGCCCACGTTTACGTTCTCCACCACGCGTTGCCATTGCGACTCGGGAAAGCGGCGGAAGATGGAGCGCAGCATGAGTTCTTCGTCGCCGCGAAAAGTGTAGTGCACATGGGCTTCGAGTTTGCCGATGTCGTTAATTTTTCCGTCGATCTCGGCGAGTTCGCTGTCGGGCATGGGGGTATCGGCGGGAGTCTCCTCCAGGTGCGGCGCGCCAGACGCTGGGATCACGAGCGCCTCTTTGTGGCGGAGAGTGTAGGCGAGCAGGCGGAAGGGAGCGACTTCGCTGGTGGTATCCATCCAGACCTCTTGGTGAGCCATGGGCAGCATGGTGATCACGTGATCGAATTGCGCGGGCGAGGGCACGTCGGTATCGAGCTTGCGGCTGGAGTTGATCAGCACCGAAGAAGCATGAAAGCCCTCAGCTTCGAGCATCGAAGCCAGCAGCGTGTGCTTGTCTTTGCAGTCTCCATACTGGTTGTGAAGAACGTCGCCGGCGGCGTGGGGCTGGTAGCGGCCCGCTCCCAGCGACAGGCTCACGTAGCGAAAATTTATCGCGACGAAGTCGTAGAGAGCCTGCACCTTGTCTAAATCGTGGTTCCGGCCTTTCGTGAGTTCGTCGGCTTTGGCGCGGACTTCGGGCGAGGGCGTGCGGCGGTCTTTTTCCAGACTGGCGTACCAGAGGCCGACCTGCTCCCAGCTGGCGAAGGTGGTGAGTTGAATGTCGGGATGTTCGGCGTCGTACTTCTTTTTTCTGGCGCTGTCTTTATCTTTATTCTTGTCGTCGTCTTCGCGCTGCAGGTGCGAGCTGGTCCAGCGGTAGAGGCGCCGGCCTCCAACCTCAGAAATCTTGGGATCCATGCCGGGCTTGTTCTTTAATTTGATCTGCCGGCCGGTAGGGATATCCACCTCGACTTCTTCGTCGAGGTCGACGTTGGTCTTGTCGAAATCGTAGTCCGCCCAGAACTGGCCCGGTGCTAGCGCCGTGTGCACCACCGTGACCGCATCGTATTCCAGAACTTCGCCGGGACGCAGTCCGGGAACGGTAATGTGCTTCTGGCGATAGTCGGTGTACACCGGGGCTTCGTTTTCGACCGGGGTGCTGAGATCCTGCACCGCGTCGTCGCCGGCTTTCACCACGCTGCCATCGGCCTTAATCACGCGAACATAAGGAATTTCCACGCGCTCGTTGGCGGAGTTGTAGCCAATCTGAATCTGGCCCCACTGCTGCACCCCTGCCTCGCTTTGCACGCGGACCCGGGCGATGGTTTCGCGGCGGCCCGTGCCGTCGCTCTCGAAGCGGTAGCGTGAAAGCCACTTCTCGATGACGAAGGCCTCTTGGGAGTATTTGGCTGCGGGCGTTTCGGGTTTTGAGGCAGCAGCGGACTGGCCTGTTTGCGCCTGCATGACAGCGGGCGCGGAAGGAAGGCAGGCCAGCGTCAGAGAAACAGAAAGACAAAGAGCCAGCAAACGACGCATATTCCTTCATAGTAAGGCCTGCGAGCGGTCTATCCCAAGGCGGACCCACGGCCAAACGTGCGATCAAAGTCACATTTCTTTGTTCGCCAGACGCAAAACCGTAGTAAACTTCCTGCCCAGATGGTCTTGCCGGGCCATGATGCCGGGCAAGCGTGACGCATAATGTAATTGCGCCACGATCCTTCCGTTCGGAGGTTTGCATGGAAGATCGGGCCCCTGTCGTCGTTCCTCCGGTTTCGCAATCGGATTCCCAGTCCTCTCTTTCCCAATCAGCCCTTAGGCGCCGTGAGCCGCGCGGGGCGTGGGTGCTTACGGCCTACGGCATTTCCGGGCTGGCGTTGTTCGGCGTTCTAGCGTACTTTTTCTCGGACTTCATCGCGCACTAGGTTTCGTCCGGTGTGGCGAACGGGCGTGCGCGTCCGCGGGACAGAACGAAAGTGTATCTCGTCGCCTCGCGCAGCTCTGAGCTCTTCTCTTCTTCGTCCCTCCGGTTTTTCTCAGCGAATCTCCGCGTTTCGGGCTTCGCAGCCTCGGCCTACGCCGCGTCGTCCTGATTGCCCCCGCGAACGTGTTAGAATGAGCCGCTTTCTGACTGATAGCGCTGCGCAACATGCCTGGCGTTCCCCTCGACTGAAGCATTGAGAAGACGACGCGTAATCAATTCGTGGCTAAAAATCCCACCTCCGGCACCACCCCCGTCACCTACGCCGACGCCGGCGTAGATATCGACGTCGCCAATCGCACCAAGAAACGCATCAAGTATCTGGCGCATAAGACCTTCACCCGCGGCGTGCTCAGCGAGATCGGAGGCTTCGGCGGCCTCTTCGCCATCGACAAAGCCAAGTACACAGACCCAGTGCTAGTTTCGAGCGTGGATGGAGTTGGAACCAAGCTAAAGATTGCTTTCGAGATGGGCCTGCACTCGACCATCGGCGCCGATCTGGTGAATCATTGCGTGAACGACATCGCCGTGCAGGGCGCCGCGCCGCTGTTTTTCATGGATTATCTGGCCACGGGTAAGCTGGAGCCGACCATCGCCGAGCAGATCGTCGAGGGCATCGCCACCGCCTGCAAGCACAATGGCTGCGCCCTGATCGGCGGCGAGACCGCCGAGATGCCCGGCTTCTATCCCGACGGCGAATATGATCTGGCGGGATTTATCGTGGGCGTGGTCGAGCGCGAGCGCATCATCACCGGCAAGGAAGTGCAGATCGGCGACATCATTCTCGGAATGCCATCGAATGGCCTGCACACCAACGGATATTCGCTGGCGCGAAAGCTGCTCTTCGAAGTGGGGCAATACTCGTCCGAAACCTACGTCAACGAGATCAAGAACAAAGTCGGCAACGAGCTGATGCGCACGCATAAAAGCTACTGGCCGGCGCTGAAGAAGCTGGTCGATGCGCAATGCGTCTCCGCGCTGGCCCATATTACCGGCGGAGGCATCACCGAAAATCTGCCGCGGGTTTTGCCGCGTGGGACTGCGGCCATCATTGAACTCGGCTCCTGGCCGGTGATGCCGCTGTTCGAGCATTTGCAAGCGCTGGGCAATGTCTCGCAGGAAGAAATGCTGCGGACGTTCAATATGGGGCTGGGCATGCTGCTCGTAGTTCCGCTGGCAAAATTCAAGAAAGCGCAAAGCGTGCTGGAGCGCGTGGGCGAAAAGGCCTACACCGTGGGCCGCATCGTTAAGGGCGAGCGCAAAGTGCTCTACAGCTAGCCGTGCCCTCACCACGGAGGCACGAGAACAGCTCTAAAGCTATTTCTTTACCAATTGCTTCTTTTTGTCTCCGTGCCTCAGTGTCTCCGTGGTGAATTATCATTCTATCCATGAAATCCCTTGGAATCCTTCTATCGGGCCGCGGCTCGAACTTTGTCGCCATCGCCGATAGCGTCGACGCCTGCCGCATCCCGAACGCGCGGATAGCCGTTGTCATCTCCAACAAAGCCGACGCGCCGGGAGTCGCCGTCGCGCGCCAGCGCGGATTGAATGCGCTGGTAATTCCATCGAAAGGGAGGCCGCGCGCGGAACACGATCGCGAAGTCGTCTACGCGCTGCAAGATCACAAAGTCGATTTGGTTTGCCTCGCGGGATACATGCGCCTGCTTTCGCCCTGGTTCGTGCAGCAGTTCCCGCAGCGCATTCTGAATATCCATCCCTCGCTGCTGCCCGCGTTTCCCGGACTCGAAGCGCAGGAGCAGGCCTTCGCCTACGGAGTCAAAGTCACGGGCTGCACCGTCCATTTTGTCGACGAAGAACTCGATCACGGCGCGATCGTGGTGCAGAAGGCGATTCCGGTTCTTGATGGAGATGACGAGCACACGCTGGCCGCCCGCATTCTGGAGCAGGAGCACATCGCCTATACCGAGGCGATCAACATGGTTCTAAAAGGGAAGTTCGAAATCTCAGGCCGCCGCCTGCGCAGAAAGTAAGCTTGGAAGCGGGAAACTGGAAGCCATCACATGAATGGTTTTGGGAAGGGCGCGACTTCAGTCGTGCCGTCCAGGCCGGTTAAGGATGCGGGCTTTAGCCCCTGGGGCAGCTTTTGAATCTACCGGAGCGCATTTGTGAGAGGGTTTCTGGTTGACTCGTCAGCCCGGCCTAAAATCACGCTCTCGACAGGTACACGCCTTCAGCAGTATCCACCTTGATCTTCTCACCTTCGTTGATGAAGGGAGGCACCTGCACCACCAGGCCGGTCTCGGTCTTAGCCGCCTTGGTCACGCTAGAAGCAGTGGCGCTCTTAAGCCCTGGCTCGGTCTCGACTACCCTCAGTTCCACTGTCTGCGGCAGTTCAATGCCCACGGCCTTGCCGTCGAAGAATTCCACTTTGATTTCCAGGTTTTCGATCAAATAATCCACGGCGCCACCAAGGACATCTTTGGTGAGGTGCGTCTGCTCGTAGTTCGCCGTGTCCATGAAGTAGTAGTTGTCGCCGTCGGCGTAGAGGAACTGCATGTCGACTTCGTCCACGTTCACCTTCTCGATGGGATCGGGAGAGCGGAAGCGGTGCTCGAACATGGCTCCGGTACGCAGGTTGCGCAGCTTGGCCTGGATAAAGGCGCGCAGGTTGCCGGGCGTGCGGTGCTCGACGGCGAATACGGAGTGCAGATCATTGTTGTGCTTGATGATCATGCCGGGACGCAGTTGGGTGGCAGGGATCGACATTGCTTGGAAACATCTCCTTGTAAATCAATGCGGTTTGCTGAGCAGGCGAAAGGCGGGACAAGCCACATTTCCGCCGCACAAGAGGACCGAAATAACGATTCTACCACTGGCGGAGGGGAGAAAGAAAACCCTGATGGACGTTTCTGTCCTACTCGTCGCCGTGTGATTCGATCAACGCACAGGTCTTTCCTTCAGAATCGACTGGCAAGCGTTGGCAGCGGTCAGCAGTTCATCGAAGGCCGTTTCTTTCCGCAAGTTCTTCAGTAGCGGGTCTTCAAGCAGCGCAGAATATGCGCAATAGTTCTGCTGTACCCCAGCTTTAAGCAGACGGAACGCTGCGTCTTTCTGGCCGCAGTATGCCGTTAAGGCTCCCACGTGATACCACAGTTCCGGATCAGGCTCTAGCAGGACGGATGATTCGGCGTCCTTCACAATTCGACCCATATCGGCGGGTCTTTGGCCTTGAGTGCAGGCCGCCATCAATTCGCGGTGATAGGTGTTTGCGTTCGCCATATTCTTCACGCTAGTCTGGGCCCGCGCTAAGTCTCCCGCGGCCAGATACACGTAGGGCGTGACCCATGCTGCCCACTCAGAGCCTGCGTCCAACCGCACGAAATCCATCGCGGGATTAGTCTTGCCCAACTCGAGAAAGGCCCAGGCACACGAACGGAAATTAAAGTTACCGGGGTCCAGGGACCTTGCCGTGTCGCACTCTTTTGTGGCCTGCTCCTGCATGCCGCCGTAACGCAGCACGTAGGCCAGAGCGAAATGGGCGTCGGCGCTCTGCGGATGCCGCCGCACCAGATCCGTAGCCGCATCGAAGGCTCGACCCAGTTCACCCCGCTCCGCGCGATTTACGATCAGATTGCTGGCCGCCACTACGCGATTCGGATCGATCGCCAACGCGCGTTCAAAGGCCGCATTCGAGCGCTGGAACATCTCTTCACCGCCGCCGCCGTAATGCGAATCGTAGTAGTATCGCCGTCCGAGCTCCTCCCATGCCGGAGCGTAGCCCGGGTCGATTCCTACTACGTGTTCCAACACTGCGACGGCATCCTTGTTCGGCCCAGGGTCGTGCGGCAACGCGAGGCTGTGCAGATAGAGGTCGTAGGCCTCCTGGCTAGTCGGGCGCGAGCCGACATTGAATTCTCCCGCAGCCCCGCCCAGCGCCGGCAGGAGCCCGCGCTGCACCTGCGTGGTCAGTTGAGTTTGCAGAGAGATCAAATCGCTCAGCGGAGCCGTGACGCTGCCTTGCCAGAGCAGGCGGTCACTGGCGACGTCTATCGCCTCGAGCGTTACACTAAGCTTTTCGCCCTGCCGCATGAAGTGCCCGGTCAGCAGCCTTCCCACATGTATTTGTTCCCCTACTTTTTGAGGGTCCAGGTCCAGTTGCACGTACTTCCGCGTCTCAAAGGAAGGCCGTACCTCCAGCGATCGCGAATATGTCAGCACGCTGGTTAATTCATCGGCCAGCGCAAAGCGCAGGTAATCCACATTGGAGTCCCCGTTCATGTTTTGCAGTGGAAGTACCGCAATTGCGGTCTGATCGAGCGCCGCCGGCGTCGGGCGATGGCTAAACCACCAGATTCCGAGGATTGCCAGTCCTATTACAAGAAAAGACAGAGAGCTAAGCACTGCCTTCCTCCGACGCCCTTGGCCTAAAGCTTCAAATCTGATCCGGGCCCAGCGAAACGGGCGCTCGATTATGCCTGCTCCTTGATTGAGGGTAGATTCCGTCGCGTCCCTCAGTTGCTGCAACTCGCCTTTTATCTGGGTCGCGTTCTGATATCTTTTGCTGCGATCTTTTTCCATCGCCCTGCCGATAATTTTTTCCAGCGCCGGCGGAAGATGAGGGTTCAATCGAGTGGGGCGAGGCGGGGTACGATTGAGGATTGCGTCGAAAACAAGTCCCGAGGTTTCTCCCGGAAATGCCAGGGATCCGGTTGCCATTTCATAAAGCAGCGCGCCGAAGGAAAAAAGATCGCTGCGGGCGTCTAAGTCTTCGCCCCGAACTTGTTCTGGCGACATATAAGCCATCGTGCCGATGACATAGCCAGGGCTCGTGAGACTGTCACCACAAGACGCCGTGGGCGAATCATCGCCCGCACCAGAATTACGCCCAACCATTTTAGCCAGTCCAAAATCGAGGACCTTCGCCTGCCCCCGCTTGGTCACGAAAATGTTGGCGGGCTTGACGTCGCGGTGAATGATTCCGCGCGCGTGTGCGACATCGAGGGCGTCGGCGATCTCAATCGCCAGGACGAGTAAAACCTCGGTCTCGATGGGCCTTCCTGCGATTCGATGCTTGAGGGTCAGCCCGTCAAGAAATTCCATCGCAATGAAGGGTTGGGCGTCTTGCTGCCCGATCTCATAGATCGTGCAGATATTCGAATGGTTCAGCGCGGACGCCGCCTGCGCCTCGCGGCGGAAGCGCGCCAAGGCTTGGGGATCTTTAGCCAAGTCTTCCGGCAGAAATTTCAAAGCTACAAATCGGTGCAGGGATACGTCCTCGGCCTTGTAGACCACGCCCATCCCGCCACCGCCGAGTTTCTCGACAATGCGGTAGTGCGAGATGGTTTGACCGATCACTGCAGCAGAATCGTACGTCTGGGAAAGGGGCAAGTCAATGCGACGAGGAAGGTGGTATCAGCCTAAAGGCGGGAGAAAAAATTGAAAGGGCCGTGACATTGGTTATGCTCTAGCTGCCAACTCCTGCGAGGGAGTTAACCGCGTGGACGCATGTACCGTCACAGCCCCTTGATGCGATCACCGCTTTCGCGGTCCCAAACCCCAACTGCCCCTCGCAGAGCCGTCGGTTTTTTCAGGTCTGGCTACCCCGCAGGTCACCCCGCCGGGCTGATCACTCAGTCTAGTTCGGGTCAGCAAGGTTTATTTTGCTGTCCCTTTCGACCGTCGACGGAAGCAACCTTAACAGAGCGTTCATAAATGTCAACGCAAACTATTGGTGCAGTGCCCGAGTCGCTGCCTGTGAATAATTAGAAATGCAACCTATTGCAAGACCGAAGCTTACTCATAGGCGGCTTGGGTAAAAGCCATTTTTACACAGAAGCTTGCACAGAGCAGCCTAGGCGAATTTCCGCGGGTGGGAATCGAAAATCGTGATCCTAAAGAATCACCTTGACGCCGGGGCTTTCTCAGCGCATCTTTTTCACAGCGAATCACCTGGGGTGGATGAGTTGAGGATGAACCAGCCAACATTGGACCGGCCGTGATGGCCGAACTCGTAGCCTACGTGGACGGAGGCTCCCTGGGCAATCCTGGGCCTTCCGGTATTGGCGTGGTCATCGACGGCTCCGCCTGCGGTCCCATCCGCATCGCCAAATGGATCGGCCACCAGGATAACAACGTCGCCGAATATGTGGCCCTGCTCGAAGCCCTGCAGTGCGCGCTTGCGCTGAAGGCCAAAGCGCTGCACGTCTACTCCGATTCCCAAGTGGTGGTGCGGCAGATGAGCGGCGAATACACCTGCCGCAGCCCGCGTCTTTATTCCCTCCACTGGACCTGCCGCAAACTCGCCCGCGCCCTGAATTTCTCCATCTCGCACGTCCCGCGCGAGAGAAATGCCGAGGCCAACCAGCTCGCCAACACCGCCGTGCGTGAGCGCAGCGTTTAGCTCGACCTTCGGCAATCCGCATTCAGCAAACTGCGTTGAGCAGTTCAGGAGGATCCGTGCCACGAACCTAAGTTGACACTTAGGGCCAAGCCCTTTCGGGGGCGCGATATCTTGACACTCCGCTCTCGGCGGGTGAGACTGCAAGGTACTGCACTCCTAAAAAGGAAACTGAGTTCGTGGCGGCCTGACTGCTCCTGGCCGCGGCACTTCGATGAAGGATTTCGCACTCGCAAGATGGAACCGCAATCGACTGTCGATCACAGTTCTGCAGCATCGAAAGTAGAAGCGAATATTTCGGGTACCGGCGTCAGCCGCACCGTACCTCAGCCGAGTATGGTTGCGCGAAGCGGCCCAGCCAGTGTCCCCGCCCGAATGGCCGCCGCCGGCTTGCTTGAGCATCCGCCTTCCGGCAGGGCGACTCTCGATCCGAGCAAGGAGCCGCGCTTTCCGGGAGAAGATGGTGGCCGTTCCCTGGCCGAAATGGCCGATGGCGATCTCGATGCCGCTCTCCAGCTGCTCGCCGACCGCGCCCAATACATTACCGGAGCCAGCGGCTCCGCCATCGCTCTCCGCCGCGGCGAGCACTCCGACATGCTCTGCCGCGCCAGCGCTGGAACCAGCGCGCCTGAACTGGGCGCGATCCTCTCCATGGAATACGGACTGTCGGGGGAAAGCGTGCGCACTGGCCGGGCGCTGCGCTGTGACGACGCCGCAACCGATCCCCGAGTGAACCGCGAAGTCTGCCGCCAGTTGGGCATCGCTTCGGTGGTAGTGATGCCGATCGTCAGCGAGCGCCGGATCCTTGGCGTCTTCGAGCTTTTTTCCGGTAAGCCGGACGCTTTCGACCAGCGTGATTTGGCTGCGTTGCAGCGCCTCAGTGAGATGGTCGAAACTGCCGTCCAGCATGCCGTGGCAGCGCAAGCGCCCCTGCCGCCGGTGGAGTCTGTCGCCTCCCGAAGTATCCCGCCGCAGCCTGCAATTCAGAATCGCAGCGCGGTGGTCGAAACTCATACGCCCCAAAAAAAAGCGCAGGCGGCACCGATGTCTCTGCCCGGATCGCCTTCGAAGCTAGTGCCCTCGAAGTTAGTGCCGTCTCCGCTGGCCTCTTCCCCCGCAAAAATAGAGGAAGCTTCAGGCCGGCCGCTGCTATGGAGCGCCGCCATAGGCAACCAGGGCTCCACTCACGCCGCCGATGGCAAACAGCCGCCGGCGCCCGAGCCCATGATCGTGCCTCCGGTGCTGAAAAGATTGTCGAAGTGCCAGGCTTGCGGTTTTCCGGTATCGCCGGGACGCGCTTACTGCGTGGAGTGCGAAGAAAAAAGTTGGCGCGGGGAGCAGCTTTCGCAGCCCCGGCCCCACGCCTCCGAGATCCCGTGGGGAGAAAATCTTCCGGCATCCGAGGTAATTCCAGAAACCCTCGCCTACCCGAAGCCGTCTCTCTCGCTACAGAGCATATCCATTCAGATGTCGTCCCCGGCGCTGGCTCCAGAGCCGGCCATCGAAGAGCCCTATCCGAAGATAATTGGCGCTGCATCGGAAGCTATGCCGACGCAATCGACTACCGAACCAACCGCCGACACATCATTCTCCGAACTCCCGGCTCCTTTTTTGGTGTCGGCGGTCAGCTCCGAATCCTGGTTCTCCGCCCATAAATATATTCTCGCGGTGCTGCTTGTGGTCGCCATCGTGATCGGCGCGGCTGCCTATCTCCACTGAAATCCATCGCAATTGCATCTTCCGTTTCTTCGATGAATCTTTTCCTCCAATGCCGCGCTCGCGACAGATTACAATTCCTTGCCTGATGTTGCGTTGATCTTAAGACGATCGAGAGGACGATGCGGAGAACCATGCCAGCGGGAGTGCGCGGGGTTCTGATTCTGCCTGCTTGGCTTCTTTTGCTAAGCACATCGGGCGCCGCCCAGAGCTCCGAGCAACGCACCGCCCACTACTTGGATTCGCTGCGCAAGCAGCCGCAATTGCTGCTGCCGTTCTTGCGCGACATGCCCAAGGGCGGCGATCTGCACAATCATCTCGACGGCGCAATTTACGCCGAAGACCTGGTGGATTTCGCCGCCGCGGGCGAACTCTGTGTCGACCGCACCACTTCGCGGCTGCTGCCGGGGCCTTGTGACCCCTGCGAGATTTATCGCGCCAAGCCTGCGGCCAGCTGTGCTTACAGCGATCATGTGCTTTACAACCAGTTAATCGACGCCTGGTCGATGCGCAATTGGAAGCCCGGCGACGATTCGGGCCACGATCACTTCTTCGCCACCTTCGACAAATTCGAACTCGCCGCCGATACTCACACTGCCGAAGCCATCGCCGCGGCCACCAATCGCGCCGGCCTCGACCATCTCCAGTACGTAGAATTCATGCACACCGCCGACGGCGGCGCCGCGGCCAACCTGGCGGCAAAAGTCGATTGGAATCCGGACTTGGCCAAGCTGCGCCAGGCGCTGCTCGACAAAGGTTTGAAAGAGGTAGCGACCGAAACCAGCAAAAAACTCGCCGCCGATCAGGCCCACGCCAAAGAGATTCTGAAGTGCGGCACCGCCGACGCTTCGCCCGGCTGCGACGTCACCCTGCGCTATCTGTACCAGGTGCTGCGAGGCCTTCCTCATGAAATTGTCTTCGCGCAAATTCTGCTGGGCTTCGAGTTGGCCTCGTCCGACCCCGGCTTTGTTGGGTTGAATTTAGTCATGCCCGAGGATGGGTACGTTCCCCTCCGCGACTTCAATGAGCACATGGCCATGCTCGACTATCTGCATACGGTTTATCCCAAGGTGCACATCACGCTGCACGCCGGCGAACTGGCCATGGGACTCGTGCCTCCGGAAGATTTAACGTTTCACATTCGCGCCTCCATCGAGCGCGGGCACGCCGAGCGCATCGGCCACGGAGTCGATGTGATGAACGAGAAAGATGCTCTCGGATTGCTGCACGAAATGGCCGAGCGCAATGTGCTCGTAGAGATCTGTCTGACTTCGAATGACGTGATCCTTGGAGTGAGTGGAGACGACCATCCCCTGCCGGCTTACGTGAAGTACGGCGTACCGGTAGCGCTCGCGACCGACGACGAGGGCGTGAACCGGTCGGACCTGACGCACGAATACCTGCGGGCCGTTGAAGGCTATCGCCTGTCCTACGTCGATTTGAAGCGCATGGCGCGGCAAAGCCTGGAGCACAGCTTTCTGCCCGGGCAAAGCCTATGGGCGGATACAAAACTGGTCTTCCGCATGATGCCAGCCTGCGCCAGCGATGCGTTGGTTGAAAAACCTTCAGCGGCCTGCGAAGATTTTCTCGCGAACAGCGCACGCGCCCGCATGCAATGGAAGCTGGAAAACGAATTCGTCAGGTTCGAGAAGAAATATTAAAGGAAAAAGTACCGCCGCCGTCCCGGGGCCTGTCCCTTCGGTAAACTCAGGGCAGGCTAACGAGGCGTCCCTTCTCATCCGCTCGCGGGGGCAAAATATCCTCGCGACAGTCAGAAATGCCACCGCTTCCTGGAGACGAATGCCCCGCAAACCGCGAGCCCTGATCGCATCGCCGCTCGAATGGCAGATGCATGCCGCGCCTGTGGCCCACCCTGCGCTGCCGGTTCTGGCCGAGCGCGGCGGAACTCAACTGCGCACGCCCCTGCCGGTGGCCGTGGTCGATACCCGCGAGCAGATTCCGTTTTCCTTTCGGCGCTTCAAAGGCTGGTTCGCCGGAATCGAAACCCGCGCGCTGGCTCTGGGCGACTACAGCGTCGCCGGGATGGAAGAAACCTGCGTGGTCGAGCGCAAGGATCTCTCCGATCTGGTGAGTTCATTCACCGAAAATCGAGCCGTCTTTGTCAAGCGCCTGCGGCGCATGAGCGCACTCCCGCATAGCCTGCTGGTGATCACCGCTCCGCTTAGCCAGATCAAGAGCGCGTACCCCTACGGTCGAGTCAGCCCGAATCAGGTCACGCAATCCCTGATCGCGGTGCTGGCCGGACTGCGGATACCATTCGTATGCACGGAAACCCACGAACTGGGGGAAGAAATCGTGGCCTCTTATCTCTATCAAACGTTCTTATATGATTGGCTGGTGCGCAACGGCCACGGCCGATTCCTGGTGGATGACGACTTGTAACTCTGATCGCGCCCCACGGACGAAGCGAAGTTTATCGGAAGAAGGGTTTGGATGGGGCAGCGCTTTCAGCGCTGCGGCAAATTCGCCCCTTTTCCGCGGGCTATAGCCCCTGAGGTGGTTCAGTACATTGAACACCGATCAATTCACTCTGGCGGAAACCGCCGCACAATCTATCCTCGGCCGCACCCCCCTGCGTCCGAAGATTGGTTTGGTGCTAGGCTCCGGACTCGGCGGCTTTGCCGACTCGCTCGTCGATTCAGCCAAAATCTCCTATGCCGAGATTCCCCACTTCCCGCGCTCGACCGCCCTCGGCCACGCCGGCCAGATGGTCATCGGCAAAGCGGGCGTAGTCCCAGTCGCGGTGATGCAGGGCCGAGTGCACCTCTACGAAGGCTATTCGGCGCAGGATGTCGCTTTCCCGATGCGCGCTTTCGGCCGCATGGGAATTCGTTCCGTGATTCTCACCAATGCCGCGGGAGGCATCAATCTCAACTACCAGCAAGGCGCGCTGGTGCTGATTCGCGACCACATTAATTTGCAAGGATCGAATCCCTTAGTAGGCGCAAATGACGACCGCTTCGGCGCACGCTTCCCCGACATGACTCACGCCTACGCGAAAGAATATCGAGCAATCGCACAAGAGGAGGCTGCTAAACAAGGAATGACTTTGCACGAAGGCATCTACGCCGCACTTCTCGGCCCCAGCTACGAAACGCCGGCGGAGATTAGTTATCTGCGAATGATCGGCGCAGATCTGGTCGGCATGTCAACGGCGTTCGAAGCAATCGCCGGCCGCCACATGGGAATCAAGGTGCTCGCCATCTCCTGCGTGACTAACATGGCGGCGGGAATTCTCGATCAACCGCTCTCGCACCAGGAAGTGATGGAAACCGGCGAGCGCGTGAAGAGCACCTTCGAAGCCCTGCTAAGCGCAGTGCTGCCGCGCATCGAGAGCGAGGAACGTGGCGCAAGCTAAAAGCTTGTCATCCCGAGCCTAGGGAGGGACCTTGGTGTTTGCCGGAAGCGGCAATAGCACTGGCGCGGGCAAGAACCATGATCCCTCGCTTCGCTCCGGGATGGCAATTTCTTCTTGCCAAGGGATTTATTCTTACTTCCCTGCCCGCGGAATGAACAATTCCAGCGGCGGCTTCACGTCGTACGCCTCGGCAAAACTCCCTTGATTCAGGGCCAGCGCAAAGCGCCCGCGCGAGTCGATATACAGGAGCGGCTGTTTCAACCCCACGTCGCTAAAGGTGCGCACGAATTTGATCTTCACCTCTTTGTTGCCGATCTTCACCGGGACGTCCTGCCCGCGCTGGTAGCCGAGTTTCAGAAAATCCTCCGCCGGAAGATTCGTCACCAGATTGCCGAACGGGCCATCCGTGGCAATCACCTCTGCCGTAGCCCCGCGATCGTCAACCTGCGCCGCTTTCAATTGCAATCGCGCCAGCGATGCCACCGGCACTTCTGGCCCCGCTTTCGTCCAGTCGTCGCCGCGCGCCACGTGCGCTCCCGCGGGAGAAAAAATGTCGCGCCCGTGGAACGTCGACGACAACTTGGTGCCAATCATCCAATCCGTATTGGTGATCTCATGCACGCCCTCAATGCCGTCGCGCTGCTCGACCAGCGTGAGCAGGCCATTATCCGGCAGAACGAAATATTGCCCGCGCTTCGATTTCGCGACAATCGCCTTGCGCGTGCTGCCCACGGTCGGGTCGATCACCACCACGAAAACCGTTCCCGCCGGAAAATAAGGCGTGGTTCCATAGAGAAAGCGCGCTCCGTCAAGAATCGAGAACGGCGTCACCTGATGGGTCAGGTCAACGATGCGCACCTCCGGCATGATCGAATACATAACGCCGCGGCACAAGGCAACCGAGTCGTCGACCACGCCGAAGTCGGTCATGAAAACAATGGTCTGCGGATATTTTTCGGTTTGCGCGCCAGCCTGCGGCAAAAGTGCAACGAGAGCGATCAGGATGGTGAGCAGCCCGCGGCTGGCACCATTCGCAAATGATGTTCCGGCACGATTCCGTTTTGAAAGGGTGCGACTTTTGGTCGCGCAAGGGTTTATCGATGACGACCGCGGCTTCAGCCGCATATATTCTCCTCCGCCTGGGATAGAATTCGTGGCTGCAAGAATACTCGGGACCGCCGCGCAGCCGCAAATCGACCGCGCTTCCGCCCTCCGATCTATAATGTCCTGTTTGTTTCATAGCCCGACCGCAAGGAGCTTTTTATGCCCGAAGTTATCCCCGAAAAATACCGCGATCTATTCGCGAAGCGCGCTTTCGCCAGCCTGGCCACGCTCATGCCTGACGGCCGTCCCCAAGTCACCCCGGTATGGTGTGACTACGACGGCGAGCACGTCATCTTCAACTCAGCCAAGGGCCGCCAGAAAGATAAAAACGTTCGCCGCGACCCCCGCGTCTCGCTGGCCGTGATCGATCCCGAGAATCCCTACCGCTATCTGGAAATTCGCGGTCGCGTGGTCGAGATCACCGAAGACGGCGCCGACGCTCACATCGACAAGATGGCCAAAAAATATCTCGGCGTCGATAAGTATCCCTACGGGCAGCCCGGCGAAGTGCGCGTTGTTTACAAGATCAAACCCGAGCACACCGCGGCGATGGGCTGAGGGTTGGACCCTGTCCTCGGAGAAGTTAGACGCGCGGTGCCACAACGGCTGCATCGGTGTAGCACCGGGCTTTCACAACAAGATCGTGCGAGCGACCAAACCCAGCCCGGCCCATCAAGCCCCGGCCCGCGCGGTCCGGCTGTGCCCTTTCGCAGCGCCCTCAGATCGTGCCGCGGGCTCGATCACATCACTCCAAAACGACGAATCCGGATCCACCGGCGCCACCCCGATCTGACCGGCATCAGCACTTTTTTCGCCGGCCGCCCAAGCCACTCGAAAGTCTTCCTTCTTATTAGCGCGCGTCAGAGAGATCGTCGTGCCCCGCTGCAGCGTGCCGCGAATGTTTTTCAGCAGCGCTCCGCGCTGACTCACGTTGACGGTCATCACCTCCTGATCCAGATAACTGCCGCTCAAGTCGTTGCCCGTAAGCCGCACGGACAAAGTTATATCGATCCTTGGATCGCGCCGCCCGATCTTGAATTGCCCAATCAGCCGCCGCAGCAGCGTAGAGGTCTGCACCAGGCGCTTGGAGGCTTCGCGGGTGCCGCTGGCGCCCTGGGTCGTGCTCTCGGCTGCCTTCGCCACTCCGGCGATGCTGCCGTTGATTTCTCCGCTGCTGTGCGCGGCTTCGCTCACGTTGCGGGACATCTCGTTGGTGGTCGCATTCTGCTCTTCCACCGCAGTTGCAATTGTGCTGGATATCTCATTGACCTGATCGATCACTGCGCTGATGGAAGCGATCGCCTCAACCGCCGCTTTCGTATCGCTCTGGATGGCGGCAATTTTTCCGCTGATGTCTTCGGTAGCGCGCGCGGTCTGCTTGGCCAGCTCTTTCACCTCGCTGGCCACCACGGCAAAGCCCTTGCCCGCCTCGCCCGCGCGCGCGGCTTCAATGGTCGCATTCAGCGCCAGCAAATTGGTCTGCTGCGCGATCGCTGTGATCACCTTGATGACTTCGCCAATTTCCGTGGAAGAATCGCCCAACCGTGAAACTGCAGCCGTAGTGGTTTCGGCTACTCGCACCGCCGAGGTCGCTACCTTCGAAGCTTCGGTGGCATTCCTGGCGATCTCTTTGATGCTGATGCCCATCTCTTCGGCGCCGGTGGCTACTGTGTGCAGGTTATGGCTGACCTGCTGCGCGGCTTGCGACACCAGGTTTGCCTGGGTCGAAGTTTCCCCGGCGTTGGTCGCGATCTGCTGGCTGGTCAGGTCAAGTTCCGCGCTCGCGCTCTCGAGTTGAAAGGCGTTGTCCGCAATTGCCGTGACCATCTCGTCAAGCCGGTCGATGAAGGAGTTGAACCACTTGGACAGATCTCCGATTTCGTCGTTGGAGACGACTTCAATCCTCTTGGTGAGATCGCCTTTGCCCTCGGCCACATCCTTGATGCGCTCCACAATGTCGCGCAGGCGCAGAAAGATGGAACGCGCCGTCCCTATCAACACCGCCAGCAGAGGAATCAGGCAAGCCAACACCACTCCTCCGGCCTTGAGCGCACCTTGTCGCCACGCCACATCCACGTCGTCGATGTAGATCCCCGTGCCAATCACCCAGCCCCAGGGCTCGAAGCGCTTCACAAACGAGAGTTTGGCCACGGGTTTCTGGCTGCCCGGCTTGGGCCAGAGGTAGTTAACATAGCCGCCGCTGGGGTCTTGCGCCGCCTTCACGAACTCCACGAAGACCGCCTTCCCGGTTGGGTCTTTGAAGGTGGTCAGGTCGGTGCCATTCAGTTCGGGCTTCAGGGGGTGCACGATCATCGTGGGATGCTCGTCATTGATCCAGAAGTAGTTCTTGCCCTCGTAGCGCATGGAGCGAATGGCTTCAATGGCCTGCCGCTGCGCCTCGGCGCGGGTGAGCTTCCCTTCCGTTTCCAGTTGGTATTGCTGCTGGATCACGGAGTAAGGCACTTCCACCAGGTTCCTGGTTTTCTGCGCTTTTTCCGCCAGCAGGGTGGAGTGCTCGCCCTGAATCCAGAAGATAGCCACGGCAAGCAGCCCAGCGGCGGAAACCGCAACCATGACCCCGAATTTCGTTTTGAGCGTAATGGCCGAATCCCTTGGAGCTATCTTCGGCCAGACTTCAGGCGGACTTTAGGACGCCGCTTCTCCTGCCGGACTTGACCTCCACCAGGGCACTTTGTTTCTCGAGCCCGTTGCTGGAGGCGCGCAGAGCGCGGCCGATCCTCAGGGATTGTAGCGGCGGATATGGCGCGAATGTCATCCACCTGGATGCGCGCAGTGTGAAAGTTAGCTCCCCTTAACCGCCGCCCTCCGCAACCACGGTACACTTCATCCGAAGGCATGGAGGACGGAATTAATAGTTTCAACCAGGGTGCGCTCCCCCGCTCAGGGCTTTGTATAGGCTCTCCCCGCCCAGTCCAGAGTCTTTGGCGATCTATGCCATGCCTCGCGCCCCGGCCACGTCGCCGAGAGCGGCCAGGAAGACATCGGGGTTTGAGTCTTCGGCAGCGGCGGTAAGATATTCGGCCATGACGGCATCGTTATCGAGATATGCCGGCGCGTCGAAGGCTGTGTGCGCGGGGGAGATCCCTCGTCCCGCTGGTGAAAACGCGGAAGCCGAAGCCTGAGAGCCAGACGCCAAAGCCCGAAGCCCCCCAATTCTAACCCTGCTCCATCTCCAGCAATGCCTTCTTGCGCTCGATGCCCCAGCGGTAGCCGCTGAGTTTGCCATCTTCGCGCACTACGCGATGGCAGGGAATCGCCACGGCCACAGGATTGGTCGCGCAAGCCCGCGCCACGGCGCGGCTGGCGGTGGGTTGCCCAATCGCCTTCGCCACTTTGCCGTAAGAGCTCGTCGATCCGAAGGGAATCGATTGCAAATACATCCACACCCTGCGCTGGAAGGCGGTGGCGCGAATGTCCAGAGGCAGCGCCGCGTTCAACTCTGTGCCGCTCATCTGCGCGAGCAGCGCTTCCACCCAGGTTTGCAGGCCGCCTTCGTCCGGCTTGCGTGCGGCAAAGGGGAATTCGCGCTTCAGTCCTTCGATCAACTCTCCGTCGGAGTGGGCGAATTGAATGGAGCAGATGCCGCGCTCGGTGGCCGCAATCAGCATGCGTCCCAGCGGCGAATCGGCACAGGTGTAGCGGATGGCGGCGGCGATGGCGCCGCGACGGTATTTGTCGGGCGTCATGCCCATTTGCGCCGCAGTCTTCTCGTAGAGGCGGCTGCTCGATCCGTAACCGGCGTCGTGCATGGCGCGGGTCACGTTGTCGCCGGCCTGCAGGTTGCGCTTGAGGAGGCGGAGGCGGCAGGAGTCGGCATATTCGCGCGGACTGATGCCGAGAGCCGCTTTGAACCGGCGCTGCAAGTGAAACGAGCTCTGCCGGAAGATCTTGCCCAGGTGCAAGAGCGTGATGGGTTCGTCGAGATGCTGCTCGATGTAGCGGCAAACCGCTTTGGCCGAATCCGACGAGGGATGGCCGCTCAGCGTCTTCGGACGGCAGCGCAGGCAGGCGCGGAAGCCGGCCTTCTCGGCCTGCTCGGGGCGGTTAAAGAAAGTGACATTCTGCCGCCGCGGCCTACGCGCCGCGCAGGAAGGCCGGCAATACACTCCCGTGCTGGCGACGGCGAAGACGAACTGACCGTCGTGCGCAGAGTCGCGTTCGACCACGGCCTTCCAGCGCGGGTCGTCTGGTTCCGCAACGGACGGCGGGTGAATTGTCGAGTTAGAGCTTGTGCTGGCCATCTCGCGGGAAACTTCCTCTGCGAGTATGGCATTCGCAGGCGTGGTTGGGAAAGTCAGGTTTGTGGTCGTCATGATAGAAACAGGCTACGGCGAACCCGACCAACGGGCTATCCGAATCTTGCGGGCAAAGCGAAAAATCAGCTCTTGGTTCTCCGTTAAAAACGTTCGCAACCTTATCGCTGCTGTAGCATTTACTGGCGCGAAGGGTTACATTTGTTTGTTTTTATTCCAGCTGCTCGGGAGAAATTTATGAGCAAGACACGGTTAGTTGCGGTGGGCACTTTCGTAGCGGCAGTATTGACCGCTGGCCTGGCTCAGAAGGCGGCGCAGCATCTGCTGAATGGCGACGAGATTAAGAAGGCAGTGCCGGCTGAGTTTTTCTTCGCCGGGCAGAAAGCGCCGACCCAGATGCGCAACGCTGCCGGCCTTCAAACCTCCGCCGGCAAGATGACACTGTTCGCCCTGGTGGATGCTTCGGGATATTCGAGCGCGATCCAGCAGAAGTATCAGGGGATGCTGATTACGGAATCGAAGCTGAACTTCGCCGGCTCGGAACTCGCTCCCGGAGAATATGGCTTCGGGTTTGCGGCCGATAAATTCGTGGTGATGAATGCGGCCAGCGAAGATGTGCTGAGCACGGCCTTCCAAACCGATGGAGAGTTAAAGCGGGCCGTGCCTCTGAAGCTGATCGAAGACGGCGCGGCTTACAAGTTATACGCGGGCAAGAAATGGGTGTCCGTGAAGCCGGAGTAGTTTGCCTTGGCCGTTTGAATGACCCACCGCCCAGTTTGCGGCCGGTCCCGGAGCGCGGGCGCGTTTTAAGCGACTTGACGGCACGACTGAACCAGGTCGCTGAAAAAGTCTTCTCGCCTTGCCGAACGTCCATCAGCTGATAAGCAGGCTGCGGAAACTGTCGCTTTCGCCTGGCAAACGTACCGCAGTGGCTTCTATGAGACGGCTGGTGCGTGTCAAGAGCTAAGTTTTTGATCTTCTGTTTTTTCTTTCTTTTTCCCCTTATTGGCGGTTTTGGTTTTTGGTTTTGCGTTGTGGATGTGTCCATTCATCTCGGCGCTTCTATCCGCACTGGTTTTGAGCCCACTGTGGGGCTCGGTGCATGGTGGTGTCCGATACCGATGAAAGGGCGCTGCTATCTAAAGCGCGGCCTCGAAGGCCAAGCCACTGGTCGCAGTCGCCAGAACGCAAGATGTCAATGAACCTGGGCCGAGCCGCCCCATTCCTACCTCGGTCTTACCTCACTTTCACCATCCACGCCAGAGCTTCACGCTGGACTCGACTGCAGGGCGACCGCCGGGGCTGCGTCTTGGGGAAAGTTGCGGTAGTCCTGTCCGGTGCGCCACAGGTGGTGCAGCAGCACGGCCAGTTTGCGGGCCACCGCCACCACCGCTCGTTGTTTGGCGCGTTTTCCTCCCCCCGCCAGTTTCAATCCCCAGCGGCGCAGCGCCGAGTCGGGGCCAAACCGTCCCAGCGTGGTGTGCGCCGCTTGCACCAATAAACGGCGGAGATACTGGTTGCCGGTCTTGCTGATGTTGTGCTCGGGATCGGAGTTGCCGGACTGGCTCTGCTGGGGGCGCAAGCCCAGAAACGCTCCCACCGATCGGCTAAAGCCGAGCTTGCCATCAAAGTCTTCGCCACGGCGTGGTAAGCGCTGCTCCACCCGAAACCGGAGTTTTTTAGCGACCTCGGAAGGCTCGTACCCTTCCCGTACTCGCGCGGATTAGGGTTTTTCCGCGGCCTTATAGGAATCAGTCTCTCGCGCGCGGTCAGTCGGTTAAGGGATGAAAGGGGCCGAGCAGACTGGAAACGCCGGAGCGCTTGCGGAGTTCGTTGAGCAGCGCACCGGCGGCGTTGGAGTAGGTTTTGTTGGGATCGGAGGAGTCGGCCCAGACCGCGTCATAGACAATCTGGGTTGCTTCCTGTAGGTCGATGTGCAGGGCGGCCTCGCACACGTCTACGCGCTCCTGCAGACGGTCGTAACAGGGCTTACAGATGGCAGCGGCCTCGGCGCCTTCGAGATGGTGTTCCGCCAAGGTGCAAATGATCGGGGAGTTGGCCACCTCGGCGTGGGCGGCGAAGAGTTGCGACTTGAACTCCTTCAGAAAGGCCTCGCGCTCCTGTTCGACGACGGCGGTGTCGGGCGCGGGTTCGGCGGCGGCATTTATTTTCGGAGCGGTCGGGACCACATTCGGAGCGACCCGCTCTTTGCTTTTGCAAGTGGGACAGGCGGCCAGGTTGCCGGAATAATACAGGTGGCAATGAGCGCAGGGTAGGCCGAGGCCGGAAGACCTGCCCGGAGCCGCGGGATCGCGGCGAACGGAGTTGCGCAGGTCGTTTCTGGACTCTTGGCGGACGTCAACTTCTGGCGGAGTGGAGAGGGCAGGTTGAGCGGCTGCGGCTTGTGTGGATGGCGTCGACTGCATGCGCGATTCTCCCGGGTCGTGTGTGATGCTTCAGTTCGTCAGTTCTTAGTTCTTGGTCACGCCAGGTTCCGCGCTGGCGGGACGGTTTGCCTCTTCAGTGTAAGTAATCGCGTGATCCCGCTAAAAATATCGGGAGTACAATGCCGGGCCTAGTCCTCTTGGCGGCTTAACGCGAGTTGGTTTCTTTCAACACCTTCAGCAATTCGTCGCGGCGGGCGCGATAGAGGTGGCGCTCGGGATCGAGTCGCGATGCGATCTCGAGCTCCGATAAAGCTTCTGCGTAGCGATCCATGCTCATGAGGCACGCCGCCAGAGAATAGTGGTTGTCGGGAGAAGCGTTGAGGCGGAGGGCCTCGCGAAACTCTTTTTCCGCCGCGGGCAGTTGCTGTTGCTGGAAGAGAGCCGTGGCCAGGGAGTGGTGAGCGGCGTCGGAATCGGGATTCAGGGTAACGGCGAGCCGCAGTTCGCGGACGCCTTCTTCGAGCTTGTCATTGAGCACGAGGGCTTCGCCCAGGGCGCGATGTTCGGCGGAGCCGGTGGGATTGTGGCGAATCGCCAACTGCAGTTCGCCGATGGCGCTGCCGTATTCTTTCTTCGACAGGTAGGCGCGGGCGAGGCAGCCGTGGCCCTGCTCCCACTCGGGGTGCTGGCGGTAGAGTTCGCGGAGTTCGAGGATGGCAGCGTCAAAGTCTCCTTTGTCGCAGTAGGTGTTGCCGAGGTTGTTGCGAACCGAGGCTTCGTCCGGAGCGAGACGCTTGGCTTCGCGATACTCGGCGATGGCTTCCTCCAGCCGGCTTTGCTCGTGGAGCACAAGAGCCAGATTGGAATGCGCTTGCCAGAATTTGGGAGTGAGATGAATCGCGTGGCGATAGGCGGCGATCGCCGCGGAGGAGTTTCCCGTGGCGTGCAGGCTGATGCCGAGGTCGTAATAAGTATCGGGATTTTCGGAGTCGCGGAGCAGAGATTCGTTGAAGGCATGAACCGCCGCGGAATATTGTTCGCCGGCCAATAAGGCCAGGCCGAGGAACTGATAGGCCTCGGCATTCTGCGGATCCATGCTCAGGGCGGTGCGGGCTTCGGCGATGGCGTTGGGCGCGTCGTCGAGGCGATAGAAAATGTAGGCGAGGGAGCTGTGATTCTCGGGGAAATCGGGCATGAGCTTGGCGGAGATCGTGATCTCGTCGAAAGCTTCATCCCAGCGCTCCTGCTGGCGCAGCATGGAGCCGAGTGCGAAGTGCAGCGCGGCATTCTGAGGATCGGCGGTCATGGACTCGCGCAAGGCCAGCTCCGCTTCGTGAAAGCGCTGACTGCGGGCAGCAGCGGCGGCGTGGAGAAGCGATGCAGGAATTTCTGAGCTGGCCGGGTCCGGGAGAGCGGGTTTGAAACGGGAAAGCGCGCGCAGCAAGCTTTCCGGCGCACCAACGGCGGCGAGTTGACCAATCTGCTTCTCGCTGAGGAAGGCGGCGATGCCGCACTCCTGCACGATGCGAAGCAGGCGCTGGCCGGGGACTCCGGCGGCGAGCCAAGCGGTCAGTTGCACCGGGTCGACGGGCTTGGAGTCGCTCGCAGGAGCGCACAGGGCAGTCGCGAGAATAAGGATCAAGACTGGAAGGCTGTGGCGCTTCACACCAATCTCCGCCCAAACACAGTAGCCGGTGGGGCGCTCTGGAGTAAGGTCACCGAGGTAACAGGGTGGCATGCTTCTTACTCCGATAAAAGGCGTCACTTCTCGGGGTGATTTTGATCACAGCGCCTCATCTTTTTGGAATGCATGGTATTAGCGAGGGCGGTTGAAAGCTTGAGCCAGCCGGAGCGGAGAAGCCGGAGAGGTTTGACTTCCGGTTGCCCGTCCAGTAGCGTATGAGAGTACCGTCGTTTGGAGGTTCTTATGTTTGAAGGCTTGTTCCAACCCATGCATCTGCTGGTGATTTTTGCCATCGCTCTCCTGGTATTCGGCCCCAAGAAGTTGCCGGAACTGGGGAAGGGACTCGGCGAGGGGATTCGGGCCCTGAAAGAAGGCATGAAGGATAATCCTCCGGCGCAGGCATCCACCACCGAGCAGAACAAGACTCCCGAATCCAAGGGCTGATCGTTGCCGCGTATCGACGAAGATCCCAGTCGAACTTCGCGAAAGTGTCTTCCTGATCCGTACAGGTTTATGAATGCAAGGGCCAGGCTGTAGCCTGTTTTCTGTCCCGTTCCAAACAGTTCCCGGTTCCTCATATCAAGCGGTCGAGCGGTATCGCTAACTCTAAAATTGGGAGGCAGGTAGCCTTGCGTAAAGCCGACTTTATTGCCTTCGCTGTGGTTCTGGGATTGGCCACGGCAGTTTTCGCGGATCAAATCACGTTGCAGAATGGGGATCGCCTGACCGGCACAATCGTGAAGTCGGACGGCAAGACCTTGGTGTTGCATACCGAATTCGCCGGGGACGTGACGCTGCAGTTCGTGGCGATCACCAGGATCACCACCGACCAGGAATTACATGTGAGCACGGTCGACAAGAAGACGGTGGTGGGTCCGGTGACCGGCAGCGATGGAAAAATTGAAGTGGCAACGAAAATCACGGGCACGGTGGAGCTCCCGGCCAGCAGCGTGGTGTTGATCCGCAATGACGCCGAGCAAAACGCATACGAAAAGTCGCTGCATCCCGGCTTACTTCGCGGATGGAATGGCGGGGCGAGCGTGGGTTTCTCGATCGCGCGCGGCAATAGCCAGACCAGCAATTTGGCATTGGCTGTGAATGCCGTGCATCCGACGGAGAACGACAAGCTTACTGTCTATATCACATCGATTTACACCAACAACGACCTGGCTTCGCCCAGTACCGTGGCGAACCTGATTACGGCGGGCGTGCGCTACGATCACAATCTGAACGCCCGGGCATTCGCCTTCGTGGGCGCGGACTTTATGAGCAATGTGCTGCAGGATTTGGATCTGCGCGGCGTCTTCGGCGGCGGACTGGGCTATCATGCGATCAAATCGGACAGCACCACGCTGGACTTTTTCGCCGGGGTCAACTACACCCATGAGACGTACTCGAACGGCCCGCTGGTCACGCCGGCAACCGTTCCGCCGAGTTATGTGTCGTATGGCGTAACCAATAAATTTGCTGCGCTCACGCTGGGCGAAGAGTTGATGCACAAGCTGGGCAAGACCACCGTGATCACGGAGAAGTTTTATTTTTATCCCGACTTGTCGAGCGGCTATTCCGGGCAGTACCGCGGCACCTTCGATTTCGGTACGGTCACCAAGATCAGCAAGTGGCTGGGATGGCAGAATCAGTTCAGCGACATTTATGTTTCCAATCCGCCGGAGGGCGCTAAGAAGAACGATCTGATTCTGACCACAGGACTGAACTTCTCGTTGAACCACTAAGCAAATTTGACAGATGAAATCGTAAAGCCGTCCGCGAGGGCGGCTTTTTTATCGTGGAGGAGTTGGATGACGGCTCACCAACACTTGAATTGCGCGTCTAGTAACGGGTACAGTACTGTTTCTCGTTTTCGCATACCGTGAGTCCATTCTTTCATTCTTCCCCGGAGGAGTCCGCTCGATGCGTAGTGCCATGAAATTGCTGGTCGTAGTCTGTTATTTCGGTGCGTTTTCGTTTTCGCAAACGGCGGACGAATTGATTGCCAAGAATATTGCGGCCAGGGGCGGCATGGAAAAGATAAAAGCCATCAAGACCCTGCGCATGACCGGGAAGTTCGAGGGCGGCGGAGGCTTCACCGCGACCTTGGGGCAGGAAAACGAGCGGCCGAATTTGGTCCGCGAGACCCTGACTTTGCAGGGAATGACCGAGGTGCAGGCTTATGACGGCGGCACGGGGTGGCAGATTCAGCCCTTCGGCGGAAAGAAGGATCCGGAGTTGCTGGGCGAAGACGATCTGCGCGATCTGCTGCTGGATGCCGACTTTGACGGGCCCCTGGTCGATTACAAAGAGAAGGGCAGCACGGTCGAATACCTCGGCCACGATACCGTGGATGGCGACGATGCGCTGCGCTTGAAGATCACGCTCAAGAACGGCGACATTATTTACGACTATCTCGACCCCGATACTTACATCGAGATTCGCAAAGAGATTCAGCAATTCATTCGCGGCTCGGTGCGGGATCACGTAGTCGGCTACGGTTCGTACAAGCCGGTGAACGGCGTGATGTATCCCTTCTCGATTTCGCAGGGAAGCAAGAGCAATCCTGACGAGCAGACAGCGACGGTGCAGAAATTGGAGGCGAATGTGACCATCAGCCCGGCGGATTTCGCCTTGCCCGCGTCGTTGAAAACGGAAGAGAAGAAATCTGGAATGGTTGGGGTTCACTAAAGCACGCTGATCCAACTCGCTGGTTTCTGCGCGCGCACGGACCCGAAAACAAAAATCGATTGCACGGAAGAGGGCTCATCGACATGAAAGCATCCGCTCCAGGTGGTTGGTGGGTCGCTGTACTGTTTGCAGCTTCTATCTACCCGGCTCTGCCGGCTGCGGCGCAGGCGCCGTACCGCTTTGACGCGGCCACGGTTTCGGGATTGCCGGCGCGGAACATCGGCTCTGCAGCCATGAGCGGGCGCATTGCCGCGGTGGACGCGGTCGAAGAAGAGGGCCGCATCACCGTGTTTGTCGGCGCGGCGAGTGGAGGAGTTTGGAAATCGGTGAATGGCGGCACGACGTACAAGCCTGTCTTTGATCGCGAAGACGTGCAGTCGATCGGCGCGGTGGCGATCGACCCCTCGAATTCCAAGACGGTTTGGGTTGGCACCGGCGAAGGCTGGCTGCGCAACAGCGTGTCGGTGGGGGATGGGATTTACAAATCGACCGACGGCGGCGAGAACTGGAATCATGTTGGACTGAAAGACAGCGAACACATCGCCAAAATTCTGGTGAACCCCAGCGATGGCAATGACGTGCTGGCCTGCGCCACGGGACATTTGTGGAACGATAACGACGAGCGCGGAGTTTTCCGGACCACGGACGGGGGCAAGAGTTGGAACAAAGTTCTGGCGGGGGCAAACGGCTCGAGCGGCTGCGCCATGATCGCGCGCAGCCAGCAGGAGCCGAAGACGATTTATGCGGCCCTGTGGGATTTCCGCCGGCAGGGCTGGACGTTTCGCTCGGGAGGTCCGGGCAGCGGGCTGTTTAAATCGACCGATGGAGGCGCGCACTGGAGCGAGATCACTCAGGACAATGGCAAGGGGCTGCCGCCGAAGCCCTACGGCCGCATCGCGGTGCAGGTCGCGCCTTCGAAGCCGCAAGTGGTCTATGCCAACATCGAAGCGGAGAAAGGGCGCGGGCTGTATCGCTCCGACGACGCGGGTGCGAATTGGACCAAGCTCGACGCCAGCAATTACATGGTGTGGCGTCCATTTTATTTTGGAAATTTGATCGTCGATCCGAAAGACGAAAATAAGATTTTCAAACCTGATCTTATTCTGCTGCTCAGCAACGATGGCGGAAAAACTTTCAACGTGGTGTCAGGCCAAGACCACGGCGACTTTCATGACGTGTGGATCAATCCTAAGAATACGAACATTGTGATCGCCGGCGACGATGGCGGATTGTGGCGCAGCGAAGACGGCGGCAATCGCTGGAAGCATCAGATGAATTTGCCGACTTCGCAGTTCTACCACGTGAGCACGGACAATGCGGATCCGTACCACGTGTACGGCGGCTTGCAGGACAACAGTTCGTGGGTGGGCGATTCCTCGTATCCCGGCGGCATCACCAATGCGCAATGGGAGAACATGTTTGGAGGCGACGGCTTCTGGATGTTCGAGGACACCTCCGACCCCGACTATCTTTACGCCGAGGCACAGGGCGGTGAGATTGGGCGCGTGAATCGGTACACGCACGAGATTCGCGACATCCATCCCTGGCCGAATTACGGCGAGGGCAAGCTGCGTTTCAATTGGAATACGCCCATTCACATGAGCCCGAATGAGAAGGGGACGATTTACATCGGGGCGCAGTTTCTATTCCGATCGCGCGATCATGGGCAATCGTGGGATCGCATCTCTCCCGACCTCACTACGAACGATCCGGAAAAACAGAAGCAGGAAGAGTCTGGCGGAGTGACCGTGGATAACTCTTCGGCGGAAATGTACACGACCATCTATTCGATTTCGGAGTCGCCGAAGAATGGACAGATCATCTGGGTGGGCACGGACGACGGCAACGTGCAGATCACGCGCGATGGAGCGAAGACCTGGACGAATGTGATCGGGAACGTAAAGGGGCTCGACAAGAATTCGTGGGTCACGACCATCGAGGCCAGCCGCTTCGATGAAAGCACAGCCTATGCCACCTTTGACCGGCACACGTTCGGAGACATCCAGCCCTACGTCTACAAGACGACGGATTACGGGCAGAGCTGGACGGCGCTGCCGGCGCAGGAAAGCGGCGTGCGCGGGTTTGCGCACGTGATCAAAGAAGACACGGTGAACCGCAACGTGCTCTTTCTCGGCACCGAGTTCGGTCTCTGGATCTCGGTGGATGGCGGGCAGCGGTGGGCGCAGTACAAGGGATCGGATTTTCCCGCGGTGCCGGTGGATGACATCGTGGTGCAGGCACGCGAGTCGGATCTGGTGCTGGCTACGCATGGACGCGGAATTTGGATAGTGGATGACATTTCGCCGCTGCGGGCTCTGACTGCGGATGAGATGGCGAAAGAGGCGGCGCTAATTCCGGGGCGGCCGTCGATTCAGTACTTCGATGTAAGCGGAGGCTGGGCGGCAGGCGACGAAACCTTCCACGGTCGAAACCGGCCGAGCGATGCACAAATCACTTATTACCAGAAGGGCCGGCATATTTTTGGCGATCTGAAGATCGAGATTTTCGATCAGGACGGCAAGCTGGTGGATACAGTCTCGGGGGGAAAGCATCGCGGGCTGAATCGCGCCGGCTGGGGAATGCGAGTGAAGCCGCCGGCGGTGGCGCCCGCGGCCAGCGCGTTGTTTGAGGCGGCGCAGGGACCGCGGGTGCTGCCCGGCACCTACACGGTGAAGCTTACGAAGGGAGATCAAACTTACACCGAGCAATTAACGGTTGCGATCGATCCGCGAGCCAAGTATTCGCTCGAGGAACGCAAGGCGGAATTCGAGCTTTCCATGAAAGTTTATCGGCTGCTGGAGCACATGACTTATGGAGTGGCGTCGATCGAAGGCGTGCGCGATGCGGCCAACGCTCGCTCGGCCAAGCTTTCGGAGAAAGATCCGCTGCGCAAAGCATTGCAAAAGCTGGCAGCGGATTGCGATGGGCTGCGCTCGAAGATCGTTGCCACCAAGGAAGGCGGCATGGTAACAGGAGAAGAACGCATCCGCGAACACATCGGGCAACTCTATGGTGCGGTCACGGGATACGACGGCAAGCCCACGGATTACCAGGTGGCGCGCAACGAGTCTCTCGGTCATGAACTGCAAGACGTCATCGACGACTTCCAGAAGCTCACGCAAAAAGAGCTGCCCGGAATCAATGCGGGGCTGAAGAAGAAAAAGCTGGAGACCATCGTGGTGTTGGAAGAGGAGAAGTGGCAGAAGGGCAGAGCGGAATCCGCGGCCGCTGCAGGCGCGGGAATGAGAGCGCAGGAGAAAGAATTCCATGAGATGGATTAGAGATTTCTGACTTGGGGGTGGAGTGGATTACTCTGGGATGAAAAATCCCGGAGTATTTTTTGGTCCGCGCAGAGCGCACGGCGATTGCCTCAGCGTTCCGGGAGCGCGCCACCCAGCACGAGTTCACACAGATGATTGACGAAGCCCGAGTTCAAGCTGCCGTGGCGTATGAGAAATCTCATGTAGATGGGGCCGTAGAGAGAATCGAGGAGCAGGTCGAGATCCGTCCCCTTACGCAGTTCGCCGCGAACGATGCCGCGGCGCAGGGTGGCGTAGGCTTCGCGGCGGCGGGGTTTCAAAAATCGTTCGCGGAAGGCGGCTATGACCTGGCGATCACTCTGTCCGGCGGCGAGAATCGCCGAGACAATGCGGCCGCGGCGGCTGCGAAAAATCTTTACCAGTTGCCGCATCTGCTGGCTCATATCAGTTCGCAGCGAGCCGGTATCAGGAAAGTGAAGCTTCCGGGTAGTACTGCTGGCGAAGGCGTCGGCGATGAGAGCGGCCTTATTCGGCCACCAGCGGTACACCGTGGTCTTGCCCACCCCAGCGTGGGCCGATACATCTTCAATCGTGAGATCGGAAAATCCGTTCTTGCCGAGCAGTTGCAAAGTGCTGCGCAGTATGGCCGAGCGCGCCTGTTCGCTGCGCGGACGGCCCGGCGCGCGCTTCTTTCCGCCGGGGCGGCCATTACTTTGTGCCGGAGACTTCTGGCGCATGCCCTCACCTTACCATATAATCGCGGTCAAGCTTTAGAATCCGATACGGGGAGTATCGAATCTAAATTTGAAGTGCTGGGGGTTTCTTTGCGGCCGCGCAGCTGACCCCGGTTGACTCTTGACCTTGGAGTGGGTGCTTAAGCGATGTGGATTGTAGCCCTAGCGCTGCGCCGTCCCTACACCTTTGTGGTGATGGCGCTGGTCATCATCATCCTGTTTTTTGTGACGATCTTCCGCACCCCGGTTGACATCTTTCCTGACATCGATATTCCAGTGGTTTCGGTGGTCTGGTTCTACACCGGACTCTCGCCGCAGGATATGGCGGATCGCATCGTAGCGAACTCCGAGCGCGGCATTACCACCACCGTCAATGACATCGAGCACATGGAGTCGCAGTCCGTCTACGGCTATGGCGTGATCAAGGTTTTCTTTCGGCCGGGGACGAACGTGCAGGGAGCGATTGCACAGATCACCGCCATCGCGCAGACCACGGTCCGTAATCTGCCGCCAGGGACGACGCCTCCGCTGATCATTTCCTACAGCGCTTCTACTACACCGATCATTCAGCTGGGCTTGAGCAGCAAGACTCTGCCGGAGCAGCAGCTTTTCGATCTCGGGCAGAATTTTCTTCGTAACTATCTTGCGACCGTGCCGGGCGCGGCTACGCCTTATCCTTATGGCGGCAAGTTCCGGCAGATTCAAGTCGATCTCGATCTGCCGAAGCTTCAGTCCTATGGGCTGCAACCTACCGATATCGTGAATGCGGTGAATGCGCAGAATCTGATTCTGCCGAGCGGCACGGTGAAAATCGGTCCGCTGGAATACAACGTCGAGATGAACGGCACGCCCCAGACCATTGCGGAATTAAACGATTTGCCGGTGAAGACCGTCAACGGCTCGACGCTATACCTGCGCGATGTGGCGCACGTGCGCGACGGCTTCTCGCCGCAGACCAACATTGTGCGCCAGGACGGAGTGCGCGGCGCGCTGATGTCGATCTACAAGAACGGCAATGCCTCCACGCTGCAGATTGTGGCTGGGGTGAAAAGTATTGTTCAGCAGGCGGCGCAAGCGTTGCCTCCGGAACTGAAGGTCAGCGGGCTTTTCGATCAATCTCTATTCGTGCGCGCCTCGATTCAAGGTGTGCTGCGGGAAGGCTTGATTGCGGCGGCCTTGACCGCAGTGATGATTCTTCTTTTCCTCGGGGACTGGCGGCCGACGATCGTTATTTCTATTTCTATTCCGCTCTCAATTTTTGTCTCGATCATCATTCTGGGAGCGATTGGGCAAACCATCAACATCATGACGCTGGGAGGATTGGCGCTCGCCGTCGGCATCCTGGTGGACGATGCCACGGTGGAAATCGAAAACATCGAGCGCAACCTTGCCCTGGGCAAGGAGATGAAGCAGGCAATTCTCGATGGCGCGCAGCAGATTGCGGTGCCGGCGTTCGTTTCCACCTTGAGCATTTGCATCGTGTTCGTGCCCATGTTTTTTCTGACGGGCGTGGCGAAATTCTTGTTCGTGCCACTGGCAGAAGCGGTGAGCTTCGCCATGCTGGCCAGCTATCTGCTTTCGCGAACTCTGATTCCGACGCTGGTGATGTACATCATGCGCGGGCACGAGCATCGCGCGGAAGCTCCCAAGTCGGCGTTGGGGCGCTTCCAGCGCGGCTTCGAGCGCAAGTTCGAAGATTTCCGCCGAGGCTATGAGCAGTTGCTTGAAACCACGCTCGAGCATCGCGGCGTTTTTGTGATTTGCTTTTTGGCGTTCTGCGTGTTGTCGCTGGGATGGGTGGCGTTCCTGGGGCAAGATTTTTTCCCGCAGGTGGATGCCGGGCTGTTGCGGCTGCACGTGCGCGCGCGTCCAGGGTTGCGGGTGGAAGAGACGGCGCGGCTTTGCGACGAAGTGGAGGCGGCGCTGCGCGACGAAATTCCCAAGGGCCAAGTGCAGACTATTCTCGATAACATCGGTCTGCCCAACTCTGGCATCAATCAGTCTTACAGCTCCTCTGGAACGATCGGCACCAGCGATGCGGAGATTTTGATCGCTCTCGACCCGGAGCATCATCCACCGACCGCGGGGCTCACGCGGCATCTGCGAGAAGTGCTTCCGCAAAAATTTCCTGGGGTGGAGTTTTTCTTTCAGCCTGCCGATATCGTGACTCAGATTCTCAACTTTGGGTTGCCCGCGCCCATCGACGTGCAGGTCGTGGGCACGGACGCGGCCAGCAGCTACGCCATCGCGCAGCAGATCGCCAACAAGATGCGGCACATTCCCGGCACTGCCGACGTTCACGTGCAACAACTGCTTTCTCTCCCCACGCTGCACATGGATATCGACCGCACCCGGGTGACCCAGGTGGGGCTAACCGCGCGCGATGTGGCGCAAAGCGTGCTGGTTTCGCTGAGCGGAAGTTTCCAGACCACGCCGAACTTCTGGCTCAATCCAAAAAACGCGATCACGTATCAGATGGCGGTGCAGGCTCCGCAATACCGAATGACCAACATGCAGGACTTGATGGATATCCCGGTGACCTCGCAGCAAGGTCCGCAGTTGATGGGCAACCTGGTGCAGCTGTATCCGATCACGCGGGCGGCAACGGTGAACCATTACAACGTCCAGCCGGTCATCGACGTCTATGCCAGCACGCAGGATCGCGACCTGGGCGCGGTGGCAGCGGCGACCGATAAGGTGCTCAAGAGCTTTGACGGAAAGTTGCCGCGCGGCACTCACATTGTGGTACGCGGGCAAGTGGCGACCATGCGGTCGTCATTCTTCGGACTGGGCGTAGGATTGGCGGGAGCTATTCTGCTGGTCTATTTGCTGATCGTGATTAACTTTCAATCGTGGCTGGACCCGTTCATCATCATTGCGGCGCTGCCGGGAGCGTTGGCGGGTATCTGCTGGTTCCTGCTCCTGACCCGCACCACACTCAGCGTCCCGTCGCTCACGGGCGCGGTGATGTGCATGGGCGTGGCCACGGCTAATTCCATTCTGATGGTGAGCTTCGCGCGGGAACAAATCGACGAGGGCATTCCGGCGCTACGAGCCGCAGTGTCCGCTGGATATACGCGCGTGCGGCCTGTGCTGATGACGGCGCTGGCCATGATTATCGGCATGGTGCCGATGGCTTTGGGCTTCGGCGAAGGCGGAGAGCAAAATGCGCCGCTGGGCCGAGCGGTGATTGGGGGCCTTCTGTTCGCGACGGTGGCGACTTTGTTTTTTGTGCCCAGCGTGTTCGCGATCTTCCATGGCCGGCTGGAGGCTAAACGAGCGCGGCAGGCGCATGGCGATTGAGAAAGACAAAGCCTTTTGACGCGGAGGTTGCGGAGAAGGGCCGCGGAGATCGCGGAGCGAAAACACTTTGGAGTTCACGCAATGAGTGCTGACACCGAGTCGAAGCAAACACGCGATGCGCAGCGGGTTGAGTCTGGGCGCGAGGGTGCGAATCCGGGTGAGGAGCATCGCGCTTTGAGTCCGCAGGCGCAGATGGACGAGGAGATCGAAGAAATCGAGCGACACGCGCGGCATCAAGCTCCGGGGATCGAGCCCCCACCCGACCTGCCTCCCGCTCCGCCACGCAGGGCGCTGATGATGGTGGGCGTCGCGCTGCTGGTACTGCTACTGGCCGGCGGGCTCACGCTGCTGGGCCGATTGAGCCATGACCGCGCGCTGGCCAAGGAAACAGAGCGCGAGACCGTGCCCACAGTTGCGGTGGTTTATCCGCTCCGCGAAAAACCCGACGAGGAATTGGTGCTGCCGGGATCGCTTCTGGCTTATGAGGAGTCGCCGATTTACGCGCGCACCAGCGGATATCTGCTGCGGTGGTACAAGGACATGGGCAGCCGCGTGACCAAGGGCGAGTTGCTGGCCAAGATCGACACGCCCGAAGTCGACCAAGAACTGAACCAGACGCGGGCGGCGCGGCAGCAAATTGTGGCACAACTGGAGTTGGCAAAAATCAGCGCGGAGCGCTGGGAAAATCTGCGCAAGACGGACTCGGTTTCCGCGCAGGAGGCCGATCAGCAGGAAAGCGGCTACAAGCAGGCGCAGGCGAATCTGGCGTCCGCCGATGCCAATGTGCGGCGGCTTGAGCAGATGGAAGGTTTCAAAGATGTGTACGCGCCGTTCTCCGGGGTGCTGACGCGGCGCAACGTTGACCCGGGGGCTCTCATCAATGCGGGAGCGGGCGCTGCAGGACGGGAATTATTCGATCTGGCGCGAGTCGATCCGCTGCGCGTGTACACCAGCGTTCCCCAAGCGTATGCGCCTTACATTAGAGTCGGTGCCAAGACTACGGTGACTCTGCAGGAATTTCCCGGGCAGAAGTTTATGGCCACGGTGGCGCGCACCGCGGAGGCGATCGATCCGGGCACGCGAACTTTGCTGACTGAAGTCGACGTTCCCAATAAAGATGGACGCCTGCTGCCCGGTTCGTTCGGGGAAGTTCACTTTGCGGTCGGGTCCGATGTAAATAAAGTTACGGTGCCGGTGAACGCGATGCTGTTTCGCGCCGAAGGGCCGCAGCTGGCCGTGGTCGGCACCGATAACAAGGTTCAGCTGCGGCCGATCAATATTGGCCGCGACTACGGAGCCACGCTGGAGATTCTGGGAGGCGTCTCCCCCCTCGATCGGATTGTGATCAATCCTCCCGACTCTTTGGAGCAGGGGCAGGAGGTTAAGGTCGCGCAGCCTGCGCCCAACCAGTCGCAACCCAATCAACCGCCGGCGGGCCAGCAAAAAGGCGGGGCGTCGTGAAGAGAAGTTTCAATTTAGGTGGGTCCGCAGCGCGGCGATTTGCACCTGCGACTTTTGTATTTTTTGTGCCCGTCATTTTATTCTCCCTGGGTTGTACGGTTGGTCCACGCTACAGCCGCCCTTCGGCACCGGCGCCCGCTCCCGATGCATGGAAGACCGAACCTCCTTGGGAGCAGGCAGCGCCCAAAGATTCCATCCCCAAGGGAGCGTGGTGGCAGATTTTTCACGATCCCGGGCTGGATGACTTCGAGCGCCAGTTGCTGGCGGCGAATCAGTCTCTGGCCGCGGCGCGCGACCGTTTAGATCAGGCGCGATCTCTGGCACGTGTGGCCACGGCGGATTACTTTCCGCAGCTTTCCACCGACCCCAGCGCGCTGCGGCAGCGCGGTTCCGGCAATCGACCGTTGAATGGTTCCGAGCCGGCGCTTGTGAACGGGGTGCCCCAGCCCACTACCCCTTACACGCAGAGCGTCTACACGGTTCCGTTTAATCTTAGCTATGAAGTCGATCTGTTCGGCCGGGTGCGGCGCAACGTGGAAGCTGCGAACGCTTCGCTTCAGTCCTCGGCTGCGGATTTGCAGAACGTGCAACTGGTGCTGACCGCGGAGTTGGCTGCCGACTATTTTTCGCTGCGCGAACTCGATGCCGAATTCCAGGTGGTGCGGGAATCGGTGGGCTACCAGCGCAAAGGACTCGATCTAGTCAACAACCGGCATCAGGGCGGAATCGCGAGTGGCTTGGAGGTTGCGCAACAGGCGGCGTTGCTGGATTCGACACTGTCGCAGTTGGCGCTGGTGCAGCAGTCGCGGGCGCAGTATGAGCACGCGATCGCGGTGCTGGTGGGAAAGCCGGCCTCGAGCCTCGCCGTGCCGGTGGCGCCGTTGCAGGCTACGCCGCCTCCGATTCCGCTGGGAGTGCCTTCGGACGTGCTAGAGCGCCGGCCTGACATTGCCGCGGCGGAGCGGCAGATCGCTTATCAGAACGCGGAAGTCGGGATCGCGCGGACGGCTTTCTATCCGCACATCACGTTGAGCGGAGCTGGCGGCTGGCAGAGCCGCGAGATTGCTCCACTCTTGAATGCCCCCAGCCTGTTCTGGTCGATCGGTGCGGACGCGCTCGAGCCGCTGGTCGAGGGCGGGCGCAACCGCGCAAATCTGGCGGCTGCGCGCGCCGCTTACGAACAGTCCGTCGCCAATTACCGCCAGGCTGTGCTCACGGCGTTTCAACAGGCGGAGGACGGCATCAGCAATCTGAGCACGCTGGCGCAAGCTTTGTCGACCCAAGCGGCCGCGGTGGAAGATGCGCGCCGCGCTCTCGATATCGCCAACAATCGCTACATCGGAGGCGTCACCAGCTATCTCGACGTGATCACTGCCCAAACTACGTTACTAACCAGCCAACGGCTGGAGACGCAGCTACTCGGGCAGCAGATGGTGAGCGCGGTGTACCTGGTGAAAGCCCTCGGCGGGGGCTGGGATGCGAGCCAAATCAAAGATGAGCGGGTTCGTCCGCAACTTGGGCAGATTCTGCAACCATAGTGGAAACTCCAAGGGGGCGTTTCGAGAAGCTTCCCCTCGGATATCCATAGGGCTTCTATCATTGCCATGAGCTATAATCTCGGCTGAAGTAGTTTGACAAGAGCCACAAATCGGCCTAAGATAGTAACTGCTGTGACACCTCTTCATGCTGAGATTCATTTATTCTTTTCGGAATTCGCAGTGAGTCAGTCCCATCTAGACATTTTCTATTAAGGCGATTCAAGCAGGAATCGTGTCTCGCACGCTGCGCCGATTTAGCTCGTCATCCTGTAGCAAGAAGGACCACCCATGAAAAACACGAAATTTCTGGTTAAGGTGAACCGTGGCGGTGCCCGCGCCCCGGAGTATGTGCAACGGATCGACCGCACGCCGATTCAGACGACGACCAACCTTAAGCTGGCGCTGGCCATGGGCAGGCTGACGGCCGAGGACGCGGTTAAAACCATCCAGAATTCCCGCTGCAATCCCGAGCTGATCTCGATTCAGGTACCCGCGTAGTTCGATTCATGCTCCGTTTTTGCGACGGCGAAATTATGATCCCGGCGGAGCAGTTTCTTTTCTTTTCGTAGAGACTCAGTTGGAAAAAAGATTCTATCCGAGCATCGCTTCAGCGATGCCGACAATTAGGGCGCGCGATTGGCTTTAGTTAGCGGAACGAGGCGCGCCCCACGTTCCCAACCGCCGAAGCCGGTGTCGAGCTTTGCGCTCAGCGACCGAACAATTTCAGGCACATCGTACGCGTCTGGTTATAAGAATCGCCTTTCGGCGCTGCGCACTTGGCAGCGCGTTTTTTTGGGCGAAGCTTCTTCCGCAAACCTTAAGCGCCTAGCGATGAATGAGCCCTCCCTGCTGCGTTAAGTCAAGAAACAAAATGCCGGGCTTCGTCTCGGAATCCCGGCGCCGTAGTCTTCGATTCCGGCCGCAAGTACGAACTGGGGCCAGGCGGCAACTCTTACTGCAAAGTCACCTTCACCGCTTTCGAAGGAATTCCGTTCGCCACCACCACGATCATGCTCGCGCCCGTTTCGGCGGCCGCGGGTACGTCGAAGGTAGTTGACACAATAGCGCTGCCCGTGGCAATTCCCATCGTGCTGTGATCGTGCGTACGAGCATAAAAAACATGTTTCGTCGCCGTGTTGGTGATGCGCACGATCGGATAGCTGGTCGCCATCTGGGCGTCGTCGCCATAAGTAGTGCCGGCCGAGAGGCCGTTAAACTGCGTACCTGAGATGGTGTAAGAATCGCCCCGGGTTAGAGTGCTGGGAACCGATGTGATCGTGGGCCTCCAGGCTGGGTTAATCGTGCCCTTCGACTCGTACAGCTCAACATCGATCACGGCGGGTTGGGATGCAGCCAACCACATCACCTCGCCGGTCGGCAGTAACAATTGCCGTCCTACAAAAGAGGTCAACTTGGCCGACTTCGCCGTGGAAGGCGCGGCTACAAAGGTGTTCCCCGGGTAAGTGAATTCGTAGAAGTTGGCCCCGTTTTGAAAGACACCCGGGCTGGTGTAGACCAGTATGTTGCCATCCGGCAAGATCGTAGCTGGCGCGTCGGCCATATCGTCGGAATTGGGAAACGTCGGGCCTTTGGTCCACTTACCGCTAGATGTGCTGTAGATGGACGTGTTCGTGGTTGCGCCGAAAGCTACGACGCTGCCATCGGGACGCTGCAAAAGAGGCCCCATTTCGGGGACAATACCCATACCGCCGTCGTTCGGCAGCGGTACGATGGTGCTGCCCGCGATGCTCCACGTGGTGGTCGTTGGATCATAGATCTCGGAATTCGTTCCGTCTTCGCAGTCTACGGTTAGGACCGAGCCATCCGGCAGAAGCACGAACCCCTCTTCCGAGAAACCGTCCGCCTTGCCAGTTCCAATTGCGCTCCAAGTCAGTGTGGTCGCATCGAAGTTGACCTGCAGCTTTGAGGGCTGTCCTCCTTGCCCCATCATAAAAGTTCCATCCGGCAGAACCACAGCGGGAGAGTCGCCGATTGTCCTCCACCCGCTGGGTGCGGTCACCGGAGTCCAAACATTCGTGGTCGGATCGTAAATTGCTCCGAGGTTCGTCTCGACTTGATTCCCGTTGTTGTACTCTCCCCCCTCCACCAGTACGCGGCCGTCGGCCAACACCGCCGAAGCAAAATAGAGCGGCGCGTATCCCCTCTGCATGGGAGCCAGCGCGCTCCAAGTGCCGTTGAGATAGCTTCCCGTAATGTCGGGCGTCAGCCGCCACCAGTTGGCGCTGTCATACTCGTGCATCATCACGGTTCCGTCGGTCAACAAGAGAGCGGTATCGGTATTAACGGTGGGTTGATGCGCGAGCTTGGTCCATTTTGAGCTAAGCGGGTCCTGGGCACTGGCGATACCTACCCATGCCAGTAAAGTGAAAGCGACTGCGAGGGTGCGCGGAGCCTTCATGTTTCCTTTCATTCCTGATTTATCGAGTCTGGTTTTGTGAAGCTGGACGTAACGTTTTCAGAGTACCAAGCCGGGGGGAGAACGCGACTTGCACTTCCGCCAAATGTGAGTGCCGCAGAATTATAACCCGGTTCGGGAGTTCTTCAGCCACTTAAGCGGAAGATTTAATACTTGATCAGAGTGTAAATCTCTGCTGTCGAACCTTGCAAGATCTTGCACACTACCGCTCGAGATTGGCGCGTATCAAGCTACCTGCAAGGGCTCGTTTACAAGCAAAGTAGGCAGCCATCTACTCTTCGTCGATGGCCGCCTCTTCCCGGTTGGGATCGGATTCGAGTTTGACTTCGGGTAAATTCGCGTCCCGGAGCGTGCGATTCACTGCAGGGAGATCTGTGGACCGGAACGCATCCCAGCGCTGCCATGCATCGAGCGCATCACGCTCTACCATCGCGAGAGCCTCAAGTTGGGAATGGGTCGGCTGGTCGTCGGCCTGCCACACTTGGCCATACAGAGTGGCGACTTGAGCATTTATCGTCATAAGGGTGATTTCATGGTTCGGGGCCGCGGCGAAACCAGCAGGCGCTCCCAGCAGCGCGGTTAATTTCTTTTCGAACGCCTGCAGCGAAGCTACCGTCGAGCCGCTGGCTTGCTCAACCAGTTTTTGCAGAGACTCGTGAATCGCCTGTGCCTGGCGCACCGCCCCTGAACTTTTTGTCAGTAGCGCTGCCAGATGCTTCTCGAACTGGAATTTCTTTTCCAGCGCAGCTTCGGAGGCTTTTACGCGCGGGTCCATCTTGACGATGAACTTGCTTTCGTAACTCTTGCCGTTGGCTGAAAATCGAGCCGTATATCGCCCCGGTAAAGCGGTGGGGCCGAGCGGAATTCGTGGCGTATCCCCTGGAACTGCGGCAATGGGATACTCATGCCGCACCGCGTCCGGCGCAGGATAGTGAAGATCCCAGATCCAGCGGTGCATGCCGGCACCCGCCGCTAGAGCGCGAAAAGGGCGAAGCCAGTAAAGCGGGATCAGTTGTTTCTCCAGCGCCGCTTCGGTGACGTCAGGTTGATCGGAGCTGGAAAATTTGCGCACCCGTTGGCCGTGATCGTCGAGAATTTCCAGAGTCACTGCGGAAGCGGAATTCTGCGCGAGATAGTAATCGATGATCGCTCCGTCCGGAGGATTGGCCGCCGCCGGTTCGTCGGGTGGCAGCGGCGTGTCCGAGTAAGTATCGCGCTGAACGCGAAGCGCCGGGGCGGGAGTGAAAAGATGAGCATCGCCCAGCGAGGCGGCGGCTTCGCGCAGCGGCTCGATGTCATCGAGAATCCAGAACGAGCGCCCGTGCGTGGCCACAATCAGGTCGTCCTCGTGAATCCAAAGATCGCGCATCGAGGTGTGCGGCAAGTTGAGTTGCAGTGACTGCCAATGGTTGCCGTCATCGAAGGAAACCCAGACTGCATTCTCCGTGCCGGCAAACAATAGTCCCTTGCGCACGGGATCTTCGCGCACCGCATCGACCGGGCCGATCTGAGGGAGCCCGGCGATGATAAGGTTCCACGTTTTGCCGCCATCGTGAGTTCGATAAACATACGGGCGCTCGTCGTCGATGCGGAAGCGGCTCACCGAAGCGTACGCGGTGTCGTCGTCGAAGTGCGAGGCGCTGATCTGCGTGACCTTGCTCCAGGGCGTGAGCTCCGGCGGGGTAATGGCGCTCCATTTCTTGCCGCCGTCGCGAGTCAGCCAGATCAAGCCGTCGTCGGTTCCCGCCCAAAGGGTATGGATGTTCTTGAAGGAGGGGGCGAGCGCATAAATCGCTCCCCGCTGCTGCTCGGCGTCCTTGGGCACGAGGCTGCCCACACTGGCCGGCACTCCCGGCTTCTCGCGCGTGAGATCGGAGCTGATGGTCTGCCACGAATTGCCGCCATCGGTGGTTTTGAACAGAACGTTGCTGGCGAAATAAAGCGTGTGCGGGTCCAAGGGAGAAAACATCAACGGCTCGGTCCGGTCGGTGCGATATTTCGCGTTGCGCACCGGCAGTGGGGTAATGTTCTGCACCTGCCCTGTAGAAAAGTGAAACTTCGAGACCTCGTTCCGACCTCCGCCGTAGACGACGTCAGCGTCGAGCGGATCGGGGGCGACGTAGCCATACTCAATCACGCCCACAGGGTGCCAGTCGTGAAAGGTAATCGCTCCATCGTTGCCGCGGCTTAGAATGCAAACCGACCCGCTCTCCTGCTGTCCGGCACAAAGTTGATAGGGAAAAGTATTGGTGACGGCTACGTGGTAAAGCTGCGCGGTGGGCTGGTTGTACCACGAACCCCAACTCTGCCCGCCGTTCACGGTCACGATCGCGCCCTGGTCGCTCACCAGAAGAATAATGTTGGGATCGTTGGGATTGATCCAGAGATTTTGGTAATCGTCGCCGCCGGGGGCGCCGCGAAAACCCGACCAGGTCTTGCCTCCATCGGTCGAACGCATGGTTACCGTGCTGGCGCTGTATACGATGTCGGCATTTTTTGTGTCTACACGCGGGAGGGCGAGATCGCCCCCGCCGATCCGGCCCGAAGGCCGCGGATCGTCTGTCGTCTTCGACCAGTTTTCTCCCGAGTCGTCAGAGCTTTGGGCAAGCCATGGGTCAAAGGATGCCAAGTGTTTCCGCCATCGCTGGACTTGAACAGTCCGCCGCCAGTTCCGTTGAATCCGTTGTTGTCCTCCCACGGTCCCTCGCGAGCTTCCCACATGGATGCGTAAATCATGTCGGGATTCGAGGGGTCGATCTCCACATCGGAGGCTCCCGTGTTTTCGTCTTTGTAGATCGCTTTCTGCCAGCTCTGTCCGCCGTCGGTCGAACGGTACAGCCCTCGCTCTTCATTCGGGCCATAGGGATGACCAAGTACGGCGGCGAATACCCGATTAGGGTCGCGCGGATCGATGGCCAGCGCGGGAATCTGAAAGCCGTCGCGCAGCCCGAGATGGGTCCAGGTTTTTCCGGCGTCCGTGGACTTGTAGATGCCATTGCCCACGGAGAGATCGGGACGATGCAGGCCTTCGCCGCTGCCGACATAAATAATGTTCGGATCGGAAGCAGCGACTGCAATGGCGCCGATCGACTGCGTCGATTCGTGGTCGAAGATCGGGTTCCAAGTGCGGCCGTAATCGTTCGACTTCCACACGCCGCCATTGACCTGGCCCATGTAGAAAACATTTGGTTGAGTGGGAACGCCGACGGCGGCGCGAGTGCGACCGCCGCGAAAGGGGCCAATCATTCGCCAATGAAGCTCCTGATAAGCGCTTTCCGGTATTTGTTGTGCTTGCGCGGACTCGATCGAGAAGGCGGAGAATATGAAGAAAAAGATAAAGATAACGAATACGAACCCACTACGGACTACCCGGCACTTTGTCACTAGGCCCCCTGCATGAAAGCCTACTCAGCATAAACCAAAACCCAGGGCTCGCAGCTTTGGTTAGAGAAACGGAACCGCGGGTCATAGTGGTGCGGACTCCTGAAAATCTGTTATGCAATTTCCGCCAGCGTGCGCTCCAGGCCGCCGTCGCTCGGCGCGGGAGTCGCCCCCCGCTGGCTGGCGACCCACGCTCCCACCCGATTCGCGTTTTCGTTCATCTGCGCAAGCGATGTCCCCCGCAGGTATCCATGCACCAGAGCAGCAGTAAAGGCGTCGCCGGCGCCCACCGTATCGGCGACTCGCACTTTAAAGCCGCTGTGTTCAAGGCATTCCTCAGCGGACACCAGCAGGCTGCCGCCATCTCCCCGGGTCACGCACACCAGCTTCAGATCATACAAAGTCAGAAGCTGCCGGGCCGACTCTTTCTCGCGCCGATGGTCGAGCCCGAACGAACGCATAATTCTCGGAAGCTCTTCATGGTTCAGCTTGATCACGTCGGCCAGCTTCATCGATTCCGTGAGCACCTGGGTGGTAAAAAAATTCTGCCGCAGATTGATATCAAAAACGCGAGTCGCCTCTTTCCTCAGAGCCTTAAGGAATTCGCGGATCGTCGAATGACTGCGCTGGGCGCGTTGCGCCAGCGATCCGTAGCAGACGGCATCGGCTTTTTGCGCGAGCTTCTGCCATTGCGGCGTCCACTCCAGATAATCCCAAGCCACCGAATCGGAAATTTGAAAGCAGGGCTGGCCGGCGCGGTCCACTTCAACCTTCACCGTTCCCGTGGGATGATCGGCGTCTCGCTGAATCCATTCCGTGGGCAGCGCGAGTTCTCCCAGCCGGCGAATTGCCTCTTCCCCCAGATCGTCTTGGCCGAGCCGGCTCGCAGGGATTCCCTCATCGCCCAGCAGCGAAGTGATGTAGGCGAAGTTGGCGGGCGCGCCACCGAGTTGTTTCCCCCCCGGAAATAGATCCCAAAGCAATTCGCCCAGGCCGACCACCAAGTATTTGCTCATCTCGACGCGCCCCGCGCTGAGAGTTGCGCGAACCGCCAAAGTGGCGGAGAATCGTGAGGCAAGAATGTACCTCGAGGCAAACAACAGGGTTCGCCAAAAAAAAGGTCCACGTTGACCATCACATGATCCATCCTATTTATTCCAAGAGCTGGATAAAACTCTTCGCCCTGCTGCTGGCGCTGGCTTCACAGGATAGCGCAAATCTGCCTTTCGGGGCGTGGCATCGCGCTTCGGAAACTCCCATCGTCTCTCCCCAAGGCAAAGGATGGGAATCGGCGGGAACATTTAATCCCTCCGTGATTCTCCGCGACGGCAAAATCGTAATGCTCTACCGTGCCCAAGATAGGAGCGGCACTTCGCGCCTCGGTTACGCCACAAGCGGGGACGGCATTCACTTCACCCGCCGTAGCGAGCCTGTGTTTTCCCCGGAGACAGATTACGAAAAAGATGGCGGCGTCGAAGACCCGCGCCTGGTGGAGTTCGGCGCCACCTATTATCTGACGTACACGGGCTATAACAAAAAAGACGCGCAGCTTTGTTTGGCGACCTCGACCGATCTCATCCACTGGGAGCGCAAAGGCGTGATTCTGCCTGCCTACAAAGGCCGCTGGAACGTGCGCTGGACCAAGTCGGGCGCAATCGTGCCGGAGAAAATCGCCGGCAAATATTGGATGTACTTTCTCGGCACAGCCGCCGACCATAACGATCAGGTGGGGCTGGCTACTTCGCCAGACTTGTTGCATTGGACTGAAGCTACCGACGCTCCTGTGCTGCCGGTGCGCGCCGGGAAGTTTGATTCCCGCGTAGCAGAGCCCGGCCCGGCGCCCATCCTCACGCCGAGGGGAATTGTTCTGATCTACAACGGCGCCGACGACAAACTCGTTTATCGTACCGGGGTGGCCACCTTCGACCGCAACGACCCGCGCGTGCTGGTGAGTCGAACCGACGTTCCCCTCTTCGCTCCCGAAAAAACCTGGGAGAAAGTTGGGCAGGTTCCGAACGTGGTATTTGTGGAAGGCATGCTCCGGCAAGAAAAAGAGAAACGGTATCTGTTTTACTACGGCGGCGCGGATGCGAACGTCGGCGTCGCCGAAGCGGCCGCGCTTCCGTGATCGAGATGCTGCGATATCAGCGAGAGGTCTCCGAATGAACAAGAGTGTTTCGAAAATGGCTGCGATCGTATTAGCCGCGTGTCTTTCGGGTTCCGGGGCTGCGGCTCAAACTGCATCCCATGCCAAGGATGCGGAAGGTCACGAGTGGTGGCAGCACGCCGTGTTCTACGAGATCTATCCGCGCAGCTTCGCCGACAGCAACCACGACGGCGTCGGGGATCTGAAGGGCATCGCTTCCAAACTCGATTACTTGAAAGATCTCGGCGTCGACGCCATCTGGATTTCGCCCTGCTTTCCGTCGCCGCAGGTCGACTTCGGCTACGACGTCTCCGATTACGAAAACATCGACCCCATGTACGGAACGCTGGCGGATTTCGACGCGCTGGCCAGCGAGGCCAAGAAGCGCGATATTCACATCATTCTCGACTTTGTGGTCAACCACACCTCCGATCAGCACCAGTGGTTTCTGGACTCGAAGTCGTCACGCAACTCAAAATATCGCGATTGGTATATCTGGCGTGACGGAAAAGCGCCGGGCCAGCCTCCCAATAATTGGGTTTCGGTTTTCGGTGGCTCGGCCTGGAAATTCGATCCCGCGACCAACCAGTACTACTACCATTTTTTCTACCCGGAGCAGCCTGATCTCAACTGGCGCAATCCCGCGGTGAAAGAAGCGATGTTCGATGTGACCCGCTGGTGGTACAAGCGCGGGGTCTCGGGCTTTCGCCTCGACGCCGTCGATACTCTCTTCGAAGACCCCAACCTGGCCGACAATCCCATCGCCAGGCCCGGCAAAAACGCATTCGGAGATCCCTTGCTCGAAAATAAATACAACACCAAGCTGCCCGAAGTGCACGACATCCTGCGCGGGCTGCGCGAGGTTGCCGACGAACATAACGCGGTGCTCATCGGCGAGACCTGGACTACGGATATCGCCGAACTCGACCGCTACTACGGCGAGGGCAACAACGAACTGCAGTTGCCCATGGACTTTCTTTTCACCACGGTCAACAAACTTTCGCCGGCGGAATTCCGCAGGCAGATCGCGGCGGTCAATCAGGCCTCGGGCTGGCCAACCTTTGTGATCAGCAATCACGACATTGTGCGCTCCTACGACCGCTATGGCGATGGCAAACACAACGACCAGATCGCAAAAATAATGGCTGCGCTTTATCTCACGCTGCGCGGAACTCCGATCATGTACTACGGCGAAGAGATCGGCATGAAAACCACTCCACCCACGCGCAAGGAAGAGGTTCAGGATCCCATCGGGCGTAAGGGATGGCCCAAAGAAAAAGGCCGCGACGGCGAGCGCACGCCCATGCAGTGGGATGCCAGCGAGAACGCCGGATTCACCCAGGGAAAGCCCTGGCTGCCGGTTCCTCCCACTTACAAAACGCACAACGTGGCAGATGAGTCCAAAGATCCAGATTCGGTATTGGAGTTTTACAAGAGCATCCTCAAGTTGCGGCACACGAACCCAGCGCTGCTCGATGGGCGCTACACGGCAATCAATGAGAGCGACGCGAATGTGCTTTCCTACCTGCGCGTTTATAAGGACCAAGCCGTGGTGGTCGCGCTGAATATGTCAGGCACCCTCCAAAAAGTAAATCTGGAGTTGAAGGGCAACGGCTTCGCTTCGGCGAAGACTCTGCTGGCAACGAAGAAGTCAGCTTCGCGGGAGAACGTGCTCTCGCTAGAGCCTTACGGAGTTTTTATCGGCGAGCTGGTGAAGTAGTTACGTGTTAAACGTGTTCCCAGGACTTGGCGCGGGAGATCGCTTCATTCCAGCGCTCCCGCATGGCATTCACTTGAGAGCGCGGCAGGCGCGCTTCGAACCTGGTCTCTTGCGCAGGCAAATCCGCAATTGCCTCGACATTGTTCCAGAAGCCCGTGGCCAGGCCCGCCAGATACGCGGCTCCCAGCGCGGTTGTTTCCGTGATCGCAGGCCGCACCACGGGCACTCCTAGAACATCCGCTTGAAATTGCATGAGCGCGTTGTTGGCCGATGCCCCGCCATCCACGCGCAGCTCCTTCAGAGGAGCGCCCGCATCGGTCTGCACCGCATCCATTAGATCGGCGACCTGGTAGGCGATACTCTCGAGCGCCGCGCGGGCAATGTGCCCCGCCGTGCTGCCTCGCGTGAGGCCGAAGATGGCGCCGCGCGCATACGAGTCCCAGTGCGGCGCGCCCAGCCCTACGAACGCCGGCACGAAATAGACTCCGCCATTATCGGGAACGGAGTTCGCCAGCGGCTCCACATCCGACGAAGCGCGAATGACGCCCAGCCCATCGCGCAGCCACTGTACCACGGCTCCCCCCACAAACACGCTGCCCTCGAGCGCATAATCGGTGTACCCGCCGATTTTCCATGCGACCGTGGTTAGCAGGCGATGCTTCGATGCAACCGCTCGATTTCCGGTGCTCTGCAGCATAAAGCAACCGGTGCCGTAAGTATTTTTGGTGAGGCCGGGCATGGTACATCGCTGGCCAAAGAGCGCAGCCTGCTGATCTCCCGCGATCCCAGCGATCGGAATTCCATTGAGACCTTGCCCGGCACTGACTTCTCCATAAACCTCGCTGGAGGCTCGAACTTCGGGCAACATCGATGCTGAAATTTTGAAGAGATCGAGAAGTTCGGCATCCCAGCTCCCGGAATGAAGATTGAAAAGCATGGTGCGCGACGCGTTGCTCGCGTCTGTGATATGCACGCGGCCGCCGGTCAGTTTCCATACCAGCCATGTGTCCACCGTACCGAATGCCAGGCGGCCCGCATCGGCCAGTTGCCGCGCATTCGGAACGTTCTCCAGTATCCAGCAAATCTTGCTGCCGGAAAAATAGGCATCGATAAGCAGTCCGGTGCGCTCCTGAATCAGAGCTTCGTGGCCCTGCGCTTTCAGGCGCTGGCAAAACCCGGCGGTGCGGCGATCCTGCCAGACAATCGCATTGTGTATCGGCTTGCCAGTGGCCCGATCCCAGACCATGGTGGTCTCGCGCTGGTTGGTGATTCCGATGGCGGCGATGTCGCGCGGCTGCGCCTGCGCCCCATGCAAAACTTCCAAGGCAACCGCGATCTGCGAAGCGGCAATCTCTTCCGGATCGTGCTCCACCCATCCCGGCTCTGGAAAAATCTGTTTGAATTCGCGTTGCGCCAGCGCGCGCACGGCGCCGCGATCGTCGAACAAAAGCGCCCGCGAACTGGTTGTGCCTTGATCGAGAGAAAGAATGTAGCGCAAAAAGCCTCCTGCTATCCTTGATGCTCTTACGAAGAGGACCTGGCCGCGCGCAGCAATGGTCGAATGCCGAAATCGTAAACCGCCGCGCCCACCAGCCCGCCCAGCAGCGGCCCGAAGACCGGAACCCACCACACTCGGGCGCCGTCGGTAAGGCCATTATTCTTGAATCCCGCCACGGCGGTGAAAAGCCGCGGTCCAAAATCGCGGGCGGGGTTAATCGCATATCCATGCATGCCGCCGAAACTCATCCCGATGGCCACCACGACAAGTCCAATCATCAAGGGCGCAAGGTTAGCGCCGGGAGGCACGTTGAGTTCGTCGGTAATCGCGAGCACCAGGAGTAACAACAACGCCGTGCCGATCACCTGATCCAGAAATCCCGCCTGGGGCAATGCTGGAAAAGCAGGGAAGGTAGTGAACACGCCCGCGGTTCTTTCCAGTCGCGGGTCGACCGAGTGGAACGCCGGCAAGTAATTCTTGTAAACCAAAGCGGCAGCGAAGAAGGCCCCCGCAATCTGCGCAGCGGAATAGGGCAGCACTTTACTCCAGGGAAATCCGCGGAACACGGCCAGCGCCAGCGTGACCGCCGGGTTGAGATGGCCGCCGGAGATTTTACCGGCAACATAAATTCCCATGGTAACGGCAAGGCCCCAGCCCAGCGTGATGTTGGTGTAGCCCCCGTGAACCGTGGCTCCGGGCTCGCTCGAAGGAAACAGAACGACCATGGCGACTACGCCGGTGCCGAAAAGCATCAAGACAAAAGTTCCGAGAAACTCGGCACCTACCTCGGCCACCAAAGGGAGCTTGTTCGTCATTCGATGCTTTCTCCTCGCGCGCTTGGCTCGGGCTTTTTAGACCGCCAGTAGTCTAGCAAGGATTTGCGCCGGCGCATTTTCCCTTTTTGCTTCAAGAAAGCCGACCCCTCCCGTTACCAAAAATATGAGGTAAGGCCCGGAAGGCCTTTTCCCCTTGACAACAGAGCTGCCACCTGTAAGATAGGAGAATATTTATTCATATTGATGAATAAATATTCACTATGAATAAGGCGCTGCGACAGAGAGCCGTGCTGGAAGCGCTGAAGCAAGGCCCGGTTGCCAGCCAAGACCATTTACAGAAGGCTCTTCGCAAGCGCGGCTTCAAGGTTGGGCAGGCGACGCTGTCGCGCGATATTCATGACTTGAACCTGAGCAAGACCGCAGCCGGCTACGCATTGCCTCAGGGGGAAGGCGGAATGGGCCAGGCCTTGCCGCCGGTGCAGCGGCTGGTTCGCGAGTTCGTGCTGGAGGTCCGGCCGGCGCAGAACCTGCTGGTGGTCAAAACCATCATCGGTAGCGCCCAGCCGGTCGCGGCCGCGCTGGATGAGCAGGAGTGGGAGGGAGTCGTGGGAACGATCGGCGGCGACGACACCATCCTGATCGTTTGCCCGGACAAGGATGCAGCCAAGAAAGTTGCGGGTCGGGTTGAGGAGATGTTGGGTTGACGCTTGAAAAAATAAGATGCCTGGAAGACTAAGAAGCGCGGTGCTGGGGGCGAGCGGTTATTCCGGCCTGGAATTGACGCGCCTGCTCGAGCGCCATCCTCGCCTGGAAAAACCCATGCTGCTGAGCCGCGAAAACGGTTGCGACGGAGCCCAAGACCTCGCGGAAGTCTTTCCCGAGTTATCTGGCAACGGCGGTTACCCCCTGCGGCCCTTCTCCTTTCCGGAACTGAAACGCCAGGGGGTGGAATTGCTGTTTCTGGCTACACCGCATGAAGCTTCGCGCTCCCTGGTCCCCGAAGCGATCGCGCAGGGGCTGCGCGTCATCGACCTCAGCGGCGCCTGGCGCCTGAAGCAGGAGCAGCACCGCGCCATCTATTCTTTTCAGGACACGAACGCCGTCACAGCATCAGAGTTGACCGCCATGGCGGTGTACGGACTGACCGAATTGAACGATGATCGCATTGCGAATGCACAATTAGTGGCAAACCCAGGCTGCTACGCCACCTCGGTGATCATGGCTCTAGCGCCTCTGCTGAAAGCTGGCCTGATCGACCGCGAGCGCGGAATTATTTCCGATTCGAAATCTGGAGTATCGGGAGCGGGCAAAGCTCCCACATCGCGCACTCACTTCGTTTCCGTGGCCGACAACTTTTCCGCCTATGCAGTTTTCAAGCACCGGCATCTGGGAGAGATGGTCGAGCAGTTGGGTCTGGACGACACGGAGCTGACTTTCACGCCGCATCTGCTGCCAATCCCGCGGGGAATATTGTCGACGATTTATGTGCGTCTGAACCCGGCAGCGAGGCCGGCTGAAATCGAATCCTGCCTGCGTGACTTCTATGCCGGCAAACATTGGGTGAGGGTTTTCGCAACTCCGAAGCTGCCGGAGTTGCAGTTTTCCTTGCACACCAATTACTGCGATCTGGGTTTTTGCCTGGCGGAAGACGGTCGTCGTCTGGTGCTGGTTTCGTGCGTGGACAATCTGCTCAAAGGCGCTGCCGGCCAAGCGGTGCAGAACATGAATGTGATGTACGAGTGGGAAGAGCGGGAGGGACTGCAGTGACCATCGTAGTGAAAGTCGGTGGGGCGGCGATCGAAGATGCGGCGACCTTGCGCAAGTGCGCCCGGTCCATCGCGGAGCTGGCGCAAGATGGCCACCGCGTGGCCGTGGTGCACGGCGGCGGAAGCGCCTTAACGCGCATGCTCCAACGGTTGGGAAAGAAGAGTGAATTTGTCGACGGCCTGCGCGTCACCGATGCCGAGACTCGGGACACGGCGCTCATGGTTCTCGGCGGCATCATCAACAAGAAACTCGTAGCCGCGATTCAGAGGGAAGGAGTGCCCGCGATCGGATTCTGTGGCGGCGACGGTATGACCTTCCGCGCGCGCAAAAAATTCGTCCACGGCCGCGACCTCGGCTTTGTTGGAGAAATTTGCTTTGCCGAACCCTGCTGGATCGAAGCTCTATGGCAGCAGGGAGGCATCCCGGTGCTGGCTTCTCTGGCCCTCGGCGCCGACGGCGAATATTACAACGTGAATGCCGATGAGATGGCCGCGTCTTGTGCCGCGGCGTGTCATGCCAACACGCTGATCTTCCTCACCGATGTCCCCGGAGTGCGCGATGCCGAAGGCAGCGTGATGCCGTGGCTGAGCACCAGGCAGGCAGCGGAACTCGTCGCCGGTTCCATCATCAGTGGCGGCATGTTGCCCAAGTTGCATGCCTGCAGCCAGGCGCTGAAGCAGGGAGTTGGCCGCGTGAGGATTCTTCCGGCGACCGAAGCCGAAGTCTTGCCGCAGTTTTATTTAACGAAATTGTCGTGCGGCACGGAGGTTACATTTTCATGAGCCACCCGAGCGCGTTGCGCCCTCGCTTTGAGTCGCAGTTGGCGGCTACTCAGGTTTCTACCAAGGAGTCAACGTTGAATAGTCCTGTGCAGAGCAGAACCGCGGCCGCTCCCGAGAGAGTTCCGCAAGTATTCTGGTGCCCCGACGTAGTCTCGACTCGCGACCTCGGCCCCGCCGGCGTTGCCGCGGTCTTGGATCTGGCCGCCATCATGAAATCTTGTCCCGCCGATTTCAGCAGGGCGCTTGCGGGACGGCAGATCGTGATGTTCTTCGAAAAAGCTTCCTTGCGTACCCGCCTCACCTTCGAAGCGGGCATGGTGAGCATGGGCGGAACGGTGATGTTCGTCGATCAAACTCACGAGAGAATCGACGCCCGCGAAAAGCTGAGCGATGTCGCGCACAACCTGGAGCGTTGGGTCGATCTGATCGTGCTGCGCACTTACTCCCAGAACACCATCGAAGGCATGGCGGAGCACGCTGCGGTCCCGGTGATCAATGCGCTGAGTGACCTGGAGCATCCCTGCCAGGCTTTGGCGGACTACCTGGCGCTCATCGAGCGCTTCGGGGATATGAAGGGCCGCTGCCTCGCCTACGTCGGCGACGGTAACAATGTGGCGCACTCGCTACTGCTGACCTGCGCTTGCCTGGGTTCAGCGATCCGCGTGGCGACCCCTAAGGGCTACGAGCCGAATGCTCAGATCGTCGCGGCGGCGCGCGCCATCGCAGAAGAAACCGGCGCCAAGATTCAACTGCTGAACGATCCGCACGAGGCCGTTGCCCGGGCCGATGCGATTTATACTGACGCTTGGGCGAGCATGGGCCAGGAGCGCGAGGCCGAGCAGCGGGCGAAGATTTTCCCACCCTATCAGGTGAACTCGAAGCTCATGGCGGAAGCCGCGCCCCACGCCGTGTTCATGCACTGCCTGCCCGCGCACCGCGGCTTGGAGGTGACCGATGAGGTCATGGATTCGCCCCAGTCGGTGATCTTCGAGCAAGCGGAGAATCGCCTGCACGTGCAGAAGGCGATTCTCTATTTATTATTGGGCGGCGGCGATCGCCTGCCCGCGAGGAGCGCTCATGCCTGAAAAAGTTGTGCTCGCCTATTCCGGAGGGCTCGATACCTCCATCATCATTCCCTGGCTCAAAGAGAATTACTCGTACAGCGTGATCGCGATGGTCGGCGATGTTGGCCAAGGCGAGGACAGCGAAGCCGTGGTTGAGAAGGCCTACGCCACCGGCGCAAGCAAGGTGATCGTGGAAGATCTCCGCGAAGAATTTCTCATGGGTTATGTTTTTCCGGCTTTGCGAGCGGGTGCGGTCTACGAACACAAATATCTGCTGGGCACCTCGCTGGCGCGCCCCGTGATTGCGAAACATCAAGTGGAAGTCGCTCTGCGCGAGGGCGCAACGGCCTTAGCCCACGGCTGCACCGGCAAAGGCAACGATCAGGTTCGCTTCGAGCTAGCCTACCAGGCGCTCGCGCCGGAGTTGAAGGTCATCGCACCCTGGCGCGAGTGGTCGCTGAAGTCTCGTGAGGATTGCCTCGATTATGCCCGGCAGCACGGCATTCCAGTCGCCGCCAGCCGCGAGAAGATTCACAGCCGCGATCGCAATCTATGGCACCTCAGCCACGAAGGCGGAGAGCTGGAAGATGTCGCCAACGCTCCTCTGCCTGCCACCTGGCAGATGACGCGCTCGCCGCAAGAAGCGCCGGACAAAGAAGAGCAAATCACCATCGGCTTCGAGAAAGGGACGCCGTTCGCGGTGAATGGCATGAAGCTCGATCCGGTTTCACTGGTGGAATTGCTGAATGAAGTCGGCGCTCGCAACGCCATTGGCAGAGTCGACCTCGTCGAGAATCGCTTCGTTGGCATGAAGTCGCGCGGTTGCTATGAAACTCCTGGAGGGACCCTGCTGATTGCGGCCCACCGCGAACTGGAAGCGCTCTGCCTGGAGCGCGAACTCGCGCACTTCAAGCAGCACGTGGGACTGAAATACGCCGAACTAGTCTATTTCGGATTATGGTTCACTCCCCTGCGCGAGGCCCTCGATGCCTTTGTCGACAGCACGCAAAAAGAAATGACCGGCAGCGTCACCCTGTCGTTATATAAGGGGAACGTTTCGATCGTGAGCCGCCAATCCGAGCATTCGCTCTACCGCACCGATCTATCGTCCTTCACCATGGGCGATAGTTACGATCAGAAAGATGCGGAGGGCTTCATTCGCATTCTGGGACTCCCGTCGCGCACCCGAGCTCGAGCTCGCACGGAGGTGGTGCGATGAAGATGTGGTCGGGCCGCTTTCGGCAGCCGCTGGATGCGCAATTCGAACGCTGGCAGCGATCGTTTGATTTCGACCGTCGGCTGCTCAGTTACGAACTGGCGGCGAGCGCCGCTCATGCCCATGCTCTGAAAAACGCCGGGGTTCTGTCCGCCGACGAGCTCATCACCATTCTTCAAGGACTGCAGCAGATCGGCGACGCGGCCGATGTGTCGAAGGGTCTCGTGGAAGACGAAGAAGCGGAAGACATCCATCATTTCGTCGAAAAGCAACTGGTGGCTCGAATCGGCGAGCGGGGATTCAAACTGCATAGTGGCCGCAGCCGCAACGAACAGATCGCCACCGATCTGCGCCTCTATACGCGCGCGGCAATCGACGAACTGCGAAGCCAGTTGGCCGAGGTCTGCGAAGCGTTCAGCGATCGCGCGGAGAAAGCCGGCAGCGCAGCCATGCCCGCTTACACCCATTTGCAGCATGCCGAACCCGTGCTGGTCGCTCATTGGCTGCTGGCTTACGTCGAAATGTTCTTGCGGGACGCCGACCGCCTCGCCGACTGCCGCAAGCGCCTGAACTTTTGTCCGCTGGGATCGGGCGCCGTAGCAGGCGCTACACTACCGCTGGACCGCGCCTTCCTGGCCGCGGAACTCGACTTCGCCGCTCCCACGGCAAACAGTATCGACGCCACCAGCGACCGCGACTTTGTTCTGGAGTTCGTCAACACCCTATCGCTGACGGCGCTGCACTTGAGCCGCTGGGCGGAGGAGATGATGATTTTCTCCTCGCAGGAATTCGGTTTTGTGCAGCTACCCGAGGCTTACTCAACGGGCAGCAGCGCCATGCCGCAGAAAAAAAATCCCGATCTCCTGGAATTGGTGCGGGGCAAGACGGGACGCATGATCGGCGCCGCGACCGCTCTCGCGGTTACGCTGAAAGGATTGCCCCTGGCCTACAACAAAGACCTGCAAGAGACCCAGGAACCACTACTCGATGCAACCGATATGATGCTAGCGCTTCTGCCGCTGGTCGCGGCATGGATGAAAGCGGTGGACTTCGATCAACCCTTCATGAACGAAGCCGCGCAATCGGGATTCATGAACGCTTGGGCGGCAGCCACCTACTTGGTCAAGCGCGGCGTTCCTTCCCGCTTGGCGCACGAGCAAATTGGCAAAGCGGTAAAGTTTTGCCTGGAAAAGAATTGTCAGCTTCAGGATTTGACCCTCGATGAGCTGCGAGCGTTCGCGGCGGAATTTGATCGGGATTTTTACGACTGCTTGCAGCTGACCTCCGTATTAGCGATCCACGATGTAGTCGGCGGAACCGCTCCCGCCCGCGTCCGGCAAGGAATAGGCGCGGCCCGAAAGAAAATCGAGTCCCTGCGCGAGGCACTGCATGCGCACGCGTAAAGCCATTCTGCCGGATGCCCAGCACATCCACGAGTTGATCTCCGCCTATTCCGGCGACGGCACGCTGCTGCCGCGAACCTTGGCGGAGATCTGCGAGAACGTCAGAGACTTCGTGGTTCTCGAACACGAAGGCCGCATCATCGGCTGCGGCGCCCTGCACCTGTACGGCACGCACCTCGCCGAAATCCGTTCCATCACCGTGGGCCCGCGAGCGCAGGGTCAGGGCGGAGGTAGCCGTCTGATGAAGGCTCTGATGGACGAAGCCAAGCGCCATCGCGTCGATTGCATCTGCCTCTTTACGCGCGCACCGGAATTTTTTGCGCGCCAGGGTTTCGAAATCGCCCGCCGCGAAGACCTCCCCGACAAGATTCACAAGGATTGCCACGTTTGCCCGCGTTACTACAAATGCGACGAAGTCGCCATGGTGCGCGGCAAGCTCCCCACCTTTGCCATCCTGCCCGAGCCGCCCAACTGGCTGATAAAGATTCAGGCGCTGCAGCAATAGATTTCCAGCCTCTCGGCGAAGCACTTCAGTGGCAGTTTACGGGCTTGCACGCCGCCACCGGTTTGCACCCCGGAGAAATGATTCTCTTCGCCTCTCAGTGCTATGATGCCGAGGTAATCGAGAGCGGAAATCATCACTATGGCAATCGCGCCTCCGAGCCAATCTACCGTAATTTCTCCTGAATCATCCTCTGCTTCCTACACCGGACCGCTGGCGATCGTCACCACCCTGTTTTTCATGTGGGGCTTTCTTACTTGCCTGAATGACATTCTTGTCCCGCACCTGAAACCCATCTTCGATCTGAATTACGCCCAAATCATGCTCATTCAGTTCGCTTTCTTTGGAGCGTACTTTCTTTTCTCCATCCCTTCGGCGAAGATCATCGACTGGATCGGCTATCAGCGCTCCATGGTCGTGGGTTTGCTGACCATGGGCGCGGGCGCGTTTCTTTTCGTGCCGGCGGCCAGTGTGCCATCGTATCCATTGTTCTTGATCGCTCTGATCGTCCTCGCTGCCGGAATCACTTGCCTTCAGGTTGCAGCCAATCCTTACGTGACCGTGTTGGGCAAGCCCCAGACCGCCTCCAGCCGGCTAAATCTGACTCAGGCCTTCAACTCGCTGGGGACCTTCCTGGCGCCCTTCTTCGGCGGTTTTCTGATTCTGAGTACAGCGCCGAAGACGATGGAAGAAATCAGGGCGCTGGCGCCCGATGCTCTGCAAGCCTACCGCCTGCACGAAGCCGCCACAGTCAAGACGCCCTACGTGGGCCTGGGTATCGCGCTGGTGTTGTTGGCAATTGCGATCGGCAGCTTCAGGCTCCCGAAAATTCCGCAGGCCCAGCACAAGGTCGGGGAAAAAGTAAACGACTCCATCTGGAAGCATCCCAACTTAATTCTCGGGGCGATCGGAATATTCGTTTACGTCGGCGCCGAAGTCTCCATCGGAAGTTTTTTGGTGAACTATTTCAGCCAGCCCGAGATTGGCGGCCTGACGGAAAAAGTTGCCGCCGGCTTCGTCGCCTTTTACTGGGGGGGAGCCATGGTCGGGCGCTTCATCGGCTCCGGACTCTTGCAGAAGATGAACACTGGCCGGCTGCTCGGAATATGCTCCGTGTGCGCCGCGGCTCTGGTTGCGATTTCCATGTTGAGCACCGGCCACTTCGCCATGTGGAGCATCATCCTGGTCGGCTTTTTTAACTCCATCATGTTCCCCAGCATTTTCACGCTGGGCGTGGCCGAGCTCGGTCCGCTTACCGGAGATGGCTCCGGAGTCATGATCATGGCGATCGTTGGCGGGGCGTTAATTCCGCTAGCGCAGGGCGCAATCGCCGATCGCATCGGCATCCACCACGCGTTCTTTCTTCCCGTGATCTGCTATCTCTATATTCTGTATTTCGCCCTAAGCGGCTCGAAGCCCAACAGCGAGCGGGCCAGCCCCGCATAGAGGCGATTGCCGAATCCAGATCGGATTTCTGCGATCAATTTAAGATCGGGAGTTAGAGGGCCAGTTCGAAGCAAGATTCATATCAGGGGTGCCTTCGGGCATACCTGATGCGAATTTCGAGTGTCTCGGCAGCCGTTGGAAGGCGAGTTCTTACGGCGACTTCTTAAAGCGATTCCACCGCGGTGTGCAGATCGCGGGCGATTTGGTTCGGTTCCGAATCGGGCGGAAAGGCGATCGGCTTTCCGATGCGGGCGGAGATTTTCCAGGGCGCGGCAAATTTCTTTCCCGCCTGCTTCACTTCAAACAATCCCACGATCCGCATGGGCACGACGGGAATGCGCAGATTATTCGCCAGCAATCCGATCCCCGCGCGAAAGGGATTGATCTTTCCATCCACGGTATGTCGTCCTTCGGGAAACACCAGAACGCTGTATCCGCGATCCACAGCCTGGCCCGCATACGCGAAGCTTTGGCGGAAGCCGGCTTCTCGGGGCAAGGGAAATAGGTTCAGCAGCGAGACGCCGAGAACCCACTGCAGGCGATCGTAGATTCTGCCGAAACAATTTCTCCCGGGGGGCGGGGTGCGCAGGGCCTCCAGCGCTTCGCCGCCGGTCGCGGTGGCGATTCGGTGGCGGAAGCGCGGCGGTAGAGCCGTTTGCACGAAGCCCACATCCACGCCGGCGATGTGATTGCAAACCACCAGCACCGGGCCGCGGCAGCCGCGAAGATTTTCGCGGCCCTCGATGCGCGGCCAGCCCAGCAAAATGATCGCCGGCCTCATTAATAAATAATGTGCCAGCCAGCGCACCCACGTGACTGGCCAGCGCAAGGTCCAGGTGGGATAGTGATATTGCGCGCGCTCGGCGGCGCCTCCGCGGAGGATCTTTTCTACGTCTCCAACCGTGCGCGCAGCACTAAAGCGGGTTTCGCTGAGATCGACCTGATAACGGTCTTCGAGAGCGCCGATCAGCTCCACGCGATCCAGCGAACTGAGTCCAAGATCCGCGGAAAGATCTGCATCGCGTGATTCCCCTGCGCCGATCCCGGGCCCGCTTCGCCCGGTGATTCGAGCGATCAAGTCGAGGACTGGATTGTTACTGGCGGCATCGGAGGCGGTTAGCGCGACCTGCCGCCTAGCGAATTCGGCAATTGCATTGCGCCGTGGTTTTTGCGTGCTGGTGCGGGGAAAATCTTGCTGCGGCCATGGCACCCACATTCGCATGCGCTGGAATTCCGCCAGTTGCTGGTTGGCCGCTGCAACGATTTCCGCGAGACCGACGTCGTCACCCGCAATCACGACGGCGCACGGCTCGGCATTCCCTCCGCGCTCGATGCCCACAACGACGCAGTCTTTCACGTTGGGCTGTTGCCGCAAGGCGGCTTCCAGGTCTTCGGGATAGATATTCAGTCCCGCCGGGGTAACGATGACTTCCTTCTTGCGGCCCTTGAAATAAAGATTGCCGGCGTCATCGCGAGCGCCGACATCTCCGGTGCGGTACCAACCTTCTTCATCGGAAACGTTGGTTTGCCGATTTCCCTGCCAGTAGCCCGCCGCGACGCCGCCACCGCGAATCAGAATTTCGCCATCTTCCGCCAGCTTCACCTCTCTGCCGGGCAGCACCTTTCCGATCGATCCCTTGCTCAGTTTGAAAGGGTGGTTGACGCTGATGAGAGAGGTGGTCTCGGTCAAGCCGTAGCCCTGGATTGCGGCGTAGCCCAGGCGTCGCCAGAATGTTTCAGCGTCGCCGTCGAGCGCCGCCCCGCCGCAGATGAACGCCCAGAACTTCCATCCAAACTGCCGGTGAACGTCGCGAAAAGTCCACCAGCGGCGCAGGAAGTGCTGGCCCTCGGCTCTACGAAAGCGGTTGTGAAAAGTTTCGAGGTTCCCGCCTATTTCGAGATCGCGTTCGATCTTCTGTTTCAGCGATTGCAAGACTCTGGGCACCGTAACCAATACCGAAACGCGCTCTCGGCGAATCGTGCTCACGATCTCGGAGGGCTTCATCTCCTCCTGGAAAATGACGATCCCGCCCAACAGCGGCGGCAGAAACATTCCCAGGAATTGCCCGAAGACATGACTCAGCGGCAGCAGATTCAGAAAGCGCACGGGATGCACCCAGCGCTCGTACTTCAAATACGGCTGCATCTCTTTTTCGAGAGGGGCGATGTTAGCGAGCACATTGCCATGGGTGATGACGACGCCCTTGGGTTCGGCGGTAGTCCCGGAAGTAAACACGATTTGTAAGGTGTCGCCGCGAGCGATGCCGCCGCAGGTGCCCCATCCTTTTCCTTGTCCCTGTCCCTGCGTTCTTTGCCGGGACAGGATGGAGATTCTGACTTCATCGAGGGCTAATACATCGACTGAGCAGGCAATGTTCTTCGCCGCGTGGCGACGCGAACAAACCCAAAGCTTGGCTGCGACCTGATTCGAAACTCGCAAAGCGAAATCCGCGGAAGCGCCGTCATCCATCGGAACCACAATCGCGCCGCTCAAAGCGCAGCCAAAGAACGTTGCGGCCCACTCCGCGCAGTTCTCGCCCCAAAGCATCACCCGGTCGCCCTTGACGATCCCTCGAGACTCAAGATCGCGGCTGAAGGCCAGCGCCATCTCCACGATCTGCCCGTAGGAGAACCATTCCATGCGATAGCCGCGGCGCTGCCCATAGGCGCGCTCCTCGCGGTGCGCCTCGAAGTTCGACCGAAAAAATTCCGCTAACGATTCAGCCATGGAGTGATTCACGTACGGGTGGGTTGTATCATAATTGTTGCATGGCATTCCCGATCAAGGTCTGCGCCATCTGCTCGGAAGAGTTCGAACTGAAGCCGGGTAAACCCGGGTTTGCCAACCGCTGCCCGGCGTGCAGCGAAGAAGAAGCTGCTGACTCGAAGAAGAAGCCGGGTATGAGCGCCGATGAACGCAAGTCGTTAAAAGATGCGAACGAGGAGCGGAGAAAAGCTATGCGCGACCTGCTCTATCGCAAGGATAGCTAGCCGGGGCCTGGGTTTCACTCCCGCCCCACTCCCAGCGCGTCCGCGACGCGATTGATGTAGTTGAACCAGGAAGCGATCAGAGTGATCTGCAGAATTCCGCGGTCCTCGAATCCTGCCGCCCGTAGGCCTTCGATATCGTCCTTCCAGACCTTGGTTGCATCCTTGGTCAGCTTTACCACGTAGTCCACCATCACCCGCTCCTGCGGCGTGATGGCAGCGGTGGTGTAATCCTTTTCCAGCGCCGCGACGAGCTCTGCATCCAGCGTGACTCTACGCAGAAACTCTGCGTGCGATTCGATTCAATACACACACCGGTTGGTCACCGAGACCATGGTGGCGATCATCTCCTGCTGCCGGCGGCTTAGCGGCAACTCCGGCGCCATGAGCGCTCCAAAAGTGCCGAAGGCATGGTAGAGAGCTTGCGGGATCAGCGTGTGTGAACCTACGATGGACGAGCCTCCCGTCTCATCGGGATGCACCGGCTCGGCGTACTCGTTTGGGTACAGCGACCGTTGGCCCTCGATGGCTTGGCGCAGTTTGTCGTCGGCCTCAGAGAGAGGAACGGTACGAATCCAGGTCATAATCTCGATTCCCTTTCGTCGAGATGAAGGTAGCGTGTCATTTCGCAGGGCAAGATTACTGGGTTACCCCTGAAGTCCCCATAGCCTGTTTGTATTAGAGGCTGAGGGGAAGGGTGATTTCTGGAGGCTTCCAGCCCTCTCTAAGTCTCGCAGTCCAAAGCAAAACTTCTCTCGTGTCTAGTAATTCCCATGGTAACTCGTTCGTACACTCCCTTTCGGTAACCCTTGGTAACCATGCGATTCTGCTGCGCCAGCCGTACAATTGCCCTTGTCCGAACGGCCATGTCTCCTTAAAAGAGTTTGGCCACTTGAGGTTCCAGGGCCGGTACGGCGGGAACCATCATTCGATTACTCGGGGCAGCTTTCTCAGCTTCGAGCCTTCTGGGTTCTGGCTTTCTGGATTCACCGCGGGTCTGGAGTTCTGACTCTTATGGCGTTCGGTTTCGGGTTCAACAAACAAAAAGCTCTCAGCGCTGCGGAGAAGTACGTCCAGCAGGGCAAGATGCAAAATGCCATCGCTGAGTACGAGAAAGTCATCAAGGCCGACCCCAAGGATCTCACGGTCACCAACACCGTGGGCGATCTCTATTCCCGCCTGGGCGATGCCGACAAAGCCACCGAATGCTTCAAGACCGTGGGCGATGCCTATGCCAACCAGGGTTTCACGGTTAAGGCCATCGCCATGTACAAAAAAATCAGCAAGCTCAAGCCCTCGCTGGAGAGCGTGCTGAAGCTGGCCGAACTTTACACCCAGCAGGGACTCTTCAACGACGCCCGCTCGCAATACTTGCAGGTTGCCGATGAATTCCTCAAGGCCGGCGAACTGGACAATGCCGTCCGAATTTTCCAAAAGATTCTGGAGATGGACCCGGAAAATACCGCCATGCGAGTGCGGCTGGCGGAGGTTTATGTTCGCCTCGGCAAGAAAGACGATGCCTGGCAGATTTTTTCCGCCGCCGCCGAGACCCTGCGCTCGAAGGGCTCGCTGAGCGGCGCCGACGAAGTCTTGCAGCGCATGCTCACGCTCGATCCCGGAAATAGCTACGCACTTCGCATTCAGGGGCGTAATCAGCTTGAGGCCGGCGACTCGGAAGCGGCGATCGAATCGCTGCAGAAAGTTTCGGATCTTGATTCCAATCCCGACGCTCTGCGCGACCTGCTGAAGGCATATCTGAAAACCGGCAAGCTCTCCGAGGCTGGACTGTTAGCCAGCAAGCTCTTGACGGTGCACAACGATTTGCCCGCGATCTCGACTTTCGCCGACGCGCTCATGCAAGCCGGACAGTATGAGAACGCGCTTCAGGTTTACGATCAGCACGCCGAGCGCTTGCTGGCCGAAGACTCCGAAAAGGTATTGAAGAATCTGCACTCCATCATCGGGCATGTGCGCGACAATTCGGCTTCTCTCGAGAAGCTGCTCGATCTTTTCCAGAAAGCCGGGGAGTCGACACACGTCAGCGAAGTGATCGAATTGCTGGCGCACTCTTCGGTGCAATCCGGCGACCTGACTCGGGCTCGCGATCTTTACCAGAAGCTCACCACGGTCGAACCGGGCAATCCTCTGCACCTGAATAATTATCAGCAGGTGGTCCGCCAGTTGGGCGGCGACACCGCCGGCAATTTAATTTCCGCGGAAGAAGCGGCGGTTATTGTCGACGAACTGGAGGCCACAGCTCCGTCAATTCCGCAGCACTATTCCGATGCGGTCGCGCTTGCGGTGCGCTCCGCGCTCACCGACGCCGAGCTTTTCATCTCGTACAATATGCCGGCCAAGGCCCTGGGGCCGCTGATGGCGGCGTTGCCGCAGGCTCCGACCGACCAGCGCCTGAATCAGCGTCTGGCCGCGCTGCATACCCGCGCCGCGCGCTTCGCCGAAGCCGGCGTCTGCTGCCGCACTCTGCAGAATATTTATTCCGAAGCTGGACATCCGGAGGAAGCGACTCGTTACGGCGAACTGGCCACGCGCTACGAAGGCCGGTCGGCTGTGGAGGCGCCGGCGGCTTCCGTTTCTGCCGTGGCAGCGGCAGCCCCACAAACAAAGCAGGCTTCGGCTCCCTGGCCGGTCTCTGAGCCGGCGGAAGTTGCGGAAGCAGCCGAATTCGCCCTGGTCGCCGATCCGTCGCCCGAGCTTCCCGAAGCTGCAGTTCCCGACCAGGTTGCGTCCGCCGACGACTCCACGGCGGCGGGCGCAACGGAAGAAATCGATCTTTCTTCCGAGTGGGATGATGCTCTTACCATTGAGGCTGACGATGCCACGCCGGGCGCAAGCGAGGATGAAGCTGTAGAGGCCGCGCCGGTAGCCGCCGCGGCGAAGCTCGGGCAGAAGGCTAACGATCCGGAACAGACCGCCGAAACCGTCGAAGAGATTCGTTTCTACCTCGAACATGGCATGGCGGAGCAGGCGTCCGCGATTTTCGAGAAGCTGCAGAGCCTCACGGACGACGAATCCATCCTAACCGTGCTTCGAGCTGAGATCGAGGCAGCTTCCAAGAAGCCCGTCGCCGCGGAAGAAACGTCGGCGGTCGAGAGCATTTCTGATTTCAGCATCGACGAGCCTGCGGTCGAAGCTCCCGCGGAATTTGCCGTCGACGAAGTTGCGGTGGCCGAGGTCGATTCTCCTGCGGCGGTCGAGCCCGTTGCTGCCTCCGCGAAACGACCCGAGCCGGTCGTAGAATCCGCACCTCCTCCGGCGCTGGCCAAAGAAGCTGCCCCAGAAGCGAAGCCAGGCGCGCTGGGCGAGTTCGTCGCCGAGCTGGAATCTTCTCTCGGGGAAGGCTTCGTGCCGGAAAAGGCCGCTCCCCAACTCGCGAATGAGAGTGCCCAGCCTGCCTCCACGCAAGCCGCCGCGCTGCAGGCGTCAGCGGAAAGCAATCCGACTGAGCATCCGAGCCAGGAACTGGAGGCCGTGGGGCAAGCCGCGCCTACCGTCTTTGGAGTGCGCGAACCTGAAGTCATGGGCGAGTTCGTTGCCGATCTCGAAGCTTCGCTGGGAGAGGACTTCCTAAAAGGCGCTCCGGTGGTCGAAAGCCAACTGCCTCCGCCTGCGCCAGTGGAGGCTCAGGCCCCTGCAGTTACGCTACCGCCTCCGGTTCCGGTCGCGCCGCCGGTCGTGGCTCCTCTGGCTGCTGCTGCTGCCGCCTCGGCGTCCCCTGTGGCTTCGCTGAAGGTCCCGGTGGCAGCGTCTAGGCCACAAAGTTCTCCGATCATTCTGCCGGCGGCAACGGCCGCCCCGAAGTCGTCTCCCTTCGGCGAAGAGGCAGGCGTGGATCTGTCGGAGATGTTTGGCGAGATCAAGCACGATCTCGAAGCTGGGGGTCCTACCGCGGCTGACGAAGATCCTGAAACCCACTACAATCTCGGCATTGCCTTCCGAGAAATGGGGCTGCTCGACGAGGCCATCGGAGAATTACAGAAGACCTGCCAGGCGGTCGATCGCGGACACGCTTTCCCGCAAGTGATGCAGACCTACACCTGGCTGGCGCAGTGTTTTCTCGACAAGGGAGTTCCGCAAGCGGCGATCCGCTGGTACGACAAGGCTCTGCAAGCGCCCGGGATCGACGAAGAAACGCGCACTGCTCTGCACTATGAACTCGCGACCGCCTACGAACTGGCGGGCGACCGGCCTGCCGCCATGAAGAACTTCATGGAAGTTTACGGCCGCAACATCGATTATCGCGACGTGGCCGAGCGGATCAAGCCTCTAAAGTCGTAGAATAGCGCGATGGGTTTTGTTCCTCACTTTGCTTTTCCCGACTCAACCAGCGTGCGCGGCGGATCGTTCCAGGATTGTTGCAAGCGGCTTAGGCGGCCATGGAGGGCTCAATGACCGATCCCCTCATGCCGGCTGAAAAAGCCGCTGCCCAGCAACCGCCGCCGCAGGAAGCCGATACCCGTACCGCCGTGATCGATGCCCCTGCGACCTTGACGCCGCAGCCGCCGAGCAGCTTACACCTCTGGCTGCACCGCACTTCCGTTTTTCTGTTTGTCTTGATCAGCGCGGTCGCCGGGGTGCTGCTGGTGATCCTGCCCTGGACTCCTCAGTGGACCGACAATTATCTGCTGTTGTCGTTCCCGGGGCTTCGTCCCCTCGTCTCTGGCGGTTTTTTCCGCGGGCTGTGCAGCGGCCTGGGATTACTCGACATCTGGATTGGCTTCTGGGAAGCCCTGCACTACCACGAACACCGATGACCTCCGACAATTAAGCAACAATTTTTCATCCCAAAGAGATCGATGCCATGCCCGATAAACTGAATCCCGCACCGCTGGCCTATCGCAACCAACCATTTTTGGATAGTCCCGATGGCCGCATCCTGCGCATTCTGGCTGAGTATCAAGAGCCGCTGGCCCGCTTTCGCCGCGAGCAGATTCAAGACACTGTGGTCTTCTTCGGCTCGGCTCGCTTTCAAGGCCAGACCTCGGCAAAAGACCAGCTATCGACCGTGGAAAAAAAACGCGCCGAAGCTGCGGATGTTGACGCCGAGCACCACGGATCTCTGAAGCGTGCCCACGCGGCGGTGAGCATGGCCCGGTATTACGAAGATGCACGCCGCCTAGCGTTCCTGCTCACCGAATGGTCGATTCAGATTCCGGCGCGCCGCCGCCGCTTCGTGGTCACCACTGGCGGAGGTCCCGGCATCATGGAAGCGGCCAACCTGGGCGCTTACGAAGCCGGCGGCAAGAGCATCGGGCTTAACATTAACTTGCCCTTCGAGCAGAATCCGAATTCCTACATCACGCCCGCGCTCAACTTCGAATTCCACTATTTCTTCATGCGCAAATTCTGGTTCGCTTATCTGGCTAAAGCGCTGGTGATTTTTCCCGGCGGCTTCGGCACCATCGACGAGCTTTTCGAGATCCTTACACTGGCTCAGACCGATAAGCTCGCCAAGAAAATTTTGGTGGTGATCTACGGAAGCGAGTACTGGCACCGGATCATGAACTTCCAGGCCTTCGTCGATGCGGGCACGATCTCCCCCGGAGATCTCGACTTGTTTAAATTCGTCGACACTCCCGAAGATGCCTTTGCATTTCTGCGCGACGGGCTAACCGAATACCACCTCGGCGGCTCGCCCAAGAAAGAAAAAGAGCAGGAAGTGATGCCAGAGATCGCAAAAACCAGACCGTGATTGAATCCCACGGGTTTGGCTGGGTTACCCTGTGCGCCCCCGGATCCTCTGGGTTGAAGCTTGTGAGAGTCGAAACTGAAATTTGATGCTGCCAAGCACTCTCCTTTACTACACCACCGACCGAAAGTCTTTCGCCGGAGACGAACTCACCCGCCGCCGTAGTGTGCTGGACAAGATCGAGGAGGCGACGAGCCAGGGCGTGGACTACATTCAGCTGCGCGAGAAGGATCTCTCGACCCGCGAACTGGAAACGCTGGCCCGCGAAGCGATGGGTATCGTTGGTATGCTGAGAGCTGCGAACCGGGAACTGAGAACGGTTTTACTAGTCAATTCCCGCACCGACGTAGCGCTGGCCAGCGCCGCTCACGGCGTTCACCTCACCTCAGACGATATCTCGCCTGCTGATGTTCGAGCCGCTTGGACTTCTGGCGCGGCTTCCAGCGGCCGCGGAAACCTGACGTCAACGCCCATCGTCGCAGTTTCCTGCCACTCTCCAGAAGAAGTAGCTCAAGCCGCCAAAGAACGCGCCAGCTTTGCCGTGTTTGCTCCCGTGTTCGAAAAAAAACATTCGCCCGAAACTGTTCCCGCCGGCCTCGACGCTCTTCGCCAAGCCTGCCGCGCCAGTATTCCGGTGCTTGCTCTGGGAGGCATCACGCCGAAAAATTCCCGGGCCTGTATGCAAGCCGGTGCGGCTGGGATCGCGGCGATTCGGATGTTTCAGGAGAACGACATCGCTACCATCGTCCGCGAGTTACGCGGAACGGGTCGCGCGATCTGACCAGCGGTGCTTCATCAGGACCTGTCCGGGTCTGGACCAAGCGATTTTTTATCGCTGAAGATTTCCGCGGTGAAGGCCTCGAGGTTCGCTCCCCGGCGCCAGGCATCGAGCGGCAATCCCGCTTTGCGGCAGGTCTGTTCGAGGAAGGTGGTTGCTTCCCAGCCCCGCTCTACCGGCACTTGCGGCAACAGCAAACCGCGGCGCCCGCCGCCGGTGATGAGCAAACCGTGCCGGCCGACCTGAATTTCTCCGGCTCGAATGGCTTGCGGCGACGTAAGGATACTGAGTTCGATTTCGAGAAGCGGAGCTTCCTCCGCGCTCACGGGCGGGAAGCGGTTATCGGCGAAGGCCGACGCGCGCGCGGTTTCCGCTACGGCGCGATAGACGCTGCAGGCGGGCAGCACGTAACCGACGCATCCCCGCAGTTCACCCCGCAGGTAGAGCGAAGTAAAAGCGCCGCGGTGTTGGGAAAGATGTGCGCTCGGTGCCTGCAATGAAATCTCCCGGCGTTCGAGAGCGGAAGAAATGGAGTCGTGCGCCAAACGCAGCAGCAGGGATCGCTCGCTCTCTGAGAACTCTTGGGAGACAAATTCCTCGCGGCTGGCCGAGCCCAGCGATGGACTCTCGTTCGAGCGCTTAACCGCCGCAGGCTCCGCGGCGGGGGGCGAATTAGGTTGAGCGGGCGACATCGGCATTGGCCGGCGGGGTCTGCGGCTTGGCGCGGCGGCTGAGCACGAAGGCCCGGCGGCGCCGCTTCGAAACCCGGCGGTCGATCTTCGACCAGAAGGCTACGAAATAATCGATGGCAGAAACCAGAGAGACGCAAACCACGAACCAGATTGCCAGGTAGGCGATCCAGTGAATCGGAAAGATAAAGTTTCCGTAGACCGGCCACTCCTTCCAGCGATGATCGAGGATGACTGCTACCACGGAAACGATCTGCACCACCATTTTAAATTTGCCAAGATCGCTGGCTTCGATAGTAAATCCACCGGAGGCGGCAATCGAGCGCAGCCCGCTTACCAGAAATTCGCGGCCGATGATGACGATCGCGATCCAGGCCGGAACCAGGCTGGGATTGAATTGCACCAGCAACACGAACGCCGCCGCGATGAGAAGTTTGTCGGCCATGGGATCGAGCAGAATGCCCATGGTCGTGATCTGCCCGCGCTTGCGGGCGAGATAGCCATCGATGCCGTCGGTCATGGAAGCGGCGATGAAAATAGCCGACGCTAAAAGTTCTTTGGCGCCATGCTCACTGCCGAAACGATTAGAAGAAAGAATCCAGACCAGCAGAGGGATGCTGCAGATACGGATCAGCGTGATGGAATTCGGCAGGTTCACTACGACCGTTCACCGCGACGAGGGCGCTCCCGGAAAAGCTACTGACGCTTGTGTGATTATCCTCCACGATGGAAGGGAACGCAATCGGGGAAAGAACGCGAAAGTGCGGGGCTGCCTCGCTGGGCTTGGCGGACAGACCAGGCGGCTGTCTCCCCATGATTTCCGCCATTCTGGTTCGACCAAGCCACCACTGCTATTTCGGCGCCATCGTCGCAGCCTTGGGCTGCTTGGCAATAATCTGCTCTTTGATCTTGTCGTATGTGGCCTGCGGAATGATCTTTTTATGAACCAAATCGAGTTTGGTGCGGTAGGGGCGCCCGGCGATAATTTTCTGCGAGTAGGCGTCGCCGATACCGGGCAGGGCTTTGAGTTGATCCGGGGTGGCAGTATTAATGTCGAGCTTATCGGCGGCCCCTGCGGCTTGGGGCGCGGCGGCTGCGTGAGAGAGCGTCGGCGCAACCGCGGACAACATCAGGGACAGAAGCAGCAACGGCAAGATTGGCGCGAACCGCCTCTTCGTGCGTGAACTCATAAATATTCCCTCCGCAATTCCGCAGTGCCGAAACCGCCTCGGGCGTTAACTGGCAACTGGGCACTGGCAACGGCACTTTACGCGTAAATACCGCGCTGCCGAATGGTATAGGCCACGCGATCAATCGCCAGCATGTAAGCGGCGACGCGATTGTTCACCTTGTGGGTTTCGGCGTAACGCACCACGTCACCAAACGATGAAATCATGATTTCTTCCAGTTGCTCGTTGACCACCGATTCCTTCCAGAAGTAGCCCTGGCGGTCCTGCACCCACTCGAAGTACGAGGTGGTAACGCCGCCGGCATTGGCCAGAATATCGGGAATTACGAATACACCCTTCTCGGTTAAGACATCGTCGGCGACAGAGGTGGTAGGACCGTTCGCGCCCTCGGCCAGAACACGGCACTTCACCTGATCGACATTGCGTGAAGTAATCACGTTTTCGGTGGCGGCAGGAATTAGAATCTCGCACTCCGTGGTCAGCAAGTCGGCGGCGTCGTAAGCTTCCGCGCCGGGAAAACCATGCACGGTTCCATTCTTCTGCCGGAATTCGACCAGCGCGTTCAAGTCGATGCCATTCTTGTTGTAAAGTCCCCCGCCCACCTCGGCGATGCCAATGACCTTGTATCCGCCCTGATACATGAGCTGCGCCGCATTCGAGCCCACGTTGCCGAAGCCCTGCACCACTACGCGGCTGCTCTGGCGCGACAGGCCGAGCTTCTTGATGGCTTCGTCGCACACCACCATCACGCCGCGGCCGGTAGCCTCGCGGCGTCCGCGCGAGCCGCCGATATTGATCGGCTTTCCGGTCACGCACGCCGTAACCGTCTGCCGCATGTGCATGGAGTAGGTGTCCATCATCCAGGCCATGATTTGTTCGTTGGTGTTGACGTCGGGGGCGGGAACATCTTTTTCCGGTCCGATGAATTCGATCAGCTCCGAGGTGTAGCGCCGGGTCATGCGCTCGATCTCGCCCATCGACATCTTGTGGGGATCGCAGATCACGCCGCCCTTGGCTCCGCCGAAGGGAATATTCACCACGGCGCACTTCCAGGTCATCCAACTGGCCAGAGCGCGAACTTCATCGAGAGTAACGTCAGGCGCGTAGCGGATGCCGCCCTTGGCCGGCCCACGCGCAATCGAGTGCTGCACCCGGTATCCCGTGAAAACTTCCAAGCGGCCGTCATCCATCTGTACGGGGATGTAGACCGTCAACTCGCGGTTTGGAGAGCGCAGAACCCGCCACAGGCCTTCGTCGAGATTCAGCTTCTGCGCCGCCAGATCAAAGCGCGCCCGCTGCGACTCCCAGGGATTGGTTTCTTTGTCGACGTGCGGGGCGGTGGTCATCGTGGTCATAGATCTCTCCGGAATGAGCGCGATTCGAGACGTTGGCCGGCGCCGGGCTGGTTCCCGGAACGAAAGGGCAAACGTTCCGAGTATAAGAGCCGGACGGCACCGAAGCAAGGCGGTCCGTAGCGAAGGTGCCGCAAAGGTTCACCCATCTCGAAACCGATCAAAGTCCAGATCGGGAATTCGAGCTCTGGCAGGTTTGCGGTGACGGTCTTGCCTGACGGAGACGTTCCGTTCTGTGAAGTGATAAGACAGCGGACGGCTGTTTTCTCGTTGGATTTACGCGTGCTGATCGTAGGTTCCGCGGCTATGCCGTTGAGCATCCGAAAACTCGGAGGTTGAGGGGGCCACATGGCGCGCGGCTCAATGATGACGATTGTTTCAGCTACGCTCTCGCCCAAAGCTTGGGCGAGGAACTGCTTTATAAAAGTGTGGACCTCGCTTACACGGACGTCGCACGGGCCGAAGTAGATTGGAAATGAGCCTGCTCCGGAGAAATCTAAGGTCCGGCTGAAATCAGCCCAGCTAGCGCTTCTTGGCTTCTAGATTGATTTCCATGCCTTCGGCGGCGGCCCGTACCTTGGGATAATAATTGCGGGCCTCGTGCACCACCTTGTCGATGATAGCGTCGGTGTGATCGGGATCGTGATGGAACAACACCAGCTCTTTCGCCCCGCTCTCCATCACTACGTTGACCGCCTCGCGCCAGTGGCTGTGTCCCCAGCCGCGGCGTCGGGCTTCGTATTCCTCCGGCAGATACTGCGCGTCATAGATCAGTACGTCCGCGCCTTCGGCCAGCTTGCGCACGGCTTTATCGAAGGCCGCATCGCCGGGTTCGTTGTCGGTGGCGTAGACCAGAATTCCGTCTTTGGTTTCCAGGCGAAATCCCATGCATCCTTGGGGGTGGTTTAACCATGCCGTCTTCAGCACTACTCCGTCTTCTACGGTGACGCGCCCGTTTCCGATCTCGTAGAAGTCGCGCCTGGCCTTCATCTCGTCGAGGCGCACGGGAAAGTAGGGTGCGGCCATCTGCTCTTCCATCACTTGTTTCAGGCTGCGCGTCCGGCTGGAGCATTGGAATTGAAATCGGTTCTCGGCGTTCGCATATAAAGGCCGGAAGAACGGCAGGCCCTGAATGTGGTCCCAATGAAAGTGGGAAACGAAAACGTGCGCGGAGAAAGGACGGTCGCCGAATTCGCTCTGCAATTGCCGCCCCAGCACGCGGAAGCCGGTGCCGCAATCGAAGATGTAAATGCGGTCGCCAAGGCGCACCTCGACGCAGGAGGTATTGCCTCCGTAGCGCATGTTCTCGGGTTGTGGGGTGGGCGTGGAACCGCGCACGCCCCAGAACTTAATGCGCATAGACTCGTAACCGCACGAGGCCCGCTTGCTTGTATCTGCGTATCTTCGAATGCGGCAAGGGGTTGCGTCAATTGCCGGAATGGTTCACGACGCAATATTCCGCGGGTAAACTCGGTTAACGAGAAGGGTACTCTATTTCGCATGGGAGTTGAACTCGCCTGCCGGCCCATAAACGCCGGCCACGAAGAAGCGGGGAGCTTACGCTCCCCGCATTGCCTAACCCATGGAACCGCGGGAAATACTAGAACGGAAGTCCGGGCAATTCGATCGTTCCTTCTTGTTGTACTGCCTGCAACTGGGTTGGATCGAGCCCCAGCGCCTGCAGAATGGTGGGAGCAATCTGCCGGGTCTCGACCTGCGAGGTAAACGTCGCGGCCGGCAGCGCCGGATTCGAAACCACCAGGATCACATTGCGGTCATCGTTGGCGAACCCGCCATGCTCAGCCACCTTGGCCTTACCCCCGGTGTAAACGACACCCACGTTGGGAGCCACGATGATGTCGGGGGTGCGCGAGTCTTCCAGTGGATCGTTGAAGATCAGATCGAGCATTGGACCCGCAAAGATCTCGCCCTGTCCGTAGAGGCTCTCGTTGGCCGCCAGCGTAAGGACGTCGGCCGTGGTTTGACTTTGATTGCCGAGCCACAACATCGAAATGTCGTCCTCATCGGCCTGCACCACCGGGAATGCAGGCCCCACGCCCATCGGCGACAGAACCTGAGAGGGCGGCTCGTCGTTCGGATTATCCGCCGGAATGCGCAGCACCCGATTGGGATCGATTGGCGACTGCCCGTGTTTGGCCGAGACGATGATCAGCGTCGACGACAACAGCCCTTGATTCGACAGTTCGCTCACCATTTTGCCGATGGACTGGTCGACGTATTCGATCTCCTGCTGCAGCGAGGCGCTCGGAGTTCCCAAAGGATCCAAGTAGCCTCCGGTCTGGCTGAAGTTAGGATTGGTCGGTGGGTTGGCTTCCACCAGTTTTTCTCCGACGCTGACCGCCTGGAAATTCATTCCGAACAATTTTGGAACCGGCGCCGAGGCGCTGCCATCGTGCGTCTTGCCGTCGATCTCGTTGAGAATCGCCTGCACTTTCAGCGAGTCGTAACACTGAATGTTCTGGAAGCTGTCGGTCCAGGCGTTTGTGCTGGTCGCATCCAGCTGGTCGGGCAAGGGATGGCAGCCCTGAACCGTGGGCAAGCTCACCGGAATGGAATTGATTTCTGGCGACCACAGATCGGCCACGCCGTCACCCGTGGGGCCGTTGGTGAAGTCATACGAGGGATGTTTATCCGACCAGGCGGTGTAACCACCGGCATTGTGAACCACGTTGAAAATTGTGTTCACCCGGATAAAGTTGTGAGGATAAACCGGTGCGCATCCATTCTGAGGATCGCGCGGCAAGTATTTCCAATTGATGCCGTTGCGGCCCTCGTTGCCATTGGGGCGGCCGGCGTCGAGCTTCATATAGTTGAAGTCAATCTCTTCGTCGAAGCCGACTTGGGTTCCGACCACGGCGGGGCAAAGCTTCGGTCCGCCGATAATGCCGTAGGGGGTAGTCTCGTAGGGAGGGGAGAGCGCACGGTCGTAGCTCACATCGTAGAAAATTCCCGCCGAACGTGGCGTTCCGCCGGTAATTTGCGCGGTCAGGCCGGGGAAGGAGTCCGAAGGGCGGGAGGTCAGTGCCTGCAGGTACGTGACTCCGGTCTTCGATAGTGCGACCAAGTTTGGACAAAAAGGTTGATTGCCCGAAGTGGAAACTCCGTTAGCGCAGCTGACGAAATCGACGGCGTGCATGCCGTCAACGCTGATCAGTAGAACATGTTGATATTGAGTTGAGGGCTTGGTTTTGTGTTGCACCTGGCTGCTGCGCACCTGGGCCTGGACTGCGGCGCCGGTCAACAGCATCCCGGCAACCGCGACAACGCTGCCGATCTTCACTTTCTTCTTGAGCATAATAGTGTCCTTGGAGGAGATTTCCAGAAAAGGTATGCCGCCAGCTTAGCCAGCGCGATGTGACAGAAGGATGAACGGCTTGTGAACACTCGGTTAAAAAACATCCAGCTCGAGGTGGTGCGTGGCCAGGAGTTTCACTTGGGAGAAATCCTTCCCTGCGCACAAAACGACCTCCAGTGCCGGTCCCCTTATAATGAACCGCGAGCCCGCGCTACGGTTCGGTGAACCGCGCGGCACACGCTTTGTCTTGCTCATGGTCAGCCCTGATTACAAAGAGTTCTCGCGCCTGGCGGGCTCGGCGACGCTGGTGCCGGTGATGAAGTCGGTAAGCGCCGATCTCCTGACGCCGGTCTCCGCGTTTCTTTCGATCGCAGAAAACGAGTCCCACGCTTTTCTCTTGGAATCGATTGAGCGCGGCGAGCAGATTGGGCGCTATACCTTCCTCGGAGCGCGGCCTTACATGCGGCTGCGGGCGCGGGGCAACACGATTGAGATCGAGCGCGGACGCCATCGCGAACAGCACGAAGGCAGCGCCTTCCATTTTTTGAGATTGTTGCTGCGCGAGCATCGTCCGGCGGTCATACCGGGTCTGCCGCCATTCAGCGCCGGCGCCGTCGGGTATTTCTCTTATGATTCGGTGCGCCAATTGGAAAAAATCGGACAGCACGCTAAGGACGATCTTTCCCTGCCCGATGCCGAACTCATGTTCTTCGACCGCTTACTGGCCTTCGATCACCTGCGTCACCAGATCCACATCGTGGCTGCGGCCGACGTTTCGCGCGAGAGTCCGCGCCGCGCCTACGACCGCGCCGTTCGCGACATCGCCGCTCTCGAGAGAAAGCTGGCCGCCGGATTGCGCCCGGGTATATGGCGTAAACCCGGAAAGCCCAAGGGGCGCAAGCTGAAGATTCATGCCGGAACCAGCCGGGCCGCGTTTCTACGGAGTGTGGAGCGCTGCAAGGAGTACATCGCCGCGGGAGACATTTTTCAGGTCGTACTCTCCCAGCGCCTCGATTTCATCCCTGAAGTCGCGCCCTTCGATCTCTACCGCGCCCTGCGCCAGGTAAATCCTTCGCCCTATCTGTACTTCTTGCGGCTGGGAGAGACGCAGATCCTGGGGTCATCCCCCGAGATGCTGGTGCGCGTGACCGGACGAAAGCTCGAATACCGGCCCATCGCTGGCACGCATCCGCGCGGCCGCGACGAGGCCGAAGACTTGCGCCTCGAACAGCAGATGCGCCACGACGAAAAAGAACGCGCCGAGCACGTCATGCTCGTGGACCTCGGCCGCAACGATCTGGGGCGCGTCAGCGAATACGGGTCTGTCCAAGTCAAGGATCTGATGTACGTGGAGCGCTACTCCCACGTGATGCATTTGGTCTCAGCCTTGGAAGGCACGCTGCGCAAGGATCTTGATGCCGTTGATGCCTTCGCCGCCTGTTTTCCGGCGGGCACCTTGAGCGGCGCGCCCAAAGTTCGCGCCATGCAGATCCTTGAAGAACTGGAGCCGGTGCGCCGCGGCATCTACGGCGGATCGGTCCTCTACGCCGATTTCGCCGGAAATCTCGACTCCTGCATCGGCATCCGCACCATGCTCATGCAGGGCAAGCACGCCTACCTGCAGGCCGGGGCCGGCATCGTCGCCGATTCCGATCCCGCGCGCGAATTCGATGAATCGATGAATAAGGCCCAGGCCCTGCTCCGAGCGGTCGAGATGGCCCGGCATGGTGCTCGGTAATGCGGGGTGCATTGCTAGCCCGGGCAGCGCTCCTTTATCTAGTAGAATCAGACTTTCGGGGAATATGACTGACGTACGGCGCGGCCTGATCATCGTCAATACTGGGCCCGGCAAAGGCAAGACGACCGCTGCAATGGGGACGGCCTTACGCGCGGTGGGCCAGGGCATGCGGGTGCTGATGCTGCAATTTTTGAAGGGATCGTGGCACTACGGCGAACTCGATGCCGTGAAGGCTTTCGGCGACAGGTTCGTCATGAAGCAGATGGGACGCGGATTCGTGAAGGTGGGAACCGAGAAGCCGGACCCCGAAGATATAAAGATGGTGGAAGGCGCCTGGGCCGAAAGCGAACAGGCGATCCACTCCGGCGAATGGGATTTGGTGGTGCTGGACGAAATTAATTACGCCATCAGTTACGGAATGCTCGACCCGGCGAAGGTGGTGGAGAGCCTGAAGAGGAAACCCGAAATGGTGCACGTCATCTTGACGGGGAGGAGCGCGCACCCCACAATCGTCGAGGCCGCCGATACGGTAACGGAAATGCGCCAGATAAAGCATGCCTACGAGAAGGGCGTGATGGCGCAGAGAGGAATCGAGTACTGATTTGGTAATTTACTAATTTTAGTAATTTTCAAGGCCGAAGCATTCGAGGTTTGGTTTTTCAAGCACCGAATTACAAAATTACCCATTTACTCAATTCTCATGGCTTGGTTTAAGCGCGAATCCGGGGATCTCGACAATTCGGGCAAGAAGACCGTCCGCACCGAAGGCTTGTGGGTGAAGTGTGAAAACTGCCGGCAAATCATCTGGAAAAAAGATTTGGAAGAGAACCTGAATGTGTGCCCGAAGTGCGCCAAGCACTTTCGCATCGACGCGCGCAGCAGGTTGGCGCTACTGCTCGACGACGAAGAGTATGAAGCCTTCGACGGCAACTTGTCCTCGACCGATCCCCTGAAGTTTGTGGACTTGAAGCCCTACGCGTCGCGTTTGCTGCAGGCGCAACACGATACCGGGCTGAACGATGCGGTGATCAATGCTCAAGGCAAAATTATGGGTCGCCCGGTGATCGCCAGCGTGATGGAGTATGCGTTTATTGGCGGTAGCATGGGCGCGGTGGTGGGTGAAATGATCACGAGAGCGGCGGAGCGCGCCGCCGATTCGCGCACGCCGCTGGTGATCGTGTCGGCTTCGGGCGGGGCGCGAATGATGGAGGGCGTGGTCAGCCTGATGCAGTTGGCCAAGATTTCGGCGGCCCTAGCCCGGCTGGACAAGGCGAAGGTTCCTTACATTTCTGTTCTCACAGACCCGACCACGGGCGGGGTGACGGCGTCGTTTGCTATGTTGGGCGATTTGAATATCGCGGAACCCGGCGCGCTGATTGGCTTTGCCGGCCCGAGGGTGATTGAGCAGACGATTCGCCAGAAGCTGCCGTCAGGATTTCAGCGCAGCGAATTTCTGCTCGAGCATGGCATGCTGGACGCGGTGGTGCCTCGCAAAGAAATGAAGCCGTATATTGGGCGGGCCCTAAATTTTATGGCAGCGTGAGGAACGCTCTCGGCTACTGGCTATCAGCCGTCAGCTAAAGCCAACTTGGCGATTGCCGATCGGCCCTACTTCGAATCTTGACTCCAAACTTGATAATCTGACAAAAGTACAGGCTGAAAGCTGACGGCTGATAGCTGAGAGCTCAGAGCTACTTCATGTCCTACGAGACCGCGCTCTCCCGAATGTACGCGCTCGGCCACGAACTGGCGCAGACGCCGGCGCACAAGTTCGATCTGGCGCATATGCGGGTATTGCTGCAGGCCATGAATCATCCCGAGCGCCGTTTCCCGAGCGTGCTGATCGCAGGTACCAATGGCAAAGGTTCGACCGCGGCCACGCTGGCGTCGATTCTGCAGGCATCGGGACTAAGAACTGGGCTCTACACTTCGCCTCATCTCATGCGCCTCAACGAACGGATTCGCGTGGACGGCGAAGCGGTCAGCGACGACGTATTTGCGGCTCTGCACGGCGAAGTGGATCGGACGGCGGAGCAACTTGTAGAGCGCGCGGGATTGCCGTGGCATCCCAGCTTCTTCGAGATGATGACGGCGATTGCCTTCGAGCATTTTGCGCGGGAGAACGTCGAACTGGCAGTCCTCGAAGTGGGGATGGGCGGACGGTTGGACGCGACCAATGTGGTCGAACCGCGGGTGAGCGTGATCGCCGATATTGCGCTCGATCATCAGAAATTTCTCGGGGATACGGTCCGCGAGATTGCGCGGGAGAAAGCCGGAATTATTCGTCCCGGGGTCGCGGCAGTCACGCTGCCCCAGCAACCGAAGGCCAATGACGTGATCGGAAATACGATTTTGGATCTGGGGGCGCGGGCGGTGAACGCGGTTCCGTACGTGCCGCCGCTTTCGCCGGCCAGTAGCCAGTACCTAGTACCTGGGACCGGAAAAGCCAAACCCGTGTATCGCTACCCGCTTCACGTTCTGGGCGAGCAAATTTTAGTAGAAACTCCGCTCGTGGGGCGGCATCAGCTGCGCAATGTCGCGCTGGCCGTCGCGGCAGCCGTGGAGTTGAATCAGCAAGGGTTCGGCGGCATCACGGCGCAGACGATCGAGAAGGGCATTCGCGTGACGCGCTGGCCGGGGCGCTTTCAGGTGTTTCCTGCGCACGCTGGCTGGCCAGAGATGGTCATCGATGTGGCGCACAATCCCGCGGGCGCGTGGGCGCTGCGCTCTGCACTTTCCGAACAGTACGAAGACCGTCCGCTGATTTTTGTTTTTGGGGCCATGCGGGACAAGGCCATCTCTGAGATGGCCGAGATCCTTTTTCCTCTCGCGGAGCGGGTGATCGCGACCCGGCCGGAGAACCCTCGCGCGGCCTCGCCCGAGGAAATTCAACGAGCGGCAGCCCGCACAGGGGTTGAGATTGAACGGGTGGAAGACGTCGATCGCGCACTGGAGCGGGCACGAACGCTGGCGCGTCCGGGGACGCCGGTCGTGGTCACCGGATCGATTTACCTGGTGGGGGAAGTGATGGGAATTCTCGGAATTAAAATCTGAAGCAGTGCGTGGAGTAGCCTGATCCGGTGTTGGTGCCCTATGGGTTGGAATTCGCTGCCAGGCCCAAAACCTTTAACACCGGGGACACCGACGCACAAGGTCAAGGCCAGCGCTTTCCCTTAAAATAGAAGAGTGCAAGAAAAAGTGGAGGAAGTACATTCATCCGTGGAGGTTGGAACCGGCGTCGAGAGCTCGCCGGCTGTTACCTTGCGCGGAAGTCCGCACGCAATTCCGGGAAAGGATTTCGGCTGGCTGAGCCGCCTGCGATCGTATCTGATTCTTGATCCGTTGATCTGGTTCTACACGCTGGTTCTCGGCCTGCTGGCGCTGCCCGGGGGCTTGTTCGACCGCAGTGGACGGCGCCTGCACTGGTTTTCGCGGGCCTGGTCGTGGCTCATCGTGAAGACGATTTTGTCGCCGGTAAAAGTGACCGGCCTCGACAAGATCGATACTTCTAAGCCGCATGTCTACGCGGTGAATCACGCTTCCGCCATGGACATCCCGGTCCTCTATGTGTATCTTCCGTTTCAATTCCGCATTGTATTCAAGAAGGAATTGTTGGCGTATCCGGTGGTGGGCTGGCAGTTGAAGCGGTCGGGGCAGGTTTGCATCGATCAGCAGAAGCCGACGAATTCGATTGCGGCGATCCGTTCGGCGGTGAAGAGCCTGAAGGCGGGGATGCCGCTGGTGATTTATCCCGAGGGCGGGCGCACACCGGATGGCGAGATCAAACCGTTTTTGCCGGGAGCTTTTTTTCTGGCGATCAAAGCCCAGGTGGACATTGTTCCCATCGCTTTAGTCGGTACTTATGAACTGCTGCCCATGAATACCTACCACATCAAGTGCCGGCCGCTGGAGATGCGCGTGGGCGAGCCGATCTCGACCGCGGGCATGACGATGCGGGATATGGAGACGGTTTCGGCTAAGGTGCGAAGCGCCATCGAGGAGTTGTACTACAGGGAATCGATCGGCGACTGACTGCCGCGCCGAGGATGCCTATCTGTAACTGCGTGTGAAATTTACCTGTATCTCCGTATCCAGTGCCACCGGATCGCCCTGCAGCAGAGATGGCGGGTAGCGCCATTGTTGGACGGCCTTTGGGGGCGGCTTTGGTGAGTTCTTCGCGACCGGAAACGATCCGCAGGTCAGCGATTCTTCCATTTTTATCGATCAAAGCCCACATCACGATTGTGCCCTGAATACCTGCGTTTCTCGTCTTAGAGGATAAGACGGCTGGACCTTATGCCAGAGTAGACCTGGCGATACTCCCTGGGAGACTCGCACTCTTTGGGGCGCCTCAACGCCAGGAAGAGGGGACTCGGGCGTCTGCCGTGAGGGCGTGCCGTCCGGTGCGGGTACTGAATTCGATTGAGCCCTCGCCGTCGCACAGACGAAAACTACAAGCGGCGATACTTTTGCGCAGGAACGACATGGTGGTTGTAGGTTCTGTACCAAGGATTCCGGCTCTGTCAATTGTTCTCCGGCAGGAGTGTTGAGAAACCTCCCGCGTAACTTTTTCCGGAGTTAGCCGTTATCTCTGTGTAACACTACTCCGCGCGGAGAACGGGTTGACGGCTCTGACGGCTCGGAACAAAGAACGCCAAGCGGACGAGCGGCTTCTGATCGAGGCGGCGCAGCGGGACCCTGCCTGCTTCGCCGAGCTTTACGAGCACAATTTCGAGCGCGTGTATGCCTACGTGGTGCGGCGAGTGGGAGACCGGGCGGAGACCGAGGATTTAACGTCCGAGGTGTTTCATCATGCGCTGGCCAACTTGCACCGATTTGAGTGGCGAGGGATTCCGTTTGCGGCGTGGTTGTTTCGCATCGCGGCCAATCTGATTTCGGACCGCTGGCAGCGCCAGAGCCGCGAGGCGTTGGTGGATGAGCCGGAGCAGATCGAATCCGCGCCGGCCGCGACGGTTGAAATCGAAGACGTGGAGCGCAAGGCAACGTTGTTTCGCCTGGTCGAGACTCTGCCGGCGGAGCAGCAAAGAGTTTTGCAACTGAGGTTCGTGAAGCAGAAAAGCATCAAGGAAGTGGCGCGGGAGATTCGCAAGACTGAGGGCGCGGTGAAGCAGTTGCAATTCCGCGCCATCAGCTCGCTGCGGGCGCGCATGGAGGGTGCCGATGCCTAAGCGCTCTCTGAACTCTGGGAATAAGGACAACAAGAAGATCGAGCTACTGAACCAAGCCGTCGAGGCCATGTTGGCTCGCACGGACGGACAGGGCCCGAAAGTCGGGACGGAAATCGAGCCACTGGTGCGCATCGCGGCAGAATTGCGCAATCTGCCGAGCGCAAGCTTCAAGGCACGATTGAAATCACAACTAGAAGGGGAAAAGACTATGGCGATTATTGCTGAACCCGTGACAGCCGTTCGTACGAGCGCAACTCCAAGATTAACTTTCAAAGATGCGGCCAAGGCCATCGAGTTTTACAAGCAGGCCTTTGGCGCGAAGGAGACCATGCGCTTCGAAACCGGGGGAGGAATTCCGGCCGCTGACATCATGATCGGGGACTCGCGGATCATCCTTTCCGACGAGTGGCCGGAGGGCGGGAGATTCAGCGCGGAAACGCTGGGCTCCTCGCCGGTGCAGTTGAACCTTCAGGTCGAGGATGTCGATTCCTTTGCGAAACGTGCTGTGGCTGCCGGGCTAAAAACGGTTCGGCCGATCCGGGATGAGTTTTACGGCCACCGAGTGGGAACCTTCCTTGATCCCTTCGGCTACACCTGGAACCTTCTCACGGTGAAAGAAGAAATGTCGGTCGAAGAGATGCACCGGCGCATGCCAGCGGCGGAGGGGCCGGCACGGCATGGCACAAAACCGGCGGTAAATCCGGTTCCGCGGGGATTCTTTACCGTGACTCCGTATCTGGTGGCCGAAGACGGGCCGGCACTGCTCGACTTTGCCCAGGCGGCGTTCGGAGCCAAGGAGACGGGCCGCTTCATCGGAGCGGTGGGAGGAGTGCACGGCGAAGCGCGCTTTGGCGACACCATGATGATGCTGGGAGGCGGCGTTCCGGGACGCCCGTTTACCGGCAAGACCATGACGGCGGCCTTGCACCTTTACGTGGAGGACACTGACGCCGTTTACCAGAAGGCGTTGCAGGCGGGAGCGACTTCGATCGGCGCGCCGCAGGATCACGATTACGGCGAGCGCGGCGCGAGCGTGAAAGATCCGTTCGGCAACTATTGGTATATCGCGACCGCGAAGGGCGGGAGCTATGTGCCGAAGGGGGTGCATAACGTGAATGCGTACATGCATCCGCTGCGGGCGGAGCCGGTGATCAGCTTCCTGAAGCGCGCCTTCGGCGGGCAGGAAATCGCGAAGTATGCTTCACCCGATGGTGTGGTTCATCACGCGCAGGTCCGCGTAGGCGATGCGGTGATTGAAATGGGCGAAGCCAACGGGCCTTATCAGCCCATGCAGTCGATGTTCTACATTTACGTGCCGGATTGCGACGCGGATTACCGCCGGGCATTGGCGGCGGGGGCGAAGTCCATGCAGGAGCCGGCCGATCAGCCGTATGGTGATCGCAATTCGGCGGTGACCGATCCGTTTGGGAATACCTGGTACATTGCGACGCATGTGAAAGACGTGGGCTAAAGATAAGCTTTTCACCACGGAGTCACAGAGACACTGAGATAACCTTGGGGTTTGCGAGGCGGCGCGTGGCCTGGCGGATTCTTGCGCAGGTTCTCTCTGTGTCTTTGTTGCTTTGGGGAACACTCTGCCGTTTGACCCTCCCCCATCCCTCCCATAAACTGAAAGATTCAATACTCCTGCAGGTCTCAACTTTATGGCAGATAGCATTCATGTGAAGCTTCCGGATGGAAGCGTGAAGGATGTTCCCAAGGGCACGACCGCGCTCGAGATCGCGAAGTCGATCAGCCCGCGGCTGGCCGATCTGGCATTGGCCGCCAAGACCAACGGCGATCTCATCGATCTTACGCGACCGCTCGAAAACGACACCGATCTTCGTCTGTTGACCGAGAAGGATCCCGAGGCGCTCGAAGTCTACCGGCATTCTTCGGCGCATCTGCTTGCCGCGGCCGTTCTGGAGCTTTTTCCTGAGACCAAGCTTGGGCATGGTCCAGCGACCGAGAGCGGATTCTTTTACGATTTTTACCGGCCGACCCCGTTCACTCCCGAGGATCTGGCGAAGATCGAAAAGAAAATGCAGGAACTGGTGCAGCAGAACATTCCTTACGCGCGCGAATTTCTGCCTCGCGATCAGGGGCTGGCGGAGTTCAAAAAAGAAGGCGACTTCATGAAGTGCCATTTCATCGAGCAGTTCACCAAGCCCGATGAAAAAATTTCCATCTACCGCACCGGCAAGTTCACCGACTTTTGCCGCGGTCCGCATATTCCTTCGACGGGAAAGATTAAGGCTTTCAAGCTGTTCAACATTGCAGGCGCGTATTGGCTGGGGGATGAGAAGAATCCGCAACTGCAGCGCATTTATGGGACTGCATTTTTCTCGAAGAAAGATCTCGACGCCTACTTGCAGCAGGTGGAAGAGGCGAAAAAACGCGATCACCGCATGTTGGGGCAGCAACTCGATTTGTTTTCCATTCAGGAGTTGGCGGGGCCGGGGCTGATCTTCTGGCACCCCAAGGGCGGCATCATCCGCAAACAGATGGAAGACTGGATGCGCGAGGAGTATCTCAAGCGCGGCTACTCGCTGGTCTACACGCCGCATGTGGCGCGGCGGCAGCTATTTTTTACCTCGGGGCATGAAGGTTATTACGCGCAGAACATGTTCGACGCCATGGAACTGGACGACGCCGAATACCGGCTGAAGCCGATGAATTGTCCGGGGCACATTCTGATTTACAAAGATTCGCTGAAGTCGTATCGCGACCTGCCGGTGCGCCTCGGCGAGTTGGGAACTGTGTATCGCTACGAGCGCTCGGGCGTGATGCATGGCCTGTTGCGCGTGCGCGGCTTTACCCAGGACGACGCGCACATTTTCTGCACGCCCGAGCAGATCGAGAGCGAAATTGCGAACTGCCTCGATTTCGCTTTGGATGTGCTGAAGGATTTTGGCTTCGACAAATTCCAGACGGAGCTTTCGACTTGGAATCCGGAGGACAAGAGAAATTTTGTCGGGAGCGAAGAGCAGTGGATTCATGCTACGCAATCGCTTGAAAAAGTTTTGAAAGGCCGGAATATCGAGTACAAAACGATTCCCGGCGAAGCGGCGTTCTACGGGCCGAAGATCGATATCAAGCTGGTCGATGCGATCGGGCGGCTATGGCAGCTTTCGACGGTGCAATTCGATTTCAACCTGCCGCAGCGCTTCGGTCTTGAGTACGTGGCGGAGGACGGCTCGCGCAAGCAGCCGGTGATGGTGCATCGCGCGCTCTATGGCTCGGTCGAGCGCTTTTTCGGCGTGCTGCTCGAGCACTATGCCGGAGCGTTCCCGGTATGGCTCTCGCCGGTGCAGGTGGCGATGATCCCGATCAGCGAGCGGCACGCAGAGTACGCCAACAAAGTTGCGGATCAACTCAAGAGCATTGGCGTGCGCGTGGAAGTGGATGCGCGCAACGAAAAGATGAATGCCAAGATTCGTGAACACGCCATGCAGAAAGTGCCGTTCCTATTGGTTGTCGGAGATAAAGAGGCTGAGGCCGGCAAGGTAAACGTTCGCACGCGCGGGAAAGAGAAGACTGAGGACATGTTGGTGAAGGAGTTCGAGGAGAAGATTAAGAAGCTGATTGCGGAGAAGAGTCCGGGCCTTTGAGTGCGGTTTCGCTGACGGCGCGATGACTTGCGATTTCGCGCATTCCACTCTTCGGCGGTGTTTCCCTGATTTCGGCAGGCAGGCGACCTGAGACGTAATTCCGCCCTCTTCCTGCCCCACCAGCCGCATGGCGCTCTTCTCCGAGATGCGGCGTGATGCAACATTGGCCACCGCTTTCGGAACCCGCAGCACCGGAAACTGGAGCGTGTTGAACCAATCGTCGGTGACGGCATCGCAGCCCTCAGTCATCAGGCCCTGCCGGTGCCAGAGCAATCCAAGCCAGAATCGGCGATTGTCGTTCTCTCCCCGGAGCAGGGAGATGCTGCCGATCATTTTTCCTTGGTCGTTTTCTTGATCGGTCTTCAGCCCGAGTGACCCGTGCCATGCGACCCCGCGATCCATCGGCGGAAGAGCGATGTCGCGATAGTAGGTGTAGGCACCATCTGGCAGGTAGGGCCAGGGAACGACGTGCGCGAGGTAGCGCACGATCTCCCAATGCGGAAACTGAACCTGTGCCTGCTGGGCATCGGCAAGTTCCAGCGGGCGCAGAATCAGGCGCGACATTTGCAGAATGGGGACCACGATTTTCGAATGATACCCGGTGGCGGCCATCGCCTTCGCTGCGAGCCTTTTTTGAAGGCCAGCCGATGTACCATGTTTCGGTGCATGAACTAGCCCGTCGGATGTTGCACCAGGTTCGGTTCGAAGAATTCCTTCGCGCCGGAGAGCGCGTTGGCGTCGCGGTTTCAGGCGGAATAGATTCGGTTGCGCTTTTACGATTGCTGGTTGAGTTGGATCCTGAGCTTGGCGTCGTTGTTTCCGTCGTTCATTTCAATCACCAGCTGCGCGGGGCGGCGTCGGATGCGGATCAGGAGTTTGTGGCTGGGCTGGCTCGCGAATACGGGTTGGAATTTTATGGGGCTTGCGGCGATGCGGCTCGTTTGGCGGCGGGGGAACATTCCGGAGTGGAAGCTGCTGCACGGGAGTTGCGATACGGATTCTTTCGCCGGCTTCTCGGATCGGGGGAGGCCTCGGAATTTGAAGCGTCGTCCCCTCCGGCTGGCGCTCTGAACAAGATCGTCACCGGCCACACACTCGACGATCAGGCCGAGACGGTGCTGATGCGGATGATTCGCGGCACGGGGTTGCGCGGGCTGGGAGGGATTTATCCGCGGATTGTGGTCGGGGATGAGGATGGCGAGAGCCAGGGCGAAATTATCCGGCCGCTGCTCGGCATTCGGCGCCGCGAACTGGAGCAGTATCTCAAAGACCTCAAACAGCCGTGGCGCGAGGACTCGAGCAATGCTGATTACAGGTTCACGCGCAATCGGGTTCGCAGCATGGTTTTGCCGTTGCTGGAGCGCGAGTTCAATCCCGCCGTCGCGGAGAGTCTTGCCGAGCTGGCCGAAATTGCGCGCGACGAGCAAGACTATTGGGAGAACGAAATTTCCGGCTGGCTCGGGACCGTGGTGCAGTGGTCGCAGCCGGAGTGGACGCGCGGGCTGCCGGAATTCGGCGAAGCGCGATCTCTGGTGCAGATTCAAACGGCTTCGTCCGGAGCGATTGACGCGAAATCACTTGATCCCGAATTATTGCAGCGGCTCGAAGAGCCGGGCCCAACCCTGATGAACGCTTCGGTCAGCCGGCCCTGGCTGCTGACTGAGCCCAGAGCGGTGCAGCGCAGGGTAATCAAGGCTGTCAGCGAAGAAGCTGGCGTTCCGCTGGAGTTTAAACACATCGAGGAAATTTTGCGGTTTGCCGCCGAGGACGGACCGCCGGGCAAAGAATTATCTTTGCCGCTCGGCTGGAAAGTGGTGCGCGAGGCCGAGGCCATCGTATTCGTTACGCCTGATCTGCGGGGGCAAGAGCGCATTCCAGACTACGAGTATTCGCTGCCGCTGCCAGGCCGGGTGGTGGTGGCGGAACTCGGCACCGTGATCGAAGCGATACGGTCAAATTTTGGAGCGAGACTTGAGGGGTATAATTCCGATCAACTTCTTCGCGCGGACTTGTTGCCCGGACCGCTGAGTGTGCGCAACTGGCGTGCGGGGGAGCGTTTTTGGCCGGCGCATACGAAGGTGCCGAAGAAGATCAAGGAACTGCTGCAGGAGCGGCATGTGGCTCAGCCCCAGCGCAGGCTTTGGCCGGTGGTTGCGACCGCAAACGAAATTGTTTGGATGCGAGGGTTTCCGGTTCCAGCCAGACTTCGCGCCGAACCGGAGAAGGATGCGGTGCTGATTCGAGAGTCCATATTCGCCGAAGCCGAGGACGATTAAACGTGAAAGCTGGGGAGTGGAAATAAATCGGAGGCACGCCATTTCATGAACGCGCCCACAGTCGAGCCGCTGCGCCCGGTCATTGCCGCGGAGCAGATTCAGAAGCGTGTGAGGGAACTGGCGCGCCAGATCTCCGATGACTACGAGGGGCAGACGATCCAGGCGCTCGCGGTTCTCGAGAACGCGTTTATGTTCATGGCCGACCTGGTGCGCGCGCTGGAAGTTCCTGTGGTGTGCCAGTTCATCAAGCCCAAGTACAGCAAGCAGCCCGGCGGGCAGGCCGGGGAGATGGTGGAGATTTTTTTCAGCCACGAGCCCGATATTCGCGGGCAGCATATTCTGCTGGTCGAAGGCCTGGTGCATTCCGGGGTGACCAGCGAGTTTCTGATGAACGATCTGCGGGCGCGGGGGGCGGCTTCGGTAAAGCTGGTGACGCTGCTGGACCGGCAATCGGCGCGGCGCGTGGCCTTGCAGCCGGATTATTTCGGCTTTCTCGTCGATGAGGCCTTTTTGGTAGGCTACGGACTAGGGGCCGTCGAGCAAACCAATCGCAACCTACCCTACTTGGCGGCAGTCGCACCCCCGCTCATGACTTAAGTTTCGCGGAAGGTGCCGCGCCTTTTTCCCCGGGAAAAGGTAGAATAAGGTGCTTAGGGATTTTCCCTATCGAAATTGGTTGAAGTGCATCTAATCTAAGGTGTAGGAGCCTCAGGGCGCCGGGCAGGCCGCCGTCGCCCAGTTGTTCAGGAGTTTCTTGGTGAATTCAACAGTCAAAACCGTAGTCTTTTGGGTCGTGATCGGGCTGTCCGCCCTGCTGTTGTGGACGGTCATTCAACAGGGGCGCGGCGGGCAGAAAGAGCGGGACGTAATCTTCTCCCAGTTCATGACCGATGTGGGCCAGGGCAAAGTGCACGAAGTCACGCTGGACGGCCAGCAGGTGCGCGGCAAAGACAGCGACGGCTCCGCCTTCCACACTACGGTTCCGGCGAATTACCCCGACATGTTCAAGACGCTCAGCGACAAAGGCGTGCAGACCACCATTAAGGATGCGAACAGCGGCAGCTGGCCGCTGACTTTATTGGGGACCTGGGCTCCGCTGATTTTGCTGGGAGCGCTATGGTTTTTCATGATCCGCCAGATGCAGACCGGCGGCAATAAGGCATTGTCGTTCGGCAAGAGCCGGGCGCGGCTGCTTTCGATGCAGCAGAAAAAGGTCACGTTCAAAGACGTGGCCGGCGTGGAAGAGGCCAAAGAAGAGCTGCGCGAGATTATTGAATTCCTGCGCGAGGCGCAGAAGTTCCAGAAGCTCGGTGGCAGGATTCCCAAGGGCGTGCTACTGGTTGGACCTCCGGGCACCGGCAAGACTCTTCTCGCTCGTGCCGTTGCCGGCGAGGCCAACGTTCCTTTCTTTTCCATCTCCGGTTCGGACTTCGTCGAAATGTTTGTGGGTGTCGGAGCCAGCCGGGTGCGCGATCTTTTTGAGCAGGGCAAGAAGAATGCTCCCTGCATTATTTTCATCGACGAGATTGACGCCGTGGGACGGCATCGCGGCGCGGGCCTCGGCGGCGGGCACGACGAGCGTGAGCAGACTCTGAATCAGTTGCTGGTGGAGATGGATGGTTTCGAATCGAATGAGGGAGTGATCCTCATGGCGGCTACCAATCGTCCCGATGTGCTCGATCCGGCTTTGTTGCGGCCGGGGCGTTTCGACCGTCGCGTGGTGGTAAGCCGTCCGGATGTGCGCGGGCGCGAAGAAATTCTGCGCGTGCATACCCGCAAGATTCCTCTGGCGGAGGATGTCGATCTTACTGTTCTGGCTCGTGGCACTCCTGGATTCTCCGGTGCCGACTTGGCCAATATGGTCAACGAAGCGGCGTTGGCGGCGGCGCGGCAGAATCGCAAAGCCGTTCTGATGTTCGACTTCGAAGTCGCCAAGGACAAAGTGTTGATGGGTGTCGAGCGCAAGTCCCTGATTCTTTCCGATGAGGAAAAAAAGGTCACAGCGTACCACGAAGCCGGGCACGCTCTTGTGGCGGCGAAGCTTCCGGGCTCGGATCCCGTACACAAGGTCACGATTATTCCGCGCGGCATGGCTCTGGGCGTGACCATGCAGTTGCCGATCGACGACCGGCACAACTATACGAAAGAATATTTGAAGACTGACCTTGCGATCTTGATGGGTGGGCGTTTGGCGGAGGAATTATTCCTCAGCCAGATGAGCACCGGCGCGGGCAACGACATTGAGCGGGCCACCGAAATGGCGCGCAAGATGGTCTGCGAGTGGGGCATGAGCGATCTTGGCCCGCTGACCTTCGGAAAAAAAGAAGAGCAGATCTTCCTCGGCCGCGAGATCAGCCAGCATCGCGACTACAGCGAAGATACGGCCATCAAGATCGATGGCGAGGTTCGCAAGCTGGTCAATCAGGGGTACGAAACCGCCAAGCATATTCTCGAGAGCAGCCGAGATACGCTGCAGAAAATTGCCGCGGCTTTGCTGGAGCGCGAGGTGCTGGATGCCTCCGAAGTCCTGATGTTGGTGGAGGGCAAGGAATTACCGCCGATGAAGTCTCCTTCGAAGCCCGATGACGGTGTGCAGCAGGTGCTGAAGCCGGAGCCGGGGCGGGGAATCGTGAAGGGCGGGGAAAGTCCAGCCCGAGCATAGCGCAGCTTTCCATTTGCTAGTTTAAGGGCGGCCTCATGGCCGCCCTTCGTCATTCGAGTCGAAACGAGAGGAGGGGTTCCCCTGCTTAGGCCTGGCCGGTAGCGTCCGCGGCTGCAAGCCCTCGATAGAGGCAGTACAGCGCGTAGGCATGAAAGGCAACGCTCAGAATGTCCCGCGCCGTGAGGAGCAGAAAGCCGTCCAGCGCATAGAGCGCCATGCCCACAAGAAAGGCCCACTTCTGCGCCTTGCTGGCGAAGCTGCCAAACAGAATGAACAGGCCTGCAACGCAACCGTTAATGATCAGGTCGAGCACCACGCCAGCGTTCCCGGCCTGTTTGGCTAAGGCGTCCACCACGCTGGTGACGCCGAGTCCAACCACGAAATGAAAGTTGCCGCCGAAGATCACAACGGCGGAGTTGATCAGCGACAGGCCTGCGATCCAATAAAACCAGCGCGCGCTCACCCGCACGCGGGCTAACGCGGTGGCCTGCGCTACCGTGCCTGCGCTGTTGAAAGTTGCCGAAGTTGAATCCACACTCGCCATAGACACCTCTTCTGTAGACTCCGTCCATGGGGAAGCCGGCTAAGAACGGTTGGACTAAGAAAATTCTAATCTTTCGCCGGAAGGCTCACCAGATGACTTTCGGACAGGGTCGGATAGGGACACGAGCTTTATCCGTTCACGATTTTCATCATGTGCTCGGGATAGCGATCGCCCGCGGCTGCGCCGGTGGGGAAGATTTCGTCGAGCCGACGCAGGTCGTCCGGGCTAAGCTCTATGTTGAGAGCGGCAATATTTTCCTCCAGATACTTGCGCCGCTTGGTACCGGGGATGGGGATGATGTTGTCGTCCTGCGCCAGCACCCACGCCAGCGCAAGCTGAGAAGGCTGGCAGCCTTTCTCCTTCGCGATCTCCTCGACTTTGTGTACGAGGTCGAGATTCTTCTGGAAGTTTTCTCCTTGGAAACGGGGAGAGAATCTGCGGTAGTCGTCCGGGGGGAAATCTTCGAAGCGCTTGAACTGTCCGGTGAGAAACCCGCGGCCGAGCGGGCTGTAGGCGACGAAGCCTATGCCGAGTTCACGGCAGGTCGAGAGCAGTTCGTATTCCGGCTCGCGGCTCCACAAGGAATATTCGGTTTGCAGCGCGCTAATGGAATGAATTTTTGCGGCCCGGCGCAAGGTTTGCGGGGAGGCTTCCGAGAGCCCTATGTGGCGGATCTTTCCTTCTTGCAGAAGTTGAGCCATGGCGCCGACCGTTTCTTCGATGGGCGTGGTGGGATCGACGCGGTGCTGGTAGTAGAGATCGATGGTCTCGACTCCCAGGCGCTGCAGGCTGGCTTCGCAGGATCGGCGCACGTATTCAGGCTTGCCGTTCACTCCGCGAACGTTGGGGTTCTTGGGATCGCGAACGATGCCGAATTTCGTGGCCAGTACAAATTGATCGCGCTTGCCTTGGAGGGCGCGGCCGACCAGTTCTTCGTTTTTGTAAGGACCGTAGACATCGGCGGTATCGAGAAAGTCGATGCCGAGTTCGAGCGCCCGGTGAATGGTGGCGATGGATTCGGCGTCGTCGCCGGGACCATAAAACTCCGACATGCCCATGCAGCCCAGGCCCTCGGCTGGCAATATCAGACCGCTGCGGCCAAGTTCTCGAAATTGCATAAGTGCTCCTATCGTTAGCGCCCAACGATGTTAACTTGCTACCTAACCGATCCCGATCAGCGGCTTTTGCGATTCCATGACATCGCCGATGTGGCGCGCAGGAACGCCCGCCTTCTGCAGTTCGCGCACGAGTGAATGGCAATCCTCCGCAGCGACGGAGATCAGAAGCCCTCCAGCGGTCTGGGGATCGAAAAGCAGCGCCTTAAGTTCCGTGCTGACGGGAGCTTCGTAGCCGACCAGGTACTCGGCAAATTCGCGGTTGTTGTTCAGGCCGCCGGGAATGTAGCCGGCGCGGATGCACTCCAAAGCGCCGGGGAGAACTGGAATCTCCTTGCTGAAAATTCGCAAGGCGACCTTGCTGGCGAGCGCCATCTCGCGGGCGTGCCCGATCAGGCCAAAGCCGGTAACATCGGTCATGGCGTGGATGCGGAATTCGCTCTGCTGAATGACCTCCGCAGCATGCTTGTTCAAAGTGGTCATGGATTGAACCGCGGCATCGATCCACGCCTGTTCGGCCTTGCCTTTCTTGATCGCGGTTGAGATCACGCCCGTGCCCAGTGCTTTAGTGAAGATGAGGGCATCTCCCGGCTTGGCTCCCTCGTTGGCGAGAATTTTTTTCGGATGAACCAGACCCGTGACCGAATAGCCAAACTTGGTTTCTTCGTCGCGAATGCTATGCCCGCCGATCACCGTGCATCCGGCCTCGATCATTTTCGAGAGGCCGCCGGCGAGGATGCGCCCGAGAATTTCGAGATCGGCCTTTTCGGGAAAACAAACCAGCGCCAGTGAAGTCAGCGGCCGTCCGCCCATGGCGTAGACATCGCTCAGGGCGTTTGTGGCTGCGATCTGGCCGAAAACATAAGGGTCGTCCACGATGGGCGTAAAAAAATCGATGGTCTGCACCAGCGCCTGGTCGGGCGCGATTTGATACACTCCGGCGTCATCGGCGTGGTCGAAGCCGACTAGAACATTGGGGTCGTGTTGCCGGGCTAATTTCCCAAGCACCTTGTCCAGCGCCGCCGGACTCAGCTTGGACGCTCAACCCGCGGCTTTTACCGACTCGGTTAACCGGAATGGCTTTACTTCCGACATGCACGCATTGTACCGAGTCTGGAGGAGGATCAGGCGCGATCCAGTAATTGCTGCAGCCGTTCCTTCACCGTCGGCCACTCCGCCGCGACGATTGAGTAGCGAGCCGAGTCGCGAGGAATAAAGTCTGCGGCCATGCGATGAGCGCGAAGAATTCCCTCGAAGTTGCCGCCGATGCGTTCAATCGCGGCGCGCGAGCGCTGGTTGCGCACGTCGGTGTGCAGGCAGACGCGCAGTACCTGCCAGCTTTCGAAGGCGTGCGCGAGCATGAGCCACTTGGCCTCGGTGTTAGCCTTGGTTCGAAGGGCAGAACTCGCGAGCCAGGTGTAGCCGATCTCGCAGGCATCGACGATGTGGCCGTGGCGCGGGTGGTCGAGCGGCCAGGCCCAGCGCTCGATGTTAAAGAAGCGCGTGGATCCGATCACCACATCATCTTGCACTCGGACGAGCGCGAATGGCACTGCGCTGCCTGCCTCGCGCCAGGCAACTGCGGTCTCCACATAGCTCACAGCTTCGCTCTGGCCCTGCGGCACTGGACTCCACCGGTAAAGGGAAGGGTCGGCTTCCGCAGCGGCGACCAGCCCGTCCACATGTCCTTGAGCAAGGGGTTCCAGTCGAATGTGGGACCCACACAGCAGCAACCTTCTCGCCTCCTCGGATGGGCTTTGCATCAATTGGTACGAAGGTTCTCTACTTCGTCGCGACATCGGTGACCTGAATCTCGGGATACTGGTGGTTCCACTGCGCGGAGATGCTCTCAAAGGTCAGCCGAAAGGGTTTGCTCTGCCCGGGGCCCAGCGGCGACACGCTGAAATCCACTGCTTCGGGATACGGGCCGCTGGTTTTCAAAACCTGCAGCGGAATATCTTCGCGTTGAGCAAGTTGGCCCATCTCGTCTTTGAATCGGACCTCCACCATGATGTGCGTGACAGTCTTGTCGCCTGCGTTGATAACGGTTCCATCCACATAGCTTACGGTGGCCCCGACGAAATTCTCGGCGGCGCTCATTTTGAAATCCGAAAGCTTAAGGTTCGCGGCGTAAGGCGGCGGGCCGGACGCGGTCTTGGGCTGGCTGCGAAGAAGAAACGCAAAGACAACTGCAACGACGATTACCACGGCGACCGCTATCGCAATCGTTCGCCGGCTGGAATCGTTCTCTTCTCCGACCGGAGTTGGCTGCATTAGTCCGCCCATGCCAGTCGATTGTACCTCTAGGCCGAACCGGGGGTCTTGAAGAAGGCGGCTAGAAACAGGGCGCCTAAGAGCAGGTCGACGCAGCCCAACGCCAGATCTCCTGGAGTCAAGCGGTGTTGCAGATAAAGCGTGACGAAGGTTGCGCCGTAGCCGAATTTCTCGATCGCCGACGGAATCATCATCGGACGGAGACCGGCGGGGTCGCGTGCGATTACGAAAAATGCGATCTGGAACGCCAGCCCCACAGCGATGAAGCCGTAGTAGAACGCGGGGTGCGTGATCGGAGGCGGATCCTGGCGGCCGATTACATCGAACATGAAATAGAGAGGCGTCAGAATCAGGACGCCCCAGATGCCGGCGATCCAGAATACGATCTTGGCGAATTTCATGGTTGTCACTGGGGCTGCCGCTCGCTGCTGGGCGGCCGAGGCGGCCGTCCCCACATTTTCACACGTCCTGCCACCGCGTTCAATTACTCTCCGCCGACGGTTAGGCCGTCGATGCGCAGCGTCGGCGAAGCCACGGAGCCGCGGAATTCGAGATCGTTGGCAATCTCCGAAATGTTGAAGAACATTTCTTTCAGATTGCCGGCCACGGTGATTTCTTCGACCGGGTAGGCGAACTCGCCGCCGGAGATCCATAAACCCGAAGCGCCGCGGGAGTAATCGCCGGTCACCAGGTTGGCGCCGTGGCCGAGAAACTCGGTCACGTACAAACCTTCTTTAATCTCAGAAATCATCTGCTTCGGGGTCCTGCTCCCGGCCTGGAGGAAGTAATTGCCGGGGCCGATGCCGGGCGTGCCGGCGAGTCCGCGGGAGGCGTTGCCAGTGGTTGCGAGTTTCAGTTTTTTTGCAGTGTAGGTGTTCAACAGGTAGGAGTTCAGCACACCGTTCTCAACCACCACCGTGCGCCGCGTGGGCACGCCTTCGCCGTCGAAGGGGCTGGTGCCGAAGCCGCCGGCGATGGTGCCATCGTCGATGATGGTGACGTTGTCCCCGGCGATCTTCTGCCCCAGTTTGCCCGCGAGAAAGGATGCGCCGCGGTAAACCGAATCGCCGTTCACGCCCTCGAAGATGTGTTCTAGGATCGAGGTCGCGACCATGGGATCGAAGATGATCGGCACCTGCGCGGTCTTGGCTTTACGCGCGCCCAGGCGGCGCAGCGTGCGCTGGGCCGCAACCTTGCCGACTTGCTCGGGCGACTCGAGTTTGCTTAGCGTGCGCGACACGGCGTACCAATAATCGCGCTGCATCGCGCCATCCTCGGTTTGCGCGATGGGAACAGCGGAGACGGAGCAGTACGAACGGCGGTATTCGCCGACGAAGCCGTGCGAGTTGGCGAGAACTTTGTGGCCGGTGGCGGCGTCAAACGATCCGCCCTCGGAATTCTTGATGCGCGGGTCGAAATCGAGCGCGGCTTTTTCGGCGCGGCGGGCGTAGTCGATGCGATCGGCGCCGGGGAGAGAATAGACGTCTTCGTGATAGAGATCGAGATCTCCGGGGAGCGAGCCTAGTTGCGAAGGCTCGGGGATTCCGCCGAACGGGTCTTCGGAAGTGATCTTCGAAAGCTCCAGCGCGGATTTCACCATGCGGTCGAGGCTGTCGCTGGAGAAATCGCTGGAGTAGGTGCTGGCCGCGCGCTGGCCGTTGAATACCCGCACTCCGATGGATCGGGATCCGGATTCTTTGAGGGTTTCGACCTGGCCGAGGCGCACCAGCGTGGAGAATTCGTCGCCTTCGCGGACTACGCATTCAGCCGCTGTGGCTCCGCCGTTCATAGCGCGGCGGACGATGTCCTGGGCTAGTTCGTGCAGGTCGGTTTCTATCTTCGGGCTGCTGGCTTTCAGCTCAGTTGTAGGCATGAACCTCTATTATCCCAGCAAACGCCTCTGTTGTCCTAGGACGGTCCGTTCGCTTCCGGGTCGGCAGATAGCTGCAGGGCGTGTCGCAGTTTAGGACAGATTCGTAACAGGGCATGCCTTGAGGCATGCCGCCTCGACGCGAGCCTCAAAATCGGCTTCAAGCCGTCGGGTCTGTGCGGCATGTTGCAGCGGCTGAAGCCGTTTCTCCCCTGCGGTGTTGGCATCGCGGAAGTGATGCCCCGATACGAATCTTCTTTCAAATTTCAGCGCTGCGCCAGCATTTGTCTGTAATGCAAATATCCATTACAATGGAGAATGGAAAGATATTGCCATGACCACATTGACGGTGACCGCGCGGGGGCAAGTGACGTTTCGCAAGAAGGTGTTGCAGCACCTCGGCATCAAGCCGGGGGAGAAGATTGAGTTGGACCTGCTTCCCGATGGCCGGGGCGTGATTCGCGCGGCCAAGCGTTCGGGGACGATCGAGGACTTTATCGGACGGCTCGCCGGAAAGACGAAGAAAGTTGCGACCATCGAAGAGATCAACCAAGCTGCGGCCAATGGCTGGGCGGGGATAAACGGCCGGAAATGAAAGTGGCGGTCGACACCAATGTTCTGGTGCGAGCGGTAGTGCGCGACGACAGGGCGCAGGCAGAGATCGCGGCCAAATGGCTGCGGAATTCCAGCCTGCTGGTAGTCGCCTTGTCGGCGCTTTGCGAGCTCGTGTGGGTGTTGCGTCGCGTCTACGGCTTCAAGGCTGCGGAGGTGGCTGACACGATCCGGTCGCTCACTTCGGCTGACAATGTGGAAACGAACCGGCCCGCGGTGGAAGCGGGGTTGGCTATGCTGGATGCGGGCGGGGATTTTGCCGACGGTGTGATTGCCTTCGAGGGCAGATGGCTCGGCGCGGAGACGTTCGTTTCGTTCGATAAGAAGGCGGTGGAGATGCTCTCTTCGGCTGGGGTATCGGCGCGGGTCCTATAGCAAAGTGGAATTCGTCATTCGATAGAGCTCAGAGACAATCTCGGCTCGCACCTTGGACTCTCCCGAAATTACGTTCCTGACGGGCAGTACTCCGAATCTTGTCTGGACATATGTTCGGCGTGAGGGGCTGGTCCGTGCGGGATGTTCTTGCTGTGCAACCTAACCTTGCCGTGGCAATCTTTGCACCGATACTCAAGAGAGTCTTTTTGGGGGATCACGTCGGAAACCGGGCGCTCTACCCAGCGAAGCAGGTCACCGCCATCAACCTTGAACTTTCTCTGTACTTCGACGGTGTAGATTTCGTCGGCCATAAGAAAGGCTCTTACTGCATAAATCCGCCCGGATCTTTCTTAGCTGTTCCGCCAACAGTTAGGCGATCGATCTTGATAGTCGGAATGCCGACGCCCACCGGGACGGCTTGTCCGTCTTTGCCGCAGGTGCCGACGCCTTCGTCTAGTTTCAGATCGTTGCCGACCATCGAGACTCGGGTCAGAACATCGGGGCCATTGCCGATCAGGGTTGCGCCTTTAATGGGCGCGGTGATCTGGCCGTCTTCGATCATGTAGGCTTCCGAGGCGCCGAAGACGAATTTGCCGTTAGTGATGTCGACCTGGCCTCCGCCGAAGTTGACGGCGTAGATGCCGCGCTTCACCGAGCGAATAATGTCTTCGGGATCGTCCTGGCCGGCCAGCATGTAAGTGTTGGTCATGCGCGGCATGGGAATGTGTTCGTAGCTCTCGCGGCGTCCGTTGCCGGTGTCGGCGATGCCCATCAGCCGCGCCGAGAGCTTGTCGCTCAGGTAGCCTTTCAGGATTCCTTTTTCAATCAGCACGGTTTCCTGTGTGGGCTCGCCTTCGTCATCTACATTCAAAGACCCGCGCCGCCACGGCATGGTGCCGTTGTCGATCACCGTGCACCCCTCGCTGGCCACGCGCTTTCCGATCAGTCCGGCGAAGGCAGAAGTCTTTTTCCGATTGAAGTCGGCTTCTAATCCGTGACCCACCGCTTCGTGCAGCAGGACTCCCGGCCAGCCTGGGCCGAGAACCACTTCCATTTCTCCTGCTGGAGCTTCGCGCGCGTCGAGTTGCAGGATCGCCTGCCGAGCTGCTTCCTTGGCGAAGAATTCGGGATTCTTGTCACCGAAGAAAAAGTCGAGGGCGACGCGTCCGCCGCCGCCGGAGCCACCGCGCGCTGAATTGTTTGCGGTTTTAGCGATACAAGAAACGTTCATGCGGGCCAGCGGCTGGGAATCTTCGGCGAACGTCCCGTCCGAGCCGACAACGAGAATGTTGCGCAACTCGTCCATGTAGCTGGTGCGGACTTCCTGAATACGCGGATCGTAAGCGCGCGCAGCCTTGTCGGCGCGCATCACGAGTTCAACTTTGGCAGCAATTTCGGCATCGACCGAAGGCAGGGTCACGGGATACAAGCTGCGGGCGGCATTCTTCTGAAAACCAGCCACGGTAGCCTTCGCGGGAGCGCTGGCAATTAAAGCCGCGGTGCGGGCCGCGTGCAGAATGCGGCTGGCGGAAAGATCGTCGGTGTAGGCGTATCCGGTGCGTTCACCAGAAACCACGCGCACACCGCAGCCTGCGGAAATGCCCTGCGAGGCCGACTTTACCATTGATTCATCCACCGAAAGCGAGGTGGAGGATAGGTATTCAAAGTACAAGTCGGCATAGTCGCCGCCGGCGGAAAGAGCCGCCGATAAATAGTGTTCGAGATCGTTTTCGGTGACGCCGTAGTGGTCGAAGAAAAAGCGCTGCCGGTCAAGGGAAGCTGGTTTGTCCAAGGATTTACTCACCGGAATTAGATGCCGCCGAGCCTGCCGCAGACTCTATGGACGGATGACCCATTATCCCACACGGGGAAAGGCGAGACGGGCGAAACAACCACAGCGGACGTATAAAGAAGGTCACTTGTCACAGACTGGGAAAGCGGGCGGGCTGGACAATGTCGCATGAATAAATCGGCACCCCCGTGGCGACTCCGGGAGCGCTGACCCGCACCGTGCAGGACTTTCTGAGCGAGGTGGCGGGTGCCGTGGTGCTGGAAAATGGCGCCGTAGGGGCTGGATTACTGGTCGCGCGTGGAATGGCACAATGCCCGCCGCGAGTTTTCCTGCTTCGGCTATTTCGAAGGATGCGAACTCTCGGAGCAGAAGCCGCTGCTGTGTCTGGTGGCTCCCGCCCTGCACGTGCATCCGGCTACAGACACGGCATTGCGCTACTTGTCGCCGGAAATCGAATGGGAATTTGTTGGGATCGACGAGCGCTGGCGCGAGGGAGTCAAGGTCGTGTTCCGGAAGAGGCCTGGCCTCAGGCCGTACCTCGAAAACTCCATTCAATCTCGTTCCGCGTAGTGTATCGCGACGACCAGTGCCAAATCGGCGTTCGGTTTTCGTAAGAATACGCAGAAACTTTTAGCGGGAAGCCTCGCGTGGGTTACGATTCCCCGAATCTCCAGACGCAAGCATGTCGGCAACGACATTCGACTCGCAACCCTCACTCTCAAATCCTTGCAGGCCGAACGTAAAACATCGAGAACATTCAAACGAGAGGATCAGAAAATGAGAAAAATCGCTTTCCCTTTGCCCCGGGTAGCCGCGTCGATTTGCGCGGCCGCGTGCTTCATCACCATTCTATTGTGCTCAACTCCAGGGGCTGCCCAGAAGCCGTTGCAGGTCTTGCATCATCATGTGCGTCCCGTCGTCTCCAGCGGCCAGGCGGCGCCTGTGGGCGTGCTTCCATCCACGCAACGGTTGAATCTGGCCATCATGCTGCCGCTGCGCAATCAGAGCGATTTGACCAGCTTTCTGGAGCGCCTCAACGATCACAGCGGCGCAGACTATCAGCAATTTCTAAGCGTAGCTGAGTTCACCAAAGCCTACGGCCCCTCGAAAGAGAATTACCAGGCTGTGGTCGATTTCGCCAAAGCCAACGGCTTCACCGTAACCCATACTCCTGCGAATCGCCTGCTCGTGGATGTGAACGGAACGGTGGCGCAAATCGAGAAGGCATTTCACGTGGTGATGACCGTTTATCAGCATCCCATGGAGAACTGGACTTTTTACTCGCCGGACCGTGAGCCTTTGCTCGACCTAAGCGTGCCCTTGTGGCGCATCGCCGGTCTGAATAACTTCTCCATACCGAAGCCGAAATTAAAGAGGCTTCCCCCCGGAGCGGCGGTCCACAGCAACGCAACCGGATCAGGCCCGCAGGGCGCTTACCGCCCCTCGGATATGAGGGCGGCCTACTACGGCTCGGGCTCGCTCACCGGGACTGGACAATCCGTCGGCATGCTGGAATTTGACGGATACGAGGTCGCCGATGTTACCGGCGACGAAGGCGGAGTCACCTACAGCGTGCCGATCACAAACGTGCTGGTCGACGGCGGCAGCGCAGGTTCCGACGGCGACGATGGCGAACAAGCGCTCGATATCGCGCAGGCCATTGGCATGGCCCCTGGGCTCAGTTCGGTTCGGGTCTACATCGCGCCGGGTACTTCCTCCATCGGCGTAGGCGATGTGGACATTTTCAATAAGATGGCCACCGACAACATTTCCAAATCTTTGAGTTGTTCCTGGGGATGGGCTCCCGACGATCCTTCGGATGACGATCCCATCTTTCAGGAATTTGCGGCGCAGGGCCAGAATCTTTTCGTAGCTTCAGGAGACGCCGGAAAATATACGGGCAATAACAATACCGACGAAAGCTATCCGGCGGAGTCCGATTACGTGGTCGCGGTCGGCGGAACCGACTTGACCACGAACGGCGGCGGCGGCCCGTGGGAATCGGAAACCGCATGGGTAGACAGTAGCGGCGGCCCCGCCGACAACGGCTTCGCCATTCCGAGCTGGCAGGTGGGCGTGGCCAATTCCTCTAATGAGGCCTCGCGGACCATACGCGATCTGCCCGACGTGGCGGCGGAAGCCAACTTCGACAACATCCTGTGCGACGACGGATCCTGCACCTACAACGAAACCGGCGGCACCAGCTACGCCGCGCCGCGCTGGGCGGGCTATCTTGCGCTGGCAAATCATCAAAACATAACCAATCATGGCACGACTCTCGGCTTCCTCACCCGCTGATCTATCCGATCGGCTTCGGTACGAGCTATGACAGCAACTTCCATGACATTACGAGCGGCAGTAACGGATATCCCGCAGTGGTTGGCTATGACATGGTCACAGGGTGGGGAAGCCCAAACGGCGCAACCCTTATTAATACTTTGACAGGAGCTGCGACGCCGAGCTTTACGCTTTCGGATTCGCCCAGCAGCCTGACCATTACCCAAGGCAGCTCCGGCACAAGCACCGTCAAGGTGACGGACGTGAACGGATTCACCGGCAGCGTAACGCTGAGTGCGTCCGGCTTGCCCGGCGGAGTCACTGCAGGTTTCAGTCCGAATCCAACCACCGGAACCAGCACGCTCACGCTCACCGCAAGCGCCACGGCCACAACCGGAACGGCGACGGTAACGATCACCGGAACCTCCGGTAGCCTGACTAAAACTACGACCCTGGCACTTACCGTGAATTCGTCGGCGACGCCGAGCTTCAGCGTCAGCGCCTCGCCCACCTCAGTGACCGTAACTCAGGGCGCCAGCGGAACCAGCACGAATCACCGTCACTAGCGCCGGCGCTTTCAATTCCGCAACCACGCTGAGCGTGTCCGGCCTGCCTTCGGGCGTGACGTCAACGTTCTCCACTAACCCGGTGACTCCGCCGGCAAACGGCAGCGCGACCTCGACGCTCACGCTGACCGCTTCGGGAAGCGCAACCGTCGGCACGGCTACGGTGACGATCACCGGAACCTCGGGTTCAACCAGCCATAGCGCCACGATTACTTTAACGGTGAATGCATCGTCAACGCCGAACTTCACTCTGTCCCTGTCGCCGTCTTCTTTCACCATCGATGACAATGGCAGCGTGTCTACCACACTCACGGTTACCAGCGTGGGTGGGTTCCATTCCGCAGTCAGCTTGAGCGTGAATGAATTTCCCACCGACGTTTCGGCGACGGCCTCGGCCAACCCCGTGACGCCTCCTGCAAATGGCAGCGTGAAGGTAACCATCACGTGGAGCGCCACCAGGCGCGCGCCTACCGGGACCACAACCATCGAGCTGATCGGAACTTCGGGTTCGCTCACCAACGAGACACCCGTCACCATCACCGTGGCGCCTTGACGGCGATGTTTTGGGCAACGAGAAGGACTGAGTAGCGGTCAGGCCGCTTAGTCGGGCCGGCTCCGAAAGGGGCCGGCTCGATCTTTGTACCGACTATCGTAGCGCAACCGTCTGAGCGGCTGTCGCGATGGCGTCCCGCCATCGCAGCCGGCGATGCTGAAAACCGCGATAGGAGCCAAGGTGGCGGCGCTAATCCTTCCAGCACCCCAGCAAACGGCGTAGGTCGATGATCTGCGCGATGTGATAAGCGTTGTGGTCGGCCACGAGCAAAGTCTCGCGCAAGACCGTTTGTCCGTCGCCCCAGGGGATGCGGGCGTACAGATCGGTCTTCGGATTTGCCACGAGATCCTGCATGGCTTTCATATCTTTGCGAAACTGCTGAATGCTTTTGTTCCAAGCGGCGGCGCTCGGCGGCGCTTCGGTTTTTGGCCAATAATCGTCGGGCCATTTTGGAACTTTATATTTTGCATTGCGGCTGAATTCGAGAATGTCCTGCTGTGCGATGCCAAGATGTTCGACCAGCATCCAGGCCGAGTGCGGGAGTTCTTTCGGCTTCACGCCGCGTAACTTCTCCGGCATATCTTTTACGGCATCGTCAAAGCGGGCGTGAGCTTGGCCGCCGTCGAGAAGTTCGAGCAAATGCTCACGCAGTTGCTTGCCCTGCGGATCTTTAATCGCCATTTCAATTCCTTCCTTGATTCCGGTCGCAATGCCTCGTTCCGCCATATAGCCCTGTCATCCCGAGCGCAGAGAGGGATCCTGGTTTCCGCTCGCTGCGGCACCGCCCTGGGGAAGCGTCTCAACCTCAGGCGCCTCGCCGCGAAGCACCCGGCCGATGCCGCGCACGATGCGGCGCATGGGCAAGACCGCCTTATCGTTGGCCAGAAATATTTCGCCGATGCGGCTGCCGCGATAGTACCAGCGTTTGAGCAGCGCGAGATGCTCCATGGTTTCGAGCGCTGTCGGTGTCTCCGCGGCGGGCAAAGAATCGAGTAACGCCGACACACGCGATTCCATGGATTGCGACTTCGCATGTTCGGTGGGTTGGATGCAGAACACTGCGGGTCCGACCATCGCTCCGCTTGACACACGGAAGAAAGTTACGGAATCAGACCAGTGAGAGGGCTGGATGATGAGCGCCGAAAGGCGGTCGAGGCGGCAGATGATCTCCGGAAGCTGGGTGAGCATGGGCTTCAGCTTTTCCAGACGAAGGTGAATTGCGGCGGCGTCTTCGAAAGCAAGATTGGTGGAAAAGGCGTCGCGCTGCGCCGACAATTCGCGAGCCAGGGATTCTCCCTTGGAATCGAAGTAGGTGCGCACGCGTTTGACTTCGGCAGAATATTCTTCGTCCCTGCAGCCCTTGAAGCAGGGAGCCAGGCACATCTTCATCTCGGAATAGATGCAGCCAGGGAAAGCGGGATCGGGATGCAGGTCGTCGACGCAGCGCCGCATCTTGAAAAAATCGAGCGAGTCATTCATGAACTTCTCGGCAGCCGTTCGGGATTGGAAAGGGCCGTAATAAAGAGCGGAGCCGGTCAGTCGTCCCATTCTCGTCGTGATCGAGGCTCGCGGATATGGGTTGGCGAGATGCAGCTTGACCAGCGGAGCGAAGCGGAAGCGCATGCGGTGGGCGTAGGTCTGCGGGAACGTTTCGCGGAGGATTTTGTAAAGCGTGAAGCTGGATTCGAAGTCGGAACCGGTGAGCGCGTATTCGATCGAGCGGACGCGATCGCGCAGATTGAGTTTCTTGGCGCGCTCTTCGACCGGCCCGAGCAACCGGTGCAGACGGCGGCGCAGATCCGCGGTCTTGCTGACGTAAGGCTCGGCTTGCGCGTCTTCGCCGCGCAGCAGAAAAACCGCCGGAGCAGCCGGGACGGTGGCGAAAACTTCCGCATCGCGTTCAGGTATGAATTCCAAGCGCTCGGTCAGCACGAGTTCATTGTAAGCAGGTGCTCACCACACAGGCACAGAGAAAGCGAAGGGAGACTCATCGCCTGCCGTGGAGCCCCCCGAAATAGTGGGCAAGATTGAGCGACATGATTAAAATTCCCGCGCCCAAAACCAACACGTGCTGGGTCTTACGCAAATCGAAGCTGCCAACGCGACAGACTAGCAAATAGCCGGTGACAAGGTTCGAGAAGCCCCACAGGACATTGACCAACGAGGAGGACAATCCAACCCCGGGCGGAGATGCGAGCGGGCTCTGGAAAGCATGTCCCGAGATTCCGTTGCCGAGATGGGGCAGAGCATTCGCTAAAAACGCTCCCCCAAAGAAGTACGACAGGTAGTGATACCAGCGCATGTTGTTCCCCTTTTACTCGCTAAGCCAATGGTAGCAAGCCTCACAAGAGGTCGGTCCCAGCACAAGCGTGATAATAAGGTTTATCGAAAGCTGGCACTCCGGAATTTCTGGCGGAAGTCTTCCCCTTCCATCTTGATCACCCGGCACATCTCGTGCAGGCGGGAGCGCATGCGTTCTCCAATACGATCGCCGAGCGTTTCGGATCGCGCAGCCGCTCGCGCCACGGAAGCGGAACCGTTCGCAGCGGCGGCGGGTTGGTCCTCAAAATTCGTGGTGATAATCGTGGTGCGATTGTGGTTGTAGCGAGTATTTAAGATCAGGCTGACCGTGTCCCAAACCCACTCCGTGGGCTTCACCGCGCCCAATTCGTCGAGAACCAGCACGTCGGCTTCAAAAACCGGCCGCAAAACATCCAACTCGGTGGATTGCACGGTCACGTTATACGAATTCTGAATTTCCTTCAGCAACTCGCGATAGTCGTAAAACAGGCAGGAAACGCCCGAATTCAGGATGAGTTCTTTGGTGATCCCAACCGCAAGATGCGTTTTCCCGGTGCCGATTTTTCCGATGATCAGCAGGCCGGTGCCGTCGCGGGGATCGTACTCTTGGGCGAACTTGCAAGCGGAAAGATGAGCCAGCGCCAGCGAAGGATGCACCCCGGGGAAGTCGGCCGTATAGCTCGCAAGTTCGCAGTGTTCATAGCGCTTGGGAATCCGCGCCGCCGCCAGCAGAGTCTGATTGCGCGCTTGCAAGCGGCAATCGCAGCGAGTCACCCGGCGGTCGTTTGCGGCATGGGCTTGAGCCGGAAGCGTCTTCCAACCCGTACCTTCGCAGAGCGGGCAAACTTCCGCCGAGGTCTTGGTCAGCATTCAATTCTTCTCTCGATCTTTTGAAATTGTATTCTCTGACTTTGCACCCGGAGGCGGTCTTCTCGCAAGTGGGAAAGCTGAATTGCCTGTGTACAAGCTGTGCAGCGATCACTCGAGCTGTGGAGGATCGAGGAAAAACTGGCTCAGCAAAGCATGTGGACGCACCTCGTAGGGTGGGGCTCGGTCCATCGGCGCTCGCTCCAAGTTCTCGCTCTAAAGCTGAAAACCCGCCCCGGCAGCCCCAATTCGGGACATGGGGGTGCGAAACTGGCTTCGGGCGCGGATTTTCACAGTTGACATTCTCCCCAGAGAGAGGAAAATACCAGCCGTCAGGTTTCTCACCCGGCCGCGAACTGCTATCCTCGCGGATTGGCGGGCAAGAAAGAGACCTGCGAGGAGAAACTATGAATAAAGCCGATCTGGTTGACAAGATCGCGGGCGCCTGCGAAATCAGCAAGGCGCAGGCAACGACTGCGATCGATACCGCCGTGAGCAACATTACAGGGGCGTTGAAAAAAGGGGATCGAGTGGCGTTGATAGGCTTTGGTACATTCTCGGTGTCGCAGCGCAAGGCGCGAAACGGGCGCAATCCGCAAACTGGGGCCACCATCAAGATCGCCGCCCGCAAAGTCGCGAAGTTTACCCCAGGGGCCGAACTTAAAAAAGCGGTTAACAAGAAGTAGGATCGACGAGAAGTAAGAGCGACGGACTCTAGAATCAAAAGAAACGGCGGGGATCGGCCCCGCCGTTTTTCGTCGCTGCGCCCGCTAACCTTTTTCCGCGCTTACCGGAATCCATCCTCGCAGCTACAATGTCCCAAGCATGATCGCTCACCTGCGCGGAAGACTCCTGGCCAAGCATCCCAATCAAGCCGTGGTCGAGACCAATGGTGTCGGCTACGAAGTGAACATCAGTGTTCCGACCTTTTCTGAGCTGCCGGCTACCGGCGCCGAAGTAGCGCTTCACATTCATACCCATGTGCGCGAAGATTTAATCGCGCTCTACGGATTTCTCCACCCTGCCGAAAAACAATTGTTCCAAAAATTGACCACCGTCAGCGGCATTGGACCCAAACTCGCCATAACAATTCTGAGCGGCATAGCAGCCCATGTGATGGTGGACGCGATCCGCGGCAATGACTTGACTCGTCTTACAAAGATCCCGGGCATCGGCAAGAAAACCGCCGAACGCATGGTCTTGGAATTGCGCGACAAATTACCCTCGACTGGGACCGAGAGTGCCCCGGCCGCGCCCACATTGAATGCCACCGAAGAAGATGTCCTCTCCGCTCTGATCAATCTGGGCTACCCGCGGGCGGCGGTAGAGAAAGCGCTGGCAGGGATGCTCCAGAGAAGCTCAGGGCCCAAGGCGGGATCTTTCGAAGACCTATTCCGAGAAGCGCTGGCAGGGTTGTCGAAATAGCCCCTTAAGCGACACGGGTTCAGAGCCGACCCATTAGAGCCAGGATCACTACGATCAACAGCACCAGCCCCAAGCCTCCGCTCGGGTAGTAGCCCCAGCCCGAGCTATACGGCCAAGTCGGCAGAGCCCCGAGCAAGAGCAGAACCAACACCACCAAAAGTATTGTTCTCATAGCGTTTCTCCTCTTCATAGATCCTAGCGCTCCGAGTTAAAGAACCGAAGCTGTCGTCCAATTCCCCGGCGAAGTCAATCTGGTGAGACTGGCCCCTAGAGGGTTAGTCGAGAGCACGCTCCGCCTACTCGGTGTTCGACACTTTACTTAGATGGCCCACGCCAGTATTAAGGCCGTAAGCGCCCGTAAGCGTTTTTGCCCTTGCGGATCGCGTTGCTGAAGAGATAAGCTGTTCTGTCGATTGTGCGCCGAGCAAAGCATGAAGCGAGCCTGAGTGCTGCTCGCAAGTCGGCCCCGCCTGTGCGAGAATTGGCTAAGGTCATAATCTCCAGTCAAACCGATAACGATTTTGGATGACGTAGAAAATGCGGATAAGCTCGCCGAGGTGCCTTGCGAGAGCGGTCACCCATCTGCAGTAGTCCTGAACCAAATTTGAGCTGTTTGAGTGCAACGCACGAAGCCGGAAGGATCGGCTGTCGCGGCTGTTGAATGATGATATAAAACTGAAAATAGAAATCCGGCTCACTTCGGCTGTGAGTGAGGGGGCGAAGCTGCATTTCATGGGCGCAGGTGCGGTTCGAGAATTCTCGTTTCGTCCAGAATTCAATTACGGAGTAGACTTGCAGAAAACGACGATTCCCGGCTCTAACGAGCCCGGCAGGGGTGTTATGGGCAGACTTTGTTTTTTCCGGGCCGGCAAGAGTCTTCCGGTCGCTCTCTTTTTGTGTGTGGCCGCTTCCACTTTGGCTTGGAGCCAGCAGCAGCGTTTTTCCTATACTCCGAGCACGGCTATCGATCAAGCTAACTCACGCGCGGAGCGCGAAGCTGAGCAGATGGTTTCGCTTTCGGCCGACAAGATTACCGAAATTCTGCGTGACGAAGCCGGGCTGCTCCTGCAGGTCAAAAAAGCTCTGGTGCGGAAAGCCTTCGAGCAGGGAAGAATTTTGGATCCCAACGATCTCACCGATGATGCCGTCTTCCGCCTCATCCGGGAAGATCAAAACGTGCGCGTGATCGCGACCCGTGAGATCGAAGATCGCTCCTACGTCAAAGCCAAGCCGACGCGCGAGGAGTTGGCAAGAAATCTGCCATGCCGTCAACCCGTGATTGGGGAAAAAGAGATCGCAGAGAGTGCAACCAAGCTCTCCGATCAAACGGAGATGAAGAAGGTCCAGTCTCAAGAACAACTTTATTGGACGAAGCACGATAACGACCTAGATTGCTATCTGACCCAATACCTTCCTGGTGGAACGGCCCAGTTCCTATACCAACAGCCCATGAATACCGGTTCGCAGCCATCATTCCCTGCCTCTCAGGATCAGCAGCCGCAGTATCAGCAACCGGCCGTGCCTCAGCAGCCGTACCCTCTGCAACCATATCCGCCATCGCAAACCTCGCCGCCTTCGATGGATCCTCGCCGCCAGCTGCAAATGACCCAGATGCGTTCGGAAGATTACTTCGGCTCGGATGAGGATGAAGAGCAGATGGCCGGCATTCAGCCTGAGCAACTTTCCGGTTTGTTGAGCGCCAGCCAGAGTCAGTTGCCATCGGGAATGCCGAAGGGATTCAGATCGGAAGGCACGTCGGGCCTGTCAGCCATGTCCGGCGTGTCCGGATCGGGCCTGCCCGGATCGGGTCTGTCCGGGATGGCCTCAGCGATGGGATCTTCAGGGAGTTCTCTTTTGAGTTCGTTGGGGCGACAAAATGGAGCTAACGAACTAGGATCGCAACAATCCCGATTCGAAAACCAAACGCCTCAGCAATTTCCGCCTTACTACAGCTATCCCAGGCGGTCGCAGCAACCGAAACTCCGCCACCGGCCCAATCCTTACGCCGATATTCCCTCGCTTTACGACCTGTACGCGCAGTATCCCCGGCAGTCGGCAAAATTAGAGCGGTTCGGCGAAGATGTCTTCCGCAAGGGCACGGGTAATCTCGACGAACTTCCCATGGACATGCCTGCGGGACCGGACTACGTGGTCGGATCGGGAGATGGCCTGACCATTAATCTTTCCGGCGGGATTTCGCAGCGGCTGCAGCGAGTAGTGGATCGCGAAGGCCGCATTGCTCTCCCCGAAGTCGGGGGAGTGGAAGTTTCGGGCCGCAGTTTGGGCGATGTACAGCACCTGGTGCAAACCGTCCTTCGCGGCCAATTTCGCGGCGTTGACGCTGACGTCTCGCTCTCCCGCATTCGCAGCGTGCGCGTCTATGTGGTAGGCGACGTCGAGCGTCCTGGAGCCTACGACGTAAGCTCACTTTCCACACCGCTGAACGCTCTATACCTCGCGGGCGGACCGACCTCGGGTGGATCGCTGCGCTTGCTCGATCATTACCGCGGCAAGCAACTTGTCCAGCGCGTGGATGTCTACGATTTGTTACTCCATGGGGTTACGGGAAACATGCAGCGGCTGGAAGCCGGGGACACAGTCGAAGTACCACCCCTCAGCGGCGAAGTGACCGTCGAAGGCATGGTGCGGCGGCCTGCGATTTACGAGTTGAACGGCGAAAACAGCCTCGCCGAGGTTTTGCAATTAGCCGGCGGCGTGCTCCCCACCGGAACGTTGCGCCATGTCGATGTCGAACGCGTGGAAAGTCATGAGAGCCGCAGTATGCTTCGCCTCGATATTCCGGAAAACAACAATCAGGAACAGGTGACCAAAGCGCTCGAGGATTTCAAGGTTCAGGACGGAGATAAGATCAAGATCACTCCGATTCTCCCATACGCCGACAAGACGGTTTACCTGGATGGCTACGTTTTCCGTCCCGGCAAGTTTGCCTATACCGACGGAATGAGGGTGACGGATCTCATCAAGTCTTACAAAGATCTTCTGCCGGAACCATCTACCAGTCACGCCGAAATCATTCGTCTGGCGCTACCCGACTATACGCCGCAGGTACTGGCCTTTAATCTTGGCGACGCTCTCGCCGGTAAAGACGGGGATTTCGTGCTAAAACCCTTTGATACGGTTCGCATCTTCAGCAAATACGATTTCGAAGATCCGCCGGTCGTCACTATCAGCGGAGAAGTAAGGGATCCCGGGGATCATCTCACCAATGGAACTCCCCATCTCCGGGATGCAATCTATCTGGCGGGTGGAATTACCCGGGATGCTCTGCTTGACGACGCGCAGATTTACCGGAAGACCGGCGACGGCAGGCTTGAGGTTATCAACGTCAACCTGGGCAAAGCTCTGGACGGCGACGCCAAGTACGATATCGTGCTTGCGCCTAAAGATCGTGTCTTTGTCCATCGCGATCTCAATAAGCTTGATCCGGCCATGGTTTCGGTCGAAGGCGAAGTGGGCCGTCCGGGAAAATATCCCCTTGGCGAAGATATGACCGCGGCGCAATTGGTGCGGCTGGCGGGTGGTTTTAAACGCGGTGCCTATACCGAACAAGCCGATCTTACGCGCTTCGAAGTAGTGCAAGGCACCAAGGTGATGGGCGATCATGTTACCGTGCCGATCGCGAAAGCCATGTTGGGTGAACCGGACTCCGACGTTCGTTTGCGCGATGGCGATGTGTTGACCATTGGCCAGATATCGGACTGGCAGGACTTATCGGCTACCGTGCAGATCAAAGGCGAGGTTGCACATGCGGGAGGCTATGGTATTCAGCCCGGCGAGCGGCTTAGTTCCGTGATCGCGCGTGCCGGCGGATTTCTTCCCACAGCCTACCCCTACGGCGCGGTTTTTGAACGGATCGAGTTGAGGCAGATCGAGGAAAATAACCGGGCGGCCTTGATTGAGCGCATTAAAGAAGAAGCCAAGAGCGTTAAGTTGGATCCTGAAATGGATTTGGATGACCGGGCCGAGGCGAAAGCTTCGGTTCTGCAGTACAAGAGGACCATTGACGAACTGGAGAACATGCCGCCGGCTGGCCGCCTGGTGGTCCATATCTCATCCGACGTCAAGCGCTGGGCCAACACATCGGCCGACGTGCAACTGCGCGCCGGAGACACGATTTACGTTCCCAAGCGGCCTGGCATGGTTTTCGTGGATGGCTCGGTGTATAACCCCACCGGAATTACCTACAAGCCCGGCAAGGATGCCGGTTGGTACTTGAAACAGGCCGGCGGCCCGACCCAGATGGCGAATCGAAAAGGCACATTCGTGATTCGCGCCGATGGCTCGGTCGTCGGCGGAGCCGGCAACCTTCTTGGGGGCGGAGTTGAAAGCGCCGAGTTGCGAGCCGGCGATATGGTCGTGGTGCCGGAACATATCTACACGTTCGGCAAGCTCAAATCCAACTTGAATATAGCTCAGGTCGCTGCTTCGATCGGCTCGGCAATCGCGATTTCAGCGTATTACGCCGGCGGCCACTAGTTAGCATGACATCAGCGAGGTCTTACCCGACAACTGGGTCTAAATTTTGATGCGGTGTGGAAGAGGGTGCCTCTTACTAGCATTTTTGCTGAGCGTTCAATCCGCCATGAGCCAGACCGTCGCTGACGCGCTACCTCAGGCGCCTGCGCCTCAGCAGCAGGGTCCAACCTCGGAAAACTCGCAGATCCCTCCCCGCCTGAATGATAACTATCATGGCTGGCTCGCTCCCGGGGAGGATCCCGAGAACCGCTTGGTCTCCCCATTCGTGAAGCATGTGCTAGAAGATCAAAAGCAGTTTTGGACAGCTCCCCTTCACTTTCATCCCGAAGATTTGAAGTGGATTTTGCCCGGTGCCGCGACGACTGCTTTCTTTATCTCCACCGATAGTTGGTGGGCCAGGCAGGTTCCCCCCAGCCACATCGACACCAGCAAGAAATTTTCCGATTACGTCACATACTCTTTTATCGGGCTCGGAGGAGCTTCGTTCCTTTACGGCCGAATAAAGCAGGATGACCATCTGTCGGAAGCCGGATTGCTAGCGGGCGAGGCGGCCATCAACAGCACGATCACTGCTTACGCTTTTAAGGAATTCAGTCAACGCGAACGGCCTTATCAGGGCAATGGTCATGGCAACTTCTTTTCGGGAGGAAGCTCTTTTCCATCCGAGCACTCCGCCATTGCCTGGTCTGTGGCCAGCGTGTGGGCCCACGAATATCCTGGCTGGCTGAGCCAAACGGCAGCGTACGGTTTGGCTTCGGCGGTGACCATCACTCGCGTGACCGCGAAACAGCATTTTCCTTCGGATGCCGTCATTGGCAGCGTGCTGGGGTGGTACTTCGGGCGCCAGGTATATCGTGCTCACCACGATCCCGAGCTCGGCGGTTCGGGCTGGAGCAAGGTGTTTGAGCAGAAGAGCGGAGATAAGGGGCGGAATCCTAATTACATGGCGTCGCCGTATGTTCCGCTGGACAGCTGGATCTATCCCGCGCTCCAGCGGCTTATCGCAATGGGCTATATCCAGACCGGAGTTTTGGGAATGCGGCCGTGGACTCGAATGGCCTGCGCTCGCCTGCTGGACGACGCCGAAGACACCTTTTCTGGGAGCGGGGCCGAAGACCGCGAAGCGGGACGCACTTATGCAGCCTTGACTGCCGAATTCAGAGAGGAAATCGCTCGGGAGGGTGGCGCGCCTAACGTCAACGCTCGCATAGACTCCGTTTACACAAGGACGATAGGAATTTCCGGCATCCCGGTGCAGGACGGCTATCACTTCGGCCAAACCATCACCAACGATTACGGCCGCCCTTATTGGAGCGGATTCAATAACGTCAGCGGACTAAGTGCCGACGCGGAAGCGGGCCCCGTATCAATTTACTTCCGCGGAGAATATCAGCATGCGCCCGCCATGCCTTCGGAATCAACGCAAACACTAGCCGCGACCGCGGCCGCCGATCAAACTCCGCCTCTTGCCGATGGCAGGGCTGAAGCTAACCAATTTGAGCTGTTGGATAGCATGGCCTCGGTTAACCTCAACAATGTTCAGATTTCTTTCGGAACACAGAGCTTGTGGTTGGGTCCGAGCCAATCGGGGGCGTTCCTACTGAGCAACAACGCCGCCCCCGTTCCCATGTTGAAGGTGGACGATGTCGCGCCGCACGACATCCCAGGATTGTCTCGATTACTGGGTCCGTTCCGGGCAGAGTTTTTCGTGGGACAGCTTTCCGGTCAACGTTGGGAATATTGTGCTGTGCCTAGCTGTCAGCCTTTTCCCGGGTCTTCCGACGTAGTGGGACCGAATCCATTTCCACAACCGTTCATTCACGGGGAGAAGGTCAGCTTTCAGCCCTCTCCAAATTTTGAGTTTGGGATGGGAATCACGGCCATGTTTGGTGGTCCTGGCCTGCCGGTCACCTTTGGCAACTACTTTCGTACTTACACTCAGCATTCGCCAAATGCCGCCACCAATCCCGGGAAAAGGATCTCATCCGCAGATTTCTCTTACCGAATGCCTGGTTTGAGGAACTGGTTGACCCTGTACATGGATTCTTTAGTGGTTGACGAGATTTCACCCATCGGTTCTACTCGTGCCAATGTGAATCCTGGTATCTACATGCCTCAGCTGCCAGGCCTACCCAAACTAGAGTTTCGGGCCGAAGGCATCAATGAATCCAGGGCCAACGAATTTGCGCCTGGATTTGTGTATTACGATTTGCGGCGCTACCGCTCGGGTTATACCAATGACGGAAACCTTCTGGGAAATTGGATCGGCCGGGCGGGCCGCGGCGGACAGGGCTGGTTGACATACTCGTTCTCGCCGAGGAATCAGCTGCAGCTGGGGTACAGACTGCAGGATGCAGCCAATAATTTTATCGGGGGTGGCCGATTGGTCGACTATTCTGCCAACGGTAAATTCACGCCCTTTCCCGAACTCACCATTTCCAGCTCACTGCAATATGAGCGCTGGAACTTCCCGGATCTTTCGCCGCGCGCGCAAGCGAACACTACCGCTTCGCTCCAGCTAACGTATTATCCCCATTGGCGGCTTGGACGATGAGGACATCGTATAATCGCGATTACTTTGAATGCCCGCGCATCTTGGATAGAATGGATTTCGTGGAGCGGTCAAGGACTTAAAGTGAAACAGTCTGGAGCATTGGAGGTGTCGGAGCACGCTCTTCAAGAAATCCAAGCGCCTTCCAACGGCGATGGGTCGGCGCAAGAGCCAGTCGAGTCTTCCGGGCGCCGGAAGCTCGACCGCGCGTGGTTGCTGTGGGAAAACCGGCGTCTGCTCTGGCACTTCACGCTGACCGGGCTGGTGCTGGCGACAATCGTCGCTTTCCTGCTGCCGAAACATTATGAATCGACTGTCCGCCTCATGCCCCCGGAGAAACAATCGGGCGGTTCGCTGGCCATGATGGCTGCCATGGCGGGCTCCTCAAACAGCTCGGGAGCCAGCGAGTCCGGCCTGGGACAGGTGGCAAGCGATTTGCTCGGGGCCAAGAGCCAGGGCGCGCTGTATACCATGGTTCTGCAAGGCCGCACCATCGCCGACAACTTGATTCAGCGCTTCGATTTGCGCAAGGTTTACAAAACCAAGTATTGGGTGGATACGCGCAAGAGGCTGGCCAGCCGCACCGAGATTGCCGAGGATCGTAAGAGCGGAGTAATCGTGATTAAGGTCACGGATAGTGATCCCCATCGTGCCGCGCAGTTGGCGCAGGCTTATGTGGAGGAGTTGAACGTTTTGATCTCCAAGGTGAGCACCTCCGCGGCTCGGCGGGAGCGTATTTTTATCGAGCAGCGGTTAAAAACGGCGAGGCAGGATTTGGATGCGTCGGCGAAGGAGTTCAGTGAGTTCTCCAGTCAAAATACCGCGATCGACATACCGGAGCAGGGCAAGGCGATGGTCGAGGCGGCGGCAATTCTGCAAGGCCAACTGATCGCTGCCCAATCCGAAGTTCAGGGTTTGTCTCAGGTCTACACCGATAATAATATTCGTTTGCGTTCCGCGCGCGCCCGCGTTGAAGAGATTCAGCGGCAATTAGTAAAGATGGGCGGTTCCAATTCCAGTTTTGGCTCCGGAGGGAAAGAACCGGTTACCGATCCGGCATCAGCTTCTAAAGACCTAGACCCCAACGATATTTATCCAGCCATTCGTGAATTGCCCTTGTTGGGCGTGAAGTGGGCTGACCTATATCTGCAGAATAAGATTCAGGAAAAAGTGTACGAACTGCTGACCGCGCAGTATGAAATCTCGAAGATCGACGAAGCGAAGGAGACCCCATCGGTTCAGGTGTACGATATGGCGGATATCCCGGAAAGGAAATCATGGCCTCCGCGACTCCTGCTCATGGCGCTGGGAGCCGTCTTCTCGTTCTGCATCGGCGCAGCTTGGATTCTTGGCGAAAGCGGGTGGCAGGATATCGACTCGCATGATCCTCGCAAGGAATTCGTACAGGGTGCGGTGCGGGACGTTCGATTCTCGAGTGCGGCTTTGGCGGTGCGCGTGTCCCGCCGCTTCGGCAGGAACAGCGTCCATTCCTCGGAACGCGGCAACAACGGAAGTGGAGAACTCTCAGACCTCTGAGCCGAGAAGGCTTTTCAAGCCTGGGCGAACCTTGCCTTCTCGGAAGGTTCGCACAGATCTCGATCTCCTTGGCGTGCTCGGCGACAACCCAGATAATGGAAACACGCTAATGAATCCCTACGACTTTACCGCACCCTGGCGCCGTTTTTTCCGCAGTCGACGATTCCGCGGCTTCTTGGAACGATATGCAGGCTGCAAAACTATCGTGGACATGGGCGGAGACCCGAACCTCTGGACGGAACTCTTGGGCCGTACCAAAGATGTCGTGGTGGTGAATGTTTCGCTTACCGGAGAGTACATGCGCCTTCTGTACGTCGTGGGAGACGGGCGCCGCATGCCCTTCGCGGATAAATCGGTCGACCTGGCGTTTTCGAATTCTGCCATCGAGCACGTCGGCACCTTTGAAGACCAGAGCCGGTTCGCGGAGGAAATGCTCAGAATTGGGCGAACGGTGTACTGCCAGACCCCATGCCGCATGTTTCCGGTCGATCCTCATCTCAACGCTTTCTTGCTGCACTGGCTTCCTCGGCGGTGCCTGACTCCAACCGTCCTGCGTTACTGCACGCTCACTGGTTGGTTACTGGGCAGGAGTTACATTTATGACGTCACCTGGATTTCGAAGAAAAAGTTGCGGGGCTTATTCCCCGGATGCAGCATAAAGACCGAAAGGTTTTTGGGTCTCCCCAAGTCGTTCGTCGTAACTTTGTAGCTCGCTCTAAACGCTTTACACGCTGATGAAAGAAAACGCATACACCGATCGCTTATCGGGATCGCCTTGGCGGGGGCGAGGCTTCGGGCGCGCAGTGGAGAGGATTGCCGCCCTTGCGCTTGCGATCCTGGCGCTGTATCTTGCAGCCACGGAAGACTTGGCCTGGGTGCCGATTCTGATTGGGGGAATCGCCGCTGTTGCTCTGCTGTTGGTCGATTGGCCATATGGCGCCTTCCTTGAACTTTGCGTTGCGGCGTCGATGCCGCGCTGGTTCGTCAAGATTGGTAAGTTGCATGCGAAGCCCGAACATTTCGTCGCTGCCGTGATCGGAGTTTTTTTATTTTCGCGGATCCTTACGCAAAAGCATAAATGGAAGTCTGCGGGAAAGCCCGAACTCGTGCTTCTGGCTTTCTTGGCGATGAATTACTTTACCTCGTTAACGACTTCCCCCGACAGGGCTTCCACTTTGCGTTGGGCGGTGCTTTTAACCATGGTGGTTTCTCCCTTCTTCATGATCTGGCAAGTAGTGCGCACGCGGGAGGAACTCGATCGATTTATGGATCGGTGGCTTTTGGTGGGCGCGCTGGGAGCTCTGTTCGGGATTCTCTGCTTCTTCTCCTTCGTGGCCTTTCACACGGAGTTCGGAGTGAGTGTCTTCGACTTTTTGGGCTTCATCCCCGCAGTCCATGGAGCGCAGTGGGAGCCGAACATCTTTGGCAGTTATTGCGCCTCTTTTTCCGCAATGTTTCTTTTCTACTTTCTCAACTGCACCGGCAAAAAAGGCTGGTATCTGGCTGGGTTCTTGATCACAACCGTGGCCTTGTTGCTGAGTCTGGCGCGCCAGGGGTGGCTCTCCCTGGTTATTGTCGGTGCTTCGACTTTGTTTTACACCTTCCGAAGAACCAAGTTTCGAGTGAAGCATCTGGCTCCTGTCCTGGCAAGCATTATCATCGCTTTTGTCGTGGGATTCGCGGTGATGGGAAACCTCTCCGACCGGCTTGCCAGTCTCAGTCTTGATACGGCCGAAGATGATCCCACAGTAGTTCGTCGAGCCGGAATGATGGCGCTGGCCTCGCAGGATGTTCAAGCGCATCCGCTGCTCGGTCTCGGCACCAGCAGCTTCCAGTTGCTCTACATTGCCGACAGCGACACCACTTATCAAGGCGTCGATAACGCCTGGCTGGGAAGCTATTTTTTTGGCATCGTGCACGATATCGGGGCAATCGGAATGATGGTGTTCCTTTGGTTTCTTATTGGCCTCGGGCGGCGAGCCTGGCGAGTTCTCGCCGCTCCAGCGCGCGGGCCCACAACCACCGCCGTGGGCGCCCTGTGCGCCGCCGTGATGGTAATGTTAATCGCTTATCAGTTCACGGACGCCTCCACCCTTGCTTTTACCTGGATTCATTACGGTATGCTGGCGGCTGCGCTGCGCATTGCCGAGCTTCCTGGTGAAAATATTTGAGAGCTCATTTTTCCGCTTTCCCTATGAACCGAATTTCATTCTCCGAGCCAACTGATGAATAGTCGCGCCTATGCCAAGCGGTTTCTGCCGGGGTTCGAGTCGCGCCTTCTGGTGCGTCGCATCGTAAACCTTCCACGCGACGTCTTTGAGTCCGTGACGGGCCGTCGCGATCCTCTCATTCCTCCTCATGGCCTGTGGTTCGTGGGAGGGGAAGGGGACTACAAGGCAGTCAACGAAGAATACATGCGCTACTTTGTTGATTTTGCCGGGCTGCAAGCCCATCACCGCGTGCTCGATGTCGGTTGTGGCATCGGTGTGATGGCGGCCCGCTTGACCAAGTTCCTGAACGCGGAAGGCTCCTATGCCGGATTCGATATTGTTAGGGTTGGAGTCGACTGGGCGCAAAGAAACATTGGCTCGCGATTTCCCAATTTTTCCTTCGTCCATGCGGACTTGTTCAACAAGCACTACAACCCCAAGGGAAAACTCTTGCCGGGTATTTTTCGATTTCCTTACCAAGACGGCACTTTCGATTTTGCTTTTCTGAAATCGGTGTTTACGCATCTCCTACAAGACTCCGTCCCTCAGTACCTGCGGGAAGTGAGACGCGTTTTAAAGCCCCCGGGGTGTTGTCTCGCCACCGCATTTATACTGAACGAGGAATCCACGAAATTAATCGCCGAAGGCCGGAGTTCGATCGCTCTGGTACACGAACTCGATGGCTGTCGCGTGGCTGATCCTATGTTCCCAGAATCGATTGTGGGCATTCCGGAGGCGCTCTTCAAGAAATGGTGCGCAGAAGCCGGTCTGAGCGTGCGTTTGCCGATTCATTACGGCTCCTGGTGCGGTAGAAAGGACGGCCTCAGTTACCAGGATATTTTGATTCTGGCGCCATCCGCCTGATCCCATACGCTTCCCGATGCCAAGGCAGAAATCCCAAACCATGCGTATTGCCATGATCGGAATCAAAGCGATTCCGGCCCGCTTCGGCGGCTTTGAAACTGCAGTGGACTATCTTTCCCGTGGTTTGGTGAAACTGGGACACTCCGTCCGTGTCTATAACCGTTCCGCGATGTCAACCTTGACGGAAACCCACTATGAGGGAGTGGAACTGGTTAAACTTCCTACCCTGAAGTCCAAAAATCTAAGCACCATCGTGCACGCATTCTTGTGCACGATTCATGTTCTATTCCATCGCGTGGATGTTGTGCATTACTACACCACTGGGGTCACCCTGTTTGCCCCGCTGCCGCGTCTCTTTGGCATGAAGGTGGTTTGTTCGGTGGATGGAACTGACTGGCAGCGCTCCAAGTGGGGATGGTTCCCGCGCTGGTATTTGCGCTTTTCCGAAACGCTCGCCGCGCGTGGCTGTCACGGTCTGATCTCCGATTCCAAAGATGTAAAAAATTATTATCAGCAAAATTACGGCGCGCCCTCGTTCTGCATTGTGTATGGAACTTGCGAGGTCCGTTCGCAGAACCGAGACGTATTGCAGCGCTTCGAACTGACCGACCGCGGCTATGTCCTGTTCGTCGGGCGCCTCGTTCCCGAGAATAACGTTCACCATCTGATCAAGGCATTTGAGAGGGTTTCGACAGACAAGAAGTTGGTGATTGTGGGCGACGATCCCTGGGAAAAAGAATATGTGCGCTCGCTGAAGTCCACGGCCGATTCGCGCATCGTCTTCACGGGCGCTGTCTATGGCGACGGCTATGCGCAATTGCAGCAGCACGCCTATCTGTTTGTACTTCCGGATGAAGTTGGTGGTACTCATCCTGCGCTGGTAGAGGCCATGGGATACGGTAATTGTGTGTTAGTGAATGACACCTGCTCTAATCTGGAGGTAGTATCGGACTCTGGTTTTCACTACCTTGGCGCCGACGGCGACAGGGACCTGCACAGAAAAATGCAGCGATTAATCGATGATCTGGAGCTGGTCTCTGCCTATCGAACCCGAGCCCGCGAGCGGGCTGAAACCTATTACCGCTGGGATGATGTGGTGAAGCAACACGCGAACGCGTATCGACTACTGATGGGAGGGGCTGGCGCGGCCGAGACACCTGAGCTGGCCCGTACCCCAGGTTCATAACCGTTATGGCCATCGCTTCCGGAGAAATTCACGAGCCTTTGATTTTTTCCAGCAGTTGGAACCGGCCTGTCCAACTAGCCTGCAAGCGTGCCCTGGATGTTGTCTTTTCGGCTCTCCTTTTGGTGTTGGTTGCGCCTCTGGTTGTCGTTTTAGCCCTGCTGGTTAAGCTGACCTCCCCGGGCCCGGTCTTCTATCGCTGGAAGGTGGTCGGCAAGAATGGCCGCCGTTTCATTGGCTACAAAATCCGCTCCATGGTGGCCAATGCAGACGAACTGAAAAAGCATCTGGAGCACCGCAACGAAATGACAGGTCCCGTGTTCAAGATAGAGGGAGACCCTCGTATTACGGCGGTGGGCTCCTGGATAAGGCGCTACAGCTTGGACGAGTTGCCGCAGCTTTACAGCGTGTTGAAAGGCGATATGAGCCTGGTCGGGCCTCGTCCGCCGCTTTTTACCGAGTACGAACGCTTTACCGAGTATCAAAAACAGAAGCTCGCGGTGAAACCCGGGATTACCTGCTTGTGGCAGATCAGCGGTCGCAATCAGGTCAGCGACTTCGACCAATGGGTTCGGTTGGATTTGGAGTATATTCGTCGCTGGTCGATATGGTTAGACCTGCGGATTTTGCTTGGAACTTGTGCGGCCGTACTCTCGGGTTCGGGCAAGTAGGATTCGAACACCGCAGTGTTTGCTAAGGAGTAAACTTTCGCCTATGCGTGTTCTCGTGATCGGCGGTGCGGGATTCATTGGAAGCCACCTGGTGGATCGTTTTATCGAAGAGGGCTTTCAAGTGCGTGTCCTCGATAGCCTGGAGCAAAAGATCCACCCCAGCGGCAAGCCGAACTATCTTTCGCCGAAGTCGGAATTCATTAAAGGGGATGTCACCGATCCTAAAGCCTTGCTGCATGCCTTGCGCGGCGTAGATGTGGTTTCGCACCAAGCCGCTTACCAGGATTACATGCCTGACTTTTCCCGCTTTTTGCAAGTAAATGCGGTAGGCACGGCGCTGCTTTACGAACTCATCGTACGCGAGCGCCTGCCGGTGAAGAAGGTCATCGTAGCATCGTCGCAGGCGGTGTACGGCGAGGGGCAGTACACTTGCCCGGAGCACGGCAAGTTTCTCCCCGCGCCACGTGGCCGACAATTGCTCGCAGGCAAGTGGGAAGTGACTTGCCCCTCGTGCGGGCGAGAAAGCCAGCCCACCTTGTTATCTGAAGAGCATACCAATCCCTATAACCAATACGCCGTTTCAAAGCTGGCGCAGGAGAAAACCGCCTTGGGCTTGGGCTGGCTGCATGGCATTCCCAGCGTCGCGCTACGCTATTCCATTACCCAAGGGGCGAGGCAATCGCTGTTCAATCATTATTCCGGTATCTGCCGCATATTTGTCAGTCGCGCCCGCCAGGGTAAGCCTTTGTTGCTCTACGAGGATGGCAAACAGACCCGCGATTTTGTCCATGTCAAGGACGTGGTCGAGGCCAACATGCTCGTTCTTCAAAAAGAAGACGCTGACTTCCAGGCGTTCAACGTGGGAAGCGGGCGTTCCACCTCGGTGCTCGAATACGCGCAAGCCGTTCGCGACAGGGTGGGGCGAAACGTCGATTTCCTCTCACCCGGCGAGTACCGTCGCGGGGATAATCGGCACAGCGTTTCTTCCATTCAGAAATTGAGCGCGCTCGGCTGGGCTCCGGTCCGCGAACTTTCGGCAATTTTTGACGACTTCCTGGAGTGGGTCGACCGCAGCGGCGGCATTCCGGAAAAACTAGCCGACGCTTACTCCGATATGAAACAATCCGGTGTGGTTTTGGCAACGGTTCAATAATTGTTGCACTTGTGAGATCACAGCAGAACGGGCCCCGTTTCACCACATTTTTTGAGAAAGGGCAGTGCAGCGAGCATGGGCACAATCGCGAGTCGCAGAAAGATAGCCGAAGCCAGCCCCAGACTGGCCCCCCTACCCGGAGTCGAGTTCTACCTGCAGACGGTTTCCGCCGTCCTGAACCGTCTTCCCTTCGAGCAGATCAACCAGGTCACCGACGTCCTGTGGAACGCTTATCGGGAGAGTCGCGCCGCCTACCTTTTTGGCAACGGCGGCAGCGCGGCTCTCGCCTCGCACTGCGCCTGCGACTTCGGCAAAGGCACCATAATCAACGGCAATCGCCGCTTTCGTGTGCTTGCCCTTACGGACAATGTCCCTCTGATGACGGCGTGGGCCAACGATGCCCGCTATGATGACATTTTTGCCGAGCAGTTGCGCTCTTTTCTTCAACCCGATGACGTTGTTTTCGCCATTAGCGGTAGCGGCAATTCTCCCAATGTGCTGAACGCCCTCGCCGCTGCACGCGAGATACGCGCTTTCACCGTCGGTTTGACTGGATTCCAGGGTGGCAAGATGAAGGCGCTTTGCGACCTCTGCGTGGTCGTCCCTTCTGACAACATGCAGGTAATCGAAGACGCGCACCTCTCGGTGACGCACTCCATCTTTACCTCATTCCGCCAACGCCTTTGCGAAACCATTCCGGACACCCCCGGCCACCAGGGGCGGCACTGAACGCCGTCCCAATGGCAGCTAGAGGAGGCGAATGGTGAGGGCATTCTTGCTGGCAGGCGGCCACGGCGTGCGCCTGCGGCCCATCACCGATACACTCCCAAAGTGCCTGGTCCCGATCCAGGGTGTGCCGCTGCTCTCTATCTGGCTGCAGTTGTGCAAAAGCGTCGGCATCGACGAAGTCCTCATCAATGTCCACGCCCACGCCACTGCGGTTTTTGAGTTCCTTGAGCGTAACCCGAACGGCGTGACGGTTCGAGTCGCAGCCGAGGCGCAACTGCTGGGCAGCGCGGGAACTTTGCGGGTCAATCGCGACTGGGTTGCCTCCGACGATTTCTTTTGGGTTTTCTACGCCGACGTTCTCAACCTCGCCGACTTTGCCGGCATGCTCCGCCTCCATCGCCAGCGCACGCCAGTCGCGACTCTCGGTCTCTACCAGGTGCGCGACCCGCGCCGCTGCGGCATCGTAAAGATGGACGAAAACAGCGTGATCCACGAGTTCGTGGAAAAGCCCGAGAATCCGGCCAGCAACCTGGCCTTCTCCGGCCTGATGATAGGCACGCCGGAACTGCTCGACGTCATTCCTGAGAATATCCCCGCCGACATTGGCTTCCATGTCCTGCCGAAACTAACCGGCCGCATGCTTGGTTTTCACATTCACGATTACCTGATCGATATTGGTACCATGGAAAACTACCTGCAGGCGCAAGCCACCTGGCCCGGCCTTCCAGATTCTGAATCGCGGAAGGCTTGTTCGTGAGGTTCATGTGGGGACAGCCGCACTCGGCTGTGCGCCGAGCGAAGTTCGACGGATTTTTTGGGCCTATGAGAGTGCCTGTTGAGCTTATCCAATGATTCGCGGAATTGTTTTCGACATGGACGGCGTAATCATCGACAGCCATCCCCTTCATCGCCGGTCGTGGAAAACTTTTCTCCGAACCGTGGGCCGCGAAGTCACCGACGATGAACTCGATTTCATCCTCGATGGCCATAAGCGTGAGGATATTCTCCGCTACTTCCTCGGCGAATTAACTCCTCAGCAGATCGCGGAGCACGGCACTCACAAGGATGAAATGTTGCGCCTGCTGGCCGAGGATATGCAGCCCCTGCCCGGCGCCGTAGACTTTTTGGACTCGCTCTGCCGGCTTGGCATCCGCATTGGACTCGCCACTTCCGCAGGTACCCGGCGGGCGCACGGTACTTTGAAAGACCTGGGCATCTCGCATTACTTTGACGCAATCGTCACCGGAGACGAAGTCGCCAACGGCAAGCCCGACCCGGCGATTTACCTTCTAGTGGCCGAGCGCCTGAACGAGGCGCCAGGAAATCTACTGGCCGTGGAGGACGCCGTCTCCGGGGTAAAAGCCGCGCGGGCCGCGGGAATGCGCTGCGTGGGCATCGCCTCCGCCGAGCGCGCCGCGCCGTTGCGCGCCGCCGGCGCCGATCCCGTCGTCCCAGACTTCCAGTCGCTTTCGCTCGAGCAACTGGAACTCAGCTTGCGATAGTTGAAATCCCTCAGAGAAACAGATGAAAGTCGGAATCGATATTCACAGCATCGGCAGCCAGAAAGGCGGCAACGAGACTTACTATCGCGAACTGATCAAACAGTTAGTCAAGATTCGCAGCGAACATACCTTCTTGCTCTACCATTCCAGTCCTGAAATCACCAAATACGTGGATGCCAGTGAACAGTTCATCTTGAAACATATCTGTCCTTCGCATCGCACGCTAAGAATTCCATTCAGCATGCCACTGCGTGCGCGCCTAGATAACTTGGATTTATTTCATGCTCAGTTCATTGTGCCGCCATTTTTGAAGTGCAAGACCGTGACCACGATCCCCGACATTGCATTCGAACATTATCCTCAATTCTTTTCGCCGTATCAGCGGGCTTGGTCGAAGGCCCTGATCCGCCGTTCCGCAAAAAAAGCGGATCACATTGTCACGGTTTCCGAATATTCGAAAAAAGACCTGATCGAAACCTACGGAATTCGCGCAGAGAAAGTCACCGTGACCTACGAGGGCGCCGGGAAAGAGTGTGTCCCGCTTGACCGGGAAAAAGCTAAAAACGAAATAGCTCGCAAGTACCGGATTGATGGCGACTTCATCTTGTACCTTGGCCGCTTGCAAGCGCGTAAGAACCTGATGCGGCTGGTGAATGCATACGCGCGCGTACGCGAGGCGGGATTCACTCACAGGCTGGTATTGGCTGGGCAGCAGGATTCTTTCTTTCAGCCCGTCCTCGCGCGCGTCCAGGAACTGAAATTGGAGAACAATGTTTCTTTTCCCGGATACGTGGCAGCCGAAGATGTGCCGACCTTTTATAATGCCGCGGAAGTTTTCGTTTATCCTTCACTTTACGAAGGATTCGGCCTGCCGTTAATCGAAGCGATGGCTTGCGGTGTTCCGGTGATAACCTCCCGCAGCTCTTCTCTGGACGAAGTTGCAGGAGACGCCGCCGTGCTTGTGGATCCTCTAGACGAATTATCAATCGCTGAAGCTCTGAAGAAGGTTCTGAATGATTCAGAACTACGCAAAAGGCTGGGCCAAGCTGGCTTAAAAAGAAGCCAGCTATTCAGCTTTGAGAACGCCGCCCGCCAAACGTTCGATGTCTACGAACGCGTGCTGGGTGTGAAAACGAATCGGACCACCGAGGATTTAAGATGCGAGAGCCGAGCATGTCTTTAGACAGGAGCAAGAAGCACTGGGAAGATATGGGCGACCTCGACCCCTACTGGGCGATTCTCACCTCGCCGGGCACTAAGCACGGGAAGTGGGATGTAGATAAGTTTTTTGGAACCGGCAGCGAAGAAATTTCTTCAGTTCTCCGCGCCGGCGGAAAGTTGGGCCTGCCGAAGAACCGTGACTGCGCCTTAGATTTCGGGTGCGGAGTGGGCAGGCTGACTCGCGCCCTTGCGCCTCATTTTCAAAATGTCGTGGGAATTGATATATCCCACTCCATGCTGCGCCAGGCCGAAGCGTTGAATCCTCTACCGAACTGCTGCTTTATACTCAACGAGTCCGACTCGCTGCCATTCCCCTCGGGGCAGTTCGACCTCATCTATACCGCTCTCGTACTCCAGCACGTTCCCGATAAGGAGTCGATTCGGCACTATATCGCGGAGTTCGTGCGGGTCCTAAAGAGGGGAGGATTTCTCGTCATGCAGCTGCCTAACTATGTTCCACTGCGGCGCAGATTGCAGGCGCGTCCCCGGATTTATGGCTGTTTGCGCTCCGCCGGACTCTCCGAAAAGTTTCTCTACAACAAGCTTGGCCTTCACCCGATACCCATGAATTTCCTTCCCGAGAACGAAGTGGTTTCGATTATCAAAGCGGGTGGTGGAACAACACTCCAGATCTCGGACGATCACAGGGCCGGCCCTCACATTTCGGCGAGGAATTATTACGCTTCCAAGAATGGATAAGATTCCGTGGGCTTAGGACGTATCTTCCGGTAGCTTGCTCGGCCTGGTTCTCAATCCTTAATAGCCACCCATGGATATAGCTCTCATCATTCACGAGGCGTTGATCGAAGGCGGGGGCGAGCGGCAATGTATCTGCCTGGCCCGAGCTTTGTCTCAGCACGGGCATCGCGTCACGCTTTACACATCGGCCTACGATCGCGCTAACTGCTTCCCGGAAATCTGCAAGGACTTCACCATCAAAGAAGTTGGGCGGGGCGCTTGGCCGTGGATCAAGAGACCGCTCTTTGTTCGCGGATATCTCGACATGCGGCGGCTGGCGGCAAAGGTCGAAGAGAGGCATGAGGTTTGGAATCCCCATCACTGGCCGGCGCAATGGGGAGCGGTGTGGCTCAAGCACAAGCTCGGCGGCGCCGTGGTCTGGATGTGCAACGACGTCCCCGATTCTCACCAGAACGCCCAGCGACCGCGATCCCTGGCCGGCTGGATCAAAGCTCCGCTCTATTGGTTTTATTATTTCTACGACCGCAGCCAGAATCGCAAAGTCGATCTGACCATGTTCCTTTCGAATTGGGCCGAAAGCGAATTCCAGAAAATCTATCCTGGGCGGACCTGCGTGGTGCGCAGCGGCGCCGACCCCACGCGCTTTGCCCCGGGAGGAAATCGCGCCGGAATCCGCGCCCGCTTCGGCTTCGCGGGAGACGAGTTCATTCTCCTCTGGCTCGGTATCTTCATGCCGCACCGCCGCCTCGAGGACGCCATCGCCGCTGTCCGCCTAGTCGCCGCAAGAGGCGTTAAAATTCGTCTCCTGCTGGCCGGCTCCGATCGCAGCTATCCGGAATATTTAAATTCCCTCAAAACTTTAGTGAGCGAGGCGGGTTTGCAGAACGTGGTGACCTTTACCGGCAAAGTAGCGGACGAGGAGATTTGCGACTTCTACGCCGCCTGCGATGCCTTCGTTTTTCCCAACGACCAGCAGACCTGGGGACTCGTAGTGCTCGAAGCCATGGCTTGCGGCTGTCCGGTTCTGGTGTCGCGGGGGGCGGGAGTGCATGAGGTGCTGACGCACGGCGAGAATGCGATGCTCTTTCCGCCGCGAAATCCCGAGGCCATGGCGAGGGAGATCGAAGCCCTGGCCACCCAGCCCGACCTGCGCCGCAAGATAGAGCAAAGCGGCATGCGCCTGGCTCGCGAGACCTATAACTGGGATCGCTTCGCCGATCAAGTCAGCCGAGTCTGCCAGGAAGTCATCGCCCGCGACAGTCCGGCAGTATTGTTGCCGCAGCCTTCAAGGTCGTTGACCCGGCCGTGAAGGCAGAGTAAGTTGCACCCCGGGCCCCTCGTTTGTAAATCGGTTTGGAGGGCAGCATGAAGTCCGTTGGCCTCGTTTCGATCCTCGTTTCTCTAGGCACTGTTGCGGGGTTCTCTCAGACAAATCCTGTTCCCTTCATCGATCAGCCACTAGTTCCAACCGCTGCCTCGCCTGGCGTCGCCGGCTTTACACTCACAATCAACGGCGCGAACTTTGTCTCTGGATCGGTGGTGAACTGGAACGGGGCTCCACTCCCCACGACATTCGTCAGTAGGGCACAGGTGACCGCCACGGTGGCGGCCTCCGACGTCGCTTCGGCGGGCACGGTTTTCGTTACGGTTGTAAATCCAGCACCGGGAGGAGGCACATCCAACGTGGCTTTCTTTCAGGTGGCCACACCGCAGTCGGCGGTCGCGGTAAGCCCGGGCGCCAACCTCTTTAGCGCCGGTATCGGCGTTTTTAGCGCGATGAGCGCCGATTTCAACGGCGACGGCAAACTCGACATCGCCGCTGCGGGCGTTGACAGCCAGAACAATTCAAATCTCTACATTCTGCTGGGCAAGGGCGATGGTACGTTCCAGTCTCCGGTTCCTTACCCGATTTCGATGATTCCCGACTCGGTCGTCGCTCCAATCATTACGGCAGATTTCAACGGCGACGGCAAACTCGACGTGATCGCAGGCTTGACCGTGCTCTTGGGGAACGGCGACGGCACATTCCAAACGAGTGCTACTTTGCCGGCGAGCACGGGGGAGCTCCTGGCCGCCGGCGATTTCAACGGAGACGGCAAGCTCGACTTTGCCGGACTCGACACCGCAACCCTGGAGCTTACGGTGATGCTGGGCAATGGCGACGGAACCTTTCGAGCACAAAGTCCGATTCCAGTGCTCACCCCGATTGTTTACTACTTAGATACCATGGTGGCGGCGGATTTCAATGGCGATGGAATCTTGGATCTAGTTCTCAGCGGAGACACACTGGAACACGGGCAGAGCGAATTCGCCACTCTCATAGGGAACGGCGATGGTACCTTTCAGCAGCCGCTGTATGACGATGACAACGCTGGACAACAGGGAACCCTGTATGCGGTGATCGCAGCCGACTTTAATGGGGATGGCAAGCAAGACCTGGCCGGCAGTTTTGCTTTCGGGCAATCAACCGAGCCTCAAACACCCGGGCTCGCCGTAGGCCTGGGCAATGGCGCTGGGGCTTTCACCTTCACGAACTACCCGAGTCCCCAGTCGGGTGGCTCAGTTTTTTCCGGCGACTTCAACGCTGACGGCAGGCTCGATCTCGACATGGGCGGCCTCATCGCCCTGGGTAACGGAAACGGAACTTTCCAACCCCCCAGCATTGTCGCGGCTGGAATCTCCGCGCTGGCCGTGGGGGATTTCAATGGCGACGGCAGGCTCGACCTCATCGGAGGCGGGAACACGGCGAATCCTTTCGTGCTATTGCAGACGTCCCTCCTGCTTTCTCCCACTACGCTGCTTTATACCAGCCCGCTTTTTACAGGCACCGCCAGTGCGCCTCAGATAACAACTTTGAAAAACATCGGGAACGCTCCGCTTGCGATCAACTCGGTCACCATTGCAGGCGCGAACGCGGGTGACTTTGTCCAGACCAATAATTGCCCGTCTGCGCTTGCGTCCAATGCAAGTTGCCAGATCACCGTGACCTTCAAGCCGACCGCAGGAGGCACTCGGACGGCAAATTTGCAAGTCGCCTATAACGCGATCGGCAGCCCGCAGACGGTTCCTCTCACGGGCACGGGGCAAGACTTTTCCCTTGCCGCCACCGGCAATACTACCGCGACGGTTACGACAACCCAGCCTGCCAGCTACGCGATTTCCGTCGCGCCCGAGGGAGGGTTCCAGCAGACCGTCACTCTTGTTTGTAGCGGAGCGCCGCCGCATTCGAGTTGCTCGGTAACACCGAGTTCGATCGCTCTCCATGGCAAATCTGGCGCTACAGCAACCGTGACTGTGAGTGCTGTGAGCTCCGCCGCTCTGGTACCCATAGATGGCGGGACGAGGTCAAATCCCTTTGCTTTCTGCTTCGTCTTCTGCGGCACGTTGAGCTCCGCGTTATTGATGCGAACGATGCGGCGCCAGCCGTGGCGTCTTCAGTTCCTTTACGGAATGACGGTTCTCCGCCTGCTATCCTTCGGAGTTGCCATGACCGCATGCGGCGGAGGCGGCAGTCGCGGGTCGTCGACCGGCAGCTATACCCTCACCGTGACCGGGACCTCCACTTCAGGTTCAGTCACGTTGACCCACAGTACGAATCTAACTCTGATCGTGCAGTAGGCGTTCTTTCCTGGCGGCCATCTGTACTGAAGTTTCGAGGAAGAAAGAGGAGTTTGCGAGGTTGACGTGGAGCACCTGCGAGCGGAGAATAAAGCCGGTCGAATCTGCCCACAATCTGCAGCGACGCTCCAAGGCCTAATACAGGCAAGTTCCAAGGAGGCACCCATGAGGGCTATCCACTTCGTGGTCACCAGCTTAATGTTGGTCGGAACCATTGGGCTGGCGCAGGCTAATCCTTCTTACCAGAATCAGCCGGCAACCGTCACGACTGATTCCAGCTCCCTGCGAGTATTGTCTTCAGGGCAGCGGGCGACGGAAAAGCTGAAGGCTGCGGTTCATGGCAGCGAAACTCCCCAGGTGGCCGGCTTGAACTTCGCCAACCCGGTTCTTTATTCCTCGGGCGGGTATCAGGCCGAATCGGTGGCCGTGGCCGATGTGAATGGCGACGGTAAGCCCGATCTGGTGGTGGCGAACTATTGTGGCACCAGCAGTGCCTGCCTTAACGGCGGCAACAACCCGGAAAGCTCGATAGCGGTGCTGCTGGGTAACGGCGACGGGACCTTTCAGACGGCGGTGGTCTACGACTCGGCGGGAGTGAATGCCACTTCGGTCGCAGTCGCCGATGTGAATGGCGATGGCCATCCAGACGTGATAGTGACAAATGCGTGCGCCAGCACAAGCAGCTGCGCGAACGGCAGCGTGGCGGTGCTTCTCAATAACGGCGATGGGACACTTCAGCCGGCCGTTACCTATAGTTCGGGTGGACTCGGGGAACAGTCGAGCGAAACACCGTCGGTCGCAGTTGGCTCGTTGAGAGGGAATGGCGTGGTTGACCTCGTGGTTTCCAATTGTGCCAGCATTTCCAGCCCGAATTGTAATGAAGATAGCAATAATGGAGTAGTGAGCGTTCTGTTGGGCAATGGCGACGGGACCTTTCAGAGCGCCGTGACCTACGGTTCCGGGGGATTCGGTGCCTACTCCGTGGCCCTCGCCGACTTGAGGAGTGATGGCAAACTTGATGTGGTAGTGACGACGGGAGCCGTTACGTTGGATGGATTCGTGTCGAGTCAAGCTGCTGTGCTGTTGGGCAATGGCGACGGAACCCTTCAATCCCCGGTGATATACAACGCGGGTGGCGCCGACGCAGGATTTGAGGGGCTGGCGGTCACCGATGTGAACCGGGACGGCAAGCCCGACTTGATAGTTGCCAACCAGTGTGGAGTCGGGGCGTTTTGCGACGAGGAAGAACCGGCCTCGGTGAGCGTATTGTTGGGCAACGGCGATGGAACGTTCCAAACCGCTGTCAACTACATCTCCGGGACAACCTCGGCGAATGCGGTTGCGGTTGCCGACTTCAACGGCGATGGGAACCAGGACCTGGTAGTCGTCGGCTATAGTAGCGGCACCTGCGGCGGCGGCGGGACGATATCCGTGATGCTGGGGAACGGAGACGGAAGTTTTCAGGCACCCATTGGTTTCTGTTCGGGTGGCGTGACTCCTTTTTCGGTCGCGGCCGCTGATGTAAACGGCGACCAAAGCCCTGACATAATCGCCACGAACGCTTTGGGCCTCAATTGCAATTCCGGTCCATGCGAAGGCTTCGT
>JBEKWC010000018.1:0-113979 GCA_049513475.1 Candidatus Sulfotelmatobacter sp. | reverse complement strand
GGCGCATCGCGCCGCCAGCTCTGCTCCGCTGCAAGCGAAGAGTGCGGGAACTGACGCGACGGACACGAGGCATCAGTCTGCCCCAGATGACGAAGGAACTGGCCAGCTATTTGCGTGGCTGGAACGGCTACTTCGGCTACTGCCAGACGCCCTCGGTGCTGCACGGTCTGGATCAATGGATACGGCGAAGGCTGCGCTCCGTGATCTGGAAGCAGAAGAAACGACGATGTTCGTGGCATCTGGCGAACAGCCCCGCCCTGAGCACGACGTTTCCCAACGCTTACTTTGACTCGCTGGGCCTTCCACGTTTGTTTGTAGGGTAACTTAACCCCACCGAACCGCCGTATGCGGACCCGCATGTACGGTGGTGTGGCAGGGGCGAGCGGGCGACCGCTCCCCCTATGCCGATTCGTTGCAGATGCCCCGGAGCACTATCGTCCGCTCAGGTATTTGGCGACCAATTCGGCGCAAGCTTCGACAAACTCTTTTTCCGCTGGCGTGAAAGTGCCCGTGAAGTAGCTCTCGATATCGAGTTCGGCTGCGAGCTTATTCTTCACGAAGATGGGAACCACGATCTCGCTCTTGACCAGTGGCGATCCCGCGAGATAACGCCGGTCTTTGGAAACGTCATCCACCACGACGGTCTCTCCGCTCGTCGCCGCGGCGCCGCAGAGTCCACTGCCAAGTGGAATGCGAGCGTTGGGAGTGAAGCTGCCCACGAAAGATCCCACCACCAGGACATCCGAATGAGCCGGGTCGACCAGATAAAACCCCACCCAGTTGTAGCGTGTCATGCTTTCGTGCAGTCGCTGGGAGATACGCTCCATCAGCGACTTTTCATCCGGAGCAGTCAAAGCAAAATCCTGCAACTCCCGCAGCAGTTCCTGGCGCGCCGCCGAGGCCTGCCGCTCTTCCTGGTAAGCTTTCTGTATTCCGCTATTCAACGGTAGCCTCCGTTGCAGGCTAGTGTAACCGAGAAATGGGTGCCGTCAGCCACGCATGGGCTTACTGTTTTGGGGCGAAACCCTTGGACGCCGTACTTGGGGAATTATCCAGAAGCTGAAGTTAGAAGTCGTAGTCGGGTCTGGTTCGAGCCTTAGAAACGGCAAGGCTTCTGTCGTCAACCGTCCCTTAAGCACATTCTTCGGAGTCATGGATATCGACTGCGTGCGGAACCATGTTCGAAACGTTTGCCTGCACCACCTGCTCGCCGCGCCGGATCAGCACAATCGCTCCCAGAATCGCAACCGTTGCCGACACGATCCGCAGCGAAAGCGGCTCGCGCGCCAGCAGCCATCCCAGCAGCACCGCGACCACCGGATTGGCATAGGTATGAGTAGCCACTAGAGCCGGCGCAACCCGCTGCAACAGCCAGGTGTAGGAAGTGAATGCTATGACTGAACCAAAAGTGATCAGGTACCCTAGTCCAAAGAGAGACCGCGGTGAGGTGCTGGCCCAGTGGGTTTGCTGAAACTCACCCGAGACGCCGGCGGCGATCAGCAGCATCGCCGCGCCGCACAAAGTGGGCAGCGCCGTTCGCCCCAGCGCGTCCGAAGGTAATTTCAGGCGCGGCGAAATCACAACTCCGAATGACCACGATAACGACCCAACGAGCACGGCCAGCAACCCCACCAAACTCGATCCTTTCACCGTGAGTTCCGCTCCGGTCAGCATGCCCACTCCCACAAGGCCCAAGGCCAAGCCCGCAGCGCTCAGCCGGCTGATCTTTTGCCTGCCCATCATCCAGGCCAGCACCAGGATGAACATGGGTTCGGTCGCGATCAGCAGAGCCGCCAGCCCCGATCCCACAGATTGCTCGGCCCAATGCAGCGAGCCATGCCCGATCAGAAAAAAGAACGCTCCCAGGACAGATCCCGCGACCCACTGCTGCCGCGTCGGGCGAAAACCGCGCAGCCAGGCCCAGGCCAGCATGATCGCGCCCGCAGTCGCATGCCGCACTCCGGCCGCCACCAGCGGCGGAATCGTCTCCACGGTGTAGCGAATCGCCAGATACGTCGATCCCCAGATGACATAGATGGCCACGAACGCCAGCGCCAGTTTGATGGCGTAGCTTCTTTGGCGCGACGGATCGAGTTGGCGCGGGTCGGGTGTGATCACAGGCCTGCCTCCAATGTTAATCAACTTTCCGCCGCGAATCATCGCCATAATCTGCTCGCGCTGACGGGAATGCATAACCTTAGGCCTCGGGGAATACATAACCTGCTAATTATTTTTAACAGGTTACGTGGTGTAGGATAGTCCCGCCTTCTATAACTTGTCAACTAACTTTTGATGGTTATATGATGACACTGAAGATCGCTGGCATTTCCGCTATGGCTACGGCCGCACCCGAGACCCGACTTCCACCCTTCGAATTGATCGCGGGCAACGTTTGCCTCGATTTCGTTAACACGCTGGATAATCGTCCCAGTGGCGAGCCCAAAGAGTTGATCGGGTCTTTTCTGGATCTTGCCCGTTTCGCGCAGGAGTCGGGCATCCTGCCGGCAAAGGACGGAAAATATCTCGTGGGCAGGTTGAACTTCCATCGGGCCGAGGCGGAGACTGCGCTTCGCCGCGCGCTCGAGCTGCGCGAGGTTATGTATGCCGTCTTTTCGGCGGTTCTTCGGCGAAAAAGCTCGCCGCCGGCTGCGCTCGCAACCCTGAACGCTCACATACGAGATTCGGCGGAGCATTCCCGGCTTGTGCCCGTGGGCAAAGGCTATGAGTGGCGCTTCGACGATCTCAAGTCCGCCTACGATGCGTTGCTGTGGCCGATCGCGCGTGCCGCCGCGGAGCTGCTGGCTTCGGGCGATCTGGCCATGGTGCGCGCCTGTTCCGAAGCCACTTGCCAGTGGTTCTTTCTCGATACCAGCAAGAATCACCACCGCCGCTGGTGCAGCATGAAAATCTGCGGCAATCGCACCAAGGTGCGCAAGTTCTACGCCCGGAAGAAAACGGCGTGATTTGTGGAGGCGAGCAAAGCGATGGAATATATCGCCTATCTACATAAGGATCGCGCCTCCGACTAGGGCGTGAGCTTCCCTGATTTTCCGGGTTGCATCACCGCCGGGAGGGCTCTCGATGACGCCAGCAGCGGCATGGCGGCCGAGGCGTTGGCGCTGCACATCCACGGCATGCTTGAGGATGGAGACCCGCTGCCCCAGCCGTCGCGAGTCGATGACGTCGCCGCCGATGCGGATCGCCATTGCATTTCTTCTGAGGTTAGCCGCTCCCGATGCGCCGTGCGGGTGAATATCATTACGCCGGAAAGTCAAATCGCGAAAATGGATGCTCCGGCGGAAGCCGCCGGCCTTACTCGCTCCACGTATCTCGCACAAGCGGCAATCGCCAAAGGCAAAGGCGGAAACCGCGACGGAAAGAAGACGGCAAGGCATGCGCGAGTCAAGCTCCGCTCCGACAAACTAAGAGGATCGCAGTAGAGTTCTTGGCCTCCCCGGCGCAGAAGAACAGCCGCACTCATTTCGGCTCGGTACAGACTCGCGAAAAAGTCTGTTTGCATCCGGTTCGGGAAGGGCACGAGTTCCACTCGTGCCGTTGAGTCGTTTCCCATGAGCCCGCGCTTCCAGAGCGCCTGAGGTAAGCCTTTGCGGACGGCGCGAATTTTCTGCAGCCTGCTTAGCCGTGGCTAATGCCGATCCAGATTTTCTGCGGCGCCAGCGCGCCTGAAGGCGTGCCCTGATATGAATCTTTTTTTCTTAAGCTTCACCACTGCCGAGGCTTTAGCGAGGCAGCTTGAAGTCGACCGTGATTTGGGTTTGGATTTCTACGGGCTCGCCATTGAGCAGATAGGGCTTGTACTTCCACTGTTTCACCGCCTCAGCCGCGGCGTGCGCCAGTTGCGGATCGCCCTTGAGAATCTTGAGTCCGGAGATATTGCCGTTTTTGCCGATCGTCGCCAGCAAATCTACCGAGCCCTCGATGCGCATCTCGAGAGCGCTGGCCGGATACTTAGGCTGTACCCTCTTTAACACCAGCCCTTGTGAAACTCCCTGAGAAACGCCAACGGTTTGGAGAACCGGGGTCGGTGGCGCGCCTCCGCCGGCGAGGTCAGGCAAAGACCCGCCGTTGGCTAGTCCGACGGCCGCCGCGCTAAGTGGAGGAGCCGCATTGGCCATCGCATCTCCGGCCGCGTTGGTATGTTTGATTACGATCGGCCGCGAATCCGCTTCGGCCGCGCCTCGGCCTGCGATCGGCGTTGAGCCCGCTGTTCCGGGCGGCTTGATGCTGGCAGACATCGGGTTGGGATGAGCTTGCGCACCCTGCTCCACGCTCGTGCTGGGCATGGCGGAAGCGGATCCAGTGGAATAAGGTTTGGTAAAGTCTGCACCCGCCACGGGCGCCGGGTTTGGCGCCATGGGCTGGGTTGAGGTTGGCGCTGGTGTAGCCCGCGGAGCTGTTGGAGTGCTCTTCCCAAGCGCAGCCTGGATGGTCTTCACTTGCGCATCCAGCCAGCCCGGGAGCGCAATCGTTCCGCCGGTTTGCGTCGATACGAAATAGACGGCGGCCGCAACCACCATCACTGCCGCTCCGAGCACCAGCCGCGTCCTCCCGCTCCCGGCGTTTGCCGGCTTTTTCTCGCTGACTTTTGTGTCGCCGATCGAAGCGGCGGGCGCGGCAGTCCCGCCGGGGAAGGCGTCGAAATCCGTGCTCTCCGCGGCCAGTTTGACTGGTTTTGCCGTCGCAGCCGGTTTCTCCGCTGCGGGGAGGGGCGGGTTGGCCTCGCGGGCGGGGGCAGCCGCGCTTGCCGCGGCCGAGGCCGAAGGCTTAGGAGCGAAGCCGAAATTTGACGGAGACGCCGCAGGTTCAGGCGTGCTCGACGCCAACCTCCCCGCGGGCGCTTGCCACTCAGATTCTGCCGCGGCTGGCGAAGTGTATTCATCGGATTCGGCCAGGAAAGATCCCGCATCGGATCCGCCGTTGGCTGAGGCCGAGGCGACTCGCGCTGGCGGCACCATCTGTGGAGGCGGAGTCACCGAGGCAGATGGTGGCGCCGGCGTACTTGGCCGCGAAGCGGCCACACTGGAAACCGCCGGCCCTAAACTTTCCGGAGCGCCTGGAGTCGGCTTGTTACCCGCTGCGGTCGCGGCTTTCGCCGCCTCTCCTTTGCGCAAGAGACCGCGGGCGACTCGCAGCGTGCCCTTGGCCTGCTCAACATTAATGGGCTTGGTGAGAACCAGATTCGCACCCATGCGGAAGGCCTTGGCCACTCCCGCCTGCCCTTCGACCACCGCCACTGCCAGAGATGAGGCGTTGTTGGCGGCGTTGCGCGCGCTTTTGAAAATCAGCGTGGCGTTCTGTTCGTTGTCGCAATCGACCACCACGGCGTCGAAGCGCTCGCCCATCAACTTTTTCACCACCGCGAAGGGTTCGGCGCAGGTCATCACGGCGAAATCCAGTTCGCTGAGAACCTGGGTTACGGTGCGGGCGGTTCTCTCATCGGGGCAGAATAGGAGTGCTTGGTAACCCATATTAAGGTCATCGTAGGTACACTCGTAAGCCTCATCAAGTTACGGTGGTACTCACTACTCAACCTGTTTGGGCTTGCCGGGATGGGCTTTTGGCACTGTCGGGGCCGGCCTCGGTTTGGGGATACAATACCGGGTCATGCGACTGCCGCTGTGGATTAAAGTGATTTGGACCGCCTGCGTGATCGTCTGGATTCCGCTTTACTGGCGGCAGTATGGCGCGCAGAACTTTCTCTTCTTTTGCGATCTGGGTAATCTCTTAATCGCCGCGGCGCTCTGGCTCGAGAGCTCTTTGATATTTTCCTGGCAGGCTGCGGGATTGCTTTTGTTCCAGACGCTTTTCACCATCGACCTGGCGGGCGCGGCCCTTACCGGACGCCACTTGATCGGCGGCACGGAATATATGTTCGACGCTAATATTCCGCTGCCGGTTCGCCTGCTCAGCCTGTTCCATGTGGTCACTCCGCCGCTGCTGCTGTGGGCGATCTGGCGCTTGGGCTACGATCCGCGAGGCTGGAAGTTCGAGACGTTGACGGCGTGGATCGTAATTCCAATCAACTATTTCTGGCGGCCGGAATTCGACGTGAACTGGGCGCGCGGTCCTTTTTTTCGCGAACAGCACGCGGTGCCCGGCTGGGTGTATGTATTGGGCTACCTGATCGTGGTTCCCGGCGCGATGTATTTTCCCACGCACCGATTTCTTCTGTGGCTCACCCAGCGCTGGAAGGCGGACTCCTAACCGCTTGCCTTCGCGTCACCGGCCGCCTTTGCCGCAATCCCGGTCTTCTTGGTTGGCAAAGGCGAGTCGCCGCTCAAATAGAGCGTCTGAGAAGGCGACGCCAGAGTCGTGCCCGATTCCTCCACGAAGTTCATGATATGCAGCAGCAACTCTTCGCGCACCCCCGCGAATTCGTCGTAATTCAGCGTCATCACGTAGCACGCCAATTCCACGTTGATGGCCGTGGGCGTCAGATCGGTGAGCCAGACATGAAAGGTTTTCTTTTCGACTCTTGCATGGCTGTCCAAAACCCGCTTCATTTCGGCCAGCACATGCTGGAGTTGATCCGGCGAAGTTTCCAAGTGCAAGGCGAGCACGGTTTTGAAAAAAATCTTGTCGCGCCGGCTGAGGTTCTCGACATTGATGGTCGCGACCGTGCCGTTGGGGATGGCCAAGAGCGTGCGCTCTTCGGTGCGCACCCGCGTGGAGCGCAATCCAATATCCTCGACGGTTCCGGTGCGGTCGCCGAACTTGCAGACGTCGCCCACGCGAATGACTTCATCGCCCAAGACAGAGACCCCGCCGAAGAGATTCGCGATCGTCTGCTGCGCGCCGAAACCGACTGCGAGCGTTCCAATGCCCACTCCGGCCAGCGCCGTGGTCAGGTTGAAGCCGAGCACGCCAAAAATAAAAAATAGCGCCATCACGAAAATGAATGCCTTCACGAGGCGTTCACCGAGCAGCATCAGCGAACCAGTGCCGCTCTGGCCGCGGGCCAGCGCGCGGTTGCGCAGTCGCCGCAGGAACCAGCGCACCACCCGCCACAGGATCCAGTTGGTGCCGATGATGATGGCAACCGTGGTGACCTGCGTGTAGTAGTGGCGCTGCAGCAACGGCATGCGCAGGTAGGCCGCAAGAATGCGATGGACGATCGCTCCCGCGAGCAGCCACGCGGGTGCGGAGATCGAGCGGAAATCCAGATCGGATTGCCCCTGCCTTCTCGCCCACCAGCGCAGCGGGACCTGCGCCACCACCAGAATGATCCAGGCCGCCGCCGCTGCCACTGGAATCATTAAAAGCAGCGCGAACCATTGCCACAGCGGCATGCCCGCGAGCTGATGTTTCACCACCCACTGCGGCAGTCGCGTTTCCACCTGGCGGGCTTCCACCTGATCGTAGAGCTCTGGAACCTTCGCCAGAGTGTCGGAGGAAATCAGCCAGATTTTCCCCACGTTCGGGTCGGTCCACCGCACCAGTTCCAGTTGCACTTCCACGTCGCCGGAACTCATGGTCCCGAGATTTTGCCGGCCGGGCGCAACATCCTCCTGGGGCGTGCCTTCGGGCTGCCGGCTGGGCCGCAGGTTGCCGGTAAATGCCCGGTTCAGGGCGACATTTAATTCCATCGCGAAAGTGGAGCCTTCGCTTTGGCGGCGGGCCGCGCTCATCTGCAGATATTGCGACGCAATGCCGTAGTCGCCCGACTGCGCTGCCTGCAGAAATCCATAAATCGTTCCGTAGGGCGTATCGCGCCCCAGTGGGTCGGAAGGCTTCGTGGAAGCGCTGGAAGGGGGGCCGAGAAGGCTTTGAGCCAGGGTGCCCGGGGGCAGAATGAGGCACGCTGCCAGACTAAGCACAAAAAAGTGGAATGCCTTGGAAAAAGTGGACATGATTTTCTCCCCCATCTTACCCACGTTTGGGGCGAAATATGTCCGTGCTGTTGCCGTAAAAAACCTCGGCCGACTCCATCACCGTTTCCGACAGCGTCGGATGGGGATGGATGCTCAACGCAAGGTCGCTCGCCAGCGCGGCCATTTCGACGGCGAGCACTCCCTCGGCGATCAACTCACCGGCGCCAACTCCGACGATGCCAACTCCCAGAACCCGTTCCGTATGCGGATCGACGATCAGCTTGGTCATGCCCTCGGGACGGTCAAGCGTAACCGCGCGCCCGGATGCCGCCCAAGGAAACTTCGCCACTTTGATTTCGCCCTTTTCTTTTTCCGCCTGCGTTTCGGTGAGGCCGCACCAGGCCACTTCCGGATCGGTGAAGACGACGGCAGGAATGGCGTTGGGCTCGAAGGCGACTTTTTGTCCGGCGATGGCTTCGGCCGCGACGCGGCCTTCGTGCGAGGCCTTATGCGCCAGCATGGGCTCGCCCACCACGTCGCCAATCGCGTAGATCAAGGGATCCGCAGTCTTCAACTGTTTATTCACTTCGATAAAACCGCGCGAGCTCACCTGCACCTGCGTGCGATCCAGGCCGGGTATTTCAGAGTTGGGCTTGCGTCCCACGGAAACCAGCACGCGATCGAAAACCTTTTCGCGATTGCTGTCTTGAATCGACGCCCCGGCGAAGGCTGCGCGAATTCCTGAACCTTCGTCCTTGAGCGAGGAGACGGTGGTGTTCAGCAGAATCGCCTCGAACAATTTTTCTAAACGCTTGTGCAGCGGAAGCACCAGATCGCGATCGGCGCCGGGAAGCAGCCCAGGCAGCATCTCGACCACGGTCACGCGCGTGCCCAGCGCCGCGTACACCGAGCCCAATTCGAGGCCGATGTAACCGCCGCCCACCACCAGCAGAGTGCCGGGAATCTCTTCGAGATCGAGCGCTCCGGTTGAATCCATCAGGCGCGGCGAATCGATTTTGAGCGCGGGGATAATTGCCGGCCGCGAACCGGTCGCGAGCACGATGCGGTCGAAGCCGAGACTGGCTTCCGTGCCATCGGCTTTGGTTACGCGCAGCGTTGTTGAATCTTCAAATGCGGCTCGTCCCTGAATGTATTCGACATGGCGCTGCTTCGAAAGCAGTCCCAGGCCTGCGGTGAGCTTCTTGACCACGCCTTCCTTCCAGCCGCGCAAGCGCGCCAAGTCAACCTTCGCGGGGGGGAATTCGATTCCCCAGTTTTTCGCTTGCTGCGATTCCTCCATCAGCTTGGCGACGTGCAGCAGGGCTTTCGATGGAATGCACCCGCGGTAAAGACAAACGCCGCCGGGATTGACTTCGGGGTCGATCAGCGTAACCTGCAGGCCGAGATCGGCGGCGAGGAAGGCGGCAGCATAGCCGCCGGGTCCGCCGCCGACCACGGCGACATGCAGTTTCTTGTTTTCTTCGTGAATTTCGTTCGAGGTCTGCCCGGAAGTATCGTTCATCAAGATATTTTCTTTTGCAATTTCTCTACGCGCTCACGCCTATCCCTGCACCGAAAGCAGAAAGGGCTGCTCGAAGGCCTCGGCCACCCAGCGCAGAAAGCGCGCCGCGTCGGCCCCATCGATCAGGCGGTGATCGTAGGAAAGCGAGAGCGGCAGAATCAATCGCGGCTCGAACTTTCCTCCGATCCATTCTGGCTCCATGCGCGAACGCGAAAGACCCAGGATCGCGACCTCAGGGTGATTCACGATCGGTGTGAACGCCGTACCCCCAATACCGCCCAGGTTCGTGATGGTGAAGGTTCCGCCTTCCATGTCCGCCAGGGTTATTTTCTTTTCGCGCGCCTTCTGCGAGAGTTGCGACAGTTCGACCGCCAGCTCCACAATATTTTTCTTATCCACGTCGCGGATCACCGGCACCAGCAATCCTCGGTCCGTATCCGCCGCCACGCCGATGGAGATGTACTGCTTGTAAATGATTTCCTCTTTCTCCATATCGATGGTGGCGTTGAACTGCGGGAACACTTTGAGCGCGGCGGCGCAAACTTTGAGGGCGATCGCGGTCACCGTCATCTTGCCGCCGGCCTGCTCCGCCTTGGGAGCGAAGCGCGCGCGCAAGTGTTCGAGTTCGGTAATATCGGCGCGGTCGTGCTGCGTGACGTGCGGAATCGTGTTCCAGGATTCCGCGAGATGTTCCGCGGTCTTGCGCCGAATCCCGCGCATGGAAACGCGCTCAATCTTTCCCCACTTGGCGAAGTCCGGCAGCTTGGGCGCGACAAAGTGCCCGGCGCGCGCCGGCGCCGCTACGGCCGTGGAAGCCGCCGCCAGCGCGGCTTTGGCATGGGCTTTCACGTCGCCCTCGCTGATGCGGCCCCCCGGACCCGTTCCCTTCACTTCATAGATATCGACGCCGATCTCGCGCGCCAGGCGGCGCGTGTGCGGAGCGGCAGGGACCGCCGCGCGGTTCTCGGTCCCAGCCACTTTGCCCAACTGCACGGGCATGGAGAATGCGGCGGGACGCGGCATCGGCTGGTCGGGAGGCAACGCCTGCTCTTCCGTCTTACCTTCGGCGCGAATGGCAGCCTGAAACGCCAGTCGCGCCCCGTGCTGCCCGGAGACGTGCTCCACCGGCCGGCTCGGCGGACGAACAGCTTCCGCCTGGGATGAGGCCGCGCCCTGCAGCGTGAAGATCACCTGCCCGACTTTGATCTTTTCGCCTTCTTTGACCTTGACTTCATTCACCACGCCGCTCACGGTGGAAGGAACTTCGACCACGGCCTTGTCGGTTTCGAGTTCCATGACCGGCTGGCCTTCGGAAACTTTCGCGCCCGGAGCGATCATCAAGCGCACCAGATCGCCCTGGGAAATATTTTCTCCCAACTCCTGCAAACGAAATTCGTGGACCGCCGAAGTTGGCTGCGGCGAGGTCGCAGACGGCGAAGATTGTTGTGATGCTTTGGTCGGCGAAGAAATTAACGGCTGCGAATTCGGAGAAGCCGCGGGCGTTTCGGCCAGCACAGGTTCGGGCAAAGAACCCTGATGAGCGGCTGCCGCCGCTTTCCGGGCAGGCGCTAAATCCGGGCGAGCAGTTTCGGCAACTGCCGACGAGCCGTTGCTGTCCGCGGTAAAAATCACCTGTCCGACCTTAATCTTGTCGCCTTCCTTCACCAGAATCTCGTGAATGGTTCCGCTCACCGACGAAGGCACCTCGACGACGGCCTTGTCGGTCTCCAGTTCCATCACCGCCTGGCCTTCGCTGACGGTTGAACCGGGCACAACCATCAGGCGCACCAAGTCACCCTGTTCAATGTTCTCGCCCAGTGCGGGGAGTTTAAATTCGATCACAGATCCCATTCCTTATCTTTATCTTTATCTTGATCTTTATCGTTATCGTTATCTTTCTAGCGAGAGGCGATCGCTCGCGCTCCCCGCTACCCTCCATCACTCAACTTATCGCCGGATTTACCTTCTCCGAATTAATTCCCAGGTCGCGAATCGCCTGCTTCACCAGGTCAAGGGCGATTTTATTTTCCCGTGCCAGCACCCCGAGCGTAGCCAGCACAATATGCTTCGCGTCGACTTCGAAGAAGTCGCGCAAGGCTACCCGACTCTCGCTGCGCCCAAAGCCATCCGTTCCGAGCGAGACCAACTGTCCCGGCACCCACTTGGCCAGCGACTCCGGCAACACCTTCATGTAGTCAGATGCGGCCACAAACGGACCGGGCGCATCTTTCAGAGTCTGCGTCACGTAAGGAACTTTGGCTGCTTCCCCCGGATGCAACATGTTCCAGCGCTCGCAGTCGTTGGCATCGCGATAAAGTTCCTTATAGCTGGTGACGCTCCACACGTCGGCGGCAACGTTATATTTTTCCTTCAGAATGGTTTGCGCCTTCAAAACTTCATACATGATAGTTCCGCTGCCCAGCAATTGCGCCCGCAGCTTTGCGTCGGGCGCGTCCGCCGCCTTGAAGCGGTAAAGCCCGCGCAGCACGCCTTCGCGGACCTTCCCCTCCTTCGGCATCTCCGGCATCGGCAGCGGCTCGTTGGTTACGGTGAGGTAATAAAAAATCGACTCCTGATCCACATACATGCGCTTGATGCCATCCTGAATAATGATGGCGATCTCGTAAGCGAATGCCGGATCGTAAGCCAGCAAATTAGGCACGGGCAGAGCCAGCACGTGGCTGTGGCCATCCTGATGCTGCAAGCCTTCGCCGGCCAGCGTGGTGCGGCCCGCGGTGCCGCCCACGAGAAATCCACGGCAGCGCATATCGGCCGCAGCCCAGATCAAATCGCCGATGCGTTGCAGCCCGAACATCGAGTAATAAATAAAGAACGGGATCGTGTTGATGCCGTGATTGGCGTAAGCAGTCCCGGCGGCGATGAACGAACACATCGAGCCAGCTTCGGTAATTCCTTCTTCAAGAATCTGCCCGTTCTTCACCTCCTTGTAATAAAGGAGCGTGTCCATATCGACCGGCTCGTAAATCTGTCCTACGCTGGAGTAGATTCCCACCTGGCGAAATAAAGCTTCCATGCCGAAGGTGCGAGCTTCGTCGGGAATGATGGGCACAATCAGCTTGCCGACTTCCGGGTCGCGCAAAAGTTTTGCCAGTAGCCGCACAAAAACCATGGTGGTCGAGGCTTCGCGGCCCTCGGTGCCTTTGTAGAATTCTTCAAAGTAAGAGTCGGGAACCGGCTTCAGCGGCGTGGCGCGAGTTTTGCGCTGCGGCATGTAGCCGCCCAGTTGCTGGCGGCGCGCCTGCATATATTTGATTTCGGCGCTGTCGTCGGAGGGCCGGTAGAACGGCGCATTGTGTAGTTCGTCGTCGGGGATGGGGATGCCGAAGCGCGAGCGGAAAAGCTCGAGCTCATCTTCGTTCAGCTTTTTCTGCTGATGCGTGATGTTCTTGCCTTCGCCGGCTTCTCCCAGGCCATAACCCTTGATGGTTTTGGCCAGAATAATCGTGGGGGAACCGACGTGATCGACCGCGGCGCGGTACGCCGCGTGCACTTTGATGGGATCGTGTCCGCCCAGCCGCATGCGCGCCAACTGCTCGTCGGAAAGATGCTCCACCATTTTCAGCAGGCGCGGATCGGTGCCGAACAAGTTCTGCCGGAAATAGGCGCCGCTCTCTACGAAATATTTCTGGTATTGCCCGTCGCTCACTTCTCCCAACCGCCGCACCAGAATGCCGTCGCGATCGGCGCGGATCAGGCTGTCCCAGTCCGATCCCCAGATCACTTTAATCACGTTCCATCCCGCGCCGCGGAAAATCGCTTCCAGTTCCTGAATGATTTTTCCGTTGCCGCGCACCGGGCCATCGAGGCGCTGCAAATTGCAGTTCACCACGAAAATCAAATTGTCCAGATTTTCCCGCGAAGCCAGCGTGATCGAGCCTAGGGCCTCGGGCTCGTCCATTTCGCCGTCGCCCAGAAAGGCCCACACTTTTCCGCCGGTGGATTCTTTCAGCCCGCGATTCTCCAGGTAGCGAATGAAGCGGGCATGATAAATCGCCTGGATCGGACCCAGCCCCATGGAAACCGTGGGAAACTCCCAGAAGTTCGGCATGAGCCAGGGATGAGGATACGAACTCAACCCGCCGCCGGGCTTTAATTCGCGGCGAAAGTGTTCCAACTTTTCTTTGGGGATGCGGCCTTCGAGATACGCGCGCGCATAAATTCCCGGTGCGGCGTGGCCCTGGAAGTAAACAAAATCACGATCGCCGCTTTCCGTCTTGGCTTTGAAAAAATGATTGAAGGCAACCTCGTACAACGTGGCGGCGGACGCAAATGTGGAAATATGCCCGCCGATCCCCTCCTGAATCTTGTTGGCGCGCACCACCATGGCCAGCGCGTTCCAGCGCACTAGGCTCTTGATGCGGCGCTCCATTTCCTGACTGCCGGGAAAGGGCGCCTGCTGCGGCGATGCAATCGTATTCTGATAAGGAGTGGTCGCCGAGAACGGCAGGTTCACTCCCGCGGCGCGGCGCGCGTGCAGCGCCAATTGCTGCAGCAAACGCCCGGCGCGCACCGGGCCTCCGCTGGAGAGCACGTAATCGAGCGAGTCCACCCATTCCCGCGTTTCTAACACCTCTTGACCGTCAGTTTCCGTCTGAGCCACGTCGAATCTCTCCGTTGGGATAAGCCGAATGCTCCATGATATTGAATTACGCGGAAATTTGCTGGACGAAGGCCTGCGTCCTAACGTTTCTTCAAGGCCGACGGCTCATCGGCATCGGAATCGGCAGCAAGAAAAAGGGGCTGTTACACTGGGCACGCGTGAACCGAGGAGGGCCTCATGCTGCGAATAACGTTGCTGGGAATTGTGGTCGTGATGCTCGTATTGCTGCTGCCGCGGCTGATCTCGGGCTCGCGCGCGGCCCTTCCTGGCGTGGGCAACAACGCACCCGAATTCGACTTGCTCTCGCAGGAAGGCAATCCTGTTAGCTTGAAGGATTTTCGCGGCCGCTGGGTCGTGCTTTATTTTTATCCTAAAGACCTGACTCCGGGCTGCACACGCGAAGCTCACAACTTTCAACTCGACCAGTCCAAATATGCCGAGCGCAACGCCGTGATTCTCGGCGTGAGCGTCGACAGCGTCGACTCCCATAAAAAGTTCTGCGCGAAAGAAGGATTGAACTTCAAACTGCTCGCCGATCAGGATGGCAAAGTCAGCCGGGCCTACGGCTCGCTGACCAATCTAGGATTCGTAAAGTTTGCCGCGCGGAACACATTCCTGATCGACCCCAACCGAAAGATCGCCAAGGCATACCGCAGCGTGGATCCGGCGCGGCATAGCGAAGAGGTCCTGGCTGCGCTCGACCAAATGCAGAGCCCAGGTGGGTAGAGGGCGAGCGCAACTTTTAACCCACACGAAACCCATCTTCATCGCCAGACAGCGGAAAATCTGCAGCGTCGGCGGGTCAGCGTAAAATCATGAAGTGAGCTCCGCCGTCCAGCAGCCCGAGGTGGGCCGGCCTTCGTCTGGCCGCGCCCAATACCGCTTCCCGCCCGGCTTTCGGCGCAACATGCTGTGGTACGCGCTGCGCAAGTTTCGCCCCGCGAATCCGATTTTTCTCTTCCAGCATCTGGCCGAGACCTACGGAGACATTGCGCATTACAAGATCGGGCCGCACCACATTGTCTTCGTGAATCATCCCGATTACATCCGCGAAATCCTCGTGGTGCAGAACGACAACTTCATCAAGGAGCGAACCGTGCAGCGCACCAGGATGCTGCTCGGCAGCGGCATGATCACCAGCGAAGGCGCGGAACACCGCGCCCAGCGCCAGGCTGCCCAGCCCGCGTTTCATCGCCAGCGCATCGGGGAGTACGCCAAAATCATCGTGGAAGAAGCTGCGCAAACCCGCGGCCGTTGGGCGCAGGCCGAGTTGAAGCCGCGCGACATCTCCGCCGACATGATGCACCTCACCCTCAACGTGGTCGCTCGCACCCTCTTCGCCACCGATTTACGCGAGGAAGTTTACGAACTGGCCGCCGCGATTAACCGCATCATGGGCCTCTACAATTTTCTGGTCATGCTGCCGGGAGCGGAATGGCTGGTGCATCTGCGTCCGCCTGGCCTCGCCGCCTTTGTCCGGGCACGGCGGCGCATTGACGCTGTGGTCTACCGCATGATCGACGCGCATCAGCGCCAGGGGCGCGATCGCGGCAGCCTGCTCGATCTGATGCTCGCAGCCTCTTCGGGAAATGATCCGGAGTCGCGCCAATCTCTGCGCGATCAAGTCATCACCATCTTTCTGGCGGGATACGAAACCGTGGCCAACGCACTCGCCTGGACGTGGTATTTGCTGTCCGAAAATCCGGAGTGCGAACTCAGGTTTCACCACGAAGTGGACACAGTTCTGAACGGAAGCCTGCCCACGATGGAGGATGTCCCTCGCCTGCGCTATATGGAAATGATCCTGGCGGAGTCGCTGCGCCTCTACCCGCCGGCCTGGGCCATGGGACGCTACGCCCGCAACGATTTCGCGCTCGGCGATTTTTTTCTGCCCGCGCGCACCACCCTGCTGACCAGTCAGTTCATCCTGCACCGCGATCCGCGCTATTTTCCCGACCCGCTGGGCTTCAATCCGGAGCGCTTCAGTCCCGAGGCCAAAGCCCGCCGAGCCAAATTTACTTATTTTCCGTTCGGCGCCGGCGCGCGCCAATGTATCGGAGAGTCTTTTGCCTGGATGGAAGGAGTTCTGATTCTGGCCACGCTGGCGCAGAAATGGAAATTGAAATTGGTTCCTGGGCATCGCGTCGAGCCCCAGCCGCTGATCACACTCCGCCCCAAGTATGGAATGATGATGCAGCTTGAGCCGCGCTGACGCGATGACGATCACTTGGCGGCGGCGAAATACATGTCCGCAACGTGGTCGGCAATCACATCCGGCTTAGCCTCGGCCAGGTTGGTCAGCACCACGACGGTCAACTGATCGTCCACATAACGCGCGATCGAAGTCTCGAATCCCTGCCAGGCCCCGTCGTGGCTGATCTCGCGATGCCCGTGGCGCCCGCCGATGAACCAGCCGAAACCGTACCCGTCTTTGTTCGGCTGCCCGCTCTTCAACTTCGCCGGAGTCCACATCTGTTCGAAGCTCGATCGCTTCAGCAGTTTTTCGGTGTATAGCGCCGCATCCCACCTGGCCAGGTCGAGGACGGAAAAATATAAGCTGCCATCCGCCGTGGTGTTGACCATGGGCGCAACCCACTCCTGATTTTTCAGCTCGCCGTTCACCAGTCGGTAACCGGCGGCGCGATTGGGAACGATATCGGCCTCGCTGATGATGCAGGTCGTGGACATGCCCAGCGGCTGAAAAATTCGCTGCTGCAAAAAGTCTCCGTAGAACCTTCCCGTCACCCGATGGATGAGAATTCCCAACGTCAGATACCCCAGATTGCTGTACTCCCACTTCGTGCCCGGAGGATAGGCCAGAGGAATGCCCTCTACCAACTTCAGCAACTCATCTTCGGTCCAGTCTTTGCGAAAATCGAACTTCTCGGGATAGTCGCCGAAACCGGCGGTATGGCTCAACAGTTCCCGTACCGTCACTTCTTTCCAACTCGCCGGAGCACCCACGAAGTATTTTGTGAGCGGATCGTCGAGGCCAACCTTGCCCTCCTCCACCAGCATCATCAGCGCAGTCGCGGTGAATTGCTTGCCCATCGATCCCGATTGAAAGATGGTCTCCGGCTTTACCGGAACTTGCAATTCAACATTCGCCAGGCCGAAGCCCTCCCCCTGCACAATTTGGCCGCCCCGCGAAACCAGCAAGGCCACGCCCGGAATATTCTGCCGCTGCATTTCGCTCCGCACGTAGGCCGCAACCTCAGCCTGCGGCGCACTCGGGGATTGTGCACAGGCAAGCAGTGCAAAGTGGACGATGCCGGCCGCGACCGTCCCGGCAACGCCCAGCCGACGCCATAGAAGAGGTTCCATAGGTTGATGTCCAGAAGATTATTTTGAGAGTGAACAGTATGGCACAGGATCACGGAATCGCGATCTTTCACGGTTAACTCAGCCCCGAAAGTTGCAGGCTGCGGAAACTCTGATTCTAGCCTTTTTGGGAAGGGCACGAGTTCCACTCGTGCTGCACCCGGAAGATTCGCTGAACGCCGGAGTTGAGTAGCGCCGGATCACCGCCCAGCTTATGCAGAACGCCCGGCGCCCGGGATAAAGTATTCCCAGCCAACCCCCCTTTCCACGAATTCCCGATACGGAAGCTTGTTCGCTTTTGTCCAGAATCAGGTCAATCTTTGGCTCAAATCGCGCATCTAACGCAATATGCTGGAGACAGGCAGATCGATTTTTGACGAGCGCTACCGGGTGCTCTCGGTCGAAGCCGACCGCCTGCGCATTCGGGGAATTCTCAGCGGAAAAGTTCTAACCATCATCAATCCCGAGCCCGAGATCCCTCTCACGGAAGCGGACTATCCTACTGGCAAGCTGATCGCGTTGACTGACCCCTCGACTGCGACACTGAATTAGCCTTTCCTTAAGGCGTTTCTCTCGTGGCCTTCGGGGTTGAATTTCCTCAAGCTTGTGAATGCCAGCGCTTGCGCAGCAAAACTCTTTATGTCATGCTTCGGACCTATCTACGTGCTAGCGTACGGTCTTCGCCCTAGACCAACGTCTGCGCAGCGGCGTACCGTTGCTCCAAATCGCAAAACGCTAGTCCACTCGTCGGATCAGGAGGCACCATGGAACGTCTAAAAGGCACCGTAAAATGGTTCAACAACGCCAAAGGTTACGGGTTTATCGGCCGCGAGGATGGTCCTGACGTTTTTGTTCACTACACGGCGATCGGCGGCGAGGGCTACAAGAGCCTGCACGAAGGCGACGAGATCGATTTCGAAATTGCCGACGGAAAGAAAGGCCCACAGGCTGCCAACGTCACCAAGGCGGCTTGATCGAAAACGCAGTCTAAAGGCGAGCCACGGCGGTCGGGCGGCTCAGGAGACCGTTACTCTAGCTCGGCAATGTAAGCGCCAAACGGCTGCAGGTCGATTTTGTCTACGTTGCCCCGCGGCGGCGTTTCGAACGAAGCCAGAAGAACTCTCGTGGACTTCGCGGAAATTCCCTTCGACTGAACGTCGAGCTTGATGGCCTGCTCTGTTGCACTCATATTCAGCACAATCAAAACGCGTTTTCTCCTGTAGGTGCGCAGGTAAGCCAGCACATTCGCATCATCCTGGTTCAAAGCCACGTAATTGCCCTCGAGCAGCGCCGGATTGCTGTGCCGCAACCTAAGCAGATTGCGGTAATAATTCAAAATTGAATTCCGATCTTTCCGCTCGGCTTCCACGTTGTATTGCTGGTAGAGCGCATCCACCGGATTCCATGGCTTCATCTGGCTGAAGCCGGCGTTGGCCTCGCCATTCCATTGCATCGGCGTTCGTTCGCCGTCCCGCCCCTTCTCTTTTGGCCAGCCCAGCCTGCCGATGGGATCCTGCACATCTTCTTTGCGCTTGGGATCGTTGTTCTGCATGCCGATCTCTTCGCCGTAGTACATGATTGGAGTTCCGCGCAAGGTCAGGTAGAGGGAAGCCAGCAACTTCGCGATCTGATCGTTGTGCTTCCCGTCGCCATACTTCGTGTACTGGCGCGGCTCATCATGGTTACTAAAAACGTACACCGGCTGTCCCGGAAAGCTCTCCGCTGCCGCGATCTGCTGGCGGAACTCCGGCGCCGAAAGCTTGCCCACCGCAAAAAAACGGAAGTCGATGGGCAGTTGCAGTTCGTTGTGGTGCGGCCCGTAGTAAAGCTTGAGCTGGTCGAGCGTGTCGGTCCAGGTCTCCCCGACCAGCACGCCATCAAATTCATCGGAAACCTGGCGCAGCCCTTGCAGCACTCCGTGAAGCTCCGGCAGTTCGAGGTTGTGAACTTCCTTCTCGACCGGATCGCCGTAGGCATTGATTTCGTGGTCGACGAGCGGGTTATCCGTTAACTCCGGGTCTTCGAAGAGGTTCGTCACCGCATCCAGCCGGAAACCGGCGACACCCCGCCGGTACCACCAGCGGGCCACATCGAACATTGCGTCCTCAACTTCAGGATTTCTCCAGTTGAGGTCGGGCTGCGCCGTATAAAAATAATGGTAGTACCACTGCTTCGTCGCCGGGTCGAACTTCCAGGCCGGTCCTCCGAACAACGAGATCCAATTGTTGGGCGGCTGGCCGGCGTCTTTCCCGTCACGCCACACGTACCAGTCGCGCTTGGGATTTGTCTTCGAGGATCGTGACTCGATGAACCAGGGATGTTGATCGGAGGTGTGATTGACCACGAAGTCAAGAATGATGCGAATGCCGCGCTTCTTGCCCTCCGCAATTAACTGATCCATATCGGCCAGGGTGCCATAATGCGGATCGACGTTTTCATAATCCGACACGTCATAGCCGAAATCAACCTGCGGCGAAGGAAACATCGGCGTGAGCCAGATCGCATCCACTCCCAGCCACTGCAGGTAGTCGAGTTTTTCGGTAATCCCCTTGAGGTCGCCAAGCCCGTCATTATTGCTGTCGGCAAAGCTGCGCGGATAGATTTCGTAAAACACCGCGTGCTGCCACCACTTGGTTTCGGGCTGCGGGCTTTTTTCCTGTCCCACAGCCGCAAGGCTGAGGGACACCGAACCTGCCAGCAGCAACCCGAAGATTTGCTTGCGCATCGAAGATTTTCCTTTGCCCGGCCGTTTGCAGGTTTTACTCTCTCAAAATTCACGGAAGAACTTCAAGCGTGGTTAACACGGCAGGCTACAATCAAGAGAAGAAAGAATGGAGGCGCGGGTGAGAATCGAACTCACGCATAAAGGTTTTGCAGACCTCTCCCTTACCACTTGGGTACCGCGCCCCTGCGTACTAAGTTAGCGATCTGAACCGCAAATGTCCATCTGGGGGAGATTGCCCGGACGAGCGAAAACTGGAGCGGGAGACGGGGGTCGAACCCGCGACATCGACCTTGGCAAGGTCGCGCTCTACCACTGAGCTACTCCCGCTCTGCAGAACATTTTACACGATCTACCTTGGCTTCGCCCATCCGGCGATTTGTGGTTTGGTTACCTTTTTCCTATATGGTTTTAGCCGCTCGTGTGCCCTCGAATGACCAAATGCACGATGCCAAGCCGGGATAGGCGGGCCGTGGAAAAGTGTTCCAGCCTGACCAACAATGGGAGGGTAACTTCCGGCCCCTTCGCCACAATTAGCAGTCCGGTTCGATTGAGCAAATTCTGTTGCAGGATCATCCCGACACTCAGCCCGGAAATCGAAATTTTCCTCAACTCCATTTTTGCCGCTTGGGGCTTTATGTCAGCCAATGCGCCGGCGAGTTCGCGGTCAAAATCCGCTCTGTGCTGAAGGCGGTCGATGGCTTCCGCATTGGAAAGTCCCCTCATCGTAAGATTGTCAAAGGCGACGGCGACCCGCAGCATCTTGGCGCCAACTGCCAGTTTGGCCGGCGGCAACCACGGTACCATCGGGGCATTCTGTGGCGCGCCGGCGGTAAATTGCTAGCTTAGCTAGCCGATCATCCAGGCCACCGGCTCCAATCGCCTCACCTTGGCCAGCAGTTTCTGGGCTACACCTGGGTGGGACTCAAACAGGGCAGGCTTTTGTGCCGATAAATGGGTGTCAACATACGCCGCTGGAATCAAGTCCTGGTCCAGCATGATGCAACCGATCTGCGAAAGCATGGCCGCCGCTTCAAAGCACCAGGACGAGGGCAGGTGGAACTTCTCCACCAGGTGCTTCATGCCCCGAGCAATACGGATCGATTTTCCGAAGGCCTCGGGATTCACCGCGCTCAAGATGTCGGTGAACACCTTGATGCTTCCCATCAAAGTATTTTCCAGCAGATCCTTCTCTGCGGTGATCAATCGGTACTGCACCAGTCCACTGGTGACGGCATGGGCGAGATCCCTGGGCTGCGATAGCTTGAGCAAAAAGCGGAATACATGGCCTTCGTTGACTGCGGCGAGCGCCGCATCAAAGTCGGAGCCGCCGGTCAGTATCATTCTGATGGTAGCGGGCGCGGCCTGCCGAACTCGCGCGAGAAATTGCACGCCGTTCATCCCCGGTATTCTCATGTCGGAGATTACGACCGCATAAGGGCCGCGCTCCTGAATGATGGCCAGCGCCTGTTCGCCGCCCACGGCGGTGTCGACCTCGAACTCCGGCCGAAGCATCAGCTCCTATTGCGTGAGGAAGGCCGGCTCGTCGTCTACGAAGAGAATCTTTTGGCCCAATCGGGCTGCCTCGATGGGGATTCCGCTGCTCCGACGAATCCCGTAGGTCAAATCGGCAAGAATCGCGGGGAGCTTTATTCGAGGCGGCCAATCGCTGCGGCTAGGCGCAGTTGGAAAATTACGAAAGCTTCTGCTGCGCCGCCCACTGCGGATCCTCCTCCGGCTGGACGATGTGGCCGTCGCGCATGTGGATGATGCGATCCCCGACCTTCGCCGCTTCGGGATTGTGCGTGATCATCAAGATCGTCTGGCCCAACTCTTGGTTGGATTGCCGCAGCATGCGCAGGACGATGTCGGAGTTTTCCGAATCCAGATTTCCCGTGGGTTCATCGGCCAGAACCACGGCCGGCTGGTTCACCAGAGCTCGCGCCAGGGCCACGCGCTGTTGTTCACCGCCGGAAAGTTCTGAAGGGCGATGATTGAGCCGCTTGGTCAGCCCGAGCAAGTCGCAAATTCGCCGGAAAAACTCTGGATCGCGGCCGCCGTTGCCCGAAATTTCCTGCGCGATGCCGATATTCGAGCGGGCATTCAGCGTGGGCAGCAAATTAAACTTCTGAAACACGAAGCCGATTTTGCGCTTGCGCATGCGGGTGCGGTCGGCGTCGGAGAGCGCAGCAAAATCGTCGCCATCGAGGATCACGCGGCCGGAATCGGCGCGGGTCAGCCCGCCCAGCAGATAAAACAGCGTAGATTTGCCGCTGCCCGAAGGCCCCACGACGGTGACGAACTCCCCCTTCTCAATGCTGAAAGAGACGCCGCGCAGTGCGGGCACGTCGATCTTTCCCACGCGATAGGTCTTGCGTAAAGCAATGGCTTCGATGAATGCGCTCATGCAGCCATGATTTTACAGGAACACAGTGGCGCCGCCCTGCCGGCGGCTGTCGCGTGGGCCTCCCGCCTACGCATCGGGAGGGCGCGGGTGAGACCGTATCTCCGAATCGGCTCACGAGCAAGTTCGGGAAGGGCAGTTCGGTCGCGCCGCGCGGTCGAAAAATGACTCCGATCGTCGGCGCCCTCATGCGCGCCTAGCGGACGAATGCTCCGCTGAATTGCGCTGTGAACCTCCGTGTCCCCCGGGTTAAAGAATTTGATTTTTGCTGAAGCGCTCCCAAAAAATCTACTCGGAACACTCTCCGGGAAACTGCCGCAACGCTGCTAGACTTTCTTCGCCGGCTCTTACGCCGCGCCGATTTGCCGCGGCAACGGCGGGGTGCGCTGCGTGCGCTTGGGGCCGCGCTTGCGCACCAGCAGCAATCGAATTCTCTCCAGCAGATCCGCCGGCGCATAGGTGCCCCGAGCCAGAAAGACGTCAGCCTGCGATTCGGGATCGTGCACTCGCGCCTTGTTCGAAATCAGAATTGCCGGAATGTGCGGCGCCACACTTTTTACGGCGGCGATCAACTGCGGGCCGTCGAGGCCGGGCATCGCCATATCGGTGACCACCAGGTCGATGCCCCCCTGGCGGAAGCGCTCTAGCGCCTCTTCGCCGCGGGAGTAGCTGGCCACGCGGTAGCCGCGCGTCTCCAGCATGATTTTGCGATGGGAAAGGGATTGATCGTTGTCGTCAACACAAAGGATCGTACGCTTGGGTTTCATTCACCGTCCGCACCCGCCAGACGACTCGCTTGCGAAACGAAGCGCCGGGGGAGTTTTCTCTGTTCGTGAAGAATTATGAGAGCGAGTGAATGCTAACGATAACTTGAGGCGCTGTAAAGTAGCGTCGAAGCAAATGGCAGAGGTTGGCTATTGACATTTGCGAAGCGTGTAAACGATGAGATTCTGCGCCACTTTTGCGCGATTGATCAAAGAAGAATTTCGCCGCGCATAATCTCTACCGACTGCCCACCGACGCGCACGTTAACTACACGGTTATCGCTGCGCGAGGCACGTACCAAAATCCGGCTCGGCCGTTTCATCTCGAGGCCTTGTTCGATGAGCACGCGCTCGTCCGGTTTCGCGACGCCGTGGGCGACCATCCAGGCCGCGGTGCAGCCTGCCGCCGAGCCGGTCGCCGGATCCTCGCCGTTATAAAAGGGCATGCGCGCGTGCAGGCGAGCCGCGCGATCCACCGTCTCGCGGGTGACAAAATAAAAAAACCTGCCCTCACTCTTGGATAAATATTCGGCGGCGCGGTTGAGATCGACTTGCAAATTCTGCGCGACCGCCAGAGACTTCAGGGGCGTCACCGCGAATGGAACTCCGGTCGAAACCGTTTGAATCGGGAGAGCATCGTCGAAGTCCTCTGCGCGCAATCCGGTCGCTCGCGCTACCGCCTCGCGATCATGCTGAACTCCAAACGTGGGATCGATCTGCTTCATCTCGCCGAACGCAGGTTCTCCCCCACGATCTTCGAAGTGCACCGGCACTTTGCCCACATTCAACTCCAGCACCACGCTTTCCGCTCCGCTCGAGCCACGCAAGGCAAAGGCTGTTCCGAGCGTGGGGTGACCGGCGAACGGCAACTCTTCCTGCACCGTGAAGATGCGCACTCGAACGCCGCGCTCGCGCTCGATGGCAGCATCGCGGGGCAGGATGAATGTGGTCTCGGAGAGGTTCATCTCTGTGGCGATCGACTGCATCTCGGCGTCGGTCAAGCCCCGGCCGTCGGAAAACACGGCCAGCGCGTTGCCCTCGAGCGGGCGCGAAGAGAAGACATCCCATTGGGTCATTGCGAATTTTCGAGACAGTTGTGTCATGGACTTTTCCCGAAGCGACAGTGTGCCAAGCCGGTCCGTCGTTTGCGTTGGCTCGGCCGCAGGTTGCTCAAAAGAAAACAGATGCGGGCAAGGGAGCAGGGATGCAGCTGTTCGCGCCGCAAAGCCGTGCCCACCCTGGGCTTACGAAGGGTGCAGGAACCTGCAACTAATCCTTGACAACGCCATAAAGAGGATTAGCATTGAATTATCACCTCCGATCCGATTCAGGATCGAATGGGCCGATAGCCAAGGAATGTCACCGCTTCTTGGTTGCCGGCCCATTTAAACTTCTCCGCAGGAACTATCATGATGAGATTCTATTCGTCCCTTATTCTCTTTTGCGCATTGGTGGATGCTCCCCTTCTTGCTGGAGACCGGACCTTAGTGGAAGAGTGGAGAGCGCAAAGCTGCCTGCGTTCGCTCAGACGTTTTACTTCGACTCGAAGTTCCTCCCATCCGGCTATTCGCTGACCCTCACCCGTCCGAAGGAGGGTGACAAGATCGGAATGACTTGTCACCAAAAGAGTGACACGCTTTCATGCGAAAGCTCGTTCGAAGGTAAGACATCTTCAACGTCAACGAGAGTTAGTGGCCCCTGTCTCGTGACGGTCGATGAGGCACCAGGTCTCGATTTCTTGTGGGCATTCGCGGCTATGTTACGTATGCCCTCAGCGGGTGCTCCGAACCCGATTTGCGGTTATGTCCTCAAGGAAGAGACGCTGGGAGCGATCTCTTTGACATCGAACTCCAGTTCCGAGAGAATCGTTTTGGCTGGCGAGCAGACCGCTGAAATTCTGGGAAAGCGTCAAACCGTCCGCACATACGAAGTCGGCAATAACGACCCGGTGACCTGGGGGAAATTCGGGGAAAGATCCGACCGTCCACAAGCGTGTCGTCGGCCATAACGACATCTGGATCATAAAAGTGTTACCCAACGGAATCGTAGTTTCCATGAGCGTCAAGGATTCCTCCAGTGGAGGATTGAAATTAGCGGGATACAAAGAGTACAGACAATGGGCCCACTGATGCTGGCGTTCCGGCCGCGCGCCCTACACCACCCAGTCCTTCACCCTCCGCACCACCGAAGCCGGCGCTTCCACTTCCAATTCCACCGCGCCATCCTTATAAGCGCGCGAGAAAATCCGCGCTTTAGCCTCCAGCATGGACAACATCTTCCCTTCTTTCTGCGGCACGCGCAGGTGCACGCGGCTGATGCTATCTTCTTCGATCATCTTGTCGATGCGCTGCAGCAGCAGATCCAGCCCAAGGCCTTCGGCCGCCGAGATGTAGACTACGTTCGAGTCATCTCGCGCTGCGTCGGCGATTAAATTCTCGGCCACTTCCACATCGAGCAGATCGACTTTATTCATCACCCGCAGGCGCGGCTTCTTCTCGGCTTCCAGTTCTTTCAGAACAATCTCCACCTGCGCGTCCTGCTCGGCGGAGAGCCGGCTGCTGGCGTCCGACACATGCACGATCAGCGACGCCCGCTGCACTTCTTCGAGCGTGGCGCGAAAAGCCGAGACCAGCGTGTGCGGCAGGTTGCGGATGAATCCCACGGTATCGGACATCAGCACCTTGCGCTTCGAAGGCAGCACCACGGCGCGAATCGTGGGATCGAGAGTTGCAAACATGCGCGGCGAAGCCAGCACCGCAGCCCGCGTGAGCGCGTTGAATAAAGTCGACTTTCCAGCATTCGTATAGCCCACCAGGGCTACGGTAGCCACCGGAGCCGATTCCCGCCTCTGCCGCTGTTGCGCCCGTATGCGGCGCACATTCTCCAGTTGCTGCTCCACGTGGCGCACCCGCCGCGCAATCTTGCGGCGATCAGTTTCAAGTTGGGTCTCGCCGGGACCGCGGGTGCCGATGCCGCCGCCGAGCTGCGACATCTCCACACCGCGCCCCGCCAGCCGCGGCAGCATGTATTGCAACTGCGCCAACTCCACCTGCAATTGGCCTTCCCGAGTGCGCGCGTGCCGCGCAAAAATGTCGAGGATGAGTTGCGTGCGATCGATCACCCGCCGCTTGACGATCTTTTCGATATTGCGCTGCTGCGAGGCGGTGAGATCGTGGTCGAAGAGAATTAAGTCGGCATCGACCGACGCGGCCGCGCCGGCAATCTCTTCCAGCTTGCCCGCGCCGATGAGGGTTGCGGGATCGGGGCGATCGCGCCGCTGTAGAATCTCGCCCACTACGATTGCGCCTGCGCTTCCCGCCAGAGTGCGTAGCTCCCCCAATGATTCGTCCGCGTCGAACTCTGGGATGCTCGGCTTGTGGCCGTTGGATTTTCCGGCCGCTTTCCCGGGGACAGGCGCCGGAGTCGTTTCGTCACTCCGCGCGCCAGCAGTGGCGGCAGCGTCGCGCGCCGCCTGCGCCTGCGCCGTAACCTTCGCGCTGGAGCGGCCGCGCGTGCGCACATCGAGTCCCACCAGAAAAGCGCGCTCCTGCAAATCGCCGCCGCGGTTGGTTTCAGCGCCCAAAGGCGGACGCACCTTCAGGGTCGAGCCGTCGCTGCTCTTGGCACGGGTCTTCTTGGGATGAGAACGGCGCAATCCGGAAATGCCTTACCCTTCGCTGCCCGAAGCGCTCGCCGCCGAAGCCACCGGGGACGACGAAGAACCGGACGGCGCAGCCGCCGCCGCGGCCACCGGCTTCGCCTCCGCGTGCGCCACGTGCGCGCTGTGCGGCGCCGTCCGCCCGATCACGATGGTCGAGATGGCGTGCTTGAAGATGAGTTGTTCTTGTGCGTTCGCTTCCAGCACCACCGAATACTTGTCGAAGGACCGAATGCGCCCAGTCAGCTTCACCCCACTCAGCAAGTAAATGGTGATGCTCAGTCTTTCTTTGCGGGCGGTGTTCAGGAAAGAATCCTGGATATTCTGCGCCGGCTTGCTGTTTTCCATAGCCGATCTCCTTAAGTTCTTGAACTGCGGGAGCAACTCCTCGCGGCCTTCCGCACAACCGTCCGCACGCAAGGAACACGGGGAACCCCCTGCCTCTTCGCCGCCAATCAAGGCAGCGCCGCCCGGCAGGTGGCTGCCAGTACGATACGGCCTCGCCGCCCGCTTTTCAACCCGGAAAGTGCAGAAATCTGCTTTTGTCCCAAACCCGGCTATGCATCCCCGCTTATGCCCCGCCTTACCATTGTGTACAATCCCCGCTTGAGCCTTAATCCGGCGTAATCTCAGGGAGGCATCATGGTGAGTTGTGTTTCGGAAACGTTTCTCGCACTGCTCGCACCCCAAATTCACATCCCGCAGGATTTCAACACCAACTTCCTCATGCTGGTTCGCTGGACCCACTTCCTAGCCGGCATCACCTGGATCGGCCTGCTCTACTTCTTTAATCTGGTCAACATCCCGCTAATGAAGGATCTCGACGCATCGACCAAGGGCAAAGTAATGCCCGCGCTCATGACTCGGGCCTTGTGGTGGTTCCGCATGTCGGCGGCGCTCACGGTGCTCGCCGGCCTCATCTATTGGGGCAACACGGTAGCCGCCGACGCGCACAACGGGGTGCTCGCCGGCTACGCCGCCAACTCCGGCACCGCCATGGGCAGCTTCTTCGGCATCTGGACCATCGTTTGGGGAATTCTTTACGCCGTCCTGATCCCCGGCAAAGGTATCTTCGATAAGGGCGCATTCATCGGCGTGGTCTATGCAGTAGTGGTCGCGGCGGCGGCGTGGCTATTCCTAAGCCTGAACAGCCACGGCTGGGAGAGCAATCGCCTGCTGGCTATCGGCATCGGCGGAGGCATCGGCTGGGTCATGCTGCTAAATGTCTGGGGAGTGATCTGGCGCATCCAGAAGCGCCTAATTCAATGGACGCGCGACAACGCCACCAACGGCACTCCCATGCCCGACAAAGCCAAATACATGGCCCGGCAGGCTCTGCTGGCTTCGCGCGCCAATGCATTCCTCTCGATCGTGATGCTGTTCTTCATGGGCGCGGCCAGCCACTACCCGATGTTTGGACGGTAAGCTCTTAGCTTCTAGCTAAACAAGAAAAAAAGGCGCAAGCTGAAGGACAAGGCAGAAAAAAAGGCATCCCGCGAGGGATGCCCTTTTCGTCTCGCTTCGGCCAGTTAGAAGTAAATCTTGCCGCCCAGTTGCACCACGCGGCCGTCGCCGTTGGTGGTTCCCTGGATGACGCTTTGCACGCGCCCAAAGTTCGGATCGCCCACGTAACCATCGGGCTGAGCGAAGTTCGCGTGGTTGAAGGTGTTAAACGTCTCCAGCCGCAATTGGACGTACATTGATTCGGTAAAATGAATATCCTTCTCTAAAGCCGTGTCCCAGTAGTTCAGTCCAGGGCCATAGAACGGATTGCGATTTGCGTTGCCGGTGGTGCCATTCGCAGGTCCGGTGAAAGCCGCCGGGTTGATCCAGTAATTTTGCACGCCAGCAATGGTGTTGTTGCGCGGATTGTGGTTGACGCTCAGCGGTACGCCCGTAAGCTGACCGTGCCCAGGATTGGCGTAATAGGCATCCGGATAAGACCATTGCAAGTCGTTATAGTACAGATTGTAGACCTCGACTGGGAAGCCGCTCTGGAAGGTGGCAATTCCCGAGAGAGTCCAGCCATCCGTTAATGCCCTGAAATGATGCCCCAACTTGAAGAAGGGCAGGGTATAGGTGTAGTTGAGCACCAGGCGCTGGGGAGCATCGTTAGCGGAGGGGCCGTAGTTCTGCGCGACGTTGAACACATTGATCCCAGGACCGTTGAAAGAACTGTTCTCCAGGCTCGAGGTGTAGTCAAAGTATCGCGACCAGGTGTACGCGGCACCGAATCCCAGACCGTTGCTGAAACGCCGGTTTACCGTCGCCTGCAGCGAGTTGTAATTAGAACTGTAGTCAGTGGCCTGAATGCCGGGTTGTCCCAGTACATTGGTTAACGCGCCATATTGGAAGGTTGCGCCACCGGTGCACTGTGCGAGGCCGAAATCGCTCCCGCAAGCCTGAGCGATGGAGTTGAGATTTACACCCGGAGCTACTCCCGCCGGGTTGAGGTTGTAAGCGCCTACCAAATGGCGCCCTATGCTTCCCACATAGCCGACAGTGATAATCGTTGATTTAGTGGCTTGGTATTGGACGTTCAGATTAAAGTTGGTCGTCCGCGGGGCGGTTAGATTAGGATCCTCCACGTTTACGTTGAAGCCAAGGGGCTCGAACTGAGCAAAATTAGGAGATGATCCAACTGCTGGAGGGGAGAACGGGAAAGGGTTCGCCAACGTAACCTGCGGAATGGTACCGCCGGGCGTCACCACACTGGTTGAGTTCACAGAAGTATATGGGTTCCCGAAGTTCGGCGGCGCCCCCTGTTGCTGGGAACCTGACGAGAGTAGAGAGAAAGGAGGATTACCCAGCGTCTGCAAAGCGGTTTCTTCTTCATAGCGGTTGTAGTAAAGGCCAATACCTCCACGCACGCTCCAGGCATGGGAGTTTCCCGGACTCCAGGCGAAGCCCAGTCGCGGAGCAAAATCCGTGTAGTGAACGGTGGGACCGCCATAGGCGTTGATTCCCTTATCACCCGGGAATACGTAGCCCACAGGCGCGGTGGGGAAAATGGTGGACTGTTGTCCCGGCCGGATCGCAGACAGGGCCTCGCCGTTAGCGTAGAGATTTTTGTACGGGGTTTCAATATCCCATCCCAAGCCCAATGTTAAGGTTAGGCTGGGTTTCACTTGCCACTGGTCTTGACCGTAAGAGTAATACTCCCGAGCGCGCGCCCGCACGATGGAGCCGCTGCCCTGAGAAAAGCTATCAGGAATTCCTAGAAGGAAATCAGCCCCGGCTTGCCCGGTCGAGAACGTTCCCGCGCCCTGGAACTGATAGTTACCATTGAGGCTGTTGTAAAACGGGTTATTGATTTCCAGGCGATCCATGTTGAATCCAAGCTTAAAGGTGTGATGGCCCCAGACTTTGCTGAAGTTATCCACCGCTTGATAGGTGTTTTGCACGCGCGGTTGCGGGCCGTTGTTGCTCCAGCCGAGCGTAAAGAATCCTGTCACCGCCATGAGCGGGAGCTGCTGAAAGGCTGGAGCTTGGGGAGTGATACCGGTAAATCCATAGGCAGATGGACTTTGGGTGCTCGCCGGTTCGTTGGCTACATAGTTAAAGCGCAGGTAGGCAAAGCGTGCTTCATTCAAAGTGGTCGCAGAGAAGGTGTGGTTCCAGGCCGCAGTGTATTCGTAGGTCTTCTCAGGGTTGACATTGCCAAAGCCAGGAAGACTTGCCCCCGTAAAAGCCAGGGTCTCGCTAAAGGGACTGTTTTGGTACAGCCCATAGAACCAGACTGAATCTTTGTTCGAAATCTTCTCGTCGACCCGACCGAGGTACTGATCGTTCTTGATCGATTCCGTGGGATTGAAAAGATACTCGTTGTTCGCCGCGTTTGGCAAAGGAACGTATTGGTGTACGAGCTTTTGCGAAAGCGTACTCAAGTCCGCCTGCGGGATTACCCCGGTGCTGAACAATCCGTTCCCGATAAAGGCATTGTTTGCAGCATAGTATTTCCCGTAGGAGGTGCCTGCAGGGCATTTTGTTCCACCACTTACCGGGCAGGGCGAGGCAGCATCCCCGTATAGAGGAATCGGGGAGACATTAGGATTCGTTGGCCCGCCCGTCATGGTGTTGCCCATTGGCGTGCCGTTGAAGCCTGTGGTTGCTGAAAAGTCGCCGGTCTGCTCAACCGCACTGTAAACCGTGGGAGCCTGGCCATTCAGATATTCCTGCGGCGTCGTTGCGCGCCGGCCTTGATACGAGAAAAAGATGAAGGCTCGATCCTTAATAATCGGACCTCCGATCGTCCCGCCGTATTGATTCTGGTGGAAGGGCGAGGGCGTTTTCTCGAACCAACTCTTGGCGTCCAGGAACGTATCCCGATAGAACTCAAAAGCGTCGCCATGGAACTGGTTGGTACCGCTCTTGATGGTGGCGTTGACGATAGCGCCAGAATTCCGTCCATATTCGGGATTGATGGTGCTGGTCACCATGTTGAACTCGCCGAGCGCATCCGGGCTCGGGATAACCAACGGGACATTCAGCGTGGGGTCGTTGGAATCGGTTCCGTTAATCAGAAATGAATTCTGCTGCGTCTCCGATCCGTTGGTGGAGAAAGCGCCGGTGCCGAAGCGATCCGAGGAAGATTGCACTCCCGGCTCCAGTTGCATCAGCGACGTCCAGTTCCGGCCATTCAGCGGTATATCGACGATCTGTTTTCCCGTGATCGTCGTGCCCAACTGCATGCTGGTGGTTTCAACTTGCGAAGGGTTAGCTTCGACCGTGACCGTGTCGCTCACCGCGCCGATTTCCATCGCCACTCTCAAGTTAAAGACTTGATCGAGATCCAGATGAATGTGGCCTTCCGTGAAGGACTTGAAGCCCGGTTTCTCGACCTTTACGCCATAATCGCCGATGGGCAGCTGAAGAAATTCGAAGAGGCCGTCCTTGTCGGACGTAACGCTGTAACCAAGGCCCGTAGCCACGTTGGTCGCGCTTATTTTCGCGCCCGGCACTACGGCTCCGCTCGGGTCGACGACCGTTCCGCGAATCTTGGCGTACAGGTTATCGGCATTCGCCGGGGTGGTCGAGGCCAGCCCGATTACTAAACCCAGGGCAAGAAGTACAACGCTAAAACGGAACGCATGCTGCTTCATGAAGAGACCCTCCCAAACAATTCTTTAGATCCGAAACCAATCCCGCGCAGAATGCCAACACGCGGACCTAAACGTATGGCTCTACCGCTCAACCTAGCAAAGCAACTGAGGTACCAAAATAGTCACAACATAACATGCTTAACTATCATAGACATATCGGTCAATTAGTGTCTGGCGCCAGCAATTATCCATGTGTTTACGGAAGTAGTTATGAGAATTGGTAGGTTTCGATAGCTGTTTGTGCAACACGAGTTCACCGGATTTTTGGACGAAAACGGGTCTGGGTCCTGCCGCCCCGCCCGCCGAAGGCCTCCACTGGTTCCAGGATCGCAACCTTTTGTTCCCCCCTGCTACAATATCGCCTTCGTGACCGCACTACGCACCCAGCCCGCAGCTGCCGAGCCGCAATCCGGCGCCGCAACCAATAGAACGGGATCGCTCGATTCCGTTCCGATGCTCGATCTGCGCCGCCAGTACGAGCGCCTGCGCCCGGAAGTCTTGGCTGCCGTGGAGCGCGTTTGCGCCTCCCAGCATTACATCCTGGGAGCCGAGGTGGAAGCCTTTGAGCTCGAAATCGCCGATTACTGCGGTACCCGAGAAGCTGTCGGCTGCGCCTCAGGTACCGACGCCCTTTGGCTGGCTCTGACTGCTGCTGGAGTTCAGCCCGGCGATCAGGTTCTCACTTCGCCTTTCAGCTTCTTTGCCTCGGCCAGCGCTATTGTGCGAGCCGGCGCTCAGCCGATTTTCGCCGATATCAACCCGCTGACTTGCAATCTGGATCCAGCGCAGGTAGAACGCTTCTTGCGCCAGGCCAAACGCGACCAACTCAGCGCCCTGCTTCCGGTTCACCTCTATGGTCAATGCGCCGACATGGACGCCCTGCATCAGGTCGCCGACGAATTCCATCTGATACTGATCGAAGACGCCGCGCAGGCCATCGGCGCGCGCTGGGGCGAGCGCAAAGCCGGGTCGATGGGCGCCTGCGCCGCCTTCAGTTTTTATCCCACAAAAAATCTCAGCGCCTACGGCGATGCCGGCCTGGTCACAACGAACGATCCCGAGATGGCCGCGCACCTGCGCCGCCTGCGCAATCACGGTAGCCCGCGGCGCTACGTTCACGAAGACTTCGGAGCAAACAGCCGCCTCGACGCCATTCAGGCCGCTATTCTCCGCGTGAAGCTGAATTATGTCGAAGGCTGGAACCGGGCCCGCCGCGAGCACGCTGTCCGCTATGACAAACTATTGGTGGAAGCCGGCCTGGCTAAAGCGACATCTCCAGCCAGCGGATCGGTTGAGATCTCAACCCTCGGTGTTCCCGACGATTTCCCAATTCACTCACCCTATACGGACGAGCCCGCTCATCATGTTTTCCACCAGTATGTCGTCCGTGCCTATCGCCGCGACGAACTGCGCGAGTTCCTGGCTGCCCGCAAGATTGGAACCGAGATCTACTATCCCATCCCGCTGCACCTGCAGCGCTGTTTCGTGTATCTGGGATATCGCGAGGGCGATTTGCCCCACGCCGAGCGCGCCGCCAAGGAGGTGCTAGCGTTGCCCATGTTTCCCGAGCTCAGCGAAGACGAGCAGCGCCGGGTCGTCGCCAGCATCGCCGATTTCTACTGCTAACTTTTGTTGCGAACTGACATCCCTTGCAAAATGTCGGGACAGCCACCCTCGGCCGTCGGTCGAGCGCAGCTCGGCCTCTCAGCTGTTGCTTTACTGCTAACATCGACACCGGAGCTTCGCTCGGGGACGGCCGAGGGCCCCTGTCCCCACATGAAACGTAACTTTCTTGCCGGTCTGGACATCAGAACCTGAACATCAGAACCTGAACATCAGAACCTGAACATCAGAACCTGAACATCAGAACCTGAACATCAGAACCTGGACATCACAGTAAAGAGAGGTCAGCGATGTGACGAGATTCTCCTTGGCACAATTCAAGCTAATCCCTGCACTCGTTCTATGCTGCGCGGTCTCTGCCTCCAAGTCGCAGGCCCAGCCTCCTCCCACGGACCCTCCCCGTAAACCCGTGCTGGTCGAACTATTCACTTCCGAGGGCTGCTCTTCCTGTCCTCCCGCGGATGCCCTGCTGCAAGAGTTGCTGGCGCAGCAACCGGTGGCCGGAGCGGAAATCATCGCGCTCGAAGAGCACGTGGACTATTGGAATCACGATGGCTGGGTCGATCCCTACTCTTCCTCGGAATGGACGCAGAGGCAATCGGAGTACGGAACTTTCTTCGGCAATGGTGCCTACACTCCCGAAATCGTGGTCGATGGCAGCCGCCAGTTCGTGGGCAGTAATCAGCAGGAAGCGTTGGCCGAAATCGCCAAAGCGTCGTCCAAGGTGAAAGCGGAAGTTTCCATCACCCCGGGAAAGCCGGACTCCGGCCGCTCCCAACACTTCACCGTAACGGCCGCAAAGCTGGCCAGCAACGGAGATGTCGCCGAGGTCTGGCTGGCGGTGACCGAGGATGGATTGCATTCTTCCGTCGAGCGCGGCGAGAATGCCGGGCGCGTTTTGAATCATGTGGCCACGCTGCGATCTCTGCGAAAAATTGGAGTCGCGGAGAAGAACGGCGCTGCAGCTTTCAGCCAAGACACGCTTCTAAAATTCGACTCTCGCTGGAATTTGGATAACGTGCGCGTATCGGTTTTCGTACAAGAAAAAAAGAGCCGGGAAATCATTGGAGCGGCTTCTGCAAAAGCAAAGTAGCCAGCCACTCGCGTCCCCAAGTCCTCTAACGCCGTCGGCGCCGACTCACTGCTTTAGGCTCTTGCTTCTGCTCCCCCGCCGCCAGCACACGGCGTACGATCGGAGTATTCAGCTTGTACTTGCGCTCGCTGATCGCCCCGCTATCGTCTTTCACGTGCAAGATGAATACGGGCAACGTGCCTTCCTTATCGAAATTCTCGCTGCTCACGGTGACCGGCAGCACTCCATTCAAGCCGTGCTCACGGTAAGCAGTCTCGTAACGGTGCTTCCGGAGATTCCAGGTAAAGACCCGAATCTGGTCGAAGTCGTAAGCCAGGCCGTCGTGCGGTTCTGTCATCACGCACAAAAACTGCGGAACGCTTTTGTCTTTAATGCTGGCTTTATCTTTATTTTTGTCGCTATCCTTATCGGCGCCTTCCTTGCCCGCACCCTGCAGCTTGTCGTCCTGCACATGATTCAGCACGAAAAAAGCGACGAAACGCTGGCCCTCGGCGTATTGTGCGACGTCGAGCGGAACGTCGAGATCCACCATCCGCGCCAGCACCCAGCCCACCCGGCCCTGCGGCTCCCGCACCAGCCACCAATCCTCCAGCACCGGCGCGGGAGCGGCTTTTCCCTCCGCAGTCTTCTCTCCGGCCGATTTTGCCGGAGCCGCCTTCGTGGGCGCCGCCTTATCGGCCGTGGCCCGTTTCAGCACCGAAACCTTCGCTCCGGCCGAGAGTTGATATAAATGCTCGGTCTCGCGTCCCGGGGTAAGGTGCAGATTGGTGTCGTTGCGCAACACCCCCGGCGCCTGCACCGGATCGTTCTGATTCTCCTGCGTCAGCTTCTGCAACCCGTCGTAAATCGCCTGATCCACCAGATAACGCTGCTCGATCCAACCTTCGAGGCCGCTCGCGGTGCGCACCCGCGAGAAGCGCTTCTCGCGCTCGAGCACCTCCACGCGCTCTCCGTTCTTCACCGTGCCCACGCGGTTGTAGACGGTAGCCACCTGATCGCGCAACGTAGCCTGCACCGCTGAAACATAGTTCACCTCGAGCACGCGGTGGCCGTGCCGATTGCAGGCGGAAAGAGAAAGCCAGAAGAGCGCTGCGAGCATTGAAGCTCGCGCGGATCGACATCGATTGAAGTGATACCGACGCGCGGGGCTGTGCGATTTTAGGATCTTTGCCGGATTCACTTCGCGGGCTCACTTCAGCAGCTCAACTTCCACTATAGCGCGTTGCGAAAGCCTTTTCCCGGCACGAAAGTTGATGGAAAATGCACTCCCGAAGCCGTGCCGGCTTTAGGATCTCCGCTTTCGCGGCCCGCTTCTCTTCTTGCGGCGCTGCTTCCCTGAACAGGCTGCGGGAATCTGTTTCAGGCAGGTCCGGCAAGGGCACGACGTTCCGTCGTGCCGTTACGAGGTTCAAAGTGAGTCCGCGCTTTAGCGCTCCGCCGCGGTACCGTCGTCATCCTGACAGAACCCTGCCCCTTCATTTACCATGAATAAAATCCGCAATGAAAACCATGCTGAAGAATCGATCTTTCCTACTCGGGGTGACGTTGTTCTCCGCCGTGCTATGCGCCGCAGCCGATGACTCGCTGAACCCCGCGCTGCGTCCGCCGAAAGGTTCGCCGGTCGCAATCGTAGTCTTCGAAGATCTCCAGTGCCCGCAGTGCCGCCGCGTGGCCCCCATCCTCGAGCAGGCCTCGAAGACCTATAAAATTCCCCTGGTACGCCACGACTTTCCGCTGCCCATGCACAATTGGTCCTATGACGCCGCCGTAATGGCGCGCTACTTCGACTCCATTTCTAAACCCATGGGCAACGATTTCCGCGATTATATTTTTGCCAACCAGCTTGAAATCAATCCCCAAAACCTGCGCAGCTACGCCGAAAAGTTCTCGGCGGCGCATAAAGTCGATTTTCCCTTCGTGGTCGATCCCCAGGGCAAGTTCGCCGCCGAAGTCAACGCCGACCGCGACCTAGGCCGCGCCATCAAACTCGAACACACTCCCACGGTCTACGTGGTCAGCAGCCGCCATCCCGACAAGCCCTACGTCGAAATGAAGGACAGCAGCCAGCTCTACGTGCTGATCGACACCATGATGAAGGAGTAGATCCTGAGTTGTCGGCGGTCAGCTCTCAGCTTTTTGTCAGAAATCAACTTTCTCTGCTATCTCTGCTGTGACGTGCTTAAGCTGAAGGCTGAAAGCTTTTCTCAGTCCCCGAACCCAATTCCAATCGCCCGCGCCGCCCGCACCAACTCCCCGATCGGGTCGACCGACTTCAAATGCCCAATCGCATGAGCCACGTCGACCGACACGATGGAATCTCCGTGCAGCGCCACCATCATGCCAAAACCTCCGGCCGCGATCAGATCGACCGCGGCCACCCCGAAGCGCGTCGCCAGGATGCGGTCAAACGGGGAAGGCGAGCCGCCGCGCTGAATATGCCCCAGCACGCTCACCCGCACTTCTTTCTTACTTCCAAACTCAATCGCGCCGCCGATCAATGTCCCAATCGAGCTGTTGCGCCGGTTTTCCTTTAACTCCGGCGGCAGCTTCACGCCTTCCGCCACCACCACAATGGTGAAATGCTTGCTCACTTTTTCGCGCTCGGCGATGTAGCGGCACACATGTTCGATGGTGAAAGGAATTTCTGGAATAAGAATCACATGCGCGCCGCCGGCGATGCCGGCCTCTAGCGCAATCCAGCCGCAGTCCCGGCCCATCACCTCGACCACCATCACGCGATGATGCGACGCAGCCGTGGTGTGAATCTTGTCGATGGCGTCGGTCACCGTATGCAGCGCGGTATCGAAGCCAAACGTAACCTGCGTAGCGGAAAGATCGTTATCGATAGTCTTGGGGACGCCCACGAGCTTCAGCCCTTTCTGAAAAAGTTCGTGGCCGATTTTCTGCGAGCCGTCGCCGCCGATGGTAATAATGGCGTCGATGCCCAGCTTGGCGGCATTGGCAATCACCTGGTCCGAAATATCGCGCGAAACCTCTTTGCCATCCTCGATCGTCCTGTAGTGGAAAGGGTCGCCGCGGTTGGTGGTGCCCAGAATCGTTCCGCCCCGCGGCAGAATGCCGCTCACTTCCTTCAGCGTCAGCTCAAATGATTTCTCCGGCCAGATCAGCCCGTCAAATCCATCCGGGATTCCGATCACTTTCCACTTGTATTTGAGGATGGCCGCCTTGGTCGCGGCACGGATCACCGCGTTTAGGCCGGGCGCGTCCCCGCCTCCAGTGGCGATTCCGATGCAGCGAATGTCTGACATGGCTTCGGTCGTTCGTCGTTCGTCGTTCGTCGTTGATCTCAGCCGTCGCTGAAAAAATCTCTCCGCCAGTTTGCTTTGAAAAGGCCCAGAATCAACCTTTAGCCACCGCGGGAACTTACCGCCGGAGAAAACGTGCTTTTCCTGCGGACCTGTTTCGTCAGTTGGCTTTACCCAGCAGCTCAAAGCGGTCCGATGTCGCGACTAAACGATGATTACTTAGGATGGCAGGATAGACAACTTACGAGTGGTCGTGGAGGGAGCAGCCTTCAGTCACCGGTAACCTTTCTGCGATCTTGCGGAGTGAAAAGGACAAGATAGTCTGCCACCTGTAAGACTCTAGGTGAGAAGGGGCGGCAAAAGATAAATGGCTACTGCCGACCGCCCGCGCAAAGCATGCGTTACAATGGAAGAACCCCCATGTCCGACCGAACTTTTACTCTCGAAGAAGCCCAGACGCTTGTTCCCGTTCTTGAATCGCTGCTGCGCACTGCCATTGCCGGCAAGAAGCTCATGGAAGATGTTGAAGGCGAGTTGCAGGCGCTAGGGCACCGCATTTTTCTGAATGGTGGCACGCACGTAGATGTGGTTCCGCTGGCGCGGCGCAAGGCGGAGCGCGCCAAGGCCGAACAACGCGCCAAAGATGCGCTGGCGGAAATCGACTCGATTGGCGTGCAGGTGAAAGATCTCGATATCGGACTGCTCGATTTTCCCTGCGAAGTCGATGGCCGGATCGTGCTGCTGTGCTGGAAGATGGGCGAAACTTCGATCACTCATTGGCACAGTCCCGAAGAAGGCTTCGCCGGCCGCAAGCCTATCGACGAACGCATTGCGCGGTCGAAGAGAGCGAACTAATTCAGTTCTGAGTTCTCATCAATCGCTATTTGCCAAAAGGTTGGCTGTTTACATTTTCAGCCAACTTTCCCGCCTGCAACATACTCCAAGCTGCGGGGTTTACACTATTTGAAACGAGTATGGGCCCAAGTTGGTTTCAGGCTTACAGCGCTAACAATTTGACTAAACTTTAGTTGAGCCTGGGCGGGAGCTGCCCTCTGTCGACGCAAGCCCGCCGGGCATGAGGAGACACGATGAAACTGCACCGTGCCGTGCGTTTCCTGGCATTCGGACTACTGCTGCTGGTTCTTCCGGCAGCGCTGCCTTCCACCTCTTCCGCGCAAATCGGGATCGGCATTGGCATCTCGGTGCGCATCGGTCCGCCGGCGCTGCCGGTTTACGAGATGCCGCTCTGCCCCAGCGAAGGTTATCTTTGGACTCCCGGCTACTGGGCCTGGGATGACGACGATGGCTACTACTGGGTGCCCGGAACCTGGGTGGAGGCTCCGCAACCCGGCTTTCTTTGGACTCCCGGCTATTGGGGCTGGAACGACGGCGTCTACGCGTGGAACGGCGGCTACTGGGGACCGCAGATCGGCTTCTACGGCGGCATCAACTATGGCTTCGGCTACTTCGGCACCGGCTTCGGCGGCGGGGAATGGCGAGGAGGCCACTTCTTCTACAACACTGCCGTCGTGCGCGTGAATACCGTGAACATCACCAACGTCTACGTGAACAAGACCGTGATCGTGAACAATGAAACCCATGTCGCTTTCAACGGCGGGCAGGGCGGCGTGCAGGTGCGGCCCACGCCCGAGCAGGAAGCTTATGCGAAGCAGCCGCATACGCCTCCCGTGGCCGCGCAGGTGCAACATGTGGCTGCAGCCAGGAAGGACCCTGCTTTGCGCGCTTCGAATAATCACGGGCGTCCCGCTGTTGCGGCAACGGCGAAGCCTGGCGAGTTCAGCGGCAAAGGAGTGGTAGCGGCCAAAGCGGCGGGCGCGCCTTATCACGCGCCGAAGATGTCCCCCAAGGAAGCGCGGGCTTCGGCTCCCGCAGCCAACCATGCTGCGGAGGGCCGCCCTGCGGCGAAGGCTCCGGCCAGCCATGCGGCGGAGAATCGGGCAGCCAATCGCCCTGCGGCAAATAAGAGCGCGGCGCCGCGGCCGGAGACAGCCAAGCGTGCTCCCGCGAAACCGGCTCCCGCAAAGCCCGCGGCGGAGAAGGCCGCACCGGAGCGGAAGGCTCCCGCGAAGCCGTCTCCTAGTGAGCGGCCGGCCGAGCCAAAGAAAGAAACTAAAGAATCTCCGGCCGCACATTCTGCGGCCAAGGAATCGCGGCCCGCGAGTACGCCGCATCCAGCGGAAAAGGCGAGCGCTCCGAAGCCCAGAGAAAGCGCACCCAAGCCCGCTGCACCCAAACCAGCGCCTCGACCAGCTGCACCGAAACCGGCTGCACCGAAACCGGCTGCACCGAAACCAGCGCCAGCACCGAAGCCAGCGCCGGCGCCCAAACCTGCGCCCAAGCCAAGCGAGCCCAAGGAACATAAAGGACGCTGAGTCCTGGTCGAGCGGGAATGAAAACGGCCGGAGCGAAATTCAGCTCCGGCCCTATTCGCTTGCCAAAAAAGAAGCCTCATGCGGGAACAGCCCCGACCATGCGGGAACAGCCGCCCCGGCTGTCCGCGGGGAGCCGCCCCGCTCGCCGTAGCCGCAATTTTTTCTGCACGAGGAGCAATCCTCGCGCGTTCTTATCGGCAGGGCAGGCGTTAGCCGCGCTGGTTCCAGAGCCGCACGGAAGTACAGTTACGCGCTCCGCCTGGAAATCTTCTCTGCTACAATTTTTTACAACTGCGGTTGCGCGGAGAAAGTATCGTAACCATTAGGCGGCGCGCCCAAGGAGTTCTCAGATAACCATGTCATCCCCGAAACAAAAACTCCGCCTCGCCGGCGCCCTCGCCGCACTTCTCACCCTCGGCCTAGCCGTAAGCTGCAAGGGCTTCTTTCAGAATCCGACGATTACTTCGGTTACCATCGAACCTTCCACCCCCTCGGTCAGTCAGGCCAGCACCGAGCAGTTGAACGCCGAAGGAACCGACACTCAGGGAAACTCCTATACTCTGACCGGGGGCACAACTTGCACGGGAACCACCGTGTGCTGGTCGAGTTCCGACACCACCATCGCGACCATCACCAGCGGCGGACTACTGAAGGGGATCTCGGTGGGCAGCGCCACCATCACTGCAAATTCCGGAACCGCCAGCGCCACCGCCAGCGCTACCGTAACATTGGGAGATGTCACCGCACTGACTGTTAAGCCCGGCAGCACGACGCTTCCGGTAAGCTCGACGGCCACGGTTTGCTTCACCGTCACGGCGACCCTTTCGAACGGCCCGCAGCAAGATGTTACTGCGACCGCCACTTGGGTCTCGAACAACACAAATCTGGTTACGGTACAGAATCAGCAGATGCCGATGTGTCCGCAGTCTTCGACCACGACAGGCTCCACCACAATCTACGCCACTTACGTCAGCGGCAGCAACACTATCACCTCGAATACCGCCACCGTTATCGTGACGCAGTAGGTCGAGGGCAGGCCGGCGAATCGAGCCTCTGCTGGGAATCTGGGTGCCCCATTTCTCGCGTCTCTTGCGAGAAGTGGGGCTTTTGATTTTTGCAGCGTCCCGCCAGCGAATCTAAGGGAATGGAACCTCCTCTCGATTAGAAAAGCTGATCTCTCCAGAAAGGAACGGAGTCAAAGGTCCCACTTCTCGCAAAAGACGGGAGAAATGGGCACCCCCGTGTAATGACGAATTAGGCCCAGCGCTGCTATAAGACCGCGCCGACAACGCCGCGGCGTCCAATACCACAGACAAAGCTGTGATTAGGATATGGTGTGACTCGAAAGGCTATGAAAAGCGCTCGTAAGATCACCGTGGAGATCCCCAGGGTGCTGCTGGGAAAGGCTCAGCAGGCCAGCGGAACCGGAATCACACAAACCGCGCAGACCGGGTGGCAACTGCTGTCCGCGTCGTGGGCCTAGGATCGCTTGCGCAATTGCGCGGCAAAATCCGCTTCGGCCGCAGTTTCGAGGGATTGAATAAAGATTGTCAACCGCCCCATCGCTTCCGGCGTCCTACTCTTCATCAGTAATCACGTTCGCTGCAGGGGATTCGGCGCTTGACCCATTTCTGGCGACCGTCGGCGTTTTGATTACTCAAGTGACCACCCGCCATTTCCCGCGCGGGACAAACCATTCGCCGAGCCGCTAAGATCAACAACAAAGCAAGTGCAAGATCAAAGGCAAGCGGGCAGGAGTGCCCGCTCCACTCAGGCAGCGCTTCCACCGGTGGGTTGGGCTGTCGTTCTCTTGGAGCAAAATGCTGGTCGGACTTAGTTGCAGACGAGGCTGCCTGATGTTCGTTGCATCGCTGGCTCTGGCGGGAGTGCCTTGCGCTGGGGCGGACGCGCCGGCTCCGTCTGCCAGTTGTTCCGTCCATCCGAACGAGGTGATCGTCGGCCAACCCGTCAGCGCAAGCGTCACGGTCAGCAATTTCAATCCCGCGCACCCGCTCTCCTACCTGTGGAAGCCGGGCGTAGGAGGCAAGGTGCTGGGCAATGAGGCCACCGCCGAGATCGCCACCACGGACGCCGCTCCCGGCAGTTACAGCGTGATCGTCCACGTGACCGATGCCAAAGCCAGGAAGAATAACGAAGCCACCTGCACGGTGGACTTTGTGGTGAAGCCTGCGCCCACTCATCCCCCCAACGTGGTGATCTCGGCTAATCCTGGGAGCGTTCCGTTCGGCGGCGCGGCGACTTTGTGGGCAAAGTGCAGCAGCCCCGACGGCGCTGAAGTCATTGTCTCCGATTGGAAGTCGGTCGCGGGAACGGTCGCCGGTTCTGGATATTCGGCGATTCTGAACACGGAGGGAGTTTCGCCTGGAGTAATCACGGTGACCGCCACCTGCACCGACTCCCGCGGGCAGACGGCGCTAGCGACCACCGAAGTCGCGGTGGAGAGCCCGCCGCCACCTCCGCCGAGCCCGGAGATCAAAGCGGTGGAAGCGCGGCTGGCGCTGCAGAGCATTTACTTTGCCACGTCGATGCCGCCGGTGGAGAATCCCAAGGCCGGGCTGGTCGAGAGTCAGCGGCAAACTCTGCTGGCGCTGGCCGCGGACTTCAGAAAGTATCTCGAAAGCAAGCCGGAGGCGCGCTTGCTGCTCGAAGGTCATGCCGATCCACGGGGCCGCGTGCAATACGATGAGAAGCTCTCCGAGCGGCGCGCCGATCGCGTCAAGAGCTTTCTGGTGGAGCAGGGCATTCCCGAGTCCAGCCTCGATACCAAAGCGTATGGCGCTCTGCACGCTCTGACTGAGACCGTAGTGAAGGACACGATTACCCATGATCCCGAACTCAGTTCGGAGGAGCGGCACCGGGCGCTGCGGAACATTGAAACCATTGTGCTGGCCAGCGACCGCCGGGTGGACATTACGTTGAGCACCACCGGGGAGGGCTCGCTGCGGCGCTTTCCGTTCAATGCCGAGGATGCTTTGACTTTGATCGGCGGTCGAGAGGCCGAGGCGAAGAAGAGGACTGGCAAGCGCACAGTGAGATCACGCCTCTAGCCAAAACCAGCGGGCAGGAGTGCCCGCTCCACACAGGCGTTCCAGACAGGCATTGCGGCACTTCGCGCCTTGGACAGCCGGGGGCGGCTGTCCCCACACGGAAGCTTCGTCTACCCCCACGCTATAATCCTACATGGCGAGTCTCCGCCAACAGATCGCTACTACTGCGCTTACGCTCACAAAATTCCGCGAGCTGATGAAGCGGCTGCAGGACGGCCGGCCGCAGGACGATCTAGCCATTGTCAAAAAAGCCTACGATTATTCCCTGAAAAATCATGAGGGCCAGACCCGCGCTTCGGGCGAGCCTTACCTGGTGCATCCGCTCGAAGTGGCTTTGGTGTTGGCCGAGATGAAGATGGATCCGGTCGCCATCGCCGCCGGGCTGCTGCATGATTCGGTCGAAGACACCTCGGTGACCATCGTCGACATCCGCAAGGAATTTGGCGAGCAGGTCGCGCACATCGTAGAGGGCGTCACCAAGATCAGCAAGATCGACTTCGCCACGCGCGAAGAGGCTCAGGCGGAAAACCTGCGCAAGATGATGCTGGCGATGGTCGATGACATTCGCGTGGTGCTCATTAAGCTCGCCGACCGCCTGCACAACATGCGCACGCTCGAACATCTTGCGCCCGAGCGCCAGCGCAAGATCGCCGAAGAGACGCTGGAAATCTACGCTCCCATCGCGCACCGCCTGGGTATGGGCAAGATTCGCGGCGAACTGGAAGATCTCGGCTTTCGCTTTCTCGATCCCGCCGGCCACGAGCAGGTGGAAAAAGCGGTGGAAGCGCGCCGCAAACAGGGCGAAGCTTTTCTGGCGAAGATGCAAGGCATTATTCAAGACAAGCTGAAAGAGGCGGGCATCCAGGCGAAGGTCGAGAGCCGCATCAAGCGCCTGTTCAGCATTCACAAGAAATTGCAGCGGCAGCATATTTCCGTGGACCAGGTTTACGATCTCTTCGCCATGCGCGTGATTACGCGCTCATTGCAGGATTGCTACGCGGTGCTCGGCATCATTCACAACATCTGGCGGCCGGTGCCGGGGCGCATCAAGGATTTCATCGCCATGCCGCGGCCGAATTTTTACCAGTCACTGCACACCTCGGTGATCACGGAGGATGGGACGCCGTTTGAAATTCAGATTCGCACCGAAGAGATGCACAAGATGGCCGAGGAGGGCATTGCGGCGCACTGGAAATATAAAGACGGCCCGGTGTCGGCGCAGGATGAGCAGCGGCTGGCGTGGTTGCGGCAGGTGGTCGAGTGGCAGCGGGATGTCAGCGATCCCAATGAATTCTTGACCGCGCTGAAGGTCGATTTATATCCCGAAGAAGTTTATACGTTTACGCCGAAAGGCAAGGTGGTAGTGCTGCCGCGCGAGGCTACGCCGATCGATTTTGCTTACACGATTCACACCGAAGTCGGGCACACCTGCGTCGGCGCGAAGGTGAACGGGCGCATGGTTCCCCTGCGGCACAAACTGCACTCCGGCGACATCGTCGAAATTATTACGCAGGCAGGGCACAAGCCCAGCCGCGACTGGCTGGGGCTGGTCAAGTCGTCGCGCTCGCGCAACAAGATCAAGCACTGGCTCAACCTGCACCAGCGCGAGCGCGCGATTGAAATTGGGCGCAAGGTGATCGAGAAAGAGGCGCGCAAGTATCGCATCGCGCTCAAAGAAATTAAAGACGAAGAGTTGTTGAAAGTTGCCGGCGCTTACGGGTTGGGGCGCGTCGATGACCTTATGTCGGGCATCGGCTACGGAAAATACTCGGCGCGGCAGGTGCTGGCGCGCCTGCTGCCGGCGGGCGCCACGCCTTCGATGGCGGGCGATATCGAGGCCGAGGGACTTTCGAGCAAGCCGGGCGCGATTGCCAGCGTGGTGCGGCGCGTCTTTGGGGATCACAACGCCATCATGGTCAAAGGCCAGGGAGATATGCTGGTCTACCGGGCGCGCTGCTGCAATCCGATTCGCGGCGAGAGCATTGTTGGCTACATCACGCGGGGCAAGGGAGTGGCGGTGCACGCGGTGAATTGCCCGAATGTGACCACGCTGATGTATGAAACCGAGCGCCGCATCGATGTGGAGTGGGCGCGCGATGAGAGCACGCCCACGGCTTATCCGGTGAAGCTTACGGTTTACTGCGACGATCGTTTCGGCATGCTGAAGAACATCACTAGCGTGATCGGCGACGCGCAGAGCAATATCCGCAATATCGGCGCGCGTACGGAAAACAGCCAGGCCAGCGTGGAGATCGTGCTGGACATCTCCGATCTCAAGCATCTGGAATTGATCATGGCCGGGCTGCGGAAGATTCCCGGGGTGCATGAGGTGCAGCGGTTGCAGAAAATATGAGGCCATCGGCCTGCGGCCCTTAAGTGGTTCAATTTGAACACGTTCATTTTTTCCTTGACATCCCTCCCGGCTCGTAGCATCCCATATTTGAACATGTTCAATTTACGAGAAACCGGGAGGGAATATGTACATCATCGGATGCTACGCTACCTATTTACTGATGAGCCTGGCGGTCACCGTTTGGGTGGCGCGGACGCTGCATAAGAACGGAAGAGTGTCCCTAGTGGATGCGTTCCATGGAAATGCTGAACTGGCCGACTCCGTGAACCACTTGCCGGTGGTGGGATTCTATTTGATCAACATCGGCTACGTGACGCTCGCCCTCAGAACCTACGGAAGCCTTGACACGTTGCGAGCGGCCATCGAGCTCGTCAGCGACAAGGTCGGCATTGTTCTGTTGGTGCTCGGGGGCATGCACTTCTTCAATCTGTTCATCTTTTCTCGCATGCGAAAACGCTCCTCCCCGGGAGGCCCGAGCCTGGGCGCTGCCTTTGCCAATCCGGCGCCACGGGCTTGAACATGACTCGAGTCGCAACTGCAGTCACGAAGAAATCCGAGGAGACTCGGACTCGCATTCTCGAAGCCGCGCTGGCGCTGTTCGGCAAACGCGGCTTTGAGAATACAACCATGCGGGACATTGCCAAAGAGTCGGGTGTAGCTCTGGGCGCAGCCTACTATTACTTCGATTCCAAGGATGCGCTGGTCATGGCCTTTTACTCGCGGGCGCAGCGCGACCTCGATCCTTTGCTGGAGGATGCGCTGTCCGACACGCGTGGACTGGAAGAGCGGTTGCGGGCGGTGATTGATGTGAAGTTCAAATATTTCGCCCCCAACCGAAAATTGCTGGGAGCTCTCTCCATCCATATTGATCCGCAACATCCTCTCTCGCCTTTCAGCGAGGAAAGCCGAGCGATTCGCGAGCGCGATATAGGGTTTCTAGCGAACGCGGTCCAAGGGTCTCAGACGCGAATTCCCGAGGATCTGAAAACCCCTCTGCCTCGCCTGTTATGGCTCTATCAAATGGGACTCATCTTGTTTTGGGTTTATGACTCTTCCCCCGATCAGACTAGAACGCAGCAGTTGTTCCGCAAAAGCCTATCGATTGTGGTGAACCTCATGAAGTTTTCCGGTTTGCCGCTCATGCGACCGATCCGAAAACTGGCCACAGATCTATTGGAGATTGTTGATGAGGGCGAAAAGCCAGTATCACAAAGGGGCGAGCGTTGAGTAAGAAGCTTCAGATTGTTCTGGCTGGAGGCAGCGGGCAGATGGGCACGCTGCTGTCCCGCCACTTCCACCGCGACGGTCATCAGGTTGTGGTGATCGCCCGGTCGGCTCCGCCTGCGCCTTGGAAAACCATTCCCTGGGACGGAGCCAACTTGGGCGATTGGAGTTCTCAGTTGGAGCGCGCCGATGTACTCATCAATCTGGCTGGCCGCAGCGTGAATTGCCGCTATCACGTGAAGAACCGGAGAGCGATCAAGCAATCGCGCGTGCAGACTACACTTCTGCTGGGCCGAGCGCTGTCTCAACTGGAGCATCCGCCTCGGCTCTGGATGAACGCCAGCACCGCTACGATCTATCGGCATGCGCTCGACCGGCCGATGGACGAAGACACGGGCGAGATTGGCGGCAACGAGCGCGACTGCCCTTCGGGTTGGCGTTTCAGTGTCGACGTTGGCAGAAGTTGGGAAGAGGCATTTTTCTCCACGGTTGCTCCCCGCACTCGCAAGATCGCGTTGCGTAGTGCCATGACGATGAGCCCCGACCGGGGCGGCATCTTCGCGCAGCTTCTCCGTCTTGTTCGCATGGGCATGGGAGGCGCCGCAGCTTCGGGCGCGCAGTTTGTTTCGTGGATTCACGACAAGGATTTTATTCGCAGCATCGAGTTCCTGATTGCGCATGAGGAGATGGAGGGGCCGGTGAATCTCGCCGCGCCCAATCCTCTGCCCAATCGCGAATTCATGCGCGAGATCAGGAAAGCATGGGGGACGCCGATTGGCCTGCCGGCGACTCGGTCAATGCTAGCCGTTGGAGCGGTCCTTATGGGAACGGAAACCGAACTCATTCTCAAGAGCCGCCGGGTTATACCCGGAAGGCTGTTGCGCGCCGGATTTGACTTCCAGCTTCCCGAGTGGCCCGGAGCGGCAAAAGATCTGGTAGATCGATGGCGTGCAAGCAACGGGCGTGAGTTGGACTAGTCGCTTCAAAGTTGTTGAGCCGCTTCGGTGGGTTATAATCTCGCCACCGATGAACCTGACTTCCGGCGTTCGCGTGGGTCCTTACGAGATTGTGGCTCCCCTGGGTGCGGGCGGCATGGGAGAAGTTTTTCGCGCCCGCGACTCCCGGCTTAAGCGCGAAGTCGCGATTAAGGTTCTGCCTCCGGCGGTTTCTTCCGATCCCGATCGGCTGCGGCGCTTCGAGCAGGAGGCGCTCGCTACCGCGGCCTTGAATCATCCCAACATTCTCGCGGTTTTCGATATTGGCACCAGCGACGGCGCACCTTATGTCGTCTCCGAGTTGCTGGAGGGCGAGACCTTGCGCGACCGCCTGCGCAGCGGGCCGATCCCTCTACGCAAGGCTTTGGATTACGCCTTGCAGATTGCGCACGGGCTGGCCGCGGCGCACGAAAAAGGGATCATCCACCGCGACCTGAAGCCGGAAAACATCTTCATCACCAAAGATGGGCGGGTAAAGATTCTCGATTTCGGGCTGGCCAAGCTTACCCAGCCCGAGGCCGGCGGCCAGACCCTCACGCACGCCACCGAACTGGGCACGGTGCTGGGTACGGCGGGGTATATGTCTCCCGAGCAAGTGCGCGGGGCGGCGCTGGACGCCCGCTCCGACATCTTCGGCTTTGGCGCGATTCTCTACGAGACGATCTCGGGCAAGCGAGCGTTTCATGGCGACACGGCCGCCGATACCATGAGCGCGATTCTGAAAGAAGATCCTCCGGAGCTGAACGAAACCAATCGCAACGTTTCTCCCGCGCTGGAGCGCATTGTGCAGCATTGCCTGGAGAAGAATCCCGAGGCGCGCTTTCATTCCGCCAGCGATATTGCCTTCGATCTCGAACATCTATCCGGAATATCGAGCACCACGCAGAAACTCGCGCCAGTGGCCACAGCGCCGGAACGCGGCAAACTTATCTCTGGCATTGCCGGCGCCCTTGTTCTCGCGCTGGCCATGTTTGCGCTGGGCTGGTGGCTGGGACGGGGCAGTGGTCCGGCGCCGCAGGCGGAGTATAAGCAGATCACCTTTCGCACGGGTTCGATCGGCAACGCCCGCTTCACTCCCGACGGCAGCATCGTTTTCAGCGCGTCCTGGGAGGGCGGCGATAATCAGCTTTACCTGGCGCGGCTGGATGATCCCGGCGCGCGCGAGCTGGGATTAAAGAATGCCGAACTGCTTTCCATCTCCAAGGCCGGCGAACTCGCGGTTCGCCTCAACTCTGTCAACCACGGCGGTTATGCCCGCAGCGGCACGCTGGCGCGGCTTCCGCTGAGCGGGGGAACGCCCCGCGAAGTGCTCGATAACGTGCAGGACTCCGACTGGGCGCCGAATGGCACCGACATGGCGGTGGTTCGCTACGTGCCCGGAAACCATCACTGGCGGCTGGAGTATCCCATCGGCAAGGTGCTGTTTGAAAGCATCAACTGGATCAGCCATCCCAAAATTTCTCCGGACGGCAAGTGGGTGGCGTACGCCGACCATCAGAATCCCGGCGGTGACGACGAAGGCGCGGTCGCTGCGATTGCCGCCGACGGCACAGGAAAAGAAAAAATACTCTCGACGGGCTGGACCACGCTTGAGGGAATCCTGTGGTCCTCCGCGGGCGATGAGATTTGGTTTACCTCCACCAACAACGGCAGCGCCACCAACCCGCGCGCCGTAACGCTTTCCGGCAAGCAGCGCACCATCACGAACGTGCCCGGCGGCATGTGGCTGGAAGATCTGCGCGGCGCAACGGCGCTGATGGTTACGCATCAGGAGCGGATTGGGATCCGGGCGCAGGCTCCGGGAGAAAAAGAGGAGCGCGAGCTGGGATGGTTTGGCTGGTCGCTGCTGCGCGACATCAGCCGCGATGGCCGCAAGGTTTTATTCGAAGAGGAAGGCAACGGCGGCGGGCCGAACTACACCGTGTACTTGCGCGATACGGATGGTTCGCCTCCGGCGCGCATCGGCGAAGGCAACGCGCTGGCGATATCGCCGGACGGGAAGTGGGTGATCACGCGCCCGGCCAAGGGAGGCCCGCTGCGCTTGGTGCCCACCGGCGCGGGCGAAGAAAGGCAGTTAACGCACGACAATATCAATTTTGGCGGGGTGCGTTTTCTGCCGGACGGCAAGCATCTGCTGGTGAGCGGAATTGAGGCGGGGCACGGCGCGCGCGACTACTTGATCGACTTCGGCAGCGGCGACTCCAAGCCCATTACGCCGGAAGGCACCGTGGGGGTGTGGCTCTCGCCCGATGGCCGCAACACGGCCGTGGTAGGACCCGACGGCCAGTGGGGAATCTGGCCGCTCGAGGGTGGCGGCCTGCGTCCGCTGCCGGGAGTTGACGCGAACTACTATGTGAGCGGTTGGTCGACCGATGGCGGATCGGTGTATGTCGCCTCCAGTCGGATGAGCGAGAAGAATGCCAAGGTCTACCGCGTGAATGTGGCTACCGGCAAGATGGAATACTGGAAAACTTTCGGAGTCGATGCGGGTGCGGGATTGGTCGGAGTCAGCGCTCCCGCTTTTTCGAGCGACGGCAGCGCTTATGCTTACGTGACCGACCGCGTGCTCTCCGAGGCGTATGTGGTCACGGGGTTGAAGTAGGAATTTTATGCGTGAAGTGGTTTCCACCAAAGACGCTCCCCAGGCCATCGGTCCTTACTCTCAGGCCATCAAGGCGAATGGATTCGTATTTGTCTCCGGACAGGTGGCGATCGATCCATCTACGCAGCAAGTGATCGACGGTGAGGTGGCGGCGCAGACGGATCGCGTTCTGCGCAATCTATCCGAGATTCTCGAAGCGGCCGGAAGCGGGCTGGGAAAAGTTGTGCGCTCGACCGTTTTTCTTAAGAGCATGAATGATTTCGCCGCCATGAACCAGATTTACGGAAAGTATTTCAGCACCGCGCCGCCGGCGCGTTCTACGGTGGAAGTTGCGCGCCTGCCCAAGGACGTGCTGGTTGAAATCGATGTGATCGCGCTCGAATAAAAATCCTTTATCTATAAAAATACCTCGCCGGAATTTCCTCTGGCGATGCGGGTTGGCGCCGCCGATCCGTAAGCAGGTCGAGTCGCCAACGACGGACAGCCGGGAGCCTGCCCTGAGCCAAGGACGGCCTGCGGGACCGTCAGTATTTGACAGAAGTTAAACGACTTACCGTTTAGCTTCTAGAGAGCGAAGTCGAAGGGGCGGCTATCCCCACATAGGCATTTTTCAAACTACACGGCAGAAATCCCGGTGCATCTTTTCCGCGTCTGCCGTTAAAATGTTCTTGCAGGAGGCAGGAAAGATGAAGTACGTTGCCGCGATTGCGATCGTCTGCGCGCTGACGGCGGGGATGGCCGCGGCGCAAAGCGCTAAGAAAAGCGCTGCTCCCAACACCAACGCTCCGGCGAAGGTCACGGGCGATGGAGTGAAGACTTCCTCGGGGCTCATTTATTGGGACATTCGCGTGGGCAACGGCGATACCGCCAAGGAAGGCAGCCACGTGCGCGTGCACTACACCGGCTGGCTGACCAACGGCAAGAAATTCGATAGTTCGGTGGATGCCGGGCGGCCTTTCGATTTCACCATCGGCAACGGCGAGGTGATCAAAGGATGGGACGAGGGAGTTTCTGGAATGCGGGTCGGAGGTAAGCGCCAGTTGCGGATTCCACCGGAGCTGGCCTACGGCGCTGAAGGCACGCCCGATGGGCCAATCCCGCCCAACGCCACTTTGATCTTCGATGTGCAATTGCTGGGCGTGCAGTAGAAGAATTCACCGTCGAGCAAGCAAAGAAGCGCGCAGAACTTATGAGAAATTACAAGGTTTTCTCTGCGATCTCGGCGGAGAAGGCTCTTATGCCTTAACGACTTTGCCGCTGCGCAGGCAGGCGGTGCAGACGCGCATGCGCTTGGTAGCAGCGCCCACGCGGGCGTGTACGGGACGCAAATTCACGTTCCAGCGCCGTTTGGTGACGTTGTGGGCGTGGCTGATGCGGTTTCCGAATTGCGGCTTCTTGCCGCAGATTTCACATTGTTGAGCCATGACTGCTGTCGGTCCTTTCCGGGCCTTTGTTGGAAAACTCATTTTACCGGATTTGGGACCTTGCAGACAAATGAGGAACGACTGAACGACTTGACGACTTGATTCGACCTAATTCGACCTAGGCCGGCTTCCGATTGTAAACCAGCGCTGCGTCGGTTTGCGATGGATAGAAGTCACGGTTATGTGGGGAGCGCGCAAAAATCGCGGTACAGCAACGATTCTGGAAAGCACGCTGGCTTTAGCTTTGATGGGGATCGTGGCCGGCGCCGCGGGCGGGCTCGCGATTGGAATCGCTACCAGCCCCAAGCCTCAAACATCATCTTCTTCGACTTCCAAGTGAGCCGACGCGACCTCTCGGACAACTTTCTCTTATGCGATACTGAAGCCATGCAGTCCCCGCTTCAGGCGCCCACTGCGGCTACCGACCCCAAATTAGTAAAGGTCAATCTGACCGCCGGCACGGGCATGGATATCGAGTGGAAAGACGGCCACGTCTCCCACTACCCATTCCCGTATCTGCGCGACGCCTGCCCCTGCGCCATGTGCGAAGAAGAGCGCAGCAAGGCCGGTCGCCAGCGCGGAGAGCCGCCGAAGCTCGCTCCCGGCGCGCTTCCTATGTTCAAAGCCGCCGCCAAGCCGTTGTCTGCGGAAGGCATCGGGAAATATGCGATTCGCTTCCAGTGGAATGACGATCACGATCTCGGCATTTACTCGTGGAAGTTTCTGCGCGAGGTGTGTCCCTGCCACGAGTGCAAAGAGGCGGGTGCCGTCGCCGGGCTGTAGGCTGGAATATGCTAGAGGGCAATTTCAGCAGAACGGCGCAGCGGGTGGCGATTCGCCGGGCGGCGCATCAACTTCTCGATCAACCCCGAGTTCTCGATGATCCGCTGGCATTGCGAATTATTGGTGCCGAAGCCGCTGCGGCGTTGCGTACGAATCCAAAAGAGCATCATGCCTTCGCGCGTGCCTTCCGCGCTTTCATGGCGGCGCGCAGCCGCTATGCCGAGGACGAACTCGCCCGCGCTGTCGCGAGTGGAGTTAGGCAATACGTGGTTCTCGGCGCCGGCCTCGATACCTTCGCCTACCGCAATCCTCACGACGGGCTGCGAGTGTTCGAGGTGGATCATCCCGCGACGCAGGCTTGGAAGCGCGAGCGGTTGCAGGCTGCGGGTATTGCGGTCCCGTCCTCTTTGACATTCGTTCCCATAGACTTCGAACGGCAAACGCTGGCCGATGGGCTCGAGCGCGCGGGATTTGATCATCGCATCGCGGCATTTTTTTCCTGGCTCGGTGTCACGCCCTACCTTACTCGGGAAGCCTGCATGAGCACTTTGAGCTTGATTGCGAAAATGCCGGCGAGCAGCGGCGTGGTGTTTGACTTCGCCATCGACCCCTCGCTGTTGAGCGCGGGACAACGAGAGGCTCTGGATGCGCTTTCCAAACGCGTGGCCGCGGCGGGAGAGCCTTTTCAGTTGTTTTTCGATCCGACCAAATTGCAGGCTGAGCTAAAAGAGATGGGATTTCACCGCACCGAGTTTCTACAAGGCAGAGAACTCAACGCGCGGTATTTCAATGATCGCAAAGACGGCCTGCTCGTCCGGGGCAGCTTGGGACATTTGCTGGGGGCCTGGGTCTAGCGGGGAAGAAATGCTCTTGACGGTGAGGCGCACCCGCCCGAGAATGAGCCGCACTTCTCCGATCGCTTGATCGGCGCTTTGGTGGCCTCCAACCGAGGCTCAGGGGTCAACATGTCGCGCAGCCGAATTCTAAACCGCATTCATGGCGTGATCCGCGAGCAGACCCTGCCTTCCTCGGGCAATCCCTGGTTGGTTACTCGCCGGGAGGCGCTCAAACTGGGCGCGCTCGCTGCCGGAGCCATTGCCCTACCGAAAATGACCGGGGCGAGAGCCGCCTCGCGCTCGCCGCGGATTGCTATCGTCGGCGCCGGCATCTCGGGGCTCACGGCCGCGCTCACGCTGCAGGACCGGGGCGTCGGTTGCTCGGTCTACGAGGCCTCCGAACGCATCGGCGGCCGCATGCATTCCGACGCCAGCTTCTGGAGTCAAGGGCAGGTGAGCGAATGGTGTGGCGAGTTCATCGACACCGACCATTCCTTGATCCGGCAACTCGCGAAGCGCTTTGGATTGACGCTCGTCGATGTAAACGCTGCCGATCCCCCGGATTCGGTCGACACCAATTATTTTCTCGGAACCTATTACACGGGCGCCGAGTTGGCCCGCGACACGAAGGCGATCCTACCCATCCTCGGCCAGCAAAATCGCGCCATCGGGCCCGTGGTTCAGTACAACCACTACACTCCGGCGGGATATTCCTTCGACCACATGAGCGCTTACGACTGGATTGAGTCTTATGTTCCAGGCGGGCATTCTTCGCGGCTGGGGCGATATCTCGACGTGGGAGTGGTCACGCTGAACGGGCTCGACAGCTCGCTGCAAAGCTCGCTGAATCTGATTGTGCCCTTTTTTTCCGACGAGCGTTTTCACGTCCAGCGAGGCAACCAGCAAATCCCGCTGGCGATTGCAGCCAGCCTTCCACCGGGGACGATCCAGCGAAACTGGCGGCTGAGCGCGGTCGCCGCGAATAGCGACAATACGGTGACGCTGACTTTCTCGACTCCGTCAGGGGTCGAGGAAGTTAGCTTCGATTTCGTGATTCTCACCCTGCCCTTCAGCGTGCTGCGCCATCTCGATCTGACTAAGGCAGGCTTCGATGCCTTGAAGATGCAGGCGATTGGGCAGCTTGGCTTCGGGACGAACTCCAAGCTGATTTTGCAATTCGACCAGCGCTATTGGAACGGCAGAGGCACGTGGCCTGGCATTAGTGATGGTTTCATTGCGACGGACCTGCCCTTGCAGAGCACATGGGACAGCAGCCGAGCCGAAGCGGGAGCGGATGGACTGCTCACCGGCTACACCGGCGGCACGCCGGGTGCGGCATTCCGGCCGGACGGCCCTTACACGACCAGCTTGAATTCGGCGAAGACGGAGCAGTATGCACAACAATTTCTCTCCCAGTTGGATCAGGTGTGGCCGGGCGCGACTGCATATTATCTAGGGCTGGCGAATTTAAGCTATCCGACGGGCGACCCGAATCTGCTCGGCAGTTACAGCGCTTACAAGGTCGGGCAGACCACCGGCTTCGCGGGCTATGAAGGCGTTCCGCAAGGCCGAGTTTATTTCGCAGGGGAGCAGTGCTCAATTAATTTCCAGGGCTACATGGAAGGCGGAGCCGTAGAAGGCCGCCGGGCGGCGCTGCAAGTGCTTGGGGCGATAGCGTGAGAAGGGCATGTGCACGCTCAGCCTCGCAACGGCTCCTCCAAAAAGCGATGGTCCCGACGGCTCGGGGCCGATCTCATTTGAACACCAAAGCACCCTGCGACAATCTCAGTACAGGCTTCCCAAATTTTCAGTCAGGTTGCTTTTTAAAAAAAGCTATCCCTGCTTTTGCTCTCCCCCAGAAACCCGCACTCTCGAAAAACCGGAGCGGTGGACCGGGAGGGATTCGAACCTGCATCGGCGACCGTCGCAGGCTGCCGTGTCACCGTTACACCACGGGCCCTGCCGAACAGCCTATCCCTTCCGACGTCAAGGAAGACGTTACCAGGAAAGTCTGACTTACAGCGTTCCGAAAGGGAAGCCAAGCCTTAATCCTGTAAAATTGGAGCATCATCTCCGGAGCCACTGCAGCATTGTCTTTTCTCGATCAACTCAACCCGCAGCAGCGCGAGGCCGTCGAAACTACCGAAGGCCCGGTTCTGATCCTCGCCGGCGCGGGCAGCGGCAAGACGCGCGTCATCACCTACCGCATCGCCTACTTGATCGAGCACGAGGGCGTGATGCCGGAATCCATTCTGGCGATGACATTCACCAACAAGGCCGCTGCGGAAATGGGCGAGCGCGTGGAAAAGCTTGTTGGCGGATTGAGCATCGCCAAGCCGGCGATCTCCACTTTTCATTCGTTCTGCGTGCGCGTGCTGCGCCGCGATATCGAAGCTCTGCAGATTCCCTCGGCCACGCCGGGGCAGCCGCCGATCGGCCATACCAAGAAATTTGTCATCTACGACGAAAGCGATCAGCAGTCGGTGGTCAAAGGCATCATGAAGCGCCTCGGCCTCGACGACAAACAACTCACGCCTCGCATCGTGCTCTCGCGCATCTCCTGGGCAAAGAATCACATGCTCGACCCGCAGGAGCTTTACCTGCAATCGTCCGACCCCAAGACGGAGAAAATCGCGCACTTGTTCGAGGAGTATCGGAAAGAGCTGCGCAAAGCGAACGCTCTCGATTTCGACGATCTTCTTTTGGAAGCCACACGCCTGTTGAAGACGGCCGCGCCGGTGCGCGAATACTACAATCGCCGCTTTCAGTACGTGATGATCGACGAATATCAGGACACGAACCGTCCGCAGTACGAACTCATGCGTATGCTGGCGGGCGAGCAGCATAACGTTTGCGCCGTCGGCGATGAAGATCAGTCGATCTATTCCTGGCGCGGCGCCGATATTCGCAACATTCTGGAATTCGAGCAAGATTTTCCCGAGGCCAAGATCATTCGCCTCGAGCAAAATTACCGCTCCACGCAAAACATCCTGCAGGCGGCATCCTCGGTGGTCGCGAACAATCTTCGCCGCAAGGGCAAGAATCTTTGGACATCGCGCCAGGGCGGCACGAAGATCGGTTATTACGAGGCTCCCGACGGCGAGAACGAAGCGCTCTTCGCCGCCGACCACATCGCGAAATATATTCGCGAGGCCGGGCGTGGGGAGAATTCGCGCGGCGAGACTCCACGCGCCGCGGTTCTCTACCGGACGAACTCTCAGTCGCGGCTCTTTGAAGAAGCCATGCGGCGCTACGGATTGAAATACAAAGTGGTCGGCGGGTTCTCTTTCTACGAGCGCGCCGAAATCAAGGACATGATCTCGTATCTCAAGGTCATTCAGAATCCCGACGATTCGATTTCGCTGCTCCGCGTCATCAACACGCCCGCCCGCGGCATCGGCAAAAGCACGATCGAAACTCTGGAACGCCTTGCGCTCGAAACTGGATTGTCGCTTTGGGACGCGGTGGGAGAGGCGCTTCGTCGCCAACTGTTACCGCAGCGCTCACTCTCGGCGATGAAAAGTTTTCGGCAGTTGATCTTGGACGCGCAAGCGATTTTGGCGGGAACGTTTGTCGAGCGACTGGAAGAGGCAGGCGCCGAAGAAGAAGCAGATCAACTTTCGAGTCCCGCAGTTTCGACGGAATCTGTCAGCCTCGGACGTGAGTCCGGGGTAGGGACGGCGAACCAGGCGAATCCCTTCCGGGACGGCGCCTCCGCGGGCGGGGTCGAGGATGAAACCGATGATGACGCGGCTGCCTTTGATCCCGACGAGTTTGAGAACTTTTCGTTCGATTTTGGCGCCGCGATCTCGGAGGTGGAGTACGGGGTGGAGGCGGGACGCCTCCCCGACCGCCGGCGGGACGCCGGCGCTACGAAGGACGTCGATGCTTCGATCGCTTCAGACGCTCGGGCCGACCGCGCCACCACAGCTTTCCCCGCGCCCACTCCTTCCACCGCCGACCTGCTCAAGTTCCTCATCGATCGCACGGCCTACATCAAGCTGCTTGAAGCCGAAGACACGCCCGAGGCGTACTCGCGCATCGAGAACCTGCGCGAGTTGGTCAACGCCGCTGCCGATTCGCGCGACCGGGGCGAGACGCTCGACCAATTCCTCGATCACGCGGCTCTCATCGCCGACACCGACGATTACGACGAGCGCGCGCAGATCACGCTGATGAGCCTGCACGCCGCCAAGGGTCTGGAGTTTCCACTGGTGTTTCTCAGCGGCCTCGAAGAGGGATTGTTTCCGCACTCGCGCACCATGCTGCAGCCCGACGATGTGGAGGAAGAGCGCCGCCTGTGCTACGTCGGCATGACTCGCGCAATGGATCAGTTGATCTTGACACGCGCCGTCTACCGCCGCCGATACGGCACAGATCTGCCCGAAGCGAGCGTGCCGTCAAGATTCCTGGAAGAGGTGCCGATCGAGCTAATCGAAGAAATAGGAACACGCCGCTCGGCCCGCACCGGCACGGGCTACCGGGAAACGGGCTATGGAGACACAGGCCATGGGGGGACGGGCACTTTTGCCCGTTCAGCGGGGCGCAGCCCCGCAGCTCATGATGCCGCCGACACGCACTACTCGTACGAAGACGAAGACCAGAGCGCAAGCTGGAAGCGCAACGGCGGGCAAACGAGCCGTCAAAAAACCACGCCGCCGGCCAAGCCCTACAACTCCATCGAGAACATCGCCGAGTTTTTCGCCAGCCGCGGCAAGAAGTTTACCGTGCCCAAAACCCCCGTCGAAAAACCTGCCGGCAAGCGCGGATTTCGCCCCGGGCAGAAGGTTCGCCATCCCAAATACGGAGAAGGAACGGTCTACCAGCGAGAAGGAGAAGGCGAAGAAGCCAAGATTACGGTACAATTCCCTCGCTTCGGATTGAAGAAGCTGGTGGAGAAGTATGCGCAGCTGGAACGAGGCTGAGCGCAATTTGGTAATTTTGTAATTGAGTAATTTGGCAATTGAAAGTCTCTGGCTTTGGTTCAAATTACGCAATTACCAAATCCAATTACAAAATCCTGTTTTCAAGAAAGCAATCATGGCAAACACGGCAGAGCTGAGCAAAGAAGAACGCAAGAAGGCAAAGCGCACCGCCCGCAAGAAGACGAAAGCGGAGAAACCCAAGAAGCCCCGCGACTACGCCCGCGGATCGAAAAAGCGCAAGGTGAAGAAGTTGGCTCGCGGCCAGTCGAAGCGGTAGGCCGCACGCTCGGAATTACGGGCGTGGGCCAGTCGCCCATGCCCGACTCCCGCTGTCAGGAGACAACCAGCTCTTGTCCCAACCGTCTGCGGAACCCGCCGCCACCGTGCGCACCTCCGACAAGCAGGTCTTCTGCTGCAAGTCGATCGACAAGCTGATCTCCGATTCCGAGGCTCCGGGCCAGCGTCTGCAAAAAACTCTGGGCCCGTGGTCGCTCACCGCGCTGGGCATCGGCGCGATTATCGGCTCGGGAATTTTCATCCTGACCGGCACCGCAGCCGCGGGCGAATATTTTCAGGCACCGTCCATCCTGCATGCCCAGGCGCTCGACGTGATCGTGAATTTACTGCGCACCGGCAGCACCGCGGGAGCGCTCATGCACGGCCGCCCGCCCGCCGGGCCCTCGATTGCGATTTCGTTTTTCCTGGTCGCCATTGCTTGTAGCTTCGCCGGACTGTGCTACGCCGAACTGGCCTCGATGATCCCCATCGCCGGCAGCGCCTACACCTACTCCTACGCCACGCTCGGCGAAATTTTCGCCTGGATCATCGGCTGGGACCTCATTCTCGAATACGTCGTCTCGAACGTCGCCGTCGCGGTCGGCTTTGCCGGTTATACGAAAGCGCAACTGGCGGTCTTCGGCCTCAATTTACCGGAAAAATTTGCCAGCCCGGTCTGGGCCGGCGGCCAGTGGACCGGCGCCTATTTCAATCTACCCGGCTTCCTCATCGTTTTCATTCTCACGCTGCTTCTGGTGCGCGGGGTCAAGGAGTCGGCAGAGACCAATAACATCATGGTGGCGGTCAAAATCGGCGCCATCCTGACCTTCCTGGTGGTCGGCGGAATGCTGGTGAAGCCCGCAAACTGGACGCCCTTCGCGCCCTCCGGCTTCGCCGGAATCGTCACCGGAGGGGCCATCGTTTTCTTTACCTACATCGGATTCGATTCGGTCTCGACCGCCGCCGAGGAGTCGCGCAATCCGCAAAAAGATTTGCCCTTCGGCATCATCATGTCGCTCGTGGTCTGCACGCTGCTCTATGTTGGCGTGGCCGTCGTCCTGCTCGGCATGATGAAGTACACCACCTTCGTCTCCGGCGCCGCTGCCGAAGCGCCCGTGGCCTATGCCATGAAATATCTGGGGGTGCACCCGCTCTTCCGCTCGGTCATCGTGATCGGTGCGCTGACGGGCATGATCTCTTCCTTGCTCGTATTTCAATATGGCCAGGCGCGCATCTGGTATGCCATGTCGCGCGATGGCTTGCTGCCCAGGCTATTCTCCGCGGTCCACCCGAAATATAAAACGCCCTACTGGTCTACCTGGATCGCCTGCTTCGCCGTCGGAATTCCCGCCGGCCTCGTGGACATTGGAGACGCCGCCGACCTCGCCAACATCGGTACGCTGTTCGCCTTCGTTCTGGTGTCTCTGGGAGTGATCATCCTCCGCCGCCGGCAACCCGATCGCAAGCGCGCCTTCCGAGTTCCCTTTGTCCCGTGGTTTCCGATGATCTCCATCATCCTTTGCGGCGGCCTCATGACCGGCCTGACCGTTATCACCTGGCTGCGCTTTGTAGTCTGGCTTGGACTGGGCCTGCTCATTTATTTCTTTTATAGCCGACACAGAAGCGAATTTGCGAGGAGCTAGCGTGTTGTAGGATGCTTCCGTCCATTCGATTCCTGACGGAACGAGCGGGGCGAACTGCTCCACGATGGGAACGTGCATCCCTACACGAAACAGACGGCGCTACGAGCCGGAAAAATCGACGGAGAGCAGCAGAGGCGAGGAGTCACGATTCCGTTTGTGGACCCGCTGATCGGAGCCATGGCGCTGGAAGTGGGCTACTCGCTGCTGACCCGTCAACGTTCGGCACTTCCATCTGATCCCGAGTCTTACCGTCTCGCCGTTTTAGCCGAGCAAGCGAAGATTCCAGCGAACAAGAGTAGCTGCCAAACCGGCTTGCGCGTGGAATAGAAACCATGCCGAGCCTTCAGGGGTGCTTGCGGTGTGGTTCTTGCCCAGCCGGGATGCCGCTGGTAAAACGGGCGCGGTTCAGGGGAAACTCGCATCAGAGTTTTGACTAGCCCCTCGGAGCGCCTCGGAGCGTTCCTTCCTCGCAAATCTTCCGGCAAAAATCTACAATCAGAGAGTGACCCCATCCCGCCTGGATCGGCCGCCGAGCAGCTTCCTTCGTCTCCTCCCGAAGGCCGAATTGCACCTGCACCTTGAAGGCGCGGTCGAGCCGGCCACGCTGCTCGAACTCCGGCAGCGCCACGGCGAACGCGCCACACTCGCCGATGTCGATGCACTCTATCGTTACAGCGATTTTCCCGGCTTTCTGCTCGCCTTCAAAAACATCACCGAGCATCTGCGCACTGCCGAGGACTACGAGCTCATTACCTATCGCCTGATGCAGCGGCTGAAAGAAGAGAACGTGCTGCACGCCGAAGTCTACGTGTCCGCAGGAGTCTGCCTGTGGCGCAAGCAGGATTTCGCCGCTATTTTCGAAGGCTTGGACCGTGGTCGTGCCCGCGGCGAGCGCGATTTCGGCATCTCGCTGCTCTGGATCTTCGACGCGGTCCGCCAGTTCGGCGTGGAAGCGGCAAAAAGCGTCTTCGAGCTTGCCGTCCGCTTTCACGATCGCGAAGTCGTCGGCATCGGCATCGGGGGCGACGAACAGAAAGCGCCACCGGAGATTTTCCGCGACGCCTACGCCTGGGCCGCCGATCACGGCTTGCGCCTGACCGCGCATGCCGGGGAGACCGGCCCGCCCGAGTCCATATGGGGCGCGCTTAATCTCCGCGCCGAGCGCATCGGCCACGGGCTTTCCGCATTTCACGATCCTGATCTGGTCGAGGAACTGGCGCAGCGGCAGGTTCCGGTCGAGATCTGCCTCACCAGCAACCTGCGCACCGGCCTCTGCCCCAACGTGAACGAGCATCCTGCGAAGAATTATTTCGACCGCGGCGTGATGATCACGCTTAACACGGATGACCCGGCCATGTTCGATACCACCCTCGCACGCGAATACCAGCTCGCGCAGCAGGTTTTCGCCTTTACCGACGAACACTTGCGGGAGCTGGCCAGGAACTCTTTCGAAGCGTCGTTCTTGCCAGCGGAAAAGAAATTGGAATTCCTGAATCTCTTCGACGCGGCGGCTGCGCGGTGACCGGCAAAAATCTAAAGCGAAAATCTTGAACAGAGAACACAGGGGAGCACAGAGGCAATTCGGTTCAAATTCGAAATGACGCTTGCAGACGATTCCGCGCTCGCGTAGCCTCTTCTGAGAACTGAGAACCGACTCTTGTCCCAACACATCGGCATCGTCGCTTGCAGCACCGAGGGAGCAGCGCTCTGCTACCGCACCATTTCGATCGAAGGCACGCACCTGCTGGGATCGCACGATCATCCGGAAGTCTCGCTGCACTCACACTCGCTGGCGAAATACATGGAGCATGTGTATGCCAACGACTGGGCGGCTGTGTCCGAGCTGATGCTCTCGTCCGCGGATAAACTGGCGCGCGCCGGCGCCGACTTTCTCATTTGCCCCGACAACACCATGCACCAGGCCTTCGATTTGGTCGAAAAGCGCTCGCCCCGGCCCTGGCTGCACATTGCGAGAGAGGTTGCGAAAGAGGCCCACCGCCGCCACTTCACGCGACTCGGGGTTCTGGGCACGCGCTACCTGATGGAAGGCCCGGTTTACCGCGAAGCCTTGAAAGCCGAGGGTATCGACCACCACGTTCCCGGCGCGGAGCAGCGCATCCACATGGACAAGATCATCATGGACGAACTGGTGAACGCGCAGTTCCTGCCGCGATCGCTGGCCTACTATACGGAAGTCATCCGGTCGTTTCGTGATGAAGGCTGCGACGCGGTGGTGCTCGGTTGCACCGAGGTCCCGCTGCTGGTTACACCGGAATCTTCGCCGCTGCCCACTCTCGATTCCACGCGTCTGCTGGCCAGGGCCGCGGTGCGAAAAGCGGTAGAAGCCTAAAAGTTCGGCGGGGATGGCACTGCACGTGTGGGAACAATGAACATGTGGGAACGGGCGCATTTTGCGGACCAGGCCAACTCGCTGCCCGAACAAACGAGTTCAATCGCATGCTCAGCTTTCGCCAACTCTCCGGCTTCTTTTCCGTCGTGCGCCTTGCTTCCAAGGCTTCCATCCCCGACTGGGCCACGAACGGCGAGTTTACCTCGATTACCCGCACCGCCGACGAACTCTCCATCGTCTGCCCCGCGAACAACATCCCCAAAGAGATCGACCCCGGCCCGCGCTGGATTTGTCTAAAGCTGGAAGGTCCGTTCCCGTTTTCGCAAACCGGAGTGCTGCTCTGCTTCATCGAGCCGCTCTCGAACAACGGCATCCCGATTTTCGCCATCTCGACTTATGACACCGATTTTGTGCTGTTCCAGGAGGAATTCGCCGCCGTGGCCATCGACAAGCTGCGAGCCGCCCACCATAAACTTCTGAAACGGGTAGGCGAAGCCGGAAAGGGCTCTCTTAGAAAGAAATGATTTTTGCCAGTCCCTTCTTTTTCTTCTTCTTGCTGCTGGAAACGTCCTGATCGGTGGCCAGGGCGGAGGCAGCAGTCGCGCTGGAGCTGGACGAACCAGCGGCAGCGGCCGACGAAGAAGCCGGCTGGATCTCGTTGATCTGCACCGGCGGAGGCAAGGGAGCGCCCGAGTTTTGACTCTCCGCGGTGGGCGTGAGTTCGTTGCCAGTCGGCGGCGCGGCAGGTTGCAAATCATTGGCGCTGGCGCTGGGCTGCGCGACCGGCTTCAGTTCGTTGGCATCGGGGGCGGGGGTTGTCGTCCGCGCAAAAGGCTGGGCGTTCGCCGCAGGCGCATCGGAGCGCGGCGCCGGTTCGTTCGGCGGCGGCGGAGCGTCGCCCTTTATAATTTCCGCGCCCAGACCGTGCTCTCCGCCCGCGGGCGCCCCCATGGCCGCGGTTCCGATCTCTCGCACTACGCCGCTCGCTGAAACCGGTGTAGGATCGACCAGCGTTGGATCGCCCACGTGCGCGGCTGCCGCCACATCAGGCCCTTTTTTCAGCAGGCCCATCGCCCGGTCCATGCCGCTGGCCTCGCGTCGGCTCTCTTCCTCCGCGCGATTCTGCGCCACCGCCGCGCGTGTGGGCCGCGGGACCGGCTGATGCAGCGCCGCCAGGCGCCTCTTCGCGTCGTCGCCGCGCTCCATCAAAGGATAGCGCGTGATGATTTGCGAATACGCTCCCGCCGCATATTTGGTCAGCGTCTCGATCATGTTGGCCTTGGTGGTTTCTTCGACGCAGCCGGCCCGCGGAGCGGTCTTCACGCAAGTAGGCCGCGCTCGCACCTGCGCGATCTGCCCCTCGTAATCCTGCCCGAGAAGATACAACGCGTCATCGGCGTGAGAGTAGAGGGGGTATTTTTCTACCAGCGACCGCAGCCGCGCAATCGACGCCGGATATGACTGCCGCAGGTAATAAAACCGGCCTATGCCATACTCGCGTTCGGCCAGCACTTCCTGCACTTCGAGCAGCCGCTCTTTGCCTTCCTTCACCAGCTTGGGATTGTCCGGGTATTGCATGATGAGGTTGCGGTACTCATCTTCGGCGCGCTTCGCGTGGGTGTAGTCGCGGTCGGCCTTCTCCATCTGCTGGTACTGAATGTTGGCGATCTTCAACTGCGCCTCGGCGGCCTCCGGCATGTTGGGAAAGAAAGTTTCGAAGTCGCGGTATTCCTGCTCCGCCTGCGCCAGCGAAGCGGTGCCACCTTCCGCGTACCAGGAGTCGCCGACCGCCAGTTTGGCGCGCGCAATGTACTCCGAGTCCGGGTATGTATTGATCAAGGTCTGCAGCGTCATGCGCGCCACGTCAAAGCGGTTGTGCTTCATCGCGTCCATGGCCTTGTCGAACAGAACTTTGTCAGGCTGCTTGGACCCCACATTGGCCAGGGGATTGACCGACTTCTTATTAGAGCAAGCCGCCGCGACCAGCAGGAGCAGCGTCAGGGCAGTAATGAGTGAAGCTCGACGTGACATTAAGGACCTCAAATCTGTGTGTGTAGGGCCGGGTCTTCGACCCGGCCTCCGAGCGAAAGCTCGGACCTGCTCTATCCACGCGCCGCACCGATCCTACCAAGAGAGCCGGCTCAAAGACCCGGTCCTACGCTTTCACCAGCGCCGCTTCCGTAGCCGCCTTCAGCAGAGCCGCCGCATTCTTGCTTGGATCGCCATTCCCGAACACGGCGTTGCCCGCCACCAGAATTTCTCCCCCGGCCCGCACCACGTCGCCCACGGTGTCGTGCCCCACGCCGCCATCCACTTCGATGCGATAAGTGAGCCGGCGCTGGCTGCGAATCTCAGCCAGCCGCCGCATCTTGTGCAGCGTGGAGAAAATAAACTTCTGCCCGCCGAAGCCCGGATTCACCGACATCACCAGCACATAATCGGCGATATCGAGCACCTCCTCAAGCGCGTTCACCGGCGTCGCCGGATTAATGACCACGCCCGCCAGGCAATCGTGACGCTTGATCAGATGCAGCGTACGGTTCAGGTGCCGGCAAGCTTCCTGATGCACCGAGATCCAATCCGCGCCGGCTTCGGCAAACGCGGGAATAAATTCGTCCGCATGCTCGATCATCAAATGGCAATCGAGCGGCAAATCCGTGACCTTGCGCAGCGACGCCACTAGCGGCGGCCCCATCGTAAGGTTAGGCACGAAATGCCCGTCCATGATGTCCACGTGGATCAAACTCGCCCCACCCTCGCCCGCAGCGCGCACCTGCTCGCCCAACCGGGCAAAGTCCGCGGCAAGAATCGAAGGTGCAAGCTCGATCAAGTGATATCTCCCAACCCCTGGGCTAACCAGAATGGACCGGCAACCGGAAACCTTTCAGGAGTTTACCATTTCGAATGGCATGGCGGAGACAGATTGTGGGCCGCGTCGGTGGCCCAGTTTACAAAGATCCGCATCCGAGCGATCCGGCTAGAGTTTGGTGAACTCCGCTATCGCTTCTTTCAGAATCGGAATCTCCGGATCGGCGTCATTCCAGAGCGTCAGGAAATCCTGATAGGCTGCCTTAGGCTTAGTTTTCTCCCCGGTGAGCGCGTACGCACGCCCCGCTTCCAGATGGGCCAGAGCGCCGGTGACGCAGTTCCAGACGACGCCGGGGCGGTCCAGGATTTTCTGAAACTCCGCCGCGGCCCCAGCCTTCGGTCATACATCGAATTGATGTGCTACTTCTCGCGCTCGCCGGCACGGTCACGCAAGGCAAAAGCTTTGCGCAAGTACTCGCGCGCCCGCGTGGGTTGGCCGAGGTTGCCATACATGATCCCTACACCCTCGATGGCGGTGGCGAAGTTGGGGTCCAGGTCAATGGCCCGTTGAAAAATCGGAAGCGCGGCCGCCGGACCCTTTTCATTCTGTCATCAGCCCACTACCGGAATTTTCTGCGAACCCGATGATTCCACTAAGGGAGGCGATGAGGGGATGGGGGGATACCCGATTCTCACCCGCAAGCTTCCCGCAGCGCCGCCCGAACGCAGCCCTCGCCAGAATTGATTTGCGCCGCGCATGGTACCCTCGTCGTTCATGCCGGCCCTGCCCCAATTCTCAACCGCCGCCTACGGCATGGCCGCAGTGCTGGCCTGGGGTAGCAGCGATTTTTTCGGAGGCTACGCCACCCGCCGCGCCGATGCTTTCGTATTCACCGCGGTCGTGAACCTGGGCGGATTGCTCCTAGTCGGCGCGCTGGCCGCAGCCAGCGGCGCGCCTTCGCCCGCAGGGCGCAGCCTGGCGTGGGCCTTGGCTGGCGGCATCTCCGGCGGGAGCGCTCTGGCGCTCTTCTACCGCGCCCTCTCCACGGGCCGCATGGGGCTGACCGCGCCGGTCGCCGCGGTTTTGAGCGCCGCAATTCCCGCCTTGGTTTCGATTTTCACCGAGGGCATACCCGGAAATATCCCGATCCTCGGTTTTATCTTCGCCGCCGTCGGACTCTGGCTTATTACGCGCTCAGAAGGCGGTGCCGCTCCCGAAGGCATTGGACTCGCCGTGCTCGCCGGCATTGGCTTCGCCGGATTCTACTTATGCCTGCGCCAGAGCGGAGCCGGGTCGGCTTTATGGTTTGCGACCGTAAGCCGCACCGGCGGCCTGCTGATCACCGGTTTTATCGTCCTGCTGCAGCGCAAATTCACCGAGATCACCCCTGCCGGAGTGCGCTGGGCCGTGCTCGCCGGCGCCATCGATTCTCTGGGCACCATGCTCTTCATACGCGCCAGCCAAACCGGCCGCCTCGATGAAGCGGTTGTAATCTCGTCGCTCTACCCCGCGATCACGGTGTTGTTGGCCTGCATTTTTCTGAAAGAACATTTCACGCGCTGGAAGTTCGTGGGCCTGCTGGCGGCGCTGGCGGCGGTGCCGATGATCGCGGCTCAATAAAAAATCATTCTATATTCTAGAATCTGAATACGAATCATGGCGCTGATCGAAGTCCGCAACCTGACCAAGATTTATTCCCAGGGCAGCTACGAAGTGCGCGCCGTCGACGATGTCTCCCTCGACATTCACGCCGGCGAAACGCTCGGTCTGGTCGGCGAATCCGGCTCCGGCAAGTCCACGCTGGGACGCCTCATTCTCCGCCTGATCGAGCCGACTTCGGGCAGCATCGGCATCGAAGGCCGCGATCTCTTAGCCGCCGGCCGAGGCGAAATACGCCGCCTGCGCCGCGATATGCAGATCATCTTCCAGGATCCCTTCGCTTCGCTCGACCCCCGCTTCCGAGTGGAGCAGATCGTCGCCGAGCCGCTGCTCATACACCGAGAATCATGTGGGGACAGCCGCCCCCGGCTGTCCGGTCGAGCGAAGCGCGATCTCCGCCCACGTGTAGTCGAACTGCTCCACGCCGTAGGCCTCGACGAATCCATCCTGCACCGCTTCCCCCACGAATTCAGCGGAGGTCAGCGCCAGCGCATCGGCATCGCCCGAGCCCTCGCGCTCCGTCCCAAGTTCATCGTTGCCGACGAACCAGTCTCTGCCCTCGACGTGAGCGTGGGCGCGCAGATCGTCAACCTGCTGGCCCAACTGCAGCGCGACTTCGGCTTGACCTATCTCTTCATTTCGCATTCCATGCCAGTAGTCCGCTATCTCTCGACCCGGATTGCGGTGATGTATCGCGGCAAGATTGTGGAGGTCGGCTCCTCCGAGCAGATCACCGAGCAACCCCAGCACGCCTACACCCGCAGCTTGCTGGCAGCAACTCCGAGGCTCGCGCTGTAAGGAAGCCTTGCAACAACCAATGTGGAGACAGCCGCCTCGGCTGTCCGCCGAGCGTAGCGAGGCGGCGGTTCATAGGTCCTCGCGATCTGACTGCTCCCTACACTATGCCATACTTTCTTAATGCCAAAAGCCAAGCCCAGCCGGGCCAGAGATCAGATCGAACTGATTCTCGGCTACGGCTTCATCGTCGGCATTATCTGGACCCCCGAACACCTCCAGCGCATACTCTCCCCCATTGCCCTAATAGCAACACTTGCGGTTGTCCTGGCGCGCGGCCAAAGCCGCGACGAGCTCGGAGTAGGCGGGCGCGGCCTGAGAGAGTCGCTGTGGATTCTCCCTGCGACCCTGGCACTCAGTGCTCTGAGCCTATTCGCAGCACGTAAAGCGGGCACTCTGCATCCCCTCCACAAAGGCGATTTCGCCCACATCTCCGGCTACGTGCTCTGGACCGTTTACCAGCAGTTTCTTCTGCAGGACTATTTCATGGACCGCCTGTTGCGCTTAGTCTCGAGCGAAGCAGTTGCGGTCACCATCGCCGGCACGCTCTTCGCCGCGGCGCATCTGCCCAATCTAGTCCTAACCGCGGCCACGTTGTTGTGGGGCATCGTCTCCTGCGCTCTCTTCCGCCGATATCGTAACCTGTGGGCGCTCGGCCTGGCCCAGGGGTTGCTCGGCCTCTGCTTCGCCGTCTGCATCCCGGACGCGCTGCACCATCACCTTCGCGTGGGCCTGGGATACTTGCGTTACGGCTCCCCCCCGATGCCCTAAATGGCGATCCGGCATTCGCGCATCCTTTCTTCAGCGGGCTTTCATGTAACGATCACGCGTCGAAATTCACTATGGGTACATGCGGTGCGGATTCCAGCTTTCCTGAAAAGCCCCCACAAGAGGAGTTTGAGATGTTTGCGCGCAAGGTTGCAGCTCGATTGAAACCCGATTCGCTGGCGGAATTTACCCATCTCGTGGAGTACGAAATCCTGCCCTGGCTGCGGCGGCAAGAAGGCTTTCTCGATCTGATCGTCCTCGCGGCTCCTCATGGCCGCGAAGTCGCAACCGTCAGCTTTTGGGATCGCGAGGAAAATGAGGCGGCCTTCGGTTCCGCGGGATTTCCCGAAGTGTTGCATACTCTGGGAGACCTGCTGGACGGAGCCCCTTACGTAAAGACATTTGATGTGGTCAGTTCAACACTGCAAAGCAGTAGCCTCACCATGGCGGGAACTTCTAGAACCACAGACCCCAAATCCAATCCACGCTGGCATGCGTAATCGTCGAAGCCGCGACGCGCCGCCGCTCGCGCCAGGCGCGTCCGTAGAAGATTCCGGCGATCGTAGCCAGCAACACGTAGCGCCAGTTGAAGTGGGCGGAGCGTTTGTTGAAGTGCGACAGGCCGAATAATACCGACGCAATCGCCAGCGCGGCGCGCCTGCCCACGCGCCGCTCCAGCAGGTTCTGCACCCAGGCGCGAAAGAAGAGTTCCTCCGGCACGGCGGTGAAGAAAAAGATCAACACCCAGCGCAGCAGCGCGCTGCCGACTCCGGGCACATCTTTGTGAGGATGGATGAAGCCCAGCGCGAGCCCCAGCACAAGCACCGGAGGCGTAAAGAAAATGAGCTCGCGCAGTCCGGTCTTCCAGTCAAGCCATTTCAGGTGGAAATCGAAACCGGTTCCAGTCAAGCGCCGGATCGCCAGAAACCCGTACAGGCCGGCATCGACCAGCAATAATTCATTCAAGGCGCGCAGCCCGCTGGGCCACGCGCTCTCGAACCAGCGCAAATCCACCGCCAGCCCCAGCGTCAGAAGGATGAAAGCATCGCGCCAGTCGCCGCCCTGTTCGGGATCAGCCGCGGCCGCGCGCATCAAGAGCAAGGTGATGGCCACGGGCAGCAACGCATAGAGAGCGAGCCACTCCCACTGAAAGATGTGCTGCGCAATCGCAACCATCGCGTAAGGCAGCGCCAACAGGGCCGGAACGCTGACGCGCACTGAGACAGGCCAGCGCCCGATTGCCCGGGCCACGCGCTCCGCGGCACAGCCGAACGCCACCGCCGGAGCCAGTTCCAGGGCGAGCGCCGCGACTGCCATGGGCGTCACGTTCTGCATGACCACATCTTAATGCCCTCTCAGGCAAAGAACTGTCGAGCTTCGCTCGACGGACAGCCGGGGGCGGCTGTTCCCACGTGTACCTGTACACCCTGTACACCTGTACAGACCTGTACACAACCCGACTTGTCTTGGCGCCGCGTCCCGGATAGAATTCGATGTCGGTTAGGCGAAGCCGTTCCCCAAAGCCCGATCGCCGAAGCCGAAGCCCGGCTCCACCACTGCAGGAGGAGAAATTATGGCCGCCGCTCCGCTCCCGCCGCCACCCCTATCTGCACCCCTGCCCGGGCCCGCGCCGCTCTCCGAAGGCTCGCGTCTGATTGACACTTTCATCGCGCCCTCGAAAACCTTCACCGATCTGCGCCGCAACGCCAGTTGGTGGGGACCGTGGCTGCTCATCTCCATCTTTTCGTTGCTCTTTGTGTACTCGATGGACCGGCAGATCGGCTTTGAGCAGATCAGCAAGAACGAAATCGCGCACTCCTCGCGCGCCGATCAATTCGACAAATTGCCCGCCGATCAGCAGGCCCGGCAAATCAAACTCTCCAGCACCATCGTGCGCGCGCTCTCCTATGGCAGCCCGGTGATGATCCCGCTGTATTTCCTGATTACGGCGGCGGTGCTGTTTGCGACTATCAAGTTCGCTGCGGGAGCGGATATCTCTTTCAAGCAGGCTTACGCCATCGTTTTCTATGGCAGCTTGCCCGGCGCTATCAGCGCGGTTCTAGGGACAATTTCGATGTTCGCCGGAGTGGACCCGGAAGGCTTCAACGTGAACAACCCGGTGGCCACCAATCCCGCCCACTTCATGGACCGCGCCGGAAATAAATTCGTATATGGCATGGCGTCAAGCCTGGACGTGATTGCCATCTGGTCGATTGTGCTCATGGGCATCGGCTTCGCCTGCAACAGCAAAGTGAAACGCTCGACGGCCATCGCCATCGTCGCGGCGTGGTATTTGTTCTGGAAGCTGGGCGCAGCCGCCCTCGCCGCCAGCTCGTAAGCGCAAGGAAAAACGTGGGCACGCTAGCTGTCGAACATATCAAGGAGAATTCATGCAGAGTAAGCCGGTCTTATTTCGCTGGGTTGTGATTTTTCTGTGCGTGTCGGCGGCCGCTTCTGTCAGTGCGCAGGGCGCGCCCGCGGCTTCCTCGGCGGGCGCCATGGCCGCGCCGCAAACCCCCGGGCCCACTAAGAATCCCGTGACCGCCTCGCTGCGTATGCTGCTGCCACGCTCGCGCAATAATATTCTCGCGGCCATCACCGCCATGCCCACCGACAAATTCAATTTCAAGCCCACACCCGACCAAATGACGTTCGCGCATCTCGTGGTCCACATCATTGGCTCGAACAATTCGGGATGCTCCAAGGCAGCTGATGTTGCCGCGCCCACGGTCGAGGAAGCCAAGGAGACCGACTCCAAAGAGAAGCTGCTCGCGGCGGCCACCGCTTCGTTTGATTATTGCGCTGATGTGCTCGCTAAGATGGACGACTCCAAGCTCGGCGACGACGTCGAGATGTTCGGCGGTCGCCACTTTCCCCGCGCCATGGCCGCGCTCGGCCTGGCCAGCGGCTGGGCCGACCACTACGCCGCGGCCGCGCAGTATTTGCGGCTGAATGGAATTTTGCCACCGTCGGCGCAACCGAAGAAATAGCCTTTCCCTTGGGCGCAGGCGTTTTTGCTCGTTTCAAAATCGCCGTCGCGGTATGTCCCCCTGGCTAGCCTGGTGGGTGTATTCCTGGCAACCCAGAATGCCGGGTGGCTACTCTCCGGCTTCTTCGTCGCATTCGGATCTCTTGCCGCAACGGCCGTATATTTTCTAGAACGCCGTTCGGTGCGGGAGGCGAAGACGGTTCGAACGCATCCCATCCTCGCGGGCCATACCTACACCTCGTACGTGGACGTCGTGTAGTCTTCAAATCGATCGTTGCGCTCGACCGTCAATTTGCGCACGCTTACATCCGAGGACGACATCTCCGAAACCACCGCAATCGTTCTTATATCCTTGGTTCTGGCGTAAGTGCTTCGCCATTGTTCTGTTGCGTCTGCTCCATCGCACGATCCTTTCTAAATTAATTAGGAAGTGTTGAGCCTGTTTCAGGCTTGATCGATCCCAGGAGATGAAGGCGAAAATCGACAATGAAAAAAATAAACGAACTACCTGATTCAGGGTCAGGAGGTCTATTTATGACCCGTCTTGAAAAAGTAGTTCTCGCTTTAATGCTTTTGCAGGTTGCCTTGCAGGTTCTCTCGTTTTGCAGGTAAGTTCTGTATCCAGTGGGGAAACGTGTTCGTCCTTTCGCGGTCGCGGCCGGAGTAGCGATTCGCTTGCCACTATTCGGTTTCCACGCGCACGTCGCCAAACTTTCGAAAGTCCTGATCAAAGGTCGCGACTGGCACATTTTTTGCCACCGCAGTGGCGGCGATCAGACAGTCCACAAAGTGAGCCTTCGTTCCTTTATAGCGGTTGAGAGCGTCCAGGTGGACCGTTACCTCATCGATCTCGACGCCAGGACTGGAGATCAGGCCTCCGAGTGCGGAGGCGATAGCCGCGCGCGGGTGCCGGTAAAAAGACTCAAGCACAAACACGCACTCTGCCAGAACGACCGGCAATACCACGATAACCACATCTCCCCGGTCGCAGGCATCGAACAGCTTGCCGGCTGCTCGTGCATGTTTGTCGTGGTCCTGTACCAGATAGCGGACGATCAGATTCGTGTCGACAAGCCTTTGCTTGCTCACCGGGTACTCTCGTGACGCGCCGCTTCGGCGGCGGCTTCGCGAATTTCAGCCAAAGACATCCCCTTCCCCTTGTTGCTGGCGAGCGCGCCCTTGAGTGACCGAATGCCGGGATGCACACGAATGGTTGCTCGGTCTCCCTCCACTTCGTATTCCAACTTGTCGCCCGGTTTAATTCGCAAAGCCTTCCGAATTTTTTCGGGAATGGTCGTTTGTCCCTTACTCGTCACCGTAGAATGAAGCATCATCATGTCCTTACCTTCAAGCATCTCCTTACTTCAATAATACCCATTACTTCCTTCACTGGCAAGGCAGACCGGAATGGGAGGCTTTCCTCCTTGTCCCGCTGATTCTAAGGCTTTACCAACACGGGCGTTGGTTTCGAAGGTTCTTGGAGAGCCGGCCTCTGCTGCGAGACCATTGCCAATGCTTGGGATCAACACGTAAAGCATGAACGCTGGATCACGAGGACAGACTGACGAAACCTCCGTGATAGAAAATCGTCCCGTAGCGAAATAATCGCGCGAGCAGCGCCAGTACGTGATTGACCAATGTCGGATTGACAAACGGCTCCTGCCGGTCGAGCGCTTCCGCTGTGCTGCAGCTCGGCAGATCGTCTCCGTCCATTTCGGTTTGAATACCTTCAGGGAAAAGCTCCGACACTGTGCGTAACCGTAGCCCGCGCCGTCGGTTCCTTCGATTCAGCGGCTCTCCCAGCACGAATTGACAGCTATCGGCGTTATTGCCCAAATCCAGCCAATAATCGACTTCACTCCAATCCTCTGCGCACTTGGCGATTGCCGCGCGAGCTTTCCGCGTATCGACGCGACCGATCACGATGTCAACACAGCCTGCGTTTCGTATCAAGTTGCTCGGGAATCCCGGAGGAAGGCGCGGGGGTTCGCTCCCGCTTACCAGAAAATCCACTGCCGCGACCATCGCGAGTTTGCCGCCGACGAGAACGGATTTAGCGAAAGCTGCCAGTGCGGCACAGTCGCCCGGCCATGGAGCGAAGCGGCACGTCTGAGAAAGAGAAATCTTTCTTTCTCTCGACCAAGGCGGGCTGGCTGCAGGCGGTCCCGAAATCCGCTTTTCCCGCCGAGGCAGAGGTAACCGAGTTCCGCCAAGGCGCACGAGAAGGCCAGGGTCGCCCGCCCTGCGACTTCGCCGCAAATGGAATTCGCCCGCAAACCCGCGGATTTTCGGGCGGCATACTGGCTGGACGTGCGCTGCGCGGGGCGATGGTGCGAAATTCTAAGCTCGACACTGGTAACCGTCGGGGTGGGATGGGCGCTACTCGTGGCAGTGCAACATCAAAGCGGCGGCCACCACGATGCCGTATAGCCGTACATCGCCTTCGGAAGCGCGGCTGTGGCCATGTTGATGACCGGAGCGGTGCGGTGAAACAACCACTACTGGAGTCCGCAAAAAATCTCTTTCGATGAGCAGTGCACGCACGTCGAAACGTCGGCCATGCCGGCCAGGACACCCTGAGTGAACTGCATTGGGTACCTTGAAGACGGCCGGTCACTCCTGCTCTATCGTACCCCGAAAACTTACGTCGTCTTCCCGAAGCCCATTCTGGTCGGCCGAGAGGCAGAGTTTCTTACTTGCGCCAAAAACAAAGTCGCTCCGTACACTCCTTCCGTGCCCAAAGCTCGTCTACTTAATGTGCACCAGTTCGTCCGCAGACGCCGCAGGACTTAACGCCGCAGGCCTCTGCGGCCCCCGCCAGCCGTCGAAGATGGAGACCTGATGCACGCAGGAAACCGTACAGTTGGGCGCGCAGCCTTTCTCGGTGAGGTATTCGCGGCGCATATCCTCGCGCGTGTAAGTCGCCAACGGCACTCCCGGATAACCGCGCTGCTGCGAGCAATAGTGCACCAGCCCGTCCTCGCAGATGTAGAGATAACGGGCTCCCGCGCGGCAGCGCCAATCGTTGGGCAGGCCTTGTGCGATGTTGTCCTGAAAGCCGTTGATGCGGGTGAAGCTACTCTTCTCCCACGACTTCATCTCGTCGTAGATGCGGCGCTCTTCTTCTCCGAGCGGCTGCAGCTGGCCGCTACCGTCGTGAATGATTCCGATCGTCGAACTGAAGCCGAGCGCAACGGCGCGCCTGCCGATAGTAAGCGCATCTTGCGGATTGGAAATGCCGCCGCCCACCACGGAGTTAATATTTACGTGGAATTGCGCGTGCTCGGCCAGGAATTGCAGCTTCTTGTCTAAGACCTTCAGGCTCTTCTTCGAAACCTCGTCCGGATTCACGTTGTCGATGGAAATCTGCAGCCACTCGAGGCCGGCGCGATCCAGCCGCTTGATTCGCTCCGGCACCAGAAAATATCCGTTCGTGATCAATCCAGCGATCATGCCATTCGCCCGAATCCGGCGGATCACGTCGTCAAGTTCAGGATGCAACAGCGGCTCGCCACCAGAAATCGTGACCACCGCCGTGCCCAGCGCGCCCAGCTTGTCGATGCGGCGGAACATTTCTTCGGTAGGCACGGGCTTCGAGAAATCGTCGAACTCGTTGCAGTAAGTGCAGGCCAGATTGCACCGGCGCACGGGAATAATATGCGCCAGCAAGGGGTGATCGGTCGAAGCGAGAGCGCGCGCCGCCATAGCCGCTCCGCGCAGATTGCGGTGCAGGGCCTTGAAGCGGCGACGCATCGCTGTAAAGGCTGAGGGCATGCCTATCAATTACAGCATGGATGCCGGATTAGTGCAGGCTGGGCAGCAGCGGCCGGGGAATTTCGCGGGGCGAACTGCTATATGGGCAATGAAACGCAAGGCTGCGATGTGCGCTCACGGCCTCTCGGCAGCGGGCGTCTCTCTCGCCACTGCCCCAGTCGTAACCTGGAAAGACCAATAGAGTCAAATAGATTTCGCAGAGATGAAAATCTCGGCCTTCGCAACTTTTTGCTGGACCGATGGTTTCTAATTGCCTGGGGGATCAAAATGCCAATCCGGATGAGCATGGCTGTGCGGCACCTTCTTCTATGCCATGCGATGGCGTTATTGCCGAACGTGTTTCTAAACACGTTCTTGAACCAAGCCGTTGCGCAAAGCGCGATTGCACCCCTGGCGCAACTCTGCGCCCCGAAGATCGTCGCCGACCAGGTGGTCGAAACTCCCAAGCAGCGCTATGCCGCCGGCCAGAAGGCACAACCGCCGATTACCGACGCCTCAAACGGCTTCGCCTGGCCAGATACGCCTCTGGGCGTGATCAAAGCCGCCACCGGATACGAGTTTTTCGGCAGCGATGGCGCATTGCACTCGCGGCAAATGTTCCAAGGCCACTGGGTGGGTAACGACAAGTACGGTTCGGTGGTCACCACCGTGGGCACACTGGATAACCCGTTAGGCACGGGCGATCCGCTGGATGTCAGCATCTCGCCGAATCCCGATCCCGCGGTGAGCGCGAACTATTCCAGCTATGGCTACATGGGCGGAGGACCGGTCTACCAGGTTCCCAAAGGAATGCCGGGCGCCGGAAACCTGCTGGTGACCTATCATGCGGAACTGCCCAATGACTCGCTCTACGCGGCCCTTGGGCTCGCCGCCTCCTCCGATAACGGGCTCCACTGGACCGACCTCGGCGAGATCATTCGCCCGAATCAAGCCTACGCCGTCGGCCTCGACGGCTTCGAAATCGGCGATGGACCGCTCGTGCTTTCGCCCGACGGCAAATATTTTTATTTGTATTTTTCCGACTGGCTGGCCAATGGCACGCTGCACGCCACGACCACCACGCACGTCTCGGTGGCGCGATCCCTGGTTTCATCGGTGCTGCAAGCCGCCTTCGGACCGAACCCGCACGCCGTCCCGTTCCAAAAGTTCTATGCAGGCAGCTGGCAGTTGCAACCTGCAATCAGCGGAGCCTCGACCGATCTCATTCCGACCTCCGCGTATGCCGGCTATCTCGATATCCACTTCAACAGCGCGCTCGAGCGCTACAGCATGATTATTTCGGACGACACCAAGTTCGCCTACGCGGAGTCCGTCGATGGTCTGAACTGGACTTTACCCACGTCGCTTGGAAACTTCGAGACCATCGCCGCATATCCCACCGCCGTCGGCCTCGGCGATGACCCGCACGTCCTCGGAACGACCTTCTACATTTACTTCACGCATCTACCAACCGATGGCTCCGGATGGGCCGGCGGTTCGCTGCGGCGCCTTACACTCGCCTGCCAGTAACGCAAGGGCAGGCGTCCGTTATCAACGCGGTAGCTGCTGGCCACTGGTAACCAGGTAACCTCCTCATGATCGTTGACTTAACTCCACGCTCAGGTTACCTTCGCGATATCTCCCCTCATAAAGGATATTCCTTGGCCAGGAAGATACTGCTTGCCGATGACAGCGTGACCGCCCAGAACATGGGGCGCAAGATCCTGAGCGATGCCGGCTATGAGGTGATCGCCGTCAACAACGGCTCGGCTGCGCTCAAGAAGATCGCCGAACTGAAGCCCGATCTCGTCATCCTCGACGTGTACATGCCCGGCTACAGCGGCTTGGAAGTGTGCCAGCGCCTGAAAGAATCGCAGGATACCGCGCGCATTCCAGTGCTGCTCAGCGTAGGCAAGCTCGAGCCTTTCAAATCGGACGAGGCGCAACGCGTCCACGCCGACGCTTTCATCGTCAAGCCGTTTGAGGCCAGCGAGTTGTTGAGCGCGCTCTCTAAGCTGGAAGACAAAGTGGTGCCGCGCTCGGAACCCTCCAAGCCCGGCCGCTTTGCCCGCGCCGTCGCTGCAGCCGAGGAATCCGGCCGCGGCAGCGCGAAGGAGCCTTCCGGCGACGAAAACAACGGCTGGAAGAACCGCATTAACTTCCCTCACGAGAAGGCGGCTGGACCTGAGGAAAAAGTTGCGGACGAAGCGTCGTTCTATAACCCGATGAACCGCGATCTTCGCACCGTGGTCGAGAGCCCCGCGGAGAAGGCCGAACGCGAAGCGACCCAGCCCGTGGTCATGAAGGCGGAAGGAGAGAATCCGCCGCCGCCGGCCGTCGCGGCCGTTCCCTTCGAAGATGCAACGCCGCAGGAAGCCGCCGCGATTGCCGCCGCGGTAGCGCATATGAAGAGTGGCGAAGCGCCCGTTGAGGGTTATGCCGATCAAATGGCCGCGGAAGCCTCGCCCATCGCTGCCACGAAATCTGAAAGCAAAGAGTCTGATCAAGAAAGAGACGGCGAACTCCCAGCCACGATCGCTGCCGGCGCTGAACCTGAAATCGAAATCATTAAATCCGACTCGCGCTGGTCGGCCGTACCCATGGCCCTGGATAACCTGGAAGCCTCCAACTCTCTGGAACAGGAAATGCGCGAGGCCTACGCGGTGTACTCAGCGTATGAGAACGAGCCCGCCAACGCGCCGTCGGCTGCGGAGCCGACATCGGCGCCCAGCGAACCTTCCTATTCCTCCGTTTCCGCTCCGGAGCCAGCCGCTGCCGAAGCGCCAGTCGCGGTGATGGCAACCGCAGAGCCCGAGCCTGCGTCGCTGCCAGCAGCGCCAACGCTGACCGCTGAAGCTCCCATCGCCGACTCGCCGGCCACGCAACCTGCGGAAGCGCCGATAGCGACGAACAATCCGGCCCAAGATACGATCCCAGAGCCGGTCCAAGCTGAGAGCGCGCCCGCTGGATCTGCTACAGAAATAGCTGGGGGAGTTTTCGCGGAGCCCAATCCTTCATTCGTCCCGACGGCGCAATTTGCAGAAGCGGCTCCGGCGGCAAGCGAGCAACCCATATCCGAGGCGGTGGTTGCAGCGCCCGTAACGGAAGAGATGCCATGTGTTCCGCCCTTGGCTACAGAGGTTGTCCCCGCGATTGAGGCAACGATTTCTCACCGAGAAGCGGAAGCGCCCACTCACATCGAAGCACAACCGCCAGCCGAAGCCGCCGCGTATGCCCAACCAGAATCCGAGGCGGTGAAAAATACCGCCGCAGCCTGGGCCAGTTGGCGCCAAGTTCGCGACACCAGCAACACCATCACAGCGGCTGAAGACACTTCTCACCAGATCGATACGCCCCAACCGCCAGACTCCGCTGCCATGGCCGTAGCCGCGGGCGCCGAGCAGATAGCCCAGCCAGTTTCAACCCCTGTCACAAGCGAAAGTCCTGCCGACGTAGCCAGCATCGTGGACAGCGTCCTCGCTGACCTCCGTCCCCGCCTCATGGAAGAGATCTCCCGCAAGATGGCGCAAAAGAAGTAACGCCCCAGCGGCATTTCATCAAACCGGGCGTAAAAAAAGGTCGCTAAATCGCCGTCGCGCTGATTATTCAACTCGGCGGCACGCTCCTTGAACTTGCGGACATCCGGCTTGGTAAAAATCGATTTATCGGGGGCGTTGGTAAAAGATCTGGGATCATTGAAAGGGCGTGCCGTTTGGATCGCTGCCATCCTTGGGAGGGCCGGCAAAGGTATAGAGCACAGTGGATCTCCAACCGTTGATACCGCCCGGCCAGCTCGAAAACCCCATCGGTCCAGCTTGCTCCCGTGCGGTCCGCGCTACAGTCTGGCAGGTGAATACTTGGACCTATGGACCGCGCAGGGCGTTTAGGTCTGGGCGAGCTGGTTGGTTTCCTGGTCCACTTCGGTTTTGAATTGCAGCAGCTTCTGGTTCTGAGGAAATAATTGCAGGCCCCGAACGATAACCTCGTGGGCGGCTTCCCATTGCTTCATCTGGGCATGAATGCTGGCGGCGCGCAGGACGGCAGCGGGAGTGGGAAATCCCGAGGCGAGGCGTTCGGCCGCTTCTGCAGCTTGCGGCATCAGGTCCAAGAGTAGGTAGGCTTTGATAATGCGGTCATGCAACTGGAATTCGTCGGGGTTGGCCCTCAGCGCCCGGGTAAGCCGAGCGAGACCATTCTTCTTCAATCCCATCCGCACCTCGGTCAAGCCCAATTTGCTCAGTACCCGTGTGTCCTCCGCCAGAAGCGCCAGAGAGCGAAGATAGGCGGATCGAGCCTCCTTCAAGCGTCCCAGGTTATAGAGGGCATCCCCGCTGATGTGTTCTTTCTCCCCCGCCGCCCTGCCAAACATCGTGACGCTGGAGAGAAGTTCAAGAGCGCGATCGTAAGCGTGGATCTCGAGGTAAAGATTACCCAGAGAAAGGTAAGGGACAGGGGAGCGCTCAGGGCTAAGAGCCAGGGCTTTCTGGAAACACTCGATGCCAACCGAGTAGTTCTTTAACTGCTCATATTCCACCTGGCCTACCTCGATCCAAGCTTGCGGATCGTTGGGTGCATCTTTGATCTTGAGCCAGCCCAGTTTCCGATAATACTCGTCCTTCGCCCGGCGCTCTTCTGCGGAGCACAGAATGCCGAAATGATGGATCACGAGACCGGCGTGCTCCAGCTCCTGACCGAGCGCATGGATTCGTGGCTCCACCAGTTCATGCACTCTCCCGACGTAATATATTTCGGGATGGCGGCGAAACAGCCGGCAGCTCGCGAGGTCTATATAAGCCTGTGCCCGTGCCGCTCGTGGGATGGTGGAGTCGTTCGGCTTCACGCGATGCGCATGTCCGCCCGATCCAAACCCGGAGGCAAGGTAGTTCCTCTGCGTAAAGTAATATCCGCTAACCCTGGCATTGTCCAGGAGAGTTGGGATTTTATCGCGGGCCTGTGGCTCCAGTTCTTCGTCGTCGTCCATCACCAGCACCCAGTCGGTGGTTAGGGCCCCGGCCGCCGCATTGCGGGCCTGGGCAAAATCGTCCTGCCAGGGGAGGTCGAATACCTCCGCCCCCAGGTCGCGCGCCAATTGGGGCGTTCCATCGCTTGAACCCGTATCCGCGATGACAATCTGGTCGGTCACTTCTGCAACGCTCGAAATGCAATCGCGCAATGTCTTCGCGCCGTTCTTCACGATCATGGCTAAACCAAGGGTCGGCATCGGGTCTTATACTCTCCGGATTAGGATCGGCTCAAGCAATAGAATCCTCGGGCGATGTCCTCGCTATTTGATAACCAATCAGTCCTGCTTTTTTTCGGCGGCAGACTGGAAAATGAACAGCCGTTCCCGTTTCGGCAAATGCACCACAACCCTTGCAACATCCGCCATAGTGCTACCCTCGTTAGTCTCCCTTCGGACCAAGTGGGCGGACTCCCTGATTCCAAAGATCGCGATCCACGCGATGATGCCGAGCATGCTAGCGGCTCGGAAGCTGGCGCAGTTCGACGATGGGAAACACGTACCCGCAACTGTTGCGGCGATCTCAGACGCAGTGCGCTGGGCGGAAGAAATGAAGAAATCTTGCGCGAAATGGACCGGCGCAGGCCCAAAAACTGAACGGTGCCCCATCGACCCAGTCCCTGCACATCATTTGCATCTGGAATCCTGGTGAGCGATGCCGCGAATCATCAAGAATCGAAGGGCGTGGATTCCGGAGGTAATGCTGATGTTCATGCTGGGAATCTCTTCGGCGAAGAAGACGCCTTTTCTCCCTCCTCTTTAGAGAATTGCGCGAAGGCTGGAGGTCGGCAATGACGGTAGAGAACAGGTTCCGGCCAGCGCAACTCGACAACGCCGAGAGAACGGTTACCGAAGCGGGTGGGCGTCTCGTCGAAGTTTTCTATCGTGATGACGGGCGGATATCGGACACATCAACCGGAAACGGGAGCAGCGCAAACTCTATTGATCTTTAGAATTATCTGTCACTATTTTGTTCACGCTATCTTGTCATCATGGAATGGTCGTCCTTCTTGTCGGCGTCGCACACATCGAGCGCGTCCCTACACAATCGGCGGATCGAAAAACGAAAATCTACCTGACCTCATTGCTGGCTCAATTTCCCGGGATTTCTCCTCGGGAAGTGAATGGAGCATTTCTTCCATGAGCGGACAGAGGAGTCTGCCAAATTCGGACCTGTTGTAGTCCACCAATTCCACCTTGCCCGGGTGTCGTGCGGAAATTACACACCTTTCCCTTTCTCCGTTTAGGGTGGAGCTGAACGCCGGTCTCTCCCTGATTTGAGGTTAATGAACGCAGACTAGGTAGCGCCTTTCGCGATTGCCAGGGTGGTGGTGGGCATCGAGATGCTAACTTTCTCGCCAATCGCCCGCTGGGCATAGGAATTCTTCAGCCTGACCACCAACGGTGCTGTTACCTCCTGCCCTTTGGACACCAGCAGCAAACCTTGAGGCGTGCGGACTTCTTGCTGGATGATCATGCCAGGCGTCAGGTCTTCGATCTGGCATTGCCTAATTGCGCCTTCTTCGGCGTTCGGGTCCAGGGTAATGAGGGCCTCGAAAAATTCTTTGCCGATGTTATTGTCTTGCCGGGACAGTTTGTAAACGGCCTCAGTCCGCGAGCCCCCCTTACGGACCAGTTTTTCGTAGGCCAGGATCAAACGCAGAATCTCTGCTCCACGCTGCACCTCCGAAGGCTGGGTGCGGTCGTCTCCAGCTGCGGAAGCAGGGTGGTTTTGGTTCTTGATCATCCACGCGATGGGTTCCAGACGGGGAATTTTCGAAAGCAGATCGTAAGCCACATCGGGGTGCGCATCAAATTGCGCCTGATCGCCGGGCGAGAGGTTCTCGCCGGCGTATATCGCGTCGATCGTCTCCGGCGACAGGGTGACGCAACCCAATTGGGACATCATGGCGGCCACTTCGTATTGCCAGGGGTTGCGCAGCTTCATCAAGGTTGTGACGTGGTGAATATAGCGCCGAGCGCGCTCGGCGCGGCTGAAGGCAGCGGGGTTGACCAGACTCAGAACTTCAGTGAGCACTTGAATGCTGCCGCTCAAGGTTTGTTCCAGGAGTTCTTTCTCGGCCACCACCAACCGGTATTGCACCAGAGCGGCGGTTAACGTTTTCGCCATCGCCTCCTTGTCACAAGGTTTGTTGAGAAAACGAAAAATGTTGCCCTCGTTGATGGCGTGAATGGCCGTATCCTTGTCGGCATTGCCGGTAAGCATGACGCGTATGGTGTCCGGCCATTTCGACTTGAAGGCGGTCAAGAGCTGGATACCGTCCATTCCCGGCATTCGCATGTCCGAGACTACGACCGCAAACGGTCCCTTCTCTGCCACGAGGGCCAGGGCATCTTGCCCGCCGCGCGCAGTGTCAATCTTAAATTCCCGGCCCAGACTGCGCCGGTATCCGTCAAGAATGTTCGCATCGTCATCAACCAATAGGACTTTTTCGGGCATAGAATTCCTACGTTGCCGCCGGGCTGGCGGCTCGACCCTCAACCCTGCTTCCGACTAAGGTCGGGCCAGGAACACTCTTTCCATCGGCGCAGGAACCAGAACGATTTAGTTACTTCCGACCGATCCTCAAATGGCCCTTCGGCTGAGCTGGCGCGGCGTCAAGGATGCCGTGATTCCTGCCGATGGACCTCAGGAACTGTGCCGATATCCGACTTGGTCACCACCGGGTCAGAAACGGAATCTCCGTAACCCGGTAACCGATGACGATCAACGGGTAGCACCCTGGATAGCCACAATGTCAACCTCTTATCCTCCTGACTGGCAGCGCTCGCGCACACCGCATGCGGAAGTTCCGCAGGATTCCGCGCCTCAATCCAAGGTTGGTCGGGCATCGCTGCTACCGAGCGCCCTGGCGGTGCTGCTGGCCACGTCCGCGATAATGACGGTCTTCGAGGTGGTCAAGCAATGGCTGTTTCGACCCTCCACCGTTTGGAAATCTCACATCATTACAATTTGCTTCACCGGAGCCGTGGCCTTCCTGGTGACTTTGAGAATTCTGAAGACGTTCCGCTTCTCTTTGCAGCACGAAAAGCAAGCCCTGCGGGAGGCGCATCAGGAAGCGGAGATATTCATCGACGCCGTGCCCTCGATTCTTATCGGGGTGGACCTGCGTTCGTGCATCACACGCTGGAATTCCGCCGCCTCTGGGGTTTTCGCCCTGACCGCAGCCGAGGTGGTGGGCAAGCCACTGGGCGATTGCGGGATTCGGTGGCTGAGCCCGGAGATGCAGGATGAAATTCGGTCCTGGTGTTCGGAGCAGGGCTCCCGGCGCTGCGATCGAGTTCCCTTTGAGATGAACGGCAAAACGCGTCTACTCGGACTGACCATCACCGCGGTTGACGTTTCCGGCGCAAATCCCTCCGAGCTATTGGTCATCGGCTCCGATGTCACCGAGCGCGAAAAAGTTGGCGACGCGTTCCGCGAGGCCGAGAGGAAGTATCGCGGGATCTTTGATGACGCCATCTTCGGTGTCTTTCAGAGTACCCCGACCGGTCGCTTTGTGACTGTAAACCCGGCTTTGGCTCGCATCCTCGGGTACGATTCTGCGGAAGAATTGATCGCCGTCATTTCTGATATTTCTCCGCAGCTCTACGTCAATCCCAGCCAGCGGGATGAGTTCAAGCTCACCCTGGATAAATTAGGTGTGATCCGGAAATTTGAGTGTGAAATCTTTCGCAAAGACGGCAGCAGGGTATGGGTCGCCCTCGCCGCCCGCGCCATTCGCGAAAATGGTGTGATCATCCGCTACGAAGGCATGTGTGAGGACATTACCGAGAGCAAAGTGTTGCGCACCCAGCTGCTTCAGGCGCAGAAGCTGGAATCGGTCGGCCAGCTCGCGGCTGGAATCGCGCACGAGATTAATACACCGACGCAATATATCGGAGACAACGTTCGCTTCCTGAAAGATGCCTTCCAGAGCCTGAGCAAACTTCTGGCCAGCTACGAACGCCTCTTGACCGCAGTCAAAGCCAACGTCTTGCTGGGAGAAATTATGCAGGAGGTCTCGGCTGCGGTGGCCGACGCCGATGCTCCTTATCTGCTTGAGGAGATCCCTAAAGCCATCGAGCAGACGCTGGAAGGAGTGACCGGGGTGTCCCAGCTCGTCAGTGCCATGAAAGAGTTCTCCCATCCCGGCACTATAGAAAAGACGCCCCTTGACCTGAATCATGCGATTCAAAGCACCATTACGGTGGCGCGGAACGAATGGAAATATGTGGCCGATTTGGAAACTGACTTGGACCCTTCCCTGCCTCTGATCTCTTGCCAACCCGGCGAATTCAACCAGGTAATACTCAACCTCATCATCAATGCCGCCCACGCTATCGCCGACGTTGTCGGTAAGGGCGGTTCGCAAAAGGGAACGATCAAAGTGCAAACTCGGAACTGCCAGGATCAAGTGGAAATCAGAATCCGCGACTCCGGGTCGGGAATCCCGGAGAAAGTGCGCCCTCGTATCTTTGACCCCTTCTTCACCACCAAGGAGGTTGGCAGAGGAACCGGGCAGGGTTTAGCCATTGCCCACTCCGTGGTCGTGGATAAACACCAGGGCAGCATTCGTTTTGAAAGCGAAGACGGCAAAGGCACGACCTTTATCATTCGCTTGCCTCACGATGGCAAGCAGCTTGCCGCTGGCGGGGTGTCGGCGTGAAGCGCATCTTGTTCGTGGACGATGAAAGCAGGATTCTGGATGGTATCCGGCGGATGTTGTACGCCGAACGCAAACATTGGGACATGCAATTTGTCCTGGGTGGCGAAGCGGCGTTGCGCGCCTGCGAAGAAGCCAGCTTCGACCTGGTCGTCTCCGATATGCGCATGCCAGAGATGGACGGCGCCACCTTGCTTGGCCACATTCGCGAGCGCTATCCGGGCACAGCGCGAATTATCTTGTCCGGATACTCGGACGGTCCGCTAACTTCGCGCGCCATTTCCATCGCGCACCGCTTCCTGGCCAAACCTTGCGATGCGTCAGAGCTCCAGTCCGCAATTGCACGTGTTTTTACGCTCCAAGAAGTGTTGTCCGTGCCGAAAATTCGCGCACTGGTGGCCAGCATCGGGGAACTGCCGTCGCTCTCATCTTCCTACGCCTCCTTGACGCAAGCGGTCAAAGACCCCAACTCGTCCGTCGGCCAAGTGGCGGAGATCATCAGCCACGATCTGGCAATGTCAGCAAAAGTCTTACAGCTCGTTAACAGCGCCTTCTTCGGCCTGGCGCAGAAAGTCACTACCGTCCAGAACGCCGCCACCTATCTGGGGATAGAGACCGTCAAGAATTTGGCTTTAGCCTCTGAGGTCTTCCGGGTTTTTCAGTCCGACTCGCGCATCCCGCAGGCGGTTCACGAGTCGATACAGTGCCATGCGGAGCGCACGGCCGCCATCGCAGCCGCACTCCCCATCGACCCCAAGATTCGTGACGTGACTGTGGTGGCCGCCCTGCTTCACGATATTGGCAGCCTGATCTTGGCCAGCAAAATGCCGGACGTGTTCTGTTCCGCCCGCACCCTTGCCCAAGAGCGGGGATGCAGGATCTTCGAAGCGGAACTGGAATTACTCGGCACTTCCCACGCGGAGATCGGCGCCTACTTGCTCGGATTGTGGGGCATCCCCAGCCTTGCAGTTGAAGCCGTTGCGCACCATCATCACCCCACTCGCATTCCCCACTCCGGTTTCGACAGTTCAATAGCCGTCTACGTTGCTGACCTGTTGGCCCACAGGGAGGAGGCTCAGATCCAGAGCTCAACAGGTTCGGAACTCGGCCAGCCTGACCGGGCCTGCCTTGAGACTCTAGGGATTTTCGATCGGTTTCCGGAATTTTGTGAGCTGGCCCTTCAGAGTCGCAACTGAAATTGCCTGGTCGATCTTGAACTGAATGAAAACCTTTTTGCCGTCTCCTTACACCACCCCCAGTTGCGTTTGACCCTTCTTTTGCCGCGCCTGTAATATCGAACAACATTCAGCACTTCAGCATTCAGATGGGAACTGCGGGCTAATCGTTCCAACTTCTGATGGGCCGATTGCCGAATGCTGAGTCTGACTCCTTTCCATGCCGCACGAACTGCCGAAATCCTACGAGCCGGGCGCAATTGAAACCCGCTGGGCCGACTACTGGATCGAAGAAAAACTCTTCTCCGCGCCTACGCCGCCGCCCGCCCGTCCGGGAGAAGCAACGCGTCCCGTATTCACCCTCTTGTTGCCGCCGCCGAACGTCACCGGCCGGCTGCACATGGGCCACATGCTCAACCAGACGCAGATGGATATTATCGTGCGCTGGCATCGCATGCGCGGCTTCCTCACACTGTGGCTCCCAGGCACAGACCACGCCGGCATCGCCACCCAGATGATGGTCGAGCGCCAACTCGCCAAGGAAGGCAAGAAGCGTCGCGAGATGGGACGCGAGAAATTCGTCGAGCGCGTGTGGGAGTGGAAAAAGCTCTACGGCGGCGCCATCCTCGACCAGATGAAGCGCCTCGGCGCCTCCGTCGATTGGGACCGCGAATATTTCACCATGGACGAAAATCTTTCCCGCGCCGTGCGCGAGGTCTTCGTCCGCCTTTATGAAGACGGCCTGATCTATCGTGGCAAGTACATCGTGAACTGGTGCCCGCGCTGCGGCACGGCCATCTCCGATCTCGAAGTGAAGCACGAAGATGTGGCTGGCAAGCTGTGGGAGATTCGCTATCCCGTCATCGGCACGGAAGAATTCATCACGGTAGCGACCACGCGCCCCGAGACCATGCTCGGCGACACCGCGATTGCAGTGAATGCGAAAGACGAGCGCTACACGCACTTGCATGGCAAGCGCGTTCTGCTGCCGTTGATGAAGCGCGAGATACCCATCATCACCGACGAACTGGCGCAGCCGGAGTTCGGCACTGGCGCGGTGAAGGTAACGCCGGCGCACGATCCCAACGATTTTCAGGCCGGCCTGCGCCACAACTTGCCGCAAATCGACGTGATGGACGAACACGCGCACATGAACCCGAACGCCGGCGCCTACGCGGGCCTCGACCGCTACCAAGCCCGCAGGCAAGTGCTAGTCGATTTGCAGGAGCAGGGATTCCTCGTCGCCGAAAAAGACTATGCGCTGGCGCTTGGTAAATGCGATCGTTGCGGCACGGTGGTCGAGCCGCGCCTCTCCGAGCAGTGGTTCATCAAGATTCAGCCGCTCGCCAAGAAGGCGATCGAAGCCGCGGAAGCGGGCGAGATCACGATCGTCCCCGAAAACTACAAACAGATCTATCTGAACTGGATGAACAACATCTACGACTGGTGCATCTCGCGCCAGTTGTGGTGGGGGCACCGCATCCCGGCCTGGTCCTGCGCGGATTGCCAGCAGATGATCGTGGCTCGCGAGGCTCCGCTGACCTGCACCAAGTGCGGCGGCGTAAAGCTGGAGCAGGTTTCCGATGTTCTCGACACTTGGTTTTCGTCGGGCTTGCTTCCGTTTACGACTTTGGGTTGGCCGGAAAAGACTCGCGATCTGGCGGTCTTCTATCCGACCACGCTGCTGATCACTGCCTACGAAATTCTTTTCTTCTGGGTCGCCCGCATGATCATGTTCGGGTGCTACTTCATGCGCGACCACAAGCAGGATCCGGCGATCAAGAAAGCTAGCGGCTGGGCCGACAAGAAAGACGACAGCGTCCCCTTCCGCCAGGTCTACATTCACGCCCTGGTGCGCGACGCCGAGCGGCAGAAGATGTCGAAGACCAAAGGCAACGTGATCGATCCGCTGCAAATCATCGATCGCTTCGGCACCGATGCGACGCGCTTTACCCTGGCGGCCATGGCCGCGCCGGGAACCGACATCGCCTTCAACGAAAGCCGCACCGAGGGCTACCGCGCCTTCGCCAACAAAATCTGGAACGCCGCCAGATTCATGTTCATGAATGTGGATCGGGTCGAGCCAGGCGTAAAACCGCAGGGGAGCGAAGGGTCCCATGTGGCCGCGGACGCCTCGGCCGCGAGCGCGAAAGGTATTGTGTTTTTCACGCGAGACACCCTGGAAGACCGCTGGATCCTCTCCCGCTTCAACCGCGTAACCGCGGAAGTGAACGCTGCCCTCGAAACCTATCGTTTCCACGAAGCCGCCAACAGAATCTATGATTTTTTCTGGGGCGAGTTCTGCGACTGGTATCTCGAACTCATCAAGCCGCGCCTGATCTTTGAAGAAGGAGCGGGCAAAACGCTAGCCCGCGCGGCCTGCGCCAATCTGGTGAATCTCTTCGACGCGTCGTTGCGCCTTTTGCATCCCATGATGCCGTTCATCACCGAGGAAATCTGGCAGGCGATCTACGAAGGAAAGCCGCCTTTGAAATCGATTGCCCTGGCGGGGTATCCGCAAGCTGACGAAAATCAATTCGACTTAACCGCCGAAACCGAGATGGCGATCCTGCAGGATTTGATCGTCAACGTGCGCAACGTGCGCGCGGAGTTGAAGGTCGAGCCCAAGGTAAAAGTGCCCCTCGAAGTCTTCGCACAAGAGCCGCCCATTCGCGCTATGATCGAGCAAAATCGAGGCGCGATCGAGCGCCTGGCGAACGCAGAGAAGATCATTTTTGCGGATGGTTCTGTTTCGAAGCAAGCCGGCGCGCGCAGCACGGCGCGCTTCGACGTTCATGTAATCTACGAAAGAAAGATCGATGTCGCCGCCGAGTCCGAGCGTTTGAAAAAAGAGTTAGAGAAGATCGAAAAGGAATTCGCGAACAATCAGCGCCAGCTAAGCAATGAACAGTTTCTGGCCAAGGCGCCAGCAAAAGTGGTCGAAGGGCTGCGTCGCCGCGCGCAAGAGCTGACCGGCCTGCTCGATAAGATAGGCAAGCAGATAGACGGATTGAATAGCTCAGGTGCAAATGTCTAGAACTGGCAACTGACAACTGGACGCTGGCAACTGTTTCTTATGGACTTCAGCACTCGACGCATATCCGCAATTCTCGAGAACGCGCTGCTCGAAGACCGGGCCACGCGCGACGCCACCAGCTACGCCTGCATCGACCCCAACCAGCGTGCCTCGGCGACCATTCTCGCCAAGCAGGATTGCATTCTCGCCGGCGTTGGCTGCGTAGGCCGCATCCTGGATGTCTACGCCGCGATCGACGGTGCCGTCACTTCGCACTATGAAGTCACCACGCACCCCGAAATCTTCGATGGCGTCCGCCTGCACAAAGGCCAGTCGGTCGCGGTGATCCGGCACAATGCGCGGGTGATTCTGTCGTGCGAACGCGTGATTCTTAATTTCCTGCAGCGCATGAGCGGCATCGCCACTCTCACACGTAAGTTTGTTGAAGCGGTCTCAGGAACAAGAGCTCGCATTCTCGATACGCGCAAAACCGCACCCGGTCTGCGCGTCATCGATAAATACGCGGTGCGCTGCGGCGGCGGCCAGAATCACCGCCTCGATCTCTCCGATGGAGTGTTGATCAAGAACAATCACATCGCGCTGGCCGGCGGTATCGTTCCCGTGCTGGAGCGCGCCGTGAAAAACCGCCGCGGCTCGCAGCCCATCGAAGTCGAAGTGCGCACCCTCGACGAACTCGAAGACGCCCTAGCTCATGGCGCCGAAGCCATCCTGCTCGATAACATGTCTCCCGAACAGGTGCGCCGCGCCGTAGAGCGCTGCGCCAAGCTGGAGCCTCGCATTCCTCTCGAATGCTCAGGCGGAATTCGTCTGGAGAACGTTCGCGCCTACGCCGAAACCGGTGTCGATTTTATCTCCGTCGGCCTGCTCACGCATTCGCCGCAGGCCGTGGATATGAGCCTGCGGGTCGTGCCCGCCTGAACCGGCGTGCCCCTAGTCCTTCTGGACATATTTTCGGCAAAAACGGCCAAGGCCCCCACCGATACCTTTGACTCTTCAAGATCACGCTGCGCTCCATTAGCATTTCAGTATGCGAATCCGGCTAAGACCCCCGTATCCGTTGGGATTCAGCTTTCTGGCGGTGCTGGCCCTAAGCTCGGCACTCGCGTGCAGCGGCGTCAGCACCGCTTCCTCCGCCGAGTCCACCGGCGCGCAGACAACTGGAGCAACAACCAAGGTGCCAGCGGTTCCGACCGGCTTGACCGCGACCGCCGGCAACCAGCAGGTGAGCCTCGCCTGGAACGCGAGCAAGGGCGCGACCAGCTATAGGGTCAAACGCTCCACCACCCATGGCGGACCCTACTCGCAGATCGCAAAGCCGACTGCCGCTGCTTACGCCGATTCCGGACTCACCAACGGCACCACTTACTACTACGTCGTTTCCGCAGTCAACTCTGCCGGAGCGAGCGCGAATTCGAGTGAAGTTTCGGCCACACCCTCGCCTGGCGCGACCGCTCCTCCGGCGCCCACCGGCCTGACCGCCGCGGCCGGAAATCAGCAAGTGATTCTCAACTGGCATGCCAGCAAGGGCGCCACCAGCTATCACGTGAAGCGCGCCGCAACCAACGACGGTCCTTACACGCAGGTTGCCGCCACCAGCAGCACTAGCGATACCGATACCGGACTCACCGACGGCACAACGTATTACTATGTCGTTTCAGCGCTGAATTCCGCGGGCGAGAGCGCCAACTCCGCTCCGGTCTCCGCCACCCCGACTTCTTCCTCAGCCTCGGTTCACGTTACCGTCGACGTTCTCGCCGATCGCCATCCCATCAGCCCTTACGTTTACGGCGGCGCCTATCCGCAAAATGCCGCGACCATCACCGACAGCGGCACGAGCGTGGTGCGCTGGGGCGGCAACGCGACCTCTACCTACAACTGGCAACTGCACACCGATAATGCCGATAACGACTGGTACTTCGAAGACTTCAACTACACCGAAATCGGCGACGCCGACTCCTCCCAATTTGTTCAGGATGTAAAGGCTGCGGGCAGCAATCCGCTGATGACCATGGTGATGCTGCCCTGGGTGGCGCAAAGCGCCGAAAATAATAACGGACACTGGAGTTTCTCGGTGGCCAAGTACGGCGCGCAGTGCAGCGTCGATCCCTACAACTCCGACGCCGGCAACGGCCTGAAAACCGATTGCGCCACGGCTCTAACCGCCGACCCGAACGATGCCTATTTTCCCCTGCTCGATCAACCCGGCAGCAGCGATCCCGCCAACAGCGTCTATCGCAACCAGTGGGCCGCCGCGCTGGCCACGGCTTTCGGCAGCGCTCCCCATTTCTACGATATGGATAACGAGATCGATATCTGGGGCAGCACCCACCGCGACATCCATCCGAATCCGTCGGCCTATAACGAACTGCGCGATACCTATCTCGCAGAAGCGCGGGCGCTAAAAACCTGGGACCCGGCCGCGATTCGCCTGGGCCCGGTGAGCTGCTGCTGGTGGTTCTATTGGAACGGCGCCAATAATAACGACAAGCCGGCCCACGGCGGCCTAGATTTCCTTCCCTGGTGGCTGAACGAAGTTTACTGGCAAGATCAGGTTGCGGGCACACGCTCCGTCGATGTCTTCGACATTCACGCTTACCCCGATACCCCGGATACTTCCAGCTTCACCACCGCGCAGAAGCAGGCGCTCGCCGTGCGCATCTACCGCGACTACTGGGATCCCACGTACGTGAGCGAGGCGAGTTCCATCAATCAGCCCTGGGCCACGCAGATTCAACCGAATCGCACTATTCCATTCCGCATTCCGCGCATGCGCGCGCTGTTAAATACCATTTACCCCAACACGCCGCTGAGCATCACCGAGTGGAGCGCGGAAATCGTCAGCCCCGCCGATTTTTCAACCGCGCTAGGTGATGCCGATGCCTACGGAATTCTGGGCCGCGAACGAGTCTACCTCGCCTCGCGCTGGACCGCGCCCAATCCCGCCAACCCCAACTATCTCGCGCTCAAGCTTTTCACCAACTACGATGGCGCGCATCACGGCTTCGGCACCATGTCGGTTTCCGATATTCACGACGCCGACCCAGACCTGTTCAGCAGCTACGCCGCGCTCAATTCGAACGGCACAACGCTGACCGTGCTCGTGCTGAACAAAGATCCGCAGAACACCGTGAGCGTACAGTTCGCATTCGATTCCTTTACCCCCAAGAGCGTGGTCTCTTACACGCTGGCCTCCACCGCGCCCACCGCGATTACGGCTTCGGCCTCACGCGCATGGTCGTCGGTGATCAGCGTTGCCCCCTACTCGGAAACTCTGCTGGTGATCACTGGCAGCATGGCCCAGACTCCAGCCTCGGAATGGGACCTGAATCCAGACGTCATCACCGTCCCGGCGAACGGCACGGTCACGCTGCAACCCAAGATCACCATCGGTTCGGCGAATGTTACGCTGACTTCGCAGCAGTCCGATTCCGGCATCAGCGTCGCCCTCACGCAGGCTAGCGTCACGCCCACGCAAACTGGCACGGTCACGATTACTGCCGGGAATACCGCCGGCTTCTATCACTTCTCGATTACCGCGAGCGACCACAGTGGAGTAACGCAGACCAAGGACGGATGGATTCTTGTCGGCAACCCTCCCGCAACTTTGGCCAAGACGGGCGACGATCAAACTGCCGCGCGCGGGGCGCAGATCGCGTTATCTGTGAGTCTGAACGCCGGATCGTCAGGCGGCGCCAATCAAGGCGCAACCATCTACTTCACCACCGACGCGGGCACGCTCTCGGCGCCGCTTGTGGTCTCCGATGCCAACGGCAACGCGGCCGTCACCCTGACGTTGCCGCCTTCGGCCGCCTTCGCCGGGCATTGTGAATGTGACCGCCCAAGGCCAGTACGAATTGGGTCATCCGGTGGCGGTCTTCGTTGAGACCGCCCAGTAGACGAGCTTCAAAAAAAGTCCCGTAGGGACGGCACGCACTCGGATTTCGCCATATCGTCTACGCACGTCGTTTGTCGTTTCCCCGCCTTTCCCGCATAATTCCCCCATCAAAAAGATCGCCACAATTCGCCAGGCAAAACGCTCCCCGGCCGTTGCAGCGGAGCAACCGACTGACATCCGCATGGGCCGCATCCTGCACTCGCTCATGGACCATGCCATGGTCGTCGTCAGCGGGACGAAAATCGCGCAGGAAATCTCTTCTACCCGTTCGGAAGTCTGGCGCCTGATTCAGCAATTGCGCGGCCTCGGAGTAGACGTAGCGGGACATCCCGCCACGGGATATCAGCTCAAGTCCGTTCCCGACCTTTTGCTCCCCGAGATTCTGTCGCCGATGCTGCGCGGCACTCTCTTCGAGACTCACCTTCATCACTTCTACAGAATCGGCTCGACCAACACCGCGGCCATGTCTGCCGCAGCCGAAGGTGCCCCCGAAGGCAGCGTATTTCTTGCCGAAGAGCAGTCCGCCGGCCGCGGCCGTGGCGCGCACTCCTGGGAATCGGCGCGCTCGGCCGGAATCTATTGTTCGGTCATCCTGCGCCCCGCGCTCGCACCTTCCGAAGTGCTGGTACTGGCGCTGGCTGCAGGATTAGCGGTGCGCAACGCGATCGAGGAAATCAACCCGCACGTGCCTGTCGATTTGAAGTGGCCTAACGACGTCCTGATCGGGGGTAAGAAAGTCTGCGGCATTCTCACCGAAATGAACGCCGAAGCCACGCGCGTGCGCTACATCGTGGTCGGTATCGGCATCAACGTGAACCAGGCGAGCTTCACGCAGGAACTGCAAAGCGAGGCTACCTCGTTGCGCCTGGCCACGAGGGGCGAGTGGTCGCGCGTAGAACTGGCCGCAGCTTTGTTAAAATCGCTCGACCGGGAATATAAACTGCTGCTCGGACATACAAGCGGGCTGGAAGTCGAATCTGAGAATGCGAGCGCTTCGATCCTCCGCCGCTTTGCCGAGCAATCCTCATGGGTCCGAGGGAAGCAGGTTCGCATCGAACAGAACGATGCAATGATCGGAGGCACGACCGAAGGTCTAGACGAACGCGGATTTTTGCGAGTGCGAACGGAAGAAGGATTACAAACGATTTTGAGTGGAACGGTGAGAGGAAAGTGAAACAAGCTCGCAGCACTCAGCATTCAGCCAAGCCAATTCCGAGCTGGACCGAGTGCTAAGAACCCCCGAACAACCATGCTCTTCGTGATCGACGTAGGCAACACCAACACGGTGCTCGGAGTCTTCGGCCGGGCCGCGAAGATCGATCCCGATGGAGGCGCCGATACGCCTCCGCGTTACGAGCGTCTCGTCGCCAACTGGCGGGTCGCCACTCGCCAGGGCAGCACCGTCGACGAATATGGCGTCCTTTTTCGCAATTTATTTTCCATGGCAAGCCTCGAAGCGTCTGGCATTCACGGCATCGTAATCTCGTCCGTCGTGCCCCCGCTCGATCCCGTGCTCAGGCAGGTCTGCGAGCGCTACTTCAATTCCAAGCCGCTCTTCATCGAACCCGGCGTCAGGACCGGCATGCCGGTGCATTACGACAACCCGGCCGAAGTGGGCGCGGACCGAATCGTCAACGCCGTCGCCGCGTTTGAAAAATATGGCGGCCCCTGCGTGATTGTTGACTTCGGCACGGCGACTACCTTCGATTGCGTCTCCGCCAAAGGCGAATATCTCGGCGGAATCATTTGCCCTGGCATCGGCATTTCCGCCGATGCCCTCTTCCAGCGCACCGCGCGCCTGCCCCGCGTGGAGATTCGCAAGCCCGCGCGCGTCATCGGCACCAACACCGTGGGCAGCCTGCAGTCCGGCCTTTACTATGGCTATCTCGGTTTGGTGGATGGCATTCTCGAACTGCTGCTCGACGAATTGGGTAAAGATACAAAAGTGCTCGCCACCGGCGGCCTGGGGCCAATGATTGGCACGGGATCGAAGTACATCAAGAATGTCGATGACTTTCTAACCCTCGAAGGCCTGCGCATCATCTGGGAGCGAAATGCCGGTGCGCGTCAGGCTGCGCCGGGCAAAACAGAAAACATTCCCGCCAAGGCGAAGAGCGGGGCATTGGAACGCGGCCCCTCAGCACCGCGCTCCCCCCGCTAATCCGCCGTGGAAAACTACTTCAACTACTTCACCGAAATCGAGGAGCACTTTCAGCGCCGTTGGGGCGGCATCCTTCGGCTGTCGACTCTCGATTGGGTGCTGATCGAAACCTGGAGGGACGCGGGCATTCCCCTTGAAGCCGTGCTCCGCGGCATCGACGTCACCTTCGAACACCACGAACGGCGCCCTTCGAAGACACGAAAGATTAATAGCCTGGGACGCTGTTCGCAAGAAGTGCTGGCCGCGGCGGAAGATATGAAAGAAGCAGCCGTAGGCGCTACCGCCCAGCCGGCGCGCAAACCGGCTGCCAGTCAAGGCTTCGAGCCGCAGACCATCGCGGCCTTCCTGCGCCGCAACGCCGATCTTCTGCAAGCGGCGAAGTTGCCAAACGCCACGGGGATTTCGATCCTCGCCGTAGCCGGCCAATCCGTGGACACCCTGCGCCGGCTGGCAGTGGAGATCGAGAGCCAGAGATCGCCGGTAAAACTGGAAGACCTGGAGCGGCACCTCACCGTGCTCGAAGAAAAGCTGTTTGGCGCGCTCCTGACCGCAATTCCCGACGAAGAGATCGTAGCGGTGCGCGCGCAGGCGGATCGCGAACTGGTCCCTTATCGCAGCAAAATGGCGGCCGCCCAAATTGCGCAACTGCAAAAACAATACCTCCAAAAGCGCCTGCTAGAGAAATACGGCCTGCCACGCCTCAGTTTGTTCTACATGTGAGAACCGCGTGAGGAACTCTTTTGGTCGCAGCGGGTCGGGAAGGGCACGACTTGTTAGAGGTCGCCGAAAAACTGGTTTTTGGGTAGAGCAGCGCTTCAGGGCTGCCTCAAACCCTTGGTTAGCGAGGTTTTAGCCGCTGAGGCGCGTAAGTCGACTTTTTCCGCCGGACCTCTTTTTAGTCGTGCCACCAAGAACGAGAAAGGCGCGAGGGCTTTAGCCCTGAGATATCTCCCACTCACCATGACCCACAACTTCGACGCAATTATCCTCGGCGGCGGCGCGGCGGGCCTGATGTGCGCCCTCGAAGCCGGCAAGCGCGGCCGCCGCGTAGCCGTGCTCGAACACGCCGACCGCCTGGGAAAAAAAATCCTGATCTCCGGTGGTGGACGCTGCAATTTCACCAACCTGTATTGCGGTCCGGAACACTTTATCTCCGCCAACCCGCACTTCGCCAAATCCGTTCTGGCTCGTTACACTCCCGCCGACTTCATCGCGCTCGTAGAAAAGCATGGCATCCCGTATCACGAGAAAACTTTGGGACAACTTTTCTGTGACCATTCCGCGCGCGACATCCTGGCCATGATCGAGTCCGAGTGCCGCGACGCGTCCGTAGCCATTTTTCTAAATACAAAGATTCAAAGGATCGAGCACAACACCGAATTCGTAGTGCGCGCGGCCGATGCGGAATTCCGCGCTCCGGCATTCGTGGTCGCAACCGGAGGACTCTCCATTCCAAAAATCGGCGCAACCTCCTTCGGCTACGATCTCGCGCGCCAGTTCGGACTGGCAATCCGCGAACCTTGGCCGGGACTGGTGCCGCTGCTTCTGGATCCGCCGGAGCGTTCGCGGTACTGTGATCTAGCCGGCGTCTCGGTGGAGGTCATCGCTGGCTGCGACGGCCGAGACTTCCACGAGAGAATGTTGATCACCCACCGCGGCCTCAGCGGGCCAGCTATCTTGCAAGTATCTTCCTACTGGAAAAAGCCCCGGCCCATCCGGATCGATCTAGCGCCCGAGCGCGAGATCACGGAAGCCTTTCGCGATCCGGCGACGCCCAGAAGCCTGCACACCCTACGCGCCGAGTTGCGCAAGTTTCTGCCGCGCCGCCTCGCCGACCGCTGGCTCGAAGCCCACTCGCCAACTTCGTGGACGAATCAAGCCCTAGCCGACTTTGAAAAGGAGGTCCACAGCTGGACGCTCACGCCAGCAGGCACGGAGGGTTACGAGAAGGCCGAAGTAACCGCTGGCGGGGTCGACACCGACGAACTCTCAGCGAAAACCCTGCAAAGCGAAAAGGTCCCAGGATTGTTTTTTATCGGTGAAGTGGTGGATGTCACCGGCCATCTCGGCGGCTTCAATTTTCAGTGGGCTTGGTCTTCCGGCGCGGCGGCGGGGCGGGCGCTTTAGCAATTTTCCTTACAGCACCTTCATCGAGAAGTTCACCACGATTTTGGCCTGGGTCGCAACCGGCCGGCCGTTCTGCAGGTAAGGGGCGAAGCGCCACTGGCGGGCGGCATAGACGGCGGCCGAGGCCAGAATCGGGTTGCCGCTGAGTACGCGTAAATCGCTGATGGCGCCATCGGCCGCCACGAACGCCTGCAGCAGCACCGAGCCCTCGACTCTCATCTGCCGCGACAACGCCGGATAATCCTGCTCTTGCGGCAGTCGTTCGCTCTCATCGGATGAAATCCTGGTCAGTTCGGCCGCATTCATGGCCGGACTCCACTTGAATGCGGACGTGGCGGCCCGTGGCGGCGAATGCTTCGGAATCTCCACCATGATGGAGTTGCTGCCGGGAGTGAGCGGACGGTGCTTGTCGCCACTGACTACTTCGACTTCGATGGGCGGAAGCTGGGCGCGCTCGGCCTGCACAGCCTTAGCCGGAGCTGGCTCAACCGAACTCTTGACCACCGCCACTGCCTTCTCTTTATTAGTATTGTGCTTTGGTCGGGGCGCGGCAGCGCTGGCAGCCTCCTTCGTAGCTGGAACCGAAGCTGGAACCGAAGCCACAGCCGGAGCAGACGGGGCCTGAGTGGAAACAGGCGCCGGAGCAGAAACGCGGGGCGGAGTTGCCGGTACGGCGCTGCTCGGAGCCGGAGAACTTTCGTCTACGTCCGAGGCCTCGTCGATACCGAACCAAAACGCCCGGTTCTTCACCAGCACCACGGCCAGAGCGGCCATCAATAAGATGAGTGCGAGAAGTAAATTCCGTTGATTTCTTCGTTCCATCTCTCGCCTCTCTAGGATTGCTGATAAACACAATGAACCGCTTTGATTACGAAAGGAATGGCACGAGGGGTGACTGGCATGGCACCAACGGGGGAGAGAATCCGAAGATGCATCACCGCCGGTGCAAATAGCATCCGGTTACCCAACTGCGGAGTGAGAATATTGGCTTGATTTGATCAGTAGACGGTGGTTTCGCACAACACATCTATGCCAGCGCCCTCGGTTTTACGGTTTTACATTCTGGCCGATCGCCAGTTTCGTTCTGGTTGTATCGGATCATCAGGCGATGATTCTCCAGCCAAAACACCTGCGTGTTTGTCCAATCGCTGGGCCCGCCGAATTGAAACGCTACGTCGGGCCAAACACCACTTTCTCCCGACTGAAACCAGGGTGTAGTCCCGTCCGAGAAAACCGGGTTCGAAGCGGGTGTTCCGCAACATGCTGGGAGTAGAAATTCGCAACCACCGGTGACCCACGTTGGTGCGAAACAGCCTGACAACGAGTCCAGAAATGCTTGCCAGCCCCACGGCGGCCTCGATCAAAGGGAGGCAGAAAACCAGAAATTCAGTGATGCGGATGGAGTTACCGGTCACGATTGAATCCTGAACAAGGAAATTGTAAGCCGCGGAGGCAACCGGCCAGGACTTCCCAATCCGAATTCACCGTGCCCCATGCCGTAGAATCGACTCTTGCTCCTAATCATTGAAAAGCTCATCTACGGCGGCGACGGACTCGCTCGCCTTCCCGCCGACGATCGTGGCCGCGGCAAAGCCGTATTCATCCCCTTCGTTCTTGCCGGAGAGAAAATCGAAGCCGCGCTCACCGAAGAAAAACCTGGCTTCGCCCGCGCGCGGCCAGCAGCCATCGTAGAGTCGTCGGCGCACCGCGTGCAGCCGCAGTGTCCTTATTTCACTCGTTGCGGCGGATGCCACCATCAACACGCCACCTACGAGCATCAACTCGAAATCAAGCAAGAGATTCTGCGCGAGAATCTGCGGCGCATCGCCAGGCTCGAACTCGATTGCGAGATCGAAGTGCATCCCTCGCCGCCCTGGAATTACCGCAATCGCTCGCGCCTGCAAATGCGCACACGGCCCGAGTTCGCCTTGGGATACTTCAAGTTTGCCTCCCACGAAGTGCTGCCGATCGAGCAGTGCCCCATCAGCTCGCCGCTGATCAATCGCGGCATCGCGTCGCTCTGGAGCGCTGGCCGAGCGGGGAAGGCCGTGGAAGGGGTGTCCGAAGTCGAATTTTTCGCCAACGCCGATGACAGCAAACTGCTGCTCGAATTTCTCTGCGCTCCGGAAGCGCGCCGCGCCGGCGTACGGGCCTGGGCCGAAGAGTTGTGCGCCTCCACGCCGGAGATCGTGGGCGTAGCGGCTTTCCGTGAGCGGCAGAAGGGCGTGCAGGAGCCGCTGGTGACCGTGGGCGCTGGGGAATTAACCTACCAGACGAAGCGCGCAGCCCACCGCGTCAGCGCCGGAGCATTCTTCCAAACCAACCGTTTTCTCCTCGATGACTTGATCGACATCGTCACCGGGCGCCGTTCGGGAGATCTGGCACTTGACCTCTATGCCGGAGTGGGCCTGTTTTCCAAAGCCCTGCCCGGCATCCGTCACATCATTTCGGTTGAGTCGTCACAGACCGCTGCCCGCGACCTGCAATACAATCTGGCAAATCACGGAAAGGCGGTGCCAGGCGGGGTAGAAGACTATTTAAGCGGGACCAGGGTGGAAAAGCTGCGTGCCGCGGATCAAATCCAGTTCGCCGACAAGCCGGATCTGGTGATCGTGGATCCGCCGCGAGCCGGTCTGGGTGAATCTGTTGCGCGATCCCTGGCGGGCATGGCCGCGTCGCGCGTCACCTACGTCTCCTGCGACCCCGCCACGTTGGCGCGCGATCTAGTGCCGCTGATGGCTTCGGGTTATCGCGTCGAAGAGGCACACCTGGTCGATCTCTTCCCGCAAACTTACCATGTCGAAAGCGTGCTGCACTTAGTTCGCTAACAGAGGCGCTGAAAGCGCTGCAAGAAATGTCCGCGTAGCAAACGACAGAAGTGGAGACGGCCCGGCCAGCCCACACAGAAGATGTGGGGACGGCCGCCTCGGACGTCCAGCCGAGCGTACCCCTCTGGGATTGCTCGTGCTCGATCGCCGGCAGCTTTTTGCCGCCAGCTTCCAAATGACTTTTCTCTGCGTGCTGATCGTCGCCGCAGTCGGCATTCCGCTGCTAGAGTGCACTTCGCCGCTTTACCGCAGAGCCCTCGCCCACACGCAACTCCTGATGCCCGCGGCGGTGTGGGCGATAGCCGTGGGCCACCTGTCTCCGTTTCTCGTGAAGCTGACCGCGCTGCTCAGTGCCTTCGCCCTGCAAGCCATCACCGGCACGGTTCCCGGCCTGGGAGGATTCCGCCCAGCCGACTTGCGTGTGGCCACCCCGTCAATCACCATGATCGCGGCAACTTTTGTCGCGTTGTTGTTCGCCATGATCTTCATCCGCAAACCGGCATGGCTCGCCGCCAGCGGCCTCATCGCATGAATGCTCACATCCCTGGCGCTGGCTTTTCTGCCGCCAAGCCTGCAGACCAAGCCAGACATTCTGGAGGTAACTTCCATCGACGTCGGCGAAAATCTCGGTCGTGGCGCCGCAAGGGCGCACTTTGCTCGTCAATGCCGTACCTGCGCAGCCGTTCCCGACGTGGGGCCAAGAAGGCCGTCGGACTCGGTCATCCCATACCTGCCGTGAGCGCCATAGCAAAATGTGTGGGGCGGACACGCCTGTGCGCCGCTCTTGGTCTTGCTGTTGGTATTGATATTTCGCCGTCGATTTTACCGGAAACCTTGACCTTCGACTTCCTCTGGATGCCTTGAATGCCTTGAAAGGGCGCGGTTTCAGGCCGCGGCAAAAGGCCAAAGAAAAAAGGGCTTCAGCCCTGAGGTTCTTAGCTCTTAGTTTCATCATCGGTCTCGGCCAAAGCCCCGGCCTGCGACTCCGCAATCAACGCCCGAGCCCTGCCCGCATCCTCTTCCCGCACCGTGATGATCATTCCGCCCATGCCAGGAAACGCATCCTGCAAAAGGCTTGCGGAGGCCAGGTCGCTCTGGATCCCCGCGGAATCCAGAAGTCCCTTCACCACCATCGCCTCCGACTCCTGCTCGCTGTCGAAAACCTTCACCAACTTCTCATCGGGATTCGGACGGTTGGAATCAGAATCTCGCCGCTCTTTCGTAGCCGCATCAAACTGCTCTGCCATAGAATCTCCAGTCGCGCACTGCTGTGATTCTAACTCTTCCGCGAAAGTTGTTTCATTAGTTCACTTTCGCGGCTGATAATCCGGCGATCCCAACTGCCAGAAGAGAAACGCCAATTCATCGGCCTGCTCTTCATCGCGCTGCGATTTGGTTGAGCCCAATCCATGGCCGGCGTCGTAATCCACGCGCAGGAGAATCGGTTTCCCGCTGGAGGTCGAAGCTTGCAGCCGCGCCGCCATTTTGCAAGCCTGCCACGGCGCGACTCGAGGATCGTTCGCTCCGGTAGTCAGCAGCACGGCCGGATACGCCGTCCCCGCCTTTACATGCTGATAAGCGTCCATGGCGTACAGAGCCTTGAAACCGTCCGCCTCCTTCACCGTGCCAAACTCCGGAATATTCGCCGGCCCGCTCTCCATTAGCTCGGAGCGCATCGAATCCGAATCGCCCACCCGAATCAACGCCGCCCCAAACAGATCGGGACGCTGCGTAATCGCTCCGCCAATCGTAATTCCTCCGGCGCTGGTACCCTCCCCGGCCAGATGCGCCACCGAGGTGTATTTGTGCTCGATCAAATATTCTGCCCCGGCCAGCATGTCATCGATGGTGTGCTGCTTAGTCAGCTTCTGCCCACCCACATGCCAATCCTCGCCATACTCGCCGCCACCGCGCACGTGCGCCACAGCGAAGACTCCGCCACGCTCAAAGAACGCCAGCAAAGTCGGACGAAACGCCGGATCGATCGTGATCCCATACGCCCCATAGCCCTCCAGCCATGTAGGATGCGATCCATCCCGCTTCATCCCCCGCGGATGCACAATCGAGAGCGGCACTATGGTTCCATCCGCGCTCTTTGCCTTCACCTCCTCCGATTCGACTCCCGAATAATCTACCGGAGACTTCTCCACCAGCCCCGTGTCGGTAAACTTGCCCGACCCCGCATCCAGCGCATACCACAGCGGAGACTTCGTCCACGAAGTCAACTCCAGCCACGCTCCGGCTTGGGTCGGATTGGTCACCAGCGATTGAATCGCCCCGTCGAAAGGAAGCCTCACCGGCTCAACCGCTCCTCCGTTATAATCCATGCGCCGCAACCGCCCGATTCCGCCATCGAGATCCTGCACGTACAGCGCATCGCTCGCCACCGAAATGTTCACGACGACAACCTGGCTCGCCGGAACCACAGTCGCAGCGCGCGCCAGATCGGGACTTTCCAGGCTCGTGCTTAAAACCTTGAAGCGTGAAGCTCCTTTATGAGAAATCAAGAACAGCGAGTCTCCATGCACATCGAAGCCCGTGACTTCATCCGATTGGTCGGCGACTTTTTCCCAAGCCGTCTTAGCGCTCGGACCCTGCGTTATTCCAGTCACGTACAGATCGAACTCGCGCTTGACTCCATGAATCACCAACCCGATCAGGTATTTTGGTGCCCCCGGGGAAAACGCGACCAACGAAAAATCATCGTCGGTAACTTTCATCTTGTCCGACACTCCATAGCCAAACACCGCCTCTTCCGTCTCCGGGTCGGCGCCCAGGACATGGTGATAGCAGCGCAACTTTTGATACCTCGCCGTGGGCGGCGCCTCCGCCGCCAGCTTTTGCGTGCGCGTGTAGAGGAACGAACCATCCGGCAGCCAACTGGGGCTGCCAAATTGCGCGCGATCGATGACGTCGCTCAAAGCTTTTCCCGTCGCGCTCTCCACCACATGCATCACGCTCTCTTCCGACCCTCCCGGTGAAATTCCATACACCACATACCTTCCATCCAAAGATGGCTGAAAATAATCGATGGAAAAATGTTTGCCCTCCGAGGTAGTCAGCTTCTCGGGATCGACCAGTAGCCGCTCCGGCGCGCCCACGCTATCGCGCACATAGAGTTTGCGATTGTCGAAGCCGGGCTCGGTCTTGTAATAAAAGTAGCGCCCACCCCAAACCTGCAGCCCCGCCACCACGGTGCCGGCGTTATCCAGAGCCTTAATTCGCGCCAATAACTCATCGCGCCCCGGAATACTCGCCAGCACCGAGCGCGTGTAATCGTTCTGCGCCTTCATCCACGACACCACATCGGCATTTTTCGTATCCTCCAGCCAGCGGTAAGGATCGCTGACCTTGGTGCCGAAGTATTCTTCCGTCACCTCGCGCACCGGGCTGTTCGGCAATTTGGATTGGCCAACTGCAACACCGGAGAAGATCGCAAGCAGGACGAAAACGAAGAAGCTGCGCATAAGGGAACTCCTCTCTTCGATAGACGTATCGGGGCTGAGAGCGGCAGCCATTGTACATCTTTATTGAGTGGGAGTTGTGCGCCCGATCGAGTAGAAGTTTTACACCCGTGTGGGGACAGCCGCCCCGGCTGTCCATCCGAGCGCAGCTCGAGGCTTCTCCCTTTCACTCGCGCCTCGCGGGCAAACCCCGCTCCCCGGCACTTTCGGCAGTTTGCTTTCTCCTCCAATTAGACGACAATGCTGCCAACGGCGAGCATCGCAGCCCTGCGCCGCAACATCCAACACGATAGGGGTGGCAGTCTGAGGACCACGTTCGGGAAACAAGAGGCCGGTATGAATATCGGGGAACCGCGAGACAACAAAAAAAACCTATCTTTCGCCCACGGAAGCAATCCGGGAGAGCAACTGGAGCGCGAAGAAGAAGCCCGCAGAATCCGCCGCCTGCAGGTCATGATGAGCATGGTCTCGTCCGTGATCAGTCAGGACCCCAGCCTCACCGTCGAAGAAGCCTCGGAACTGGCCGCAGGCGCCAAACGTGCCGCCCTCGCCATGTTCCCAGACAAAGAACTGGCCTACGACATCCTCTACAAACCACGCCTCCAGCGCCTGATGCGCGAACGTTTCCGCCTGCAATGATTCCTGCAGCTACGCGCTTTGAAAGGGCGCAGCTTTCAGCCGCGCCGTAAATCCACCTTTAAATTAGCAGCGCCTTCCGCCGCCTATTCGTCCACCACCGAATTCCTCAGCGTCCCCACTCCTTCGACACTCACTTCCATCACGTCTCCTGCCAACACCGGCCCCACGCCCTGCGGCGTCCCGGTGGCGATCAGATCGCCGGGAAACAGCGTCATCACCTGCGCCGTGAACCGAATCACCATATCCAACGGAAAAATAAAATCCCGAGTGTTCCCCGCCTGCTTGATTTCGCCATTCACGCGAGTCTCGACGCTCACGCCCGCCCACGGATCCAAGCCATCGGCCACCACCGGCCCCACCGGACAAAACGTGTCAAAGCTCTTGCCTCGCGTCCACTGCCCGTCTTTCTTTTGCAGGTCGCGCGCGGTCACGTCATTCAGGCAGGTGTAGCCGAGAATATACGGCCGCACATCTTCGTCCTCGCGCAGCTGATAGCAAGTCTTTCCGATGACAACGCAAAGCTCCCCTTCATAATCCACGCGCTGCGAAATCCTAGGGCGCCGCACCATACCCTCCGCAGCCAGCAAAGAGGAGTTGGGTTTAAGGAACAAGATCGGCTCGACCGGAACCTCATGGCCCAACTCTTCCGCATGAGCCTTGTAGTTGCGCCCCACGCAAACTATTTTTGTGGGCCGCACCGGAGGCAGCAGCTCCGCCTCTTCTAAATCAATAGCGTCGATGCGCCGCGTTCGCAAACCCTCCACGTCGCCATCGGATTCCTCCGGCGCCGCGAGCAGAATCCGCAAAATCGCCTCTCGCCCCGCCACCGACTCCACCAGCCCATATTGCGCCTGGGCATTGAATCGAAACCGGCAATATTTCATCCCATCATCTAATCACGAGTATCGGAACCAACGCGAGAACTTTCGCTCCTCGCTCCTCAGCCGAGCCATGTGGGGACGGGCGCCTCGCAGCGAGGCACACATGCCTCTGGTCACGGCACACTCTCCTCAGCCTCCTCCGACCGCGCACTCTCATTCCCCCGCTCGTCCACCGCCGACACCGAATAAGAATATTTCTTCCCCGCTACCACTCCGGTATCGCGAGACGCCGGCGCCTTCACCAACTCCGCATTCAATCGAACCGGCGCCTCACCAGCCGCATGTCGATAAACGTTGTAACCTGCGAGGTCCGCATCGGACACCGGCGACCAGATCAAATCGATGAACGGCGCCTGCCCCGGCCCCGAAAACACCGCCTGCAATCCTGTTGGCACAGAGGGAGGAAATACATCGTGCGGGAATACCTTCGCTTCCGGAGTGCTATCGCCGTCGATGGAAACCGTGGGCTTACCGGGATATGCGATCGAAGTAAAGGTGTCCAAGTGATAGTAGTAGGTTGTTTCCCAGGTGAAATCCTGATCGGTGACCGAAACAGTTTGCCCGGAGCCCGCCGGACGTTCGCCCACAATCATCTCTTGCTGGCTGCCTTCGATTCGGCGATACACGCGGTAACCGTGGCTGATCGGCTCGAGGGCCGGCAGAGAAAGCGGAACGTCCGTCCAGCTCAACACCACGCCCTGCGCCGTGATCCGCGCGCTGAAATCGGTTGGCGGAGCCAGCGTCTCAGCCAGAGCGACGTGAACCTGGTTCGACAAGCCAGCCCCGCGCCCGTCGCGATTCAAGACTTCCACGGCGAAGCTGGCTGAGGCCAGAGGATGATGCAACTCCATTTCGCGCGACAGAAGATCGGTGTGGCTCGCGGTAATCTTCTTGTCGCCCAAGTCTTTCTTATTCCCGAAATCGGTGGGCGGATTTTCCTCTGCAACCGGCCTACCGCATTCCTTCAGCGCCGCATCTGTACTCCGGCAAATCAAAGTCTTCCCCAGATAACGCACACTCTGCCGCCCTGTGGTCCGCGACGGGATCGTCCAGGTCAGGGTGACGCGATCACCTTTTCGCGTAGCTCGCAAATCTGTTGGAGGCTTCGGCAATTCCAGCATCGGCGGCACCGGCGGCCCAATCGAGGCGCACCCCGCCAACCCAATCAATCCTCCCACCAGCAGCGATTTTCCTCGTAGCCTCTTCATGCAGAAGAAACAGAGTACATCACTTGCCAGGCAGACCTGGGGACTTGAAAGGGACCGAGGACTTGAAAGGGCGCGGCTTTCAGCCGCGCCGCCAAAAACTCAAAGAAATAATCGGGCTTTCGCCCCTGCTTGCTCGCCTCACCCTGCCAACTCTTTCACCGCCTCCCGGAACACTTTCGTGTGCCGGTCGACGTCATCTTTTTCGGTCTGCGGAGACATCAGCGCCATATTGTGAAACGGCGTCAGCAAAATCCCGCGATTCATGGCGTACAAATGCATGAAGCGCTCCAGTTCGAAGTCCATGGCGTCATGTGCCTCGCTTCCATTCTTCGGAACCTGCGCGCTAAATAAATATTCCGCCCGGCACCCCAACCGCGATACATGCCACGGCAACTCCGCCTCCACGATCGCTCGCGCCACGCCCTCGGCCCAGCGCTCCGCCATCGGGATCATCCGGTCAAAAGCCTCTTGCGTCAGGACTTTGCTTAAAGTCGCACGCATCGCCGCCAGCGACAAGGCATTGCCTGCGAGAGTTCCGCCAATGCCGCCCACGTCGCAGTCCTCCAATTTTTGTATGGTCCCGTCCCCCGCTGCGGATTGCGGATTGCCGATGCGTTCCGCCACCTCATCAGAAAATCCGTAAGCCGCAGCGGGAATCCCTCCGCCAATCGCCTTGCCAAAGACCAGCATGTCCGGCTCGAGTTTCTCGGCGCGCGTGTAGCCACCGGGTCCCGCGCAGATCGTGTGCGTCTCGTCGAGGATCAACAGTGTTCCATGCTGGCGCGTCAACTCCAGCAGCGCCGCGTGAAACCCCGGCGCTGGATGCACGATCCCCACATTCGTCATCGCCGGCTCGGCCAGCACGCAAGCCACATCACCGGGGGCGAGCGCTGCCTCCAACCCCTCCACATCGTTGAACTCCACAACTTTCGTGGTGACCGCCGGATCGACCGGCGGCCCAATATTTCCGCGCCGCGCCCCCGCTGTCCCATCGGCGCGCAGGGTAACAAAGGTCTCGTCCACAGTGCCGTGATAGCACCAGTTAAAAACCAGAATCTTCGGCCGCCCAGTGATCTGCCGCGCCAAGCGAATCGAAAAACGATTCGCGTCCGTCGCGGTCAAAGCGAACTGCCAGTAGGACAGACGGAAGCGATTCTGCAGCTCCTCCGCCACAAAAATCGCATCTTCACCCGGCAGCATCAGGGTAATGCCCCGCCGCGCCTGCTCTTCCACCGCCTTCACCGTGGCAAACGGAGAGTGCCCCGTCATCGCCCCGGTATCCCCGAGGCAGAAATCGATGTAGCGGTGCCCGTCGACGTCAAAAAATTCTGCCCCATGCGCCTCGCGCACAAACGGAGGAAACGCCCCCGCCCACTTCACCATCCAGTTCATGGGAACGCCCGCCAGCAGCGACTTTCGCCCCCGCTCGAACAGCGCCTTCGACTTCGGCCGCTGCTCCACAAACTTCTTCTGCTCGCGCTCCATCAGCGACGCCAGCCGCCCCCGATCGATAGTTTTCATAAGTGCAGGCAGCATACCAGACCCAGCCCCGAGCTACCGTTCATTGCCGAACGCCGCGCCGTTGTAGACTCGGAGCATGCCCTTCGATTCTCACCAGACTCCCGACCACTATCTCATCGCTCACAGCGACGGCGGAGCCCGTGGCAATCCCGGCCCGGCTGGCTACGGAGTTGTGATTCAGGACGAATCAGGACGAAAAGTCGCACACCTCAGCGAATATCTCGGCCACCAGACCAATAACTTCGCCGAGTATCAAGGGCTGATCGCAGCCCTGGAATATGCGCTTGAGCATGGTCCCAAGGCGTTGAAGCTGATCAGTGATTCGGAATTACTGGTGCGACAGATCAAAGGCATTTACAAAGTAAAGAATCCAACCCTCAAAGATCTGCACGGCCGCGCGAAAGAATTAATCCGGCAGATGGATTGGTTTTCGATCGGCCACGCCCTGCGAGAACAGAACACCGAAGCGGACCGCCTGGCCAACCAAGCCATGGACAAGGGCATGGGCCGGGCGCCAGTAGGAAGCGGTGGCAAAGAACATGGGAGCGCCGGCGATTCGCCGGTTCGACCGCCCGTCAATCTCAATCCTGCCCCGCAGGAACTGGAAGGCATAATCCGCAACGGCGTGGTGGAATTAGTGACCGGCAAACTTGCGGAAGGCACTCGAGTGCAAGTCCGCGCGAAAAAACCGTAGGCACCTTCACCGCGACCTCCCTTGTGTCACTCCGCCGACGACGTGTGATCGTGCACGATCTTCCATCCGCCGGAAAATTTGTGAAATATCAAAGTGAACAATCCGTGTGGAGTCTGGCCGTCAGACGTCGTCAGTAGCCACGCGCCCCGCACGAAGGCGGCATCCGATCCCAGCATCTCGATGCGCAGGCCGGAGAATTCCAACTTTCCCATCTCGTGCCCGGCGCTGGCGTAGGTGGCGCGATAACGGTCCATCGTGGCCTGCCATCCCTGACGTTCTTTCGCACCGGAAAAAAATGTAAGCTGCGGCGAATTCCAATAGCCCGCCATGAAAGCTTCGAGATCGTGGCGGTTCCAGGCTTCTTGTTGCGTTCGCAGTACTCGCTCTATATCGGTTTGTGCATGGATGTGGGCGAAAAGTAGCGCCGGGGGTAAACATAGGAACGCAGGGATGAAGAAAAAGACGACAAAGCGATTGCGCATGGCGAACCCCTCCAAGGATGAGTGAAGAATGCGCAACAGTTTCGCACGTCACCACCGGGGCGCCAAAGAAATTCTGCGAGGAAACTTTAGCGGCGAATTAAAACGGGAGCTAGGCCCGGCCCTTCTTAGCGGCAACCGCCTTCACCACAGCTTTGCCCGCAACTTCCCAGGGCCGCTTGGGCCGGTTCACGGGAGCTTTGTCATTGTCCTGCACGCGGTCATAGTGATAGGAGTCGCTCACCGTTCCCAGAGATTCGTTGTAGAGGCTGGGCAGTCCCAGTCCTTCCTTCAACTCTTCGGTGAAAGACTGCAACGCCTTAAGGTGGTCAGCGGAGGCGGGAATTTCGGTCTTGGAATTTTTCAGGAACTGCTGGTAGCCGCGATTGACCAGTTTCGAAATTTCGCTGCCGATCAAATATCCGGGATGCGCGAAAACCTTTACCGTATCCTCGGGAGTCTTCTGGATCGCGGCCGACACATTGTATTTTCTGAGAAAGACGCGGCCGTTCGTTCCGGGCGCGTCGGTAACGTCGAAACCGTGATCGCGCAGCCAGGCCAGCGCATCTTCGTAAGTTCGTGCTTCAATCGCTTTAGGCATTTTTCTAAAATTCCAATCTGTCTCTTAGATGCGAGCCGCTCGTGGAAGAGGCAGCGCAAATTTGGCGACCGGAACCACGCTGCATCGCTTTGTAATTCTGTGTCATCTAAACGACACCATACTACATAGCCTGTTTCAATCCTGATTGCATATTACGATAGTCATAAGGCAATCGTTCGATGCTCGCGAGAGAATAAGTCGATCATGGTAAAAATTCCGGAGAGACTGGCGGCGACTATCCCAATTGAAACCACATCCGAGCTTGCTCTTCCGCGCCCCGGCTATAGCCTGCTGGAACGCATCGGCGGCACTCCGCTGCTGCGCTTTGATCGTCTCACATCGCATCTGCCGGGCGTCGCACTTTTGGGCAAGGCCGAATGGCACAACCCCGGGGGCTCGGTGAAAGATCGCGCCGCCGCCAATATCGTCGCCGAGGGCCGGCGCAGCGGCAAGTTCACGCCCGAAAAAACTCTGCTCGACGCTACCAGCGGCAACACCGGCATCGCCTACGCAATGCTCGGGGCGGCCGAAGGATTTTCCGTGACGCTGTGCATGCCGGAAAATGTTTCCCTCGAACGAAAAAAAATTCTGCGCGCCTATGGCGCCAACATTATTTATACCGACCCCGGCGATGGCTCCGACGGCGCCATCCGCAAGGCGCGCGAACTCGCCGCCAAGCACCCTGACGTATATTTCTACGCCGATCAATATTCCAACAACGCCAACTGGCTCGCCCACTATTACGGGACGGCCAATGAGATCTGGCAGCAAACCGAAGGACAGGTCACGCACTTCGTGGCCATGCTTGGCACCAGCGGCACTTTCATGGGGACCACCCGCCGGCTCAAAGAATTGAACCCCAGCATCCGCTGCATTTCTCTGCAGCCCGATTCCGCCTTCCACGGCATTGAAGGCGCAAAACACATGGCTACCGCGATCGTCCCGAAGATTTACGATCCCCAACTAGCCGACGAAAATCTCGAGATCGAAACCGAAGAAGCCTACGCGACCGCCCGCCGCATGGCGCGAGAATGTGGATCGTTGTTGGGAGTTTCGGCAGCCGCCTCGATCGCAGGCAGCCTGCGAGTCGCCGAGCGCCTGCGCAAAGGCCAGCAAGCCGTGATCGTCACCATCCTCTGCGACTCCGGCGACAAATATTTGAGCGAGAGATTCTGGACGGAGGAATAGAAATTTTCACCGGGTCAAGGGGGTACCCTGTGAAACCCCGTGTCCCTCGTGTTTAAAGGTTTGGCTTTAGGCTACGAACATTTTTCATCGCCAGTTGTGAGCGGAGCCAAACGCTGTGGTACATGACCCTCTATGCTGAAGATTACCTCGAGAGACTACGACGCCCTCCGCCGCCACGGCGAAGAGACCTATCCCCACGAGTGCTGCGGAGTGCTGCTCGGTCAATTTAGCGACGAGGGCGTGCGCGTCGTGACTTCAACCGCGCGCTGCGGCAACACCCGCACCGACTCTCCCCAGAACCGCTACCACATCGATCCGGGCGAACTGGTGCGTATCCAGCGCGAGGGGCGCGAGCGCGGAGAGGACATCGTCGGTTTCTACCATTCCCATCCCGATCATCCGGCGCGCTGGTCGCAGACCGATCTCGCCGAAGCCCACTGGTTCGGCTGCTCCTACGTCATTAGCAGCGTGGAAAAAGGGAAATCCGCGATCACGAAGTCGTTTGAACTCGCAGGCTCGGAAGAGAATAACAAGCGGCTGATCGACGAAGAGATTAAAGACATCTAAGTTCCGATCGTCTCATTTCGTAGATCCCCGAAAAAAGAGCCTACTGATTCAACGGCAGGTTCGTGCTCCAGCAATCGGCCGCGATGAGCCAGGCGCCCAGTCGCCGCCAGGCCTTCACGTATTTGCCGCGATCCGCCATCACGGTTCCATCAGGCTGGCGGATGGCAACCGTGTAGCGGCCGATCTCGACGGCCATGTCCCCAGAAGCGTCCACGCGCACGGTTTCAAGGCGCAGGTCTTCGTAGCCGGCTTCGCCGAACTGGCGCAACAGGCGCTCGACCGCCTTGGGGCCGTACGCGGGATCGTGATGCGGGGCCATGAACGCGCCATCCTGCGCGAAGAGCGTAGCCGCCTGATCGTAGTTACCAGTATTAAAGGACGTGACAAAATCCTGTGAAAGGTTGCGAATCAAAGACTGCACGTCCATAAACGGACGCGAGTCGGCGAGAGGGCTGGAATACGACCGATACATCTACTACCTCCTGGGGGAAGGCCAGGAGCCGGATCCACAGCCGATGAATCCAACTCCTCAGTGCAACAGAATTCTAGCGCAAAACAGCCTGTGGAATACGGAAGATTTGTAAATCAGAGAAGAAAAAAATGCCGCGAGAATGGGCCGTGGGGCAGGGCAGTTCAACTTCCGAAAAACTTCGATCCAGAGCCAGTGGCGGAACGGCCGCCAAAGCAAAACTGGGAGCAGCGCAACCCCGCACCGGTCAGGCTCTCGGCAGACTTCCGCCCGCTTCCTGGCGAAATGCCCCCACGGGAAAGGGGGAATCTAAGTTCTACCGTTAACTAATTCGTAATCAGGCTTTTATAGCGCCAGCATCCGTGATATAACCGCCCCTGAGCACTAAATTAGGCGATTACGGCTAACTTGGGAGCGCGAGGATGGTGTTGGCCCCGTGGCAAGAACGAGAAGGACCAAGCCATGAAAGAGGAGGCACTGTGTCCGAAGCACGGACCGGAAAAAGGTTTCCGCTGGAACTGCCGATCAAGATACATAAGGAAGACTCCGCCGGAGATGCTAAGGGACTTACGGGCAACCTGAGCGCGGCCGGAGTCTACATACGCGCCGATGCCTCGCTGGAAGTGGGTTCGCCGGTGGAGTTTGAGATCACTCTGCCTCCAGATGTCACCGGAGGGCAGGAGAATGTCGTGATCCAGTGCAAGGGGCGCGTGGTGCGCACCGATCCTACGGGCGCCAGCGAAGAAGGCAAGGGCGTAGCTTGCGTGATTGACTCCTACGAGTTTGTGAGGAATTCGTAATGGAGGAACTCTGAGTCTGGGAAGCTTGCCGTTGGGCGGCTGGCAGTCAGCATACGGCCGGTTTGGCTGCGTGCTGAGTGCCGAGTGCCGAAATGCAGTTGTCAGGGACTTGATAGAAATTTTGGAGCGCCGATAACATGCTCAAACTGATTCTGGCCGATAACCAGGCAATCTTCCGCGCCGGTATCGCCAAGGTACTGGCGGTGGAAGACGAGATGCGCATCGTAGCGCAGGCTCAGACCCCAGAGCAGATGTTTATGGCTCTGGACAAATTTCGCGCGGCGGTGCTGGTGGTGGCCGCAGGCTTTCATAACGATTTCGCCGGCATCGTGCAGGCCGCGACCAAAGCCAAGACTCGCGTCATTGTGCTCGCCGATACCGGCGAGAGCGCCCAGCGCCACATGGCCAACGGCGCCCACGGTGTGGTCTATCGCAACGTAACCAGCGCCGCTCTGGTCGATTGCGTCCGCAAAGTGGCACGCGGAGAAACCTGGGTGCAGGATGTCGCCGTGCCCAGCGAACTTACCGAAAACGATATGGTCGGGCTGCGCGTGCGCGATCGCCTGACCGCCAAAGAGCTGCGCATCGTGGCGCTGATCGTGCAGGGCTATAAGAATAAAGAGATAGCCACGCAGTTAGGAACGACAGAACAGGTCATCAAGAATTATCTGCGCAACGTTTACGACAAAATCGGCGTCTCGGACCGGCTCGAACTGGCGCTGTTTACCATCCACCACCGCATCTTGAATGAAGCCGCTGCCGCGACCACGGCGGGGCCTGTGCCGCAGGCACCGGCGGGAGTCTCGTCGTAAGAGTTGCGTTCGTAAATTCAAAAGGCCGCCCGCTGGGGCGGCCTTCGTTTTGTGTGCCGAGCATGTTTGACAGCTTGGAGGTGAAAGTCCTCTTCACAACCTGATGGAGGTGAAGTGATAGCGAAGCGCAAGGGCGTCGTCGCGAGGCGGGGTCTGAAAGAAGCGTGGAGCAA
>JBEKWC010000017.1:0-181107 GCA_049513475.1 Candidatus Sulfotelmatobacter sp. | reverse complement strand
ACGGAAAGACTGTCGATCTGGCCTTTGGCTTCAGGAAATCCAGGCGAGGGATCGAATAGGGGTGGCAACATAACGAAGACTGCTTCGGAGCCCGCTATAGCGCGTCCCAGGCCGTCACCGTCGGTCATATCGGCGACGGCGACAGACGCACCCTTGGATGCCCAGACGTGGCCCTTAGCCTCGTCGCGAACAACAGCGCGAACTTGTTTACCCAGTCCGAGCAGACGGCTAGCAGCACCTCCGCCAACTCGACCAGTAATTCCGATAATTGAAAACATGACAGTCCTCCGTGTTGATTTCGTGTGGTCTTACACCGTTCTCCAACGGAACCAGAATCAGAGCGAAAACGCAACCGGAGCCAGCAGGTCCGACAGACCGATGTTGCGGTACATCTCGGTGCGAACACGATCTGCTACTCCGTTTACAATCTCCGCACCATCCTGCGCGGGATCGATGTGCACACGGAACGGACGCTTCCCGAAGGGCATGTCCACCACATTGACGATAGCTTTGGCGACATCGGCCACATCGGCATCGGCAGGCGCGGTAGCAGCGAACCCCTTCATGATGTCGTCACCAAGATGCGCGTAAGGGCCGTTGTCGTACTCGGCCTGACGTGTCTTGTCTGCTGGTGCACCGGCATGGGCGAAGTGATTCGTGCCGGAGGTGAAGGCTCCGGGAACGATGATCGAGGTCTCGATGCCCCAGCGATTCAACTCCGCGGCATAGCTGACAGCGAGCGCATCCATAGCCGCCTTCGCCGCAAAGTAGGGTGAAAGATACGGCGGCGTGCCACCGCGAGTGCTGGTGCTCCCAAGCCATAGCACCAAGCCCTTTTTCTGTTTGCGCAGTTGCGGCAGCGCGGCCCGATTGACGCGCTGCGTGCTGAGCACGTTGGTGTCATAGACCTGCAGGAGCTGTTCGGGAGTGAAGGCTTCCGCAGCACCGAAGACCATGTGCCCCGCGTTGTGGATGACGACATCGAGACGGCCGTCTTTCTCGACGATAGTCTTGATGGCCTGGTCGGCTGATTCCTGAGAGGCCACATCCAGCTCGATCGTGCGAAGGTCTACGCCGTTTTCTGCGGCGAACTGTTTCGCAGCCTCTACCTGTGCAGCGTTGCGGCCGGTGGTCTCACGCATGCTGGCGTAAACGGTGTGACCTGCGATGGCGAGAGCGCGCGCCGAGAGGGCGCCGAAGCCGCTCGAAGCTCCTGTGATGACAATGATGTTCTTCATATCGATTCTCCTGTTCTTCGGGTTATGTGAATGGAAGGGCTGACTGCAAGCGAGGTGTGCTGTTTATGCGAAGCCACCGTTTGCGCGAAGCACCTGCGCGTTGACCCATCCGCCATCGGGGCCAACGAGGAAGGAGACAACGCCTGCGATATCGTCGGGCTGACCGAGACGCTCAAGCGGCGCCATGCTGCTGATCTGTTTGATCTGCTCTTCAGTCTTGCCGTCCAGGAAGAGCTCCGTCCCTACAGGTCCAGGTGCAATGGCGTTGACCGTGATCTTGTGTCCGCGTAGCTCGTTGGCGAGGACATGGACAAGGCCTTCGACACCCGCCTTGGAAGCGATGTACGGGCCGTAGGTCGGGAAATTCTTGGCGAGAACACTGCTGGAAAAGGCGATGATGCGCCCACCCTCTGCAACGTGCTGGGCCGCCTGCGAGAGGACAAGGAAGGTTCCGCGGAGGTTCGTGGCAATGACTTTGTCGAAGGTCTCCACGTCACCCTTGGAGATAGGTGAAAGCGGCATGATGCCAGCGTTGTTGACGACAACGTCGATCTGTCCGAAGGCCTTGAGGGTCTTCTCGAAGAGCTGCTTGACGTCTTCGGGATTGGCAACGTCCGCCTGGACTGCAAGGGCGCGCCCGGCTGAGCTGGTGATCTCGTTGACGACCTCTTCTGCTTTCGCCGCATTGCCGGCGTAGTTGACGACGACGCCGAATCCGTCGGCTGCGAGGCGAAGGGCGATGGTACGTCCGATGCCGCGGGATGCTCCGGTTACGATAGCTGTCTTTCTCATGGTCGTTCTCCTTTTTTGGCGGCTTCTTCGAACTTGAAGTCCGTCGCTAAAAAGAGATTGAACCTGACATAGCTATCCGTCCAATGCATAGTGCTAATATTAATTATGCGTGTAACGCAGCTACGTCAGGCCGACTTAAATCTTCTTGTTGTGTTCTCGGTACTTGCCGAAGAGCGGAATGTTTCGCGTGCCGCCAAGCGGTTGCTACTGAGCCAGCCCGCAGTGAGCCGCGCATTGCAGCGAATGCGGGATACGTTTCACGATGATCTGCTGGTGCGGACGGCAAAGGGTTATGAACCAACGCCGCAAGGGGAACGTGTTCTTCAAGAGCTAGAGATCATGTTGCCGAAATTGGACCGGCTCATCTCGGGTTCGACATTCGACCCCGTGACAGAACAATGCTCCTTCCGGATTGCGGCGACAGACAATGCGACCTCGATCATCGCGCCCGTTCTCTGTCGCGAGGTTCTCCCGGTGGCGCGACAGGTTCGCTTCACATTCGCAAGTTGGAGAGGAGATGTCTTCGAGGATCTGAGTCACGGTCGGCTCGATCTTGCTTTGATTGGCGATGAAGGCCATGTGCCCTCACCTTTACTGACCGAGGTCATTTACGAGGAAGAACTCGTCTGTATTGTGGCAGCGGATGCTCCCTACCAGCGCCAACTCACTCTCAAACAATATCTCGCCGCCGAACACATTGGCGTCGATGTCGTCGAAGGCTCGCAACATATACCGGAGAAGCGTCTGGCAGCGCACGGTCGTCGCCGTCGTACCGTGATTACCCTGCCATATTTCGGAGCGGCTACGCGGTGTATTCCTGGAACCAAACTGATTCTTACCGCACCCCGGCGATTCGCAGGATTGGAGGCTGAAAATCGCAAAATCAAGGTGCAGAAGGCGCCGGAAGAGATAACGGGCTTCAAGTACCTAATGATCTGGCATCCGCGAGTCAATACGGATGCGGCGCATACATGGCTTCGAGGCGAGATCAGGAGAATTGGCAAGAAGATTGGCTCATGATCTCCCTGACGACTGAATCGGATTGCGCTACGGTAACGCCGCAAACAGTTCTCGAGCCACAGGCAAGCCGGAAGTAATTCTCGAATGGCGCCGACAGGCTTGGCGGCTTCTTTCGGTCACTTCCAGATTGTCGTTACCCGTCCGGAGAGGCGGACTGCGAATAGAGTTCCTGCTGGTATGATCGTCCGTCTAATGGAGCAATCATGCGCAAGCTGATTTTCTTCCTGTTTTTTCTGGCGTTCTCAAATACCGTCATGTGCGCGCAGCAGTACGATCTCGTGCTCGAAGGCGGACGTGTGATGGATCCCGAAAGCAGCCTGGATGCTGTGCGTAACGTTGGCATCCGCGACAGAAAGATTGTCCGCATCTCGTCCGAGGCGCTGAGCGGACGCCGGGTGATCCACGCCGGCGGGCTGGTGGTCGCTCCCGGATTCATTGACCTTCACCAGCATGGCCAGGAGATCGAGAGCCAGCGCGTGAAAGCGCTCGATGGCGTGACCACGGCGCTCGAACTGGAAATCGGAGTGCCGGACGTTGCTCAGTTTCTGAAAGCGAAAGAGGGCCAGTCGCTCATTCACTACGGCACGTCGGCCAGCCATGTGGCGGCACGGGCTCTCGTATTCGGACCGCCGCTGCCGCCCGGAGATATCCTGCCGAAGAGCGGCCCCGCGACTGATCAGCCAGCCACATCTGAGCAGATCGAGGCTATGCGGGAACGCCTGCGCGCAGAGTTGGACGCCGGTGGCTTGGCGATAGGGATGGGGATCCAGTACACACCGGGCGCAACTCGACTGGAAGTGATTGACATGTTCCGTCTCGCGGCCGAACGGAGACTTCCCGTTTACACTCACATGCGGAGCGCGGGTCGCGTCGAGCCGGGCTCAGCGATTGAGGCGACCAGCGAGGTCATTGGAGCAGCCGCCATTACGGGGGCTTCGCTGCACATCGTGCACATCAACAGCACCTGCGCCCGCGACGCCATGGAGTGCCTTTCCATGGTCGAAGGAGCGCGCGCCCGCGGCCTCGATGTCACCACCGAGGCCTATCCCTACACTGCGGGCATGACCTTCATAAACTCGGCGCTCTTCAACACCGGCTGGCGGGAGAAGTTTGGCATTGACTATAGCGACCTTGTGCTTCCAAACACTGGCGAGCACCTGACCAAGGAACGCTTCGACCAGTTGCATAACTCCAGCATGCCGCAGTTGGTATTGATCTTCTCCAATACACAGGAAATGGTGGACAAAGTGATCCCACACCCACTGGTGATGATCGCCAGTGATGGCATCCAGGGCCATCCTCGCAACGCCGGAAGCTACTCGCGTGTGCTGGCCCAATATGTACGTGAAAAGAAAACGATCACGCTGATGGATGCGCTGCGAAAGATGAGTCTCATGCCGGCGGAGATGCTCGAGCGTTCTACTCCTGCGGCACGGCAAAAAGGCAGACTGCAAGAGGGCGCTGACGCCGACATGGTTGTGTTCGACGCTGCGACCATCAGTGACCGATCCACCTTCACGAAGCCCATGGAACCGAGCGTGGGCGTGCGCTATTTGGTGGTGGGCGGAACCATTGTTGTTGACGAAGGGAAGATCGTGCCAGTCGTTTTCCCCGGCCGCGCATTGCTGGGGGTGGGAAAGCGCTGATCGTTGTATGACTGGCTAGAGCCTGGCGGCACGAGGCCTTTTGTGCCAGCGGTAGAAAAACGGAATACCGAGAACAATTACTCCCAGCCCCAGCGAGGAGCGTACGGGCCGGATCATCCACAAGTTGACCGTCAAAGCCATCGCGGCAGCCAAAAAGATGAGCGGCGTCCACGGATATCCCCAGGCGCGGTAAGGCCGAACCAGGTTCGGCTCTTTTTGGCGTAAACGTATTAGGGCGATCGCCACTAACCCGAAAAAGATCCACACCGCAAAGACAAACAGTGAATAGAGTTCCTCGAACGTCCCGCTAAGCGCCAGTAGCGCCGCGATCGAGCCTAGGAAAACCAACGCGCCGGTGGGCGTACGCAGGGAAGGATGAAGGTGCTCCGCGAAACGGAAGAACACACCGTCGCGCGCCATGGCGTAAGGGATGCGAGCACCGGTCAAGACCACGACGTGCAGCGCCCCAAGGGCCGACACGGCCATCGCGACCGTGAGCCAAGCTGCGCCGCGGGAACCACTCAACGATTGCACCACATCCGACGCAACATGCTCGGACGCCGCCACCTGTGCGAAGGGCAACACATGAAAGTAGACAACGTTCGCCATCAAATACAGACCGCCCACAGTGAACAGCCCAAAGATGATGGCTTTCGGGATGTTCTTCTGCGGTTGGACAATCTCTTCTCCCAGATCGCCAAGGTCGTTAAAGCCGTTGTACGCCCACATCGCAGGAACGAGCGCTGTCAGCAAGGCGCCAATCGTTCCCAAGCTGAACGATGTTATCGGCGCAGTTGAACCGGCGTGTTTTGTTCCGAACACGACGCCTACCGCAACGATAACCAGGATTGTGCCCATCTTGAGCGACGTCAGCACCACCTGGATAGCACCACCCATCCGCACACTGAAATAATTGACCGCCGTCACGATGACCACGATCAACGCCGCAATCGGCTGGGCCGTCGTGAAGGTGAATTCGTAACGCCTGATGTGACTGCCGAACAAAGGCGTGGCCACCATGGGAAACAAGAATCCCAGGAACCGCACGAAACCCGCCGCCAGAGTAGCCATAGCGACTGGCCTCTCGAGAAACGAACTCATCCAGCCAAAGAGAAATCCCCAGAGAGGGCCGAGTCCCCGGCTAAGATAGACGTAAGGGCCTCCGGCCTTCGGAAAAGCGGCACCGAGTTCCGCATAGCAGAAGGCGCCCAAAAGCACGATGAGCAAGCCGAGGATCCAGGCGATCAACACCAGTGTGGCGGAGCCCACGGCGCGCGCCATGTCGCTAGCGACAAGAAAAATCCCAGTCCCGATCGTGTCGCCAATAACGATCGCGATCGCCGACCCGAGACCCAGGCCACGAATCAAACCTCTGCGCTCGGAATGGTCGGATAGATTGCTAGCCCACATCGCGGAAGTCAGAGCCTACTCGCAGCAACGAAGATGGTCAACGACCCGCGAGGTGGGCGCGCAGTGATCCCATCCCCCGAAAGTGTCTGCCCGGGGCCACTGCGCATGCGGACCATGTCATTTGTTGCCGACGGGAAATGCCGGGGCCCGAGTGCTTGTAGCGCCTATTCAGGTTTGAGCGATATGATCGAAGGTGCGTGGGGCAGCGCATAAATTCATGCTGAGCGAGTTTCCCTGGGACGAACGTAACCGAGTGGCCGTCATTGAAGACGTTCTTACTCCTGCGCTTGTGGTCTATCCGGAAATCGTGGCTTCAAACATTGCGCGGACGTTGCATCTGCTCGGAGGCGCTCCAGATCGCTGGCGCCCGCACATCAAGACCGCCAAGCTGGCCTACACGCTTCGCATGCTTGTCGAGCAGGGTGTCCGAAATTTCAAATGCGCAACCACGCTCGAGCTGCTGATAGCTTGCTACAGCGGAGTGGCCGACGTCCTTCTTGCTTATCCAGTGGTGGGAGCTAATGCACGCCGTGTGCTCGAAGTCGCGAAACAGTTCCCGCACGTCCGGATTTCCACCCTGGTCGAGAACGAAGAACAGATGCGGCAATGGCGAGGCAGCTCAGTCAACGTGTTTGTCGACATCAATCCGGGCATGAATCGAACAGGAGTCGAACAGGGCCAGACCGATAAAGTGGTTCGGCTCGTGCGCGCTGTTGAAGCCGCAGAGCTGCAATTCAGCGGCCTGCACTACTATGACGGCCAGTACGGGACTTTCGACGAGCCCGAACGGACCGTAGCGGCACACGCCGGCTACGATCGTTTGCTGAAACTTGTGATCGCGATCCAGGACGGGGGAATGAGCGTGCCAGAAGTGATCACCGCAGGGACGCCAACGCTCCCCTGCTCCCTCACGTACAAAGGTTTTCACGGCGCGGGGTTCATCCACCGCGTCTCGCCTGGAACAATTGTCTATTGCGATGCCACAAGCCTGGCGCAGCTGCCCGCTGAGTACGGCTACGCACCAGCGGTGCTGGTATTGACACGTGTGGTCAGTCGGCCACGCGACGGAATCATCACCTGCGACGCGGGCCACAAAGCCGTCTCGGTCGATGCTGGCGTGCCCACATGCGTGGTCGCCGGACATCCAGAACTGACGCCTCTCGCGCCCAGTGAAGAGCATCTTCCGATGGAATTGAACCGCGAAACCGCCGGCCCGGAGATTGGCGAAGCGCTCTATCTGCTACCGCGCCACGTCTGCCCCACGGTGAACAACTTTGATTCGGCGTTCCTCGTTCGGGACGGCCAGATCGCATCCGTAGAGAAAGTTACCGCCCGCGGACGCGAAACGCTGCTGCTGCCAACGTTAGCATTGGCCAAGTCTGGCTACCGAGCCAATCTAGGCGAGAGAGTCTAGCAAAGAAATTCCGCGCGGCGACCTTGCTCGGGTTGGCCCGTCCTTGTAGCGTTTCTTGTGACAGGCTGGAATTTAAGTTACTCCGGCGGCTCGACTTCTTCTTGGTCTTCTTCTTCGGCCCAGGCATTGGTCTCGAGCCAGTTTTCTTCACACTGTACGCAACGCAGTCAATTTCGATCAACATGCCTGGAGTATGACCAAGATCGCTGCCTACCGTCGTGCGCGCCGGATACGGCGGCGAAAAACGTCGCGCGTAAACCGCGTTGTAGCGCGCGAACAAACTCGTATCACTCAGATGCACCTGCACCTTGACCACATCGCGAAGAGAGGCTCCGTCCGCCTCGAGAATGGCAACGATGTTATCAAGGGTCTGCTCCTCCTGCCCTGCTGCTCAATACTGTCTACGACCAGCCCGCCGTGGACCGGGTCGATCGGACCCGTTGCGCTAACGAAGATGAAATCCCCGGCCCGCCATCCCTGGGAGTAAGCTCCTCCCAGAGGTGCACCACGCATAGCTTGAATCACGTATTTGGCCATCTTCTCGTGTTCTCCGCAGCTATTTCTTCCGCTCGATCCCGTTGAGTCCTGTCGTGATATCGGAGCTGCGAAGGAACTATCGCATAGATCGCATAATAACTCCCGCATCGAACGGCAATTTGGAAGTTATCGAGAACGTGCTTGCAGGAGATCAATAGCGATCTCCCCCGAAGCCAACTTCTGGCCCTAGGACCGGATTTTGAGTTCCACACCGGGTTTTTAGCGCCGCGTTCATGTTTCCGCCCACGGAATTTCCAGCGACCGCGATGCGTGTGCCATCGGCACCGAGTTCGGTGGCGTGCGCGCCGTTCCACTTCAAGGGTGGCGTAGGATTCTTCCAGAATTGTTGCCAACGCATACAAGACTTGGCAAAAGCCTCTGCGATCTTCTAGCACCTGACAGTCTTACAATAGCTCATCGTCTCCGATCGGGCTGCCAGGGGGCACTTCTATAACCTGCCGAGGCTTGAACTTTCCCGGATCGCGCTCGAAAGCTTCGATGCGACGCTTGATCTCGTCTCCGCTCGCATCCGTCGGCTGCGATTGTGCGATGGCGTGCAGTTTTGCCGTTACCTGGGAGCGCGCCGCGAACGACGTTCTTGCGTCGGCAGCGAGCCGGAAAAGCGCTTCCGCGATGCGAGCTTTCACGGCGGTACTCACGACACCAGCAAGACCGTCGTTCGAATTTTCGGGACTCGCAGACTTCATCGCGGCGTCGATTACTTCATCGAGAGTCGGTTCCGATGCGTCGCGAGCATGGTATTCAACCAGGCGATTCGCACGTTCGGGCAGGAGCAAAACTGCGAGCATCAGATCTGCCGCACCCTCTGCTGTGGCGATCGGGTCAAACGTGAGTGCGGTGTGCGAAGGAAAGCTCTCCATGGTTCGTGGACCATCGGCCGTTCTAACCATGCCCGGGGTCCGCGGTGGCAGTTGACGCAGAAGCGATTCTGGCAGAGTCAGAACTTCCGGCGAAAGCGTCTTCACTACGGCAGCCAGCGCCTTGCGCTGCTCGACAGAGGAGACGATTTCTACTCCGCGCTGCCCGTCGCCGCGAACGGTGTAGCGATAATCGAGACCACCGATGATCTTGGTCGCAGCCTCGGCCTGGTAGCGATGCAGCAGATAGAGCGGTACCAGCGTGTCTTCCATCTGTGCAGTTGGCGTTCCCGGACGGATGGTATCTTCTCCGAATCGCTTGAGAGCTGCTGCGCGAATTTCGAGAATACGGTTCAGTTCGTCGGCGGCATCGGTTCCGTTGTCCCATAGGTGAGCAATGGGGCTTGCGGATCCAGCGGGTCGTGCGTCGTCATCGCTGAGAAAGACCAAGCCCTTCGACTCCGCCGAGCGGAGAATTTTTTCCAACGCCGCAGAGTCTTCGACTGGCCGGCCATCCACGTCAAACTCGCGATAGCCGTAGTCGATGGCAACTTTGTCCCAAACACCGATTCCGACCGGGTAAGCGTGGCGGAGATCAGGCACACCATTCTTATCAAGGCTTATCCACGGGTGCGGATAGTCCATCACGCTCATGGTTTCGTCTGGCGTATGCTGGATCGTACTTGCGGCGTAATTGTGCACCAGGCCGAGCGTGTGCCCGGTCTCATGCGCGGCAAGTTGGCGTATGCGCGCGACCACCATCGCCAAAGCTTCATCGTGCTCAGGATCTGGCACCTTGCCGTCCTTGTAGGGGGCGAGCAGCGCCTCGGCCAACATATAATCCTGCCTTCCCCGCAGGCTGCCCAACGTGACGTTGCCCTTCAGAATCTCCCCGGTTCGCGGATCGGCGATTTCGTCACCATAGCTCCAGCCGCGGTTTGCCCGATGTACCCACTGAATGATGTTGTAGCGTGCGTCCATGGGATCGGCGTCGGGAGGGAGCAGATCCACTTGAAAGGTGTCCTTCGCCCAACCTGCCGCGCGGAAAGCCTCCTCCCACCAGCGGCAGCCTTCTAGCAGCGCCGAGCGCAAAGGCTCGGGAGCGCCGCGGTCCACGTAGTAATGGATCGGCTGAACGGCTACGCAGTTTTCGCGACAGGCAGGATCCTTTTTCTGCAATCGATGACGAGTGATGAATTGCTGATGGACAGGAACCCCGAGCGGCGTATTCATCTCGCGGTAGGTCAGATCGAAGTACCCCGAACGCGGAGAAAAGCGGCGGGGAGTGAAGCCGGGTTCCGGCGTTTTCAGAAAGCTCTGCCGCACATGCACGGTAAAGGAATGAACCTCGGGTGCCACCTCGGCCAGAATTTTTGCTTTGCTTGGATCTGCGCTGACAAAGGTCAACTCGGCCTCAACTTCGGTGTTCTCCGGAAAGGCTTTCGAAAATTCGGGAAGTATGGTCGACCGTGCTTCGTCCACGCTGTAGGTTCCTTGCTTTGCTGCTGCAAGTGTTTCTGCAACGCAGTGAATGTCAGCAAAGAAGTATTTGGTCGCATTCACGACGACAAAACCGTCGATTTCTCCTGCGATCTCGAAACCCGCCAGGACAGAAGATGGAAAAGACTGTCGAACGGCCAGCTGTTCGGCTGGGTCTGGAGAGGCAGTCCGAAACATGGTGTTTTCTTGAATGAGCAGCAGTTTGGGTCCGACCCGTTCAAAGTGAACTAATCGCGGTCCACCGCTCAGGCTGGCTTGCGAGAAGATCCCAATCTGACCACGATCCATGCCTAAGTTGTTTTGCCCTACACCATACGGTAACGAATCATTCAGGATGTACTGCGGTGACGATGTTCCGCCCTTTTCGGTCATTGGTACGCCTAGAAATAAGTAGCCCTTCTTGGCGTCCCACTGGAGGGGTAGAAGTACCTTCTGCTGTTGCATAGCCGTCACGATTGCAATGTTTAGAGCTTCTGATTGGCCGGCGGGCGAAGCCTGCGCGAGCAAACCAGTTGCGGTTGCAAGAAGCAGAAAAGGTGTGAAGAGGACGCGGTAGCAAGGCCAAGAATGTCGTCTCATGTCTAGTTTTTACCATGACTTGCCTTATCTGGGCATGACTCTCTGAGCGCGCTGCGAACCTTTCCTCTAATACCGAAAAGAATGTATGGAACTGACAGCACTGGAAGGAGAGTCAGGCGTACAATCGTGCCGTTTTCATGGAGTTGCGGAGCGTTTTGCAGTAGTGGTACGCGGAAAGATGGATTAAATCACGAGGGTGGGTTCACGGAAGACTCCGGCTGAACTCCGTCGCCGCCGGCAAAGTTTTGCAATACGTCTCCATCCAGTGACCGCGATCACTCTTTGCCGTGACCCAGGATCTGTCTCTCCCCGCCAGCTTCGGAGAGAATTCACTGTAACGAGGTGACCCCTCCGATGTCCTGGGAAACGCACTATAAGAAAAGCCTCATGACCGCGGACGAGGCGTTGCGGTTTGTACGCTCGGGGATGCGAGTTTACATCCAGCCGGGTTGCGCCGAGCCGGAGACACTGGTCGAGGCGCTGATGCGACGTGCCCCGGAGGTGCATGATGTGGAGATCGTCCACATGATGACCATGGGGTGCGCGCCCTACGTGGCGCCGGAGATGGAAGGGCACTTCCGCCACAATGCCACGTTCATCGGACCGAACGTCCGCGACGCCATCAGCCAGGGACGCGCCGATTACACGCCCATCTACCTGAGCGAGATTGAGGGCCTGTTTGAGAGCGGGGCGATGCCGATCGACGTTGCCCTAATCGAAGTTTCCCCTCCCGATCCGCACGGCTTCTGCAGTTTTGGCGTAGGCGTGGACACCACGCTGACCGCAGCCAAAGTAGCGCGCTACGTGGTGGCTCAAGTCAATGACCAGATGCCGCGCACGTACGGCGACAGCTTCATTCACGGGAGTGAAATCGACGCGCTGGTGGAATCTTCGCGGCCTCTGTGCGCGTTAAAGAAGCCGGTGCTGAGCGATTTGCATGTGGCCATCGCGCGCAACGTGGCCAGCCTGATCGAAGATGGCGCAGTCTTGCAGATTGGCATAGGAGGCATTCCCGAGGCGGTCCTGCCTCTGTTGATGGACCGCAAGGATTTGGGCGTGCACAGCGAACTGGTTTCGGACGGGGTAATCCCGCTGATCGAAGCGGGCGTGATCACGGGTGCGAGAAAAAACTTCAAGCCGCGCAAAATCATCCTGGGATTCGCGCTGGGCACCAAACATTTGTTCGAGTTCGTGGACAACAATCCTATCTTCGAGTTCCACCCCACGGCCTACACCAACGATCCCGCGCTGATCGCGCGCAATGACAATATGGTGGCGATTAACTCCGCCTTGCAGATCGATCTGACTGGACAGGTTTGTTCGGATTCGATTGGCAATCAGTTTTACAGCGGTATCGGCGGGCAGGTGGATTTTATACGGGGTGCTTCGCGGGCGAGGAGTGGGCAGTCCATCATCGCCTTGTCCTCCACAGCAAAGAAAGGAACGATCTCGCGCATCGTTCCCATGCTCGACCCTGGCGCGGGCGTGGTCACCTCGCGCGGCCTGATCCGCACTGTCGTGACCGAATACGGCGTCGCTTCCCTGCATGGCAAGACGATTCGCGAGCGGGCCAAATCATTGATCGAGATTGCGCACCCCAAGTTCCGGCAGGAGTTGTACGAGTACTGCGAAAAAATCAAGTGGTTGCAACATCAGCAAACACCCGAAACCGTGGCGAGGTGAGGAAGATGGGCCAGGCCCGCGGTAATATCACAATCGATATTGAAGAGTGCAAAGGATGCGGGCTCTGCATCGAGTCCTGCCCGCCGAAATGCGTGGAACTCGCCCCCGAATTGAGCGGCTACGGCGTGCATCCCGCGTGCTATACGGGCGAAGGCTGCACCGGTTGCGGAATTTGTTTTTACTGCTGTCCGGAGCCGGGAGCGATCGTCGTCTATCGGTTGATACCCCCGCTTAAGGCCGTAGCAGCGCAGGGAGGCGATCATGCGACAGCTCTGTAAAGGAAACGTGGCTGTCATTAAAGGCGCGTTACTGGCGGGTTGCGGCGCTTACTATGGATATCCGATTACCCCAGCTAGCGAAATCGCAGAAGCTGCAGCTTTATTTTTTCCCGAGGTCGGCAGAACTTTTGTGCAAGCCGAGAGCGAGACCGCTTCGATCAACATGGTGTACGGCGCGTCGGCTGCAGGAGTGCGCGTGATGACTGCATCTTCCGGCCCGGGCCTCAGCCTGATGCAGGAAGGAATTTCTTATCTTGCCGGGGCCGAACTCCCCTGCGTTATCGTCGACGTAATGCGCGCCGGGCCTGGCTTGGGCAACATCGCTCCCGAACAAAGCGATTACTTCGCCATGGTGAAGGGCGGAGGGCACGGCAACTATCGCAACCTGGTGGTCGCGCCCGCGTCGGTGCAGGAGATGGCGGAGTTGACCATCCTCGCCTTTGAGCTGGCCGACAAGTATCGCAATCCGGCGATCGTGCTGACCGACGGGTATGTTGGCCAGATGATGGAGCCGCTGGAGCTGGAATACCGCGAAGCCGTCATTCCCGATAAACCGTGGGCCGTGAAAGGCACTGCGGAAACCCGCAAGAATTTCGTGAGCTCAATTTATCTGGAGCCCGACGATCTCGAAGCACACCAACGGCGCATGGAAGCGAAATATATTCGCGCCCAGCAGAACGAGACGCGCTGCGAGCAGTACCGCACCGAAGAAGCAGAATTATTAGTGGTGGGCTATGGCATCGTGTCGCGGGTGTTGCGCTCCGCGGTGGATGAGGCGCGCCGGCTGGGAATTAAGGTTGGCCTGTTCCGTCCCATTACGCTGTGGCCTTACCCGGCAGAGCAATTGAAACTGGCTGCGTCGCGCACGGAAAAAGTCTTTGTGGTCGAGTTGAGCAACGGGCAGATGGTCGAAGACGTCCGTCTCACACTGAACGGAACCAAGCCCGTGGAATTTTACGGGCGCGTTGGCGGCAACGTGCCTTCGGTGGAGGAGTTGGTAGAGAAAATAGAGGAGCAGACGGCCGCTTTGGTTTAGCAAGCTTTGCTTTGGCAAGCTTTAGTTTAGCGAGGGGATAAGGAGACAACCAATGGCTGGGGAGCGCGTGGGTGTCGAGGAGCGAACGCTAGAAAGGGAGCCGGAGGAAACGCATCGGGATAAAGCGCAGGCGAGCACTGACGGCTACGAAGTCGCGCATTCGAAGTCAGAGGTGTTCTATCCGGTGTATGAGCGCAAGACGGACCTGAAGCACCAAACCCATTATTGCCCCGGCTGCGGGCATGGCGTGGTCCACAAACTGATTGCGGAAGCGATCGAAGAGCTGGGACTGCAGGACCGCACTATCCTGGTGAGCCCTGTGGGTTGCTCGGTGTTCGCTTACTATTATTTCGATGTGGGCAACGTGCAGGTGGCGCACGGACGCGCTCCCGCGGCGGCGACGGGATTGCATCGGGCTTGTCCGGACAAGGTGGTAATCGCTTATCAGGGCGACGGCGACCTGGCGGCAATCGGAACGGCGGAGATTGTGCATGCCGCCAACCGCGGCGAAAAAATTGCCGTCTTTTTCGTCAACAATGCGATCTACGGCATGACCGGCGGGCAAATGGCGCCTACGACATTAGTCGATCAAAAGAGCACGACCTCCCCCTGGGGACGCCGCCCGACGAACGAAGGCTTCCCGCTGCACATGGCCGAGATGCTTTCTTCGCTCGAGGCTCCGGTCTACATCGAGCGCGTGGCGCTCTCCGACAACAAGAACATCATGAAGGCGCGGCGCGCCGTGCGCAAAGCGCTCGAGCTGCAACGGGCCGGCGCCGGCTTCTCGTTTGTTGAGATTCTTTCGCCCTGCCCAACGATCTGGGGCAAAAATCCACTCGAAGCCCGGCGCTGGGTGGCGGAGAAAATGATTCCAAATTTTCCGCTGGAAGTTTTCCGCGATCGCAAAATTGAGTTGCCCACAAATAACGTTCCTCCGCACAAGAGCGTAGCGGAGGTAATCGAGGGCAAGCGTGAAGGGGTCACCGAGCCGGTGCCTGCGTCGCCACATCGCTTCCGGAAGATGGGCATCAAGATCGCTGGCTTTGGCGGACAGGGAGTGCTTCTGCTGGGCCACCTGCTGGCGGAGATGGGAATGCGCGAAGGTCTGGAAGTGAGCTGGCTTCCCTCCTATGGGCCGGAGATGCGCTCGGGCAGCGCGCACTGCCACGTGTGGCTGTCGAAAGATCGCATTGGGTCTCCGCTGGTTTCGCATCCGCATGTGCTGATCGCGATGAATGAAATGTCGCTGCGCAAGTTTGCGCCCGAAGTCGCGCCCGGAGGGATTATTCTTTACGGCCGTGATCGGCTCCCCGATGACTTCACTGGCTCGCAGGCGCAAGTGGTCTGCATTCCCGCGTCGGAGATTGCCGACCGGCTGGGCTCGGCCAAGGTGGCGAACGTCGTGATGGTAGGAGCGCTGCTGGAAGAGACCGAGTGCCTTCACCCGGCGACCGCGATGAAGGTTTTGGAAACCAAGGTGAAAAAAGCCGACCTGCTGGAACTCGACCGCCAGGCGCTCGATGCCGGCAAAATTTATATCGACCACCACGTGGCCATCGGAGCGGTCACGCAAGCCGATGGGTTCGCGCAGTGTTAGCCAGAGCGGCGCGGCCTCAAAAGCCGCGCTCAGAGAGGGATACCAGGTGATCAACGTCACCCTTACACGCATTCCGAATCATTGCACTCCTCCGCCGGCAGTCCACAATCAAATCGGCCTTATCGAAGAGTTTTTATACATAACCGAAAAACACTTGGAGGTAGGACTATGAATCAAAGAGTCATGACCCCGCCGGGAGTGAAGGCTCCCGCGGACTACATTGAGAGCGTAATGATGAGCGTCGAGTCAAAGAATCCCGCCGAGCCTGAATTCCATCAAGCCGTGCGCGAAGTGTTCGACTCGCTACGTTTGGTTCTAGGCAAGCATCCCGAATTTCAATCCGCCCGCATCCTGGAGAGGATCGTCGAACCAGAGCGCGTGCTGATGTTCCGCGTGCCCTGGTTTGACGATCTGGGAAATATCCAAGTCAACCGCGGATTCCGCATCGAGATGAACAGCGCTATCGGACCTTATAAGGGCGGACTGCGCTTCCATCCTTCGGTCAATCTCGGCATTTTGAAATTCCTGGCGTTCGAACAAGTCTTCAAGAATTCGCTCACTACGCTGCCGATGGGCGGCGGCAAGGGCGGCTCGGATTTCGATCCCAAGGGTAAGAGCGACAACGAAGTGATGCGCTTCTGCCAGAGCTTCATGACGGAACTGCAGCGCCATATCGGCCCGGACACCGACGTTCCGGCCGGCGACATCGGCGTGGGCGGCCGCGAAATCGGCTTCCTGTTCGGACAATACAAACGGCTGCGCAACGAATTCACCGGAGTGCTCACCGGCAAGGGCCTGGGCTGGGGCGGTTCGCTGATTCGTCCCGAAGCCACAGGCTATGGCTGCGTGTACTTTGCCAATGAGATGCTGAAGACCAAGAAGGATTCGCTCGAAGGTAAGATCTGTCTGGTTTCGGGCAGCGGCAACGTTTCGCAATACACCATGGAGAAGCTGCTCGATTTCGGAGCCAAGCCGGTGACCGTCTCCGATTCGAACGGTGTGATCTACGATCCGGATGGCATCGATCGCGAGAAGCTGGAGTGGATCATCGAACTGAAGAATGTGAAACGGGGTCGTATTCGCGACTATGGAGATCGTTTCAAGAAGGCGATCTTCATGCCGACGGATATCAAACTGGAGCACAATCCTCTTTGGAATATCAAAGCGGACTGCGCCTTCCCCAGCGCCACGCAGAATGAAATCACGGCGAAGGATGCGGCGAATCTCATCAAGAATGGCATCACGTTGGTTGCCGAGGGCGCGAACATGCCGAGCACGCTCGAAGCCACCAAGATGTTCCTGGACGTGAAGATCCTCTACGGACCGGCCAAAGCTGCGAATGCGGGTGGCGTAGCCACCAGTGGCCTCGAGATGGCGCAGAACAGCGCACGGCTGAGCTGGACTCGCATGGAAGTGGACGATCGTCTGCACAAGATCATGATCGCTATCCACAAGAATTGCTACGAAACGGCCGAGAAATACGGCACGCCCGGCAATCTGGTGAACGGCGCCAACATCGGCGGCTTCTTGAAAGTCGCCAACGCCATGCTGGATCAAGGACTGGTGTAGAGATTGATTTGTAGTATTGAAGTGGGTGCCCCATCCTTGCCGCGCACTTTGAGGCAAGGGTGGGGATCTTGACTTTCAATGGTCTCCATCCCCAATCCCGTCCTCGATCCCGAACAGGGCTTCGAAGGCTTCGAAAATCTGATGCCCTTCAAAGTGCAGAACATTCTTCTGGTCTCGAGCCTCTACGATTCTTTTATACTCCGCGAAGACGGGCGCCTCAACGAACTGCTCATCGACGAATCTCTCGAACTCAGCCTGCAGCAGGTTCCCGGTATCACTCACGTTTCAAGTTGCGCCGAGGCGCTCGATCTCGCGAGCTCTAATCTGCAATTCAATCTGATCGTTGCCAATCCCGCCATCGGCGACATGGATGCGGCGCAACTGGCGCGCGCCGTGAAGCTTGCGGGTCTCGACGTTCCCGTGGTGGTGCTGGCCTACGACTACCGCGAAGTGAAAAACTTCATCGCTCGCAATCCCGTGACGGACGTGGAGCGCATTTTCCTATGGCAGGGCGACGCCCGCATCCTGATCGCGATCGTCAAGTACGTCGAAGACAAACGCAACGTGCTGCACGACACACGTGCCATGGGCGTTCCCGTGCTGCTGGTGGTGGAAGATAACATCCGTTACTACTCGTCGTTCCTGCCCGCGATGTATGGCGAACTGATCAAGCAATCGCGCCGCGTGATCCAGGAAGGCATCAACGCCGCGCATAAACTGCTGCGCCTGCAGGCGCGCCCCAAGATTTTGCTGAGCTCCAGTTTCGAAGAAGCGGCGCAACTCGTGCGGCTGTATCGCGATTACATGATCGGACTGGTTGCGGACGTGGAATTTCCCCGCGACGGCGAACTCAACTCCGAGGCCGGGTTCGAGTTAGCGCGGCTGGTGAAAAATCTTGTGCCCGACGTGCCAGTGGTTTTGCAGACCAGCCGCACGGCCTTCCGCGAGCGCGCTCACGCCGAGGGTTTCTCCTTCCTGCAGAAGCTTTCGCCCACTCTGCTGCAAGACCTGCGCCGAATTCTCACTGAGGAATTTGGCTTTGGCGACTTTGTATTTCGCTTACCCGATTCACTTGAAGTCGGTCGCGCGAAAGATTTGACCGAACTGGAACACCATCTAAAAACGCTTCCGGCGGAGAGCCTTCTGTATCACGGCCAGCACAACCACTTTTCTCATTGGCTGATGGCGCGCACGGAATTCGCGCTGGCGGCCAAGCTGCGGCCGCGAAAAGTATCGGATCTTGCCAGCGGCGAGCATCTGCGCCGCGACCTGATCGAATCGATCCGCACCTATCGCCGGGAACAGAATGAAGTTCTGATCGGTGACTTCAAGGCCGAGAGCTTCGAGCCTGCGCCATCCAGTTTTTTGCGCCTCGGCTTCGGTTCGCTCGGCGGCAAGGCGCGTGGCCTGGCCTTTGCCCGCCACCTGTTGCGCACGCGCCGGCTCGCCCGCCGCTTTCCCGGAGTTCACATCGCGGTGCCCGCGTCCGTCGTGCTGGCTACGGACGTTTTCGACAAATTCGTGACCGAGAACGACCTGCTGGATTTCGCCCTGCATTGCGCGGATGACGCTGAAATTCAGCGGCGGTTTTTAGCCGCACCGCTCTCCCCTCCGCTGCAGCAAGATTTGCAAGCGTTCCTGGCAGAGGTCAAGCATCCTCTGGCGGTGCGCTCCTCCAGTCTGCTCGAAGATTCGCAATATCAATCCTTCACCGGGGTTTACGAAACTTTCATGCTGGGAAATCACCAAGTTCGCTTGGACGCTCGGCTGCAAGCGCTGAGCGAGGCAATCCGTCGCGTCTATGCTTCCACCTTCAGCCGCCATGCCAAGGCCTACGTACGCGCCACGCCCTACCGCCTGGAAGAAGAAAAGATGGCGGTGATTTTGCAGCAGATCGTGGGTGCGGGGCACGGCCAGCGCTACTATCCAGATTTTTCCGGAGTCGTACGCTCCCGTAATTTCTATCCCGTGCCGCCCGTAACTTTCGAAGATGGCATCGCTTGTGTGGCATTGGGCCTGGGCCGCGCTGTGGTCGACGGCGGAAAATGTTTGACGTTCTGTCCGCGCTATCCGCGCAGCCTGGTGCAGTTCTCTTCCGTCGAAGACGTGCTGGCCAACTCGCAGTCGGAATTCTGGGCCTTGGAACTGAATGGAGCCGACGAAGACCGCCCGGCACATTTGCACGAGACGCGCTTGGGCCTGGACATCGCCGAGATTGACGGTACGCTGCAGGCCGTGGGATCGACATACTCGCGGGATAACCACGCGGTCTACGACGGACTCAGCCGTCCAGGCGCGCGCCTGGTCAGTTTTGCCCACATGCTCAAACATGGCACCTTCCCTGTGGCCTCGATTCTCGATGAACTTATGCGAGCGGGGGAGGATGTGCTGGGCAATCCCGTGGAGATCGAATTTGCCGTGCGCCTGCCCAAGCAGACGGGCGAAGTGGCAGAGTTTGGCTTTCTGCAGATTCGACCCCTCACACTGGCCCGCGATGACCAGGACTTGAACCTCGGCGAAGTGAAGCAGGAGCATTTGATCTGTGAGAGCAGCAAATTCTTGGGTAACGGCCGCATCGAAAATCTCCACGACATCGTAGTCGTGGATTCCCAGAGCTTCGAGCGCGGACGCAGTCAGGAAGTGGCTAAAGCGGTCGCTCACTTTAACGCCGCGCTGAGCGCGGAGACCCGACCCTATCTTCTGATCGGCGTGGGCCGCTGGGGATCGAATGATCCATGGCTCGGAATTCCAGTCGAGTGGGACGAAATCTCAGGCGCGCGCGTGATCGTGGAAGCGGGCTTCCGCGATTTTCGCGTCACGCCCTCGCAGGGCAGCCATTTTTTCCAGAATCTCGCTGCCTTTCAAATCGGCTATTTCACCGTAAACCCAGATGCCGGCGAAGGCCGCATCGATTGGGATTGGCTAAGTCGTCAACCTTGCAAGGATGAACGAGGATGCGTCCGCCATCTTCATTTCGATGATTTCATCCGCGTGACTATGAACAGCCGTGCTGGCCAAGGCGCTATCTTCAAGCCCGGTGCAAACTAGCATCTGGCCCTGGCTCCGCAATGCCCCATGCCACGGCGCCTCGGGAAACACAGCGGGTGACACACGATGCCCGGCTCACAAGCAATTGTGAAAGTGCTAAACGGCGAAATTTGGCAATACAAGGAACGACCTCGCGCCAGATCCTGGGCAGCGGAGTGGTCGGTGGCGTGTTCCTTGCGCGTCCCGGCCGCTTTCGAACCCATTGATATGGCTGACGTTGCTAAAGCGCCGGGAAAGCCATGAGCGATAGAACTGGTTGCTATCGCTCACAAGACACAAAAAAAGTTTTGTAAGTTCGATCAACGTGCATCCCGCGGAATGTCTCCATCGCGTCAAGTCGTCTTCGCCTTCGCGGGAGGAACCAGCGCGACAGCAGCCTCGGTGGTGAGCAGGAGGAAAGTCGCAAGTGATCAATGAGAAAAAGAGAAACCGAAAGTCGTAACCATTGGTGTGTAACCTGATCGCCTCTTTCGGCGCAAAGCTGAACGATTTCTGCGAACGAAATGGGAAGAGCTTATGTCGAGGCAGGCGCACCGAGGCACAGATGATCGGACGAACGCAGAACGGCGATTGCGAGGAGATCGCCAACCCGTTCCCCGCCCAAGGTCGTCGGCGTCGCGACTGGATTGACGCCCACGGCTCGGTTCCTGCCCGCCACGTTGTCGATGCCTCATGCGGCAATCGACTCGGCATCGCGCTGCGACACTCCCATCGATCTGCGTCACAAGGTCGCGGTTCTAGCGCGAATTCTCGTCACAAACCCGCAAAACCTCGAAGGGTCTTGGGGGGAGATTCAAATCTCTAGAACTTCTCCTCCGTGACAAGCTGGGTCTGGGTTCCCAGGCCGTCGATGCCCAGATGAATCTTGTTGCCGACGACCAGATACTTGGGCGGCTTTTGTCCCAGGCCAACTCCCGGCGGAGTGCCGGTCGAGATCACGTCGCCGGGTTGCAGGCTCATAAAGCGGCTCAGGTAGCTGATCAGCCATGCCACCCCAAAGACCATGGTGCGCGTTGATCCCCGCTGGTAGAAATGGCCATCGATCTCAAGCCAGATATTGAGGCCCTGCGGATCAGGAACCTCGTCGGGAGTGACGAGCCAAGGACCGATGGGGCCGAAGGTATCGGCGCTCTTGCCTTTCACCCATTGCCCGGTGCCTTCGAGCTGAAGGGCGCGCTCCGAGAGATCGTTGACCACGCAGTACCCGGCAATGTAATCCAGCGCAGCGCTCTCGCTGACATATTTTGCCGGCTTGCCGATGACGACGCCGAGTTCCACTTCCCAGTCTGTTTTTTTCGAGCCGCGCGGCATCACAACGTTGTCATGGGGACCCATGATCGAAGAAGTCGCTTTCATGAAGATCACAGGCTCGGCGGGCATCGCCATTCCAGACTCGGCCGCATGATCGGAGTAGTTGAGCCCGATGCAGACAAACTTACCCACGCCCCCGACACAGGCTCCGATTCGCGGCTCGCCATCGACGACGGGAAGGGAAGCGGGATCGACCTCGCGGATCCTTTCGAGTGCATGGTTCGCGAGTGTGATGGAGGAGATGTCAGGGACGATTGCCGAGAGGTCCAGAATCTTGCCCTCGTCTGACAGCGTGCCGGGTTTTTCCTGGCCTATACGGCCGTAGCGGAGTAGCTTCATGATGCTCCTTGGATTCTGTTTTTCATGCGGGTCGTCAGAGAGTCCAGCCACCGTCGACGACGAGCGCCTGACCTGTAGTAAACGAAGACTCATCCGATGCCAGATACAGCGCGAGTTCCGCGATCTCCGCAGGCCGGCCCAATCGGCCCATCGGCTGGCGCGCCAGGAAAGCCGCCCGGGCGCTTTCCACATCGCCATGAGCCGCAATGCGTTCTTCTAGGGATGGAGTTTCAACCGTGCCTGGGCAAATGGCGTTGCAGCGAATTCCTTTACTGACAGTGTCGGCGGCGATCGCTTTGGTTAGTCCGATTACGGCGGCCTTAGTGGCACCGTAAACAAAGCGATTGGGCACGCCTTTGATACTCGACGCCGCCGAGGACATGTTCACAATGCTGCCTTTACCGGCCGCGATCATCGCCGGCAGAAAGGCGCGGCAGGTGCGGAACATGGAGGTGACGTTGACATCGAAAGAGAAATCCCAGTCCTCTTGCGAACAGGCAAAAATATCTCCCTGATGCACGTAGCCGGCGCAGTTGAAAAGCACATCGACCCTGCCGACCCGCACCGCCAGAGCGTTCACTGCGTCCCCGTCGCGAACATCGAGCGGGCTTACTTGAATGCCGGGGCGCTCCGCCTGCAGCGAGCCCAAAGCATCCTGATTAATGTCCGTTGCCCAAACCACTGCGCCCTCGGACTCAAATTTCAGCGCGGACGCGCGACCGATCCCCTGGCCTGCAGCAGTAATGAGCGCGACTTTTTCAGCCAGTCTTCCGGCCATCGTTGTATTAATTTCCTCGGAAAAATCTCGACTATCCAGCCTGACGGGATTTACAGCGATACGCCGCGCTTCCACGGAATAAAATCTTCCTGCATCTTCTGCTCGGCCTTGGTGTGCGCGGCGCCGCTGGCGATAAGAATGATCTGCTCCAAAATCAGATCGCCCATTTCGTCGATGGTAGCGTCTCCGCCGATAATTTTTCCCGTATCGATATCGATGATGTCGTGCATGCGGCGCGCCAACTCGGTGTTCGTCGCCAGCTTTACCACCGGCGCAATCGGATTTCCCGTAGGCGTACCGAGGCCGGTGGTGAACAAAACAATATTTGCCCCGGCGCCCACCTGCGCCGTAACCGCTTCCACGTCGCTGCCCGGGGTGCACAGAAGATTCAGCCCCGCGGCCGTCGCATATTCGGGATAGTCGAGCACATCGCAAACCGGAGACGCGCCCCCCTTGCGCGCTGCCCCCGCCGACTTCATGGCGTCGGTGATCAAGCCGTCTTTAATGTTGCCGGGCGAAGGATTCGCATCGAAGCCCGAACCGACGGCCTCCGCCCGCGCCGCATAGGTGCGCATCAGGGTGGCAAATCTCTCCGCCGAACTTTTGCTAATGCAACGGTCGATCAGATTTTGCTCCACTCCGCATAGCTCGGGAAATTCCGACAAAATTGTCTTGCCTCCCAGAGTTGCAATCACGTCGGAAACCCTTCCAATGGCGGGGTTGGCAGTGATGCCGGAAAATCCATCGGACCCACCGCACTTGAGCCCGATGGTGAGCGCGGAAAGCGGCGCCGGTTTGCGCTCCAGACGATTGACTTCAATCAGCCCCAGAAATGTCTGACGGATCGCCTGCGAGAGCATCGCCGATTCCAGCTTGCTCTGTTGCTGATCGAAAATGAGCAGCGGTTTGGTCGATCGCGGATCGCGCTTGCGCAACTCTTCTCGCAGAATTGCAACCTGAGCGTGCTGGCAGCCCAGGCTCAACACCGTGACTCCGGCTACGTTGGGATGATGAATGTAGCCGGCCAGCAGGCCGCACAAGGTTAGCGCGTCCTGTCGCGTGCCGCCGCAGCCCATGTCGTGCGTGAGAAAGCGGACGCCATCAAGATTGGGGAAGAGCACTGCCGATTGCGCCGAATCAAGGCTCTCGGCAAACTCATGGCTCCGAATCTCGCTGACTCTGCCCTCGCGATAGAGACGCGTCAGATCGGCCACGTAGCGGCGATAAGGTTGCGGCGGCGCAATGCCCAGTTCTTTGGCGAAAGCCTCGCGCAGCGCCAGGATATTTCTGTTCTCGCAAAAAACCAGGGGAATCACCAGCCAGTAGTTGCGCGTGCCCACCTGTCCATCGTCGCGGCGATAGCCCTGAAACGTGCGATTCTTCCATGCCGTTATGTCGGGAGCCTGCCACGCGGGGGAGGATCTCTTTTCGCCGAAGCCGGCGCTCTCGTGGCGGGTGTTTGCTGTCGTCAGAGTTTCGCCGCTAGCGATCGGCCGAGTCGCTTCTGCGACTACGACCCCATACATGACGATCCGATCCCCAGGAGAAAAATCGTGAAGGGCAAACTTGTGCTTCGCGGGCACGAGCGTCTTAGTGGTGTAGATCTGACCGCGGAGAGCGATCGACTCACCGGCTTGGATATCGGTGAGTGCCACCGCGACATCGTCTTCGCTGGCGACTTTGGTGGCCTTTCGCTCGAATTGTTTCAGTTGATTCAAAGTTATGCCAGGATGGAAGCATTCGCAGACTCAGGTCAAAGCGCGATCCAAGTGCGTGTATCCACCATCCACCACCATATGCTGACCAGTGATATGCCCCGCCTGCGCAGAGAGGAGAAACATAACCATGGCGGCGATTTCGTCGGCGCGAGTCATGCGCCTGCCCAACGGAATCTTGGAAAGAATGCTTTTCCACTTCTCCTCTGGATTGGGAAAGCTCGCCAGCCAATCGCGATATAGAGGGGTCATCACCTCCGCGGGAATCACCGCATTGACCCTCACCTCATGAGGCAATAACTCCGCAGCCCATTCGCGAGTGAGCGCTAGAATTGCGCCCTTCGCGGCGGTGTAGCCTGAGGTCCCTCCTTGCCCGGTCAGCGCGGTTTTCGAGCCGATGTTAACGATTGAACCGCGCGCCGCCTTCAAGGGCACCAGCGCATAATGCGCCATGCAATAGTAGTGCAAAAGATTGTTGCGCAGCGATTCCACAAATCTTTCCGGGCTGCCTTCCTCCAATCCCACCTTATCGTTGATGCCGGCATTGTTGACCAGGGCATCGATGCGTCCGAATTTTTGTAGGGTGCGCTGCACTGCCAGTTGGCAGTTTTCCGGAGCCGCCAACTCCACTTCGATCAGTTCGCAGACTTTGCCAGCATTCCCCAGCTTTGATTGCAACTCTTTGCCCGCCTGCGATTGGCGGCTGACGATGACCGCAATCGCCCCCTCCGCACAACAGGCTTCAACGGTGGCAGCGCCGATTCCCTGCGCGCCTCCGGTCACGACGACCACTTTATCTTTTAATTTGAGATCCATTGGTCAGCTAATCGTCGATCGGCTAATTCGGAGCCCCGGCGATAGGCAGCCAGACTTGAAAACAAGTGTCGCCGGGCTTGGAGTTTACCTGAATCGTTCCCTTGTGCTTCCTCACGATGCGCTGCACCGTGTCGAGACCGAGCCCGGTGCCCTCGCCAACTCCCTTGGTGGTAAAAAAAGGTTCGAAGATGTGGGGCTGCACTTCCTCTGGAATTCCCGGGCCATTGTCGGCAATCTCGACCACCACGCAGCCATCTTCCTGATAGGTTCGAATCCGGAGCTCGCCCTTTCCGTGCATCGCATCGATTGCATTGTCGATAATGTTGGTCCAGACTTGGTTCAGTTCGCTGCCGAACGAATTCACCAGCAGGGCGACTTGCTGATAGTCGCGCTGCACGACTACTCCTTGCTTCAGCTTGTGATTCAGAATCGTGAGCGTAGTTTCCAGGCTCCGCACTACGTCGACATTTTCCACCGGCGCCTGATCCATGTGGGTGTATTCCTTGATGGCGCCGACCAGATCCGAGATGCGCGAAGTGCTGCTCTCGATTTCGTTCAACAGGCTTGCAATCTCAACCGACGCGGCAATGCGCACCAGAGCGGCGCGCGCGACATCCGCATCGAGCTTCGCGAACAACGATTCGACCACCTCCGGCTGGATGTTGCGCCGCGCCAGGCCCGCCGCCAGCAACCATAAGTCGCTCTGCCCATGGCTGCGAAACAGAGAATCAATTTGGTCCTCCAGATCGTTGATCGTCAGCGCATCGGGAGGGATCACGTCCTTCTGGGTGAACAGAGCTTCGACCTTCTCGACCTCCGATTTCTGTGCCGGCGTGAGATCGCGCTTCCCCAGTTCGACGCTCGCGTCCCTGATTTTCTTAATCATGTCACGCAACTGGCTGGTGGCGCGCTTCGCGGCCGATGCCGGATTGTTGAGTTCGTGCGCCAGTCCCGCGGATAGCTTTCCCAGAGAAGCCAGGCGATCGCGCTGTTGTTCCATGCGCGTCGTCTCACGAATGCGGTCCGACATCAGCCCCACCAGGCGCTGCGTCAGCACCGGCATTCTCTGTATGAGATCCGGGAATAAGGAAGTGGGAAATCTCAAACCGCGGCTGTCGCTCTCGGCGCGAATGCCCACGGTAAAAACTTTCATCCGCGAAAAAGGCAGCACCCCGGTCACGTCGCCCGGTTCCAACGTAAAAACAAAGCTCTCGCCACCGCGCTCGGCGCGCCCTTGCAGGTGCCCATCCAGAATCACAAACATCGCGTCCGCAGGTTCGCCCTGGTGCGAAAGCACGCTGCCGGCCTTAACATTGATCTCTTGCGCCTGGCTGATGAACCAATCAAGCTGATCGTCCGGCAAATCGGCAAATTCAGCCACGCGCTGTAGTTCGGATTTTTCGACCATTTACACCTTGCTCAGATATTGATGGATGAACTGCACCGCCACCGATCCTTCGCCAACCCCAGAAGCCACGCGCTTAATGGAACCATGGCGCACGTCGCCCACGGCGAAGATGCCGGGAACATTCGTCTCCAGCAGGAACGGATCCCGGTCGAGCGCCCAGCCTTTGGGGCGTTGCCCGTCGCGGATCAGGTCGGGGCCAGTCAAGAGAAAACCGCGCTCGTCGCGCTCCACCACATCCGCCAGCCAGTCGGTGCGGGGAGACGCTCCAATAAAAATAAACATCGCGCTCGCCGGCACGCGCTCGATTTTATTGCTGTCGGAACAAAGCACCGAAATTTCTTCCAGATGAGTTTCGCCATGAGCTTCTGCAATGCTGGCGCGAGTCCACAGTTGAATGTTCGGCGTGTCCTTAATTTGATCGATCAGATATTGCGACATGGTGCTCGAGAGCGATTCGCCGCGCACCAGAATAAAGACGCGCTCGGCGTATTTCGCAAAATTCATCGCGGCCTGACCCGCCGAGTTCGCACCGCCGACAACGTAGACAACCTCGCCTTTACAGGAGAGAGCTTCGGTCGCGCCGCCGCCGTAATAAATTCCCGCCCCCTGCAACCGGTCGATGCCCGGGGCCGCCAGCCGCCGCCACTGCACTCCGGTCGCGACCATCAAGGCATGGCAAGAAATTTCGTTGCCGTCGGCGAGCTTTATAATGCGATACGGCCCTTCCGCCCGCACGCCGACCACCTCTTGCGGCGAGAGGATTTCCACTCCAAAGCGCTGGGCCTGCACCACGGCGCGCCGCGCCAGGTCGGCGCCGCTCAGCCCGGAGGGAAATCCAAGATAGTTCTCGATGCGCGAACTCATGCCCGCCTGCCCGCCCGGAGCTTCGCGCTCGATCATCACCGTGTGCAGACCCTCCGAAGCTCCGTACACTGCGGCCGCTAAACCGGCCGGGCCTCCACCCACAATCGCTAAATCGTAGAAGCTGGTTTGAGCGCGCGTGCGCAGTCCCACCTTATTCGCCACATCTGCGGGGATACCTTCGAGAAGCTTGGTTCCGTCGGGAAATAGAACCACCGGAATATTCGACGCCTCCGGGCCCAGCGCGTCCAGCAAGCGCTTCGTCTCCGGATCGTTGGCTGAAAGCTCAACATCGATCCACTGGTAAGGGACGTGATTGCGCGCGAGAAAGTCCCGCAACTCATAAGATCGCGGCGACCAGCGCGTGCCCAGCAGTCGTATACCCTGAAAGGTCGGGCGAAACGAAGCCTGCCAGTCGTCGAGCAAATCGTCCAACTGCGGATACAAATGCTCGCTGGGTGGATCCCACGGCTTCAGAAAAAAATAATTGATGCTGGCGTGATTGATGGCGCTAATCGCGGCGTTCGTGTCGGCGTACGCCGTGAGCAACGCCCGCTTCGCGGTGGGGAAGATCGTCATCGCCTCCTGCAGGAATGCGACGCCGTCCATGCGCGGCATGCGCTGGTCGGCCAGCAGCAAAGCCACGCTGTCATTGCGCACCTTCAACTGTTTCAGGAGATCGAGCGCGCCTTCGGGCGAGTCGCTGCCGATCACCCGGTACTCGGCGCCATACTGCGAACGCAAATCGCGCTCAATAGCCCTCAACACATCCGAGTCGTCATCCACGCTCAGCAAGATCGGTTTGGCCATGATCGGCTTCGAACGGAAGATAATTACACAATACCGCGCTGGCTCTTCATGTTACTTAGATACACAAACCTGCCTCCGGTCGCGCAATTCCTGAAGCCGGTGACAAAAGGGAAAGTCGTTTCATAAATTCTCGTTGCCATCCCGCGCGCTTTTCGCGCGCAGGACCTATGTAATGGATTCGGTCCGAACGATCTTCTGTAGCACCCATCTCCGCACCTAAACCAATGGCGCGATCTTTGGGGGCGCCACTCTAGCTGGCCCGCGCCAAACCGGCCAACTCCGCCATGGAACCGCTATCAATCTTCAGATCAGCCGCAGCCACATTCTCTTCGAGATGTACGACCTTCGAAGTCCCTGGAATCGGCAACATCACAGGAGAGCGCGCCAGCAACCATGCTAACGCCAGCTGAGAGGGAGTGGCTTTCAAGCGCGCGGCCAGCCGGCTGATCGGGCTGTCTGCGCCCGATACTTTTCCCGCAGCGAGCGGAAACCAAGGGATGAAGCCCAATTTTTCCCTCTCGCAATATTCCAGAGCGTCTTCCGAGCCGCGGTCCGTAATGCTGTAACGATTCTGCACGCACACGATCGGAACAATTGTTCGCGCCTGCTGAATCTGCCGCACGCTTACTTCCGACAATCCGATGTGCCTGATTTTCCCCTCAGCCTGCAGCTCTTTCAAGGTGCCGAGCTGAGCTTCCGCCGGAACTTTGGAGTCGATGCGATGCAACTGATAAAGATCGATGCGTTCCAGCCGCAGCCGTCGCAGGCTACCTTCGCAGGCGGATCGCAGGTGCTCCGGCCTTCCATTTTCAACCCAGCGATTCGGACCCGGCCGGTCGAAGCCGCCTTTGGTCGCGATCACAAGACCCTTGGGATAAGGATACAAAGCCTCGGCAATAATTTCCTCGCTGACGTTCGGCCCGTAGGAGTCGGCGGTGTCGATAAACTGGACGCCCAACTCCACCGCCCGCCGCAAAACGCGCGCGGCCTCGGCCCTGTCCTTTGGCTCGCCCCAAACTCCGTCTCCCGTAATGCGCATGGCGCCGAAGCCCAAGCGCGTGACTCGAAGATCGTCTCCAAATGAGAATTCGCCGGCTTCTGCGGCGACGGTGTGCGCGGACTTGGCCGAAGTTTTCTTACTCTCCATAAATTCCTCTCGCAACCAAACAGGAAGACTGAAGCAGCAGCAAGTTCTTCTTTGGATGGATCGCAATGCGCTTAGGATGCAGGAAGCGCAACACGACTGCCCGCCTCCTGCATCCGTTAATGCCGCGCCTCGCTACTTTGTCCCAGCTTTCGCTGCGGCTTGTTCAATCAGGGCAGCCACTTCCTTGGGGTGAGAAAGCATGGCCACGTGACTGGAAGCCACCGTGATCGAAGTCGCTTTTATCGCGGCCGCTTCGGCCTTTTCAAGTTCGGGAGGAATGGCGCGGTCCTGGCTTGCAATCAGAACCCAGGAGGGTTTCGTCTTCCATGCCGCCGTCGTGATGTTGGCTCCGAATGCGGCGGAATTAGTAGCACCCTGGGTTGCAGTCAGGAGCTTCTTTTCCATCGGGGACAGATCCTGAGCGAAATCTTCGGCGATTCCCTTCGGCGTTACGGACAAGAAACCTTGCGCGTCAGGCCGAAGCTCGGCGCCCAGCGGGGGCGGCGGATACGGCTTGCTCATGGACGCCACAGACTCGCCGTCTCCCGGCGCAAAGGCGGCCACATAGACCAGGGCGACCACCTTGGGATCGTTCCCGGCCTCGGTGATAACCACGCCGCCATAAGAATGGCCCACCAGAACAACTGGCCCATCCAGCAGGGCGAGGGCGCGTTTCGTAGCAGCAACGTCATCGGCCAGCGAAGTGAGCGGGTTCTGCACCGCAACCACGTTCAATCCCTTAGCCTGAAGCAGTGGAATGACTTTGGACCAACTGGAGCCGTCGGCCCAGGCTCCGTGCACCAACACGACGCTCTTCACGGCGGGTGACGCGGTTTGACCGGATGCTTTGGCGGCGAGAGTCGCCGCCAGGGAAAAAATGATGAAGGTTGCAAACGAGGTTCGACACATCTGCGAGAGTGTCATACTGTTCTCCTTGTGGGTGGTATGGAATTGTTGTTGCATCTTAGAGCTTCAGCTTTAGGACCTTGCTGACTCCCGCGTACACGCCAGAATATCCAGGTGGTCGCCGACGATGGATCGGATTTCCGCCGCCAGCCATGACGCTTCTGGGGTTGCCAGGTCCGCACCGAGCGCTCCGCGCCCCCACCTTTCGAACGAATGCCCGCGACCGGAGATTCAGCATGCTGCGCCGAAGGTCCGTAGTGGACTAAAACCCGCGCTCCGGCTGCGGCAATGGCGGACGCAGTGGCGCGGCCGACGCCTCTGGATGCTCCAGTCACCGGCGCAGTCTGATTCGCAATTCCTGCCATTTGTCCAAATTCTCCTCTTTCCTCGCTCACTAGGATCATCAACCACCCGAGTGTCGCAAACAACCCACATTCGAGGTCTTTTCCGACTACTCGATGTTGGCAATTGCCACTACCACCATCGAGGGAGACCGAATGACCTTTCCTTCGTGTTCTTGAACACTCGCCGCTTCTGCACCTTGGCGCCAGCGAAAGAGTTCCTGGCGAAACTCGTAGCCACGACCAAGAACGTGATGCCAATCACAAACGCCAGTGACCCAGGACGCAGTAAGCCCTTCGACTCACACCGATAATAGCCCTCGAATTAAGAGCTTTAATCAACCGGTTCACACGTTTTTGCTTGGCTCAATTCGCGAGCCCATGGATATGCCGGTCATGCCATTGCTCGTGACAGGAATCACCTTGCAGAACAGGAAGCTCCAGATTCAGCCAGCGATCCGACGATGCGGACGCTGCCATTTATCGCGGATAAAAAGTTCGCGAAGCTTTCGGAGACGAGAAAATGCACTCTCACCTGAGAAAAGTGGCGATCTCTTTGCTCGTAGCGGTCCCGGTCGTAATCCTGTTTTTTCTTGCCATAGCCAATCCGCCCAAGGCGCAAGCGGTTCCGAGTTACGCGCGGCAGACTGGCCTTGCCTGCAGCGGCTGCCATTACGCGCCTCCGGAACTCAACCCCGCCGGCCGCAGGTTTAAACTGCTCGGCTACGTCGATCGCGCCGATGAGACCAAGGTCATTAAGGCTGACGGCGGCAAATCCCGCGCCGCTCTCGATCTTCTTGCCTCCCTGCCTCTTTCGGTGATGCTTGAGACTTCGTTCACCTCAACCAAATCGCCGATCCCGACGACTCAGAATGGCAGCTTCGAATTTCCCCAGGATATTTCGCTGTTTCTCTCGGGCGCATGGACGAGCCACGTTGGCAGCTTTGTGCAGGTCACCTACGATACCCAGGACGACCATTTCACCAGTGACAACACCGACATCCGCTACGCCAATTCCACAAAACTAAGCGGCAAGGAAATAGTTTACGGAATTGACCTGAACAACAACCCGACCGTCGAAGACCTCTGGAACGACACACCGGCCTGGGGTTACCCCTGGATCGCCAGCGATTGGGCGCCGACGCCCGGCGCAAGTCCCATCATCAACGGCGGCTTGGCGCAAGACGTCGCCGGATTGGGCGTCTTCGCCATGTGGAACAACCATCTCTATGCGGACGTCGCCGTCTATCGCTCCGAGCACGTGGACGGCTCTCAACCGAATCCAGGCGTCGGCTCTTCCTACAACATCCGCGGCATCGCGCCGTACTGGCGCCTCGCCTGGCAGGAGGGAACCGGCACAACTCAATTCGAAGCGGGCACCTATGGTATCCACATGCGAAGCACGCCCAATGGAATTACGGGCCTTGAGGATGACTATACCGACTGGGCCTTGGATACGCAGTTGGACCAGACGCTATACCGGAAGTATGTGTTATCGCTGCGCGGCACGTATATCCATGAAAACTCGAATCTCGTAGCCACCTTCGCTGGCGGCGGGTCGTCCTTGAGTCCGCATCATCTGAACACGTTTCTGCCCAACGCCGAATTTCACTTTGGCAATCGCGTCACCACCACATTCGGATGGTTCGAAACCAGCGGCACCGCCGATCCCCTGTTGTTTGCTTCCGCGCCGGTGAGCGGATTTGCCAATGCCAGCCCCAGAAGCGCCGGTTACATCGCCAACGTTTCGTATTGGCCCTGGCAGAACCTGCAACTCGCCGCTCAATATACCGACTACACGCGCTTCAACGGCGGCAGCACCAATTACGACGGTTCAGGCCGCAACGCCAGCGCGAACAACACGATCTATCTAGACGCGAAATTCATTTTCTGATGGCAGGCAATCAGCTTCAAACAAATTCGATAAATTCTCAAGGAGAAAAACGCAATGACTTACAAGGGATTCACGGTCGTCACACTCTTAGCCCTATGCTGTGTAGCGTCGTGGGCGGGCGATATTGAAGGAAAAGTTAGTGGCATGAAGGGCCAATCGGTGGTTTATGTCGACGCCATCGCGGGCAAAACCTTTCCCACTCCCAAAGAGCACCCGGTCGTCGATCAAAAAGGACTGCTCTTTGCCCCGCACATTATCGCCGTGCAAGTGGGTACCACCGTCGAGTTCCTGAACAGCGACAATGTGCAGCACAACGTTTTCTGGCCGTCGGTCGGCGGCGACAAGAAAGCCGGAAAAAATCTCGGAACCTGGCCCAAGGGCGAAAAACGCCCGTACACCTTCGACAAGGCGGGCGCCGTGCCGCTTCTCTGCAACGTGCACCCCGAGATGGCGGGATACGTCATCGTCAGCCCCACTCCATATTTCACCGAGAGCGACGAGAGCGGCAACTACAAGATCAAAGACGTCCCCGACGGCAGTTACACGCTCGTAGTTTGGCATGAAGGGGCCAAGGGCCAGTCCAAACCGGTGACCGTAGCGGGCGGCGGCAAGGCCGATTTCACCCTGAGTAAGTAAAGAGCAATGCCAGCATCGGGGCGGGATAAGGTCCCGGCCCGTTGTTTCACTCGCTTATTTCGTAGCAGTCGAATGCAAAAAGCCGATTGACTTTCAGGACGCGCAAGACCGAACCATGCTGAAGCGATTCAAAAATAAGAAAGTCGACGCTGACTGGCTCAATACAAACTTCCCCTGCATGATGGCGTGTCCCGCCCACACCAACGCCGGCCGCTATGTGGGACTAATCGCCGAGGGACGCTTGGAAGAGGCCTACCGCATCGCGCGCGATCCCAATCCCCTGGCCAGCATCTGCGGTCGAGTCTGCGCCCATCCCTGCGAAACCGCTTGCCGCCGCGGTGAAATCGACCGTCCCATCTCGATTCGCGCGCTCAAGCGTTTTCTCACCGAACAATTCGGTCCGGAGTCGAAACATCCCATAGCGATCAACGAAGGACGCGGCCAGAAAAAGCTCCCCTTCAAAGTTGCGGTTGTCGGTGGCGGGCCGGTGGGACTTTCGGCGGCCCACGATCTCGCGCTCATGGGATACCCGGTCACGATCTTCGAAGCCGCGCCGGTCGCGGGCGGAATGCTGTATCTCGGCATCCCGGAATATCGCCTGCCGCGCGATGTGGTCGAAGCGCAGGTGCGCGAAATTCTCGAGACCGGCGACATCACGCTTAAGTTGAATCATGCAGCGGGACGCGACTTCACCGTTTCCGATCTTCGCCGCCAGGGTTTCGATGCGGTGCTGATCGCCGTGGGCGCGCATCGCAGCCGCGATCTCAGCATTCCCGGAGTCGATCTCGATGGCGTCCACAAGGGCATCGACTTCCTGCTCAACGTAAACCTCGGCTACAAATTCACCATCGGCAAAAAAGTGATCGTGATCGGCGGTGGTAACGTCGCCATGGACGTGGCTCGCTCCGCCGCTCGTGAAGTTGTACGTCAACATGCCGGCGGTGTGCAGGATGCTGAGCCGTCCACAGAGAATATGACCGCCGTGGCTACGCGCGAAATGGTCGATATCTCTCTTTCCGCGCTGCGCATGGGCGCGCGCGAGGTGAATCTGGTCTGCCTGGAACCTCGCGACCAGATGCCCGCTGCTCTCGAAGAAATCGAAGAAGCCGAGGAGGAAGGCATTCACATTCATGCCGGCCTCGGACCCAAACGCATGCTCGGCAAAGACGGCAAAGTGGTGGCCCTCGAAACGCTGAAGACCAAGTGGGTTTTCGACGAAAACAAGCGCTTCAATCCGGCCTTCTTCGAAAACAGTGAAAGCCAGATCGCTTGCGATACCTTGATCATGGCGATCGGCCAGGCCCCGCGCCTCGACTTTCTCACGCCGGAAGATAAAGTCGAATTGTCGCCGCGCGGCCTGATCGCAGTGAATCCGCAAACCCTGATGACCTCGGCCGCCGGCATCTTCGGCGGTGGCGATTGTGTCTTCGGCCCGCGCCTCATCATCGACAGCGTCGGCGACGGCAAACGCGCCGCCGTCGGCATCGACGAATACTTGCGCAAAGTCAAACACCCCGACCCCATCATCGAGGTCGAAGTGCTCAAGCGGCACAGCATGCCGCTCGATTATCTCGATATCAATCGCCAGCTCGTGCCCATGCTTCCGCTCGAACGTCGCACCGGCGTGACAGAAGTGGAAGTTGGCTACGACGCTCCCGAAGCCATCGCGGAAGCGCAACGCTGCCTGCACTGCTGGGTCAACACCATTTTCGAAGGTACGCCCGAAGATGGCAGCATGTGCATCCTGTGCGGCGGCTGCGTGGATGTTTGTCCGGAAAAATGCCTGGAGCTGGTCGCGCTCGATCGCATCGCGTTCGATCCGCAGACGGTGGATCACATCCGCGACCACCAGCAATGGTTGGGCGTCGAATTCGAGGAAGTGGCCGCCGACGAACTTGGAATCGTCACCGGCGCCGCGATGCTGAAAGACGAAACCCGCTGCATTCGCTGCGGCTTATGCGCCATGCGCTGCCCGGTCGGCACGATCACCATGGAATCCTACAACCTGATCCCCGCCGAGCCTACGGGATTGATCTCAATCGCGGCGATTGGAGCGGGACTGCAGTCGAAATAAAACGAATATGGCAGACGAAACTAAAAACGCAAACCCCGACGACAACCTGAACCGCCGGAAGTTTTTCGCCAAGCTCGGCCTGGGGTCGCTGAGTGTTGCAGCCGCGGGCACGGCCGCCTTCGCCTATCAGTTCCTCGATCCCAATGTGTTGTATGAACCTTCGCCGGTCGTCAACGCCGGCAAGCCCGATCGCTATCCGCTCGACTCCGTCACGCTCGACGTGAACTCCGGCATCTACATCATCCACTCGCAGGAAGGTTACTTCTCTATGAGCGCGGTATGCACGCATCTGGGCTGTCTCACGGCGTGGAAGCCGGAGCTCGGCATCATCGCCTGCCCCTGTCACGGCAGCAAGTTCAAGCAAAGTGGAGAAAAAATCGAAGGCCCCGCGCCCAAGCCGCTGCCCTGGAAGCGCGTGTGGCTCAACGACGACGGAGATTTGCTGGTGGACCGCTCGACCGACGTTGCTCCGCTGCAGCACGATTCTTTTGTGAGGGTTTAAGCGATGGCCAAGACCTTCGATCAGCATTTCGACGAATTACGCGACACACGGGTGTGGCGCTCGATCTTCCGCAGCGGCACCGGTTCGAGCACGTTGAAGCGCGCGCTCGCCATTCAGCAGAACGTTTTCCTGCACTTGTTCTCGACCAAAGTGCGCACGCGAATGTTGAGCTTCAGCGCGACTTGGTATCTGGGAACGCTCACGCTGGGAACATTTCTGATTCTGGTCGGCACCGGAATTCCCCTGATGCTCTACTACCACCCCTCCGCACCCCAGGCCTACGCCGATACCAAAGATCTGCAATTCGTAATTTCATCGGGAATGTTTCTGCGCAGCCTGCATCGCTGGTCGGCGCACGCCATGGTCTTTTTAGTTTTCGCGCACATGTTCAAAGTGTTCTATCGCGGCGCTTACCGCACTCCGCGCGAATTCAACTGGGTGATCGGCGTGGTTCTCCTGCTCATCACGTTGCTCCTGAGTTACACCGGATACTTACTGCCTTGGGATCAACTCGCTTACTGGGCCATCACGGTCGGCTCGAACATCGCCTCCGCCGTACCCGTCATGGGCAACAAAATTCATTTCCTTCTGTTGGGCGGCAATGCGGTGAACGCCAACGCCCTGCTGCGCTTCTACGTCCTGCACTGCATGATCCTGCCGCTGACGGCGATGTTCTTCATCGCTATTCATTTCTGGCGCATTCGCAAGGATGGAGGCCTCTATTCGCATTCGAGCGAGCCGGCAACCTTGCGGGCGAAGGCTCCCAACGTCGCCGCCGCGCAGGAGGAACAATAATCATGGCCGACGGCAAAGACTTCATAGCCGGTGTCGACTCCAACGCGAAGAAATCTCCGCGCCGAATCGTTTTCATCACTCGCCGCACCTCGGCGCAAGTGAAGGTCGACAGTGAAGACCTGATCCAGACTTTTCCCGAAGTTCTGTTCCGCGCCGCGGTCGCCATCCAAGTGCTCGCCATTGCGTTGGTATGGATTGCGCTAATCTTCAACGCCCCGCTCGAAGGCCTAGCCGATCCTTCCCACACTCCCAACCCGGCAAAAGCCCCTTGGTATTTTCTTGGCTTGCAGGAGATGCTGCATTATTTCCCGCCCATGGTCGCAGGTGTTCTGGTTCCTGGACTGGTAGTGATGGCGCTGATTGTCATTCCGTACTTCAAAGTAAACATCGAGGCGGAAGGGCTGTTCCTCAAGGACCGTGGCCGGCGGTTGAATATTTTCTACTTTATCTCCGTCGCACTCTCATTATTTCTTCTGTTCTTCAAGGTGTACGCGGCTCTTGTTCCGACGCTGATCCTGGCCGCGATCATGCTCTTGGCGGCCCAGAGTTCTCCGCAATCTTCTTCGGCTTTCAGGCGCTATCTGTCGGGTAGACCGCTTTCTTATTGGGTCATGACGTGGTTCTTATTCGAACTGGTGGTGCTGACGGCCATCGGCACATTCTTCCGCGGACCCGGCTGGGCATGGGTCTGGCCGTGGCAAGGGTCTTAATCGCTCATGAAATCAAAATTCAAATCGCTTTGGAATAAGTTATTCGGAGATAGCGTTCGCGCCTTCGGCGTGGTTAGTTTCGTCTTCCTGATTTCGCTCGCCATCGCCCCCGCTAAAAATCATTTCAGCGAGTGGCGCCACTATCAGCACGGCTACCAGAAAATGATTCGCAACCGCAGCGACGAGGTCACTCTCCAGCGCCATTTTCAAGGAGGCATTCAGCAGATCTGGCTCCCCGAACTCGGCGTCACCGACCGTTGCACCAGTTGCCACGTGGGCTTAAAAGAAGCGAGCCTCAACGACGTGAGCGTTCAACCCTTTCGCCAGCATCCCGCGATTCCGCATCAGATCGATCAATTCGGATGCACGGTTTGCCATCGCGGCCAGGGCGTCGCCACGACCGTCGCCGAGGCGCACAGCAGCACGCTGGCTTGGGAGCAACCCATCCTTCCCGCGAAGTATGTGGAGTCCTCGTGCGGAGAATGCCATCGCGGCCCCGTTCCGGGCGCGCCCCAACTAAGCGAAGGCCGGCACTTGCTCTCGAGCTATGGCTGCGTTCATTGCCACGCCGTGAAGTTGTCCGATGGAACGATCATGAAGCCAACGGACAATCCTCCCTCGCTCTCGCACCTCGCCGACAAGACTTCGCGCGAGTGGGTCTACGCCTGGCTGAAAGATCCGCAAGCCTACGCCGCCACCGCGACCATGCCGAATTTCAAGCTGAGTGATGATGACGCGCGCGACATCTCGGCATTTCTGATCTCGAACAGCAGGCCGCTGGCGGGCGATACGCTCACCCTTTCGGCCAAGCCGTCCTCCGATCCAGGGGCTGGCTCCACTTTATACGGAGAATCCTTCTGCGCCTCCTGCCACGCGGTGCAAAATGCCGCCGGCAATGTGGTCGGCGGAGATGTGGGGCCAGAACTGACGCGCATCGGCAACAAGGCGAAGCCCGAGTGGCTGCAGGCCTGGCTCCGCAATCCCCGCGCCTATCACGCCGATACTCCGATGCCGCACTATCGCTTCAACGATCCCCAGATCGCAACCCTCTCAGGATTTCTGCTGGCCAAAACCGATCCCGATCTTCTCGCCAACGTTCACCTCGATGCCGCCACTCCGGAGCAGATCGCGCACGGCAAGCGCCTGGTCTCCGACTACGGTTGCGCCGCCTGCCACGAAATCACAGGCATCAAGAAGCCCGAGAACTTCGCCCCGGAGCTGAGCCGCATCGGAAGCAAGGCCATCACTCAACTTGTTTTCCTGCCGGGCATGCAGCACACGCTTCCAGATTACATCGCGACCAAAATCAAGCAGCCGCGAGCCTTCGGCCAAGGCTTGAAAATGCCGCAGTATACTTTCACCCCGCCGCAGATCGATGCGCTTGCCACGGCTCTGCTAGCGCTCAACGATCGTTCCTTCTCGTTGCCCCATGCCCTCACCGTGGCCGCGAAACCTGAATCGGACTATCAACCGGCTGGCAAAGCCGGCAAGATGATGACCGACCTCGCCTGCTTCAGTTGCCACCGCATCAACGGCCACGGCGGCGACATGGCGCCCGATCTCACCTGGGAGGGCAGTTCGGTGCAACGCCCGTGGCTCGCCGATTTTCTGAAGAATCCCAACACGCTGCGGCCGGCGCTGATCCGCCGCATGCCGAAATTTAATCTCACCGACGCCGAAGTCAACGAGCTCACCGACTATATGATGACCGTGTATCAAAACCCGGCGATTGATCGCGACTCCCTGCCGCTCAGCGGCTATCCGCAAGGGCAAATCGAATTGGGCAGGCGACTCTTCTACGGAAAATATGCCTGCCAGGGCTGCCACATCGTCGATACCAAAGCCGACAAGGGATACATTGGGCCCACCCTCACGAAAGTGGGATCGCGGCTCACCGCAGCCTGGATTTTCCAATGGATGAAAAATCCGCAAGCGCTGCGTCTCGGCACATCCGAGCCCAATCGCGCCATGAGCGACGAAGATGCCCAGGCTCTGACCGCGTTCCTGATCTCACAGAAGGGCGGAGGAAAAGTCGAGGTCGCAAAGAAATGATTCGTCACTCAAAAACTAGTGGCTTGGCCTTCGTGATCTTATTTCTCTCGCTGCTGGCAACATCGCTGGGTACTTCCTGTTCCAAGAAAACCAGCCCAACGCCGTTGCCCAAGCCAACCGGATTCGGCACGGCCATCGTTGAATCCAGCGGTGGCAAGCAGGCCGGGCGCACGGGCACACGTCTGCCGCAGCCAGTCGTGGTGCAGGTAAATGATGAGCAGGGAACAGCGGTAGCCGGAGCGCTCATCGAATTCACCGCAGCGCCCGGAGTCGCTTTCGATCCAGCCGACGGGCTCACCGATTCCAGCGGCCAGCTTACAACCAACGTCACCGTAGGATCCATGGCCGGCCGGTATCAGTTAACCGCATCCGGCACCGACAAGGCCGGAAAGAAATTTTCCCTGACCATGGAAGAAATCGCCTTGGGCTATCAGCAAACCTGGGGGCGCCAGCTCAACGACCAATACTGCGAGCGTTGCCACAATCCCGAGTCGAGCGCCGAGCGTGTTTCGAACTTCGATAATCTCGAGATCAAGCCGCATGCTTTCACCGAAGGCGAAACCCTCAATAAAATCAGCGACGGCGATCTCGCCGCCATCATCGGCCACGGCGGTCCGGCCTTAAACAAATCCGCGCTCATGCCGGCCTGGGGCAACACCCTCAGCAAATCCGAAATTCAGGCGCTTATGTCCTACATCCGCGCCCTATCCGACCCGCCCAGCCCAAACTCGGGTCCGCTGTTCGCGAAGAGATAATTCCACCGGAATTTAGAAAGAGTCCGATTACAAAAATTTATACTCCAGAACGTTGAATCTGAGGTCGATTTCTGCTAGAAAGGTTTTCTCGACTCATTTCGTAAGCGAACGGGACTGGGGAAACATAGATGCAACCGGCTGTGGCCTGTCTGCATCTCTAACTCGTTCATCGCAAAATCCGGCGCCCACGGAACTTCCTAGCTGCAGTTCCGCCGGTGTAAGACTTCGAACCTCCTAGCCACTTTCTTGGAGTTCGGATGTGGTTGGATCGTAAGCTCGATGTGATGAGGACGACCCTTCGTCCAGCCCTGCTCTGCGCCTCGTTTTCGGTACGTTCCAGCTTTCTGTTATCCCGCACCGTGAGAATCTCTATTCCGAAGACCGCCGTTAGCGGTTTCGCCACCGCTAAAAATCAAATCATCGCCGGAGGAAGCTATGGCTACCAATTTTGTCCAGATTGAGAACGACACCGAAATCAAGAAGCGTCTCGACGCCGAGCGCATGCGCCTGCGCAAGATCGCCGGACTCGATCAGCCGGAACATTTTCATCGCCCCATTGAGCGCGCCTTCAAGGCGGAAGAGCGCAGCCGGGTCACGATTCTTTTCGGTGGCTTTACCTGGAAGCACGAGGACCTCATCCGCGCCGTCTTCCAGGGCTGCGGGTATCGCTGCGAGAAATTGCCCGTTCCCAACGTCGCCGGCTTTCAGACCGGAAAAGAGTTTGGCAACAACGGCCAGTGCAACCCTACGTATTTCACGGTCGGTAATCTGGTGCAGTATCTCCAATTCCTGGAGAAGGAAGGCGTCTCGCGCCAGAACATTTTGGATAACTACGTCTTTTTCACCGCCGGATCCTGTGGCCCCTGCCGCTTCGGCATGTACGAAGCCGAATATCGTTTTGCCCTGAAAAACGCGGGCTTCGACGGCTTCCGCGTGCTGCTCTTTAAAGACAGCGACGGAATCAAAGCCGCCTCGGGCGAGCCTGGGCTGAAGTTCACCATCGACTTCGGCTTCGGCATGCTGAACGCCATGCACCTCGGGGACGTGATCAACGATCTCATCTATCAGATTCGTCCCTACGAAGCGAACAAAGGCGAGACCGACCGCGTATTCCGCGAGATGGTCGATGGCCTGTGCGACGACCTAAGAAATCGGCAATCGTTTGAGATCGAAGAGCGGGCGCCGAACTGGGCCAAGCCGAAGTTCAAGAACAACAAAGTTCTGCGCAACACTTTCAACGTATTTGGAAAATGGCACGAGCACATGTGGGGCAAAGATTATTTGCATGCCCTGCATTCCGCCCGCGAAAAAATGAATGCCATCGAAGTGGATCGCACCCGCCCGAAACCGCTGGTCAAAATCACGGGCGAATTCTGGGCGCAGCTCACCGAGGGCGATGGCAACTTCCACATGTTCGATTTTCTCGAGCGCGAAGGGGCGCAGGTGCTGGTCGAGCCTATTGCGACCTGGGTCGCTTACCTGATGTATCAGGCCAAAGCGCACGCCATCGCGAAGTGGCCGGTGAATCGCCCGCACCGCAATCCCGAGTGGTACGAGGCCAAGAAGCAATTCGCCAACTACATCGGCCTGAGCAAGAAGCTGTGGGGCATCGGCGCCGGCGAGCGCATGTGGAACTTCTTCTACCACCGCACCATCAAGAACATGGGCGGGATCACGCATCAGTTGGTTCCACAGACCGAACTCGCCGAACTGGCGCATCCTTTCTATAACCAGTTCGCGCGCGGCGGCGAAGGCCACCTCGAAGTCGGCAAGAACGTCTACTACACCGTGCACAAACTCTGCCACATGGTGCTCGCGCTGAAGCCCTTCGGTTGCATGCCCTCGTCGCAATCGGATGGCGTTCAGTCCGCCGTCATCAACAAATTTAAGGACATGATTTTCCTGCCCATCGAAACCTCCGGCGAAGGCGAGGTCAACGCCCACAGCCGCGTGCAGATGGCGCTGGGTGAAGCCAAAGTAAAAGCCAAGACGGAGTTCGAGCAGTGCTTAAAATCGACGGGCAAGAGCATGAACGAAATTCGCGAGTTCATCGACGAGCACCCCGAACTGAAGCGGCCTTTCTACCATGTGCCGCATCGCGAAGGAATTGCCGGCACCGCGGCGCAATTCATCTTGCACGTGAACGATCGCATAGATAAGCAAACGCGCTTCTGGAAAAAATCGCGGGTTCCAGTTGCCATGCCTGCGGCTGCAAGTGGTGACTGATCAGCGGTTGCGGCGCGGCTTTCCGCCGCGCCGTGCCGAACCATTTCATTCGTTACTGCCACACTACTTGCCCAACCAGAGAGGACTCAATGCACGACCATAAAGGTCCGCAGCTTATTCAGATCGCCCCGCTCGAAGGCGCACTCCCACCCTGTCCGTCGGTGCGTCCGACCGTGGCCTCACCGAAGCCGCACGACCATAACACGCAATTTCTCGTCGGCCTCGACGTAGGCTCGACCACGGTAAAAGCCGTGGTGGTCGATGCGGCATCCGACAAGGTCTTATGGCAGGACTACCAGCGCCACGAAACCAAGCAGCCGGAGAAGTCGCTCGAATTCTTAAAGCGGATGGAAACTGACCTCGGCATCAATGCGCACAACACCCGCATGTTCATGACCGGCTCCGGCGGCGGCGCCATCGCCGACCAAATCGGCGCAAAGTTCGTGCAGGAAGTCACCGCGGTTTCGCTCGCCGTGGAAAAGATGCACCCGGAAGTCTATTCGGTGATCGAACTGGGCGGGCAGGACGCCAAGATCATCGTCTTCAAAGACGACGACGAAACCGGCCGCAAGAAAAAAATTCCATCCATGAACGACAAGTGCGCCGGCGGCACGGGCGCGGTAATCGACAAGATTAATGCCAAGCTCAAAATACCGACCGAAGAATTAGCGGAGCAGAAATATCAAGGCATCAAGCTCCACAAAGTCGCCGGCAAGTGCGGCGTCTTCGCCGAAACCGACATCAACAGCCTGCAAAAAGTCGGAACCCCGCCAGACGAACTGATGGCGTCGCTCTTCGAAGCCATCGTGCTGCAAAATCTCAGCGTTCTCACTCGCGGGCATACGCTACGGCCGCATGTGCTGCTGCTCGGCGGACCCAATAGCTTTATTCGCGGCATGCGCGAAGCCTGGCAAGCCAACATTCCGCGCATGTGGCAGGAGCGGAAGGTTGCGGTTCCCGAGGGTGCCAAGCCGGAAGATCTCATCAAAGTCCCCCAAAACGCCCAATACTTTGCCGCGCTCGGTGCGATCGAATTCGGTCGCAGCGAAGACGACTGCGTGGGTTGCTATCGCGGTTACGAAAATCTGGTTCATTACATCGACTTCGGGCGCCAGGAAGAAAAAGCCAAGTTCGGCGGCAAGGGCCTGGTCGAAGATCCCTCCGAATTCGACGTGTTCAAAGAAGCCTACCGCCGCAAGAAATTCACTCCCGCTGTGTTTCAGAAGAACAGCACAGTTGCTGGCTTCATCGGTATCGACGGCGGCTCGACCTCAACCAAGGCCGTTCTGCTGAACGAAAACGGCGACATCCTCTGCAAGTCCTATCAGCTCTCAAACGGCAATCCCATCCAGGACACCATCGAGATGTTCGAGAACCTGCGCAGCCAGGTCGAGGCGCAAAACGCGAAGCTCGAAGTTCTAGGCGTGGCAACCACCGGATATGCCAAAGATATTCTAAAAGACGTTCTCAAAGCCGACGTCGCTTTAGTCGAAACCGTCGCCCACACCGAATCCGCGCTGAAGTTCTACGAAGATCCGCATGTCATCGTCGACGTGGGCGGGCAGGATATAAAAATCATCATCCTTCACAACGGCCGGGTGAAGGATTTTAAGCTGAATACGCAGTGCTCCGCGGGCAACGGATATTTTCTGCAATCCACCGCTGAGGGATTCGGCCTGAACGTAAATCAATACGCCGATCTCGCATTCTCGGCGCAAGCCATGCCCGTCTTCGGCTACGGCTGTGCGGTGTTTATGCAGTCCGACATCGTAAACTTCCAGCGCCAGGGCTGGCGCGCCGAGGAAATTCTCGCCGGCCTCGCTGCGGTGTTGCCGAAGAATGTTTTTCTTTATGTGGCCAGCATTCCGAACCTCGCCGCCCTCGGATCGCGCTTCGTCCTGCAGGGCGGGACGCAAAATAATCTCGCCGTGGTAAAAGCCGAAGTCGATTTCATCCGCAACAGCTTCCGCGCGACCGGCAAGCAGCCCGAGATCATCGTGCACGAGCACTGCGGAGAATCCGGCGCAATCGGCGCCGCGCAGGAATCGCTGCGCCTCTGGCGCAACGGCCAGCGCACCACCTTCGTCGGCCTCGATGCCGTGCGCAAAATCGAGTACCGCACCACCCGCAACGAAGCCACGCGCTGCAATTTCTGCAAGAACAATTGCTTGCGCACGTTTATCGACATCCGCACCGAACCGGTCAAGAACTTCGTTCCAGTGCAGCGCGTCACCAAAGTCCCCCTGATGCAGGGCGAGCAGCGCCTGATTATCGCGACTTGCGAAAAAGGCCTGGTCGAAGATCTGAACGACATGAAGGACATCAAAGCCGGGCTCGACAAGATTCGCGATCAGCACCCGAACTTCGTCGATATGGCGGCCCACGAAGTTTTTCGCCCCACCAACGCCAAGAATGTCGCTGATCCCATCCCCTCGCGCGCCTGGACGAAAGCCAGCAAAGATCGCGTCGGGCTGATGAAAAATCGCGGCCAGGTGCGTATCGGTATTCCGCGCGTGTTGAACATTTATTCCTACGCTCCTCTGTTCAACGCTTATTTCGAGAGCCTCGGAGTGCAGCCCGAAAACATCCTCTACTCCGATTACACCAGCTCCGATCTCTATCGTGCCGGAGCCAGCCGCGGCGCAATCGATCCCTGTTTCCCCGCGAAGATCGGAATTTCACACGTCTACAACCTCATCCAGGAAAAGCATCGCAAGAAGCCGCTAAACGTGATCTTCTTCCCCATGTACGACGTGCTTTCCAGTCCGCTGGTAAAACTGCAAGGCACCAATGCCTGCCCCACCGTGACGGCCACGCCCGAAACCGTGAAGGCGGCCTTCACCAAAGAGAACGACGTATTCGCCGAGCACAACGTGAAATACATCGACCCCGTGCTCAATTTCGCCGACCACAAACTCTTCGCCTTCCAGATGCTGCAGGCGTTTCAGCCCGTGCTGGGCCTCTCGCTCGAAGAAAACGATCGCGCCGTCGAATCCGGATTCGCCGCGCTCAAAGAATACGAAACCAGCATTCGCAACCGCGCCCGCCAGGTGCTTGATCAACTCGAGCGCGAAGATCGCATCGGCATCGTCATGCTGGGACGCCCCTATCACCACGATCCTGGCTTGAATCACGAGATTCTCGACGAATTCCAAAAGCTGGGCTATCCCATCTTTTCGCAAAACACCCTTCCGCTCGACGAAGATATGTTAGAACGCCTCTTCGGCGAAGAAGTGCGCGCGGGAGCAATCACCAGCCCCCTCGATATTACCGACGCCTGGAAGAATTCGTACTCCTGCAGCACCAACCACAAAGTGTGGGCCGCGAAGTTCACGGCACGTCATCCCAACCTGGTTGCGCTCGAAATCTCCAGCTTCAAGTGCGGCCACGACGCTCCCATCTATGGCGTAATCGAAGGCATCATCGAGCAGTCGGGCACGCCCTACTTCTGCTTCAAAGATCTCGACGAGAATAAGCCTTCCGGATCGATCAAGATCAGGATAGAAACCATCGATTATTTCCTGCGTCGCTATCGTGAAGAAGTAATCCGCAAACGCAAAGCCGCACAGGATATCGAGGCGCAGTTGGCGGCGCTCGAAGCCCAGTTGCGAGGTGACAGTCTAGGCGCGGTTGAAGGAAACCAGATCGCTCAAGAAAGCTGGGAGCGGCAAGCCCAAGGCATGGCTGCGGATTGATTTCCCCGTCGACCGAAAAGCTGGTTCGCAACGGATCGGGAAGGGCACGATGTTCAGTCGGGCCGTTAAGTCGCTCAAGAAAGTCCACGCTTTAGCGCCTGAGGTTAGCTTTCGCCCGCGGCGCCACCTTATCGCAGAGTGCTAGCGAGGGGCCGCGGCAGCTGCAGCCGCACTCTCCGCATTCCGTATCGGTTCCGCTTTTAAATCCCGATAATCCTTATATTCGATGGAGAGCACGGCCACGCCCCCAAGCCTGACCACGCTCTCCGTGTGGTTCTCCGCCGGAAGCCAGAAGTCATTCACCTTCGCGTAGAGATGCTCAATATCGGTTTTCTTGATCCAGAACGACGGATTTTTTCCCGGCTCTCCTTTAATCCGCACCACCGCGAAATCCCTCGCGTCCACCCAGATTTGTCCGTGATAGAGGAATTTATTCTTGGTTTTCGGAACGATATTCAAGACATATTCCGGATTGTTCCCTGCGCCTTCATATCCCGCCAAAGTGAAATCGTAGTTCTCCGTGGTCAGCGCGCTGTGCCGGCGATTCTCCTCACCCGCCGCCTCCAGCTCCGCCTCCAGCAATTTCTTGAACACCCGCTCGACGATCAGCTTCGAGCCGCTCTCCGAAACGACTTTGAACTGCTTCGAATTCGGCGCGCGGTAAGTCATTTCGACGACCATCTCGGCGTCGCGATTGCTGGGGAAGCCCCGATATTGCATGCGGTAAACTCGCGTTGCGTCATATTGATCGAGCGCCGCCGCCCGCTCCGCATTCCGTTCCTGGAGTCGCTTGACCACCTGATCAACCGGCAACGGAGCGAGCGCGTGCGCGACTTGCGGATTTGCCCGCGGCAAAGCTTGCGCTGAAGATTGGCTCATGGCCGCGCAACTCCAAAACAACAGCGCTGCCGTCGTATAACCTCGAAATAGTTTTCTCATGAATTGCCCTGCGCCCGAGCAAACAGCAAACACAGACTCCAGTTTACCGGAGAAAAATGCTCATAGCTGACAAGCTAAAGCAGTCTTATAACTTCAGTTCCCAAAACGCACCCGACCGCAGCGCCGCCGTCCCGGCGGCTGTCGGGCCGGCGTCCCGCCCGCCCATGCCGAGGCCAAGGACTCTCTTGGAAGTTTCACCGGGGAGCCGACGCCACATGCGCCCCGATGCCAAGTTCGGGCGCCGCCCTACCCGAACTTCCCGAGCGCTATAATCATTCTCCAGCCTATGCGAGCGTTGCTCCCTCTAGCTGTGGGATTCTTACTGCCCGCGCTGCTGCTAGCCCAGACTGTTGCCCACCCCGGCACCACTGTGCCGCAAAGCCCGAGAGAGCCAACACCCGCCTTAGCCGCTCCTAACTTTGAAGATATCGCGCAGAAAGCGGGCCTTACCGTCTCGCACATTTCCTCCCCCGACAAAAAGTACATCGTCGAATCCATGAGCGGAGGCGTCGGCCTCATCGACTGCGACAACGACGGCAAGCTCGACATCATCACCGTGAACGGCTCAACCGTGCAGCGCTACCGCGACGGCGGCGACCCGATGATCACGCTCTACCATCAAGACTCCGACTCCACCGCCAGCAACGTAAAGTTCACCGACATAACCAAGTCCGCGGGCCTAACGCGCAAAGGCTGGGGCATGGGCGTAGCCGTAGCCGATTACGATAACGACGGCCTGCAGGATATTTACGTCACCGGCTACGGCGGCAACGCGCTCTATCACAACCTCGGGAACTGCAAATTCGAGGATGTAACCGACAAGGCCGGAGTCCGCGGAGGCGGCTTCAGCACCGGCGCGGCCTGGGCCGATTATGATCGCGACGGCCACGTCGATCTCTTTGTCTCACGCTACGTCCACGTCGATATCGAGAACCTGCCCCAGTTCGGCAACGATCCCCGCTTTTGCCGCTTCAAGGGCGTGTTAGTGCAGTGCGGCCCCTGGGGAATGCCCGGCGAGTCCGATCTGCTCTTTCACAACAAAGGCGACGGCACCTTCGAAGAGGTTTCGAAGAAGGCTGGCGTTGACGATCCTCATCATTACTACGGCCTCGGCGCGACCTGGGGAGATTACGACAACGATGGCTGGCCCGATCTTTACGTAGCCAACGATGCCGGCCCGAATTTTCTCTATCGCAACCAGCACGACGGAACTTTCGAAGATGTCGGCCTGCTCGCCGGAGTTGCCCTCAGCGGCGACGGCATGGAGCAAGGCTCCATGGGCGTCGACTGGTGCGATTATCTTCATGAAGGCCGCCTGTCGATGATCGTCACCAACTTCGTCGAGCAGGGTTCCACTCTCTATCGCAACCTGGGCAAGAACGATTTTGCCGATGTAAGCGTGCGCGCCAAGCTATTCAAGCCGACCTATCCCTTCGTGAGTTGGGGCACGGCATTTTTCGATATGGACAACGACGGATGGCTCGACCTGTTCATCGCCAACGGCCACGTCTATCCGCAGGTCGATACCATTCCCGGAGGCACGCCCTACCGCCAGCCCATGCTGTTATTCCGTAATCACCGCGATGGTACTTTCGACGACGTTTCCCGAGCACTGGCAGCCATGCCTCCGCAATCCAGGCGGGGAGCGGCTTTTGGCGACATCAACAACGATGGCAATGTCGATATCGTAGTGCTGAACGTAGGCGAACCGCCAACGCTTCTGCTAAATCACAACGACAGTGCGAATCACCGCGTGCTCTTCAAACTGGTAGGAACGAAAAGCAACAAAGCCGCCATCGGCGCAAGAGTCACGGTAAAGGCCGGCGCGCTAGTGCAGTTCAGTGAAGTGCGTGGCGGCGCCAGTTACCTTTCGCAAAACGATTTGCGACTGCACTTCGGGTTAGGCTCGAACGAAAAAATGAGTGAAGTAATTATTCGCTGGCCGAACGGCGAAACAGAAATTCTACGGGACGTGCCGGCGGATTTTATTTATACGGTTGTTGAAGGAACGGGAATTGAGCAGAAAGTCGCGCTGCCAAGTTTGCGGCGACCGTGAAGTTAGCGAGCGATTCTAGTCGACTTGGGTGCCCCATTTCTCGCGTTCTTTGCGAGAAGTGGGGCCTTTCGCTGACGCCCGAAGGAGCCACTGTCATTACACGAGTCATCTCCGCATGCATTTCGCGTCAGAGTTGTCTTCGACTTCGCTGCCGTCGTACAGCAGCACCGGGATGTAGTGCTCAAGATGAAGGCCATAAGCGTACCAGTCCGGGTCGAATACAAGCATCGGCCCGAGTTCACCAATAGAGTACGCGCGGAAGTCTGTCAAAGGCTTTGCAACTACTCCATAGACCTTGGCAATCTCGCTTTTGGAAATCGTCGTCGGCCCCCCAGGGGTGGATATCGTTATTCCATCGTTAGATACGTTAAACGGCGGCTTCACTTTATAGGTTTTGCCCGCCTTAGTGACCACCTCCAGTGGTTCCCTTCCCCTTAAGCGGAGCGAACTTACATCAGACCACGAACTCCGTCCGCTGTAATATACGACCCACCAATCCATTACACGCAGAACATCAGTGCGAGCAAACGTTGTTGTGATGGAAAAGCGAGAGGAATTCGGAGCGCGTAGCTTAGCTGTTAAGTGATCGGCAGCTACCTCGTCAATGCGTCCCGAGACGCATCTGTGGTCGCGAGTCTCGATCGTGAAGGTGCGCTTGTGTGTGACGTCGCCAAGGACGTGCCAGGCGTCCGCTCGGACAGCGGAGTCTGCCGAGGAAGAGATCTGAGTTGCCAGCACCGTAACAGCGATCAGGCAGCAGCAGGGAAGCTTCTTCATGTGCGCCACTCCTCGCTTCAATCTACCGAAGCGCCATTCTGGGCTTCGACTGCGCACATGGCAATGCACTCCCGATAAACTCTAGATCAACCCCGAAGTATCCTCGTATCAGTCGCTTGTAGTTTGAGGTCATCTCAGTCAAGCCAAAGCTTAAGCCGGAATGCCAGCAACCGTGCTCCTGTAAACCGCCTCCGTAATCCCCAACTGCCTGCGTCCGCGCTCCCCCAAATCCGCCACGGTCCCCCTTCCCACAAAATCGACCTCGAAATTATCCGCAGGAAAATCCGGCGGAGTCTTCCCCGCGAGAAACGACACCGCTTGCCGCTCGAGGTAAGCGCTATTCTTCGCGCAGCCCGGCGCCGAGGCGATGTACATCACGTTGCTGTAGCCTTTTCCCCGGTGTTCGTTCTCGACGGCGTGAATCACGTCGCAATGCCAGAAGATGGTGTCCCCCGGCTCCACCACCGGAATCGACGAGAGCGCCATCAGCAGCGGGCTGTGGTACTGCTCGTTCACCGAAAGCGCCCGGCCGGGCTCGGCGCCGCAAAGGCTGTCGTCGGGCACATCGTCCTGAATCGCCCGCAGCAAAACATAGACCATCGCTTCGGCAATCGGTATCAGTTGCAAAGTTCCATCCCCCGGCCCCTGGCGCGTAAGCGCGGTCCACCCCTGAAAGGTGCGAAACATCGAGCACACCGCCGGCGAATCCACTTCCCGCACCTCCGGACGATACGCGGCATCGAACGCGCTGTACTTCCGCCAATCGCCCGCGAACACGCTGCGATACACCTTGCGAAAATTCCCGTCGAGCCAGCGCTCGACCGAGCCGCCGTCCACATGCGGCGAAAGCCCCAGCGACGCCGACCCCGGCGGCCGCCGCCGAATGCGATCCGCATAAGCCGGAGTCTCATTCGGATTGATGTGCCGCACCCCATCGCTCTCCGCCCGCCACAAATTATTCAGAAAGACGCGGACTTTGGTCAGCGCCTCCGACTGCCGCGCTTCCACCTGCGGACGCGACCAATAGATTCCATAAATCTGCGGCTTGGCCGACGACAGCGTGCCAAAGTACTTGTCCTCGGCGCGATTCGCCAGCTTCGCGTCCAGGTCGTTGCGCTCGACGTAAGCCGCGATCTCATCGTCCCAGCCAGTGGCGACCTCCCGGCTAAATGTACCGCGTACCACGCAGGCTCCGCGCGCCCGCACCTTCGCGGTCAGTTCTGCAGGAACCGCACCCGCAGCAATCTCCGCGTATGGCACGATCGGGATCACATCGCGCCCGGCTTCGCGCTCGCTAACAATCTCTTCCACGCGCGCGCGCATCGTGGCCTCGACCTCGCGGAACACCTCCTTGTATTCCGGCAACGCCGCTCGCAGTTGTTGTTTGGTAGTTCGAATCGCTTCCGGAAGATTCTCGATCACTAATCCCGGCATGGCAACACTCCTTTGAGCGGCCTCACGACGACCGAAGCCCGAAGCCCGCTCCACACGCAACGCCGCCATTTTAGCGCATCCGCAGCAAGCGCGGACGATATAGTCACTTAGCGGCGTCGGCGTGGATTTCATCTCTGCTAAAATCCTGCCATGCCGCAAGCCACGGAACCCCGCAACACCGCTCCCTGGTGGGGACTTTTCTTCGCCCTATGCGCCCTCGGTTGCAACGCGGCATTTTTTATCAACACTTCTCTGCAAAAAATATTTCCCTGGCTGAGTCTGCTGCTCTCGCTCTTAGCCGCGATCTTTCTAGTGATTGGATTAAAGCGCGCATTCAGCCGGCGGATCCTCTATCGCGGCAAGGTTATCAGCGTTGTGCTGAGCGGAGTTGCCTTGCTGCTGGCCGCTTTCGCCGCGCTCGCCTTCTTCGCCATGCGCAAGCTGCCCCGCGCCGAGGCCGCGCCCCAAGTCGGCCAGAAGGTTCCCGACTTCACGCTCCCCGATACTTCGGGAAAGCCCGTGTCGCTCGATCAGCTTTTAGCGGCGTTCCCGGAGCCTGCTTTCTCCGCGGCAGCAGCGCCGGCACCTTCCCTGCCGCGAACTCCCAAGGCCGTGCTGCTGATTTTTTATCGCGGCTACTGGTGACCTTTCTGCAACCTCGAGTTACGAGGCGTAGAAAAGCGGCTGGCGGATTTCGAAGCGGCGGGCGTCCTCCCGGTAGCTATCAGCGTCGATGCCCCGGAAGTCTCGCGCAACCTGGCCTCAAAATCCGGCTATACCTTCCCCATTCTCTCCGACCCCGACGCCGCTGTGATTCGGCATTACCACATCCTGCAACCGGCGGGAAGCCCCGATCAGCACGACATTGCGCGCCCCGCCGAGTTTCTAGTCGACTCCTCCAAGTTCGTCCGCTGGTGCAACTTCACCGAAGACATCCGCGTCCGCGCCCGCGCCGACGAAATGCTAGCCGCAGCCAGGCAACTCCCCTAGGCCGCCTCAAGCATGCGCGAAAGCATGTCGGAAACCGGGTCGAGTCGGGTGCCCCATTTCTCGCAAAGAACGCGAGAAATGGGGCACCCAGTCGGAATTCGCCTCGGAACCGGGCTACCTGCCCGAAGCCCGAAGCCCGAACCGAACTCACTCGATCCCCATCTCCCGTTGAATCTGCTCAAGCGACGCGCCCTTCGTCTCCGGCACCATCGTCTTCACCCAGATCAGTTGCAGCACCATCATGAAGCAAAAGAACGAGAACACGTAGCCGATCGGAAACGCCGAGACCATCTTCGGAAAGAACGTAGTGAGCAACGCGGCAAAGATCCAATGCGTGCCGCAGCCCAGGCTCTGGCCCTCCGCGCGATGGCGATTGGGAAATATCTCGGAGATGAAAACCCAGATCACCGCGCCCTGTCCGATCGCGTGCGCGGCGATGAAGGCGAAGATGCAAACCGGCACGATCAGGTAGTGGCCGGTAAAGAAAGCCCACGCCACCAGGCCCAGCGAAGTAATGTACCCGACCGAGCCGATATAAAGCAGAGTGCGTCGGCCCAGCCGGTCAATCAGCCAGAGCCCGACAAAGGTGAAAATCAAATTGGTGATGCCGATGCCGATCGACTGTAGCAGCGCCGCCTTCGCGCCCAGGCCGGTAAGCTCGAAGATGCGCGGCGCAAAGTACAAAATCGCATTGATGCCCGACATTTGATTGAAGAAGGCAATCAGAATCGCAAGCAGAATCGGCTTGCGGAGCCGCTTAGTCCAGAAATGTCCAGACGACGACCCTTGCTCCGATGCAGACGCAGCCATAATATCGTCGGCCTCGGCTGCGATCTGCGACGCCGGAACCTCAGGCTCAATGCGCTGCAACACCGCAAGAGCAGCCGCGCGATCCCCCTTGCGGCTAAGCAGCCAGCGCGGACTTTCGGGAAGAGTAAAACAACCCGCAGCATAGATCAGCGATGGAAACGCCGCCACGCCCAGCATCCAGCGCCAGGCATTCTCGCCGATGCCCGCCAGCAAAGCGTTCGAAACGTAAGCGACCAGAATCCCGAAAACGATGTTGAACTGGAACATCCCGGCCAGCAAGCCGCGATGCTTAGGCGGAGCGATCTCCGAGATGTACATGGGCGCCACCACAGTCGAAATGCCAATGCCCAACCCGCCAATCACGCGCGCAATAATAAAGACGGCCACGTTCGGCGCGAGCCCCGATCCCACGGCGCCAATAAGATACAGAATGCCAATCCACAGCAGCGTGGCCTTGCGACCGAAGCGGTCCGCAGGCCAGGCCCCAAGCAGTGCTCCAATCACGGTGCCATAAAGCGCCGAGGCCATGGCGATGCCGTGCAGCCCAGGACTCAATCCCCAAAGCGTTTGAATTGTCTTTTCCGCGCCAGAAATAACCACGGTATCGAAGCCAAAGAGAAATCCCGCAAGCGCCGAGGTGAGCGACCAGAAGAAGATGCGACCATTCATAAGTGAAGAAGTACCCAGTACCTAGTATCCAGAGGTGAGGAGCGCGTTCGAACCCAAGCAGTGTACTCGCTACTGGGCGCTGGGTACTAGTACGAGGCGCCGGCTACTAGGTACTGGGTACTAGCTACTGCCTTTCTTCAGCGGATATCCCTTCTCGCGCCAGTCGCGAATGCCGCCATCCATCGAGATCACATTGGTATAACCCATCTTCTGCAAGTTGTCAGCGGCCAGCGCCGATCGGAATCCCCCGCCACAGTAAAGCACCAACTCCGCGCCAAGCTCAGGCACGCGCGCTTCGATGTCACGCTCAATGATGCCCTTACCCAGATGAATCGCGTTAGGAAGGTGATCTTTGGCGAACTCGCTTTCTTCGCGCACGTCCACCAGAGTAAACTTCTCGCCGCGATCCATCTTCTTCTTCACTTCCTCGACGTTGGTTTCGCGCACCCTAGTCTTGGCGTCGGCCACAATCTTCAAAAACCGCGGAGGATGTTGTTGGGCCATGAGAACTCCTTTCCGGTTAATCGACGGTCCATATCGTAACAAGCGCCAGAGAATTCTGCACCGTGCTTCAACGCTTTCTCGGTTAGCATGAACGGGTGAAGAAGAAGCAAGCCAGCCGCAGAATCGGCTTGGCGCGAGCTTTGTCGAAGCTCGGCTACTGCTCGCGCTCGCGGGCGGCGGAGTTGATCCGCGCCGGGCACGTGCGCTTGAATGGGAAAGTTAGTCTCGACCCAGAGATGCCGGTCTCAAAGGCAGACAACCAGATCGCAGTCGAGGGCGAGCACATCCAGCGGCGAGAGAAGACATATCTGATGATGAACAAGCCGCGCGGGCTGCTCACCACGGCATCCGACGAGAAAGGCCGCGAGACGGTATACACGCTGCTGAATCAGAAAGCGTCTTTGCCGTGGGTAGCGCCCATCGGCCGCCTCGACAAAGCCAGTGAAGGCCTGCTGCTGCTGACCAACGATTCCGAGTGGGGAGCGCGCGTCGCCGCCCCGGAAACGCATCTCGCAAAGACCTATCATGTGCAGATCGGTGCCATCGCCGATGCGAATTTCGTTCAAGCGCTGATTCGAGGGGTGAAGTCGAAAGACGGAGAATTGCTAGGAGCTAAGCAATCTCACCTGCTGCGCGCAGGGCAACAGAACTGCTGGCTTGAAATCGTCCTCGATGAAGGCAGGAACCGCCAGATTCGCCGCATGATGGAGAGCTTCGGTGTCGAGGTCCTGCGGTTGGTGCGCGTCGCCATTGGGCCTTTGCAGTTAGGCAATCTCGCGAAAGGCGAATGCCGTGCGCTTGCGGCGGACGAAAAGCGAATGCTCGACCACGCCATGCGCCGACCCTCATGAGCGACTTAACTTTTCTTCCCGCCGTGGAAATGGCCGAGCAGATTCGGCAAAAGAAGATTTCCCCGGTCGAACTCGTCGAGGCGCACTTGACGAGGATCGAACGTTTGAATCCGACGCTAAACGCCTTTGTGCAACTTGACGCCGAGCGGGCGCGGCAGGCCGCTCGCGCCGCGCAGCGTGCGGTTTCGCAGTCGGCATCCCTCGGCCCGCTGCACGGCGTACCGATCAGCATCAAGAGCTCGATCAGTGTCTCGGGCCTGCGCTGCGAAGCCGGAACAAGGCTCCGCGCGGGATTCGTGGCCACACAAGACGCGCCTCTTGTACAGCGTTTGCGAGCAGCAGGCGCCATCATCCTCGGGGTGACGAATACTCCCGAGCTCCTGATGGCGTGGGAAACCGACAACCTGCTGCACGGACGCTCGAATAATCCCTGGGACCTGGAACGTACGCCGGGCGGCTCGAGCGGAGGCGAAGCCGCTGCCATCGCCGCGGGCATGTCCGCGGGCGGCGTAGGCAGCGACGGCGGAGGCTCGATTCGCGTGCCCGCGCACTTCTGCGGCATTTGCGGCCTCAAGCCGACGCCGGGGCGCATTCCCTCCACCGGCCATTTTCCCTCCTCCGCGGGACCCTTTGCCTCGATCGGTGTAGTGGGTCCGATGGCGCGCACCGTGGGCGATTTGAAAGTTCTTTTCGAAGTGATGCAAGGTCCCGACGATGGCGATACCTGCGCCGCGCCGGTGCCGCTGCGTTGGCCGAGCGACGGCGATACGAAGCAACTGAGGATCGGTTACTTCGAGGACGACGGCCGCACCCCGGTTACGGCGGCAACCCGCGTTGCCGTCGCCACTGCGGCAGCAGCCTTGCGCAGCGCGGGCTTTCAAGTGGAGGCATTCAGGCCGCAAGGCCTCGAGGAAGCCCGGCAATTATGGTGGAAATACTTTGTGACCGCGGGCGCGATGCTTTTGCGTCCCATGTTCAAGGGAAGAGAATCGGATCGTAGTCCCTTCTTGAAGGAATTTCTGGAGTGGGCCGCTTCGAAACCAGAGCATACCGCACGAACCCTGCTCGATACCTGGATCCGGCGCGACGCCGCCCGCGCCCAATTCTTCGCACAGATGCAGCGGTATCCAATCCTGCTATGCCCCGCGGCGGCGATTCCCGCATTTCGCCACGGCGAGCGCACTTGGCAGATGGACGGCAAAAAGGTCGACTATCTCGATGCTTGGAGCTATACCGAATTCTTCAATCTGCTGGGCAATCCTGCGGCAGTCGTTCCCGCGGGCCGCTCCCCGGAGGGCTTGCCCATCGGCGTGCAGATCGTGGGCAGGCCTTGGGAAGAAGAGCAAGTGCTCTTGGTAGCCGCGGCGCTCGAAAAAGAATTGGATACGCAATACCGCCCTCCCGAGATACCTACCATCGCACGCCACGATTGTGACCCAAACTTTGCCGGGTAGTAGTTTTACATTATTTCTCCATCGCGCATATCTCGGTACCTTGAGGCGCATACGATTTCAGTACTGTGGGCGGAAGTCCGCTGTCCTGAGCTTGGGACTTTTTCGATGCGACCAATTTCACCTTCAGAGCGCTTTGTCGGCCGAGCATTGTCGTGGCTGCTGCCATTTCTCGTGATCTCCGCCGCGTACCTCTACACTTTCCCGCAGCCCAACATTTTCTACGCCGGAGTGGTTTTGTTTCACGCTCTCGGCGGGGTGATCGCGACCCTGCTGCTGGTAGTGGCGCTCTTCCGCTTGCTGCGCGATGGAAATATTCTTTCGCGAGCAGGATGGCTGCTGCTGGCTGCTGGCGCGATTCTTGGAGTGATTCTTATTAAGATTGGCACCTCCCGCACCGAATGGAAGTGGCTTTATCTCCACATCCTGATCTCGCTTTTTGCCCTCGGCCTTCTGCTCGCCGACCAACTGGGAAAGCGTGGATGGCTGAAGGCCAACATCGGCGGATCCGTGATTCGCGTAGCCATCTGTCTGGTCGCTCTCGCCGGCATTGGCTACGGAGCGCGCTATTTGCGTGAAAGCTGGCAAACGCGCGGCCGCATTCAAAACCCAACCATGCCGCCCGGCAATATGAACGCCGAGGGCGACGGTCCCGAGGGTGCATTCTTCCCCAGTTCCGCGCAGATCTATGGCAAGCGGAAAATTCCCAGCAAGTTTTTTATGGAGTCCGATTCCTGCAAGCGCTGCCACGAAGACATCTACAACCAGTGGTTCAGTTCGGCGCACCACTTTTCATCCTTCAACAATCAGTGGTACCGCAAGTCGATCGAGTACATGCAGGATACCGTCGGCACCAAGCCCTCGAAGTGGTGCGGAGGCTGCCACGATCCCGCCGTTCTCTACAGCGGGCTGATGGATACGCCCATCAAGCAGATCGTGCATCGCCCCGAATCGCAGGCTGGTCTGGGCTGCATGATGTGCCACTCCATTGCGGACGTGAAGAGCACGATGGGCCAGGCCGATTTTTATCTGGAGTATCCCAAGCTGCACGAGCTTGCGGCCACCCAGAATCCTGTGGCGCGCGCGCTGCACGATTTTTTGATCCGACTGAATCCCGAGCCGCACCGCCGCGTGTTTCTCAAGCCGTTCATGAAAACGCAGACCGCGGAATTTTGCTCGTCCTGCCACAAGGTTCATCTCGACGTGCCGGTGAATCATTATCGCTGGTTCCGCGGCTTCAACGAGTATGACAATTGGCAGGCCAGCGGAGTCTCGGGGCAGGGCGCGCGTTCCTTCTACTATCCGCCCAAGCCGCAACAGTGCGCCGATTGCCACATGCCGGCGGAGTCTTCGCACGATGCCGGCAACGTCAACGGCGTCGTGCACTCGCATCGCTTTCCGGGGGCCAACACCGCGCTGCCAACGGCGAACGAAGATGCGCCGCAACTGAAACTCACGGAATCTTTCTTGAACAGCGGCGCGCTCACGGTGGATATTTTTGCGCTGTCGCCGGCGCAAGCGCCGCTGAAAACGGGAGCGGCAACGCAGTCTGAGATTTCCACCACGTTCGCTGTGGGCGAGGAAGCGGAAACGAAGATTAGTCCTGCCGAGGAGACCCAGGCGGAAGTTGTTCCGGTCACCGCTCCCTTAAACCGCCTCCAGCCTGCGCTGCGGCGCGGCGATACCGTGCGGGTGGACGTGGTCGTGCGCACAAAAAAGGTCGGCCACTTCTTTCCCGGAGGAACGGTCGATGCCTATGACACCTGGCTTGAACTGAAAGCGGTCGACGACGAAGGCCAGACCATTTTCTGGAGCGGCATGGTCGAAGATAACGGCAAGGGGCCCGTGGAAAAGGGCGCGCACTTTTATCGCTCTTTGCAGATCGACGCTCACGGAAATCCCATCAATAAGCGCAATGCCTGGGCCACGCGATCGGTCGTCTACGTGCGCCTGATTCCTCCCGGCGCGGCCGACACCGTGCACTACCGCATGCAGATTCCTGAAAGCGCCGGCAGCAAGATCACGTTGCATGCGCGCTTGTGCTATCGAAAATTTTCGTGGTATGGCACGCACGAAGCCTTCGCCGGACAGCCCGATCCGGCCTCGCCGAACTCGGTGACCCCCGATTACGACGATCGTCCAACGGTGTTTACCGCGTCGCTGAGCGGCGTTTCGGCCAAGCGGGAAAAGATTCCAGATCTGCCGATCGAGACGGTAGCCGAGAATGAAGTGACGCTGCCCGTGATCGCGCACAACGCCCCCGCTCCTCAGCCGCAAACCATCACGCGCAAGGACGAATGGCAGCGCTGGAACGATTACGGCATCGGCCTGTTCTTGCAGGGAGATCTTAAAGCCGCGGCTGCAGCCTTCCAAAAAGTGATCGACGCCGATCCCAACAATCCCGATGGCTGGGTCAACATTGGCCGCTGCGCCGTGCAGGAAGGCGACATGCAGCGTGCCCGCACTGTGCTCGAAAAGGCGCTCGCCCTGTCTCCCAATCTGGCGAGGGCGAATTATTTCTACGCGCGCGTGCTGCGTTCGCAGGGAAACTACGATGGCGCCGCCGCCCGCCTGCGCGTAGTGCTCGCGCAGTATCCGCGGGATCGGGTGGCGCTTAACGATCTAGGCCGGGTACTATTTTTGCAGCGAAGGTACGACGACGCGGTAAAGACTCTGCAGTCCGTTCTGGACATCGATCCCGAAGATCTGCAGGCGCACTATAACTTAATGCTATGTTACAGCGGACTTGGAAACGACAAGCTGGCGAAAGAGCATCAGGCGCGCTATATGCGCTTCAAGGCCGACGAATCAGCCCAGGCCATCACCGGCCCGTATCGCCAGTTGCATCCCGAAGACAACAACGAGCGCCAGGCTGTGCATGAACATGTTTCCGTACCGCTGCCCGCGATGAAGCCCGCGCCCAATACGAAGCGCGCGGCAGTGTCGGCTTCTGCGCTTCCTGCCGGAGGCGCACGCTAATGGGCAGGCCAGAGAGTTCTTTCACCACCGAGCCACAGCGTCACAGAGAAAACGCCGAAGGCAAGAAGTTTGTTCTCTGTGTCGGTGCGTCCCTGTGGATAATGATCTTCCTGCACTTACCCGCGCGGGCTCAGCAGATCCGTTTCCGCGATATCACCGCGCAGTCTGGAATTCACTTTACCCACAACAACGGGGCCTTCGGAAAAAAGTGGCTGCCCGAGACCATGGGCCCGGGCTGCGCTTTCATCGATTACGACAACGACGGCTATCCCGACGTCCTTCTGGTAAATGGCGAAGACTGGCCCGGCCACCCTCATTCGGGACAGACGACCCCAAAGCTATACCATAACAACCGCAACGGAACCTTCACCGATGTTACTCGGCAAGCCGGCCTCGCCGTGCCCATGTTTGGGTTGGGAGTCGCTGTGGGCGATTACGACAACGACGGCTTCGACGATCTCTTCATCACGGCGCTCGGGCAAAGCCATCTCTTCCACAACAACGGCAATGGCACATTCACTGAAGTCACAAAAAGCGCGGGTCTCTGGGGGCCGAGCGAGTTCTCGACCAGCGCCGCCTGGGTCGATTACGACCGCGACGGAAAACTCGATCTGGTCGTCGCCAACTACGTGCAATGGAGCGAAGAAGGCGACCTTTACTGCACGATCGACGGCGCACATAAATCTTATTGCACGCCGGAGTCATATAAGGGAACGTCGGTTCGGCTGTGGCACAATCTCGGCGGCGGGAAATTTGAGGACGCCACGCAGAAAGCCGGCCTCGGCGATCCCACGTCAAAAAGCCTGGGCATCACCGTCCTCGATTACAACGCCGATGGCTGGCCCGACATCCTGATCGCCAACGACACGCAGCCCAACAAACTGTACCTGAACAAAAAAGACGGAACGTTCGAAGAGCGCGGGGTTCCCTCGGGTATCGCTTTCAGCGAAGATGGGGTAGCGCGCGCCGGTATGGGCGTCGATGCCGCCGACTACGACCGCAGCGGGCATCCCAGCGTGATCATCACCAACTTCGCCAATCAGATGATGTCGCTCTACCACAACGAGGGCAACGGCTTGTTTGTGGATGAGGCGCCGCAGTCGGAGGTGGGCCGCGAAACCTTGGTCACGCTCGGCTTCGGCTGTTTTTTCTTTGATTACGATAACGACGGCTGGCCCGACATCTTCGTCGCCGACGGCCACATCGAAGACGCCATCGAGCGGGTGCAGAAACGTGTGAGCTACGCCGAGCCCTCGCATTTGTTTCGCAACCTGGGCGGAGGCAAGTTCCGGGAAGTGACGGCGCAGATGGGGCAAGCATTCGCCGCCCAGAGAGTGGCGCGGGGCGCAGCTTACGCCGATATCGACAACGACGGCTTTCTCGACGTATTGGTGATGACGAATGCTGGCCCTGCTTATTTATTTCATAACGAAGACGGAACCAATCACAGCCTCCGGCTCAAGCTCGAGGGAACAAAATCGAATCGCGACGGCATCGGCGCGGTCGTGCGGGTCGTATCGAACGGCAATCAGGACCGGCAATGGAAGATGCTGCGCTCGGGATCAAGCTATCTTTCGCAAAGCGAACTGGTGCTAACCTTCGGTCTAGGCCAAGAAACGAAAGCTGATGCGGTTGAGATTCAATGGCCCAGCGGACAAGTCGACAAACTATCAAACGTCAACGACGGGCAAACCGTGACGGTGGAAGAAGGCAGGGGAATCGTCGCGTCCCGGCAATACGCTCCTCCGAGAGCGGCAAAGTGATGTTTACTCTGTGTTCCCTCGTGGCCTCTGTGTTTAAATCGTTTGTGTTAAATCGTTGACGAGATGACCCCGAAAATTTCAGCAACTCTAGCGAGCCTGCTAGCCGCCGCGCTCGGCCTGTTCGCGACCGCCCCGCAAACTCCAACGAAAGCAAATCCGATTGAGGCCGCGCTCACCAATAATCTAGGCGTGGCCTACATGAATCAGCAACTGTTCGAGAAGGGGCTGCATAACTTTCAGCAGGCGGCGGAGCAAGATCCCAGGCTGACCATCGCGCGCCTGAACCAAGGCGTCGCGTTCTTGAATTTGCAGAAGATCGACGAAGCCAAGGTGGCGCTCGATGACGCGGTGAAGCGGGATCCGAAGAACCCAAATGCGTGGTACAACCTTGGACTGCTGGCAAAAAACACAGGAGATGCGCAGGGCGCGATTGATGCGTTCAAGCGCGTGATCGAGATCGATGCAAACGATGCCGACACCTGGTATTTCCTGGGAGCATCTTACGTACAGGCGAAAGAATTTCCGCCAGCCATTGAGGCCTTCCAGCACGCGCTGCAACTGAATCCGCTGCACGCCTCCGCCGAGTTTGGATTGTCGCGCGCCTACCAGCAATCGGCGGAGATCGACCAAGCCCGCGAACACCTGAAGAAATTTCAATCTATCACGCAAAAGAAAATCGGTGCGCCCATCAGCCTCGCCTACGGCGAGCAGGGCCAGTACTCGCGCGCGGTCGAATCGCCTTCGGCGGTGTTGAAAGCGCCGCCGCAGATCAAGGTGCGGTTTGTGGATGTCACGAAAGAAGCGGGGATCGTAACGAACGCGGATGCTTCCGGTGGAAAAGACCTGGCTGGTTTTCTGGGAGCGGGCGCGTGTTTTTTGGATTATGACGGTGACGGCAGGCAGGATATTTTTCTTGCGGACGGTGGACCGCGAGGTGGGATCGGCCTTTATCACAACTTGGGCAACGGCCAATTCGAGGATGTGACCAAGAGAGCCGGGTTCGATCCAAGCGTGCACGCGATCGGGTGCACGGTGGGCGATTACGACAACGACGGATTCCCGGACCTTGCCGTCAGTTTCAGCGGAGGCGTGTCCCTATTCCACAACGAGAAGAACGGTACCTTTAAGGATGTTACGGGGGCGGCGGGCATCAAGAGTCCTGGAATCAATCTGGGAGTCTTGTTCGTGGACTATGATCACGACGGCGACTTGGATCTATTTGTGGCGCAATATTTCGATCACCCTTATTTCGACCCACGAAACAATGGCGCGCCTGGAGGCTCGATGCCGCCTCTGCCTTCGCTCAACCAAATGTGGAGGAACAACGGGGATGGAACATTTACCGACGTGAGTCAGGACTTGGGGATAGCACAGCCTGTACCCAGTTTCGGAGGAATCGGCACTGACTATAACAACGATCGCGCCATAGACTTGATCGTTACTGGCTGGACCAAAGGCCAGCCCATTCTCGAAAATCCGCGGGAGGGCAGATTTCGCGACCGGCGCCTGTGGAGCGAGGGCGCGCCGACTGCGGGAGTCGCTGTCCTTGATTTCGACCACAATGGTTGGATGGATGTTGCTTTCTCCCATCTTTGGGCCGAGACACTTACGCTCTGGCGCAACAACCACGGCAAGATTTTCGATCCCGTCGAGCTTCCTGATACGAACTGGGTCCGCGCCTTTGGTCTCGTTGCAATCGATTACGATAACGACGGCTGGGTCGATCTGGTTGCGGTCGGCGAGACGAAAGAGGGCAAGGGCGAAGTGCGGCTGTTCCGCAATCTCGGACCTGACGGTTTCAAAGACGTTAGCGCCGATGTTGGCCTCGATCAGATTCGGCTCAAAGATCCGCGCGCCATCATTACCGGCGACTACGATGGCGACGGCGCTACCGATCTGCTGATTACGCAGAATCACGGTCCGGCGGTGCTGCTGCGCAACGAGGGCGGCGATCAGAATCATTGGCTGCGACTTTCGCTTAAGGGATTGAACGACAACAAGAGCGCCATCGGCACCAAGGTGGAAGTATTCGCCGGTGGCAACCGGCAGAAGTTTGAGATTGCCGGCTCGAACGGGTATCTGGGGCAGAACTCCACCGACATCGTGGTCGGCCTCGGAGATGCGAAACAGGCCGACATCGTGCGCATGTTGTGGCCCACCGGAGTGTTGCAGGATGAAATTCAGGTTGCCGGCGACCGGCAGCAAAATTTTCTCGAGATCGATCGCCGCGGAAGTTCGTGTCCGACCTTGTTCGCGTGGAATGGCGAGCGCTACGAACTGGTCGGCGACATGCTGGGCGCGGGCGTGGTGGGCCATTGGGTTGGCCCGGGCCAGCGCGACGTTCCGCGACCGGTTGAGTACATCAAGGTCGATCGCGAAATGATTCGTGAGAAAAATAACGCGCAAGAGGCCGCAACCCTCGGATCCCGGGCTTCGGACGTTGGCGATACGTCCTCGGCTGATGGCCGGCGTCCGAGGTCGAAAACTGGTCTTCTCAGCTTCCGCTTCATGGAACCGCTGGAGGAGGCCGTCTATCTTGATCGCGTGCGGCTGCTGGCGGTCGATCATCCCGCAGATCTTGAAGTTTATCCCAACGAGTATTTCGCCTCGAACCCGCCGTATCCGCCCTTCAAGGTTGTGGTGAGTAACAGCAAAGATGCGCGTCGGCCCGCCGGCGCTTGGGATGACCATGGCCACGATGTGTTGCCTGATCTGCGGGCCCATCGCTACTTCGGCGATTTTGCAGTGACGCAATTCCAGGGCTTCGCCCAGCCGCATAGCCTGACGCTTGATCTTGGCGAGGCTTACCGCGGCGGCCCGCTTTGGCTGCTGCTGCATGGCGAGGTGGAATATTTTTCCGCGAACAGCATGTATGCGGCGTCGCAGGCTGGCGTGCATGCGATCTCTCCTTATGTCGAAGCGCTAGGTGCCAATGGTAAGTGGACGCGCGTGATCGACGACATGGGATTTCCCGCGGGCGGCCCGCGCACCATGACCGCCGATCTCACCGGCAAGCTGCCGTTGGGCACGCGGCATATTCGCGTCACCACCAATCTGCAGATTTATTGGGACAGCATTTTGGTGAGTCGAACCGCGCAGGATGCTGCGGAAGTAGTCGCGGCGCCATTCCAACGCGCGGGTGGCAACTTAGAAAACGCCCCGCGGGGCTGCAGCTCCGGCGCCGAGGGCGTGACGCCCTCGGGACAGCCGGCGAGACGCCGGCGCTACGGTGTATGCCTGACGCCCGTTCCCTTAATCCACGCCGATCTTGGCTTCCACGGGTTCCCGCTGAAAATCGAAGGCACGCCTCCGGGGAACGTGCGGTATATCTATGAAAAAGTGAGCGCGACTGGGCCTTACACGCGCCCGGCGGGAACCTACACGCGTTACGGCGACGTGTTGCCGCTGCTCACGGCGCTGGACGATCAGTTGGTGGTCTTTGGCTCGGGTGACGAAGTTCGCCTCGACTTCGATCCATCACGGTTGTCGCCGTTGCCCCAAGGCTGGGTGCGCGATTATTTCTTCGCGGCCGAGGGCTACGAAAAAGACATGGATTTCTACGCCGCTGAGGGAGATTACGTCGCGCCACTGCCATTCCTCAAAATGGGCGACTATCCCTATCCGGCGGGGACATCATTTCCGCTCGACGATGCCCACCTGAATTATCTTCTCGAATACAACACGCGCCACATGTCGGGGAACGAGTCGCGCGGATATTGGTTCGACTATGGCGTTGCCAAGTAACCGACGATTTAGGCCCCGCGCGGTTAGAGAGCTTTAGGCGATTTTCTTGCTGCGCGTAGGAACGCTACGGTCTCGATCTTGCGCCTCTTCGCTCGATAGACGATTAGAAATGGGGTAGGGGTGACTAGAAGTTCGCGAGTATCGCGATGCGACCAGGGCGACCGCTGGCTGGAAATCGTTCCCGCAATTCGGTGGCGGAGAAGATGCGATCCGGCATTTTGCCGGCGGCAGCGGGAGAGCTTTCGCGGGCCCAATCATTGTAGGCCGCATGGAAGTGCCGTGAAGCTTTGCGGGTCCAAACAATCTTCACTTCCGGCGCCGCCAGCGCGCGGCCATGGTCCTTACTTTGCGCTGATCGAGAACGTGGCCAGCGTCCACCTCGGCAATGCCGGCGCGAATCCGTTCGAGATACCATGCCTGGGTTTCAAGATAGGCCTGCACGGCCTCTGCAAGAAGGTAGGTTCGGTCGCGATCAAGGGCGTCAGCCAGGGAGTCTAGTGCCGACAATTTATCCGATGCCAGCCGGAAGCTCACCGTCTGTTTCTCCATGGGGCGGTAATACGCCGTATTCTGGCGCAATACGAAAACCACTCTTACTTCTTCGCCGTGCGCGTCGCCGGACCGCGGGGACATCAAGAACTCGCGAAGTAGCGTCCGGGCGTCACGCCCAAGACTTTCCTAAACATTGCGATGAACGCGCTGGGGGTGCTGTAACCCGCTTCCAGAGCGGTATGCGCGATCTTCTCTCCCGCGGCAAGCAGCTCCAGAGAGCGCATTAGCCTGAGTTGTTGCCTCCACTTCCCCAGCGACATGCGGGTTTCCAGCAGAAATATGCGTTCGATGGTTCGTTTGCTGGCCCCCGCATTCCGGCAGACTTTCTCCAGAGGACAAGGATCACTCGGGCCGCGGCGCAGAGTTTCGGCGACCCGAATGGCTCGCGGGTCCGCCGGAGTGGGTAGTTGCAAGGGGATGGCTTGCACGGCTTCCAACTGGTCGACGATCACGGCGATCAGACGCGATTCGGCCTTCGATCTGCGCCGCAACACCCGAGACTTGCAGGCGTGCAGAATCAACTCCTGCAGCAGGCTCGAAACATTTACCACGCAACAGGTTCTGGGCAGGCGGCTCACCATCCTGGCGCGCAAATAGAGCGTGCGCATGGAGACCGCGCCCGACATGACGATGCTGTGCGGAATACGGGCGGGAATCCACACCGCTCGCCGCGGAGGCACGACCCATGCTCCTTCGCTGGTGCGCACCGTCATGACGCCGCGCGAGGCGTACACCAATTGATCCTCCAAATGAAAATGTTCGGGGATGACGTGTCCGTGCGCGAAATCATAGGTGAGGGTGGTAACCGGGGAAGGCAGCTTGTGGCATGCGTTCGCTGGAACTTGTCGTATTCTCGACATTCATTGTCACAATAGCGAAAGAAAGCAATCCCATCAATCGTTTAATATGGGTCCCGCGGGGCAGGAAAAACGGGACGCGAGAGGAGAGAGGCATGCTGGGATCCATGAATATCGTTGCTTTTGTTCCGACCAAAGATTCCGGCAAAGCCAGGACCTTTTACGAAGGCGTGCTGGGGCTGCGCTTCGTGAAAGACGATGGCTTCGCGCTGCTGCTGGATGCCAACGGGATCATGGTGCGAGTGGCGAAGGTTCCCGATTTTAAGCCGGCTCAGTTCACGATTTTGGGATGGGAGGTCACGGATATCGAGAAGATAGCGACCGCGCTCGGAGCGAAAGGTGTGCACTTCGAGAGGTTCGGATTTTTCGAGCAGGATAAGTTGGGGATATGGACGGCGCCTACGGGAGACAAAGTGGCGTGGTTTAAAGATCCCGACGGGAATGTTTTGTCGGTGTCACAGCACGTGTAGGGGAGGGGGATTGAGTAATTTTATGGTGGTGCGCACACGTAGGGCACGCCTGGCTTCGCTCGTCGGACGGCCGAGAGCCTGCCGTCGAAGGGCGGCCGTCTCCCCATGGGCATCGGCATGCCATGGACTCCGCTATAACTTGCGCCGCTTAGGCCTCTACAACGAAGCCACTTTTTTGGCCGATTTGGCGGCGGTTCCTGAGATCGAAAGCGGATGATCGTTTTCGCAAACTACGACCGGGTCGGCGCGCAGAACGAACTCCAGCATCTCGATTTCTGACATCTGGCTGTTATCCAGCACATGCCAGTGCGTGTGGCTTCCGCAGTTGGCTTCGCCGCATTCCAGTTCGGTGCGCCAGAAATCGAGATTCGCCTGCTCCGCCAGCGGATGGGTGTAGGGCGCCCACTGCACATCGTTCTTCTCGTAAATGTACCAATGATCGCAGTCACGGCAGATCAGCCTGAGCTTCCATTCCTGCTGCGGCCAGTCGGGCGTGGCGTCCCCAGTCTTAGGCGGATTGGGATAGGGCAGCCGAATGCGCACGGCGCTCGGAGTCGGACAGTCGGGATTCTTGCACCGCACAACCGGCTGCAAATACATGATTCTCTTTCCACCCAGGTTCGAAGTGTCGGTTCTGCATTCTGGCTTAAGATGCGGACCTCGCGCAAGCCCCCGGCCGGCACGAAAGACATATCCCGCTTGACCCACGCCTGCGGAGCCTCCCCCGATTCGTCCCAAGCTGAACCGCCGCTTACATCCATTGACCCATCGGCCTGCATCTCTGTAATCTTGCAGCAGAAAACTTGCGTTCAAATCTTGGCCGTCTAAAATCTGGCACCTTGAAGCCCGATCGGAATTCGTCTTAAAGGAACACTCATGAAGCGTGTTGCAATCCTGCTGCTAATGGCGCTGCTGGTCAACGGCTGTGGCAGTGGCAGGCCCACGGCGCAAAGCGCCAGCGGCGGACTCTGGCAAGCGCAGCTCTCCGATGGAGTTGGCAGCTCCTCGGGCTTCAGTTTCAACACTCAGTTCACGGTCGGGAGCAATGGCGACCTGAGCATCTCGAACTTTGAGTTCCTCAACGACAACCCGGGTTCGTGCTTCCCCATCAACGGGGGAACCATCAGCGGAAACATGGTCTTGACCCAGAATATGGCGACCAACGGAGTAACCGGCACCATGACGTTCAGCGTAACCTCATCGAGTAACACGCTCAGCCTCACCGGAAATGTGACTGGAACCATTGTGGGGTCGACCTTATCGGACGGGATGGCGACCGGCAACTGGAGCTTGACCGGGACCGGAGCCTGCTCGAACGCAACCGGCCCTTACACCATGAAACAGGCATCTTGAGTCGCCCTGAAACCTTGCTCAGAACCAGTCGCTGCGGTAGGCCACCCACCAGGCGATGAAGAAAATCGGAATCGTAGCAGCCACTCCCCACCACAGGGGAAGCAGAAAATCCGCAAGAAGTCCCAGCAGCGCGAAGACCATCCAGAAGATTTTCTTCTGCATAGTGCAATTGTAGTACTCAGGACCTCGGACCCTGGACCTCGGCCTTACTTTCATACCATCCATGCGTTGCGATAGAGTGTGAGCGATGAAGCGCACGCTGCAACAGATTGCCGAGTCTATTGGCGCTCGCCTGCAGGGCGATGGCGACGTTCAAGTGGAGCGAGTGGCTAGTTTGGCCTCGGCCTGTGCCCTGGACCTGGTGTTCGTCGAAGAGGAGAAATATCTTTCGCGAGCGCTGCAGAGTGGCGCGGGAGGTGTGATCGCAGGGGAGTTTGCGGCGGCGGCATCCGGGAAGCCGCTTCTGATCAGCCGCCATCCCAAACTGAGCTTCGCCCGCGCGGCACGCTTTCTGCAGGCTGATGAGGAGGAAAAGGACAGCTCTATCCATGCGACGGCAATTGTGCATCCTGCCGCTCGCATTTCGCGCGGCGTAGTTTTGGAAGAGTGCGCGGTGATCGCAGAGCATGTGGAAATCGGCGGGCACACTCGAATCAGCGCGGGCTGCGTGATCGGGCGCGGGGTGAAGATAGGCCGCGACTGCAAAATTTATCCGCGCGTGACCATCTATCCCGGGACTATTCTGGGCGACCGCGTGACGGTGCACGCGGGCGCAGTTCTGGGCAGTGATGGCTTTGGGTATGTGCGCGATTCAAAGAGCGGAACTTACGAAAAATTTCCGCAGGTCGGCACGCTGGTCATTGAAGACGATGTCGAGATCGGGGCCAACACTACCATCGACCGCGGCGCGCTCGATGAAACCCGCATCGGGTGGGGATCGAAGATCGACAACCTGGTGCACATCGGCCACAATTGCCGCCTCGGGCAGAACGTTGTGATTGCGGCGCAGACCGGTCTTTCCGGCAGCATCGTCATCGAAAACGATGTGGTTCTCGGCGGCCAGGTCGGCATCGGGGAACATGCGCGCATCGAAGAAGGAGTCATGCTCGGCGGCCAGGGAGGCGTTCTCCCCAACAAGGTTTTGCGCGGCAAGGGTGTGGCCTTCTGGGGGACGCCGGCGCAGCCGGTGCGGCAATATCTGCAGCAGTTGGCTGCCTTGTCAAAACTGTCGAAGCGAGAGAAGAAGTAAAGCGGCTCCCGGCGTCGGGCTTTCGGCAGTCACACAGGTTTCGGAAGCCGGAAGCCGAGACTCGGAAGCCGGAGGCCGGAAATATGGCCATCGTAGTAATTGGGGGACATTCGCGCAGCGTGGGCAAGACCAGCGTGGTCGCTGAGTTGGTCGCTGCTTTGCGCGATCACGACTGGACTGCCGTGAAGATCACGCAATATGGGCATGGGGTTTGTTCGGCGAATGGCGCGCCGTGCGACTGCGCCACTGCCGATCACGCCTGGGCGATCTCCGAAGAAAAAGACTGCAGCGGAGAATCGGACACGTCGCGCTATCTGCGGGCGGGAGCGGCGAGAGCGTTGTGGGTGCGCACCGAGCAGGGCAGGCTCGCCGAGGCCATGCCGGCGCTACGCAAGCGGCTGGAAAAATCGCAGAACGTAATCCTGGAATCGAACAGCGTGCTGAAATTCTTGAAGCCGGATCTGTATCTAACAGTTCTTGACCCAGACACGGCAGATTTCAAAACTTCGGCGCGCGAATATCTCGACCGCGCCGCCGCCGTAATTCTTCACGAAAGGTCGGGGAACGGGAAATCGGCATGGGAAGGCGTTTCGTTGAAACCCGTGGCGGGTCGCCCAGTTTTCCGCATCGCTCCTCCGCCTTATGTGACGCCAGAGATAACCGAATTCGTAAAGAGCCATTTGCAAAATCGATGAAGGACGAACGACGAAGCAAGCCAGTGGGGACAGCCACTCTTCGGCAGGCTCTCGGCTGTCCGCCGAGCGCAGCGAGGTTGAGAACTGAGGACCGAGAACTGAGAACTGAGAACTGATTTGTTATTCTTCCCGGTGCGGCAAATTCACTCCAGCGCCTGGCTCTTGGTTTTTCTCTCTTCGCTGCTGCAGGTGATTATTTTCCCTCTTCCAGGCCTCTACATCCTTTCGTGGGTCGCCTTCGCCCCGCTGATCTTGGCAATTTTACGGGCGCGGCCCGCGGGAGAACTGGAAGTCGATGGCTCCGTCAATCTGCAAGTGGCCAGGCCGTGGCAAGGATTTCTGCTGGGCTACGCCTCCGGAATTCTGTGGTATGCCGGCACGTGTTACTGGATTTACGACACCATGCATCAATACGGTGGCCTGAACGCGCCGCTGGCCTTGCTCGCGCTATTTCTTTTTTGCCTCTATCTCGGCTTGTATCACGGGTTCTTCGGTTTGTTGCTGAGTTTGACCGCCGGTCCCGGACGCGACTACCGCCGCCGCGGCCTGGTCGCCGCTCCCTTCCTGTGGGTCGCGGTCGAACTGGCTCGCACCCGCGTTACCGGCTTCCCTTGGGACCTGCTCGGCACCGCGCAAGTGGACAATATTTCCCTCAGCCGCATCGCCACCTGGACCGGCGTCTACGGAGTTTCCTTCGAGATCATGCTGGTAAACGTGGCGGTGGCCGCGGGGTTTCTAGTGCCAAGAAAAAAACGCAGCACGCTGCTGACCGCAGCGCTTGCTGCCGCCGCCGTTCTCCAGGCAGGAAGACTAGTCGACGCTCCCACACTGGGGGCGGACCACACGGCTTTTCTAGTGCAGCAAAATCTTCCGGTCGATGAGAACTGGACGAAGCCAGTGTTCGAAAGCAGGTTGCGGGAACTGGCAGATTTAACGCTTCGGTCCTCTCTTGAACACGATAAAACTCCCAGCAAGCTGGCATTAATCGTCTGGCCGGAATCGCCCGCGCCTTTTTTCACGGCAGACCCATTATTTCGCGAGGCGGTGAGCCAGATGTCCCGCCAGGCTGGGAGTTGGGTGATCGCGGGCGCGATCGGCAGCAATCCCGCCGCTCAGGGAGCGACGACGTCTCAGGTTTTCAACTCGGCGGCGCTGATCAGTCCCTCTGGCGTTTGGACCGCGCGTTACGACAAAGTGCACCTCGTGCCCTTCGGCGAATACCTGCCGTTTCCCAAGCTGTTCGCCTTCGCCGGCGGCCTCACCAAAGAAGTGGGAGAGTTCACGCCCGGCGCCTCCCGCTCTCCGCTGGATGCGGGGGGCACGCGGCTGGGAATATTTATCTGCTACGAATCCGTGTTTCCCGGCGAGGTGCGGGAGTTTGCCGATCAGGGTGCCCAGGTTTTTGTAAACATCTCCAACGACGGATGGTACGGCGACAGCGGCGCTTACGCGCAGCATTTGAATCAGACGCGCATGCGCGCCATCGAAAACGACCGCTGGATTCTCAGCGCAACCAATACTGGAGTCACCGCCTCGATCGATCCTTACGGACGGATCGTGGCGCGCCTTCCGCGCAAAGAACGCGGTGCACTAATCGCACCCTACGCTATCACTTCCGTAACCACGTTCTACACCCGCCACGGCGATTGGTTCGCGTGGCTGTGTGCGATAATTTCAACAGGGGCGCTGCTTGCACGCTTCGCGCTTAAAGGCAAAGCAGGCACGAAGGCAGAATCATCCTCATGAATCAAGAGTTCGAGCAAGAGTACGGATTGCTGAGCAAGAAGGCGCTTGAACTCCGGGAGTATCTTTGACGCGGACAAGCTCCGTCCGCAACTAAGCGAAATCGAAAAGCAGGCCGCGGATCCGAATCTGTGGTCGAATCCGCAACGCTCGCAGCAGGTGATGCGCGAGAAGAAGCGCCTCGAGCACATGCTGGCCACCGATGGCGATCTCAAGCGCCGCGGCGAAGACATCGCCGCTTACTTTGAGCTTGCAAAAGAAGGCGAGAGCGTCGGAGCCGAGCTGCGTCGCGAAATCGACTCGCTGCACACGCTCGTCGATAAACTTGAAACCGAAACCCTGCTCTCCGGCCCAAACGATCCGCTCAACGCGATCGTGACGATTCACCCCGGCGCGGGTGGAACCGAATCGCAAGACTGGGCCGACATGCTGCTCCGCATGTATCTGCGCTGGGCCGAGCGCCAGGGCTTCGAAACCGTGCTCTACGATTACCAGCCGGGCGAAGAAGCAGGGCTGAAATCGGCGACCTTCGCGGTCAACGGTGAGTATGCTTTTGGATTGTTGAGCAGCGAAATCGGCGTGCACCGCCTGGTACGAATTTCTCCTTTCGATCAGGCCAAACGGCGGCATACGTCTTTCGCCAGCGTTTTTGTCTCGCCGGAAATCGACGACAGTATCGAGGTCGTCATCAAGCCCGAAGATATTCGCACCGACACGTACCGCTCCAGCGGCAAAGGCGGGCAGCACGTCAACACCACCGATTCCGCGGTGCGCATCACCCACATCGCCACCGGCTTGGTTGCCAGTTGCCAAAACGAACGCTCGCAGCATAAAAATCGCGAGCGCGCCATGAGCATGCTGCGGTCTAAACTTTACGAATTCGAGATGGAGAAAAAGCGCGCGGCCACAAAGAAGATCGAAGACTCGAAGCTCGACAACGATTTCGGCTCGCAGATTCGCTCCTACGTTCTACAGCCTTACCGCATGATTAAAGATCATCGCACCAAGACGGAAGTCGGCGACGTGGACCGCGTGCTCGACGGAGATTTGCAGCCCTTGATTCGCGCATATTTGCTGGCGCGGCGCGCGGAGAAAGCGGCGTAATGGGTGCAAGAGCGGCGAAGGCGAAGGCGCCAACCTCGAAATTGTCGGTGAAGTTAGGTCCCAGATTTATGCGCGCCTTTTCATTTGCAGCGAGGAAACATGCTGGGCAAACGCGCAAGGCTTCGACCATCCCCTACCTCGCGCACTTGATGGGCGTTGCGTCGTTGGTGCTGGAATTTGGCGGCGATGAAGATATGGCGATCGCAGCACTGCTGCACGACGTGGTGGAAGATTGCGGCGGCGCACCCACGCTCAAAGAAGTCCGGCGAAGATTCGGGCGTCGCGTGGCAAAAATCGTCGAGGGGTGCACCGACTCCGATCGCGATCCCAAGCCGCCCTGGCGTGAGCGCAAAGATTATTATCTGCGGCATCTGAAAACTGCCGACGCCGAAACCCTTCTGGTTTCCGCCGCCGACAAGCTGAACAACGTTCGCTCCGTCCTTTCGGATTATCGGGAAGTCGGAGAGTCAATATGGGCGCGCTTCAACGGCGGACGCGAGGGCACGCTTTGGTACTATCGGGCTTTGCGGGAAGAATTTTCGAGGCGCAAGCCGAACCGCTTGATGCGTGAGTTTCAACTTGCGGTGGAGGAGCTTCAGGCTTCCGCGAAGTCCGGCGCCGCTGCTCGACGGAGGTGAAATGATGCCGCGCCAAATCGATTTAGTCCGCGCCTCGAAGCTGCCCTCGAACATGATGCAGTTCGCCGCTCGGGGGGCGCTCTCCGTGCCCCTCGAGGAGAGTATCGAGATCCTGGTTTACCTCGCGAAACACAATAAAGTTTTCGGCGATCTCGCCCGCATGACTCTGGCCGGCTGGGACGAGAAATCGTCGCTGGCCGCAGCTTCGAATCCCGATACTCCTCGCGAAGTGCTCGACTACTTGATCTCTCCGGATAACGTCCGGCCCAAACTCCTCCCGGCGCTTCTCGAGAATCCTTCGATTCCCGATAGCTTGCTGGCCAAGTTCGCCATTTCTGCTTCGCGGGAGTCGATCGCCATGATGCTGCAAAGCGCTCGAGTGCAAGCTTCCACCGCGGTTCTCAATGCTCTGCGATCGAATCCTTACCTGAGGGCGGAGGACGCGGCCACGATCGCGAAGTGGTTGCAGGCGGGACTCGGCGGGACGGCCACTGCCCCGGTTCCACCCGGCGGCGCTGCGGCGACCCTTGCGCCAATCGAAAACCCGGGCGGCGGGGCGGTCGCGGAACCGGAGCAGACCGCGCAAGCGTCCGGGGACGAAGCCGGCCATGAAGTTCCTGACGAAGCTGTGACCGCTTACCTCGCCGAGCACGCGCCAGAGATTGACGCCGAAAAAGACAAGCCGTTCCAGCCCGTGGGCGGCATCGTAGAGTTGTTGGGGACCGACTATTTTCCGGTGTCAGAAAACAAAGATATGGCGCCGGCGGCGAACTTGGCGCCTCCGGCTGCGGTCTCCGCCAGCGGGCCCGCCGCGGCCTCCAAGCCGGCGGTTGCACAACCCAATAGAAATCTCCCCGCCAAACGCGACAACTCGGTGCAGAAAATCAATCGCCTCGATGTCAAGGGCCGCATTCAATTGGCGATGAAGGGCAACAAAGAAGAGCGCTCGATTCTGATTCGCGACGGCACCAAGGTGGTGGCGCTGGCCGTGCTCGATGCGCCCAAGCTCTCCGACGGCGAAGTGGAAAAGTTCGCGTTGCAAAAAAACGTTCTGGAAGCGGTGCTGCGCCAGATTCCGCTGAAGCGGCGCTTCATGAAAAATTACATCGTGGTGCGCAATCTGGTCGCGAATCCGCGTACCCCCCTCGATTTGGGCTTGGGACTGATGAAGCATCTGCTGCCCCAGGACTTGAAAAACATTTCGGGCAACAAGGAAATATCCGAGACCGTTCGGAAGCTCGCCTTAAAGATGTATAAGCAAAAGCTAGATGCGGCCGCCAAGAAATAGAATATCGCATGGTTTCCTGGCCTCAGACCGATCCCATCGGCGAACTTCTCAAACGCGCCAAAACCATCGCCGTGGTCGGGCTTTCCAGCGATCCACTGCGTCCCAGCCATGGCGTCACGGCCTACATGCAGAGTGAGGGCTATCGCATCGTCCCGGTGAATCCGAATATCGAATCTTGGGCCGGTGAGAAAGCTTACGCTTCGTTGCTGGAAGTGCCGCCGGGCGACGCCAGGAAGATCGATATCGTAAATATTTTCCGCCGGCCGGAGTTTGTGGAAAAGATCGTAGACCAGGCGATTCAGTTGGAGCTTGGCGCGATCTGGATGCAGGAGGAAGTCATCCACGAAAAAGCCGCGGAAAAGGCGCGCCAGGCAGGACTCTTCGTGGTGATGGATCGCTGCATTCTGAAGGAACACCGAATTCGTTTCCGTTAGGCCGCTGGCCGGAGCCGGCGTTACTTCCGGGGATCGCTGGCTGAGCGCAGTTTCTTGATCTCTTCCATGCGTTCGCGGATGCGCTTCTCGATGCCCTCGTTCGTCGGTCGATAGTAGATGCGATCGCTCAGATTATCCGGCAGGCATTGCATGTCGGCGACTTTGCCCTCGACGTCATGGGCGTATTGATAATCCTTGCCGTAACCCAATCCTTTCGTCAGTCCAGTGGGTGCATTGCGCAGATGCAGCGGCACAGGCTGTGCGGCCGACTCTTCGACATCCTTTTGTACTTCGCCGTAAGCCCTGTAGAGCGCGTTCGACTTCGGTGCGACCGAGAGATACACAACCGCTTGCGCCAGCGCGAGATTGCCCTCCGGCATGCCGATAAAGTCGACGGCATCGCGAGCGGCCATGCATAGTGAAAGCGCGCTCGGGTCGGCCAGGCCAATATCTTCCACCGCCATGCGCACCACGCGCCGCGCCACGTAGAGCGGATCCTCACCGGCCTCGAGCATGCGGCCCAGCCAGTACAAAGCCGCATCAGGATCGCTGTTGCGCACCGACTTGTGCAACGCAGAAATCAGGTTGTAATGTTCTTCGCCAGCCTTGTCATAGAGCAATGTGCGCTTCTGCAGCGCATCGCGAACGATGTCGTCGGTAATTTCCGGAGGTGCGGGTACCCCACGGGTGCCATCCGCGAGAAGTGAGGATTTCGCCAATCCGGCGGCGACCTCCAGCACGTTGTAGGCGCTGCGCGCGTCTCCGCTGGTATAGCTGGCGATTTTTTTGAGCACTTCGTCGGAGGCGCGCAGCTCCATGGTGCCCAGTCCGCGTTCTTGATCGACCAGAGCGCGTTTCAGCAAGAGAACGATTTGCTCTTCCGTCAGCGGCTGCAAGACATAAACCCGGCAGCGCGAGAGCAATGCAGAATTGATTTCGAAGGAGGGATTTTCGGTGGTCGCACCGATCAGCCGTATGTTCCCTTGTTCCACGTGCGGCAGAAAGGCATCCTGCTGCGCTTTGTTAAAGCGGTGAATCTCGTCGATAAAAACAATCGTGCGCGTGCCGTACTGCCGCGCGCGCTCGGCGTCGGACATCACCTGCTTGATTTCCTTGATGCCAGCCAGCACGGCGGAGAATTCTATGAACTCCGCTTTCGTCATGCTTGCAATGATCTTTGCCAGCGTAGTTTTGCCGGTGCCGGGAGGTCCCCAAAAAATCATGGAGCCGGTATCGTCGCGCTCCACCTGCGTGCGCAGGGGCTTGCCCGGGCCGATCAGATGCTCCTGTCCCACATATTCCTCAAGCGTGCGCGGGCGCATGCGGTCGGCGAGCGGCCGCGTCTTGTCGGTGGCGGGATTGGCGCTCGGGGTGGGCTGAAACAGTCCCATAACTGAAGCTCTTAGCTTTTAGCCTTTAGCTTTTAGCCAAAAGCTATGAGCCAACGGCTGCTTTCCTCTGCCTTGCGGCCTCATACAGTACGATGCTGGCGGCGACTCCCGCGTTGAGGGATTCCACCTGGGGCGTGTGCGGAATGGCGATGATCTGATCCATCTTGCTCATCACTTCCCTCGCCAGGCCGGCGCCTTCGTTGCCGAAGAAGACTGCCGTCGCGCCTTTTAAATCGGCTTGATCGAGAGGTGTTCCTTTGTGCGACGAGGTGGCGATGAGCCGCACGCCGTGTTCCTCTAGATTTTGAGAAATCTCTTCCAGGCTTCCCGCCGTGGATTTTCCCTGCGCGTGCCTGTGCACCATCGGCAACCGAAACACTGAGCCCGCTGACGCTCGCACAACCTTCGCGTTGAAGGGACTCACCGTGCCTTCGCCCAGGACCACGCCCGCGCTGCCGAAGGCCTCCGACGAACGCAGAATCGTCCCCAGATTGCCGGGGTCCTGCAGTCCAGCCAGCACGGCGATGGGCCCGACCTGCTGCCGCTGCAAAATATCGTCGAGCGAGAATTCTTTCAGGCGCACCAGCGCCGCCACGCCTTGCGGAGATTCGGTCGAGACCAGGCTGTCGAACAGTTTATCCGGCAGCAGAAGCGTTTCCACCTGCGCGCCGAGCTGCGGCAGCAGGCGTCCGGCGAGCGCTTGTTCCGACTCGCGAAAAAATACCGCGCCGAAGCGCAGGCCGCTGCGAATAGCTTCTTCCACAATGCGCAGGCCCTCGATGGCGCACTCGCCCTTTTCGGTAAGCTCCGCGCGCGAAAAGGCCAGCCGCAGTTGCTTGGCCAAGGGATTATGGCGGCCTTCGATTCGGCGCAGCCTTTTCTCCAACTGGGCGATTTCTGAGGATCGTTTCATGAATGACAAGGTGGCTGCGAACTCGCAAGTTTATTTCTGATCGATGATACCCCGCACGGCTATCTTGCATGTGGTTGCCGTATTATGATAGGTTCCGCCATCGAAGCCAATCAAAGTCTGCAGGGGAATGGGAAGGTAGCCGTGCGCGCCGAAATCCTGAAAATAAGTAGTGAGATGCCCGAGATCTCACTGATCAAGTACGCCGCCGATCAAATCCGTGCGGGCGAGGTGCTGGGCATGCCGACCGACACTTTCTACGGGCTCGCGGCCGATCCCTTTAACCTGCGCGCCGTCGACCGCGTGTACGAGATCAAGACGCGCTCGCGGCACAAGCCTTTGTCGCTGCTCATCGAAAGCGAAGATCATGCCGAGGAACTCGCCAAAGATCTTCCCGAGGAGTTCTATGCCCTCGCGCGCAAATACTGGCCGGGGCCGCTCACCATCATCGTCAAAGCCGGATCACGCCTGCCGCTGAAAGTCACGGCCAATACCGGCAATGTCGCGCTGCGCGTGCCGAACGCAAAGATTCCGCTGGCGGTGGTGACGGCGGCGGCGATTCCAATCACGGCTACGTCGGCCAATCTCAGCGGCGCTTCGGAGTGCACCAGCGCCGAGCAGGTGCGCGATCAACTGCAGGGCCGCATCAACATCATTGTTGACGGTGGGGCCTCGCCGCGCGACGTCGCTTCCACCATCATCGACCTCACCGATGAAATGGAGCGCTGGCGCATCATTCGCGAGGGCGCCATCCCGGCCGACGAGATTTCCACCTTCTTCGCCAAAGGATGAACCAGCTCACAGCCCCGCGCCAGTCCCGCCTCCGGTGGATCTTGCGGGGGATGGCGGTTGCCGCGGTTGTGGTAGCGTCGTCTCTTCTGGTGCTGAGCGTTGGCATCATCAACACCTCCTCACGCGACCAAGCCCGGCCCGCCGACGCCATCGTGGTTTTCGGCGCGGCCGAGTATTCCGGGCATCCCTCGCCAGTGCTGCGCGCCCGCCTCGATCACGGCTTCGACCTTTACCAGCGCGGCATTGCGCCAGTGGTGATCGTGACCGGCGGCGCCGGCGCCGACCCCAGCTTCAGCGAAGGCGGCGTGGGCCACGACTATCTCCTGCACCGCGGAGTGCCGGAACGGGCGCTGATTGCAGAGACCCAAGGCCGCGACACCGCCGAGTCAGCGGTGCGCGTCGCCGTCATCATGCATACCAACGGCCTGCATAGCTGCGTTGCCGTCAGCGACGCCTACCACGTCTTCCGCATCCGTAAGTTGCTGGAGCATGAAGGCATTCATCCGGTGTATGTTTCGCCGCGGCCGGACTCGCGTCTGCACAGCCCAGCGCAGCGCGCCTACGCAGTTTTGCGCGAGGCCAGCAGCTATATGGTGTGGAGGCTGGGAATGAGCTAGCGGGCTTCGGGCTTCACTTTCCGGGCCTCGGCAATGCCGGAGCTGCGGCGCCTATCGAGTGATGAATCGGTTGCCGCGCGTAACGAGAGATTTTGCCTAGGCCAAAGCGCGATAGCCGAAGCCCGAATCGCTACCAGCCGCTCCTCTCGCGCAGAGCCGTGACATGCGCGACGTGATGCCGGCCATGCCAGGCGTAGAGCGACAGATTTTTCTCCAAGGTCACCGAGCCCAATTCAGGATGGCGAAAAGTTCGCTTCCAATCCTCTGGCTGGAGCGAGCGCAGCAGCCGAGTCCAGCGATCATGAAGAGAATCCAGCAGCGCCAGGGAGACTTGCACCGGAGTGGCCTGCGTGTCGGCCAGTTGCGCCCAACGATCCTCGGCGTAGGGCTTGATGGGCGGGTCGTCTTCGGTGAGGGCGAGTTTGAAGCGCACGTAGGCGTTTATATGGCTGTCCGGGACATGGTGCACGACCTGGCGCACGGTCCAGCCGTCGGGGCGGTAGGGAGTGTCAAACTGTTTTTCCGAAAGCCCTTCCACCGCAGCGCGCATATTGGCCGGGGCGTGTGCGATCTCGTCGAGACTCATCTGCCTCTGTTCGTCGGTGAGGGGGCCATGGTAGTTGAACTTGCCGATGGGGTAGCGCAGGTCGGGCATTGTGTCCTCTGGCATGGCGAGAGCGCTACTTACAGATGATTCGCGGCCTCGGCGAGGTGCAGAAAAGCAGCGGTCGGTCGAACCTTGTTTCCGGGTAACTGGAGGGTCACCAAAACGCGCCCTCCAGGCACCATACCAAGATTGATATAAAACAGAGTTGGAACCCGCTCAGTTAACTACAACCCCTAGGGCTCAGGAGCGCCCAGCCCCATTCCCTCCGGCTTCGCATTTCGGTTCTCCCCGCCCTAAGATTTGTGCATCCAAGCTTGGTTTGTAAGCTAAACTGCCAATTCTGGGCAGGTTATGCCGTTGTGGGCACGATTCGGGCGGAGCCGTTGCGCCTTGCCAACCGAGGAACTATGGCAGCGTCAGTCTGGTCAGGACATTTAACTTTCGGCCTCATCTCTATGCCGGTGCGTCTGTTCTCCGGCGCGCGCAGTAGCGGCATCTCTTTCAACATGCTGCATCGCCCCGATAAAGTGCGGGTGAAGCAGCAGTATATTTGTCCCGCGGAGAACGTGGTCGTCGACCGCAGCGAGATCGTCAAAGGCTACGAGTTTCGCAAGGACGAATATATCGTCATCGAGCCGGAAGAGATCAAGAAGATCGAGCCCCAGACCGCGAAGACCATGGAGATTCTGGAATTCGTGAAGGCCGGCGACGTCGACCCGGTCTACTTCGAGTCTTCGTATTACATGATGCCCGAGGAGGCTGGGCGGCGTCCGTACGCGCTGCTCACCAAGGCGCTCGAAGAGAGCGAGTACGTCGCCATCGCCAAGATCACCATGCACAACCGCGAGTATACGGTATTCCTGCGGCCGCACGAAGGCGGCTTGATGCTGCACACAATGTATTACGCCGAAGAGGTGAAGAAGGTGGAAGGTTTTGGCGCCCCTGATGTGGAATTGAAGGAAGCCGAAGTAAAAGTGGCGCACCAGCTCATCGAAGCCTTAGCCGACGAATGGAACCCGGAAAAATATAAAGACAGCTTCCAGGAAAATCTCAAGAAGCTGATCGAGACCAAGCTCGAGGGCGGAGAAGTCGCGGCGGTAGAGAAGCCCAAGAAGCTGGCCCCGGTAGTCGATCTCATGGCCGCTCTCAAGCAGAGCTTGGCGCAGATGGAAGGCAAGAAAAAGCCCGCGGCCACGGCCAACACAGAAGCCCCAGCGGCTGCTGCCGGTGGAAAGTCGCGGCGGGGAAGGTAACGCGGCTTCTGCGCTCCGGGCTTCGGCCGCGAGGTTCCACCGCGTAAGCTCGTCCTCGAATCATTACGAATCGCAAGCCTGATTGTCGTCGGCGAGGATCGCGCACAATAAACGACAAAGGCGCGGAACGTCCAACTCGCCCCTCCGGCCCTGCATCCCAAAAAAAGCGAGCGGGCCGAAGCCCGAAAGCCGAAGCCCGAAAGCCGCGTTCCGCACTAGCGCGCTTCGCAGCCAGCCGTTAGAATGTTGAATTCCTTGCAATCTTAACTGGCAAACTTTCTGGGAGTATCGATGAGCTTTCGCGTAGTCCGATTGGTGGCGGCATTGCTTCCAATTTTGTTCTGGGTGGCATGCGGGCAGGTGTACCGCCCTGTGGTGATTCCTTGCACGGAGGGCGGAATTCCCGGCTGTCCCAACGAACCGCCCGCGATTCCGGCCAATTTCCACGCCGTGTTCGGCATCAGCACCAACGTCCCGAACTATCCCGGCGGAGCCATGCAGATCGATGTTGCGGGCGACACCATCATCGGCGAGACCCCGACCTCCCAGCCGCAACAGCCCAATCTCGGCGACAATCCCACCCATCTCGCCATTCTGCCCAACAACTCGAGGGTGTTTGTGCCCAGCGCGGGCAGTGTGCAGGCTGGGGGAATCGATGGGGTGTCATCGTTCTTCCCGGTCACCCAGTCCGCGACCACAACCGGCCTGGGAGCGGTGACCACGATTCCTTTGCCCACGGGATCCCTGCCCGTTTTTGTCAATACGGCGGAGAATAATTACGTATACGTGGCGAACTATGGGACGAATTCGGTAAGCCAGATCAATACCAATACGAACGCTCTGGCAAACACGGCTACGGTGGGAGTGAATCCCGTGGCCATGGCCGAGGCCTCGATTCCGGGCGGCGATAAAATCTACGTCGCGAACCAGGGCAGCAACACCGTGAGCAGCCTGAATGCGGTGGATCTCTCTTTGAACACGGTGACCGGCTTCACGGGCGTGACCCCGGTATGGGTTGTCGCGCGCGCTGACGGACAAAAAGCCTACGTGCTCGCCGAAGGCGACGGCCAGCTAGTCACGATCGACACGGCTACGGACACGGTTACCGCCAGCCTTTCGGTGGGCGCGGGCGCCAACTTTATTTTTTACGATGCGCACTTGAACCGGCTCTACGTCACCAATCCGGTGACGCAGTTGGTGTATGTTTTCTCCGACACCGGTGGCGCCAACGACACGCCCACCCAGATCGCAGAGATTTCTTTCGCCGCCAACTCGGCGCCGTGCCCCAAGGGATGCATCCCCGCATCGGTTACGGCTTTGCCCGATGGCAGCCGGTTTTACGTGGCCAGCTACCGGGTCGCTGCATCGTGCCCCGATAGTTTTGTGGGAGCATCATCCTCTTGCGTGATTCCCGGCCTCACGGTGTTCAACGCCAACAATTTCGCGCTGCAATATCCCAGCGCACCGACGTTGACGTTGCTCACCGACCCTCCATTCTCGGCTAACACCGGCACGGATCAATATCAATACGCCGTGCCGCAGGTAGCTTCGTGCTCTAACGCAGCTCTCTACCCGGCGCTATATTCGCCGACGGTTACGCGGTTTCGCGTCTTCACCGTGGCTTCCGAAGATAGCAACCGCGTGTACGTAAGTATGTGCGACGCTGGCGCCGTCGCGGTTGTGAACACCACGGGCAACAATATCAACAATCCGCAGAATGGAACCCCGGCCGATACGGTTGTCGTCGACCTGCTGGCGGCCTTCAGCGGGCCGACGCAAGCGACTGGCGAGCCGCCTCCGCAAAACCCGATCTTCCTGCTGACCGGGCAATAAAATCAGGAAAATCGTCCCCACGCTCATCCTGAGCGGAGCATTAGTTAGCTTCGCGCCATGCGAAGCTGATGCGCAGTCGAAGGACCCCGGTGAATTCCTTTAGGCAGAATGTACTTCCAGCAGCGCAGGGGTCCCTTCGGCAAGCTCTGGGCGAGCTCTCCGACTGCGTAGGTGCTTCGCTCCGCGAAACACTTACCCCGCTCAGGATGACAGGGTATCGGAACCGTGAGCTGATCTAGCTTCGTGCCGCTACTTCTTCTTGCGCCTCGCGCGCGGCGTAGTGCGAATCGACATACTCATCGAGAATCGCGATGAACTCGGCGACAATGCGATCGCCTTTCAGCGTGGTGAACAGGCGTCCATCGACGTACACCGGAGCCTTCGGCTCCTCGAAGGTTCCCGGCAGCGAAATCCCAATGTTAGCGTGCTTCGATTCGCCGGGACCGTTGACCACGCAGCCCATCACGGCGAGCTTCATCTCTTCCACGCCGATGTAGCGGCCCTTCCAGCCCGGCATCTGCTCGCGCAGGTAAGTCTGAATCTGCTCGGCCATCTCCTGGAAGAAAGTGCTGGTGGTGCGTCCGCAGCCGGGGCACGCCGTAACCTGCGGAGTGAAGCTGCGAATGCCCATGGACTGCAGAATCTGCTGCGCCACGCGCACTTCTTCAGTGCGATCACCGCCCGGAGCCGGAGTCAGCGAAACCCGAATCGTATCGCCGATTCCTTCCTGCAGCAGCACGCCCAAGGCGGCGCTCGATGCGACCACTCCCTTCGCTCCCATACCGGCCTCAGTAAGCCCGAGGTGCAGTGGATAGTCACAGCGCGCGGCCAACGCGCGATAAACGTCGATCAAATCCTGCACGCCACTAACTTTCGCGCTAAGAATAATCTGGTCGGGACGCAATCCGAACTTCTGCGCCAGGTCGGCGGAGTTCAGCGCGCTTACCACCATCGCTTCCATGGTCACTTCGCGGGCGTCTTTAGGCTCCGCGAGCGCCGAATTCTCATCCATCATGCGGGTGAGCAGAACCTGGTCGAGCGATCCCCAGTTCACGCCAATGCGCACCGGCTTCTGATACTTCACCGCCACTTCGATCATGGTGCGGAAATTCGAGTCCCCGGTTCGTCCAATGCTGGCGTTGCCGGGATTGATGCGGTACTTGGCCAGATCGCGAGCGCACTCCGGATACTTGGTAAGCAGCACATGCCCGTTGTAATGAAAGTCGCCGATGATAGGCACGCGCAGCCCGAGCTTGTCGAGTTGTTCGACAATATGGGGAACAGCCGCCGCAGCCTCTTCGTTATTAACGGTAACGCGCACCAGCTCCGAGCCGGCGCGAGCTAGAGCCGCGCATTGCTGCACGGTCGAAGGGATGTCGGCGGTATCGGTATTAGTCATCGACTGCACCGCAATCGGTGCATCCGAGCCGACGCGCACGCCGCCGACTATGGCAGTTAGGGTTTTTCTGCGGGGAACGATAGCCATGGAACTTTTATTTTAACATGTGGGAACTCGCGACTTTTAACTGAAGAGTTCGCTGTTCGCTGTGCGAACCCACCCCGTAAGCGGCAGAACCTCAACATCCTGCTTGCGATAGAGCAGCCATCTGGCTTCACGTGACATTCCCGATGGTCATCCCATGGTCCAAGGAGACTGTGCCGCGATGCTTTTCCGAGAGCGGTTTGTCTTCGGCCAAGAGCGATAGGACCACGGAAACCAGGAAATCAATAGCGCGCCGGTGTGGTCCGCGCTTCTCGCGCTTGAAATCCTTTCGCAAGGCGCCGGTGGGCTCAATCCTTCGCATTTAGGTTGCTCATCAGATCGGAGACGCTGTTGAACGAGCGCAGGCTGCCTTTGCGCGCTTCCTTAGTGGTGGCTTTGACTTCGCCTCGCCAACGCCCTAACATACGGCCACGGGAATCTTGCGGATATGATCGATCAGACTATCTCCCATTACCGCATCGTGGACAAGTTGGGCGGCGGCGGCATGGGAGTGGTTTACAAGGCGGAAGACACGCAACTGGGGCGCTTTGTCGCACTGAAGTTCCTACCCGATGATCTCGCCCGCGACCCGCAGGCGTTGGAACGTTTTCGCCGCGAAGCCCGCGCCGCTTCTGCCTTGAACCATCCCAACATCTGCACCATCTACGAGATCGGCAATCACGAAAGCCAGTCCTTCATTGCCATGGAGTTTCTGGATGGGTCGACGCTGAAGCACCGCATCAGTCATCGTCCGCTGGAGGTAGGTTTGTTGCTTACGCTGGCCATCGAGATTGCCGACGCTCTCGATGCGGCTCACGCCAAGGGAATCGTGCATCGCGATATTAAGCCCGCGAACCTGTTCGTAACCGAGCGCAATCACGCCAAGATTCTGGATTTTGGGCTGGCGAAGGTAATGGCGGAGCGCAGCAGAGTACTGGACGCGACCCAGGCCACCGCAGCCGAACCCATTGTCGGAGTCAGTCTCGAGCACCTCACTTCTCCTGGCTCCACGCTTGGCACTGTGGCCTACATGAGTCCGGAGCAGTCGCTGGGCGAAGAACTAGACGCGCGCAGCGATCTGTTCTCCTTCGGTGTTGTGATGTATGAAATGGGCACCGCGCGCCTGCCCTTTGAGGGAAATACGCCAGCGGCAATTTTCAACGCAATTCTCAATAAAGTCCCCGCCGCGCCGCTGAGCTTGAACTCGGATCTTCCGGCGGAGCTCGAGCGCATCATCCACAAGGCGCTGGAAAAAGATCGCGATCTGCGCTATCAGAGTGCCGCCGAGATACGCGCCGATCTAAAGCGCCTGCATCGCGACTGGCATCCGTCGTCAAGGCAGTTGGTTGCGGCCGCGACGGATTCCGCCGTATCGGCGGCTCCGCTGGCTACTCCCGCGACGGCTTTGACGGAGGCTACGAAAGACGCATCCCACGCCGCCAAGCGGGTCACAGTGCTCTGGTTCGCCGGCGCCGCTCTGTTGTTGCTTTTGGCCGTGGGCTTTGTCGCGTTCTTCAGCGGCCAAAAATCGGCCACACGGCCGGTGCCCACATTTCGCGAGCTTACCTTCCGTCGTGGCGCCTTGACGGCAGCCCGCTTTGCCCCCGACCCTCGCTCGGCCATCTACAGCGCGTCCTGGGAGGGCACTCCCCAGGCGGTTTTTATCAGCTCGCCAAATTCCACCGAATCACGCGATTTGGGCTTGCCAAAAACGGAAGTGCTGGCGGTTTCGCCTTCGGGACAGATGGCGGTTCTGCGGAACTTTCGCATCAGCGATAACAGCTTCACTCACATCGGAACCCTGGCGCAACTTTCCATCGGTGCCGACGCTCCGCGCGATTTGCTGGACAAAGTCGAGCAAGCCGATTGGGCGCCGGATGGTAACTCGCTGGCGGTGGTCCATTTGGTCGAGAGTAAGAGCCGCCTCGAATATCCCATCGGCAAAGTGTTGTACGAGACTGCGGGATGGATCAGCCACGTTCGCTTTTCTCCGAAAGGCGATCGGCTGGCGTTCATCGACCATCCTCTGCGCGGGGATGATGGCGGCACCATTAGTGTCACCGACCTCAATGGTAAGAAGACGGATCTTACCGAGCGCTGGGCCAGCGCCTACGGACTCGCATGGTCGCCTGCCGGCGACGAAATCTGGTTTACTGCGACGGCTACGGGATTCAGCCGGTCGCTGCGCGGCGTGACTTTATCGGGCACGGGCCGGGAGCTACTAAGCGCACCAGGAACGCTGACCCTGCACGATGTGGGCGCCGGCGGCCGGGCTTTGATCTCGCGTGACGCGTTGCGCGCCGGAGCGATTGGCCTGGCCCCCGGGGAAAGCAAAGAACGCGACCTGAGTTGGCAGGATTGGACCGTGCCTCACGCCCTCTCCGCGGACGGCAAGGTTGTGCTCTTCACCGAAGCGGGCGAGGCGGGTGGCGGTGAATATGCGGTGTTTATACGCGATACCAATGGCGGCTCCGCGGTACGTTTAGGCGAGGGCTCTTCGACTGCGCTTTCCCCAGATGGCCGGTGGGCTCTGGTGCTGCGGCAGAATATGTCGCCTCCCGACTTCGTCCTGCTGCCTACGGGTGTGGGCCAGAAGCGCCCGCTTCCCACAGGAAACGTGATTCCCAATCACGCCCAGTTCCTGCCCGACTCCAAGCGCTTGCTCCTGGATGGTCATGAGCCCGGTCACTTTTCTCGCGTCTATCTGATGAATCTTGAGGGGGGGCAACCTCGCGCCATAACCCCCGAAGGGTTCAGCTTGTGGGGAGTTGCTCTTTCGCCAGACGGCAAGCAGTTGGCTGTCCGCTCCAGCGACGGAATCGCCCTGGTTCCCGTCGACGGGGGCGAACCCCAAATTGTGCGAAATTCGCAACCCGGGGACCTGCTGCTACGCTGGGCAAGAGATGGGACAACGTTGCTGGTGGGTGAGCGCGGCGAAACCTCCTGTCCGGTTTCGCGGTTGGATGTCCAAAGCGGTGCACGGACTATCTGGAAAACATTCAGCGTGCCCGACTCCGCGGGCATCACCTCGGTTGCCTGCGGGGTGCTGGCAGCGGATGACGAGCACTACGTTTTTGGCTATGTCCGCAGCTTATCGGATTTATTTCTGGTGGAACACCTGAAGTAGAGCTCGCGAGCGAGCCTCCATGGGACATAGACGCCGTTTGAGCCTACGGCAACCGATCCATCAACCCCGGCAGGGTTTTCATTAGATCGTTGTAGATGACCATCACCGCGAACAGCACGAGGAATACGAACGCGGCCTGGTAGACGCGTTCCTTGATGCGCAGGCTGACGTCGCGGCGCATGAGGCCTTCGATCAGTAGGAACAGAATCACGCCGCCGTCGAGAATGGGAATCGGCAGCAGGTTGAAGATGCCCAGATTCAGGCTGATTCCGGCGGTCAATTCCAAAAGCGGAGTCCAGCCTTTTTGCTGGGCGGCGTAGCCTGCATCCTGCGCGATGCCGATGGGGCCGGAAACCGCTCGTAAAGAAACTTTACGCTGCACGATCTTTTTGGCCAGCTCGAGAATCAGCAGCGAATATTTCTTGTTGGTCTCAAGCGAAAGACTCAGCGCCTGCGCGAAGGGCAAGGTCGTGACCTTGGTTTCGCTCTTGTTCAGGAAGCCGAGGCGGTAGCGCTGCTCTTTTGGGTCCTCGGTTTTCGCGAGCACCGGGGTCAGGCGGAAATTCAAAGTCCGGCTGCCGCGCACAATGGTGAGATCGACGGGATTATCTTTCGTCTGCTGCAGGCGCTCGATCATAGCTTCGATCGAGACCAGCGGCTGGCCATCCATGGCCACGATGCGGTCATCTTCTTTTAAGCCGGCGTTGGCTGCGGGAGTGCCTGCCTCAAGCTGGCCCACGATGACCGGTTCTTCAGGGTACCACCCGGCTGAACCCACTTCGGAAGTGGTCACAGCCTGCGGCACGATTGTCTTTTGAAAACTCTGAGCGCCGCGCTGAATGGTCACGGTAAGGGGCTGGTTCGGACTCAGCCATACCCGCGGCTGCAGTTGCTCCCAAGTCGGATTCTGAATGCCGTCGACTTTCACGATGCGGTCGCCGGGTTGTAATCCAGCTTTTGCCGCTGGAGAGTCGCGCTTTACGCCTTCAATCACCGCCGGCTTATCCAGAAACACCGGATACTCGTAGTGCACCATGTAGACCGTAGTGAGCAAAAAAATGGCCAGCAGAATATTCATGGTCGGGCCGGCAATCGCGATCAGGAAGCGATGCCAGCGCGAGTGCGACATGAACTCGGAGGGATCGCCGGTGCGCTCGTCCATGGGATTCTCGCCGGCCATCTTCACATAGCCGCCGAGAGGAATCGCATTGATGCGATAGTCGGTTTCGCCTTTGTGGAAGCCGACCAGCCGCTTGCCGAATCCGATGGCGAACTGTTCCACGCGAACCCCCAAAAGCTTGGCCACGGCATAGTGGCCGAACTCGTGGATGAGAATCATGAACCCGAGAACCACCGCGACCGCTACCACCGAGATGATGAAATCAGACATATGAGAAGTACGAAAAGCGCTCCCCTGTTAGATTCAGAAATTACAATTCGGCTACACCGCCGAAGTCGCCTGCGGCTGCATATTTTTCCGGCTCATTCCCAAAACCAGCTTTTGCGCGAAGCGCCGAGCTTCTGCGTCCCCCTCCAGCACTTCCGCAATCGAGTTCAGCTTCCCAGAATTAGATGCCGAAACGGTCTTTGCGATGATCCTGGGAATCTCGTCGAAGCCGATGCCCCCTTCAAGAAACGCCGCCACGGCGACCTCATCGCCGGCATTTAAAGCCACGGTCTTGGCCCCACCGGCCTCGGCTGCCTCGTAAGCCAGCCGCAGACAAGGAAATTTACTCATGTCAGGTGGGCAGAAGTCCAGATGACGCAAGTCGCGGACCGCAAAGCGCAGCTCCGACTGAATCCGCTCCGGATACGTTAATGCGTACAGAATCGGTAGCCGCATGTCGGTTACGGAAACCTGAGCAAGTATGCTGCCATCGTTAAATTCCACCAAGGAATGAATCGTCGACTGCGGATGCACAATCACTTCCACCTTCGCCGGAGGCATGTGAAACAATCTGCATGCTTCGATGACTTCGAATCCTTTGTTCATCAAAGTCGCCGAATCGATGGTGATCCGCTTCCCCATCTTCCAGGTGGGATGATTCAACGCCTGCGCGACCGTAATGGAGGCAAACTCCGAGCACGGCGTATTCAGAAACGGCCCGCCCGAAGCCGTCAGCCAGATCCGTTCTACTTCCTCCATGCGCCCGCCGCGCAGGCACTGGTGCACGGCATTGTGTTCGCTATCGATCGGAAGCAGCGGTTTGCCCTGGCGCCGAGCTTCTTCGGTGATCAATTCACCGGCGGCGACCAGGCATTCTTTGTTGGCGACCCCGACAGTCTTGCCCGCTTTCACCGCCTCGTAAGTAGCCTCAAGCCCGGCCACGCCCACGATCGCGCTGACTACGAAATCGACTTCGGTATGGGTCGCAACCTTCACCGTGCCGGCCGATCCATGAACCACTTCGACTTCATTCAGCCCAGCTTGCTCCAGCCGTGATCGCAACACGTCGGCATCGGCCTCGGCAGCGATGGAGATCACACGCGGGCGCCAGCGCCGCGCCTGCTCGAAGGCCTCGTCGAGATTCCGGCCAGTGGCCAGCGCGACAATCTCAAACCGTTCGGGATAAGCCTCCGCCACGCTCAGCGTGCTGCGGCCGATCGAGCCAGTCGATCCCAGGATGGCGATGCGTTTCGTGCTCACACCGTCCCCGCTAATGCCGCCGCGTAGTGGTCGATCCAGTCTCTCTGCTCAGGCGTTTCTGGCACGCGCACGCCGCGCGCAATCGTGACCGAATCTATCGCCGCTCCCGGGCTCATGCCTCGCCTCACCAGCAGGCACGCTGCCAGTAATCCGCTGCGCCCAATCCCCTGCCGGCAGTGCACGAACACCTTCGCGCCCTTCGACAGAGATCGATCGACTCTCTCCACAGCCTCCGTCCACTTTGCTTCTGACTGCGGGATCTGTCGATCTGCAATCGGGAACGAAATCAATTCGATCCGCTGGCTTCGGACTTCGCCGGCCAGGTCCAAGTCTCCTTCTTCCTCCGGCGTCAGCAGGGAAAGCACCGTCTCTATACCGTCTCGCTTTAACCCGGCGATATCATCCCGCAGCCACTCCCCACCCCGCGGACGCGGACCCACCGCCAGCCTTCCCGGCCACGAGCCCTCGATCCAATAGATTTCTTTCCCCATCTTTAATCTTGACCCTCAACGACGATCTCCCGAGGCAGACCGTCCACCTCCACGCCACAACGGCGAAGGATGTGAATACGGTGACGCTCATCTAGTATAGTTCCATCGGCTCGGCTTTTGAGGCAAGCATTGCGATGCCGGCAACAATGTGACTGGCAAGGCTTCACTCGAAAGCCGTTCCATCTGCGCAAGTTTCGTTGCATTTCAGGGAGCTAGCCAGGTTAAGCGCTTTCGGGGAGGGTACTGAAACAATTCTACCATTGCCCAACCATTACTGCATCGCGCGCCACGCTACATAAAACCACAGCACCGGAGCGGCAAACAGCAGCGCGTCGATACGGTCCAGCATGCCGCCGTGGCCGGGAAGTATTGTGCCCGAATCTTTCACCCCGGCGCCGCGCTTGATCAGCGACTCCACCAGATCGCCCAGTTGCGCCGCGACATTCAGTGCAATCGTGAGCAGAATAATCGGCCACAACTCTGGCTTCTCCAGTCCGAAAAGACCGTCGCGCCGCTGAATCAGCCCTAAGCGCAGCAAGAACGAACTGATCTCCAAAGCATGGCTGAAAAGCAGAGTGCCGACCACTAGGCTCGCGGCCAGCGAAGCCGCCGCGCCCTCCCAGGTTTTCTTAGGGCTGATGCGCGGCGCCATCAGATGCCGCCCCAGCGCGCGCCCTACGAAGTAAGCGAGAATGTCTCCCGCCCAAACCACCAGTAGAAGATAGAGCAGCCAGAATGCTCCCGCCCACTGCTCGCGCAGTTGCACCAGCATCGCCAGGGGAAGCGCAATATAGACGAAAGCGAATGCCGAAGCCGCCGAAACTGGATACGCGGCGCCGATCTGGGTCCGCCGCATCGCGATCGTCAGAAAAATAAATGGAGCCAGCGCCGCGGCGAATCCCGCCACCAGCACGAACTTCAAGGCGTAGAGCTGCGGTGTATCGCCGAATGCGCTCACCGCCAGCACGAGAAAAAACAATCCCACAAGAATGTAGGTAGGCCAGAGCAACGGCGAGACGCCGTAAGATTCGGTGAGCTTAAGAAATTCCTGCACCGTGAGAAGCGCCACGCCCGCCGCCACTACAGCCACCAGCGGCACCGGCGCGCGCAAAATCAGCAACAGCACAATCGGGATCAGGACGACCGCGGTCGCGATGCGCTTCCACAAGAAAGTTCGTTACCCCGAAAAGTTTTGTCATTCCGAACCGGCCCGTAGGCGCGGTGAGGAACCGGCTGTCTGCGACGGCGAACTGTGCTTTGAAAGGACGCGGCTTCAAGCCGCGCCGTAAAAGCCTGCTCAGCGGAACCGGGCTTCAGCCCCTGAAGGCACCGGCGAACCTTATTTCTTACCTTTCGCCGAATCCGCATGCCCCCGCGCGTCGCCGTTCAACCCGCCATAGCGCCGCTCGCGCTTCTGATACTCCGCGATACCCTCCAGCAACTGCACGCCGCGAAAATCCGGCCACAACGTCGGAGTCACATAAATCTCGGCATAAGCCAACTGCCACAGCAGGAAGTTGCTCAGCCGCATCTCGCCCGAAGTTCGCACCACCAGGTCGGGATCCGGCAGGTCGCGCGTATAAAGATGCCCGGCTACCGTGTCTTCGTCGATCCGCAGATGCTCGAGGCCGCCGTTCTGCGAGGCCGCATTTACCATGGAGCGAAACGCATCCACCAGTTCGCTGCGCGCGCTGTAGTTCAGCGCCAGCGTCAGCACGGTGCCGTTATTCTGCGCCGTGCTGTTGCGCGCCCAGGCCATGCGCTCCTGCACGTCTTCGGGAAGCTCGTGCTGCCGGCCGATATATTCCAGGCGAATATTGTTCTCGTTCAGCGTGGAAACTTCGGCCTTCAAATATCGGCTGAGGAGCCGCATCAGAAAATCCACTTCGCTCTTGGGGCGCTTCTTCCAATTCTCTTCCGAAAACGCATACAGCGTGAGCGCGGGAATGCCAATACGCGCCGCCGTCTCGACCGTCGAGCGCACCGCCGCCACTCCGGCGCGATGCCCGGCCACGCGCGGCAAGTGGCGCCGCTTGGCCCAGCGCCCGTTGCCGTCCATGATAATCGCGATGTGTCGTGGGAGCCGCTCTGGATCAAGCTGCCGGTAGACTTCCGTTTCCTTGCGATCCAGCCCGGCAGGAACCTTTGCCTGCAAGGGCTATCCCCTTCCGAACGTTGAGGCTACCACGGTGGGGAAGCCGGTTGCAATGACGCGAAGGGCACGGGCTCGTTGCGGAAAAACTCGATTCTCGATTTTGCTTTGAAAGGGCGCGGCTTTAAGCCGCACCGTAAAGGACCTCTGTGCGACCGGGCTTCAGCCCCCAAGGGCACGAGACCTTAATCGCGAAATTTGAGATTCATTCTCCCCTTGACTCGCTCAGTTTGACTCGACAAAAAGAATGTGGGGTGACGTTCCGCCAGAGGCTTTGCAGCTTTTCAAATTCAAATTGTTGGTCTCTCCGGTCGTGCCAGCATCCTTCACACAGGTCGGCGCCGTTGTGCTCCCATCGGTTACCGCGATCTCCACCTCGATCGACGAGCCTTCGTTAAACACCGCTTCGGATCCGCCGCCGTCGCCAACGATATTGAACTCCGATTCTTTCCAATCGGTCGCCAGATCGACCACGCCGTCCTTGCCGGTCGTGCTATAGGCTTCGGTGCCGGCAGTGAAAACCAGCGTATCCTTGCCCCCCGCCACGGCCTTGCCCGAGAGCTTCAGAGTGGCGAGAGTCGTAATCACTTCGGTAGGTACCGATGCGGCGGCACTGTTTCGGTAGCAAGAGCTGCTAAAGGACATCCACCCGCTCGGGCAGTCGTCGCCATATTCAATCAACCAATACTGCATAAACGCGGCATTCTCTCCCGACGAATACACGAATTGTTCCCAACTCAGGCAACCGGAGTGCCCGTTACAAGCGGCAGTGGTCATGAAGTTCGAATTGAGCTGGAGCGAATAATCATTCGGTCCCGATGACCCGGTTTCGCTGGTCACGCCCTTAACCTTAGGGAATGTGCCGACCGATTGGGTCATGAGCCCAGAAACCTCAACGACATAATCGTTACCATCGCCGACCGTGAAACCGATCGCGCCGCGGTGCGGGAGGAACGGACGATTCGGCGCCGCGGTGCATTCCACCTTCTGCCATTCGGTGCTGGGATAGGAGGCATGAAAGCACCCTTCGTCCGGCACATCGGTGCGCACCATGCTCTCGCGCCACGTCTCGCGCGCCTGGGCTTCCGCATCGTCGTCAGCCGGCGCGGCATACGCGACCGGCAGGGAGACCGCGCTGGCAAGACTAGCTACAGCCGCGATCCGAATCATGTGACGCACGCCCAATTGGATCATCGGAAAATTCCTCCCGTGGATTTCTAAACATGAAGTGATGAACGCATCGGCAAGCTGATCGCCTGCAAGAGCAGCGGTGATTGTATCCCGAAATTTCGCTCAGTCAAGATGGAAGTTTGGTAGGGGACGGTTTCGAATTTATGCCTGCTAAACCCTTTTCTTTCGCCCATTTGGCGGCAAACTTGAGTGCCATGTGTTCTTCGAGGGGACTAACCCCAGCGGGACGCCAATTCCCCCTTGGGCGCCGAGGGACTTCCCTATGAACTCGAAACCTTCACCGAGCAAGGCGTGATCGACGACTCGTCGCTGCTCGATACCGGCGCGGCATAGCAGCCCAAAACCCAGGCAGCGCCCGTCGTTCATCGACACGAGTTCCCGGTCGACCATGCGCTCGTGACCTTCCCCTGAGGCTCAGCAGACAGCCCGTTGCATCGGGCGAATCGGGAAGTGGCGGACCATGAGCGCTCAACTATCAGCTGGTTCTGGTTTCGATTCAACCGCCTATCATAACTGGTGCCAAGTGAAACGGAAGCGTGCTCTGCGGGGACTCAACCATGCTGAGGGATAACTTTGCGGGCCTCATCAAGCCGAAGCTCAGCAGCGCGGGAGTTTACCCACTCGCGCTGTGCACTCGGTAGAAGCAATCGTCGGACGACAGACTCCCATTCCTTGAAAATCCCCGCCCGAAGGGACGGAACCACACTAAGGGAGCCCGCCGGTTCTCCATTTCACGCTGAGCCAAGACACGATAACGACCGCCTCGACTACAACACCTACAAGGCGCAATTCACGAAGAATTACCTTGCGGATGCTGAGTATCTGCGCGACTTGATTATCGAAAGACTTCCATCGCAGCTAGCAGATGCACTAAGAAGTCAAAACGGAACCGGTGAAACGAGTCTGGCGATAAAGAGCCTACCGGCGCTTTTAACCCGAGCGAGATGGTTACCTATTGGGAGGGTATTGGCCAAGGCGCTCTGCACCAAGAAATAAAAATAGGAACTACGCCGCTTTCGCCAGTTCTTTGTTTTCGAGCAGAGCTAATTCCTGTAGAGACCATACGTGATCCGTAGTCCCCGCCTCCATCGCTGGAGTCACGTGCAAGGTCTGGTGTACTCGGCAGAAATGGTAATGAGCATGATAGATCGCAACCATGTGGCAGTGATTCTCAACTTCTTTGAGAATGCGTTGCTGAGCCGCGTAAATCGTCGTAGTCCCATCCGAAGATTTAAGTTCTGTGGCTGCACCGCCCACGACCCAAACCTCAGAGGCGGTAAGTTAGGAACAGGCTTGGTGCAAGATACTTCCTCAGCAAGCAGCAGTGTTGTGGCGAGAAGCTCGGGGAATGAGCTTAGGCGCTCGCAGCCTCTTCTGGCACGATCTTCAACTCCAGCTTATCGGTATGCCGCAACACAGTCAGCGAGCAACTCCCGCCTACGCGAACGTCGGTTAGAACGCGGTGCAGGTCGTCGACTCCGGCGATTGGACGGCCGTCTAGCGCCATGATCACGTCGCCTTCGCGTACGCCTGCGCGCTGCGCCGGGCTTTTCTCCTCCACCGACAAAACCATAGCGCCCGACTCTTTGGCCAGTTCGTAGAAGCGCACCACGCGGCGATGCACCGGGACGGTTTGCGCCGAGACTCCGATGTAGCTACGGCGAATGCGGCCATCGCGCAGCAGGCGGCTGGCCACGAACTTCGCCGTGTTGATGCCGATGGCAAAGCAGATTCCCTGCGCCGGCAGAATGGTCGCGGTGTTCACGCCGATCACGCGCCCGGCGGAATCCACCAGCGGCCCGCCCGAGTTTCCGGGATTGAGCGCCGCGTCGGTCTGAATGACGTCGTCGATCAGGCGCCCGGAGTACGAGCGCAGCGAACGGCCGAGCGCGCTCACCACTCCCGCCGTCACCGTGGACTGAAAGCCATAGGGCGCGCCAATCGCGACCGCGAGTTGTCCCACGCGCAGTTGCTGCGAATCGCCGAGCGCGGCGGCGGCGAGGCCAGGCTCATCCACGCGCGGCTTTTCGATGCGGATCACGGCGAGGTCGCTCGCAGGGTCGTCGCCGATGACGGTTGCAGGCGTGCGGCGGCCGTCGGTTAGAGTAACTTCGATGCGGCGAGCGTCGTGGACTACGTGGCTGTTGGTTAGGATCAGGCCGTCGGGCGTGAAGACGAAGCCCGAGCCTCCGCCGCGGCGTTCTCGCGGTTCGCCAGCACGGGTGCGGGCTGCGGCCTGATGCACTTCGATGTTTACTACTGACGGGCTTACGCGGGCTACGGCGCCGGTTACCGCGCGGGAGTAGGCGTCGAGCAAGGCGCCGTCGGCGAATTCGGGATTCGCCGTTGCGGATTCTAGAGGCAACGGATCTCGCAATCCCAGGGCATCTGGCGTGTTAAGAAGTGCGGCGGAGGATTCGAAGGCGCTTTCAACTCTTTCCCAGTTCATGCTGGATAGATGTTGGTCGATGGATTCGGGATTCGGGCGGCGTTGCCACTCGGCCAACTTGGAATCGGTTAGAGTTAAGTAGAGAGGCGGGAATATGTCAACGCCAGGTCGCTCCAAGCCAGCTTTCGTCAGAGAGGCTCGTCGACAGCCTCTCGTTGTTGCCAGGAGCCCTCAAGCCAAAGAAGACCAAGAGTTCATCGATGCCGTTCCGAAGGGAGGGGGCATCCGACTCGCCTGGACCTAATGAAAAAAGCCGGGACCATGGCTGGTCCCGGCGTGCAGTTGGCTGGTTGCCCGGATAAAATCCAAAGTCAAAAGCAGCCGGTCTGCGACCGGCGGACAGCCGAGGGCGGCTGTCCCCACATTGTCATCTCCACATTTTCTTTGCCACTTCTTCTTATTACGCTGTTCTTCTTGGGCGCAGCGTTAAGTCGCGCACCTGAGTTAGGATGCTGGACATCTGCATGCCATTCAGTTGCGAGACGAAGGGGAGAATTTCGGCGATGAACTGATCTTTCATCAGTTCGCTGATTTCGTCCTGGCGATTCTTTTCGCCGCCGCTGAGCAGTTCCGGCACGGTCACCTCCAGGGCTCGCGCCAGGCGCTCCAGAGAAGACAGCGTGGGCGTAGCTTTTTCGTTTTCGATTTTTGAGACGTAGGTGCGCGGCACCGACATGCGTCCCGCAAGCTGGCGCTGGCTCAAGCCGCTGCGCAGGCGCAGCGAGCGGATCGAGGTGGCCAGGTTAAGATGTCCACGGCCAGTTCCGGGCATGGGCATCATCACCGGCGGCGCCATCACAACCGGCTCGGGCTCCGGTTCCTCGTCCAGGGACGAGTGGCAGCGGCGGCAGTTATTGTTGACTGTACGGAACTGGACCAGCAGGCAGTGATCGCAACGGACGACTTCCCTAGAATCTACCGGGGCAAGAGTCGTAGCCATCGGGTTGTGGGAGTGCCAGAGCCGGCTCTCCTTACAGCTCAACGATTGAACCAAGTAAGTGGGGGAAGGTTCAAGCGTTGGCCTAATCTGCGGTACAAGCCCTGTGGAAGTCAAGGTTAAAATGCAGGGAGCCGCGGACTTTGCCGGTGGAAGCGGCAGAGAGGGGGCGAAATCCTTGCGAAAAACGGGGCGAAAAGCATGATCGATCGCGAGTCGGCGTGGTGTTTACTAACTGAGTTCACTCAATCCGAAAGTTTGCGCAAGCACGCGCTCGCGGTCGAGGCTTGCATGCGCGCGTGTGCGAGAAAGTTCGGAAACAGCGAGGGAAAGGATGATGTGGGGACAGGCACCCCCGGCTGTCCGGCGGAGCGAAACGCCGCAGGGGCTTCAGCCCTCAAGGGGATGTCTGAAGAAGATCTCTGGGGGATTGTCGGACTCATCCATGATTTCGATTATGAAAAATATCCTAGCCTCGAAGATCATCCTTACAGGGGCAACGAAATTCTGAAGGAGCGCGGCTGGCCTGAGGTCATAGCGCGCGCCATCATGTCGCATGCCGAATACACCGGAGTCAGGCGCGATACGCCGATGGAAAAAGCTCTTTTCGCCTGCGACGAGCTTGCCGGGTTCATCACCGCAGTGGCTCTGATCAAGCCGGGAAAGTCGCTGGCCGAGGTGGACGCGAAGTCAGTACGAAAAAGAATGAAAGACAAAGCCTTCGCCCGCAAGGTGAATCGCGAGGACATCGTGAACGGCGGCGCCGCTCTGGGAGTAGATTTGGATGAGCACATCGCCTTCTGCATCGAAGCGCTGCAAGGGATTGCGGGCGAGTTGGGGTTGGATGGAAGAGCGGCTCAGACAGACTGACCCGGTAGTCAGGATCGCTTCGATGCAGGACTCTACTCAGGGCAACACTGCGCCGGCGGCGAATCTGGTTTCCCAGTTGCGAGGAAATGCGGAGAGCGTCGCAAGCCATCAAGGAGCCAGGGGCCGGTGTCGCTGAATTTCGGCGATCAAAAGCTGGGCACGAGCAGCCTGCCGGTTACGGCGACAGTGTCGAATCTAGTCTAGGGCCGGTCGCGATTCCGATCAGCGGGATTGTGCTCTCCCGAGCGGATCGTTTTGCGGAAAGCAACAATTGCGGCACAGCTCTGGCAGCGCATTGCACCTGCCCGCACCTGCGCGATTCAAGTCACCTTCACGCCCAAGAAACTGGGAGCGCATTCCGGAGAGCTCGAGGTGCGGTCCGGGAGCACGAACGAGTTGGTGAGGTTACCGGGGAACGGCACTTAGGCTGGGGACGCAATCGTGGATAGTCGGGTGCGTTGCACCCGTCTATGCCCGTTTTTCCTCGCCGTGTTTCCGCCAGATCATTCCTTCCAGCCGCACATAGCTTGCTTCCATGCCGCTCTCCATGCCGGTGGCAAGCATAGTGGCCCGGGTTTTGGCATCGGGCAGCGTCATGCGCATCGTCATCAAAGTTCCGTGGCCGTCGGCATCGAATCTGGTTTCGATGCGGTTGTCCGGCGTGGGATCGGGCAGGTGCATGCGCTCGATGTGGACGATCTTGCTGTAAGGCTCGAGTTCCACGTACTCGCCGGTCAGGTGGAATCCATGGCCTTTGGCGTTCGTCCACTCGTAACGGAACTTGCCGCCGGGCTTGGCCTCGCTGATGCATACGGGCATAGTCCATCCTTCCGGGCCGAGCAACCATTGCTGGATTATTTTCGGATCGGTATGAGCGCGGTACACGGCTTCGGGGGGCGCAGCGAAACGCCTCGTCACGATTATGTGAGTATCTCCTTCGGTCTTCAGCGTCAGCTTGCTCATCGTTTTGCTCCTTTTTTTCTTTCTTGCATCCTGGCTTCTTTCGTTTCGCCCTCTTCCATTTGGGCCAGAACCTGGTCAAGCCGGCCGTAGTTTTTCTCGAGGGCCTTGCGCAGCATGGCGAGCCATTGATCCATGGCCTCGATACCGGCTTTTGCGAGACGGCGTGGGCGCTTCGTGCCATCGACTCGGCGAACGATCAGTCCCGCATCTTCGAGCACTTTCAGGTGCTGGGAGATTGCGGGTTGCGTCATCTCGAAGGGCTCCGCCAATTGGTTGACGGTGGCCTCGCCCGTGGCCAGACGCGCGAGGATCGCCCGACGGGTCGGGTCGGCCAAAGCGGAGAAGGCGACATCGAGATCATGCATAGGTGATAGCTTATATAAGCTATTGGTTATTGTAAAGGGAAATTTTGTCGCCGTCACGTAGTGATCACGACACCCGAACGAAGGCCGTGTTTTGAGACATCTGGCGGGGCGGCCGTTTTGAGGCTTGCTGGCTTAGATCAAATGAGAGCGGGCGACCATCGATTGCTGGAGAAATGTCCAGGCGAGTCGCAGACGGAAATAAATTTATTATGAAAGATTCAGCGGATCACCTCAGCCAACTTCCCACTCGCAATCAGTTCGGCGACCCGCGCGAAGTCTTTGTACATGACTCGGTCTTTGTCGACCGTCGGACACGCTGACCTGATTGCAGCGTGGGCGGCCTGTCCGCGCTTGGAAGATTTCAGAGGAGCGAGAAAATCGATCGCCTGCGCAACCGCCATGGCTTCGATCGCCAGCACGTTGCGGGTGTTGTCGACGATGCGCTTCAGTTTGTTTGCCGACGTCATGCCCATGGAGACGAAATCTTCTTTATTGCCCGAGGTGGTGATCGAATCGACCGACGCGGGATGAGCCAGCACTTTGTTTTCGCTGACCAGCGCGGCCGCAGTGACCTGCGGCATCATGAAGCCGGAATTCAATCCTGCGCCTTGCGCCAGGAATGGCGGCAAACCCTCGCTGAGCGCGGGGTTCACCAGGCGCTCGATACGGCGCTCGCTGATGCCGGCGAGTGCGCTCAGGGCGATGGCCAGGAAATCCAGAGCGAAGGCTAGGGGTTCGCCGTGGAAATTTCCTCCGGAGATTACATCGCCGCCAACCGCTGCAGAGCTTCGCTCCTGGACAGCCGCGGCGGCTGTCCCCACAGGATTTGTGGCTGTCTCCAAATCCCTGGTTGCGGGTATGAATACCAGAGGGTTATCTACCGCGGAGTTCGCTTCGATCTCAAAGACCTTGCGGCCATGTGCGAGCGTATCGCGGACTGCGCCGTGCACCTGGGGGATGCAGCGCAGCGAGTAGGCGTCCTGCACGCGGCCGCAGTTGCGGTGCGATTCTCGAATCTGGCTGGCTTCGAGCATCTTGCGAAGATTGGCCGCTGTCTTCATTTGTCCGCTGTGCGGGCGCGCTTGGTGGATGCGTTCGTCGAAGGCGGCGTCGGTGCCTTGCAGGGCATCGCAGCAGAGGCCGCCCAGCACGTCGGCGGAGTCGACCAGCGTTTCGGCGGCCAGTAGGGCCAGCGTGCCGACGGCCAGCATGCCTTGGGTTCCGTTGATGAGAGAAATGGTTTCTTTGGCTTCGAGTACGAGGGGCTTGGTCTGCGCCTGCTTGAGCGCGTCGGCGCTCGGAATGCGCGCGCCCGCTGTGTCGACGCATTCGCCTTCGCCGATCAGCGCCAGCGCCAAGTGCGCCAGCGGAGCGAGGTCGCCGCTGGCGCCCACGCTGCCCTGCGAGGGAACGAAAGGAGTGACGCCGCGATTCAACATCTCGCACAGCGTGTCGACGACTACAGCGCGCACGCCAGAATATCCTTTGGCCAGGGAATTGGCGCGCAACAGCATCATGGCGCGGGTTTCGGCGATAGCCAGCGGTTCGCCGACTCCAACCGCGTGCGAGCGCACCAGGTTGACTTGCAGCTCGCGAATCTGCTCGCCGGCGATACGCACGTCGCTGAGCTTGCCGACGCCGGTGGTGATGGCGTAGGCCAGTTTGTCGCCGGCGACGATTTCGTCGACCACGGCGCGGGCGCGATTCACGGCCTCGCGCGCCGCGGCGGAGATGAGCACTGGACGCCGCTCTGCGGCCACGTCGCGCACCGCTTCCAGCGTAAGATCGTTTCCGTTGATGTGAAGTGCGTTCAAGAATTATTCCTATCCCGTTTTCCTACCGCTGCGCGAAACACTTTTAAATACTTTTCGGGCAGCGCGGCAACTTTTAATTCGGCGTCGGTGACGATGTGCGTGGTCTCGCCTTCGGCCAGCAGAGCGCCGTCGCCGACTCGCCGGAGTTCGTAGCTGAAGTGCACCACCGAGTCGCGCACATTCTTCAGTTCGGTGCGCACCACAACTTCTTCATCGTAGCGCGCGGGCGCGCGATAACGGCACTTGGCCTCAGCCACCGCGATGAAGCGGTTATCCTGGCTTTCCATTTCGCGATAAGAGAAGCCAAGCTGCCGCAGCAACTCGACGCGTCCCACCTCAAACCAAATGAAGTGATTGGAATGGTAGACGACGCCCATCTGATCGGTTTCCGCGTAACGCACGCGCAGCCGAGTCTCATTGACGGCTGAATTCACGCTGGCTCCTTAGGGTTTGCCGCGCGACGGGTTCGCCGCACGCCACCGGTCTTCCGTTGGCAAGGCGTTCCACGAAAAACGCCGGCGGGCCGTCTCCACGGAGGGGCGCCGAAGTATTTTGCATAGGATAGCGGAGATGAGGTTCCAAGAAGAGGCCGCTGTTGCCGCACTCCGCCAAACATTGTCCGCAACGCACCTGATCGCCACTGCGGACAACGACCGTGCCCTGGCGAAAATGGGCGAAGAAAGAGAACTCGTCGCAGCCGTGGTCGAGAATCACGTAGTGTCCCAGAACCGATTTGGCGTTCATTTCTCCGGGGGTGTTGTCGGGTAAATCGCTTTTCGCTTTCACCACGTCGCCATCGGCGGGGGCGTAGATGGGCTGGCCGCAACAATAATAGTCGGAATTGTCGCCTGCGCCGCGATGCGAGGGGCTCGCGTTCCCGCGCGCGAGCATCAGAAGGTCGTAGGCGAAGCGCTGATCCCGGCCTACGACATGATCGTTCTGCGCCCATAACCGGCCTCCCCAAAACACGTACCATTCGCCGGCGAAAGGCAGGCGCAGTGTTGTTTGAGGCTGGTAGTCAAGAAAGCCAGTGGCTGCCGGGCGCTTGGGAAGGCCGACAAGATGGCGCGTCAGCAGGTTGCGCCAGCCATTTTTCGGGGCTCTGCGAATTCTTTCGGCGCGCTTCACTTTCCGGTCCACACCGGTTTGCGTTTTTCGAGGAAGGAAGTGATGCCTTCGCGGAAATCCGCGGTGGTGCGGACGGCGGCATTCTCGCGGATCGCGGCTTCGATTTGCGTATCCAGTTCGGCGCGGGCGTGCTGGTTGAGCAGTTGCTTGGTGGCGCGCAAAGAGGAAGGGCTGTTTTCCATCAGTAGCGCGGCCAATTCTCGAGCCCGCGTCAGCAGTTTTTCGGGAGCCATAATCTCGTTGATCAATCCTATGCGCGCCGCTTCCTCCGCGCCGATGATCCGGCCGGTGAGCAGCAGGTCGCGCGCGTGTTTTTCTCCTGCCTGGCGCAAGAGAAAAGTGGAAACGATTGCCGGCACGAAGCCGATGCGGACTTCGGTGTAGCCGAACTTGGCTTCGGGCACTGCCAGTGTGAAGTCGCACAAGAGAGCCAGTCCCGTACCTCCTGCTATGGCCGGCCCGTTCACCGCCGCGATCGTGACTTTGGGAAATTCGTATAACGAGCGGAAGAGGCGGACCATGATTTCTGAATCCTGCAGATTCTGCTCAGGCGTTCGGCCCAGCAAAGCTTTCAGATTTTCCAAATCCATGCCGGAGCAGAAAGCCTTGCCGGCACCGGTGAGGATCAGCACGAGGGCGTCGGAGGCATCCACTTCTTTGAGCGCGCGCAGAAGATCGTCGATCAGCGCGAAGCTGATGGCGTTGCGCTTTTCGGGGCGGTTTAGCGTGATGGTGGCGATGCCGGAATCAAATGCGAGCTGTAGCGTTTCGTAATTCATATCAAACCTTAGTCGGCCGCCTGCGAAGCGGTATATCTTGCCGCCATCTCCGTGGTCGCCCGCAGCAGCGTATCCAGAGGCTTCAGGGGCGGCAACTGCGCGCCGCGCTGCGTAAGGGTCGCGATCACGGTCTCGGTCGCGATGTTGCCGACCAGTGCGTCTTGCGCGAAGGGGCAGCCGCCGAGCCCGCCTAAGGCCGAATCGAAGCGGCGGCAACCCGCGTCGTAGGCGGCGCGAATCTTCGCCGCGGCTTGCTCGGGGCGGCTGTGCAGATGAACCCCGATTTCAAGATAGTCGTACTTCGCCATCACCGCGCCTAGCAATTCACTGATCTGCTCGGGAGTCGCCATGCCCACTGTGTCTGCCAGAGAGATCATGCGCAGGTTATCGACCTCCATGAGTTCGATGGCTGCGATCACCTCGTCCACGTTCCACAGATCGCCGTAGGGGTTGCCGAATGCCATCGACATGTAGACCACGACATCGAGTGCGGCATCGTCGGCTTTTTTCTGGATCTTTTCCAGTTCCTCGAGCGCCTCTTCGGCGGATTGATTCTGATTCTTGCGCAAGAAGGTTTCCGAAATCGAATAGGGAAATCCCAAGGTGTGTACGGCGTGCGTGTCGATGGCTCGCTGCGCGCCTTTTTCGTTGACCACGATGCCGATGATCTCCACGTCATCCGGGGGATCGAGTTCCTTCAGCACTTCTTCCGAGTCGGCCATCTGCGGAACCGCCTTCGGCGAGACGAAGGAGCCGGCATCGATGTGCCTGAATCCGGCGCTGATCAAAGCTTGCAGATAGGCGCGCTTGATATCGGGCGGAATCTGCCCCTTCAGCCCCTGCCAGGCGTCGCGCGGACATTCGATCAGCTTAACCATAATTAGCGATTGGGCGCTTGAGTCATTTAGCGATTGCTAAAAGCGTCGAGCATCTTAAAATGGCTCAATCACTCAATCGCGCAATGACTCAATCCTTTACGTTTGCAGCACTCCCACCTTGAACTCTGGCACGTCGGGGTTCAGCGCGGCCGCTTCCAAAGCCTGCGTGATGGCCTCGCGCGTTTCCACGGGATCGATGATCTTGTCGATCCAAAGCCGGGCTGCGCCGTATCGCGGGTCGGTCTGCTCCTCGTAGGTGCGCTTGGTCGAGTCGTACAGTTCTTTTTTTTCTTCCTCGCTCAGTTTCTTGCCTCCGCGTTCCAACTGCTTCACTTTGACTTCGACCAAAGTTCCGGCTGCAGCATCGCCGCCCATGACTGCGTAGCGCGCCGTGGGCCAGGCGAAGACGAAGCGCGGGTCGAACGCTTTACCGCACATGGCGTAATGCCCAGCGCCGAACGATCCTCCCACGATCACGGTAATTTTCGGCACCACAGAATTCGAAACTGCATTCACCATCTTGGCGCCGGCCTTGATGATGCCGCTCCATTCCGCGTCGCGGCCTACCATGAAGCCGTTGACGTCGTGAAAAAAAACCAGCGGGATTAAGTTCTGATTGCAGTCCATGATAAAACGCGCGGCCTTCTCCGCCGATTCCGTGTAGATCACTCCGCCGAATTCGATGCGCTTGTGGCCTTCGTGGTCGGTTTGCTGGGCGTGCAGCTTTTGATTCGCCACGATTCCCACGGCGAAGCCGCCGATGCGACCATAGCCGCAGATCAGGGTCTTGCCGTATTCCGGCTTGTACTCGTCGAAGCGGCTGGCATCGAGAATGCGCGCCAAAATTTCTTTCATGTCGTAGGGGCGTGCGGCGGAGGGATCGTAAATCCCGTAGATTTCTTCGGCGGCCAGCGCCGGTTCGACGGGCTTTCTGCGGTCCCAGGGAGATTGGCGGCGGTATCCCCATTTGTCGACGATGGAGCGAATGCGGGCGAGGCAAGCGGGATCGTCGGGCTCACGGAAATCCACTGTGCCGCTGATGGCTGCGTGCATAGCCGCTCCGCCGAGATCTTCCGCGGAAACTTTCTGTCCGATCGCGGCCTGCACCAGCGCGGGACCGGCGAGAAATAATCCGCTGCCGTCGGTCATCAACACGTGATCGCACATTACCGGAAGGTATCCGCCGCCGGCCACGCACATGCCCATGATGGCGGCGATCTGCGGAATGCCCAGCGCCGACATCACGGCGTTGTTGCGGAAGACGCGACCGAAGTCGTCGGTGTCGGGAAAGACGTCTTCCTGCAAGGGCAGGAACACGCCCGCTGAATCGACGAGATAGATTGTCGGGATGCGATTCTCGATGGCGATATTTTGGGCGCGAATCACCTTCTTCGACGTCATGGGAAAAAACGCGCCCGCCTTCACGGTGGCGTCGTTGGCGATGATCATCACCAGGCGGGTTTGCACACGGGCGATACCCGTGATCACGCCTGCGGCCCGCGCTCCGCCCCATTCTTCATACATGCCGTAAGCCGCGTAAATGCCCAGCTCGAAAAAAGTTCCGGGGTCGGCCAGTAGATCGATGCGCTCGCGGGCGGTGAGGCGTCCTTTTTTATGCTGGCTTTCGATGGCCTTGGGCCCGCCGCCCTCGCAGATCTTCTCGCCTTCGTTGCGCACCTGCGACATCAGGTCGGCGAGAAAGCGCATGTTGGCCTCGAAGCGCGCCGAGGTGGGATCGGCCTTCGTCGTCAGGGCGTTCGACGGCTGCGACGAGGGCACGGCGGGAGCTTCGCTGCGATCGGCCATGGGTAAAGAAATCGGACTGTTTACGGTATATCACGGGCGCGCAGGCGCGCAACGGAGTGGCGGATTGGCTCGTGCCGCTGTTCAGGGAAGAAGTCGACCTGCGCCCGGGGGACAGCCGGGGGCGGCTGTCCCCACATCGGTCGTTGAATCACAAATCACTTGACCTCGCGGTCACTCAATGATCTGCATTACCCTGGCACGCCGGCCGCCTTCACGTTGGCGCGGATGAACTTTACGATGTCATCCATGGCGGTGCCGGGTTGAAAGATGGCAGCGACGCCGAGTTGCTTCAGGGCGCCCACGTCTTGATCGGGGATGATGCCGCCCACCAGAACCAGCACATCATCCATTCTGTTTTGCTTGAGCAGGTCCATGACGCGCGGGACGATGGCGTTGTGGGCGCCGGAGAGAATCGACAGGCCGATGACCCGGACATCTTCCTGCAGCGCCGCGCTGACAATCATCTCCGGAGTCTGGCGCAGGCCGGTGTAAATCACTTCCATGCCGGCATCGCGTAAGGCGCGCGCGATGACTTTGGCGCCGCGGTCGTGCCCATCGAGTCCTGGCTTGGCTACGAGCACGCGAATCTTCAACTCTGCCATGGCACTACATTTAACCACAGAGGCCGGGGCGGAGTCACAGAGCACTTCGAGAAACTGTATTGCTCAAAGCGCTGGCCGAGTTCACGGGGTTTTCGTATCCAGACTCTGCCACAGATACCAGCAGGCCACGCTGCGATAAGGTTCCCAGCACTTGGCAATCTTTTCCATCTGCTCGGGCGTGGGCAGCTTGATCTTGATCTTGCGCTTGCGGCTTTTCTTCGCAGCCGCCGACTTCTTTGCGGCGCGCGCCCGGGCCACGTCCAGATAATGTTTGTACATGGCCATGCGCACGGCGAAATCGCCGGTGGGCAGAATGTTCTCTCGTTTCAAGGCGAACATGAGAAACATCTGCGCCGTCCACACCCCGATGCCTTTAACCTGCGTCAGATGCGCGATGACTTCTTCGTCGGGCAATTCCGGCAAGCGGGTGAAATCCAGCAGTCCGGCCGCAGTCTTGGCCGCGAGATCTTTCAGGTAGGACGATTTCTGCCGGGAAAGCCCCGCTCCGCGCATCTGCGCCTCGCTAAGCTTCAGGATGCCTTCCGGTGTGAGCGGCTGGCCGGCCAGCGCTGCCAGTCGATTGAAGATGGTTTCTGCAGCGTTGCCATTTAATTGTTGATAGACGATAGAGCGGGCGAGGCTGTGAAATTCGGGCGGGCTCGAGCGCATGCGGCAGGGGCCAATGCGCTTGATGATGGCGCGCATCACGGGATCGGATTTCTCGAGATGGTTAACCGCTTTTTTCATCGACAATATTCTTACCACAAGAGGCCATGAGCGGCGAATAAAAAACGAATCGCCATTTTCATCGGTGCAGCGGTCTTAGATGTGGGTTAGCGCACAGCGTGGAACAACAGGCCCGAGAGTGCGCCGGCCAGCACCATCCATGTCCAGTGAAAACATACGGCCGATATCGGCGCCCGCCGCAGCCTCGTGTTCTTGACCGTGAGCGGAAACATGAAATCGGAAGGGAACCGTTTGTGGTTACGTTTCACCTGTTCGTTAAGGCGCTTGACTGGAACACCGTAAAGCTTGGCGATGTCGGCGTCAAGAATGACCCGCGGATGGCGGAGACATAAAACACGCGATTCCACGGCTATGGCTGGCGCGGGACGCCTTTCGGGATTTTGAGAAGCGCTGCAGTCTGTTTTGTTTTCATTTTCGAGGTTCCGGACCGTGGACTCAATCAGGGACCGAGGAAGGCACAAGCTTCGGGAGATAAAGAAGTAAACGCGGATCCGCTTCCCATTTTGGCCTGAGCCGGCGCGCCCAAGTGGCGGGTGAAGAGTGCTCGACTCTAGGTGATGCTCACTTCCGTATAGGTCCCATAAACCTCGCGCAGGGCTTCACAAATCTCGCCGACGGTGGCGTAGGCCCGAACCGCATCGACGATGAACGGCATGGTGTTGGCGGTGGAAATATTTCCGTTGGCGCCTGCGTGGGGTTCCTGCGCCGCCGCTTTTTTCAGTGCGTCGAGGCAGCGCCGTACTTCTTCGTTGGAGCGCCGCGCGCGCAGAGACTTCAGTTTGGCGGATTGCTGCCGCGCTACGCTTTCGTCGATGTAGAGGATGTGCGGGGACTCTTCTTCGACCACAAATTCGTTCACGCCCACGATAACCTTTTCTTTGGCTTCGGCGGCGCGCTGGTATTGATACGATGCCTCGGCAATTTCCTTTTGCGGATAGCCGCGCTCGATGGCCTTCACCATTCCGCCCATGGTGTCCAGCTTGGCAAAGTAATCGAGCGTACCCCGTTCCATCTCGAGGGTTAGAGCCTCGAGAAAGTAGGATCCGCCTAAAGGATCAACGGTTTGAGTCACGCCCGATTCGTAGCCGATGATCTGCTGGGTGCGCAGCGCGATGCGCGCCGCCTCCTCGGTGGGCAGAGCCAGCGCCTCGTCGTAGGAGTCGCAGTGCAGCGATTGCGTTCCGCCGAGCACCGCGGCTAAGGCTTGGAGCGCCACGCGTGCAATATTATTCATGGGTTGCTGCGCCGGCAGCGATACTCCGGCGGTCTGGGTGTGAAAGCGCAGCAGCCAGGTGCGCTGGTTTTTGGCGCCGAAGCGGTCGCGCATGACTTGTCCCCAGAGCTTGCGGGCGGCGCGATATTTTGCGATTTCCTCGAAAAAATCGTTGTGCGCGTTGAAGAAGAAGCTGAGGCGCGGGCCGAAGTCGTCGACTTCGAGGCCGCGCCGCCGCGCCCACTCCACGTACTCCACGCCGTCGTATAGTGTGAATGCCAGCTCTTGGAGTGCGGTCGAGCCGGCTTCTCGAATGTGATAGCCGCTGATGGAAATGGTGTTAAATCGAGGAGTGAATTTCGAGCCGAACTCGAAGGTGTCGATCACCAGGCGCATCGAAGGCGCGGGCGGATAGATGTATTCCTTCTGCGCGATGTACTCCTTAAGAATGTCATTCTGGATTGTGCCGGAAATTTTTCTCCAGTCGGCACCATGCTTTTCGGCGACCACCAGATACATCGCCCACAAGACCGAGGCTGGAGAATTGATGGTCATCGAGACTGTGGTCTTTTCGAGATCGATGCCGCCGAAGAGAATTTCCATGTCTTCGAGGGAATCGATGGCCACGCCGCACTTGCCCACTTCGCCTTCGCTGGCGGGGTGGTCGGAGTCGTAACCCATCAGCGTGGGCAAATCGAATGCCACGGAAAGCCCGCCGCCGCCGTGTTCGAGCAAGTACTTGTAGCGTTGGTTGGTTTCCTCCGGCGAAGCGAAGCCGGAGAATTGGCGCATGGTGTAGAGCTTGCCGCGATATCCAGTGGCGTGAATGCCGCGCGTGTAAGGGGGTTGGCCGGGATAGCCAAGATATTTTTCCTCGCTCCAATCTGCGGGCAAATCGGCCTGCGTGTATAGGCGGCGAACTGGAACGCCCGAGATCGTAGTGAAGCGCGCGTGGCCGTGCTGGTCGCGGTTTACTCCCGTCGGCGCGCCGATGGGTTGCTCGGGAGATTTCTCAAGGTTGGGCGCGAGCGTTTTCTCGGCCCAGTTTTTCTCGGCATCGGAAGGACGACGATTCTCAAAGACGTCGGCGATGGGACTTTCGGCGACTTGCGGCTTGGATGGCTTCTTTTCCGGCATGGGGACCCCAGTCTTCTGTTGTGATGATAGGGAAGCCCGCGCGACTGGGCAAGGCGGTGAAGATAACGCCAGAACGACTGGTCGGTAAGTCGATCGCCCAAATTGCAAAGGTCAGTTTAGCTTCGACTCCGCCAGCCGTAGCCCAATCTTCTGCATCAGTTCCGGAGACCACAGGGCTAAATTGCTTTCCCCGCGCTGATTTGTTTCCTTTGCCGCCTGGTTATAGCGCGCCAACAACTCGCGCGGGTCTTGCCGCATGAGAATCCACATCTGGACCGCCAGCGGCTGCCAGCATGGCAAAGCCCTCGCCGAACGCGCCCATCCACTCGACCGCTGGCGTAACGTTGGAAGGTAAATCCTTCTGCTTCGCCTCGGAGAGCGACGAAATGCTGGAGAAACCAATGTGATGCAACTCGTGGGCTACTGTGTTCTCAAACTTCCCCACCGATTCCTGCGGATCCAGGTAGAGGAAAATCGCCGGGTCCGTGGCAGTGTCGAAAACGAAGCTGTGGGTCTTCGGTTTGATGACGGGAAAAACTTTCGCTTGGATCGTCGCCTGCTCGGGCAGATAGGCTAAAGCGCGTTGCGCCGAAGCCTCGAAATCAGCCTGGCGCCAGGCATCGAGGGTGTGGTGCAGCGCGGAAGCCTGCGCGATTAGATCCGCAGATAGCACAAACCTTTTGAAGTCCTCGTTGGTGAAATCGCGATGCATGCTCGCCTCGCGCCGCTTCAGGCGGACGTACGGTTCGGAGGCAAAAAGGCGCTGCCAATCGGAATCAGTAACGATAGTTCCGGCGGCGTTCTTGTCCAGGATTGCGAGGACTGCCTCGTCTTCCTCGGTGTTGAGTTGGAGGTGAATGCGGTCGGCCGCAACTTTCGGTTGATCCTGGCCGAAGGCGGCCATGCCAGCTAGAGTGAAGATCCAAATGAAAATGCAAAGTCGCGAGACGAACATAGACTTCCCGGTAGTTTGACGCTCGCGAGGGGGATGCGTGAGCCGTGTGGCCAAAACCGAGGTCTTCCTTTACTGCGGCAGCTTGCGAGAAAGTTCCCAGGCCTTGGCGTACTTCCATGAAACGTACACCGCATGGTAGAGATGCAGCAACAGACCTTCGCGCCCGTCGAGAAAGCCGAGACGGAAAACGTAGTTGTAGATGAAAGTCAGCAGCGGGCGCGCGACGATGTTCACCACACTGAAGCGAACTTTGCCGTTGGCTTTTTCCACCACCATTTCCGCGCCCAGCGACGAGTAGCGGTTCATGTGCTCAATGTAGGCGGCGAGCGTGGGGTAAGAATGGTGGATGAGGGCGCCGCGGAGACGCCGGGGTGTCGCCGTAATTCCTGCCCCCTCGGACGGCTCGAGTTCCAGCGTTTCGTGCACTGAGGCTTCTTTGAACCTTCCTTTGCCGCGCCGGAATAACCTCAGCTTTGGGTCGGGCCAGAAGCCGCCATGCTTGATCCACTTCCCGAGGAAATGGTTTCGGCGTGGTATCCAAAATCCGTTGACGTAAAGCGGCATCAGAGACCCACTCTCCGTCCTCTGCGCGACCTTATGAATCGCTGGCTGTCGTCGCACTGTTTGCTCAATCTCGCTGGCAAGTTCAGAGCTAACTTGCTCGTCTGCGTCGAGAGAAAAAATGTAATCACCCTCCGCCTTTTCGATCGCCGAATTCTTCTGCGCCGCGTAGCCTTTCCATGTTTCGACGAAAACCTTTGCGCCGAATGACATCGCTATCTCCACTGTGCGGTCGATCGATCCCGAGTCGACTACGACGATTTCTCCTTTGCCGTCGCTTACCAGCGGCCCCACGCTTTTCAGCGTGCGCACGAGGTTAGCTTCTTCGTTGTGCGTGATGATCACTACCGACAGAGTCACGCCATGAAGGATACAACGCGGAGTGAGAATTGATGCAAGCGACCACAGGCCGCAGTGCTGGCTGAGTTATCGACTGTTCGGTTTGCTGCGCTCACGCGGAGGCGGCTGCCCCCACATGGCCATTATGGCTGCGTCTGCGCTTTGGGCTTCGTATCCGGGCGCGGAGCAACATAGGGGACCGTCGGCAGATGCGTAACCTGGCCGCGCGTGGCGTCGGCTACGTCGATGTGGGTGCGGTCCAGCAGCAGGCCGGTAGCACGGTCGAGTTCGACGCATGACTTTTCATAGGCCGCTTTGGCGGAGACGAGGTTCGACTCCGTAGTGGTTAGTACCGAGGCATCCTGCAGAATGGCTGTGGTGGTGGTGAGTCCGACTTTGAGTTTCTGTTGATCGGCATCCAGGGTCTGGCGGGCGAAGTCGACGGCGTATTGCGCCGCCTGCACCGAGGCGCGATTTTGCTTTACGTCGAATTGCGCGTTGCGCACCTCGATGCGCACTTGATTTTCCAGTTGGTGCAGCCGGACTTGCGCCTGCCGGTATTCGAGTTCGGAGCGCACCTGGTTGGCCTGGGCCTCGCGATTGCGGAGGGGAATATTCAGCGACAGGCCTACGCCTTTATCGGGAGCGGTGGAGTTGACGAGCTGATTCAGCGTTCCGCCATAGCCGATCGCATTGCTGGTGGCGAATGGCGGCGGGGTGGTGATATAGCACTCGCTGGTCACAGCTCCCTTGCAGGCGGGAAGAGCTAGGTTCCCGCCGACGCCCGACCCGCCGTAGTAGGCGAAGGCCTCGAGCGTAGGCAGCAGCGCGTTGCGGACTGCCTTGCTGCTCAGGTCGCGGGAGTTGAGGTCGATGCGCGACTCGACCAATTCGGCGCGATGATCGAGCGCCTGGTTAATCAAATCTTGCGTGGGGGTAACCGGTTCCTGCTCGGGAAGCTGCATGGTGGAAGTGGGAACTACGGGAGCTTCGGCGAGCGTGGGATCTTCGATGCTGCGGCTGAGCGCATTCTTCATCAGCAATTCCTGCAACTCAAGATTGTTCTGCGCCAGGATCAAATTCTGCTGGTCGGTGGATAGCGTGCTTTGCGCGCTTACCACCTGAATGGGCGGCACGGTGCCGACTTTCGCCTGCTGCTTGGTATCATCTAACGCCTTTTGCGCATAAGTGAGGGCCTCCTGCTGCACGCGCACGTTTTCGTACGCGTAGACCAGATCCCAATACATGTTTTCAATTTGATCGACGGTCGTTATGGTTTGCAGGCGGAAGGCGACATCCGAAATTTCTCGATTGTTTTTAGCGATGCGGATGAAGCGCAGGTTGGGCAGCGAACCGAAGCCTTGCAGCAAGTTTTGCGTAATTCGGAATTGAAAGTTCGAGCTTAGCCCTGGCGTCAGCAGGCTGGTGGGATTGTTGGTGGTGATGTGGCTGTTGTTGAACCCTGCGGACACAACGGTTCCCCACTGAAAGCCCTGCGTGTAGGCGACATTCGCGGTGTAGGTGTTTTGCGCCAGCACGGGCACGGGACTGAGCGCGCTGGTGGATTCCGTATCATCTTTATCCAGTTGCAGGGTGCCCGTGATCAGTGGATCGAAGCTGGTGATGGTCGAGCCGATGCCGAGCGTGGAGCTGACCAGGCCGTTGGTGCCGGTTCCGATGCCGCTGGCGGCGACGGTGGTGCCCCCCGTGCCCGACCCGACCGTTCCTCCCAGGCCGCCGATGCCGCCGCCGGGAGTGTTCTGCACGATGCCGGCGTTGACGCCCAGAATGTTCGCGCCCGACTTGGCGCGAAGATAGTCGGTGTCGGCGATGTTCAGGTTGTAGCGGGCGATATCGATATCAAGATTGTTTTCGAGTGCGAGCGCGACCGCGTCGTCGATGGAAAGATAAATCTTGCCGTTGTGCAAGAGCGAATCGATGCGCGGCGAGTTTCCCAAGTTCGGCTGCGGCAAATCCTGCGCCTGGTAGGGGCGCAAGATGTTGGGGAAGGCCGGGCTCGGCTTGGAATAATCTTTTTCGTGAATCAACTGAGGCGGAGCAACCGGCGCGGGTTGAGGGTTTGGCGCGGGAGGCGCATCCTGCGCGTGCAGCGCGGAAAGAAAAGTCGAAGCCCCCAGAACGGCGGAGGCCGCTCTCAGTAACACGCGGCGAAAAGTGGCAGAAACCTGTGGGGTGGAACACACGGACATAATTCTTCTCCTTCCGCAACCATCAACGTTTCAAAAGGAATTCATTGTTACGTTCCTGAAGACCAATCGACTTCTGGATGAAATATTAAATTCATTGGGCGCGAGCCGTTTGCTTGGCTCCATCTTAAAGCGCGGGGGGCGCGGAAACGGGCTGCGCTGTGTAAAGAATTGTGCGAAGAAAAAACGGCGCGAAGAAAAACGGCGCGGCTGGCTGGCCGCGCCGGGGTTGTTCCTGCCGGCATTTATTGCGGCGGTTGCGGAGCGTTCACTTGCGGCGGCGGCTGCGCTACCGAAGGAAGCTCCTTGCGGGGCGCGATGTAGGGCACGTTGGGCATCTGGTTGACCTGGCCGCGAGCGGCATCGTCGACGCTGATACCGTTGTGGTCGAGCAAGGTGCCGGTGGCGCGATCCAACTCGATGCGCGACTTTTCGTAGGCCACCGTGGCATTCACCAGAGTGGACTCGGCGGTCGCTAACTGGCTCTGATACTGCAGCACCAGCGTGTTCGTCGAGGTGCCGAACTGATATTTTTTCTGCTCGGCGTCGAGCGACTGGCGGCCCAACTCCACAGCGGCCTTCGCGGATTCCACGCTGGCGCGGTTTTGCTGCACGGCATATTGCGCGTTGCGCACCTCGATGCCCACCTGATTTTCGATCTGCTGCTGCCGCATCTGCGCCTGCCGGTATTCCAACTCCGAACGAATCTGCACCGCCTGCGCAGCGCGGTTGCGGATGGGAATGTTGAGTTGCAGGCCCACGCCTTTATCGGGTGCGGTCGAGTTCACCAGTTGATCCCACGTGCCGCCGATGCTCGTCGAACCCACGGGAGGAACGTGGCCTGCACCCGCGCAGAAACCCAGCAGCAGTTGCTCCGGGGTCTGATTCGAGCACAGGTTGGCCGAGCTTTGTGAACCGCCCAGCCCCGATCCAGCGTAGTAGGCAAATGCATCCAGCGTAGGTAGCAGGGCGCTGCGCACCGCTTTGTTGCTGTAATCGCGGCTGTTCAAATCGATGCGGGTTTCGACCAGTTCGGCGCGATGGCGCAGCGCGTCGTTTATCAAATCCTCGGTCGGGATCACTTCTTCTTGCGCGGGAATATCCACCGCGGAAGTTGGAATTACTTCGGCCGTGGCCAGCCTGGGATCCTTCAAAGAACGAGTGAGAGCGTTCTTCATCAGCAGTTGCTCCAACTGCAGATTGGTCTGCGCCAGAGTTACGAGTTGCTGATCCTGCGCGACCGTGCTTTGAGCGCGAACGTTTTCGATCGGCGCCAGGCTGCCGATCTCGACTTGCTTCTTCGTGTCCGACAGAGTCTTCTGCGCGAAGGACAGCGATTCGTTTTGCACCCGCGCGTTTTCGTAGGCGTAAACCAGATCCCAATAAATGTTTTCGATCTGGTCGACGGTATCGATGATCTGCAGGCGAAAGGCGACGTCGGAAAGCTCGCGATTGTTCTTCGCAATGTGAATGAAGCGGGTGTTGGCGGGAAATCCGAAGCCTTGCAGCAGATGCTGCGTCAATTGCAGGCGCAGCGAAGAGTTGATCAGCGGACTGTAGGTGGTGAAGGGAACGTTCGAAGTGACGCGGCTGTTGTTGAATCCAACCGAGACGTTCGTTCCCCAGCTGAAGCCCTGCAGGTAGCTGAAGTTCACCGTACCCGTATTTTGCGCCAGAACGGGCACGCCGTTGAACAAGCTCGACGACACGCTATCCAGATGATCCTCTTGCAGTGTGGCCGTGACTACCGGATCGAAGCTGGTGATCTGCGGCCCCAGGCCGAGCGTGGAACTGACCAAGCCGTTGGTGCCGGCGCCGATGCCGCCCGCTCCCAGGCTGGTGCCGCCGGTGGAAGCGCCCGCGCTCGCCCCGATGCCGCCGACGCCGCCGCCAGGTGTGTTCTGCACCACGCCGGCGTTGACGCCCAGAATAGTCGCGCCCGCTTTCGCGCGCAATACGTCGGTATCGGCGATGTTGAGATTGTAGCGGGCGATGGCCACGTCAAGATTGTTTTCGAGCGCGAGCGCGATGGCGTCGTTCACCGAAAGATAAAGTTTGCCGTCGCGCATCAGGGAATCGATGCGCGCGGAATTCGCCAGATTGGGCGGCGCCACCTGGCGCGGCGTGTAAGGCCCGATGGGGTTGGGGAAATGCGAAACCGGCTGCATGTAATTCAGTTCCGGCAGCGGCCGCGTCTCCGGCGTGTTCTGCGGCGTGGGAGCGGAAGGAGGTAGCTGGCTCAAGCCCGGTGCGGTCAGCGCTGCGAGAATCAAGGTTCCGAATAAAATGGCGGCGAGCCGCGCGGGGGATATCCCTCGCCCGATGTTTGAAACTAAACGTGAATATAGCATCTACTCATCTCCGTTCCTGAAGACCATGTTTTCGGCAAGATCCTGCGGCAAAAAGGAGCGGCTTGCAATCAGACTCTAGTGCGCCCGAATGAAAGCATGACTCAGACGTTGATACGCAACCAGCGGCTCCGGGGTTCCTAAAAAAGCTCCGAAAGAAGCGCCCGGAAAAAGCGGTCAGCAAGCTGCGACGAACAGTGCAATCCCCTCGTCTCCGAAATAAATTTGTTGAAACGCACAGTATATCCGACGCGGCTTGCCATCCCCGGCGCACCGGGGTAGCGAAACTGATACAGTTCTGCCCAAGCGCGCGGCGCGACAGACCGCCGGTGAAAGGATTTGGATGAGGGGAGAGCGGTGCGGGACTCGAAACCTGCGTCGAAAGATGGCATGCGCAATCTCAAACTGATTCTCTCCTACGACGGATCGGACTTCGCCGGTTGGCAGGTGCAGCCCGATGCCGCGACGGTGCAAGGCACGCTGGCCTCAGCCATTGGACGAATCACCGGCGAAAAAGTATTGCCGCAAGGCTCCGGCCGCACCGACGCCGGCGTTCATGCGCTGGCCCAGGTGGCGACCTTTGTCACCGAGTCTTCGGTTCCGGCGACGAATTTCGTCAAGGCGCTCAACGATATTTTGCCGCTTTCAGTGCGGGTGCTCGAAGCGCAAGAGGTGTCGGCGGATTTCCATGCGCGCAAGTCGGCGCGGGCCAAAACGTATCGCTATCGCATTTGTCGCGAGGTGATATGTCCGCCGTTTTTGGCTCGATACGTGTGGCATTATCCTTATCCGCTGGACGAAGAGGCTATGATTCGGGCAGCTGCGCTGGTCGAGGGCGAGCACGATTTTACTTCGTTTGCCGCGGTCGATCCCGAACGTCGGCCAGGTGTCTTGCTGGGGTTCGAAGGGAAGGAAAACGCCACGGAACCGACTGTACCGCTCACGAACATCCGGCGGATTGTTTCTTCCACCTGGGAGCGGCAGGGAAGCGAATTCCTCTATACGGTTCGTGGCTCCGGCTTTCTCCACCGTATGGTGAGGAATCTGGTGGGGACGTTCATTCTCGTCGGCAAACGAACGTTGCAGATCGAAGATGTGACGCGGATACTGGAGGCACGGAATCGGGCGGCAGCGGGGGCAACCGCGCCCGCCAGCGGGCTGTTTCTGGTGGGAGTGGAGTATTAGATAAGGTTCTCCGCAACCCTCCGCGGCAGTTCTCCGAGCTCTCCGCGATTTAAGGTGCGAAAAGCTCATCGCGGGGACCGCCGAGAACTGCCGCGGAGCGCGCGGAGATTTTCTTTGTGCGGGCTTGACGTAACAAGCTCTTCGAAATGTTTCGTGATGGCTGCCGATATTCAAATTGCGGCGCGCAAGATTTCGTCGGTGAATCCGGCGACGGGCGCGCTTCTTCGTCAGTTCGAAGGCGCGAGCGCCGCTGACGTTGATGAAGCGGTGGCGCGGGCGCAGATTGCGCAGATGGCTTGGGCTGAGGTTGGCGTGTCTGAGCGCGTCGCAGTGCTGCGCGAGTTCCAGCGCGGGCTGCTGGAAAAAAAGTTGGAAGTCGCGGAGGCCATCACGCGCGAGGCGGGCAAACCTGTGGCAGAAGCTCTGACCACCGAAGTTCTGGTGGTGCTGGATGCGGCGCGCTTTCTCATCGACAATGCTTATCGGTTTCTTCGCGACGAGCCTGTGCCACACGGAAATCTCGCCACTAAACTCAAGCGCGGACGACTGTTGCGCGTGCCTTATGGTGTGATCGGAATGATCGCGCCGTGGAACTATCCGTTTTCAATTCCTGCGACCGAAACTCTTGCGGCTCTAGTCGCCGGGAATGCCGTGGTGCTGAAGCCCTCGGAATTTACTTCTCTGGTGGGGTTGGAGCTGCAATCGTTATTGCACGCGGCCGGCGTTCCGCAAGACGTTTTTCAAGTGGTGGCCGGCGAGGGCGCGACCGGAGTCGCTTTGATCCAGTCGAAGATTGACAAGCTGATTTTCACCGGGAGCGTGGCCACGGGTAAGCGTATTGCAGTCGCGGCCGCGGAGCGGTTGCTCCCGGTGGTACTGGAGTTGGGCGGAAAAGACCCCATGCTGGTGCTCGAGGACGCCGATGTGGATGCCGCCTCGAGCGCGGCAATCTGGGGAGCGTTTGTGAATGCGGGGCAGACATGCTTGTCGGTGGAACGCTGCTACGTTCATTGCAGGCGATACGACGACTTTCTTGGCGCGTGCGAGGAGAAGACGAAGAAGCTGCGGGTGGGGAACGGGATGGATCGCGAAAGCGACGTCGGGCCGATGATCCACGAGCGGCAGTTGCGCACGGTCGAAGCCCATGTGGAAGATGCCGTAGCGCGCGGGGCGAGGGTTTTGGCGGGAGGGCGCCATCTTCCGGAGTTGGGGAAGAATTTCTATGCGCCGACGGTGCTGGCCGATGTGACTCACGAGATGCGCATCATGCGCGAGGAAACATTCGGTCCAGTGCTCCCGGTGATGGCCTTCGATGACGATGACGAAGCGGTGCGCCTGGCCAACGACTCGGAATTCGGTTTGGCGGCGAGTGTTTTTACTCGCGACGACGCCCGTGGCGAACGCTTGGCGCGGCGCATTCACGCCGGAACCGTCATGGTGAACGATCTGGTTTCCTGCTTCGGCATCAGCGAGGCGCCGCACGGCGGCGTCAAATCGAGCGGCGTAGGCCGCGCTCACGGACGCTTCGGTCTGGAAGAGATGGTGCGGCTCAAATACGTGGACGTGGACCTAATGCCGGGAATGAAGAAGGTCTGGTGGTATGGCTACGGCATGAGGTTCGCGCAACAGATGGAGGGCTTCCTGGAGATGCAGTTCTCGCGAAGTCTGCAAGATCGCGTGCAGGGAGCGCTGCGCGCCGCCGGCGTAGTGAAGCGAAAGCGCTTGTGAGAGGAACGCCGAGCGGGCGTCCGGCCCGCTCTCTCGGCGGGCAGGATTCTCGCCCTGCTTCCGCCTAACTCTGATTCTTAAACGGAACCTCGGCGCGGTAGATCGCCTGCCAGCGGCCGGATTTGAAGACGTAGATCGAACTACCATTCACGTGCACCGGCGCTTTGTCGCCGTTGCAGGTGGCATACTGCTCGGCATGGTAGGTGAGCAGGTACGCGCCGGAGTTCAACGCGAGCACTCCGAAATCAGAGAGAGCGTAGCCCTCCACGTTGCAGACCTTGGCCGAGGCTTGCTCTTCCGCTAATCCCTGCTCGCGGGAAAACGTACCGGAGTCGCCCCAGAAGACCGCGTTCGCAGTCATGTGATCGCGAAGGTAGTTTTGATCCTTCGCCTTCCAGGCTTCGAAGAATCCGGTCTCGAGGCGCACCAGTTCTTGCTCGACCTTGCCGCGACTGCCGCTTGGGCCGCCGGTTTTCTTCGCTGGCGCCTGCGCGTCGGAATGGAAGGACAGAGCTGTGATGATGAAAAATAGAATCGGCAGGATTCTGATTCCTGACTTCGAAAAGCACGGCACATAGTTCATCGGAGACTCACTTTGGCCTAAGCAGGGTCCACGCGAGAATGGATCCAGCATACGACATCGCGCGCTTTGGCTCGGCTTTCGGCTTCGAGTACAATTGCCATCGTAGTGCGGAGACTGGCGGCGCGGGCGCCGCGCGAAACGAGGGTAAAGGCTTGGCGACTGGCGAAATCATAAGTTCCGGGACGCAAACTCCGGCGCAGCTTCCTCATCATAAGGTCAAAATCAAGAAGGCCGGGCAGCGCGCCTGCAACGAGAAAAACGAAAAAGGCAAGTTCTGCGGCGGACACCTGAAGCGCTGGTTCTACACCACCGATGTGATCGAGCAAGCCTGCGGCGACGCGGACAAGGCGTGGGGACCGGACGCCGAAGTCTACCGCTGCGAGCATTGCCAGACGCTTTATCTGCCGAACCCCGCGGAAGCGAAAGTGAACGTGGCCGGGCAGGGGATGATTTCGGTGTTCGGGCTGACTCTGCCGCCGAAAGAGAAGTAGTTGCGAGCACCCAGGGCCCAGTACCCAGTACCGAGCCAGAGAGAATCGCGGGTTGATTCGGGTACTAGATGCTGGGCACTGGGTGCTGGCTGCTCGCCCCATGAACACCTCCGATCTCATCTACGACTGGAATCAGACTCACCCGGCGGGACTGAAGCCGGCGGGGCCGGTGCTGCTCAACGATGAAAGCCTGCGCGATGGCTTGCAGTCGCCTTCGGTGCGCGATCCTTCGATCCCAGAAAAAACCGAGATTTTGCATTTGATGGAGGCGCTGGGGATCAACTCGCTCGATCTCGGGTTGCCGGGCGCGGGGCCGCGCGCGGTGGAGCATGTGACCGCGCTGGCGCGGGAGATGGTGGCGCACAAGATGAGGATTCGCGCCAACTGCGCGGCGCGCACCCACGAGAACGACATCCGCCCGATTGCCGAGATCGTGCAGAGCACCGGCCTGCGCATCGAGGCCGCGACCTTTATCGGGTCGAGCCCGATTCGAAGATATACGGAAGGGTGGTCCGACGACTTTCTGTTGAAGACCACCGAGAAGGCGGTGAAGTATGCGGTTTCGCTCGGCCTCGACGCGATGTATGTGACCGAAGATACCAGCCGCTGCGATCCGGAGACAGTGAAGCGGTTGTACGCCACCGCGATCAGTTGCGGGGCCAAGGCCATCGTGATTTGCGACACCGCCGGGCATGCCACGCCGATGGGCGCATGGGCGCTGGTGCGGTTTGTAATCGAGGAAGTGGTGAAACCTTCCGGCGAGACCATTCGCGTGGACTGGCACGGGCATAGCGACCGCGGGCTCGCGATCGCCAATTCGATGGCGGCGTTAATTGCCGGGGCGAACTGCGTTCATGGGTGCGCGATTGGATTAGGGGAGCGTGTCGGCAATACGCAGATCGATCAGATGCTGGTGAATCTGAAGCTGATGGCGATCGCTCCTTGGGATACGCAGGATCTGACCCAGTTGAAGCACTATTGCCAGGCGGTGTCGCGGGCTACGGGAGTGCCCATCCCGGCGAATTACCCGGTGGTGGGCGAAGATGCGTTCCGCACGGCTACCGGGGTGCACGCGGCTGCGATCATCAAGGCTTATCGCAAGAACGACGTGGTGCTCGCCAACACGGTTTACTCGGGCGTGCCTTCGCATGTCTTCGGGTTGGAGCAAATCATCGACATCGGTCCGATGAGCGGGAAGTCGAATGTGCTGTTCTGGCTGGAGCGCCGCGGGATTGCGGCGAGTGATGACCTGGTGGAGCGCATCTATCAGCGCGCCAAAGCCAGCGATCATACGCTGAGCGACGCTGAGGTGGTGGAGTGTTTGCCGGCGGCGGTGAGGCCGAGTTAGGCGTTTCCACGCGGGTTGCGGTAGGAGAGAGATCCCTCGCCCCGCGGAAGTGCGCGGGGCTTCGGGATGACGCAACATTTTGAACGTACGCACTTGTGTCTATCTCTATGCGGCATGCGATTCTGGGGGCTGGCGGGGTGGGTGGGTTGATTGGTGCTTGCCTGGCCCATGCTGGGGACTTGGTCACGCTGGTGGTGCGGCGCGAAACGCTGAACCGATATCCCTCGCAACTTCGGTTGGAGAGTGGGTTCGGCAATATCGCGGTCGAGGTTGCGGTGGCTGCGGAAGTGCCTAGCGTGGATGCGCTTTGGATTACGGTGAAGGCTACGCAGTTGGATTCGGCGCTGGAGGCTTATCGAAATCCTGATTCGGCGCAAGCCATCGTTCCCCTGCTGAATGGAATTGATCATGTCGCCTTGCTGCGCGCCAGATATGGCGCTGGGCGGGTGATTCCGGCTACGATTGCGGTGGAAACCGAGCGCGTGGGCTGGGGGCACGTTGTGCATCGATCTCCGTTTGCGCGGTTGAGTGTGTTGTCGGCCGGGCGCGATCGGCTTAGGAGCGCTGTCGATGCCTTGCAGCAGATCGGCTTTGAATGCCGCTGGGTCGACGATGAACCCACTTTGATGTGGGGGAAGTTGGTGTTTCTGGCTCCGTTTGCGCTGAGCACAACCGCGGCGGATAAAACCACGGGCGAGATCCTTGCCTATCCTGAGTGGAGGAAGCTGGGACTGGACTGTCTTCGGGAGGCCTGTGCTGTGGCGATTGCCGAGGGCGCGAAAGTTGATGCCGAGGCTGTGATTGCCGGGGTCATGAAGATGCCGGGCAACATGCGCAGCTCGATGCAGAAAGATGTGGAGCAACATAAGGCTCCGGAGTTGGATGCCATCGCTGGGCCGATCTTGCGGGGCGCGCGGCGCCATGGGATTGACGTTCCTGCTACGAAGAAATTGCTGGCTGCGGTGGAGCTGCGCGCGCGGGCTTGATCTGGACGAAAATTTCTTGGATCGATCTGGTCATATGTCTGGAATCAGTTACTTGCCGATAGCGCCTTCCTCTGAGTCCGCCCAAAATATTGATGGCAAAGAATCACATCGGCTTTTCCAGGCTTCACAAATACTCCGCGTGAATGCCCCACACACATGGCGATTTTGCAACACTTACCATTGCAGCCAGCAAGCAGCGAGGCTCGCGACCACGGACGTTATTAGCCGGTACTCCGTCCACTTCTGGACACGAGTTCGCGTGAACAATAAGCACAAGAACAAGAGTGCGACTGCAAGCAGCGTTAACGCGATCATCTCGTTGTGAGTGTGGCGAATCAGTTCAGACTGAGCATGCTGGAGTCCTGCGAGCTGCCTGTCGCAGTCTTCCTGAATCTGGCACGCAACCCCGGTTACATTCAGGAAGGCATTTGTCGGGCGGCGTAGCCACTTGAGCGCTACGAGCAGGCACACGGGAACGGCAATACCCAAGAGTCCAGAAATCCCTTCCAGACGGCTGTACGGTGAATCTGACATTACCTCGCATATACGCTGACCTTGCTGGATGAGTCAACTGTCGAAATCAGATGGGATTACACACGGGAACGGCAATACCCAAGAGTCCAGAAATCCCTTCCAGACGGCTGTACGGTGAATCTGACATTACCTCGCATATACGCTGACCTTGCTGGATGAGCCAACTGTCGAAATCAGATGGGATTACACGCAATATAAAAAGGCGCCCACATTGCGGTAAGTTGAGATTGTTGAGATCACCACTTACCGAAAGGAGCGCTGTTATGAAGCAAGAGAAGTATATCGGCATGGATGTTCACCACGCAACGATCGCAGTTGCGGTTAGGGATAGCATGGGCAAGGTGATTATGGAATGCATTCAGCGCGTGCTTCAAAACGACGGCAGTGCTGCGCGAGATGAGCGAGTATTGCCTTTTCTCGGTGCCGAATCTTTAACAATTGCTAAGGTATGCAGGTTATGCAGCACGTGACGGCGACCAATGGTGCGACGACCGCTGGTTGGGGCAATAGCAAGGGCGTAAACACGAAGGGAGGGCGGATGAAAGGGAAAAGCGAAGAGCGGAGCGTATAAGTTGGGCGTATAAACGAAGCAGAATGCGAGAGCACTCCTGTGTCTGTTAACCGTGACAGTAAGCAGACAGAAACACTCAAAAACACGCGTCTTTATTGAGCTTTATCGCATTTCGACAGTATTGTAAGATGACGCCATACTTCCCATGAGCCCTAATCCTCCGCGCGCGGATTTGCCGGATGTTGCGCCTACGGTGCAGCAGGATGTGGCCCGGCTGGCGGCTGCGCCGGAGGTGCGGTCGGCGTTTAACTGGCTGCGCTTGCAGGAGCCGCAGTTTGCGCAGTGGCAGATGGAGATGGCGCGGATTGGGGCGCCTCCTTTTGGGGAAGGGGCGCGCGCGGCTTGGCTGGCGGAGCGCTTTCGCGAAGTCGGGCTGGATGACGTGCGCATCGACGATGTGGGGAACGTGTTTGGTATTCATCCCGGATTTGGGCCGCGCTATGTCGCTCTGAGCGCGCACATTGATACGGTGTTTCCGGCGGGGACGCCGTTGAATATCCGGCAGCAGGGCAGCCGGTTGTTTGGGCCTGGAGTTTCGGACAACGGAGCTGGGGTTACGGCGATGCTGGCGATTGCGGCGTTGCTGCGCTCGGTGCGGCTGCGGCATGCGCTGCCGTTTGTGTTTATCGGGAATGTGGGAGAAGAGGGTGAGGGCGATCTGCGCGGGATGCGGCATATTTTTTCTACGCCGCGGTGGAAGGATGCGATCGCTTACAGCGTGGTGTTGGACGGCGCTGGGGCCGATACGATCGTGGCCGAGGCTTTGGGCAGCCGGCGCTTTGAGGTGATTGTGCGCGGGCCGGGCGGGCATTCCTGGAGCGACTTTGGAGCGCCGAATCCGATTGTGATTTTGGCTAAGGCGATCGAGACCTTTACTTCTACTCCGGTCCCGACCGCGCCTAAGACGACTTTCAATATTGGAGTGATTCGCGGGGGCACTTCGGTGAATTCGATTCCGGAGTCGGCGAGCATGAAGGTGGATATCCGGTCGACTTCTATGACGGAGATGGAGCGACTGGAGCAGAATTTGCGGCTGGCGCTGAGTCGCGCGGTGGAGGATGAGACGCTGGCGGCGGAGATGCGCTCTCCGCTGCAGAAGCGGCCGGCGGGGGTGAGTTGCGAGGTGGTGGCGATTGGGAATCGTCCCGCGGGGGAGTTGGCGGTGGGGGCGCGGATTTTGCATGTGATCCGTGCGGTCGATGCGCAGTTGAATAATGCGGCGGCCGTGCAGCGGGCTTCGACCGATGCGAATATTCCGTTGTCGTTGGGGTTGGAGGCGGTGGCGATTGGGGGCGGAGGGTCGGGCGGCGGGGCGCACACGTTGCAGGAGTGGTTCGATGGCAATGGGCGGGAGTTGGGGTTGAAGCGGGTTTTGCTGACGTTGTTGGCGCTGGCGGGGGCTGGGGAATGAGAGGATTCCCGGCGTTGCAGGCAGCAGGGTGGAACAGATGTTTGAGGAACGCCTACGGTCCCTTGGGGACTTGTTGTCCAATTCCGTGCTTTCCCGGCACCGCCGTGCCGGGCTTTTCCATACCGTCACTTCGCGACTGGGCTCTCGTTGTGTTGATGTCCGTTGCCGTCTGCAGCGGTCAGACATTCGCTCAAAATGCTCCCGCTCTTTCAGAGCCCAGGCCTAAAGCCGATGTCATTTTCATCCATGGCAATGTTTACACTGGCGTGCCCTCTAACGATCGGTTCAGTTCTGTCCTGCGCGAGGAGGCGATTGCGGTGCGCGGGGAGTGCATTGAAGCGGTGGGCAAGAATTTGGATATCGAGAAGCTGAAGGGGCTGCAGACTCAGGTAGTCGATCTGGGCGGGCACTTTGTGATGCCGGGATTTAATGATGCGCATTTGCATCTGGCCGACGCGGGGTTGTGGAAGTTGAGCGTCGATTTGACCGGGGTGAAGACGCTGGACGAATTTCGCGAACGCTTGCGCGCCAAGGTGGACGCGGCGAAGGGCGATGAATGGATTCTTGGCGGCGGTTGGGACGAGACTTTGTGGCCGGTCGCCGTTTTGCCCAGCCGGGGGGATTTGGACGAGGTTTCGGGCGGACATCCGGTGTTTCTGGATCGGGTGGATGGGCATCTTGCTGTGGCGAATACGCGGGCTTTGCAGTTGGCGAGCGTTACCTCGGCTAGCCGCGATCCGCAGGGCGGGCGCATTGATCGCGATTCGAATGGGCAGCCTACCGGAATTTTGCGGGATGCGGCAAAGGGTGCGGTGCGGGCGGTGATTCCGGCGCCGACGCGGGAGAAGCGGCGACAGGGAATTGAAGTGGCTTTGGCCGATCTGGCGGAGCATGGCGTGACTTCGGCGCAGGATTATTCGCCGGCCTGGGTAAACTTTCAGATTTATGAAGAGCTGGAAAAAGAGGGCAAGCTCACCGCGCGGGTTTCGGAGTGGCTGCCGTTTAATGAGTCCGTCGAAGAGTCGAAGGCGAAGCGGGATTCGCATCCGCAGTCGGATTTGATGCTGCACACTGGAATGCTTAAGGGTTTTATGGATGGATCGCTGGGCGGGCACACGGCGGCTCTGATCGAGCCCTATGCGGATGATCCGAAGAATTCTGGTCTGCCGCAGTATGAAGCGGCCAAGTTGAATGAGATGGCGAAAGAGCGGGTGCTGGCGGGCTTTCAGCTTGGCTTTCACGCGATCGGCGACAAGGGTGTGGAGATGGCGCTCGATGCTTTTGCGGAAGCCGAGAAGGCCGCGCGCGAGCAGAAGGTGAAGGCGGCGAATGGTGGCGACGATTATCGGCTGCGCATTGAGCATGCGCAGGTGACGACTCCGGCGGAGATTGCGCACTTCAAGGAATTGAAGGTGATTGCTTCGATGCAGCCGAGCCACGTGCTCACCGACATGCGCTGGGCGCAGGATCGGCTGGGGGCTCAGCGGGCGGCGACTTCTTATGCCTGGGCTGATTTTTTGCATAAGGGAGTGGCGCTGGCTTTTGGGACGGATTATCCGGTCGAGCCGGTGACGCCGTTTCGCGGACTCTATGCGGCGGTGACGCGCAAGAGCGAGGATGGGCGGCGGGAATATTTTCCCGAGCAACGGCTGAGCCTGGAGCAGGCGATTGCGGCTTACACGACGGGATCGGCCTTTGCGGAGTTTGAGGAGAAAGAGAAAGGCAAGCTGGTGCCGGGTATGCTGGCGGATTTCGTGGTGCTGGATCGCGATGTTACCGCGGCTTCGCCGGAGAAAATGCTGGGGACCCGGGTGCTGCGGACCGTGGTTGGGGGGAAGACGGTTTGGGAGGCAAGGTGAGAGCCGGCCTGAGGAGTTCTCGTGGCACGTACCTCGGGGCTAAAGCCCGGAATCAGTGGAGCCTTGACCGCAGCGCTTGAAGCGCTGCGCCACCCAAGGGCGATAGGCCGTTCGGCGAGGCGATGAATCGAGCGATGAGCCGAGTGCGGGGGTTCTTCGCTTCCTCAGATGACAGTCTGTTGCTCGGGAGGTCGTGAGGAGAGGGACACACGCGAGTCCTTTGCTCTCTCCGGGGTCGGTCGAGCTGCGCCTCTCCCGCGACAGCCGAGGCGGCTCTCTCCACATGGGCTTCTTCAAAGAGCATCTCCAAAAGCTCCATAGGAACATCTCCACTTGGCATCTCAACGGAGGCCTACGGAGGCATCGCCGCTCTCATTCGCGTCCTGATAAACGGGTATAATTGGGAGTTCATCGCATTTTGGAGGAAGTTGACTTATGGATTCGCGGGCAATTTGGGCGCGCCTAAAGGCGCGGCGCTGGATTTATTCGTTCAGCATTGTGACTACGCTGGCGCTGGGCATTCTGATTGGCACGGTGGTGTCGTATGGAGTGAAGGGCAAAGAGGGGCAGAAGGCTTCCGACGCTACCCCGCTTACTGTGCCGTCGCCCAAGCAGATGTCGAATGCGTTTGCGCAGATTGCCAAGCAGTTGGGGCCGAGCGTGGTCAATATTAATACCGAGTCGACCATCAAGAGTCCGCACCGGCAGCGCCGGGGGCTGCAGCAGGGTCCCGACGACGATGACAATGGCGGCGGTGGCGGCGGAATGGACGACTTCTTCAACCATTTCTTTGGCGGACCGGGAGGCCAGGGTGGGGGGGGCGGCGATGGCTCGATTCGCGAGCGCTCGCTGGGGTCGGGCGTTATTGTCGACCCGAAGGGTTACATCGTGACCAATCGCCACGTGGTGGAAAAGGCGGATCGTATTCGAGTGCGGCTGCAGGATGATCCTCCGGGCGTGCAACATGATGCCAAGGTGATTGGAGTGGATCAGGAGACCGATCTGGCGGTGATCAAGATCGATATGGATCGCGCGGTGCCTTCGGCGAAGCTGGGCAACTCCGACAGCATGGAAGTCGGGGACTGGGTGCTGGCGATCGGCAGTCCATTTGGGCAGGTGGGCACCGTGACTGCGGGCATTGTTTCCGCCAAGGGACGGGACATTGTGCCGGGGCGGCAGTTCCAGACTTTCATTCAGACCGATGCCGCGATCAATCCGGGGAACTCGGGTGGTCCGCTGGTGAATATGGATGGAGAGGTGATCGGCATCAACACGGCGATTCTCAGCGAAACGAATGCTTATGCGGGCGTGGGCTTTTCGCTGCCTTCGAATACGGTGGTGCAGGTATACAACCAGCTGATTGGGCCGGAGCACCGGGTGGCCCGCGGCTCGATTGGAATTCAATTCAATTCGGTGGAGAATCCGGCGATCGCGCGGGTCTACGGGGCCGGGAATGGCGTGACGGTGGCTAGCGTGGTGGCGGGCAGTCCCGCGGATCAGGCGGGGTTGAAGGTGGGCGATACCATCATCACGGTCGATGGCAAGAAGGTGACCAAGGGCAACGAGTTGGTTTCCGAAATTGCTGCGCGCCGGCCGGGAGCGAAAGTGGTGCTGGGCTTCCTGCGCAATGGCAAACAGCAGGAGACGACCGTAACGATCGCCGACAGAGCCAAGCTATTTGCGGCGCGCTTGAATGAAGACGATAACGGCGGCGACGAGAGCACTCCCAAGCAGAGCAAGTTTGGGGTGACGGTGAAGAAACTCACCTCGGAGCAGGCCGAACGGCTGGAAATGCCCGAGGGCAAGGGCGTGGTGGTGGTCGATGTGAAGACGGGATCGTTTGCGGAGGATATTAACTTAAGCCGAGGCGACTTGATTTTGGAGGTCAACAAACAGCCGGTGAACAGCGAGAGTGAGTTCGCCAAGATCGAATCGAGTTTGAAGAGTGGCCAGGATGTGGTGTTCCTGGTGCGTCCGCGAGGCGCGACGCAGCAGGATGGAACCGTGTTTCTCGCGGGGACACTTCCGTAACCTCGGATCGGACCCAGCGGGAACTGGCATTGCCTCCTTTTAGGGAGGATGATTACGATGCTGGCTTTCGCTGGGTTTGTTTTTTTTGCGCGCGGGCGCTTCGGCGGCCGAGCGAACCAAATCGACCTCGATGCGGCAGCGCCTGTAGGTCTGGATCTCGAACGCGAATGCTGCGGTATGCCTGAAGGCACACCCTGATGCGAATCGCGGATTTCTTCCGCGGCGAAGAAGTCGGGTTAATTTGGAGCGATTTTCGGCGCGGCCTGAAACCGCGCCCTTTCTAAAGATGGGTGTGACGTTGGGACCAGTCGAGGGGCGATGGAAAATCCGATGTGGAAGCTTGGCCGCAGAGTGCTTGTTGGCGGTGGTGTGTGGGTTTTCTGTCCTGAGCGCGGGCGCGCAGTCTGCGAGTTCGGATGGGACTGCGCGCCAGCAGGCTGCGAATCCAGCGGCTACGAAGGCCAAATCAAATCCAGCGAGTGCCGGTAAAGCTCATACTTCAACTCGCACGGCGGCGCAGAGTGTTTCCGCGTCCGCATCTCAAAGCCGGAGCGCGAAAGCGGCCAGCGCGCGCGCCAGCACGAGCAAAGGCCGTAAAAAGAAGACGGCGCGCGGGCAGCAGAAGATCGATGCCGAGCGGGCGCAGGCGATTCAGCAGGCGCTTATCCGCGAGCATTATTTGAGCGCCGATGCGGCGGGAAGCTGGAACCAGGCCAGCGAAGACGCCATGCGGAAGTATCAGGCGGATCATGGCTGGCAGTCGAAGACGGTGCCGGATTCGCGCGCGTTGATCAGCCTGGGGCTGGGTCCGAGCCACGATCACTTGCTGAATCCGGAGAGCGCGATGACTACCGGCCCGGATACATCGCATGCGGGGTCGGTGAGTTCTTCGACGCAGAGTCCGGTGTCGCACAGCGCCGATCCTGGGGCTCGCATCGATACGAAGTCGGCCGCGCCTGCGGCTGCTCCCGGGCACGATTCGGCGGGGCCGCAGTAGAGTGGCTAGCAATGAGTAGTTGGCCATTCGCCAATGCCGTCATCGCGGCTCCCTCGTCTCCGGCAATGTTCCCGCTTATCAATAAAGCAGCTTTCTATGCCCTTCCCGCCAATGGCTAACTTGCCAAGTGCTGCTGTTCCGCTACTTGCCTTGCGCTTTGCGGTAGCTGCCTAGCACGGGACGGGGAAAATAGGGGAGGGGCTGCGAGTTCAGGATGGCTTGGGGGTTGCTCTCGACCAAGGCCTCGGCGACTTCGTGACCGCAGATTTCGGCGGCGGCATCGCGGGCGGTGGAGAGTATGGGGATGCGCTTTGCGGTGTCGTGGGCGTCGGTGGCCAGGATGTGAACGACATCGTGCTCGAGCAGCCAGCGCGCGGCCTTGCCGGAGCGCTCGCCCCAGAAGCCGGTCAACGCAGAGCCGGTCACTTGAATCACGCAGCCCTGCTCGGCCCACTCAACTACTCGTTGCAGATTCTCACGCACGATGGGATTGCGTTCGGGATGCGTGATCACGGAGGTGATGCCGCGGTCGCCCAATTGCGTGAAGCAGTCGGTGGTTTGCGGCGGGACGCTGTAATTACTTAGCTCGACCAGCATGTAGTGCGTGTTGGCGATGGCGTAGCGCGCGGGGTTGGCGAGTACGTCCTGCAGATTGTCGTAAGAGAGATGGAAGTCGCAGCCTAGGCTTAGGGTTAAGGCGTTGCCAATCAGTCCCTGCAGGTGGGTGACTAATCCCTGAAGATATTCGCGGTCGTAGTGGTAGCGGTCGTTGGCGTGGGGAGTGGCGACCTGATGGGTGATGCCATCGGCGGCGGCCATTTGGCACATGGCAACCGACATCTCCCAGGACTTGGAGCCGTCGTCTACTTCGGGGAGGATGTGGGAGTGAATGTCGAACACGTTGGCAAAAATCTGATTTGATTTAAGCAGATTCTTGGGGAAAGAGAAAGTGCCGATGGGACGTGGTTGTGGCTCAATTCGAATTGTTCGGCTTAAAGCGCGGGGGCATCCTGAGTGCAGCCGTTTTTCAGGCGGAACGAAGGATCTCCCACTGGTCGGAGCGGTGGAGATACCCTTCGGCTTCGCTCAGGGCAGGCTCTCGCGCGGCTGAGGTACGCCCCGTTTCGGGATAACCGCCGGGTAGAGAATTTCGTTCCCACTGATCCATCGCCCCGGATGCAGACCCAGGGCTTTTTCGGGCGGAGGTCGCGGAGAAAAGCCGCAGAGGTCGCGGAGAAAACCTTTGCGGCTTCTTGAGTCTACATTTTCTGTCGCTACTTGGACGGCAGGTAACTGAGGTCGGGACGGAATTGCAGGATCTCGCTGGTTTCTTTTTCCACCGAATGGTCGATTCGTTCCACGATGGAATCGGCTTCCGATTGTCCAAAGGCTTCTTTGAGCATGTCGCGGAAGGGCTTTACGTTGGGATTGTCGTCGAAGTCGGCGTAGCTTTTGCGCGGCAGGGCGAGGACGAAGAGGCCGGTGGGGCCTCCGCTGACGAGTTGATACCATTCGTAGTTAACTGGCCATTTGGTTTTCTCTGAGGCGTCGTGGACGCGAGTGATGGCCGAGCGGAAATCCGCCTCTTTGCCGTAGCGCACCTGGAAGGTGAAAAGCTCGGTGAATTTGCTGGGCATCATGTCGCCGTTTGGGTTGCTGATTTTGGGCATGAACTCGTAGTAGCGAAGAGTCATGGACTCGACGTAGGCGCCCATGAGTTTTTGGTATTCGGCTTCGTCGGCCTCGTCGGAGACGGAGGGCTTGTCGAGAGTCGCCCAGTGCTGGCCGAAGCGGCCGACCAGGAAAGCTCCGGTGTTGTCGCCGGTGAGGGTTTGCCAAACAAATAGCGGCACGGTGTCGTTCTGCTGTTTGTGCCAGGCGGCTTTTTGTTTTCTGCCGGCCTCGTATTGCGGTTGAGTTCCGTTTTTTAATTTCTGCAATTCGACGCCGGCCAGAGTGCCGGGTTTATCTTTATTCTGATCCTGCGCGGCGAGCGAGCAGGCTGCGAACAACAGGATGCCGAGAGCCGATAGCAGCTGATTGCGTTTCATAGTTTCCTCTTTCCTTCAGGTTTCGTGATTCCCACACTTCAAACCGCACAGGCATGCCCCTGGTCGGCTTGGCTTGCGAAGTCAAGTTCCGGTTAGGGGGCGCCTGGAGCGTGGATGGAAGGACCCGAGCATGGTACATGATTTTGCCTGGGGGCGTTGGGAAATTGGACAATGCAGGCGGCTACCAGATCGAGGCGCCCCCGACTTGCGGATTTCGCGATCGGCGGTGATTAGCGGAATGCCTTCGACCAACGCGAGGGCTGCGAGGCGGCGGCGCTACTGTTTTGGCGCAGGACATTAGAAAGGAGACTGCCTGTATCTTTCGCGGATGAAATCTGCGATTCCCGCGTAGGCAGTGGACAGGATTTTTTCATCCGGCAGAAACACGATGCGGAAGTGCTGCGTACCAGGCTTTTGGCCGAAGCCGGAGCCGTGGACGACCATGACGTGCTTCTGGCGGATTAATTCTTTGACGAAGACTTCGTCGCTCTCGGGGATGTCGATTCTGGGGAAGGCGTAGAAGGCGCCGCGCGGGACTACGCAACTGATGCGCGGCGTGGACTCGCACCATTTCTGGGTTAGGTCGCGGCGGGAGCGGAGTTTGCGTTGCACTTCTAGGAGGTGGTCCTGCGGGCCTTCTAAGGCGGGCTTGATGGCGTATTGCTCGGGGTGGTTGGCCGAGAGGCGCGCCCGCAGCAGGCGGTGAATGCCTTCGGTGTAGGGCTTGATGGCGGCGGCGTCGCCGGAGGCAATGCCCCAGCCAATGCGCCATCCTGGGACCAGATAATTTTTTGACATGCCGCCGAAGGTGACGCAGGGGACGTCTGGCGCGAGGGCGGCGAAGGCCAGGTGCGGCGTGCCGTCCAAGATGAGTTTGTCGTAGATCTCGTCGGAGAAGACTACCAGGTTGTGGCGGCGGGCTAGTTCGGCGATTTGCTCCAACATCTTCTGCGAGCACAACGAGCCGGTGGGATTATTCGGGTTGATCAGCACGATGCCGCGAGTGCGAGGAGTTAGCTTGCGTTCGATGTCGGCCAGCTCGGGCTGCCAGGCGTCTTCTTCGTTCAGGTCGTAGGCGTTGAGGGCTATGCCTAGCTTGCATAGCACTGCGGAGTAGAGCGGGTAGTCGGGCTTGGGGGTGAGGATGTCTTCGCCGGGATTGACTAGGGCTGAGATGCAGAGATCGACGGTTTCGCTTACGCCGGAGGTTACGAAAACATCCTGCACCGTGGTAAGGCCTTTGCGTTGGGCTTCGCCGCGGATGGCTTCTAACGCTTCGGGAATGCCTGGGCTGGGCGCGTAGCCGTTTTTGCCCTCGCGCATGGCTTTGTAGACGGCGTCGACGATGTGGGCTGGGGTTTGGAAGTCGAAGTTCAGCGGATCGCCTACGTTTAGGGGGAGAACTTTGTGGCCTTGTTGAGTCACTTCGTCGGCTACTGACGCCAGGTCGCGGATGGCGTAGCGGACGTTTTCCAGGCGTTTCGCGGGAGCGATTTCGTGAACTTTAGTGGTGGGCATTCAGAGCAAACCTTTAACGCACGGGTTTCAGAGGCTTCACCGGGTAATACTACTTCTTCTGCGAGAAAATTTGGAGGGCGGCGGTGCCACTCGATCCTCACAGTAACGATGCCCGGAGATCCCTCGCACGCTGGTGAAAGCGCGGGGCTTTGATGACGTCTTCGGAGAAGTAGCGGTTGGATTCCGCAGACTGCACCCGCCATCAAATATCAAATTTCCGGCTTAGTATGCGCTCTTGCCCGATCCTGCCAACGCGTCGATTAAGGCGGCGCCTTGCGGGCTGCCCCATCCTGTCACTAGGTCGTAGGCCGATACGGCGGTGTAGCCTCCGTTGCTGCCGCTGGTGATGTCGTGGAAGTCTGCGTCGTAGGTCGAGCCTACTCCCAGCGCGTAGATGGCCGGGTTTAGAAAGCCCAGCGTCGAACCGCCGTTGGATAGGGATTGTTCGTTGGCCATGGCGATGAAGCTGGCCCATTGCGGGGCGGCGAAGCTGGTGCCGCCGTTGCCTCCGCTGCATCCGCTGTCGTAGCAGCTGTATTGGTTGGTGTTGGCTTCGGCGACAACGTCGGGATAGTTGCGCAGGGTTTTTGAGGCGTGATTCTGCGCCGTGATTACGCCGGCGAGTTGCTGATAGCTGGGAATCGCAATTCCATTTTTCGAGGGGCTGCCGGCGCTGCCGCTCCAGCCGGTTTCCGATTTCCATGCGCCGCCGGGGCTTACGGTGTTGATGTCGGTGCCGCCTACGGCTGTGATGTAGGGATCGTCGGCGGGCCACACAACGTCGCCGGGAGTGCCGGAGCCGCTGTCCCCGGTGGCAACGAAGACGCTCTGGCCTTGCATCGCCATTTCCATAAAGATGGGGTCCAGGGTGCTCTCGTTGTCGGTCCATCCCCAGGAGCAGCTTAGGGTCTTGGCGGTGTTGTCGACGGCCATCTGGTTGAAGATGGAGGCGTCTTTACGGCCCACGTAGACGAGGACTTCTTTGAGCCCCGGGGCCATGCCGATGGCCATTTCGATGTCGATGACTTGTTCGCTATCGTCGCAGGTGGAGGGCGGACATTTCAGGCTGATGCCGTTGAGCGATACGCCTTTTACTTTTACGGTGATGGTCTGCTTAAGATTCTTGAAATAAGCTTTTACGTCGGCGGTGTTGTAGCCGGCGAATTCGAAGAGGCCGACGGTTTGTCCCTGGCCGGTGAGCGGGCCGGAGCCGTAGTAGGCCTCACGCATGTCGCTGGCGACATATTGGCCGCCGGGGCCGGAGCCGGTCTTGCCGACGGCGCTTGCTTCTGCGGTTCGTTGGGAGGAGCGGATGTTTTTTGCCCGCGGAAGCGTGAAGTTATCCAGGCCGGAGATATGCAGGACTGGCGCGGCTAGAGCGAGCGACGGTTCGCGGTCGGGCGCGAAAAATGTGCGGCTCTCGGTGGGATGCTGATACTGGTTGAGCGTAACGTTGAAGGCCTTTTCGACGTTCGCCGCGGGACCTTCGATGTCTAGGACCAGGCGGTTGGCGGGGGTGTCGATGATGTCGAGGCCATTGGCTCGCGCGAAATTTATCGCCGCCGCATAGTCAGCCTCGGTGGGGCCGAATCTCGCGGTGAATTCTTGCACGCTTAGGTATTGATGGAAGCTGGGGCTTTGCGGGTCGTAGAGCCGCTGCAAGAGATCTTCGAGTTCGGCTTGATTGCGCAGGGGTAGAGAGACGGCGAGACTTAGACGCTGGTCGCTGGGAACGTGGCCGACCAGCGGGGCGATTCCCGTGAGGACTGCTGCGGGAACGTGCGTGGTCTGCGTGGGCCGCTGGGCTTGGGCTGTGGCTAGAAAAAGTGCGGACACGCACAGCAGGTTCGCCGCCGCTGACTTCACTTTCATATCAATGTCTTCCCCGTCCGATAGGGTACAACGCTCGACGGGTCAGCGACAACAGATGAAAGGCTCTGGCGAAATGTGAACGACAAGCGAACACCTTTAACACAGGGGACACAGAGGGGCACAGGGCAGATCTACACCTGAATGCTGGATTAGTCCGCTCTGTCGATCTGGGCTTTCTGCAGCTTGTCCGAATAATCGACGTAGACCGACTTCCACTCGGTGTAGAAATCGATCGCGCCGATGCCGCCTTCGCGGTGGCCGTTGCCTGTCGCCTTCGTTCCTCCGAAGGGAAGATGAACTTCGGCGCCGATGGTGGGGGCGTTGATGTAGGTGATGCCGGCGTAGAGGTCGCGAATGGCGGCGAAGGCTTTGTTCACGTCTTTGGTGTAGAGGGCGGAGGACAAGCCGTACTCGATGCCGTTGGCGATTTCGACGGCGTCGTCTAGATCGTCACATGGAATGATTGAGACTACGGGGCCGAAGATTTCTTCTTGCGCGATGCGCATCATGGGGTCGACGTCGGTGAAGACGGTCGGCTCCATGAACCAGCCGTATTGGTAGTCGCCTTTGTCAAGGCGATTGCCGCCGCAGAGTCGCTTTGCGCCTTCGTTCTGGCCGATCTCCACGTAGCTTAGGTCGGTCTGGAGTTGCTTTTCGTTGATGGCTGGTCCCATCTCTACGGTCTCATCGAGGCCGTTGCCTACTTTTAGTTTCTTGGCGCGGGCCACGTAGCGCTCTACAAATTCGCGGTAGACCCCTTTCTGCACGATGATGCGACTGGTGGCGGTGCAGCGCTGGCCGGTGGTGCCGAAGCCTCCCCAGAGTCCGCCTTCGATGGCTAGGTCGAGATTCGCGTCGTCGAGGACGATCATGGGATTCTTTCCGCCCAGTTCAAGGGAGCAGTGTTTGAAAGTCTTGGCGGCGATGCCCCCGATGATGCGGCCTACGGCGGAGGAGCCGGTCAGCGAGATGGCGCGGACGTCGGGGTGATCGGCCAGGGGCGTGCCTACTTCGGGGCCGAAGCCGGCTACGATGTTGATTACGCCCTTTGGCAGGCCGGCATCGGTCAGTGCGCGGACCAGATTAAAAGTGGAGAGCGGAGTGTCTTGCGCGGGCTTGATGACGCACGTGTTGCCGCAGACGATGGCCGGGAGCAGCTTCCAGGACGAGATGGCCATGGGGAAATTCCAGGGCGTGATCATGCCGCAGACGCCGATGGGCTGGCGCACGGCCATGGCGAACTTATTGGGCATTTCCGAGGGCACGGTAGGGCCGAAGAGGCGGCGGCCTTCTCCGGCGTTGTAGTAGGCGGCGTCGATGGCCTCCTGCACGTCGCCGCGAGTTTCGGCCAGGACCTTGCCCATTTCGCGAGTCATCTCGCGAGCGTAATCTTCTTTGCGCTCGATCAAAATCTCGGCGGCGCGGAATACGATCTCGGCGCGGCGCGGGGCTGGGACCAGGCGCCACTTGGCGAAGGCGCGCTTGGCGGCATCGACGGCGGCGTCTACGTCGGCCTTCGCCGATTTCTGGAAGATGCCGACTACGTCGCGGGTGTCGGCGGGATTGCGGTTTTCGAACGTCTCTCCGGTGGAGGAGTCGACCCACTCGCCATCGATGAAGTTCTTGAAAATCTTCGTGGGCTGGTGGCTTAGGGTCGCGGGGGTGGGAAGGGTGTCGGTGGCCATGATTGCTCCTTAAGTTCTCAAGCTCTTGAGTTCTTACTCTTTATGAATGCCTGGATATTGATGCTACAGGGGGTGGGGAGGGTGCGGCAAGGCGGGGGCGGGCTTCGCCCGGGCTTCGGCCTTGGGCTTAATTCTTACTGCATCGCTTAGTATCGTCGTCTGGATCCCGGCTGCCAGCTGTTTTGCGGAGGGCGTCAACATCTGCGATGTCTTGTGGCCGCTCCACACGATCTGGCGCACTTCGACACCGGATTACAAGAAGATCAATTCTGACCAGTATGCGGGAGACCGAAGTCAGATACTGGCCATTCACGGAGGACTTGAAATGAAAATTCTTGTAACCGGCGGTACCGGCCACATTGGGTCGCAGGTGATCACGGAACTGGTCAAACGCGGCGCGACCGTCCGCGCTTTGGTTCGCAAACAGGAGGCGTCAACAACCCTGCCGAAAGGAGTCGAGGTCTTCCTGGGAGATCTGCTCGACCCGGTCGCGGTAGGTAAAGCACTCGATGGAATCGAGAAGCTCTATTTGTTGAATGCTGTCGTTGCCGATGAGCTGACGCAGGGGCTCATGGCGTATGACCTGGCAAAAAAGCTTAAGCTCAAGCAGATCGTGTATCACTCGGTTTTCAAGGTGGAGGAGTTCAAGGATGTTCCTCATTTTGCCGCCAAGCTTGCCATCGAGAGCGCTCTGCGTGAGTTCAATCTCCCCTTCACCGTCATTCGGCCGAATTACTTCTTCCAGAACGACATTTCATTGAAGGACGCGTTGACGAAGGCCGGCACATATCCCATGCCTCTCGGAGCACCTGGCGTTTCTGCCGTAGACACGCGTGACATCGCTGAAGCCGCCGCCATTGCTTTGACTAGCGACGGGCATCTGGGCAAGACCTACAACCTGAACGGTCCGGAGATTCTGAGTGGCAAGAAGGTTGCGTCGATCTGGAGCGGGCTGCTGGGCAAGGAGATCCGTTATCCGGGCGAAGACTTGGATTCCTTTGAAGAACAGACGCGGCAGAGTGCACCGTCCTGGTCGGCATTTGACATGCGTATGATGTTCCAGGGTTATCTGGAACGCGGGTTCGTGGCGGAGGACGGAGACATTGAGACTCTAACGAAACTGCTTGGCCATCCGCCCCGCCGATACGAGGACTTCGCGCAGGAGACGGTCGATGCGTGGCAGCCAGCAGAGCGGCAACTGCAGCCTGCGTGAGAACCTCGGCCGAGTGTCCCGCCCCGCGTTTCTGGAAGGGCAGATTCCACGTCAAAGGCGGCGGACAAAGCCCTGCGCTGGCCGAAGGAAGCGTGCGCTCCACACGAACTGCTAATTTTAGATGCTGATGTTCACGGCAGGGGCTGGCCCAGCTTGCTTTTCGTTGTTCCGTTTCGTTGTTCCGCGGGCTGCCGCAAAGAGGCTGCCCCATGCTTGCGTCCTTTGCAAGGGTGGGCAGCGATGGCGCAGGAGCGCCGGTCCTCTCCGCTCCGGGAATGCTTCGCAGTTCAGGATCGAATGGGCCGCGCTCTTTTCGCGGAAGTGGGCAAGGATCTCATCGCCGGAGACAGCCTTCACGGGGCCGTTCTATAATTAGGAGCGCAACTTCTGCTCCAGGCGGGTGCCCATTTCCTCTTACTCAAGTGAAACCGTAAAAAGGATGCGCACACGTGTTTCGGTGAAGGATCGGAAGGTCGGCTTTGCGCTTCCGCTTCGACCTGACTGTGCTATATAAAACCAAAGGCCCCACTTCTCGCAAGAACCGCGAGAAACGAGGCAACCCAAGTCTTAGGCGCGATGCCTCATAGCAAGCTGGAGAGGAGTAGAGACATGCGGGGGGAACGGGTCAACCGCTATAGCGGCAGGATTTTGATCCTGCTTTCGCTGACTGCGTTGCTGTGCGTGCTGAGCGGGTACTTTCAGGCGCCGCAAGCGGACGAGGGCTCGGCCGCGCATATCTTTCAGCTTTCGATTGCGGCGCTGCTGCCGACGATTTTGCTCTTCGTTGTCACGGCTGACTGGAAGCATGGTTGGCGCAGTGGGCGGCCTTTGGTTTTTACCGGCGCCGTGGTCACGCTCGCCTTTGCCGCGCTTTATTATCTCGAGCACCGGTTTTATCTCGCGCACTCTCGGTGAACTGGCGGCGGGCGCTCTCTGTAAGACCTCAGGAAATCTCAAAGGCGACGGACATTGAGCGTCCCTTCCACGCGCCGGTACTGCCGGCGAGTGCAGAGGTCCCCTCGGCAAACTCAGGGCAAGCGCTTCGGCCGGAGTCTGGCTTCGCCAGAGACCCCGCTTCCTCGGGATGACAGGGATGTTGGCTGCCTATCTTCTAGTAGCTTGCGTGATTTCGGAGCGGAATACTCAAGCTTTGAGTTTCGTGCCCCTGGGTCTGGACGCAGGCGGTGACCAATCGCATGAAAGGCGCGGGGGCGAAGTTTCGAGGATTGATTCGGCTAAATGCCGTAGTTGACTTCGCGAAGGCCATCTTTGTAGGCTTCGCGGGCAGTCGTGGCTTTGGTGTGCGCGTCTTCTTCGCGGAAGTGGGCGTCGTCCCATTTTTCCATGGCGATCATGGAATGGTCGGCAGTGGCCAAGGCCTCTTCGGCGCGGATGGCGGCGATCCATTCGTCGGTGGCTTGCTTGTAGGCTAGACGGAGGTGGTCGAGCTCGGGGGCGGCCATAGGGATGGAGGGTACCGCCGCGCTGTCTCGCGGTCAATTGCGGGCGGGGAAATTCACGGAAAATTAATAGAGAGGGGAAGGTCGGTGGGGCTCAAAGTGTGCGCAGAAACTCAGGCGCCCCTACGGGACGCGGTTGCTCTTGCGCGCTTTTCCCAGCGCCAAAGGCGCTGGGCTATTATCCGTCGCCCCTCCGGGGCAGTATCTTCGACGACCACCTCCACCGAGGCTCCGACAGGTGGGAATATCATTCTTCCTTCCTGCTTCCTGCTTCCTTCTTCCTTCCTGCTCAGGTCTTTCTTCCTGCTTCCTGCGGAAGTCTTTTCTCCCACCTTCCACACTGAAGAAAACTCGACATTTTACAAGCTTCTGACATCCCGAGCGATGGGAGGTTGTAGTGTTTGAGGTGCCGAGGCAGGACTTTGACGGCGAGGCGCGGATTTCACTGGGGAGGGTCAGTCATGAATCGCGCGAATCTTTTTCTTTCGAATCGGGTTCTTTGGCATCGGGTTCATTCGCGTCGGCTTCTTTCGCATCGTTCAGGCGCGGCTCTTCTTATCGGTGCGCTTGGCATTGGCTTGGGCACTCGAAGCGCGGCTCAGTTGCGGCCGCCGGTGGGGCCGGGGAGCACGGTTGTGCACAGCCAATTTGGCGGGCAGATCTTTGGCTTCGACATCGATCAGAACGGCACTGAAGGCGTGCTGAGCGAGGCGCAGGATTTAGGCGGCGGGAAGGTGCTGGCCGCGGTGGAAACCTTCGACCAGGTTTCCGGCAAGATTCTGAAGGTGGTTTCGAAAATCGAGACCAAGGACGATTTTCTGACCTTGGGTATAGTCGGCGGCAGCGTTGGGCTGGTGGAGCGCGAGCACGTGAAGGGTATCTACGTGGTCAAGCGGATTTATGACGAGTTGAATCCGCTGGACGCGAACAAGTTCAGCCTCAATTGGACTCCGCCACTGGCGGCTAACGACATTATTATCGGGCTCAGCCGCGACCAGGCTTCTACCACCACAGCCGTGCTAGCTTTTGAGAATGGCGGGAACGATTCCACGTTTGTGTTTGGTTCCAACGTGGGCGCGAATACTTTCGAGCCTGTAATTACTCTGACCGACCCGGTGTTTTTCTTCAGCAACGCTCCGCAGGTGGCTTATGACGACGCCTCGAATCAGGCGGTGGTGGCGGCGTCGGATGGAGCGGTGGGGGGTCCGCCGCCGGTGTTGGCTTTGGTTGATCTGACGACCGCAACGGTGAACGAGTTTACCGGGATTCCGGGACCGTTTCCCTTTCGGCAGGGTTCGATCAACGGGCTGGCGGTGGATTCGGCGGACGGCATTGCGTGCACCACCACTGAGCTGGATTTTAGGGTGGAGTTCTACGATTTGAAGAAGAAGACGGGGTTCGCGGTGGTGCTGCCGGGCGCAAACGGCCAACTGCAGAGCGGGTCGGATGTGGAGTTCGATCCGGTACACAAGTTGTTTTTGGTGGCGCAGTCGGTGTCGAGCACGGGCACCGGGAGTAGCATTCAGGTTTACGACCCGAAGGGGAATCTGGTGGAGTCGTTGAACGGGTTCAATTTCTCGAATGCGTTCCATGTGGTGTTTACGCATATTGCGTTGAATCCGAGCAATCGAAGCGGGTATGTGGATGGGCCGGATGCGGGGGTTACCGAGATTCAGGCGTTTACTTATTGAGTGGATCAAAGAGTGTGCGTAGCTCGGCCGTGGGCTGCATTTCTAGCGCCGCTGCGCGGCTCGGTCGGAATGACAGGGTCTCTGGCTTCGGTCGGAATGACAAAGTTTGGTGTTGCGCAGGTCAGGATCAAAGTCAAAGGCAAGCGGGCAGGAGTACCCGCTCCACACCGCTCATTCATGGCATGCTCGCTCTTGGACCCGCTTGAGCACTTGCAAATCTATTGGCCTGCTGACTTTGTTCCGGCGCTGCCGGTGAATTCTTCTGCCATCCAGTGTTGGAGGGCGGTTATGTTTTGCGGGCGGCCCAGGAAATTCTTTACCAAATCATTCGCCGACATGGAGCCGCCTGGTTCGAGGACGACTCGCCGGTAGCGCATCGGGGCGTCGCCGGCCAGCAAGTTATTGCGGTCGAATTGCAGGAAGAAATCTTCGGCGATCACTTTATCCCAGAGATAGGTGTAGTAGGCGCTGGAGTAGCCGCCTAAGTGGCCGAATGACGCCCAGAAGTGGGTTTCGGGCTGCGGGGTGAAGAGAGTGTATTGGCTGTTGTCATGGTTGGTGGTGGCGTCGAGATCGACCGCCTCTGGTTTGGTTTTGTAGATGTCGTAGGAGATCGCGGTGAGTGCGTTTTGGCGGTCGACCCAGCCGCCGCGTCCGAAGGCGTTGGCGCGATTCATGCGGGCTACGAGTTCGGCGGGGATGGGTTCGCGGGTTTTGTAATGCAGGGCGAATTTGGCCAGCACTTGCGGGCTGTGAATCCACTCTTCGAGCATTTGCGACGGGGCCTCGACGAAATCGCGCTCCATGGCGATGCCGCTGATTCCGGCCCACGGTTGCTGGCCGCCGAGAATGTGGTGCATCAAGTGGCCGAATTCGTGGAAGAACGTTTGCACGTCGTTGTAATCCATCAGGCCTGGATCGTCGGCGGTGGGCGCGGGGAAGTTGCATACCAGGATGGCCTCGGGCAGTTGCTTGCCGCGGATGCCTTCGAGGATGGGGAACATGGCGGCGTGGCTGTATTTGCCGTGGCGCGGGTGCATGTCGAGATAGAAGCGGCCGATGGGCTTGCCGCTATCGATGACGATCCAGGTTTCGACCGCAGGATCCCACGAGGGCACGTTTTCTTCCTGCTGGAAGCTCACGTGGAAAAGATCGGCAGCGGTGTCGAGGATCCCCTGCTTCACCTGCATGAAGGGGAAGTAGGGACGGACGGACTGAGAGTCGAAGTCGTATTGCGAGCGGCGGACTAATTCGGAGAGGTAGTTGCGTTCGTAGTCCCATATCTGCTTTGCGCCGGGGTCGGTCTTTTGTTTCTCGGCGAGCAGCATCTGAAATTCGTGCTCGGCCAGCGGGCGCGAGGTTTCTTTCACTTTCACGATGAAGTCGGCGATGTTGCTGCCTTTCACGGCCATCTTATCCGCGGCGTTGTAGTCGGCCCAGTTGGAGAAGCCGAGCAACGTGGCGATCTCGTAGCGCGTCTTCATGAGGTTAGTAAGGACTTCCTGATTTTGAGGGTAGGCGCGCGTGTTGAAAGCCAGCGCCAGGCGGCGGCGCAGGTCTTCGCTTTTGGCGAAAGTGCCCACGGGCAGAGCGTCGGGATAATCGGTGGTGATGCGAACTTTGCCGTTGGGGCCGGGTTTGTGGCGGTCGATGTAATCCTGGGGCAGGCCGTCGAGTTCGGAGGGATCGGCCTCGATCGATTTTTGTCCGTCGGAAATGTTGCGCTCGAATAAGGACAGCTCCTCGGTGGCCTGATCGCTGAGCTTTTTGAGGCGGGCGCGGGTGGCGTCGTCTTTATCGACGCCGGCGAGGCGGAATTGCAACAGTTGGCGCTCGACGTAGTAGCGGGTGGCGGAGTCGGCCTTCGATAGATCGACGGCGGCGAGAGCGTTATAGATTTCGTGATTGAGCGAGATGGCAGTGAATGCGGCGCTGGCCTTGGTAAGCATGGTGGTGGCGTGGTCGCGGAAAGCGGAGTCGGGATGGACCTGCTCCATGAGCCCGGCGAGGTTGGCGGCGGAGCCGATCTGTTGGAAGGCATCGTCGAGGGGCGCGAGAGTGTTCTCGATGGTGCGCGGGCCTTTGACTGCGAGTAGGGCGTCGATAGAACGCTGGCCGGCGGCGAGTCGGTCGGTCTCGATCTTTTCGAAGGCCGGGATGTCGGGCTTAGTGGCCCAGACAGTGGGCTGCGAGACCGTGACTTTTTGCGCGGCCAGGACTGCGGCTAGGAAGATTGGGAGACAGAGGATGATGGCTAGACGGATTGCTAGAAGCACGAAGGACCTCGGGGCGCTGAAGGATTCTGTTTTTGAGTTCGGTTTGATTGTTGATGCTAGCAGTTTGCGATGTCAAGCACATGGGGCGGGATATTTTTTCAGACGGATACAAAACGGGAGAGAAATGTTTTTGTCTTGGCAGAGGGTTCAGCCTAAAAAAAGATGCTCGGGCCTTGTGCGGAGGCGCGCGGGGGTACAGAGGCGGGGGTACAGAGTTGGTGTGAGAATTCAGTCGTCCCTCCAGGACTTGAATAGTTCTCGACCGTTCTCCTAGCGCCGAAGGCGCTGGGCTATTTTCGACCGCCCCTCGGGGCAGGATCTACGGTTGGGGTCGCTCTGCCGAAAACGCCGGGGAGGTGATTCTCACCCCAGACGAAGAGCCGAGCTTCGCCCGGCGGACAGACGGGGGCGGCTGTCCCCACCTGGATTCGTCCTGCGTTTATCTCATCCCACATTATGTTCTCCACACGTTCTCCCATTCCATATCCGCTGCTTCAATCTGCTTCCCCGCAAACGAAGGTAATGTTCTCAGTTGATTACCTATTCTGGGCGCTTACAGGCTTGTGATAACTTTGGAATTACCGCATATTCAGAAGGCTTGAATAAGCTTTTAGGGGCACGTGTCTTCGCAGACTCGCAAACCGGGAATCCACGTTGCGTGGAAAACGGTCACGTACCGCAGTGTGGCGCTGCTGATTTTGGCGGGCTTCGCATTGTTTACGCTGGCGATGCGACTGGCTTTTCCGCAGTTTACCGAGAGCAGCATGCGGGCGGCCGATGGCGTGGCGAACCGGGTTTTGGAGCGGATGGCGGGAATGGCTCCGCCGGCGAGCGGCGGCAAAGTGACGGCGCAGAACGCGCACTTCACCGCGCTCGACGGCACGGTGCGGGTGAAGAAGGGCAGCGGCGATAGCTGGGTTGGGGCGGACTACAACGTTCCGCTCGAAAAAGGCGACGTGGTGCAGACCGGCTCGGAAGGCATGGCGAAGGTCGTGTTCAACGACGGCACCAGCTACACCGTGAAGCAGGATTCTTTGATCGTGATTGAAGAAAGTTCGGCCAACGACCAGCAGCAGACGAACGTGGCCGTAGCGGTGAGCACCGGAACTGTGGATCTTTCTACGGCTACCTATTCGCAAGGGTCGAGGTCGCAGGTGATTGTGGCGGGGGCGACAGCCTCGCTGGCGCCGGAGTCGACGGCGCAGGTGCATAACGATCCCAAGGCGGATCAGCACGAAATTTTGCTGAAGAAGGGCAGCGGCGAAGTGCAGCGTAACGGTGAGACGGTGCAGTTGGCGAACTGGGAAAAAGTCAGCTTCCGCGCCGACGAAGCGCACATGGAGAAGGCAAAGGGAATCGGGCCGCCGACGCCGATTTCTCCGGCCAACATGGCTCCGATCTTCACCGCGGGCGAAAACACAAAAGATGTGGAGTTTTCCTGGACGCCGATGGCGAATGCGGTGGCTTACCGGCTGCGAATCTCAAGAAATCCTTATTTTTCTTCCACGCTGGTGGACAAAAGAGTCAGCACTGCCGATGTTACTGTTACCAGCCTTGGCGAAGGAGCTTATTACTGGGTGGTACAGTCATATGAGGCGGAGGGAAAAGAGTCGGTGGAGAGCGAGAAGAATCGCTTCACCATTATTCCCAAGGGCAAGCAGACGGAAGCCATCGATCTGGAGTTGGATCCGTTCATTCAGCATGGGCACGTGATCGAAGTGATGGGCAAGACCCAGGTGGGGGCGCGGGTGATGGTGAATGGGCGGGAGGTTCCGATGATTAATTCGGATGGCACTTTTCATTATTTTACGCCGCCGCTGGCGACCGGCGAGGCTGTGATCTCGGTTACGGCGCAGACGGTGCAAGGTGGAGTGAATACGCAACAGAAGAAGATTGTGATTCAGTAAGGCCGCCTTACGGCGGCGCACGGGCGGGACGTCCGCGCGGGCAGCCGGCCGGAGGCCGGCGCTACGGATGCAAGTGGGGTTCTGGTCAGGAGTACGAGGAACCTTCGGTTACCGGCAGGGCTGCGCTTCTTCCCATAGACTAGAAAGAGCACGACTAGAGAGAGAGGCAGGAGCCGGATGGAGCAAATTCGGGTTCGCCCGCAAACTGTGCGATCAGAGTAGATCGCGAGAAGAGTTCGTCCATGTCAAGCAACGGATTTCATTCCTCACGTTCGCATAATCTCAGGTCGCTGTTCAGCCTGTTTTCCAGCGACTTAGCCATTGATCTGGGGACGGCCAACACCCTGGTCTACGCGCGCGGCAAAGGCATCGTAGTGAACGAGCCTTCCATCGTCGCCATCAACAAGAACACGGGCGAAGTGGAGGCCGTGGGCAAAGAGGCGAAAGAGATGCTGGGGCGCACGCCGGGCAACATCGTCGCCATCAAGCCCATGAAGGATGGCGTGATCGCCGACTTCAAAGTCACCGAGAAGATGCTGAACTATTTTATTCAGAAGGCCCACAACCGCAAGATGCTGGTGCATCCGCGGATTGTGATTGGAGTGCCGTCGGAAATTACGCAGGTGGAAAAACGCGCTGTCATGGATTCGGCGTATCGTGCCAAGGCTAGCGAAGTGCATCTGGTGGAGCAGGCGATGGTGGCGGCGATCGGCGCAGGGCTGCCGATTACAGAGCCCAGCGGCAACATGGTGGTCGATATCGGCGGCGGGACGACCGACATTGCCGTCATTTCTTTAAGCGGCATCGTTTATTCGCGTTCGGTGCGGATGGCCGGGAATCAGATGGATGAAGCCATCATGAATTATCTCAAGCGGAAATATAATCTGCTGATCGGCGAGCGCACCGCCGAGCAGATTAAAATGGAAATTGGGTCGGCGCATCAGCTCGATAAGCCGATGACCATGGAGATCAAAGGGCGTAACCTGATTGAGGGCGTGCCCAAGACCATCACGGTGGATGATGGCGAAGTGCGCGAGGCGCTGAGCGAATGCGTTTCGACGATCATGAATGCGATTCGCGTGGCTTTGGAGCGGACGCCGCCGGAACTTTCGGCCGACATCAGCGATCGCGGCATTGTGTTGACCGGGGGCGGGGCGCTGTTGAAGAATCTGGATAAGCGTATTCGCGAGGAAACCGGGCTGCCGGTTTCGATCGCGGACGATCCTCTGTGCAGCGTGGTGCTGGGCACGGGCAAGATGCTCAGCGACTTCAAGCTGCTGCGGAAGATCTCGATCGAGTAAGATCGAGTCCCGAGTTGCGAGTCCCGAGTACTTGCTTTCAGGCATCGACGCGAATCGCTAAGGGCTTTTCTCGGGACTCGGAACCCGGGACTCGCAACCGAGTTATGGAATCTGTGCTTGGCCGTTACCGCAACCTGACCATTCTGGTGGGAGTGTTGTTTCTGCAGGTGCTAGGGCTGGCGGTGCAGGTGAAGCGCACGGACGCCGAAAATACGCGGTTGATCCGCATCTGGGCCGTGGGTGCGGTTACTCCTTTCGAACGCGGGCTGGTGTGGATGCAGAGCAGCAGCCGCAATCTCTGGCACAACTACTTTTATCTGCGCGGAGTGCGGGCGGAGAATCGCGACCTCAAAGCCCAGATCGAGACAATGCGACTGGCGGAAGTGCGCATGAGCGAAGACGCCGCGCAGGCGCAACGCCTGCAACAGATCCTAGGCTTTAAAGAGCAATACATTTCGAAGACGGTGGCGGCCCAGGTAATCGGTTCGAGCGGCAGCGATCTTTCCCGCTCGGTGTATATCGATAAGGGTTCGAACGACGGTGTCGCGGCGGATATGGCCGTGATTACTGCGAACGGCATCGTGGGCAAGGTGCTGCGCGTGTATGCCTCGACTTCTTTGGTGCTGATGATCAACGACCAGACCAGCGGCGTGGGCGCGATGCTGGAGAAATCGCGATTGCAGGGCGTGCTGCGCGGCACTCCGAACGGGGAAGTGATTCTGGAGCGGGTGATGAGCGATGAGCAAGTCACCCCCGGAGAGACGGTGCTCAGCAGCGGGGGCGACCAGATTTTTCCCAAGGGGCTGCCGGTGGGAACGGTGAACAAGGTGAGTCCGGGGCGGGAAATGTTTTTGAATATTCAGATCAAACCGTCGGCGGATTTGAATCGCCTGGAAGAAGTTCTGGTGGTCACACAAAAACAGGAGCGGGATGCCGTGGCCGATGCGCTGACGCCACGGGTACGGGCAGCGGATATTTTGGCGCAGCGGTTGCCTTCGGTGCCGGATAAGCCGGCGGGCGCTGCGGCCTCGGCTTCCGGCGAAAACGCTGCCGGTGGAGCGAAGGCAGTTGCGCAGGCCGAAGGCAACGCTCGGCCTAGCGCGAAGGTGCCTGGGCCGGGCGATCCGGCGGCGGTGCCGAAAAACGCCGTGCCCAAGCCGCCGGGCTCGCCGACGGCAAACGCCCGCGCCGCAGATTCTGAGAGTTCGGCCTCAAACACTGTGGATGGGAAAACTTCCGGGGCGAAAACGAGCGACCCGAAAGCCACCGCCGTGAAAGCGTCGCAGGGGAATGCGACGCCGGGCGAGGCTTCGGCAAAGACATCTACGCCGCGGTCTGCAGCCACGACTCGGGCGCCCGCCTCGCAGGCTCCCGCGCCGGAGGACCGTCCTCACTAGCGTGCCCATCACGTACACATCCGGGGAGCAGATTGAGGTTTACCGGTTCAGCATCCCGGTGACGATCGGCGTCCCATTAGCGGCTTTGTTTTTGCAGGCGTTCGTGCCCCGGCGGCTTCCTTTTTTTTCCATCTTCGACTTGCCGCTGCTGGTTACGATTTTCTTCGCCATGGCGCGGCGCAATCCGATTTCAGGGTTGTTCACGGGGGCGGCGATCGGCCTCGCGCAGGATATGCTGGGCGCCTATCCCATCGGAATCTACGGCATCGCGAAGACCATCGTGGGCTATCTGGCGTCGTCGCTAGGTGCGAAGCTGGACGTGGAAAACGCCGGGGCGCGTTTCCTGGTCACATTGGGGTTTTATCTGGTGCATGCGGCGATTTATTTCACGGTGGCCAGGGGCATGGTTAGCCTGACGCTGAATTGGAGTTGGAGCCGCGGCATTCTGGCAGGCCTGGCGAATGGGGTTCTGGGCGTGGGGCTGTACTTTGTGCTGGATAAGTTTAAGCAGAGAACGTGAAGGCCAGTTGCCAGTGGTCAGTTGCCCGTCGGTCCGTGCCGCCTGTGACCTCCGTTACCCGAGCCGACATTCCAAAGCTTCTTCATCCATTTACAATGGAAGTGTAAGCTCCCACAAATTTAATTTCGATCATGACCGGTTGCGACCCAGGTGCTTTCCTGGCAACTGGCAACTGGATACTGGGAACTGATTTTCAATGTTCGGCCGTGACGACAAAGTATCGGAGATTCGCCTGACGGCGGCGCAGTACGCGATCCTGGCCATTTTTCTGGTGCTGGCTTACGGATTGTGGCGGCTGCAGGTGATGCAGAGCGGGTACTACGCTTCGGCGGCGGAGAAGAACCGCATCCGCAACGTGCCCATTCTTGCGCCGCGCGGAAAGATTTTGGATCGCGAAGGGCGCGTCATCGTCGACAACTATCCGTCGTTCTCGGCGCTGCTACTGCGCGATTCCACGCGCGATTTGAATGCCGACGCCGATCTGATCGCGCAGGGGTTGCATCTCGACCCCACCGAGGTGCGAACGCGCATCCGTCACTTCTCCGCGCTGCCGCAGTACCAGCCGATTTTTTTGAAGGAAGATATCACCCCCGACGAGCTGGCGTTTATCGATGCGCATCGCAACGAGTTGCCGGAGTTGGATACGATCGTGGCCCACCGCCGGCTTTATCCGCGCAACGGTTTTATGGCGCACCTGATCGGCTACGTGGGCGAAGTGACCGAGGATATGCTGAACCAGCCGCAGTTCGAACTCTACAATCCGGGCGACGTGGTGGGAGTTTCGGGTGTGGAGCGACAGTACAACACCGCGTTGATGGGCAAGAACGGAGCGCGGCGGGCGCTGGTAAACAGCCACGGCCGCGAAGTCGGGCTGCTCGGCGAGACTCCGGCGATTCCGGGAAAGCAGCTGAAGCTGACCGTCGATATCGATTTGCAGATCGCCGCCGAAGAGGCGCTCGAAGGCAAGAACGGCGCCATTGTGGCGATGGACCCGCGCACGGGGGAAATCCTGGCGATGGTGAGCCGGCCGACTTTCGATCCCAACGATTTTGCGGTGCGGGTGTCGCGCGACGAGTGGAACAAGCTGGTCACCGATCCCGACAAGCCGCTGCTGAATAAAGCGATTCAGGCGCAGTTGGCGCCTGGGTCGACTTTCAAAATCATCATGTCGGTGGCGGGATGGCAGGAGCAGATTGCGCAGGACCTGCACGTGAACTGCACCGGCAGCGCGGAGTTTTACGGCCGGCGCTTCGGGTGCTGGGTGAAGGGCGGGCATGGCCCGGTTTCGCTGGAGAAGGCGATCTATCAATCCTGCGACGTATTTTTTTACACGTTGGCGGAGAAGTTGGGCATCGACCGCATCGCCCGCTACGCCACGGCGTTTGGCCTGGGCCAGAAAACGGGCATCGATCTGCCCAATGAAGTCACGGGCGTGATGCCGTCCGAAGAGTGGAAGATCAAGAACTTCAAGCAGAAGTGGTTCGCCGGAGAAACGATTTCGGTGGGCATTGGGCAGGGCGCGGTGGCGATTACCCCGGTGCAGTTGATGCGCGCGATTTCGGCAATCTCGATGGGCGGGCGCATGGTGGTGCCGCATGTGGTCAATCCGCAGGAGCTGCCGCCGGACTACGTCGAGACCAGCGATGTGAAGGCCACGAAGGATATCCCGATCGATCCGAACGGCTGGACGTTTATTACCGACGCCATGGCTCGGGTTCTGCTGCCCGAGGGAACGGCTCCTTCGGCGCATGTTGCCGGGGTCGATATTGCCGGCAAGACGGGGTCGGCGCAGATTGTGTCGCTGGCCACGCGCGCGAAATTCAAGAACAGCGAGGATCTGGCGCAGAATGGCTGGTTCGTGGGCTTCACGCCGCGGCGCAATCCGGATATCGTGATTTGCGTGCTCTTCCAAGGCGGCGAGCACGGCAGACTGGCGGCGCGAGTGGCGACGCAGGTGTTGAAGGCTTATGTGGACAAGCAAAGGCGCGCGCCGCAGAAGCTGGTGGAGAAGCCGAAGAGCGACGGCAAGGTGGATATCGGGGCTTTGTGGAGTGAGCCCGAGGGCGATAAGTTGGAGGGCGGACGCTTTGTCTTGGATTTGCCGAAGCGGCCGGTCGTGGCGGCTGCTTCTGCAGTCTCGAGCACCAAGTACCTCCTACCGAGCACTCCGTACGCAGCACCTCGTACCCGGTAGCCCGAAGGTTCAAGGAGCATGAAGGCGAAGGAAAATTCGCAAGCGGAGGCTCCTACCAGGTACTAGATACTGGGTACGAGCAACTCATGAGCCGTTACGTTTCATATCGCGATTTCGACTGGGGGCTGCTGATCTTTGTGCTGATGATCTGCGGCCTCGGAGTGATGGAGATTCACAGCGCCACCATGCACACCAAGTTTGCCGGGTCACACATCCGGCAGATTTACTGGATCCTCGGCGGGGTGGGCGCGATGTTCGTGATCAGCGCTCTGAATTACCAGATCCTGCTGGACCGCATTCACTGGTTTTACATCGCGGCCGTCGCTTCGCTCATGGGCGTGCTGCTTTTTGGGCAGAGGTATCTGGGCGCGAAGCGGTGGATCAAGATGCCTGGGGGCAACCACTTTCAGCCTTCGGAGTGGGTGAAGCTGATCCTGATTCTGGCGATGGCCAAGTTTTTTACCGATTTGCGGCATCGCGAACTTTCTTGGTCAGATTTTATGAAGGCTGGGGCAATCGTCGTGATTCCCATGCTGCTGGTGTTGAAACAGCCGGACCTGGGCACGGCTTTGACTTACATTCCCATCGCCGTCATGGGAGTGTTTCTGGGCGGGATGCAGTGGAAGCAGGGGTTGCTGGTCGCGGTGCTGGCGGCGGTGGCGGTGGGCGCGGTGTTTTTTGTCCCCCGGGTGCATGTTCTGAAAACCTATCAGAAGCAGCGGCTGACCAGTTTTGTGGACCCAGAACTCGATCCCCAGGGGTCGGGGTACCAAGTTGAGCAATCCAAGATAGCGGTGGGTTCGGGGGGGCTTTGGGGCGGGAAAGGCTCGCAAACACACGGCGCTTTCCTGCCGGTCCCGCAAACGGATTTTATTTTTGCGGCCTTTGCGGAAGAGCACGGTTTCGTGGGCGCGCTGGGGGTTCTGCTGTTATACTTCATTGTGCTGATGCGTTTGACGCAGAACGCGCAGACAGCGCCTGACCGCGCTGGCGCGTTCGTGGTGATGGGTGTGGTGGCGGTGCTTAGCTTCCATATTCTGGTCAACGTCGGCATGGTGGTCGGGTTTATGCCGGTCACCGGAATACCCCTGCCGCTGATGAGTTATGGTGGGTCTTCCGTGTTGTTCATGTTCCTGGCGCTGGGAATGGTAATGAACGTTCGGATGCGCCGCTTTGTGAACTAGCCGGGGCAGTATCACCGGCCAGCGAACAAGCTGCACTAAAGCCAGGTGCGTGATTTCGCAGTGGTTGCTGAAACTGGGAAGACGGGCAGGGGAACAATTGCTGCGTTTCGGCGCAGCCCCAAAAATATCGATCGCCCTCGCGTGAAGGGGGCATTTTCACCGGCCAGTCGAGCAGTCGAAGGCCGGGCAGGATTGCGGCAATGCTGGGCAGGGAAACGGCCCCCCGACCGGAAACGGTCTGAGAGTGCGGTCACAAACCCCGGCAGGCGAAAAGCGAACAGTGCAAAAGATTCCCAAGCTTGAGCAGCGGATTCGGCCGGGGAGAAAACTCCTTAGCCCCACCCGTCCCCCATTCGGGGCCAGCCTCGCGACGCTCGATCCTCCCGTTTCACTCTTCGGTTGTCTCCGGTGAAACCCGTATGGCTTTGAAAAGCCGGCGGGAACGGAGTGTCCATGAACAAAGAGTTGTTTGTCTCTTCCACGCCTCACGAAACCAAGGTGGGACTGGTGGAAGACGATCTGCTCGCGGAAATCTACCTCGAGCGCGAAAATGAATACACCTTGGCCGGCTCCATCTACAAGGGCCGCGTCACCCGCGTGCTTCCCGGCATGCAGTCGGCCTTCGTCGATATCGGCCTGGAGCGCGACGCCTTCCTTTATGTTTCCGATTTTATGGAGTTGGAAGAGCATGACGAAGACGTGACCGACGTGGTGCCTGCGAATCGCGGCGTACAGGATATGCGTGCGCCGGCGCTGGCCGAGGGAGTTGCTGGCAGTCAAGCTGTAGGAGAACATTCTGCCGCGGACCCTGCTCCGTTCGTTGCCGACGCGGGGCAGGGCTTCGACGCCGCGGAAGAACATACGGAGATCCCATCCTCGGGACTGCCTTCGGGAGCGAACGAAGCTTCTGCCGCAAGAGATTCTCAGGATCGGGAGCGCGGAGGCTGGCGGGGACGGCGGCGCCGTCGCGGCGGACGGCGTGACGGACGCGGCGACAATCGCGAACGAGGCCCGGAGCCGCGCCTGGCACCCCCAACGGTAGAAGATGCGCCAGCGCCAGTGGCGCCTGCATCGCGTCCGGTGGAAGCGCGCCGAGCGCCGCAGTTTGGGCCTCCGGCGGGATACCAGCCCATCATTCTTCCGGGAGAGTCGATTTCCAAGTACCGGGGATTAGCGCAGCCTGCCGCTCCGCAGGAGTTTTCCGCCGCGCGACCCCGGGCAGAATCGCCGGCTGAGATGGCGGCGCCGATCTCCAGGAGTTTTCCGGAAGACGAGCCGATTTTTGCGGAGAGTGCGGGCGTCGCAGAAGTTGAGCATGCAGAGGTTGAAGAAGCGCCTGCCCATGAAGAGCCGAAGGGATCTGCCGCGACTTCGGTGGATTGGAATCGCGAATTTCACCGGCGGGATGCGGTCAGCGATGGTGCAGCGGCGGCGGCTGCGCGGGCCGCTCAAGCGGAAGTCGTCGAAGAAGAGGACGACCAACGGGACGACCGCCTCGCAGCCATCGCCGAAATTTCTGACCGTGCTCCGACTCCTTCTGCACAAGCGCAGGTTCCGGCCTTCGCGGCCGCGGGCACGCTCGAAGAAGAAACCATCGAGGAAGAGGAAGCCGAGACGCTGCGTTACGAGGAATCCTCCGATGAGGGTTACGAAGAGTTTGAAGAAGAGACGCGCGCCGCGGGACAGCCCGAAATCGGCCAGCGCGAACTGGCGCAAGTTCGCGAGACGGTGGACGAGATCCACATGTCGTCTTTAGCGGATGCCGGGGTTGCGCCCGCTGCGGCGGCGGAGAGCGAAGAAGACTCCGAAGAGTTGGAACTCGAAGAAGCGCAGGCCGAGGCTGAGGCCTTGCTAGCTGCCGAGGCCGGAGGCGCCAGTGTCGATGCCCAAGCCGAGGTTCGGGCTCCGGCGGGGACGGCCGGTTACACGCAGCGCGCGCCACGGCCGCGGCCGGGCTTCGATCGCCAGGGTGGGGGGCAGCGCGGACGCCGCGGCGGACGCCGCTTTCCCCGCCGCGAGGCGCGCGAGGTTCCCAAGATCAGCGATCTGCTGAAGGAAGGCCAGGAAATTCTGGTGCAGATTGCCAAAGAGCCGATCGGCAAGAAGGGCGCGCGCATCACCAGCCACATCGCGCTGCCGGGGCGTTTCCTGGTTTACATGCCGACGGTGAACCATACCGGAGTGTCGCGCAAGATCGCCTCCGACGAAGAACGCCAGCGGCTGAAGCGCATCGTGATGAGCGAACGCGACAACGGCCACGGAGGCTTTATTGTCCGCACGGCCGCGCAGAGCGCCAGCGAAGACGAGTTGCGCGCCGACATCCGTTTTCTTAAAGGCTTGTGGAACGATATCAAAACGCGCTCGGAGGCTTCGGCGCCGCCGGCGCTGATTTATCACGATCTCAACGTGGTCGAGCGCGTGCTGCGCGATCAGGTCACTTCTGATTTCTCCGTGATCTGGGTCGATACCGAGCCGGAGTACGAGCGTGTGCTGCGCTTCTTCAACCGCTTCCAGCCGGGGCTCGTGAAGCGGGTGAAGCTCTACACGAAAGAGACTCCGCTGTTCGAGCAGTTCGGGCTGGCCGAGGAGATGAATAAGGCGCTCAAGTCGAAAGTCTGGCTGAAGAGCGGCGGCTATATCGTCATCAACCAGACCGAGGCGCTGGTCGCGATCGACATCAATACCGGCAAATATGTGGGCAAGACCACGCGCCTCGAAGACACCATCGTCAAGACCAATGTGGACGCGATCAAAGAAATCGTGCGGCAGATTCGGCTGCGCGATCTGGGCGGCATCATCATCATCGACTTCATCGACATGGATGAGCGCCGCAATCGCCAGCGGGTGATGCAAGCTCTGGAAGAAGAATTGCGCCACGATCGGGCACCGTCGAAGGTCTTGCAGTTCAACGATTTCGGACTCGTCGCGATTACTCGCAAGCGGGTAAAGCAGTCGCTCGAACGCACGATTGGCGCGCCTTGTCCGTATTGCCAATCGACCGGCTACGTGAAGTCGCTTACCACGGTGGTGAACGAAATTTACGTGGAGATGCGCAAGATCGCCAAGCACCTGGAGCATGAAGACGTGATGCTGCGCGTGAATCCGGATGTAGCCAAGGAGTTAAAAACCAACAACGGACGCCTGCTCAACGAGATGGAAGAGCTGACCAAGCGCACGATTATTGTGAAGAGCGATCCCGCGCTGCACCAAGAGCAGTTCGATATTAACTGAGCTGTCAGCGATCAGCTCGAGCCTGTTGGCTGATCAATCCATGTGGGGACAGCCGCCCCCAGGCCGGGCGCAGCCTTGTCGCTGCTCGCGCCACGATGGCCTTGAGCTAGGATCCAGTCCCAGACTTCCACGAAACGCAAATGACAACCGACAACATGCGGTTTACGAGGCGTTCTGAGGGTGAGAAGCTGCCGGCGCCGCGGCCTTAAGCGGCTCTTCGAACGGGACGACCGCAGCGGCATACGTGCTCTCCTGGTGGATACGGTTCAGGAAATACTGACCGTGCTTGGCAACGCCGCCGCACCGCAGGAGCTAAATCTCCCCGGTGATCCGCTGCATCCGCCTCAAAGGCATGCAAGGCTTCGGGTCACTGCCGGTGCGAGCCACGGGCGCATCATATTTCGTTTCCAAGAATCCGCTGTTTTTGACGTTGAACTGACCGACTGCCACTAGCCAGGGAGAAACACCATGGCCATGAAAAACCCCGCGGATCCCGGTCGCATCGTCCGCAGCGTCTGCCTTGACCCTTGGGGATTGTCGAATTACGGAGGGCGCGAAAATTCTGGGGCGTGAGCCGGCAGACCCTCACCAAAATCGTCAACGGCGGATCCGGAATCAGCGCCGAAATGGCGATCCGACTGGCGAAGGCCTTCGGCGGTACCGCGGAAACATGGATACGCCTGCAGGCGAGCTACGATCTTGCGCAGGCCCGGAAAGCGGAGGGCAAAATTAAGGTCCGACGCCAGCACCTGCCACAAGAGTTGCACGCGGGAAGGATCCGAGTGTGGCGTCCTAAAGTTCGCAGCATGAGTCGGGGGTGCGGGGCTGGGCGCGCGCGAGAGTATTGTGCGCGCCGAATCCATTACGTAGGTCCTTCGCGCAAAAAGCGTGCTCAGGATGACGACTGGAATTGATGACGCGGATTTCCGGGACAACGCACTCGAATGGGAGGCGCTGCGCCACCCAAAATCCTCACGAGATCAGTTTTTTCCCGCAGCGCTGCTAAGCGTCTTTGCGTGCAGCCGATCCTCGACGGTGGCGAGTAATTCCTGGACTCGGATGGGCTTGGAAATATAGCCATCCATGCCGGCGGCGAGGCAACGCTCCTGATCTCCCTTGAGCGCGTGCGCGGTCATGGCAATGATGGGGAGGTGGGCCCCGGTCAGCCGCTCCCGTGCCCGAATCGCGGCCGTGGCCTCGAAGCCATCCATCTCCGGCATCTGCACGTCCATGAGCACAAGGTCAAACTTGTCTTCATCCAGCGCGGCGAGATCCAGCGCGGCCAGCGCGGCCCGGCCATCGCCGGCCACGACTACGGTATAGCCCCGCTTCTCCAGCACATGGACGGCCAGGGTCTGGTTCACCGGATTATCCTCGGCCAACAGGATTCGCACTTTATTTCTTTCCTCGCGCAAGCTGTGCTGGGTAATCAGAGGGATCGCTTGCTCCGGGGCATGGCAGAGCACCCGGCCAATCGCTTCGAGGAGTTCGACCTGGCGGACAGGCTTGGTCAAATAAGCTGCGATTCCCATTTCGCGGCAACGCGCTCCATCCCCGGGAGTGCCGCCGGAAGTGAGCATGATGAGCGGTGTGCGGGCGGATTCCGGACCTTCCCGTATTTGCTGAGCGACGGCGAACCCGTCCATCTCTGGCATGTGGCAGTCCAGCAGAACCAGCGAGTAGGGTCGCCCGGCCTGGCGCGCGGCGAGCAGCGCATCCAGGGCTAGGCGGCCATCTTCGATGCCCGTGGAGAGCATCCCCCAGCGGCCCAGCATGATGCTGAGAAGTTCCCGATTGGTTTGGTTATCGTCGACCACCAGCACCGGAATCTGCCGCAACCGTTCTGGCGGCAGCGGCACGGGCAAGGCTGCGGGCTGGCTCTGAACGCCCAGGCGGATGGTGAAATGGAAGGTGCTGCCCAGGCCTGGTTCGCTCTCTACCCAGATGCGGCCGGCCATCAACTCCACGAGCCGCGAGCAGATGGTGAGTCCAAGTCCCGTGCCGCCGTACTTCCGTGTGGTCGAGCTGTCGGCTTGGGAGAAGGCTTCGAATATTTTTTTCTGCTTGTCGGCGGGAATGCCAAGGCCGCTGTCTTTGATGGCGAAGTGCAGGGTGGTGGTGTCGGCGGCTTGGTCCGTCGCCGGTTCCTCTTCTATCTTCACCAGAATCTCGCCTTTGGCGGTGAACTTAAGGGCGTTTCCGATCAGGTTCACCAGAATCTGGCGCATCCGCCCCGGATCGCCCAGCAGCCTCTCCGGAATATCGGCCGCCACGTCGCAGATGAGTTCCAGTCCCTTCTGTTGCGCCCGGGCGCCGAACGATTTCATGGTTTCATCCAGACTGTCGCGCAGATTAAAAGGGATGGAATCGAGATCGAACTTACCCGCTTCGATCTTGGAAAAATCGAGGATGTCGTTGATGATGGCGAGCAGGGAGTTGGCCGAGAATTTCACCAGGTCGAGATGTTCGCGCTGCTCCGTGGTCAGCTCGCTATCCAGCACGAGTTCGGTCATGCCCAGAATGCCGTTCATGGGGGTGCGAATTTCGTGGCTCATGGCGGCTAGGAATTCGCTCTTGGCGCGATTGCCCGACTCGGCCGCCTCCTGCGCCAGCTTGCGCTCGGTGATGTCGACCATCACGCCGGCGAGTTCGGTTTCGCCGTTGTTTCCGGGGATCAGTCGGATGAAGCTTTTCAGCCACAGCACAGCTCCGTCGGCGGCGACCATACGATGTTCCAATTTCTGCGGCAGATTCTCTGCGATGGCCCGGCCGCAACAGGAAGCCATCCCGGCGCGATCTTCGGAGTGGATGCGGTCGGGCCAGAAGCTGGGTTCCGCGATCCATTGCGCGGCCGGGTAGCCGAGCAGCAGCGATGCCTCCTGATTCACGTAGGTGAATCGCGCGCTTTGAATATCTCTGCGCCAGATAATGACCTGGGCGGATTCGACCAGCTGGCGATAGCGCTGTTCACTCAGGTCGAGCTGCACAGCCTGTGCGGAGAATCGACGATCGACGAGTGAAGTCAACACCGCCAGGCCGAGAACCATAAAGGCGACGATCGCGATTCCGACAGTGCCCAAGGCGGAGACATCCACGGCGTGGGCGAAGTCGGGCGCTTCGCTGGAGGGATAGAAACCCGCCGCCGCCATGCCCGTGTAGTGCATGACTGGAATTGCACAGCCCATGACCGCCGCGCTGGCGATCTTTTGCCAATGCCGGGGAAGGCGATCGTCGCGCAAATGGAAGGTCAAGCCCAGCGCCGCCAGGGAAATGACGACCGCCAGTGCAACCGACAAAATTACCAGGCGGGGAGAGTAGGCGCACATCGCGGGCATGCGCATGGCCGCCATCCCGATGTAATGCATGGCGGCGATGCCGCCGCCCATAACGGTGCCGCCCGCCAGCGCCTGAAACCAAAACATGTGCTGGCGGCTCACGACATACAGGGCCACTCCCGAGGCAAAGATGGCGGCCAGCAGCGAAAGCAATACCGTGGGCCAGTCGTAAAGAATTCGGATCGGCAGCCGGAAGGCCAGCATGCCGATGTAATGCATGGACCAGATGCCGATGCCCATGGCCGCGGCGCCTCCGGTCAGCCATGCCATGCGCACACGACCCTGCGCCGCGGTAACTCGCGCCGCGAGATCGAGCGCCGAGTAGGACGCTACCACAGAAATTACTACCGACACCACGACCAGGCGGTAGTCGTAAGAGCCCACGAGGGTGGATTCGGGTAGCGTCATAGAGGCTTGATCTGGAGTGTCTGTAGCTTTCAGTTCGAGGGAATTAACCTCCGAGATCTTGTTTGACCGCGCGAAGAAATGCCTTTGATCCAGCCCACGAAACAGATCGGCAATAAAGAGGGGAGACGTTAGCGGCCGATGGCGGGATGCCGCTGTAGATTCGCGAGTTTCTGGCGAACGAATACGCGAACGAATACGCGAATGGGTGCGGCAGATGGGTGCCGCAGATGGGTGCCGCGCAATGGGTTGACCAAAGGCACATTCATCGAGCACACCAAGCAAGCACATGATGGCCCGACGCGCGCAGCTTCTTCTTCCCGAGGATTTGATTCGAGAAATCGACTCATTGGTTGGTACGCGTGGCCGCAGCGCCTTGCCGGTGGAGACGGTCCGCAGGGAAGCGCGGCGGCATTGGCTGCTTGAGTTCCTTGAGAGCCAGGCATCGGCATGGAAGGACGAGAATCATCCCGAATTGGCGGGCGGGGCTGGCGCCTGGGTGCGCCATCTGCGCGTCGAAGACGAGGTTGTGAGCGGGCCTAAGAACGGCCGCCCAAAGAAGGCCAACGCCTCTCTCTGATGCGACTACTGCTCGACACGTCGGTGTTGATCGATATGCTCCGTCTCCGCCAGGGGCGTCGCGAAATGCTTGCCGACCTGGTGCGGCAGGACACACCTTAGCCACCACCGCTTTCAACCTCGCGGAAGTGTATGCCGGGATGCCTCCGGCTGAGGCGCAGAAAACCGAATCTTTGCTGAGCGCGCTGGACTGTTACGATCTGACCGCGAGTTCGGGGCGGCGGGCGGGCGCCTTAGAGCAACAATGGGCCAGGAAAGGCCGGACGCCGACGCTCGGCGACATGATCGTTGCGGCTATCGCTTTGGAGCGTGGCTGCATCTTGATGACGGACCATCGCAAAGACTTTCCCATGGAAGAGCTGGACAACTTCGATCGGCCGGAAAGTAGGCGCATCAAGGCCATCTCCGCAGGGCTGAAGCCGTGCCCTTCGCCAACCGATTTATGGGATAGATAGCCCTAACTTCCTGGAGCGGCTAAGGCCTTCACCGCGAGATCGGAGCGGTCGCCGAGTTTCTGCACGGTTTCGCGGATGGCCTGGGCAGATGCGGCATCACGATTGCCCTCCGCGGCGTCAGCGATGTTTTCGGCATCTTCGGTGATGGTGCTGGCGATTTCGAGCAGGGCTACGAGAGCGTCGGCGTGGAGCTTCCATAGCGACGACATATTTTGGCTGCGTTTGAGTTCTTCGAGTTCCGTGCTGATGCGCGCCAGGCAGGAAACCAGGCGAATCAGGGCGCGGGCGATATCGGCACGCGGGCTCTTCTCTTCGAGGAAATCCGCGTTGTAAGCGTCGGCTTCGACGGCGGTCAGGGTCAGATTGAAAAACCGCATGGGAACGACCTGGCGATACTTGGGATCCGCGACGCGGACGAAGATGCGAATCGATTCCTCCACCCGGCGCATCTTGCCTTCTTCCATCGAAATTTGCTGCGGCGTAATGACCGGCGGCTGGAAGGTGACTGCCGGGACGGGCGCGTTGGCCGGCGCGACTCGCGCGGTTCGTGCCCCAGTAGCGGCTCCGCCCGAACTCTGCGCCGTTTGTCCAGCGATGGGAGCGAGCAGAGATTTGCGGATGGGCGGGCGCCGGTCCAACTCTTTCTTCAAACGCGAGACGCGGCGAAATCTTTCCAGAGCACTGTCGTAATCGGCCTCAAGCATCTCCTGCTCTTCGATGGCGGCAACGTGGTCGACGGTCACTTCTACGCCATCGACTGTGCTTAGAATGGTGCCTCCCATCTCGTCGAGAACCTGGGCGAATTGCTTGATCTCGCCCAGAGCCTTGGCAAAGAGGCGGTCGAATTGCGCGCCGAAAACGGCATTGTAGGCGGCGACGTTGGCCATGACGCAGGGATGGTAAAAAGAAGGTCCGAGCCAGCGCTTCAATTCACGCACGCGCGAGATGATGCCGGACTCGATCAGCGCATTGAAGTCGCGATAGCGCCCAATTTCCTCGCGTAGGGGATCGAAGTTGCGCAGCAGTTGCACGTGCTCTTCTGGAAGCGAGGGCACATCGGTATCGGCGAGAATTTCGATGAGGGCAATTTCGAAGGGCGAGAGTGGAAGCGAGCCGTCGAGGCCGTAGCCGCGCTTCTGCCACTGTCCAGCGACCCGCGGATGGCGGTAAAGAAAAGTGGAGATGAGATCGGTTTTATCGCGGTTGACGTCCGTGGCTTCACGGCGGCGCACGAAGTAACGCAGCAGAGCCTCGGCCACTTCACAATCGGTTTCTGGAGTCATCGCCTGGCGCAGCATGGCGGGGGTAACCGCCATATCGAGCACGCGCAGCCAGCGATACATGCGGGAGAGAGTTTCCGGCAGGTCGCGGTCGGTGTGGCGCAGCGCGAGTTCGTCGAGGCCGGTCGGGATGGGCACATCGCCGCCCAGCAGGTCCCGCAGCAGCTTCTGATAGAAACCCTGGACGGTCGCCAGAATCGCTAATTCAAATTTGAGATCCTCGGCCAAAAGCGCTCCCGCGCACGAGATTTCCCCCCCGTTGCTTCGAGGATTTCTCGCTATGGTCCCAGTAAAGTCGAAAGTCACCAGTGCCGCAAGTTACCGGCGGAGCGGGACCATCACGTGATCTGGCTTGTGTTCTCCGGACGTACATGACCTTCCGCGCAGATGCCAAGCCGCTTCAGAAGACCACGGTTTTATTGCCGTAAAGAAGAACGCGATTTTCGACGTGCCAGCGCACGGCGCGGGAGAGCACGACCTTCTCGAGGTCGCGGCCTTTGCGGATAAGATCGTCGACGGTGTCGCGGTGAGAGACGCGGACTACGTCCTGCTCAATGATGGGGCCGTCGTCGAGAACTTCGGTGACGTAGTGGCTGGTGGCGCCGATCAGCTTGACGCCACGTTCGAAGGCTTGATGGTATGGGCGAGCGCCGATGAAAGCCGGCAAGAACGAGTGGTGAATGTTGATGATGCGCTGGGGGTAGCGGTTGACGAAATCGTTGGAGAGAATCTGCATGTAGCGGGCGAGCACCATGAAGTCGGCTTGGTGTTGGTCGATCAGGGTGTGGATTTGTCGCTCGGCTGGTTGCTTGTTGTCTTTGGTGATCGAGACGACGGCGTAGGGAATTTTGTAGAAGTCGGCGATGGGCCGGTTGTCGGGGTGGTTCGAGATGATGAGCGGAATGTCGCAGGCGAGTTCGCCGCTTTGATGACGGTAGAGCAAATCGACGAGGCAGTGATCGTACTTGGAAACCAGAATGATCATGCGCTGGCGATGCTCGGACTGTGCCAGTCGCCAGTTCATCTGGAATTTCTCGGCAATCGGGGAGAATTGTTTCGAGAAGTCGCCGTGCTCTTGATCGGAGAGATCGAGGTCGAAATCTTTGGGATCGAATTCGACGCGCATCAAGAAAAGGCCAGATTCTTCGTCGGCATGTTCGTCGGCGTGCAGGATGTTGCCACCGTGGCGGTAGACGAAGTCGGCGATGGTAGCGACTTCGCCCTTGGCGTCGGGGCAACTGACTAGGAGGATGGCGGAGTTTTTCATAGCCTGCAAGCGGGCGCGGTCAGCGGCGCTTCTTGCCTTCGTTCTCCGCGATGCGCGCCTTCACGAGTTTCTTCAGAAGAGCGGCGGGTAGAGGCTTGTGCGGCGCGAACCGTATGGTACCTTTCGAGGTCGAGAAAGTTTTGAGATCGTCCTTAAACTCCGTGGTGGGTCCGGCGCCGGGGAACAGGCTGCAATGGTCTGTGAAGGCGGCGTAACTGGCCAGCATGCCTTTGTACTTGAACGTCGGAATGCCGTAACGGATGCTCTCGGTCGCCTCGGCCGGGGCAACCGAGCGAATGATCGCTCGAACTTTGCTCAAGGCGGTGCGGGCGGGTTCGGGGACGGCGGCGAGATAATCGTCGACGCTGAGGGAGACGACTCTGGGTTTCCCGGTACCGGTCCGCCGAACTGATTTCGCCTTTTTCATCGTAGCGCCGCCTTCCCGGCGGTTGTCGCGGCGGCGTCCCGCCGCCGCTGCGAGGGCGAGACGCCCTCGCGACAGCCGGCGAGACGCCGGCGCTACTTCTTTAGATACTTCGCAATTTCTTTTGCGGCGTTCGCTCCCGAGCCTCCGGTTAAGCCGGCGCCGGGGTGGGTGCCGCTGCCGCATAAATATAAATTGTCAATTGGCGTGCGGTAACGCGCCCAGTCCAACAGCGGGCGCATGGTGAAGAACTGGTCGAGCGCCAGGTCGCCATGGAAAATTTGTCCGCCGGTCAGCCCATAAATATCTTCGAGGTCTTGCGGCGTGATGATCTGGTGGGTCAGGATCAGTTCCTGCACATTGGGCGCGTATTGCGCGAGCGTCTGCACCACCGTTTGTCCCAGGGCTTTGCGCTGGCTCTCCCAATCGCCCTTGAGTTTGTAAGGCGCGTACTGCATGTAGATGGACATCACGTGCTGGCCCGCGGGCGCGAGCGTGGCATCGGTGAGCGACGGTATCGCCACTTCAAGATAAGGATGGTGGGAGAAGTTTCCGTACTTGGATTCGTCGAAGGCGCGCTCCAGATAATCGATCTCGGGGCCAATGTGAATGCGGCCTTGAAGGGCGATGCCGTCGCCATTTTTCAAGGCCGTGAAATCGGGCAGGCCGGAGAGCGCGAGATTCACTTTCGCGACCGTGCCATTGCCGCGGTAGTGCTGAAGTTTCTGTACAAAGTCCGGCGAAAGATGCGTGGGGTCGGTGAGCTTGAGCAGGGTGCGCTTGGGGTCGGCATCGGAGACGACGGCTTTGGCGACGATTTCTTCGCCCGTGGCGAGCAGCACTCCCGTGGCTGCGCCGTCCTTTACGCGAATCTCGATGACTTCGGCGTTGGTGCGAATCTCAACCCCAGCGGCCTGCGCGGCGGATGCCATGGCTTGCGTGAGCGCGCCCGCGCCGCCTGCAACAAAGAATGCGGAGCCGGCGGGATGGGGATCGCCGGCCGCTCGGATGAGCAACTGCAAGGCGCTTCCAGCGGACCACGGTCCGAGAAAAGTTCCGAAGATTCCGCGCGCTGCGATCAACGCGCGCAACAATTCGGTTTCGAAATATTCGGCTACGAGATCGGCGACTGCCATCGGTCCCCAGCGCAGCACGCGATACATATCGCGCTTGCCGAGATTGCGAAGGGCGTGGCCGGTTTTTAGCATGCTCCAGAGGTCGCCGCGGCTGGGGTGGTCGATATCGGGAGGGGTCGTGGCCAGTGCTTCCGCGATCACCTTGCTGATCTTGGCGAGCGAGCCTTCGAACTCGGGATATTTCGTCGCGTCTTTCTGCGAGAAGGCGGCGATGGCTTGCGCGGATTTGTTCTTGTCCTGAAAGAGCGAAAGGGCGCGGCCGTCGGGCGAGAGCGCGGTGACGCAGGTTTCGGGAGTGATGAACTTCAGGCCGTGCTTTTCCAGTTGCAGGTCGCGAACGATGTCAGGGCGAATCGGGCCTGCCGTGTGCGCCAGCGTGGAGCAGCGGAAGCCGGGGTGAAATTCATCGGTGACGGCAGCGCCGCCAACCTGCGGGCGACGCTCGAGCACTAGGGGCTTGAATCCAGCTTTGGCCAGGTAGAAGGCGGCGACCAGGCCGTTGTGCCCTGCGCCGATGATGACGATGTCGCGGGTCGTCTCCGGCATGTTAGGCGGCTCCTTTATCTTTGAGAATTTCCAGCGCTGCGAGCCGTCCCGGAGCGCCCATGATGCCTCCGCCGGGGTGCGTGGCCGAGCCGCACAGGTAGAGGTTTTGTATGGGAGTGCGGAAGCGCGCGTAGCCCGGCGCGGGGCGCAGGAAGAAAAGTTGCTCCAGCGAAAGTTCGCCTTGAAAAATGTTGCCTTCGCTCAGTCCCCACTCGCGTTCGAGATCGAGCGGAGTCACGACTTGCCGGTGCAGGATGATGTCTTTGATGTTGGGCGCGTACTCGGCGATGGTGTTGACGACGGTGTCGCCGAAGGCTTCTTTCTGGTCGTCCCAGTTGAGACCGGGGCGCAGCTTGTAGGGCGCGTACTGCACGAAGCAGGAGAGCACGTGCTTGCCCGGCGGCGCGACTGAAGGGTCGGTGAGCGACGGAATCACCATGTCGATATAAGGATGGCGCGAGAAGTTGCCGTACTTGGCGTCGTCGTAGGCGCGCTCCATGTATTCGACCGAAGGTGAAATCGAGATCGCGCCACGCAGATGGGGTCCCGGCCCGGGCATGCACTTGAAGTTCGGGAGGCCGTCGAGCGCCATGTTCACTTTGCCCGAAGAGCCGCGATATTTGAAGCGGTTAATGTCTTCGAGAAAGTCCGCGGGAAGTTGGTCGGCTTCGATGAACTTGTTGAAAGTGAGGCGGGGATCGACGCTCGAGGAAATGGTGTCGGCGTAGATTTCGTCGCCGTTGGCTAGCACCACGCCTTTGGCCTTGCCATCTTTGACGATGATTTTCGCGATCGCGGCTTGGGTGCGGATTTCTACGCCCGCTTCGCGAGCCGCGTCGCCGATAGCATTAGAGATTGCGCCCGTGCCGCCGCGCGCGAAGCCCCAGGCGCGGAATGCGCCGTCGATCTCTCCCATGTAGTGGTGGAGCAGAACGTAAGCTGTTCCTGGCGAGCGCACACCGAGAAAAGTTCCGATGATGCCTGACGCCGACATCGTGGCCTTGAGTGCGTCGGTTTCGAACCATTGATCGAGAAAATCAACGGCGCTCATGGTCATGAGCTGGACCTGGTTGTACTTGTCGTAGCTCGACATGCCTTGAAAGCGCTTGCCGATGAAAAGCAGCTTCATAAGTTCGCGCGGGTTCAAGGTGTTCGGGTCGGGCGGGACCATGCTGAGAATCGGCTTCACGAAGCGGCACATGGCTTGCATGGCTTTGCCGAATTCGTCATAGGCCTCGGCATCGACGCGGGAGTGGCGGGCGATCTCACGATGGGTTTTGCCATGGTCGTTCACGCGCCATAGATAATCGCCGCTGGGCATGGGCGTGAAAGTACCGTCGAGCGGAAGGATCTCAAGGCCGTGCCGCGGAAGGTCGAGATCGCGTATGATTTCCGGCCGCAGCAGTGACACAACATAAGAGCAAACCGAGAACTTGAAGCCGGGGAAAACTTCCTCGGTGCATGCCGCGCCGCCGAGGATATGGCGGCGCTCGAGCACCAGAACTTTTTTCCCGGCGCGCCCGAGGTAGGCGGCGTTAACGAGGCCGTTGTGGCCGCCGCCGATTACGATTACGTCGTATGAATTCGCCATAAGCTCTTAGCCTTCAGCTGTCAGGTTGGTACGAATGCGAATGAGGATAACGATAACGCAGGCTGCGGAACAGCGGTGATTAGAGTCCGCTGGGAAGAACGCTCCATTGTATGAGGCGGTGCATTGTGAATTGCAATTGTAGCCTAAGAGGAGATCGCGCTGGCGAGTCGTCCGAAGATACCTTGGGGATCAATTTTCGTCGCCTGACGAAAATGGTCGCGCGCCTCCTCCGGCCTATTGAGAGTCTCGTAAGCCTTTACGGCGTGGTCGTGGATCTGTGCAAGAATCGGGTTACTTTTGGCCCCACATAAGCGGAAATGCCTTCGCCAGCAGGGATTCAACTTCACGGGCATCACCCAAGTGGGCAGCAGTGGCCCACGCCAATGCCGCGAAATCTTCACCTAATCTTATCGAGGGCTTCTTTTGGCATTCCGGTCGCACGCCGGTCAATCTTGACGGCTTCGCGTGCGCACTGCAGTGCCACTGAAGCTCGCGGCCCTGGCGCAGCCAGGTTTCGGCAACTCCGCAGAGGCTGGAGCCTCTGTCTGGCCAGGCTCGGCCGGCATTTTCATAAAATGCGACTGCCTCAAGAAATCGTTTCTGATCCATCAACACCGAAGCGAGAGTGTTATGGACGAGCGCCTTTTGGCGGGAGTCTGCGTGAAGTGGCATGGCTCCTCGAAGGATCCCTTCGGATTCGTCAAGCCGCCTCAAGGGATGCAACCTTCCACCGCGCAGGAAGCGGTATTCTCCCGTCTTGTCCCGGCCGTTCTTGAGGCCTTCGGTTTTCCGCAGTACGGTGGCGTAGTCACCGTTGCGATAGGCGGCCATGACCGCATTCATTGCATGGGACGCGCCCAGGGCACGAGCCATAGCTAAGATTCCTTGATGTCCGCCGATCAGAAAATACACAAGCAGAGCGAGTACCCCTAGCCAAATCAGGAGGTTTGGATGCATATTGATGTCTGAGCCTTTCGCGTCAGGTGTTGTATCGTCGTTTGTCAATCAAGTTTAACGAGGCCACTCCTTTGCCTATTGGAACCGCGTTTCACGAGAGAACTTTTCCGCTTTGCCATAGCTTGAATTACCGAGAGTGGTCGGGATACTACACGGTGAGCGTGTATGAGGTGCATCATGAGCACGAGTACAACGCCATCCGCAATGCGGCGGCGCTGATCGATATTTCTCCGCTGTACAAATATCTCGTCACGGGCAAAGACGCGACCCGGCTAGTGAACCGAGTGATCACGCGCGACGTCAACAAGGTGAAAGTGGGGCAGGTGATTTATTGCTGCTGGTGCGATGAAGAGGGCAAGGTCATCGACGATGGGACGATTTCGCGGCTGGAGGAGAATGTTTATCGCTGGACGGCTGCCGACCCGAGCCTGCGCTGGTTTCGGCAGAATGGCCTGAACATGGATGTGCAGGTTGAGGATATTTCCGAGAAAGTGGCGGCGCTGGCGTTGCAGGGACCGACTTCGGCGAAGCTGCTGAAGACGGTAGCCGAGGCCGACATTGCAAGTCTGAAATACTTTCGGGTGACGCAGGGAAAGATTGCGGGTGTGCCGGTTGACATTTCTCGCACGGGATATACTGGCGATTTGGGATATGAGATATGGGTTCCATGGAATGACGCCGTCAAAGTTTGGGATGCGTTGGCAGAAAAGGGCAAGCAGTTTGACCTGCACGCAGCGGGCATGTTGGCGCTGGATGTGGCGCGCGTCGAGGCTGGGCTGCTCTTGATCGAAGTCGACTACACGAGTTCGAAGAAGGCGTTGATTCCGTCGCAGAAATATTCGCCGTATGAGTTGGGTTTCGGCAAGATGGTGCATCTGGAAAAAGAAAATTTTGTCGGCAAGCCGGCGCTGGAGCAGGATGCGAAGAATGGCGTGGCGCGGCAGCTGGTCGGTGTCGAAGTGGATTGGACCGATGTGGAGGCGCTTTACGAGCGCTATGGACTGACTCCGGCGGCGCCGAGCCAGGCTTCGCGCGTGGCAGTGCCTTTGTACTCCGGAGAGAAACAGGTTGGCAAGGCTACGACCACGAGTTGGTCGCCGATTTTGAAGAAGATGATTGCGCTGGCCAGCGTGGAGATCGAGTATTCGAAGCTCGGCACACAGTTGCAGATGGAGATCACGATCGAGGCAATCCGGCTGAAGACGAATGTTAAGGTGATTGCGCTGCCGTTTTTTAATCCGGCGCGGAAAACCGCGACACCGGAATGAAAATAAGGACGGCCTTTCATGCCCACCCGCGTCGAGCGCCGGACGGTTGATCTTTCGGGTTATCCCGACCTGGTCGTGATTTACCTGGGCATGCGCGTGAATCGCATGGTGGGAATCAAGACCCTGTTGGGACCCGGTCCACAGATCGCTTCCTCAGTTGACGCTCATCCCGATGGATTATTGCTCCACGAAAATCTCGTCTTTTCTTTTTTCCCGATGCACGTCGGTATGCGCCAATACTGGCGCGATCAAGAGTCGCTCCTGAAGTGGACGCGATCGGCTCCGCACCGGGAATGGTGGCAAAGGTTTTTGAAGGATTCCGGGGGAACCGGTTTTTGGCACGAAACTTACCTGCGTCGTGGTGGCATGGAGGCCATTTACGACGACATCGTGCCGAAGATCGGATTGATGGGGTTTGCGCCCGTGGTGCCGGCTCGCGGACCGATGTTCGGCGCGGGATCCCGGGCTGCAATGGGGGTTGCGGCACCGCCCGTACTTTCGGAAGAGGAACTGTACGAGCATCCGGACTGAAGATCCTTTCCAGCCACGTAAACCCAAATACCAAGCCGCAAAGGCGCGGCTGCCCCACAAGGTTCTTGCCCAGCGATCGGAATCAGCGCCGTCGGCTTCCTAAGCCGAATCTCGTCTTCCGCCCGAGTAGGAGAGCAAGGTAACTTCGTGCTCGCGGGCAAGGTGCCGCAGGTATTGTAGAAACGGACCTTGTTGCCGGTATCCAGCGGCGGCATTCCCGCCTTGACCCAGAAAGGATTCGCACATCCCTACCAGCAAATACCTTCGTAGTCGCCAACGGCGGGGCGTCGGGCTTTCTCCAGATTCACGAGGTCGACGACGACGTGGTCGTCGCGCAAGTGGGCTTGCAGTTGATCGCGCGCGATGCCGCGAGTGCCGATTACCACGACCTCGGCATTACGAAGAATTTCTCCGAGATCGCTTTCGAGCAGAGAGCCGATGTGCGGAATCGTGCCCTCGATGTAATCGCGATTGGAGCCGATCAGGCGCCCCAGCGAAACATTTTCGTCCCAAATCTTTAAGTTGTAGCCTTCGCCGAGAAGATGTTTGACCAGCTGCACCTGCGGGCTCTCGCGGAGATCGTCGGTTGCCGCCTTAAAGCTCAGTCCCAGGATCGCCACATTTTTCTTTCCGCTCTCGAGCACGATGGCGATGGCGCGGCGCAGATGTTCGTCGTTGCTGGGCATGATCGATTCGAAGAGCGGTAATTTCAGATCCAACTCTTTGGCGCGATAACTCATGGCGCGCACATCCTTGGGCAGGCAGGAACCGCCGAAGGCAAAGCCCGGCTTCAGATAGCGCGCCGAGATATTGAGTTTATCGTCGGCGGTAAAGATCTCGGTGACGTCTTCAGCGTCGACGTTGAGCGCTTTGGCGAGTGTGCCCACCTCGTTGGCGAAAGCCACTTTCAAGGCGTGCCAGGTGTTGCAAACGTATTTGACCATCTCCGCCGAACGAAAAGTAGTTTCGAAGATTCGGCCCGGCGCCCAGGAATAAAGCTCGCGTAAACCGTCAGCGTGCTTGGCGTCGATGGCGCCAATAATGGTCATGGCGGGCTGCATAAAGTCGGCGACGGCCGTGCCTTCGCGCATGAACTCCGGGTTAACGCAAACGCCAAAATCTTTCCCCAGGCGTTTGCCGCTGGCTTCTTCGAGCGCGGGAATCACGATATTTTCAGCCGTGCCGGGCAGCACCGTGCTGCGCAGAACCACGAGATGAAAAGAGGGCTTGCGCTTCAACACCTGTCCGATATCGCGACAGACCGGCTCGACGTGACCGAGATCGAGTTTTCCGCTGCGCAGACTGGGAGTTCCGACACAGAGAAACGAGATTTCGGTCTGCATCACGGCAGCGGCGGAATCGGTGGTTGCGGACAGAAGAGAAGCTTTGTGCGCTTCCTCGACTAATTCGTTCATGCCCAATTCAACGATCGGGCTGCGGCCTGTGTTCAGCAATTCGACCTTGGAAGCGTTCAGGTCGACGCCGGTAACGGAATGTCCTTTGGCCGCAAGGCAAGCCGCAGTTACCGAACCTACATATCCCAGACCGAAGATGCTGACTGCCTTGCTCATATTGTCGTACTCGTAATTGGAATGAAGTCCAGTCGTGAAGTTTCTACCCGGCAATGCGGGCGCGAACCTGACAAAATTTAGTGCAACCACCAATCATATATGACGTTGCGGCTGAAGTTGACACCCTCGCCCTTTTCATTATGGATTCGCAGGGCAGAAAATAATTCCGGTAAGGTGAATTCGAGGTGTCTGGACCCAAGCGAACAGCCGCGCGCATCTTGAAAAACTCCGTATGCAGGTTACGAACCGGCGACAAATCAAGAATCGATTGTTTTTGGAATGGATCGGGAAGAGTTGCGCGACCGCGTCACCGAGCAATCCAGAAAGCGGCAGGACGGAATTCTTTACCGTCTGGGTTCGATTTCGGGGGCAGTTCAAGGCATTTGTCGAGCGCGAGTCCGGGAAATTTTTTCTTCGGCGGAGGTCCCTCGCCCCACTGGAAAGCGCGGGGCTTCGGGAAGACGCCTTCAAAAGAGTTCGATCGTATCATCCAGCCTGGCAGTAAATTCTTTTCGCGGCCACTCCTTTGCCTATTGGAACCGCGTTTCACGAGAGAACTTTTCCGCTTTGCCACAGCTTGAATTACCGAGAGTGGTCGGGAGACCACACGGTGAGCGTGTATGAGGTGGATCATGAGCGACAGCCGATGGCGGCTGTTGCCAGCCTGTTTTTGCACCCATCAATGGGTCAGAACGGAGTCTGCAGCGCGACGTTTCCCAGCCCTGTAAAGCCATACTCCGACCACCACCAGCGCTCCGGTTCCCCCTACAATCTTCGACAATGCCAGAAGCTTGTTCGGTTCGTCGGGCTGCGGGATCAGCGAGAGAACAATCGTTAAGGCGGTGGTGAGGAATCCGAGTGATGCAACCAACTGCGCCACCACTTCACCCCCCGGAACGCGGATCACATCCGTTCCGGCGGGTTCGCGCTGCAGTTTGATCATGGCGGCGAACAGATAGAGATAGGGAATGAAGTAGGCGATCACGCCCATGCTTACCAAGACGTCGTACGCGCCTTTGACGCTGGTTCCGGCTTGGCCTAGAAAAATGAAGAGCGCGCCGAGAACGAATTGAGTGAGCAGTGCGATCCAGGGAGTTTTCCAGCGCGGATGGAGTGCAGCGAAGGCAGGCGGCAAAAAGTGGTCGAGGCCCGCGACGAAAGGCAGGCGGGCTACTGTGGCTAGATACGCTCCGGCTGCGCCGATGTTGCTGAGCGCGATCAAGAGTGCGGCCACTGGCAGCACTCCCGGGAAACCCAAGCGGGATGCGGTTTTTGAGATGGCTTGTGCTAATCCCTGCAAGCTGCTTACTTCGCCGGAGGGCAAAGCCAGCAGTACACATGCCGTCCCGAGGATGTAGCAGAGAGTTACGGTGACTCCGCCGAACAGCAGCGAGAAGGGAATCGAGCGGCGGGGATTTTTTATTTCTTCTCCCATGAAGGAGGCGGTCTCGCATCCCCCGAAAGCGAAGGTCAGCACCGACCAGAAAATAATATCGTTGAAATGAATGCGGGGAGTCATGGTGCGCACAGTGAATTGCGTGGCGGAGCCATAGCGATGCCAGGCGATCAAGCCCATGACTATGACGATGCCGACCGGAATCCACATGGCCAGCGCGCCCACGTTGTGCAGCCATTTGCCGACGTCGAGTCCAACGATGTTCAGCAGGGTGGCTGCTGCCAACGTGAGAATAGAAAACACGATGTAGAACGTGGCGTTGTCTGAGAGGTGCGCCCACGCGGTTTGGCGCATGAAGAGAATGTTGCTGCCTGCGAAGTAGAGCACGGCGGGGAAGTAGGGAAGATTGCTGGCCCAGTACGTCCAGGCGGACATAAAGCCGGAAAAATCTCCGAAGGCGCACTTGCTCCAGACGTAGAGGCCGCCTTCGGCGGGATAACGGGACGACAACTCCAGGACGGAGAGCGCCAGCGGAGTGTAGAAGCAGAGCCAGGCGCCGACCCAGATGACGATCGAACTGGGGCCGGCCGCGGCGGCGGTGGCGATCCAGCGCAGGCTGATGCCGGTTACCACGTAGAACAGGACTAAGTCGCGGAAGCCGAGCACGCGCTTGGGGCGGCCGGGATCTTCCGTGATCGATACGTCGGAGGGGGGCGTGACCATTCAATCAATGCTCGGTGAGGACAGTCAGGAATAACATTCGCTTCGCTTGGGCGCAAGATTAAATTCTTTTTGAGGAGGCCTTTCTTAAACACAGGGGACACCGAGGAACACAGAGTAAACGGTTGCTCAGCGCGGGATGTAGTCATCGAGCAGGGGAAAAAGGCTGGTGGTAAAGGGCGACAGGCGTTGCTCGGCTTGTTCGGCGCTTTCTCCGGGACGCATGGGGGTGATCAGTCGGACTAGGGCTCCGTCGCTGCGATTTATGCGAATCGAATCTCTCACCAGATAGTATTTGGCCCAGTTACTCGCTGGCTACGCCGCGGTCATGGGCCCAAAACCAGTACAACACCATACGGTCGGAGAGTTCGAAGTATTCGACTGGGTGCGGACTGTTTCGAAGCCACGAGCACGAAATCCAACACGAATGCTTCGAAAAGGGCAACGTCATTTTGCCGACCTTTTGCCTCCAGCTTTGCCGAGGCGCAGGGCCGGATGGAGAAGCTGTTCCTCGGAACGTTGCCGCACCCAAGCGGGAAGGGCGAGCGGAATTAGATCGTAGGGCTGGTTGTAGCCGGGGTCAGCCCAATACGATGACATCTAAGAAAAATTCTGCATCCGCCAGCAGGCTGCTGTATCCGCTTTCCGAATAGGTGGAAGTTCGATACTGTTTTTGCGTACTGCCTTGCGTGCGGCAATGGGCTTGCGCGTTAAGCCTCAACATTACGGTAGCCAGTTCAAGAGAAAGAGGGAATTGACTCGTCAGGAAACACGAAGCGTGCTGCAAGCTAGCTACACGACGTCAGCAGCATGGCGACCTCGCTTCCGTTAGCGGGCTGGTTTCGTCACGCGAAGGTGCGGCTCGACCAGGGCAAACAATTCGTCTTGGAGAAAAGATCCGCCGGCCAGCAGGCCTGATAGCAGCGGATCGCGGTTATTAGCTGTCAGCTTGACTTTTTCCAGCGTACTGACGAAACCACCGGCGCTTTGCACCAGGGCCGCTCCAGCCACCACATCCCATTCGTTTTTTGGCGTCAGGGTAAACGTGACGTCAGCCCGTCCGGCTGACACCAGGGCAAGCTTGTAAGCCACCGATCCCATAGGGCGAATTTTAAGACTTGAATTCTCAAACGCTTTCCACTCTCCGCGCTTTACCTCGCTGCGGCTGGCCAGAACCAGCGCGCCCTCCATGCTGCTCCGCTGGCTGGGCTGCGCCGGCTTGCCGTTGTAAGTGACGCCGGATTCGATCGAACCGAGAAACACTTCGTTGGTCGCCGGATTGCAAATTCCTCCCGCCACGGGACGGCCGTCTTCGACGAAGCCGATCGAAACGCAGAACTCGGGAATGCCCTGCACAAATTCGCGCGTGCCGTCGAGCGGATCGACCACCCAAACCCGCGAACGCTGCAACCGGATGGGATCGTCTACGCTTTCCTCGGAGAGCCATCCTTCTCCCTCGCGCAGCAATTCCTTGCGCAGAACGGCATCCAGGGCGCGATCCGCCTCGGTCACGGGATCGTGGCCAACCTTGAATTCCGCCTCGATCTCCCCCGGCGTAAAGCGAGCAAAAACAGCGCGGGCAGCCTCGATAGCGGCCTGGATGCGTTCCAGAATCTGCGCGTAAGATTTTGATTGCATATCATTCCTCGTGCCGCCGAGCGAGAAACTGAGAACTGAGAACTGCTCTCAAGCCATGAGCATGCGCGCACCCGTAGCCAGCAGCACGGCGCATAAAATCCGCCTCAACCACGGAACCGGAACTCGCGTGCTCAAATAAGATCCCAGCAGCCCGCCGGGAATCGATCCGATCAAGAGCGCTCCCACCAAATGAATGTCTACGTTGTGCATGCGAAAATGCAGCAGGCTGGTCACGCCGGTCAGCAACAGAGCGTGCACAATATCGGTACCCACCATCACCTTGGGCTGAAACTGGTAGAACAGCAGGAGCATCATCATCACGATGCTGCCCGAGCCTACCGATGTAATCCCCACCAAAAAGCCCGCCACCAGCCCGATCAGGGACATCCAGGCGAACGACTTCATGGTCGGCGGATGCGACGCCACGCTGTCTTCAATCTTCTTCTGGAAAAATAAAAAAGTAGGAATGCAAATCAGCAGCACTCCCACCGCAACCGTGATGAAATGATTTACGCCGTTGCCGTAGTGGTTGCGCAGGTAGACCAGGTAACTTACGCCCGCATAAGAGCCCGGAGCGCTGCCGGCGATGAGCGCCAGAACCACTTTTTTTCGCACCGTTCCCCGCCGCAAATGAACCGCGCTGGCGCCAATCTTGGTGACAAAATTAAAGAGCGCGTCCGAACCCACGGCGCTGAGCGGAGGCACTCCCAGGCCAAAGATAAGAATCGGGAGCAGCAGAACGCCGCCCCCGACTCCCGTCATGCCAATGAGGGTCCCAACTCCCAACCCAACCAGGCTCTTGATCAGCAGGTCCATGTTTTGAGGCGATGGTTGAAGAAAGTCAGCGCGGCACTCGAACCCGGCCTACGAAACCACCGCTTCGGTCGCTCCGATAAAGCCTTCGCGCTCCAGGTGCAGAATGATCTCCTGCGCCGCTTCCTCCGGAGAAAGTTCCCCGGTGTTGATGGTGACTTCGGCGTCGCTGGGCACTTCGTAGGGATCGGAAATTCCCGTGAACTCCTTGAGAATTCCCGCCCGAGCCTTGGCGTAAAGGCCTTTGCGATCCCGTTGTTCGCAGACCTCGACCGATGTCGCGATGTGCACCAGAATGAAGCCGCCGTAGGGCTCGATCGTCTGCCGCACGTGCTTGCGGGTCGCGTCGTAAGGCGCAATGGGCGCGCAAATCGCGATGCCGCCGTTCTTCGTGATCTCCGATGCCACATAACCGATGCGCCGGATGTTGATGTCGCGATGCTCCTTGGAAAAGCCCAACTCGGAGGATAAGTTTTTCCTCACCAGGTCGCCATCGAGCAAAGTGACCGGACGCCCGCCCGCTTCCAGAAACTTCGTCAGCAGAATGTTGGCGATGGTCGACTTGCCCGAACCCGAGAGTCCGGTAAAAAAGATGGTCACGCCCTGCTTGTGGCGGGGCGGGAAGCTGCGGCGCAACTCCTCGACCACCTCCGGATAGGTAAACCACGCGGGAATTTCGCGGCCCTCGTTCAAACGCTCGCGGAGTTCGGTGCCCGAGATGTTGAGCACGCGATCTCCATTTTTCACTTCGTCGTCGGGCACGTAGCGATTCTCGGCCTCGAGGTACACCATCATGTTGAAAGGCACCATGGTGACGCCGATATCGGCCTCGTGCTTCTTGAAAACTTCCTGTGCCTCGTAGGGGCCGTAGAACGGTTTCCCGTCGGTATCCTTGCCCGGGCCGGCGTGATCGCGGCCCACGATGAAGTGAGTGCAGCCGTGATTCTTGCGGATGAGCGCGTGCCAGATGGCCTCGCGCGGCCCGCCCATGCGCATGGCCAGCGGCAGCAGCGAAAGCTTCGCGGTCGACGGCGGGAACTTCGAGAGCAGCAACTGATAGCAGCGCACGCGCGTGTAGTAGTCCACGTCGCCGGGCTTGGTCATGCCGACGACGGGATGAATCAGAAGATTCGCCTCCACTTGTTTAGCCGCTCGAAAAGCCAATTCCACGTGAGCCCGGTGCATGGGATTGCGCGTCTGGAAAGCAACTACTTTGCGCCAGCCCACCCGAGCGAACTCGGCGCGCACCTCCGCCGGTGTCAGTCGCACCGTGCGGAAGTCGTAGTGCGTGGGAATTTGCAGCGCCTCGATCTTTCCCCCGACGTACCAGGGATTGGCCTTGTTGATGGCGTAATCGGCGCCCGGATGGGCGGAGCTGGTGCTGGCGAACACCGCTTTGGCTTCGGCCTTGCGGTCGGGCTGCCAGACTTCATCCACATGCAGCACGGCGAGCATCACGCCCTCGGGATCGCGCAGCGCGACTTTGCTCGTGCCCGGCGTCAGCTTCTTGGCGAATTCCTCCGTCACGTCCAGCGTGATGGGCATGGGCCAGAGCGTGCCATCGGTCAAGCGCATGTTGTGGCAGATGCTTTCATAATCGGCGCGCGCCATGAAGCCGCGCAGCGGCGAAAAGCCGCCGCTGGCCAGCAATTCCAGATCGCAAAGCTGGCGGGGCGTCAGGTCCCAGGAGGGCCACTCTTTCGAGTGCGCTTTTAGCTCGACCATTCTTTCCGGAGAAGCGATAAGGTCGATAAGCTCTCCGCCATGCGGAGCGATGAGATGGCTGATTGAAGCGGTCAAGTGCGTAAGCCTCCTTGAAATTCGCGATTCTTCCCGCGTTGCACTCGGGCGGTCCGACTGCGACCTTTACGCGCCCGATTTTCGGCAGTTTGAATTCTCTACCAAATTTATCGCATTTTGGTGGATTGCTCTTTAAGCTCCAACTGGGTTAGAACTGCGTTGCAGAAATTAAGTCAAAGGGAGAGGATGCCCGAAAACTTACTTGACAGAGTAACACTTCATTCGGCACGGGAGAAAGTCAGTTTGTGGATTCCAACCCACCAAAGTGCATTGCAATCCCGGCACCTTTAGGACTCCGTCTCGTTTTATTTAAGCTGTTGAAGAATGGTGGCTTTAGCCAATTCCCGACCGCGTTTTTGAAATTATTTCGGCACGCAAGTGAAAGATTTTGCGCGCCAGGCGGCATAACTTCCACAGCGATCCCGACTAGTTCAGTCATTACCATCGTCACACCAGCTCCGAAGCTGCCAACCCCTGCCGCCGCTAACACAAAGCGAAGCCACATAGCCGGGACCGGCTGGCACTTCGCGCAGCAACCACCTTTCCGCCTCGGCCGCGTCAGGCCGGGTGGCCAGCAGGGCATTCGTTTCGCCCGCGGCAAGGGAGACGTCGAACTGGCTCAGAGGGAGCGACAATCCGGCGCCGGTGGCCTTGATATAAGCCTCCTTGCGAGTCCAGCAGCGGAAGAATGCGGCATGTCTCTCCGCGGGCGGGCACGCCCACAACTGTTCGCGCTCCTGCGCGGAAAAAAATCGGTTGGCAATGGCCTCGACTTCGAAGTCCGCGCGAACTGCTTCTACGTCGACCCCTACCTGCCTCCCCCAGGCGAAAACCAGCAGCGCCACAGCGCCGGAGTGCGATAGGTTGAATTCCATCCGCCGGCCGGCATAAGAAAAGCCCAAGGCTGGCTTCTCCCGGGCCGAATAAGAGAAGGTCAACTCCTTGGCCTCGAATTCCAGATAGGCGCCCAGCAACAGGCGTAACCAGGCTCGCGCCGCAACATAACGTTGCCGGTCGCGGTTAAAGTGAAAGCGGGCAGCGCGTTTGGCCTCGTCCGCGGAGAGCAGCGGCAGCCATCGCGCCTCAGCCGGACCCACGGTTGCCAGATCCACACGCCACAAATGAACCTCTTCATCGGCGAGCCTCAGCGCTTTCGGCAAAGCGAAGTCGGGGGCCGCGATATGCATGGGCCGATGCATTTCCGAAGGTTACATGCGCTTGCGCAGCGCGTCCAATGCCTGACTCAGCCTAGACCCATCCCGATCGGAAGCACCGCCCCCGTCCCAAAGTTTCTCTCGCAGCCGTCGATCTGGTCTTGTGATGGCAAGCGTTCCTGCCAGGGATTCCCAGCCATAGATTAACGAATCCGCCTTCAGGAGACACTCATGTCGACATCTGCTGTTTCTAATAGTTCGATCTATCAGCACTTGCAACAATATTTTCAGAGCAGAAGCACGGACCTGGGCCAGCTCGGGCAGGCACTCTCGTCCGGCGATTTGTCCAGCGCACAGACGGCCTTCAATAAAATTGTGTCGCTAGGCCAGAATGGTCCCTTTGCCAATGGCACTCCGTTCAAACTCACCGACCGCGAGCAGGATTTCACCGCCGTTGGCCAGGCCTTGCAGTCTGGCGACCTGGCAGGCGCCCAACAAGCCTTCGCCTCCCTGGTCGATACTTTTAACAACCCCCAGGGAGCGAACCTTGGAGGAGAGTTCAAACCAGCCCCCACGCCGGCCAGTCTCACCAGCGGCGCCGGACCGGAGTTTGTTGTGAACCTCACCAACACCGGCACCGCCGCCAATCCCGAGCAGATTACGATCAACCTGGGCGCTGCAGGCAACGGCGGAGCGGAGCAGATCTCCATCAGCGCCGGCACTCAATTAAGTCCCGACGCGCAACAGATTACCCTTAACCTTAATCCCTCAAACAGCGAAAACATTGTCCTGAACTTGCTGAACTCCTCGTCTTCCTCGACCGTCGGCAGCTCCCCTGCCGGCGGCGGGCTCAGCGTCTCGGCTTGAAGTGCCAAGAGCCGGTGCAGTCGGCGGAAATCCCCCCTTCCCGCTCACTGCACCGGCCATGTGGTTCTGCCCTCCGCTCTGAGGCCCGTTCGCCAAAAGCAAGCCGCTAGGCAAGTTCCCTCCAGGCAAGAGATGCCGGGTAACGCTAAATTTCCCCACCGTGGACATCCCCCAGCTGCCTAATCGCCAGGTGAATCAAGTTGTATTCGTGCAAAACGGAACGCCGCCGGTCGCCGGCTAGAACAATACACCTTCATCCGAAACGGAGTCGGCTACTGCACCGGCGCATTAAGCGCCGCCACCAACTCCACAAAATTCTTCGCGTCCACCGCCCGGTCGACCGCCTCTTTGTGGCTGAAGAGTTCGCTGGCGTCGCCCAGCAGATCGTGCTGCGACTGATTGTCCCCGGTCAGGATCAGCATGATCAGCCTCGCGGGCTTGCCATCGCGCGCGTCGAAATCAATGCCCTCGGTCTTCGCCACCACTACCAAGGGACGCGTTAGGCCATTGACTCGGGCATAGGGCACTGCCAATTCATTCTCCCAGCCGCTGGCCAGCACTCGTTCGCGCTCCGAGACCAGCCGGAACAATCTTTCGGGAGCGTTGCTCACCGCATCTGCCGCCACTTCGCACATTTCCTTCAGCGCTCCCAGCCTGGTTTTCGCCGCCAAGTGAGGCAAGAAGAGCTTCGCCTCGACCGTGTCTTTCAGAGTGAGCTTGCGCCTGCGGCTCACTAAAAAATTAATCGCCGGCGCCGAAAGCAGAGAAGTAAATAGCGCCATGATCACCAGCGCGACAAACATGGTCTCGCGAATCAACCCAGCCTGCAGCGCCAGAATTCCCAGGATGATCTCCATGGCTCCGCGCGCATTCATGGCGAGGCCGACCACCAGAGACGAGGTTTTGTCCATGCCGCCGAGGCGCGCGCCCCAGCCCGCTCCCACCAGTTTGCCCACGCAGGCCACGCCAATTACCGTCAGGCTTAATCCCAGATGAAAGTTAGCGGCAAAGTTGGTCCGCAATCCGATGCTGGCAAAGAAAAACGGCGCGAACACGTTGGTGACGATCTGGTGAATGTGCTCCGAGGTGCGCTTGCGCAGATGGCTCGACTCCCCGATCGCGATGCCAATCACGAACGCGCCAAACACAGCGTGAATGCCGGCATATTCCGTGAACGCCGCCCCGGCCAGCGTGAGCGTAAAGACGAACCCCAGCACCCCGCCCGGCCAGGTCGTGTGCGCCTGCAGCACGGGCAGAATTTTGTCGATCAGCCAGCGCCCCAACGTAAGCGTGAGCCCAACGAATGCCAGCACCAGCACGATGGTGTGCTTCACGCCTGCGCTCGGCGTACTGCCCGCGGGAGGATGCAGCATGCCCAGCACGAACGAAAACAGAATCCACCCCACCAGGTCGTCGAACATCGCCGACGAAATGATGACCGTGCCGACTTCGGTGCGCAGCAAATTCAAGTCCATCAGGATCTTGGCGATGACCGGCAGCGCCGAAATAGACAATGCCGTGCCTACGAACAGTGCGAAGATCAGAATATTTTCTCCGCCACTCGAGGCCGCGCCCATGTACTCGGGAAAAGTGCTAGCCGCCAGAAAGCCCGCGGCAAAAGGAAAGGCCACGCCGAAGATGCTGACCAGCAGCGCGCTCTTGCCTTGGCGGAAGATGCTGCGCAGGTCGATCTCCAGCCCTGCGGTCAGTAGGAAAAAAACCACGCCGAGGGTTGTAACCGTATCAAGAACGATGGGCATCGGCCCGGTGGTGGGAAATAACGTCTCATACAAATGCGGCCGGTAATGCCCTAACACGGTCGGCCCCAAAAAAATGCCGACCGAAATCTCCCCCAGAATCGAAGGCTGGCCGATCTTCTGCATCAGCTCCGCCGCCAGCTTGGCGCAGCCCAGCAGCGTGGCCAGCGCCATGAACATCGTCATCACGTCGTGGGGGCTTAGGTGCGGCATTGCCAACCCTCATTCACAAAGTCGATGCACAGCTCTTTTTGCCAGCGCTTTCGGAAACGAATGCATCCTTTGTCCCATAGATCGCCGCCTACCGCAAACACCGTAGGCCATGCTGCGGCATCCGTCCTATACCTTGGGTGCGCCTCGAATGTTAAAAAAGTCAAAGTTAGATGCACGCCCGCTCGGACGGGAGAGTTTTCCTGACTCGAAAAATGATTCGAAAAATGATTCGAAGAATGACT
>JBEKWC010000016.1:0-104910 GCA_049513475.1 Candidatus Sulfotelmatobacter sp. | reverse complement strand
ACTCACTCGGTCTTCCCCACTTGGCCGCGGGCTAGCTCAACTCCTCCGAACCGCCGTATGCGGACCCGCATGTACGGTGGTGTGGCAGGGGCGAGCGGGCGACCGCTCCCCCTATGCCGATTGTCCGGCGGAGTTACTGCGCGAGCTTGCCCGATTAACCACTTTGGGGCAGCCCCGGCGCGAATCGTTGACAGCGCGTCAACGCCGAGAGTAGCGTGAGCAAATTGCTCCAAGGGACTCGCAATTTCCCCTAAGCGTCAGGAGGCCGCCCATGTGGTGCAGAATATTCTGCGCAGCGCTGATGTCTTGTCTGGCATTGCATGTTTTCGCGCAGGATCCCACCAAGGTGGAACCCAAACACTACAAATTGGATTTTGAAAACGATCGCGTGCAGGTCGTGTCGGTGCATTACGGTCCCCACGAGAAATCGGAGATGCACGATCATCCCGGCGGCGTAGTCGTGGTGGTCACTGGGGGCCACTTGCGCTTCACCGACGCCAACGGCAAAGTTCACGATACCTTCGCCAAGCCGGGCGAGGCGCGCTGGTTTCCACCGGTGAAGCACAAAGTGGAGAACCTGGGCGATGAGGCTTACAACGCCGTGTATGTGGGCATTAAAGGCAAGTTATCAGGGGCTGTCGCCGACCCGGAAGAAGAGTCTCCAGTCAACGCCGAACAACTGGCTGCGTTGCTGGCTGAGTATTCTGGACCGATTCCGAAACCTTGACCTTGACCTTCTGCAATTCCCCAGGCCCTACCCTGTGTTCCTCCGTGTCCCCGTGTTAAAAGTTTTGGAAACCAGCACAAAACCCTTAAACACAGGGGACAAAGAGGAACACAGGGTAAAGCCGGAGCCTGGGCCGCGACCCCGCTCATGAACTGCCATCCCATGTAATAATGTTGCGGTATTAATTTCCAGGTGAAGGTGAGTATGGAGCACACGGTTTTCTGCGTGAAACTGAAGAGAAACATGCCCGGGCTGGACGAGCCTCCGTTCGACAACGAACTCGGGCGCAAGGTCTATGACAACGTCTCCCAGGAAGCCTGGCGGATGTGGACCGAGCATTGCAAAATGCTGCTGAACGAATACCGGCTGAACCCGGCGCGCCGCGAAGATCAAGAGGTCATCGTCAAGCAGTTGGATCAGTTCTTCTTTGGAGAAGGTTCGGCAGTTCCCAAGGAATATGTGCCTCCGCCCCAGAAGTGATCACCGGGAATCATTCACGCTGTTGAAATGTTTGATTTTTCCCACCCTAAACCTAGTCGCTCCAGTGATTTACAGTTTTGGTTACCGCTGCACTAATATTGATGCACATTTCATCAGCCCGTAACATTCGCTTGTTACAACTGAAATGTGGATGGGCCCGCGTACAACACGCTGATCCTTTCCGACCTGCACCTGGGCGCAGAGATCAGCCATGCCCGCGAAGCGACGAGGGTGCTGAAGGAAAACCGTTTTCAACGCTTGATCCTGCTCGGCGATATCTTCGCCGATCTCAACTTCGCCCGGCTCACCAAAGATCACTGGAAATTTCTCGGTTACATCCGCAAGCTCTCGAATCCGAAGCGGCAGGTCGAGGTGGTCTGGGTGGAAGGCAATCACGACCACGGCCTCACCAACATCATGTCGCACCTGGTGGGCGTGCGCGTGTATCAGCACTACGACTGGCACCACAACGGGCTAAAGCACATTGCAATTCACGGCCATCAGTTCGATGGCTTCCAGGTGAGCTACGTGCGGCTCAACCGCTGGGGCACGTCGCTTTATCTGCAATTGCAGAAACTTGATTTCAAAGGCAAGCCGGTGGCGCGGCTGATCGACCGGCTGAATACGCGCTGGCTGCGCATGTCGTCGAAAGTTTCGGCCGGAGCGCTGCACTACGCGCAGCAGCACGACGCCGACCGCATTTTCTGCGGCCACACGCATCATGCCATGCACGTTGAGCAGGACGGACTTCACTACTACAACTCAGGCGGCTGGGTCGATTCCCGCCTGACCTATCTCACCGTTGATGACCAGGGGGTTCGCATCCATGACTACAACAAGCATGACTACAGCGAACATGAGTACAACCAGCACGAACACAACGAACGCGAGCAGCGAGCTGACGATCGTGATCCCGGCCAAGAACGAGGTCAAGCTGATTCCGCGTTTGCTGACTTCGCTGACGAATCAGGATTACTCGAAGATGCCGAGTACGAGGGTGTTGGTCGCTGACGCGAACTCGACCGACGGGACGCCGGAGATTGTTCTCGGCTTCCGCGACCGCCTGAACGTGAGCGTGATCCGCGGCGGCATGCCTTCGGTCGGGCGCAACCTCGGCGGGGCGCAAGCCGAGAGCGATTACGTTTTGTTTCTCGACGCCGATATCGAACTGGGGCATCCGTCCGTAGTTCGCCGCGCAGTCGAACTGGCGCAACGAAAGCATCTCCATTGCGTGACCACCAACATCATTTGCCGCGACGGCAACTGGATCGACAAATTGTTCTACGCTGGCAGCGATTTCTTTCAGCACCTGTCGCGTCTGCACCGTCCTTTCGCAACGGGAATGTTCATGCTGTTCGATACGAAAAAATTCCACGAGTTGGGCGGCTTTCACGAGCGGGTGGCCTTCGCCGAAGATTATTTGCTGAGCCAGCAGGTGGCGCGCAGCCGTTTTGGCATCGTGCGCGGAGGCGTCTACACCACCAATCGACGCTTCAAAAAGATGGGACATCTGCGCGTGGGCTGGCTATTCCTGCGGACGGCGATGAATTACTGGAACGAAAGATTCTTCCTGCGCGATCACAAATACTGGCAGGCGGAGCCCGACTCTCGACCCCCTGTGTAGTCCCGCATCGCAGCCTGCCCAGAGCGGCGCGGCCCACCCGGCTTTTCTTCGTGGCCACAAAAGGGATGCGGATAACCCGCCGGATCCTTTCGTTTACCGATGACGGAAGCAAAAGGACCGGTGAAGCGCCTGGCCTACTCTCCAGGCGACTTTCCTCGGCGCCACCAATCGAAAGGGTCCAGCAGAAGCCCGGTCGAGACCCGGAAATGGCTTTGCCCGATACCGTTGCCCTGGCTCCTCAGATAATTCAGCTGACTGCGCCACGCCAGGCCACGCTTGATTGAGAAATCCACTCCCCCGCCAGCCGTCAAGGCGAATCCGGTGTCCGCTAAACGCCCCGACTGTGACATGGAAGGCGGGATAGCGACGATGCCGCCGGAAGTGCTTTTGCTCTGCGACGAGGTTAGGTCAACATGTTCGCCGCCCACGAGGAATTGAGCGAAAGGCCGGACTCGATCGGAAGGGTAGGAAAACTGCGGGCCGAAAAAAAAGTTGTGGATCTGGGGATGCGAAGCTGTACTTACGGTGGTGGTGATTTGCTGGCATGGGTGCCGCAGGTAAACGTCTCCGTCTGGGTTGTCGAGGCCGACGATCCGCTGTAGTCGCCACTGATATCGCTGCAAAGCTTAGCCAGCCATTGATGTTGACGGCCACCGCGCCGTTCCATCCGCGCAGCCAAAGTCGAGCGCTGGGGGCGCCGGAGAGGGAAGGCACAGCCCCGACCGCAGATGGAGAACGGCCGGGGATGAGATCATAGTTTCCACAGGAATATCCCGCAAAAATCTCAATGCGGGGTGCCTGCGCAAAGACGGCCAGATTACAAGCCACAAAAAAAGCCACACTCAGGAAATAGCGCACGCTTGAGTCTCCGTACAGTACGAATTTCGCGGTCAGAGAGGTCAGAGATAAGGGTCAGATGGAGCAACCTTAACCTAACACTACAAAATTGGTGTGCCGGAGTTCTCGCGACGAAGGATCTCGTCAGTTACCCATCCACAGCGGCTCAGAAGCGCAGGACAATGCCTGTCGAGATGCGCACGTTGTCTTGCGTAGTCCCGAAGAAGCGAGTCTGCACGTAATCTCCCTGGAAGCGCCAGGCGATATGGGCGATGAGTTTGTAATCGAGGCCGCCGCCCACCGCAGTTGCGAACGAGGTATCGGAACCGGCAGCGCCGGCATTCACGTGAGCCCCGCCAAATAGAGCTTCCGCGAAGGGGCGAATTTTCCCCACCGGAAACGACACTCGCGGCCCTAACAGATAATTGTTCTCGGTGACGTTGACGTTGAATGTAGTAGGAACGCAGCTCACTCCGCACGCGGCGCCGGGGAAGTTCTGCGAGCCATAATGGCCGTCAAAATCGGCGACGAACCCAAGAAACGGGACGATCCGGCTTTCGAGCGATGCCTCATAACCGTTGGTATTCGCGCGATCGATGGATGAAAGGTCCGTGTTGTAATAAGAATAACCAAAGAATACGTTTCCGGCCGGCACCTGCGCGTTCGCCAGGCCGCCAAACAAAATTAGTGCCGAAGTGACCAGCAAAGTCTTACGCATAGAAATCCTTCCTTTCTTATCAAGAGAACCCCAAATCCTCTGGAAGGTTTTTGGACGCGCGGTAAACGGGCTGGGTTTACGAGTAATCGCTGAGAACGATCGCCGAGTTCAGTCACGAGAAAGGATTGCGGCGGCGCAGGCAAGAGCTTCAAATACGCTGACAGGGCCTTGCGCCGAAGCGGGGACGCGCTTCAGAAGCGCCAGACCAGCCCGGCGGAGCCGCGAATATCGTTCTGGTTGGCGCTGAGCAGGTGGAAGTGGTAGTAGTCGAACTGCAAGCGCCAGGAAAAGCTCTTGAGGAAGAGCAATTTAAATTTGCGATCCACGCCCCCGCCCACGTCATAGCCCACGGGAATATGCGTCGAACCGTCCGATCGATTGTCCTGCGCGCCGCCCATGGCCTGCACGAAGGGGCGCCACTTGCCATAGTTCATCGAAAGCCGCGGCCCCAGAAAGAGATCGTACTGCTGAATTCCTTTGCGGTAAAAGCCGCTGCCATCGAGCACCACCCCCACGTGAACCAGGCGAGTAAAGGGGAAGGCCTCTACCGACGCATTCCATCCGCGGAAGGTGTAGCGGTTTACGACATCGACGGAGTCGGCCTCGGAGACTCCCACATAAACGTTGCCGCTGGGAATCAGTTGCGCTCTCGAGCGGGTTGCACACAGGGCGAGACTCACGAACGCCAGAACCACGGCTGCGGTTTTTGACACGAAAATAATTCCTCCCCGGCAATAATGCCAGCAGCAAATTCTATCCTGAATGCGTTAGGTTCGTTAGATGCAGTGTAATGTAAATCCAAGATGCCTAGGGGCAGCAAATTTGTGGGTGCAAAATCGGCACAGCTTTACAGAGAATTAATTTCTTTTTCGTGGTTCCGAAAGGCTTCGACTCGCGTCTATCAGTTAGGATGAGACCTTCGCATCTTACTCGCCCACATAATCACAAAAATTATCGCGACCACATCCGTCGGTCGCCCATGGAATATAGCCGAAGGAGTCGAAGTTGAAATTAAGTTTGGAAACACGTATTCGTGGCGGCGTGACGATCGTTCACTGTGAGGGCCGGATTGTCTATCGAGACGAAGCTGCGGCGCTCTCGCAGGCGGTCAGTGACGCTCTCAACCAACGCGGCAAAGTGGTTCTTGATCTCAGTGGTGTGAGTTCCATCGACAGCGCGGGCATTGGCGAGTTGGTGCAGCTGCACGCCCGGGCTCAGGCCAAGAAGGCTGACCTGAAGTGCGCCAGCCCCAGCCCCTGGGTGCAGGAGCTGCTCGATCTAACCAATACGAGTTCCGTCCTGAAGATACATCCCAGTGTGCCTGAGGCGCTGGCCGCTTTTCGGTCGGAGGAGGTGTGCGCCGACTGCTGAAAGAAGCGGGCTTCGGGCCTCGGCGTTTGGGGAAGCGTGCGTCGTGGACTGGAGCTGCTTGCGTTCGAAGCCCGACTCGAGGCCGAAGCCCCGCTCCTAACTCTCGCGCTGAAAGCGGTAACGTCCGCCGCGCTCGAGCGACACCGCCTCGGCGACTTTTAAAAAGGCGCGCGCCGCGTGCGATAACCCGGCCTCTTTGCGATAAACCAGGCGCAGCTTGCGTTGCACGTGCAACTCGCGGACCGGAATTCTTACCAACTCGCCGCGCGCTACTTCGGTTTCCACGCTGATGCCGGGCATGAGTGCGACCCCGCTGCCGAGGGCTACGAATTGCTTAATGGCTTGCAGCGTGGGCAACTCAAGATCCATGTGCAGCGGAGTCTTGTGCTTCTGGAAGGTCTGCAGAACTTTCTCGCGGTAAGGCGAGGAAACAATATGCGCGACAAAAGACTCCGCCCCCAGTTGCTGAATGCTCACCTGCTTTGCCCCGGCCAGCGCATGCTTCGGCGGCACCACGAGCACCAGTTCATCGAGATAGGCCACCACCGAGTGCAACCGCGGCTCGTCGGGTTTGTAGGAGAGCACACCCAACTCGGCACTGTGCTGCAAAACCTGATCGGGAATACGGCTGCCCAGGGCACGCTGCACGGTAATCTTGATCATGGGATGCAATCGGCGAAACTCCGCCAATACCGGCAGCAGATAGAGCGAGGTAAATTCATTGGCCGCGATCTCCAGCTTGCCCTTGTGCAGCTCGCGCAATTCGGCGAGAGATTCGTGGGCATCGCGGCGCAAGTTCAAGAGTTTTTCGGCATACTCGTACAGCACCTGGCCGGCATCGGTGAGAACGCCTTCCCGCGACGAGCGGTCGAAAAGGCTTTCGCCCAGTTCGTCCTCGAGTTTGCGGATGGTCTGGCTTACGGCGGACTGGGTGCGAAAAAGCTTTTCGGCTGCGCGCGAGAAGCGGCGTTCGCGCGCGACCGCCAGAAAGACTTCCAGTTGCGACAGCTCCATTCCTAACCCTTAATATAAAGTTGCCAATCCATTAGCCGATCTTATCATAGAACTTATTCTAATGGTTCGTGAATAATTATAAGCATCGCTGCAGTTCCGATCCGCCGTAACATGGAGAGGATACCAGGCAAGTCCTCGCGATTTTCAAAGCTTGTTGCTCAGAGGAAGAAGGCGAATGGCTACGGAGCAAGTCCGCATCACGGTTTTCGATACGACCCTGCGCGACGGGGAGCAGTCGCCGGGTTGCAGCATGAACCACCAGGAGAAGCTGCGCCTGGCTCATCAACTGGACCGCCTGGGCGTCGATGTAATCGAGGCTGGCTTCCCCATCGCTTCTGACGGCGACTTTGAAGCGGTCAAGGCGGTTGCAGCAGTCATCCGCCGTCCCACCATTGCGGGTTTGGCTCGCGCTTGCCGACCCGACATCGAGCGGGCATGGGAAGCTTTGCAGGATGCCGAGCGGCCTCGGATTCACGTCTTCCTCGCCACTTCTGACATTCACTTGCAGTACAAGCTGCGCATCACCCGCGAGCAGTGCCTGGCGCAGGCTCGTGAGGCCGTAGCTTTCGCGAGATCACTCTGCTCCGACGTGGAATTTTCGCCCGAAGACGCTACCCGCACCGATCCCGACTTTCTCTGCCAGGTTCTCGAAGCCGTCGTCGAAGCGGGCGCGACCACTCTCAACATTCCCGACACGGTGGGATATACGATCCCTTCAGAGTTTGGCGAGTTGATCGCAGCCATTCGCCGCCGGGTGAAGGGAATCGAGAACGTTACGATCTCCGCGCATTGCCACAACGATCTCGGCATGGCGGTTGCCAATACCATGGCGGCGATTGCCGCCGGAGCGCGCCAGGTCGAGTGTACGATCAACGGAATTGGGGAACGAGCCGGCAACGCGGCTCTCGAAGAGATCGTGATGGCGATGCGCGTTCGCCGCGATTGCTATCCTTACGAAACCCGCATCGCGGGGGAACATCTTTTTCTAGCCAGCCAGATGTTGAGCGAAATCACCGGCGTGCCGGTGCAGCCGAACAAAGCCGTCACCGGACGCAATGCGTTTGCCCACGAAGCCGGCATTCATCAGGATGGCGTTCTGAAAAATCCGCTGACCTACGAGATCATGACGCCGCAGTCGGTCGGCGTTCCGGACTCCAAGCTGGTGCTGGGCAAGCATTCCGGAAGGCACGCGCTGGCGATTCGCTGCGAACAGCTTGGTTATCAATTCGATCGCCGCGCGCTCGATGACATTTACCGGCGCTTTGTGCGTCTAGCCGACAAAATCAAGAAAGTGGAAGATCATCACCTGCTGGAATTGATTCGCGACACCCACAAACCCGCGGCCTCGGCGACTCCGCTGTTTGAGCCGCTTCCGGCCCAAGCCACCGCCGTCGCTAACGCGGCAGCTCAGGAAGCGCCGCGCCCGTTTCCGATGGCGCCCCAGCCCAATGCCTTCGGATTGCCGCTGCCCGTTCCCGCCGATCCTCATCACGATCAGGAAGACTACCTTTGGGGCGTGTAGCCTGGGCCGCAATGCACAACGCGCAGAGCTCAAGCGTATTCTTCGAGGGTAGCCAGCCCATTTTGCGCGTAGAGGACATGAACGTCAGCCTCCACTTCTACGTGGAGCTCCTGGGCTTCAAGAATGCATCGTGGGGCAACGACGACTTTACCAGCGTGAACCGCGACCGCGCCGGCATTTACCTTTGCAAGGGAGATCAAGGCGCGGGCAAGGCATGGATCTGGATCGGGGTAAAAGACGTTGAGATACTACAAGACGAATGCAAAGCTCGCGGAGTAACCATTCGCATGCCACCGACGAATTACCCGTGGGCCCTCGAGATGCACGTCGAAGATCCCGATGGCAACGTGATTCGCTTCGGATCGGATCCGAAGTGAATTCCCTCGTCCCATTCTGACGCGCTAGACTGATTCCGCATGCTCCTCAAGTTAACCATTCTCCCCGGCGACGGCATCGGCCCGGAAGTCACCGACCAAGCCGTACTGGCGTTGCAGGCAGTAGCCGATGCCTTCGGCCACCAGCTTCAACTTCAGCGCAGGAATATAGGCGGCGCAGCCCTGGCCGCGGTCGAAGATCCCCTGCCCGCCGATACGATTCAAGCTTGTCTTTCGGCTTCGGCGGTTCTGTTGGGCGCTGTGGGAAGTCCGGCTTTCGATCACTATCCCAATCATCTTCGTCCCGAGGCTGGGCTGCTCAGACTGCGCCGCCAACTGGGAGTTTACGCCAACCTTCGTCCGGCTATCTGTTTCCCCGCGCTCGAAGATAGCTCTCCTCTACGCGGCGAACTGGTGCGCGGCACCGACATCATGATCGTGCGTGAGCTGCTGGGAGGGCTTTACTTCGGCGAACCGCGCTCGGTTGCGGGCGCGCCTGGCTCGCGTGTTGCGATCAATACGATGACCTACGACGAGCCTGCCATCGAGCGCATCGCGCGTGTGGCTTTCGAACTGGCGGTGAAGCGCCGCAAGAAAGTTCTGTCAGTCGATAAGGCGAACGTGCTGGAATGCTCGCGCCTGTGGCGCGAGGTGGTGACACGATGTGCGAAAGACTATCCCGGCGTGCAGCTTGGGCACATGTATGTCGATTCGGCGGCGATGTCGCTGGTGCAGCGGCCCAGGGATTTTGACGTGGTGCTCACCGAGAACATGTTTGGCGACATCCTTTCGGACCAGGCCGGCGGTGTGGTCGGCTCGCTGGGCTTGCTGGCTTCGGCCAGCATTGGTGGCCCCGTCGGCTTGTACGAGCCGGTGCACGGCTCCGCGCCCGACATTGCCGGCAAGGGGATCGCCAATCCGCTGGGCGCCATTCTTTCGGTTGCGCTGATGCTGCGCCATTCGTTTCAGTTAGAGCGTGAGGCTGGCGGCATTGAGAGCGCGGTCGGCGCGGTGCTGGACCGAGGCGCTCGCACTGCCGATCTTGCACGCGCCGGTGAAAAACCGGTTTCGACTTCGGAGATGGGACAGCGAGTGGTGGCAGAGCTGCGAAGCCCGAAGCCTACTTCGTGAGCAATTTCAGAGCCTTGGCGCAGGTCTCCCCGGCACGACCGGTTGAACGGCCCCCGGGGCGACGCCGCCGTATTTGCCGGTCAGGTCGTACCAGCGTACGCGCAGCATTTCCTGGAACATGTGGGCGCCGTCGACGAGGGGATGGATGCGGGTTCCGCCGCTGTGCCCCCAGAGTACGGGAACTTCTTCGACGCGGAAGCCGAACTTGCGCGCCAGGAAAAGTATCTCGGGATCGAAGCCCCAGCGTTCGATCCGCTGTAGGGGCAGGATAGTTTGCGCGGCGCGGCGGGTGAAGGCCTTGAAGCCGCATTGCGTGTCGGCGAACTGCAGGCCGAGAGTCAGCCGCAGCAAGAGATTGAAGATTCGCCCGAAGAGCTGACGATGCAGCGATTGGCGCTGGGTTTGCAGTTCCGCTTTCAGCCAGCGCGAGCCTATAGCGATGTCTGCGCCCGCGGCCAGCGCACGCAATAACTTCGGCATCTCTTCGATCGGAGAAGATAAATCGGCGTCGCTGAATACGACGATGTCGCCGCGCGCGTTCAGAATGCCGTTGCGAACGCTGTAGCCTTTGCCCCGGTTGCCGGGATTCTCAATCAGGCGCAGCGCCGCGTCTTTCTCGCCAAACTCGCGGACGATTTCTGCCGTGTTGTCGCGGGAGCCGTCGTTGACCACGATGACTTCGGCATCCCAATCCTGCCGCCGCACGTAGGCGAGCACGTTCTGCAGCGTCGCGCTCAGGCGCGCGCTTTCGTTGTAAGCCGGGATGACGATGCTGTAGGTCACGGTTGTAGCCTGCGGCTGTATCGCAGTCGCATTGGAATCCATTAAGATGTGTTCCCCAGCCCAGCCGTTGCCGCAGAAATGCCTGCGCTATTGTACGTCTGCGGGTGCGCTTGAGGAAGTTAAGAGTGTGGGAAGCATCCGATGTAGCCAAGTCGAGAGAATAGAAAATCCGGAGGCGCGAATTGTCGTAAGCTCACTTCGGTGATATTACTTTGGCTATTACCTATCCGAAGGAAACATAAATTACGGATCGAATCGGCGAAACTCCCTGTAATCATCGGGATGCCGAGCTCTGGTCTGACTCACGACGGCAGGACCATCGCGGGCTACTATGCCCTGTCGCAATACGCGGCCGATTCGGGCAGCCCGCCCGACGAGGATGCGCAGCCTGGGCCTTCCCAAATAGAAAGGCCAGCCACGCTGCTCGGCCGCCTGGCGCGAAGCCTGAGTTTCAAAGGACAACGCGTGGGAGAACTTCTCTTGATCAGCGCCCTAAAACAAGCCCTTGATCACAGCCGGCCAAGAGCCTCCATGGCAGGTTCGCCGCGCGCACCGGTGGTGGACGCCAAAGATGCCCCGGCAAAGAACTTCTACAAGAGGTACGGCTGCCTCGAACTCCCAGATCATCTCGGCCGTTTCCTGCCCATGAAAACGATAGAACAGACGTTCGCGAATCCCGGATAAAGCTTGAGGGTTGCCGGTGGAAACCCCTGGCGGACTACGCCTCCTGACCCACCACCCGGATGCACTTCTCCAGCACGTCGATGGCAACATCGGCTTCCGCTTTGGTCACCACCAGCGGCGGGCAGATGCGGACTGTGCTGGGGCCGCAGCCTAGGAATAAGACCCCGTGTTCGAAGGCGAGTTCGACGATCTGGTCGCGCTCGGCTGCGGCGTATTCTTTCGTCGATTTGTCTTTCACGATGTCGACGCCGATCATCAGGCCGCGGCCGCGGACGTCGCCTACCAGCTTAAGCTTTGCGGGCCAGTCGGCCATGCGCTTCAGCATGTGGTTGCCTACCTCGGTCGAGTGGTCCAGCAGATGTTCTTTCTCGATCACATCGAGCGTTGCCAGTGCCGCCGCTATGCAGACCGGATTGCCGCCGAAGGTGGAAGCGTGCGAGCCGGGGACCCAGTCCATCAGTTCGGAGCGGGTCATGGTGATGCCTAGTGGCATGCCCGAGGCGATGCCTTTCGCCATGCACACCATGTCCGGCTCGACGCCGGTGTGCTCTACGGCGAACCACTTGCCGGTGCGGCCGATGCCGCTTTGCACTTCGTCCACGACGAGCAGGATGCCGTGGCGATCGCAGATGCGGCGCAGTTCTTGCATGAAGATGGTGGGCGCGACGACGTATCCGCCTTCGCCTTGCACCGGCTCGACGAAGATTGCGGCGACTTCCTCGGAAGGCAGTGTGGTCTTGAAAAGCTTTTCTTCGATGAAGCGGGCGCAGCCGAGCGCAAAAGCTTCGGCGTTTTGCTGGCCGCCGGAGCAGCCGCGGTAGACATCGGGATAGCGGACGTGGGTAACTCCCGGCACGAGCGGGGCGAAGCGGCGGCGCTGTTGCGGCTTCGACGCGGTGAGCGAGAGCGCGCCCATGGTGCGTCCGTGAAAGGCGCCGAAGAAAGCGATGATGTTCTGGCGCTTGGTGTGGTAGCGTGCGAGCTTAAGCGCACACTCGATGGCCTCGGCGCCGGAGTTGCCGTAGTAAATCTTGTGCGGGCCGGGCATGGGCGCGATCTTCGAGAGGCGCTCGGCCAGCTCGACCATGCTCTCATAATAAAAATCGGTGCCCGACATGTGGATCAGTTCGCCCGCCTGCTTCTGAATGGCGGCCACGACGTCGGGATGGCAGTGGCCAGTTGAGGTCACAGCGATGCCGGCGGAGAAGTCGAAGAACTCATTGCCGTCGACGTCGGTGATGAGGATGCCGCGTCCGCTCTTAGCAACCAGCGGATAACTGCGGGTGTAGGACGGCGAAATGTATTTTTCGTCGTTGGCGAGCACACGCTTGGCGTTGGGACCGGGAAGCGCGGTCTTGATCTTGGGACCTGCAGTGTCGGCCTTTTTCGCGGGCGGGGCCAGGGTTTCAGTGGTCATGGAATCCTCCGGGGAAAGTCGTCGGTCGTTTGTCATTGGTCGTTGGCCCGATACGACGCACAGTGGTGATGGGCCAACTCACGGATAGGGATTTGGAGGATTTGCTAGTCGCTACCGAATAGGCTGGGACGCAGGCGCGACGGCAGATTGGCGCGATAGCGGCGCGGACACAACATGCTTGGACAAACCAGGCAATGCAGCCAGCACTCGGGCCGGTGAGCGTTGGGCTGGTTCGAGTTGGAAACGTTGTGCAGCATCGCTGGCGACCGACATTACCCAATCATTATAGCTTGAGGCGCGGCTGCGCGTAACCCCCTGTTTTGCTAGTGGTGCAGGCTGTTCCCGAGTCGTTATGGAGCGCGGGAGAGCCCTCGCCGCGCCGGAGAAAACGCGGGGGCTTCGGGATGACTCACGGGGAGAGGGATGGATCACTGGCAGCTCTCCATCTGCCTTCTTTTGGTTCCCTGCGATCTTCATCATTATCATTATCATTATCATTTTGGCTTCTGGCCTACGGGTCGTAGCATGGCTAGCACCTTTCTGGGCGAGGTTCTCCTTTGTTGGAACAGAACATTTCACGCTACCGGATTCTCGAGAAGCTTGGCGGAAAGATGCGAAGGGGGGATGTGCCGATTTTGAAGGAAGCTAAGGCGGAGTATGAGAAGGTGAAGTAACCGTTCTCGCCGGAGAGAAGCGATCGAGCTACGCTCGAAGGACAGCCGGGGGCGGCCGTCCCCCCCATGGCCTCGGCTGTTCCCACTTAGCATCGTTAGGGTTAGAATCCATTCCTCAATTTTTTCGTCTGATATCTTTTAACTTTCCCTGCTTTAAAACCCCATGGCTATCGCACCGCGCCCACATACTTGGCAGGTAATTCTCGCCTTCGGACTGGTGTATTTGTTTTGGGGATCTACCTATCTTGCCATTGATATTGCGGTGCAGAGCATTCCTCCGGCGCTGATGTGTGGAGCGCGATTCTCGATTGCCGGCGGGGTGATGCTGGCGGCTTGCGCCGTTACCGGACATAAAATCTGGTATTCGGCGCGGCAGATTGTGTTGTCTTGCATTGTAGGAATTTTGCTGCTGATGGGCGGCAATTTGACTTTGTCCTGGGCGGAGTTGACTGTGCCTTCAGGGCTGGCGGCGCTGATTCTAGCGGTGACGCCGTTGTGGTTTCTGGTGCTGGATTCATTACTGCTGGGCGATCATCACATTTCGTCGCGGGGCAAGGCTGGCTTGGGGCTGGGGATCGTGGGACTCGGCGTTTTGTTCTGGCCGGAGTTGCATTCGACTTCAACGCTGGGGCGGCGCGAATTTTGGTCGTCGCTGGCGCTGATTGGAGGATCGTTTTCCTGGGCGCTGGGCTCGGTGCTGTCGAAGCGCTGGCAGTCGGGCATGGATGTATTCAGCGCGACCGGCTGGCAGGTAACGGCGGCAGGCGCGGCCAACTTTTTATTTGCCCTGGTCGCGGGAGATTTCTCGCGTGTGAACTGGACGGCTCGCGGCGTCAGCGCCGTGCTTTATCTGGTGGTGTGCGGATCCTGGATCGGATACACGGCCTACATCTGGCTGATCGAACACGTGCCCACGTCGAAGGTGTCGACGTATGCGTATGTGAATCCGGTGGTGGCGGTGTTTCTGGGCTGGCTGGTGCTGCATGAGCGGGTAGATCGATTTATTGTGATCGGAAGCGCGATTGTGATCGTGTCGGTAATTCTGGTGACCAGCGCCAAGGTCAGGGAGAAAACTGTCGCAGAGGAGTTGCCGGCGGTGGAAGCGGCGGGGTAGCGGCCCGGTCCTAAACCAAGAGTTATCACTGTGGTCGAACTCCGTTGGTTCGGGCTGGACAGAAAAGCTGCTGTTTCCCGTTGGCGAGGCATCCGACTATTTCACGGCTTCTTCGTCTTCTGCTTCACCGACGGACAGATCCCGGGAGTCGGCCCACCCGTGAAACTGCCACGGGTGGGGGAAAACGACCTGCCGAAATTTCAGCCGGCGTGGCGGTGTGACAAAGTTCGGCTTGGCCGAGCCTAAGCATTCGCCATCCGCGTCTGCAAGGTTAGATCTCACGAAAATGCCAGTTGTGAGTTTCACGGTGGGAAGGGAGGCGATGTGACTCACGTCACTTCCGATTGTGACATTTTCGATAGGATGGCCCCTATTCTGCTGGCTAATCTGAGTTGAGAACAGCCTTTGAGAGCTGCCCGGAACGCTCGGCCGCTCCGTTCCACGTTGAAAGAAGGCTTTGGGGATGGCCTATGTCCAACAATGCGGGTGCAGCCTGGTATCACAGCAACAGCTACCACGCCGAGGCGGCTTGCGAGCATTGCGGGGGGATTATCCGGCACGAGCGCTGGTGCATTACGCTCGATCCGGTAGTTTATTACGCCTACGAGATCTTGGCGGAGCCGGGCAAATTGTCGGTGGGAGACACGCTGATTCTGCATGCTCTGGGGGTTAGCTGGGGTGTGAATCAGTGCCGGGGAAGGTGCAGTCGGGAGAATCGTCCGGCCTGAGTTTAGGCCGGCCCGTGAAGAGGCCGGCGTTTCATTTCGGCCAGGAGAGCGGGCAGGAGTGCCCGCTCCACACGAGCACTTCCCGCTTCGGGAGATGAGCGTAATTTGCAGCTTGTGTTTGTTAGGGTGTCACATCCATCGAACTGCTTCGCGGGATAGATTTCGTTAAGGGACTCTCGCCATGCTCCTCAGTCGGATTTCTTCTGGGCAAGCTACACGAGTGGTGCTGAAGATAAACCGGCGCAGCAGCGGGTGGGGCGGCGGGGTGAAGAGGCGGCATACTTTCATCGGAGAAAGCTCCGCTACATCATGGCGGCGCGGAACTTTCGCTGGCCGCGCTGCCGCGAAGAAATTGACCTGAGGTGGGACAAAGACGTCCTTCGCTTTGTGGAGGTAAAGAGCCGGAGCACGCTCGACGGGAAGCCGGGAGAGGCTGCGGTCGGCCGGCACAAGCGGCGGGACGTGGCCGCGGTGGTACGAGAGTGCTGGCGGCGCTCTCCACCTTCGTGCCAGTGGCGGTTCGACGTGGTCAGCGTATACTATGGGCATTCGAAAGCCAGCCAGCCGCAGAAGTGTTTCGGAATTCCTCCCTGTCGGCTTAGAATGAAAAATTCGTGGAATCGGGGCTGGAAACGATTACATATTGAGAACGATTCTATGCAGAAGAGGACTGGCGCGTGCCTGAGCTGAGAAAAGATCCGATTGTTGGCAGGTGGGTAATTATTTCAACGGACCGGGCGAAACGTCCTACCGATTTCGCGCGGGATAATGTGAAGCTGAAGGGCGGTTTCTGCCCCTTCTGCTACGGAAATGAAGGCAAGACGCCACCCGAGATTCAGGCTTACCGCCCGGCATCGAACGGCGGTCCGGTATCGCAAAGGGACACGCCGGGATGGACGGTGCGGGTGGTGCCCAACAAATTTCCCGCCTTGGGAATTGAAGGTAACCTAAACCGGCAGGCCGAGGGCATGTTTGACCGCATGAACGGCATCGGAGCGCACGAGGTGATTATTGAAACTCCCGACCATAGCGCCAGCCTGGCGACTTTGCCTCCGAAGCGCATTGAGGATGTGCTGTGGACCTTTCGCGACCGCATCCTCGATCTAAAAAAAGACCGGCGCTTCAAATATATTTTGCTCTTCAAGAATCACGGCGAAGCCGCGGGAGCGTCTTTGGAGCACGCGCATTCGCAGTTAATCGCGCTGCCGATTTTGCCGATTAATGTGACCCAGGAACTGGAAGGCGCGAAGCAGTATTTCTTGTATAAAGAACGCTGCGTCTTCTGCGACATCATCCGGCAGGAAATCGAAAACGGCAGCCGCGTCGTCGCGGAGAACGAGAATTTTCTGACCATCGCGCCTTATGCGCCGCGCTTTCCCTTCGAGACCTGGATTCTGCCCAAGCAGCATGAGTCGGCGTTTGAGAATTCGTCTTCGCACATGTTTGAGAACCTAGCCAAGGCGCTCAAAACCCTGCTGAGCAAGGCCGACCGCGTGCTCGATAATCCTCCGTACAATCTGGTGGTTCACACTTCGCCGGCGCAGGATCCGACCAACGATCACTATCATTGGCACATGGAGTTCATGCCGAAGCTGACCAAGACCGCGGGGTTTGAGTGGGGCACGGGTTTCTATATCAATCCAACTCCGCCGGAGGAAGCGGCTAAGTTTCTGCGGGAAGCTGGCGTGGAGGAGGCGGTTCCGGTGAGTGTGTAGGGGGCGTTATCTGAATTCCGGTTGAACGATGGTTTTGCTAGACAAGGCATGGCTCCAGAGCCGTGCCTTTTGCATTGAACGTCAAGTTGTACCGGCTCTGAGGGCGAGGACGCCCTTCGGCAGGCTCAGGGCAGGCCCTCCAGACAGCCGGCAGGACGCCGGCGCTACCGGGGGCTGCGCCCCCACCGCTTTACGATAATTGTGCCAGTTCCTGGCCCAGCACCGTCGGATTGCTGGCGAAGGAGATGCCGGTTTCGAGATCTACTACCCGGTCGCGGACTAGCTGTGCGATTTCCGCGTCGAAGTGTTGCATGCCTTCCGCAGCCGCCGCCTTCATGGCATCCAGCAGGGTTTTGCCTTCGCGCTCGCCTTTTTCTACGCACTCGCGGGTGCGGAAGTCAGCTTTCAGAATTTCGGCGACGGGAACGCGGCCGCTGCGGTCGGCTTTCGGCAGCAGGCGCTGGCAGATGATGTAGCGAAATGATTTCGCCAGGCGCTCGCGCACGTTCTGCTGCTCCGCGGGAGAGAATGAGCTGACGATGCGTTCCACCGTCTTGGGCGCGTCCATCGTGTTCATGCTCGACAGCACCAGATGGCCGGTCTCGGCGGCCTCAAGGACGATCTCGATGGTCTCGCGGTCGCGCATCTCTCCCACCAGAATTACTTTCGGAGCCTGCCGCAGGGCGGAACGCAGAGCATGCGCGAAGCTGGGGGTGTCGCTGTGCAGTTCGCGCTGGTGAATGGTCGAGCATTTATGTGTGTGCAGGAATTCGATGGGATCTTCGATGGTGATGATGTGGTAGTGCTTCTCGCGATTGATGCAGTCGAGCAACACGGCGAGAGTGGATGACTTGCCGGAGCCGGCGGGGCCGGTGACGAGTACGATGCCGTCGCGCAACTTGGCAACATCTGCGAGGTGAGCCGGCAGACGCAGAGACGCGAGGTCGGGGATGGAAGTCGAGATCACGCGCATCACTACGGCGCAACTGCCGCGCTGGATGAACACGTTGACGCGAAACCGGGCGACCCCGGGCAGGCTGTACGAGATGTCGCAGGAGCCGTGCTCGCGAAGGGTGGCGACGGCTTGCTGGCTATCGCCAATGAGGTCGGCGGCGATGCGGCGGGTGTCATCGGCGGTTAAGAGCGCGAGTCCAGCGACTTCGACCGGGATCAGTTGGCCGTAGACCTGCACTTGCGGCGGGCGGCCGGGAGAGAAGATGAGGTCGCTGATTTTGCCCGTGGCCGGCAGCATCGCGGCCAGCAGCGCGGGCGTGGCGATTTTACCGGTGCCGGAATAGCCTTCGAGCGAGACGGAGATTGCCGAGATGCCGGGCGCAGCCATTCATCCTCACTAGAATCTGTCTTAGGGAATTGCGCGCCACAGAGGGGAGGTCCTAAGTAGCCTCGAACCTTTCATTAGACTTTACCCTGCCGCGGGCAGGAACGTAAGGGCAGTAAAGTACATAGCCATTGGTAACGTCGGCGGGCGCGCAGGTTGGCGCAGAAGTAGTGGCGGAATCCTTGCTGGATTGCCGGCAGCGTTCTTGCTTAAAGCGCAGCGGGCGTGACGCTCGCTGGACGGCCGCCGGGACGGCGGCGCCACAAACTCAAGCTAATTCGATTTCTTCGGGGGCTTCTTCTTGCTGCCGAAGCCTGTTTCTACCGGTGCCCCGATGCTGGCCAGCATTTGCTTGGCTACGTCGGCATAAGGTCCGGTGGGCTGCAGTTCGAGGTATTTATTGAAGGCCTCGGCGGTTCCCGCCGGCGCCACCATTTTGTCGCCCTGCAGGGTAGCTTTGCCGATCAGGTTCACGCCCTTCTGGTAGTAGGCATCGGCGCGGTTGGGGTCGGCAGCGATGGCCTTGTCGAAGGCAGCGATGGCTTCATCGGCCTTGCCGGCATTGGTGAGGACGGCGCCGCTGTTGAAATAATATTGGGCGGCAGCGGTGGGATCGGTTTGGGCCGCTATGGCGTAGGTCTTTACCGCGTCGTCGATCTTGCCGGCTTTGGCGTAGGCTTCGGCCAGATTGTTGTAGTAGGCGGCGAGAGTCTTGGCGGCATTGGGATCCTTGTCGTTCGTGACCGCTTGCTTGAGTTGAACCGCTTTCTGATAGGCTTCGACGGCTGAATCGAGGCGCTTCTGCTTTTCCTCGCGATCAGTCTGCTTGGTTGCGGACATGCGATAGGCGTCGCCGAGCTTGAACCAAATCAAGTCGCGGGTCGCATCCATCTGGTTGGCGGCGTTCAGGTCGGCGATCGCGGTTTCGTAGTCACCGGCTTCCGAGGCAGTTTTCGCCGCCGCTAACTTTTCGTTGAGGGATTTGACCGTGGTCACTTCTTTGGTCTGCTTGGCCTCGGCTTCCTGCTTCTGCTTCAGTTGCTCCGGAGTCAGGCCCTGACCTTTGGCAGCGCCTTCCTGCTCCTTCTTCAGATCGAAGTCCAAAGTGTTTTCGTCCAACTGGACCTGGTAGCCGTTGACGTGGAACAACTCTTTGTTGGCTTTAAGATCGTCGGCGTTTTGATACAGGGTGATTTTGTATTTTCCGGCTGTGATGCCCAGAGAAAAATACTCGCCCTTCTTATTGGTCTTGAGCGTGTATTTCTGGCCGTTGTCCACATTCACCAACTGCACCACGCCGTCGGCGATAGGATTGCCCTGAACGTCCTTGCAGACGCCCTTGATCGTTCCCGAGGCCTGCGCGAAAAGCTGCGGCGCGCAAAATGCCAGCAAGCAGAAAATTAACACCAACGTCACGGAATGCTTTTTCATCGTGGCCTCCCGGCGTAAAAAGGATCGAGTGAACATTGCATAATAGCCCTTGGGCGCAGTAGCGAGAAAGTGTGCCGTCCCTCGCGAGACTTTAATCGTTCTCGGCCACCAGTAGCAGCGTCACAACCCAGCGCCTTGCTCTTTTGTCGCGTACGGAATCGGATCCTTCATTCCCGCCGCCGCAAACGCGCGCAGCCGCAGCACGCAACTGTCGCACACACCGCAGGCCCGATCCTGGTGGCTGTAGCATGACCAAGTTAAATCGAATGGCGCTCCCAGTTCAAGGCCGAGTTTGACAATCTCCGCTTTGCGCATTGCGATCAAAGGAGTGACGATTTCGATCAAGCCTTCTTTTGTCCCCAGCTTTGTCACGCGGTTGAAAGCCTCATAGTATGCCGGACGGCAATCGGGATAGCCGGAGCTGTCTTGCTCGACGGCGCCGATAAAAATTTTGGTGGCTCCCAGAACCTCGGCCCAGCTTACCGCTGCGGCTAGGAAATGCGCGTTGCGAAAAGGGACATACGTGACCGGGATGCTGGGGCCGATAGCAGCCGCAACCGGGACATCGATGTTCTTGTCGGTGAGCGCGGAGCCGCCTATGGCGCGAAAGGTTTCGTCGCGCAGCAGGAGTTTGTCATGAATATTCAGGCGCTCGCAGATGGCAAAAAAAGATTGCCGCTCGCGTTCTTCCGTGCGTTGGCCGTAACTGACGTGCAGCGCCGCAGCCTGATAGTCACGAACGGCCAGAGCGGCGCACACGCAGGAATCCATGCCGCCGCTGAGCAGCACGATGGCGCGCTGGGCTGGGCCCTTCATGATTGAGCGTCGATTGCAGCGTTCATGAAGCGAATTCTTTAGACGCCCTTCACCGCCGGGTCCCAGATGAACTTGTGCAATTGCAATCCGAGCCGCGCGGGAACATGATCCGCGAGCATCCACTCGGCCAATTCTTGCGGGTCAAGCAGGCAATGCGAACTGTCGCGCGCGCCGGTGGCGTCTTTGCGGAACGCGGGCGAGAATAGCACAGCATTCACGCGCTCGGCTAGTCGCTGCTGCGCGCTGAAGTCGCGGGCGAATTCATAGTCCTTGCGTCCGCTCAGCACAAACTTTATTTCATCAAGCGGATTCAGCCACTTTAGGTTGCCGAGGTCAAAGGTGTCGCCTTCGCCCGACTCCGGGCATTTCACGTCGACGATCTTGATGACGCCGGTGGGAACCCCCGCCAGTGGCCGCTCTCCGCTGGTTTCGAGCAGGACGCGATAGTCGGCGTCCAGCAGGCGCTGAAGCAGCGGCACCAGTTCGCGCTCTTGCAGCATGGGCTCGCCGCCTGTAATTTCCACCAGGCCGGGGGCGGGGCTCAAACGCTGAATTTCATCCCAAATTTCCTGCGACGTCATCCTTCTTCCGCCCTGAAAGGTATATTCGCTGTCGCACCAGGAGCAGCGCAGATTGCATCCAGTTAGGCGGACGAATATGCAGGGCAGGCCCGCGTGGGTGGATTCTCCTTGGAGCGATTTGTAGATTTCAGTGATCTGCATGGGAAAGCAGTTGCCAGTTGCCAGCCTCCAGTTCTATGGTTCCGACTGCTTCGAGGTCGATGCCAGTAGCCCATTGAGGATTCGGCCTACTTCGGCACACAGCTGCGGCAGGGTCGATGTCTGTTCTCTCGATACGCAACCAAGATTCTCCGCGATTTGTACCTGGGTCTCAACTTCCATGAGTGACCCTTGGGCTGGTCCCAGAAAAGGCCTGAATTCATTTTCCGAGAGACAACCTTGCCCCTCGGTATGTTACTCGGAATGGAAACCGAGGCACGTCGGAGCGGAGATGTGAGTCCGAATAATTCGTCTCTCGGAAATCCGGCAGTGGCGCGATAGGTAGACCTAATCAGATCCATCGATTTCTGCCAAGCGACCAAATCTTTGTAGGACCGTCCCATCTGCATCTCCCCAGCCGTGGCACTACGGCGACTGGCAGCTGGCAACCGTCATTCTGAATACTTCGCCGTGGTCGTGTCGGTCTCGAAGACGGTTACGTCTTTTACTCGAACGCGGCCGTTGGTTGCGCTTTTCAGCCTCGAGTTCGACTCGTCATAAAAGTATTTCGCCAGATTTTCCGCTGAGGGATTAATGATGGTGAAGGGCTCGATGTCGTTGATCATCTGGTGATCAAGGCGGTCGATGACGTGCTTCATGACCTCGCGCAGCTCCTTGAAATCCAGCAACAGACCGGCCTTGTCCAAGTCGGCACCGGCGAGCGTGACCCGAATTTTGTAATTATGGCCGTGCGGATTTTCGCACTTGCCCTTGTAGTTGCGCAGGTAATGGCCCGCGGCGAAAGTGTCGTCAACCGTGACTTCGAACATACATTCCTCGGCGATCGGGCCTCACCAACTGGCCTGGCCCGCGCTTCTAGCCCAAGTAGATTCATTGTACCTCGCGACCACGGCCTATCCTTAGGCCGCCCGCTTACTCTACGAAATTTGGTCGAGCGAGCCTGCCGTGTTGTCCGAGGCTGCGTTACAATCTAGCCTTCGCCTCGCGACTGGGGTTCGACCCGCGCCTGCGGGAATACTGCGAGGCCGTGTGGACAAATCTTATGAAGGTCCTTTTGCTTTCGATGCCGGATTCCTTTGAGCATATGCCGCCGGCTGCGATCCGCATGCCCAATGGAGCGCTGACCTCGCTTGCGGGAAATGTCGATCCGCACCATCGCGTAGCGGTGGCCGACCTTATCTTGGTGCAGCGCTCGGTTCGCGAAACCGTCACCGATCTGGTGCGCGAACTTGACCCGGAAGTCGTCGGCCTCTCCATCATGACCTTTCAGCGCCGGACGGCGGGCCGCATCATCGACCTGGTGCGCGGGCTGCGGCCCGGAGTGAAAATCGTAGTCGGAGGTTACGACCCCAGCCTGGCTCCCGAAGCTTACGAAAATATGGGGGTCGATTTTTTGGTGCGGAGCGAAGGCGAGGTCACGTTTCGTGAACTGCTCCGCGCGATCGAAAAGGGCAAGGGGGTGGAGCAGATCCGGGGCCTGTCTTATCCGAACGGCGGCGGCTGGGCGCATAATCCCGGGCGCCCGCCGCACAAACTCGAGGATCGCGAAATTCGCCCGCCGAAGCGCGATGCGCGCGTGCTCAAGGGCTACACGATGCTGGGCCGGCAGGTCGACGTGATTGAGACTTCACGCGGTTGCACCTACGATTGCAGTTTTTGCTCCATCATTGAAATGCGGGGGCGCAATTTTTTTGCTTATTCGTTCGACCGCGTGCTGGCTGATATTCGCGACGCCCGCGATCACGGCGCGCGCACCATTTTTCTGGTCGACGACAACATAACCTTGAACGTGAAGCGTTTTGAGGCGCTGTGCGAGGCCATTATCGCGGCGGGGTTGAATTCGCTCGATTATTTTGTGCAGGGAATGACTTCGGCGATTGCGAATCACGGCGAAACCCTGGCGCCGCTGATGCGAAGGGCGGGCTTTCGTTACGTTTTCCTCGGCATCGAGAATATTCTTGAGAACGACCTGGAATTTCTGAAGGCTTCCTCGAAGAACACCGAACGTTCGAACGGCCGCGAGGTTGGCAACGCGACGCTCAAAGCCATCGATTACCTGCACCGCAACCAGATGTATGTGGTCGGCGGATTGATTGTGGGCAGTCCCGGAGATACGCGCGAGTCGATCGAAGCGAACCTGGAATTTGCGCGCCGTTACGTGGATTGGCCTTACATTCAGCATCCCACGCCCTACCCGCGCACGCCGATGACCAAGGAGTTTCGCGATCAGGGACTCATTGTGAACGAGCGCCTGGAAGAATACGATGGCACTACGGCGGTGGTACGCACCGAGCATTTGCCCGCGGAAGATGTGGAATTTCTGCGCTGGAAGGCGGAGCGCTGGATGAAGGTTCACCACATTCCTGTGGCGTTCAAGCACGACCCTCGATTCGTGCTCTTCCAAGGCTGGAAGATGTTGTTGCATACGTTCCGGGGAAGTTCGATTCGGTCGATGTTGGGGCTCGAAGAAGATCGCAAGGTGTTTGAACGGTACCGGGAGATTCGGCGGATGGAGCGGGAGTATGTGTGAGACGAGCTTGACCCTCCCGGGCGTTCAGCGCCGTGCCGACTTCGCCGATTACTTAAACGAGCGCTGCGCTCATGCGGCCGAATGCCAATTCACCCTTACCTTTGACCCAAGAGCGGCAACGGTACCGGGTATGCGTCTCCTTCGCTGAGAACTAGCTTCCACAGCGCACTCCGAAAAACTCCTCTACCACACGCAGATCCGTCGTCTTCTTGTAATTCGGCAGGCTCTCAATAAAGATTCGCCCATACTGCTTTTTTAGAATGCGGTTGTCGAGCAGCACCAGCAAGCCGCGATCATGCAGCGACCGAATCAGGCGTCCAAAGCCTTGTTTCAGAGTGATCACCGCGGCCGGCACCTGATACTGAAAAAATGCGTTGCCGCCGTCGGTGTTGATTGCCTTGACTCGTGCCGCTACGACAGGATCGCTGGGCACGGCAAAGGGCAGGCGATCGATGATCACGCAGCTCAGTTGCTCGCCCTGCACGTCCACGCCCTGCCAGAAGGATGACGTTGCAAATAGGACGGCATTGGGCGTAAGGCGGAACTCCTCGAGCAACGCGCTTTTCGGAGCGTCGCCCTGCTTCAGCATGGGATAGTCCAGGAATCCGAGCAGGCGCTGATAGATGTCGTTCATCTGGGCATAGCTGGTGAAGAGCACGAAGGCGCGCCCGCGAGAGAGGATCAGCAGCTTGCGGATTCGCTCTGCCGCCTCCGCGGTGAATTGTGGCGCGCGCGCATCGGGCAGATCGGGCGGCACGTAAAACAGCGCCTGGCTTTCGTAGTCGAAGTGCGAGGGCAGCACCGACTCGCGGGCATGCTCGAAGCCCAGGCGCTGACGGATGTACTCGAAGCCTCCGCCCACCGCGAGAGTTGCCGAGGTCAGTACGGCGCATTCGAGTTTCGACCACAGGCACTCGCGCAGGATGGGGCCGACGTCAATGGGGGTGGCTTGGAGAAAGACGTTTTGTCTCCCGCGAGAGCTCCCCGCCGGGGATGAATTGGTTGCCTGATTTCCTTCCCGGTTGCCGCCGCGTCCCCCGCGGCGCTCGATCCAGAAAACCGTGTTGCGATCGTCGGACTCCATGGCGAAGCGCAGTTGCGCTTGCAGCTCCTGGGCCCGCCTGACGAAATTGAAAATCTCTCCGGGCTTCTGCGGCAGGCCTTCCAGTTCGCCTGCCAGCCGTGCCAGCGCCAGATCGAATGCGAGGAACTCGTCTCCGTTTTCTTCAAGGAACTCTCGTCGCGTCTCAAAGGCGAAGCGGCCTTCCCCTGGCGAAAGCAGAGAGAAGAAAAACTGCGAGCGCTCGCGCAGACTTCCCAGCGCTCCTGTGAGCGATGCGGAGAGCATGCGGTTGTGTTGCAGCGAAATTTCCACATCGCGCGCGAGATCTTCTACGCGCAGATTGCTCACGGAAATTCCGAAGTAGTTGCCGGCCACGCCTTCGAGTTCGTGCGCTTCATCGAAAATCACCGCCGCGGCATCCGGCAGGATGCCGGCATCGGGCGCGCCTTCGGCCTGCAGTTTGATGGCGAGGTCGGCGAAAAAGAGATGATGATTCACGATGACGATGTCGCTCTCCAGGCCGCGGCGGCGCATTTCGGTGACGAAGCAGCGCTCCCATTCGCTGCATTTCTGGCCGGTGCAGGCGTCGGCGCGCGCGTCGAGCTTATGCCAGAGCGCGCTGGTCTCCGGCAGTTCGGCGAGTTCAGCGCGGTCGCCGGTTGCGGTCGTTTTCTCCCAGGCGGCAATCCCACGATATTGCTCAATCTCTTCCAGGCCGCTGAGCACGGGTTGGCCGGTTAGATCGTAGAGTTTCTTGCGGCACAGGTAATTGTTGCGGCCTTTCATGTAGCAGACCGAAAGCCGGCGCTTGGAATTGTCGTCAGCGGAATCCAATTTTCCGAACAGCGTCTGCTCCAGAAAAGGAATGTCTTTGTAAAAGAGTTGCTCCTGGAGATTCTTCGTACCCGTAGAGATGATCACGCGCTTGCCGGAGCGGATCACCGGCAGCAGGTAGGCCAACGTTTTCCCCGTGCCGGTGCCGGCTTCTACGATCAAATGCCGTTTCTCTTCCAGCGCTTGCTCGACGGCCTGCGCCATCTGCAACTGGCCGCGGCGGAATTCGTAGGCAGGGTGCGTGCGAGCTAGGACGCCGCCGGGGGCGAAGAACTGATATAGAGTTGATGAGGGCGAGTTGCTTTTCCCGCTGCTTGCGGAGCGGTTGGGCATGGCAGCGGAAGCGGGCTGGGAACGTAAAGCCACGGAGTCTCTATAATACTTGCATCCGTGCCGCAGGAAAGAATTGGGTCTGCGACCCGAACACAGCCGGGGGCGGCTGTCCCCACATTTACCGCGATCCATTCAACCTGGACTGATTTTGACTCAACCCACTTACAACTCGACCAGCACTCTCGCCACAACCGCGGCCGGCGTTCCCACGCTGGCCATCGTGGGGCGGCCCAACGTGGGCAAGTCCACGTTGTTCAACCGTATCGTCGGATCGCGGCGGGCGATCGTCGGCGACGAGCCGGGCATCACGCGCGACCGCCTCTATGGCGACGCGGAGTGGCGCGGGCGGCGGCTGCGCATCATCGATACGGGCGGGATTATTCCGGAAGACAACGACTTTATTCCGTCGGAGATTTTCCGGCAGGCACGGGTCGCGTTCGACGAGGCGGCAGCGATTGTTATGGTTGTGGATGGCAGGTCCGAGGTCGCCGCGCCGGATATTGAGCTGGTGCAACTCTTGCGCAAAACCGGGCGCCCGCTTTTCCTCGCGGTGAATAAAGCGGATTCGGAAAAGCAGGCGCGCATTGTTGATGAGTTTCATCGCCTGGGCATCCAACGAATGTTCGCCATTTCCGCCGAGCATGGGCGCGGGATCGACGATCTGCTCGACGCTGTTTTTGAGGTCTTGCCGCCGCCGGCTGAAAACTTGAACACAGAGGGTACTGGTGAGACAGAGGAAGCACAGAGCGAAACTGCTGCGCTTGCAGAAGAGTCAAGCGCGGAGCCTGTGCCTGTCTACGAGACCAAGGTTGCCATTATTGGCCATCCCAACGTCGGCAAGTCTACGCTGCTGAATCGCCTTACGGCTTCCGACCGCGCGATTGTTTCGCCCATGCCCGGCACCACGCGCGATGCGGTTGATGAGATTATCGAGCGCGATGGGAGGCGTTTCCGTTTTATCGACACCGCCGGCATCCGGCGCAAAGGCAAAACGCATTTAATGGCGGAGAAGCTTTCGGTGGTGATGGCGCGCAAGCATCTTGAAGGCGCCGACATTGCGTTGCTGGTAATCGACGCGACCGAGGGCGTGAGCCAGCTCGATGCGGCCATTGCCGGTTACGCGCACGAGAGCGGGCGCTCGATGATGATTGTGGTCAACAAATGGGATCTGGTCGGCAGTGGCGCGCAGAATGCTGGCCGGCCATCGAAGGCGATGCGCATGCGGGAGAGCAAACGTCCGGGAGATCGGGAGGCGTATGAAGAGCGCTTGCGCTGCGATCTCAAGTTCCTGAATTACGCGCCCATTGTTTTTATTTCGGCGACGAGCGGCAAAGGCACGGAGAAGATCTTTCCGCTGCTGGAGCGGGTTGCGACAGAGCGGCGCAAGCGCATCTCGACCTCGGCGATGAACCGGTTCGTCGAAACCGTGGACTTCGAGCGCGCCTCGGTGCCCATGCGCTCGCGGGTGAAAATTCTCTACATGACGCAGGCGTCGGTGGCGCCTCCGACCTTTGTGCTCTTCACCAATCGCGCCGTGAAGCTGCATTTTTCTTATCAGCGGTTTTTGGAGAATCAGATTCGGGAGGCGTTTGGATTCTTGGGGACGCCGATTTGGATCAAAAATCGGGCCAGGAATTAGAGCGCTAGATTTAGCGGACCCGAATGCGGGTGAGACCGACATAACCCATTTTCACAATGCGTAAGACCAAGTTGTAGATCACGCCCGTAGCCGCCATGTTCGTCTTACTCTCCGGCGACCTGCCGATCCATCGTCAACAACCCCACCCGTTGCACGCCGGCGTGATGCGCCAGGTCGATTACGTCGGCCACATATTGGAAGTCGACATCGTTATCGCCGCGCACGAATACTACTTTTTGTGCGCGCTTCAAATAGATTTGCGCCAGCCGCGTTTCCAGATCTTCCCAACGCACGTCGTCCTGATTGATCTTCACCGTGGGTAGCCGATTTGCTTTCGACCACACGACCTGGATTACGACCGTGCGGGGTTGCGAAATGGTCTGCGTTTGCTTTGGATCGGGTTGCGGAATTTGGGCAGTCTCGCCTTCTTCTTTCTCCATCGACACCACGATCATGAATACGATGATCAGCGTAAGCAGCACGTCGATCAGTGGGGTGACGTTGATCTCGGGACCGCGCGCACCTTTGCCTGCCAGTGAGAATGACATCGGGAACCCCCTCCGCTCATCTTTGGCACGCGCGTGTCTGCAACATCAGACACCTTGGGCGAGGCGAGAGTTCCCCGCAATGGCGAAAGCCTGGATTGATGATGGGCCACTACGGCGCGGAGGCCGCGCCCTTTCAAAGCCTGATGCTGATGAAAGAAGCGGGCGAGCTTCGCTCGACCGGACAGCCGGGCGGCTGTCCCCACATGGGCGTCCGGCATGAAGGCAGTCTTTTTTTGCCCGCACTAGCCAATCGGCTCTGGGGTTGATGGCAATGGCGGCGGCTGTTGAGGAGGAGGCGGCGCTGGGATTGCATTCAACGCCGGTGCTGCGGCGGGATAAAGAACGGCGCTCAGCGCGGGATAGCGCGCCGCGAAGAAATAAATCGAGTAGGCGGGGAAGAACACGATGAATGGCACGGAAAGCAGCGCCACGAGGAACAAAAAAATCGAAATCAGAATGCTTCCCACCACCACCGCGAGCGTGATCGTGTAAGCGTTCCAGGTCAGCCCCGCGGTTTTGCCGGTTAAGATCGCGAGGATGCTCAATCCGACCGTGGGTATGGCGATGATCACGCCCAGGATCACCGTGGCGATTCCGACCATGATGCCGGCGCCGATGGCCATCACGATTTTCATTCCGATGTAGCCGGCATAACCGCCTTTATCGGCTTGAATCAGAGGCCACAAGCGGCGCCAGCCCTCCATCACGGTAATTTCTTCGAGGGCCATTTGCGGAATCACAAAGTCTTTGGTCAGAACGAAAATCACCCCGGTGATCAGGGCGAAAATCATTACCACGAAAAAAAGAAAGACCCCGCCTAAGATCAAAGGGGCCAAATGCGCTTTGGGTTCCCGGAACCATCCCGCCGCAAAGGCAAAAGCCGCTGGAATGCCGATCAGCAGCGCCATGCCTCCCAGCGTGAACAGGGCGTAGAGAATCTTCCACACGAAGTAACGCGCGCCCGGTCCCTGCCTGTGGTTCCAGCCGGCGCGAATACGGCAGTCGCGCGCCAGAACGCTGTCGAAGAGGACGAAGCGCATCACGCTGCTGATGTACATCAGAATAATTCCGATCACCAGAGCGGCGGCGACAATTACCGCGACCATGGTGGCAACCAGTGCGAGATTCATTCCGCCGAGTCCCGGGTGCCAGGTTCCAGAACCTCCGGATCGAGGGAACCTGAAATTGAAGTTGCCGCCGGAGCCGAGTTCGCCGGCCAGCAATCCGACGAAGGCGAGTTTTATCCATTGGCCCAGGCGGAAGGGTTTGAAGAGTTGCTGCTTGGTGTGCTCGACGGCTAGCGAAATAGTGTCGACGGCGGAGATTGGCAAGGCGCACCTCGATGGCGAAAGGCCCAGGAGCAAGGTACTGCGAAATGCTTCGCGGAGCAAATCAAAAAGTCGAAGGCGAGAAGCTGAAATACAACCGCAAGTACGAGACGAGCGTCAGCATTGCGTGGTGGCTCAGTCTGACCCCGTCCTACGATAAGGCCGTCATCCCGAAAACCGGCGCAGTTCAGTTGGGTGCGGGATCTTGCGCTTGGCAGATCCTTCACTCCGCCTGCGTTCGGGATGACGCCACCGATAGAGGTTCAAACTAACCTCTGACCAATTCTGGCCTCACCTGCAATTTTCCTTCTAGCCTCCGACTTTTGCTCATTCATAGCGCAGCGCCTCCACGGGATCGAGCCTTGAGGCTTTCAAGGCCGGGACCAGGCCGCTGATTACGCCGACCATCACCAGCACCACGCTGGAAAGCGCTACCGTCATCAGGGAAATCTTCAGGTGAATATCTCCCTGACCGGAGTCGTCTTCGAAGAGCGGGCCCATCATGGGCAAAGAGCCCACAGCAGCGGCAATCGCGTAGGACAACGCCACCCCAATGGCGCCGCCCAGGAGCATGATGAGCAGTGTTTCGACGAGGAATTGCAATGTGATGTGGCGCTTGCGCGCGCCCAGGGCGCGGCGCAGGCCGATCTCGCGAATGCGCTCGTCTACCGAAACCAGCATGATATTCATGACGCCCACGCCGCCGATTCCGAGGGTCAGCGTGCCGATGAAGATGAGAAGCACTTGCAGGCCGATGGTCAGGGCATCGATCACTGGACGAAATTCGTCGCGCCCGAACATCTGGAAGGCCTTGGGATCGGTCGGCGAAAATTGTTGCCTGGTCGCAACCGCTGCCAGCATCTGGGCCATCGCTCGTTTTTCGAACTGCGGCGCGATGGGCTCGAACACCAGCACGTCGCCGTAGCGCGTGTTCCAGAGATCGCCGGCGGCGGAGTAGGGAATCCAGGCGGAATCGTCGTCGCTGCTGAAATAATTGCTAAGCTGGATTTTTCGCGCCATCACGCCGATCACGGTGAAGCGCACGCCACCAACTTCCACGTTCTCGCCGACCGCGGAACGCCCGCTGAAGAGTTGCTCTTGGATACGCCCTCCGAGAAAGATGACCCGGCGCCGCTCCAGTTCGTCGGCGGAATCGATCCAGCGGCCCTCCGACGGTACCTCGTTGCGCATCTCGCCATACTCGGGGCAGACGCCTCGAATCGCTGCCGTGCCCACCATGCGGTCTCCGTAGGCGATGCCCGGCCGCTTTACCGTTTCCAGGCAAACGTGTTTTACCAGCGGGGCCGTAGCTTTCACTATGTCTACGTCCGCTTGTTCAAGAATCACTTTCTTGCCGGCGCGCTGCCCGCCCGGCTGCTCGCTGGTTTGTTGCGGCCAGCAGATGACTACGCTCTTGCCGAAGGCGTCGAAGCCGTGGACGAGGATGCTGCGAAAGCTATTGCCATAGGCGATGAGCAGAGTGACCGTCGCGATTCCCCAGACGATGCCCAGCATGGTGAGGAGGCTGCGCGTCCGGTTGCGCTTCAGCGCGATCCAGGCTTCGAGGATGATCGGCATAAACAATTTAGTAATTTGGTAATTTAGCAATTTACAAACCGCGGCGATCACCGCTGGTCTGGAATTACTCAATTCCTAAATTCCCCAGTTTCTCAATGTTCTGGTCAGCCTCCGGCCTCGTAACGCAGCGCCTCGATGGGGTCGATGGATGCCGCTCGGCGCGCCGGGTACAGCGCTGCGGCAATTGCGATCGTCCCCAGCAATCCCGTCGCCAACAGGCCAGAAGTCCAGTCGGGAATCAGGCCGGCGAAAAAGTCCGGCATGGGCAAGAGGTTCACCAGCGCGCAAAAACCGAAAGCAACTCCCAAGCCGATCGCCCCGCTGAGCAGGGCGATAATCACCGCCTCGATAAAGAACTGCCGCAAGATCGTCGCGGCGGGCGCGCCCAGCGCTTTGCGTACGCCGATTTCGCGCGTGCGCTCGCGCACGGCTACCAGCATCACGTTCATCACGCCGATGCCGCCCAGCACCAGCGTCACGATGCCCACGGCGCCCAGAAAGTATTTCATTCCGTCTGTCATCTGGCGGAAGGCCTTAGCCTCTTGCACCGTATCCCAGATGGGACAGGCCTCTTTGTCGTTGGGATCGTAGCGATGCATGCGCGCCAGCGCGACGCGGACCTCGTGTTTGCAGGCCTCGTGCTGCTCCACGGATTTCGGCGTGACCAACAATTGATCGAAGGTGGTCGAGGTTCCGGGAGGTTTGTCGGGGAAATCCCGCCGCATGGCGGAGAATGGAACGAAGATCTTATTCACATCCCAGCCGTCGTAGCTGGAATCCTGTTTTTTCTTCGCCATCACGCCGATCACAAGGTAAGGAAAATCATTTAAATAGACGTTCTCGCCGACCGGGTTGCGCCCCGGAAACAACTGCTTGGCGGCGTCGGAGCCCAGGAAGGCCAGACGCCTCGAGTCCCTCATATCGTCCCAATCGTAAAAGCGCCCGACATCTACGCTCAAACTGCGAATCTCGCCGAACTGCGGATAAGATCCCGTCACCGTGAACGAAGCGTTATTGAAGTTGCTGTGGGCGAGAACCGTATTCTGCTCGAGTTCCGGGATCGCATATTCGCAGTCGGGGGCCTCCGCCTGCACCACAGGCACATCCGCATCTTCCCAGTGAACGAGCCGGCCCGCGTGCATTCCGCCTGCCTGCAGGCTGGTGCGCCCGTGGAAGACGATCATCACGTCTTTCCCCAGAGTCTTGGCTTGCTCTTCCTGACCTTTGCGCAGGCCTTCGCCGGCGGCAACCATCAGCACAATCGAAACGATTCCCCAGACAATGCCGAACATGGTGAGAAAAGCGCGCAGTTTGTGCGCCCACAAGGTTCGTAGCACATCGGCGATGAGATCGCGAAGGGTCATTGCGTTTCTTGATTGCGTTTTTCTTCCTTTATTGCGTCTCTTTGGGGTTGGACGCGATCGGGCAGTGAAAGTAAGCCTGCCGCTCCGTTTTGCCCCCCCATCTTGGGTACGTATTTGCAGCGGAAGTTGTTGCAAGAAAATTACTCGTAGAAAACCCGCAGCCGGATCTAGCGGGATTCGACTTAAGTTCTGGCCGCAGCCGCTAAGGCTCGCTCCATCCATAGGTCGAATTCGCGAAGAGCGAGTTCGCACTGCCGGCGGTGACGCTCTTTGCGATCGCGAATCTTAGTTTCGAGCGGCGGCAAGAGATCGAAGGTGATGTTGGCGGGCTGAAAATTCTTTGCGTCTGCATGCGCCACGTAATGGGTGAGCGACCCAAGCGCCGAAGCCCGCGGCGGCGGTAAAGGCTCGTCTCCATTGGCGAAAGCAGCAGCATGCATCCCAGCCAGCAGGCCGGTAGCGATCGATTCCACGTAGCCTTCCACGCCGCAGATTTGCCCGGCAAAAAAAATCCGGAGATGCGCCTTCATCTGCAGCGTCTCGCGCAGCAGCGCCGGGCCGTTGATGTAAGTGTTGCGGTGAATTTGCCCGTAGCGCAGGAAGCGGGCATTCTCCAGGCCGGGGATCAGGCGCAGCACGCGCGCCTGCTCGCCGAACTTCAGATGATTCTGAAAGCCCACCAGGTTATAGGAATCGGCCCGCAGATTTTCCTGCCGCAACTGCACCACCGCGTAGGGCATGCGTCCGGTGCGAGGATCGATCAATCCCACCGGCTTCATCGGCCCGAAGCGCAAGGTATCGCGGCCTCGCCGCGCAATCTCTTCGATCGGCAGGCAACTCTCGAAGTAATTGAGCTTCTCCCAATCGCGCTCCTCCACCGACTGCGCCGCGAGCAGCGCATCGCAGAAGGAATCATATTCGACTCGCGTCATGGGACAGTTGATGTAATCGGCCGAGCCTTTGTCGTAACGCGCCGCCAGGTAGACTCGCGTCCTGTCGATCGAGTCGGCCTCTACGATGGGGCTGATGGAATCGTAAAAATATAAGCGCGGAGTTTGGGCGCTGGGGGTCTCGCTGAGACGGGCGATCTCGCCGGCCAATGCCTCCGAAGTGAGCGGGCCGGTGGCAATGATGGTCACCGCGCTGGTTTCCGCGACCGACGTGACTTCTTCGCGCCGCACTGTAATCCGCGGCTGCCGCGAGAGGGCGTCAGTAACTTTCGCCGCGAATGCGATTCGATCCACGGCCAGCGCGTGTCCGGCGGGAACCGCGCACTCCCGCGCAATTCGCAAAAGCAAAGAGCCGGCGCGCCGCATTTCTTCTTTTAACAGCCAGGGCGCGGTGTTTTCAGAATCCGATTTCAAGGAATTCGAGCACACCAGTTCCGCAAAATCCGCCGTCTGATGCGCCGGTGTGGAATGGAGCGGCCGCATCTCGAACAACTCGACTTCCAAGCCCCGCTGGGCGCACTGCCACGCTGCTTCCGAACCGGAGAGTCCGGCTCCAATGATTGTGATGCGGGGGCTCATGAGAGCAACCGCCAGGGTTGGTCGAGGCACTCCGGCGAATGGTTTGCATGAGGAGGGCGGGAGAACCGCAGACACGCGGTACACATGCAAGCAGAATACATCAGCGCGAGCGCTCGCGAGCAAGCGTCCGTGAGTGAGATCAGTGGGGGAACAAGGTTGCCTGGCTGGCCACGCACATCCAGCTTCCCTTCTGCCGAACCCAGGTGTCGGTGAAGCGTTCCCGGAGGGAGTAGGGTTTCCCGTTCTTAAAGCCGTTTTCACGGTATATGCCGTAAACCAACGCGACCTCCCCATACAATCTGACCTTCATTGCCTCACTGACGATTCGCGCCGGGTGCAGCGATTGCGATTGCACACTGGCCAGGTAGGCGGCCCGGTCCATCAACGTGCCATCGTACTCGACATAAACCAGTTCCGGCCCCAGCAGCATCTTTAGCGCCGCCTGATCTTTTTGTTGTGTGGCCTGATTCCAGGCATTCTCCAGCGAAACAATCGTGCCTTCGTCGGTATCGAACCGGGGCGCATTTTGGGCGCGAAATGGAAGTGCCAGGAAGAGGAACAGAAACACGGCGAACAGCCTGCACATTGCGGTTCGTCCTTTCGCCGGAACTCTAGTCGAGTTTGGCCGACGGCAGATTGGGCTGGCACGCCACACTCTGGACCTATCGGCAATTCTCTTTCTTTCTACAGCGGAGTGACCGCAACGAAGTCTGGTTACGATGACCAGGAGAGGCGCAGCCCTGCACCGTTACGCTTCCGATCCATTACGGCGGCAAGAAAATCAGCTAGGATGAGGACGCTCCGCTGATTGGAGCGGGGTCAAAGATTCACCACCCGGAGAGTGCGATGGCGCGTATCAGCTTGATCGAACCGGAGTCCGCGTCCGCGGAAGTGCTTGAGATTTACAACACTATCCTTCGCGGCAAGCCAGGCAATGTGCAGAAGGCGCTGGCTCACCGGCCCGAAATGCTTAAGAATTTTCTAAGCTTTTATGCCAGCGTGGGGCGGTCTCTGGACCGCAAGCTGTATGAACTGATCTACCTGCGCGTGTCTCTGATTAACGGGTGCCATTACTGCACGCAACACCACATTGCCTCTTCGAAGCGGGCTGGGTTGACCGCCGAAGACTGGACGGCGCTCAAGGCGGGAAATTACTCGCGCTATAGCGAGAGGGAGAGGTCGGCGCTCAGTTATGCCGACCATTTGACTCGGGCCCGCCACGGAATCGCTCAGTCGGATTTCGAAGACCTCAAGAGGCATTTTTCCGACCCTGAGATCGTCGATATTCACATGCTCGCCGGCCTGGCAAATCTGACCAACCGGGTGACGGACCCGCTGGGGTTGGAGTTGGAGTTTCCCGAAGTGAAAGCTTAGGAGGATTTAGTAATTAGGTAATTGGGTAACGTTAAAACTCCGACGCCGATACTGTGCACCATTCACTGCTTGCCGATTTACAAAATAATTCTCTCGTCCCCGACTCGCCTTGTGACCCGCTCGCGGTCGAGATATTCCAGCAGCGGGATTCCGTATTTGCGCGTCACCCCGGTCAACTCCTTGAACTTGGCGACGTCGATCTTCGGAGATTTCTTTTTTTGCTCCGCAACCTGCCGGCGCAGTTCTTCCAGAGCGCTGCGATGAAAAACCAATTCCTCGGAAATCTTGATCAGGACTTTGTCGCGCAGCAGTAGCGTGACGATCTTCTGGGCTCGCGTCTTATCGATCTTCAGCCCTGCGATTACTTCCTGCAGGGCCGGCACTTTCAGTCCGGCCGCGGCAAAGGCTTCTTCAATCTTCTCTTTCGACTCGGCCTCTTCGTCCTTCATCACGACGCCATGCCCGGCGAGATTTACCAGATCGCTTACGATCTCGATTTTCCTTTCGCTAACCAGCCGGGCTGCGACTGATGCGAAGACATCCGGGCTCGCGCCCAGTTGTGCACGCAATTCTTCTTTGTTCACTCCAGGCGCCAGCGGGTTCTGCTTGTGAAAAGCGTGCAGAGCGCCGAGCAGGCGCGAAGTAAGCTCTGCCAGCGCGGTCGAGTGCAGAAGCGTTTCGTTTACCTGAACCACAACGCCAGAGCGCAGAGTTTCGGCCAGGCATGCTTCGATTATTTTTCTTGTCCAACCGGTTTCTGCGATCAACTTCGAGATCGAAATGCCATGGCCGGTTCGCCGGGCGATCCGGGCCAGCAGAACCGCTTCAGGTTTGCCATCTGCCAGAGTCTTGAGAAAATCACCCAGGCCCGGCATGCGAGGAATAGGGGCCACATCCAACACGATGCCTCCTCCGATGGTTATGACGGGGGAGAATTGCCGGATGATGAAACGATCCCCCTGCAGAAGCAACGCGGCCTCGGGCAGTTTGAGCCGCGCGAATGCCGCACGGCCGGGAGAGAGTTCTTTGGCCCCCTGCAGCACGACTTCCGCTACGGCGTCCATGGTGTAGGAGTGAAAGTGCACGCGGGTGCGATCTTTCAGCGGCCGCGGCGCCGAAGGCAGCAGGCGCAGAAGCGCATCGGCCTTGCGGGTGGCCGCAAAGGTGGCGATCGGCGCTAAGGTCATGCCGCGCCGCAAGTCCTCCGTGCTCACGCCCGCGAGGTTCAGGGCGGTGCGTTCGCCGGCGACGGCGTCGTCGGCGCTTTGGCCGTGCACTTGAATCCCGCGCACGCGCACGCGCCGCCCGGTCGGAAACGCTTCCAGTTCATCGTCGCGGCGAATGGTCCCGGCCACCAGGGTTCCCGTAACCACCGTGCCGAATCCCTTAATGGTGAAGACGCGATCAACCGGCAGGCGCGCGTGGGCCTGCGAATCGCGCGGTCGAGCCGCAGTTCCCGCGGCCACGATCGCACTTTTCAACTCTTCGATTCCCGCGCCGGTCAACGAACTGACTGCCACGATCGGGCTAGGTTTGTCGAGGAACGTTCCTCGCAGAAATTCTTCGACTTCGAGCCTGACTACATCGAGCGTCTCCGCGTCGACCGAATCGGATTTGGTTAAAACCGTGATGCCGCTACGGCCGCCGAGCAATTGCAGGATGTCGAAGTGCTCGCGGGTCTGCGGCTTGATCGCCTCATCCGCCGCAATCACCAGCAGCACCAGGTCGATGCCGCCCACGCCCGCCAGCATGTTGCGCACAAAGCGCTCGTGGCCGGGGACGTCGACAAAGCCAAGCCGCAACGTTTCGCCGGCGACGGTCGCCATGTTCATGTGCGCGAATCCGAGGTCGATGGTGATGCCGCGGCGTTTTTCCTCTTCGAGCCGGTCGGCGTCGATGCCGGTCAACGCCTTCACCAGCGCTGTTTTTCCGTGATCGATGTGCCCCGCCGTACCTACGATGATGGATTTCATCTGCGTGGATATTACCGGAAATGCGACGGAACGGGGCCGGACCTGGCGGGAATTGCCACCGAAATTGCCTTCGTTTTCGCTCTATCCAGCCGACCGGCTAAATGCGACAATAGAGGTTCCCCATGACCACGGCCACGACTACTGCCTTTTCTGCGGAGACCCTCCGGCAGCACGGCCTGACCTCCGACGAATACGAGAAGATTAAGCGGCTTCTCGGAGATCGCGAGCCCACATTTACCGAGCTTGGCATCTTCAGCGTGATGTGGAGCGAGCACTGCTCCTACAAATCGTCGCGCGTGCACTTGAAGCGCTTGCCAACGCGCAGCAAGCGTGTTTTGCAGGGACCGGGCGAGAACGCCGGCATCATCGATATCGGCGATGGCTGGGCTTGCGCTTTTAAAATCGAGTCGCACAATCATCCATCGTTTATCGAGCCCTTTCAAGGGGCGACCACCGGCGTAGGCGGAATCCTGCGCGACATCTTCACCATGGGCGCAAGGCCGGTGGCGGTGATGGATTCGCTGCGCTTCGGGCCTATCACGTCCCCCGTAGCCCCGGACGCATTCGTCCGGGGGCAAAAGGATAACGTTGACGGGCGGACGGATGCGTCCGTCGCTGCGCAGGCCGAGATCCACCGCAACCACTCGATCCTCGAAGGCGTGGTGAGCGGGGTGGCCTCGTATGGCAATTGCTTCGGTGTGCCGAACCTGGGCGGCGAAACCAAGTTCGAGCCTTGCTACTCGGGCAATCCGGTGGTGAACGCATTCGCCATGGGGCTGGTTCGCAAGGATGAGATTTTTTACGCCCGCGCCGCCGGAGAAGGCAACCCGGTCATCTATGTCGGCGCCAAGACAGGGCGCGACGGCATCCACGGAGCGACCATGGCCAGCGAAGAATTCAGCGAAGCTTCGGAAGCGAAGCGCCCTAACGTGCAGGTCGGAGATCCTTTTCTGGAGAAGTTGTTGCTCGAAGCCTGCCTCGAAGCTATGCAGACTGGAGCAATCGTTGGCATTCAGGATATGGGTGCCGCGGGGCTGACGTGCTCAACCTGCGAGATGGGTGGGCGCGGCGGCGTGGGCATCGAGATTGAACTGGAGCGAGTGCCGCAGCGCGAGACCGGCATGACACCCTACGAGATCATGCTTAGCGAGTCGCAGGAGCGCATGCTGCTGGTGGCCCAGAAAGGCCGCGAGCAGGAAGTATTCCGTGTTTTTGAGAAGTGGGGACTCGACGCGGTCGAAGTCGGCAAGGTCACGGCGAACGACGAATTGCGCGTGCTGCATCACGGAGAAGTCGTTGCCGAGATTCCGAATCGCGCACTCACCGACGATGCTCCGGTGTATAAGCGTCCGTTGGCGCGCTGGGAGCCTCCTGCGCTGCGGGAAATGCCGCAGCACATTCAGCTCAACCGAGGCGATGACTTCACGCAAACCCTGAAGCTGCTTCTCGCCAGCCCGAACATCTGCGGCAAGCGCTGGGTGTGGCAGCAATACGATCACATGGTGCAGACCAACACGGTGGAAGCGCCGGGCGCCGGCGATGCGGGCGTGATTCGCATCAAGAATCCGAATCCAGGCGAACCGCAGCGCGGACTTGCCATGGCCCTCGATGGAAATAGCCGCTGGTGTTATCTCGATCCGCGGTTGGGAGCGATGCACGCCGTCGCCGAGGCGGCGCGCAAAGTTGCGTGCTCGGGGGCAACGCCGGTGGGCGCGACTAACTGCCTTAATTTTGGCAATCCTGAAAAGCCGCACATCATGTGGCAATTTTCGCAGACCATCGATGGCATTACTAAAGCGTGCGAGGAGCTTGAGATCCCGATCACCGGCGGCAACGTGAGCTTCTATAACGAGACGCTGGGCGAAGGCATTTATCCCACTCCGGTTCTCGGCGTGGTGGGAATTCTGGACGACGTGAACAAAACCGCCAAAGCGCACTTTGCCGGCGCTGGGCGAGCGATTTTGCTATTGCGCGCCGGGGAGGCCGGCGATCTCACCGACGTCGAAAGCGAGTTTGGATCGTCGGAATACGCCAAAGAGATTCTGGGCCAGTGGTGGGGTTACCCTCCAGAACTCGATCTGGAGAAGGAAGCCGCCCTGCAGAAAGCGGTAATCGAGTTGGTGCAAGAAAAGCTGGTGGATTCGGTACACGACTGCTCGGACGGCGGATTGGCCGTGGCGCTGGCGGAAAAGTCTTTTGCGAAGGGTGCGGGAGCGCGGGTGAATCTGGCGTTGGGGGGGCTTCCCGCGGAGTTCGTTCTGTTTGGCGAAGATGCCAGTCGAATTTTGCTCTCTTGCGACCCGGAGAACGTGGCGCGAATCCAACATGCATCGGAGAAACATGGGATTGCTGCTGCGGTGCTGGGAGAGACAATACCGGAGCGGCTGGAAATTTCGCTCGACGGACGAATTATGGTTTCGGCGGCAGTTCCAGAGCTGAAACAAGCTTACGAAGGCGCCCTGCAAGCGGCTCTGAGGACGGATGCAGCATTGGTGGCCGCCGATTGAGGGTTGAAGTATGTTTGCGCGGGGGCGTCGCTTCGCTGCGCTGACAGTCGAGGCGGTGTCTCCCCATGAGTTTGGCTGACTCCGCCAGAGCAGGAGCGCCGGTCTTCACATAAGCCGCGGCGAATCGTTTTAAGCTAGAAGCTAAGGGCTAAGGGCCAATTGCCAAATGCTGACTTCCGATAAATTTCACGACGAGTGCGGAGTGGTCGCGATCTTCGCTCACCCCGAGGCGGAGAAACTCGCGTACCTCGGCCTGCATGCATTGCAGCATCGCGGGCAGGAGTCGGCGGGGATCGTTACCTCCGATGGGCTGACTTCGCGCGTCCACAAGGCGATGGGCTTGGTTGCGGATATCTTCACCGAGGACGTGCTGGCGGAGATTCGCGGGACGCTGGCCATCGGGCACACGCGCTATTCGACCGCCGGCGATTCCGCGCTACTGAACGCGCAGCCAATCCTGGTGCAGTCGAATAAAGGATCGATCGCGGTTGCACACAACGGAAACCTGGTGAACGCAGTTGAAGTTCGCAGCCGGCTAGAGCGCCAAGGCTCGATTTTTCAGACCAACAGCGATACCGAAGTGATCGTGCATTTGATCGCGCTGTCGCGTGAGCAGACTTTACCCGAAGCGATTGCGGATGCGCTGCGCTTAGTGGAAGGCGCGTTTTCGCTGGTGTTGATGAGTCCCGACCGTATTATCGCGGCGCGCGATCCGCGCGGCTTTCGGCCACTGGCCATGGGCCGCATTCCGGCGCTGGGGGGGCACACGCACGATACCATCGTTTTCGCTTCGGAGACTTGCGCCTTCGATTTGATCGGCGCCACTTACGAACGCGAAGTCAGGCCTGGCGAATTAATCGTGGTGGGTCCAGAAGGAATCAGTTCCAGTTTTTACACGACGGCTGCCCCGCAGTCGAGTTGCATCTTCGAGCACGTTTACTTTTCCCGGCCCGATAGCATGGTCTTCGGCCGCGCGGTGCAGACCAGCCGCGAAGAGTTAGGGCGGCAGTTGGCCCGCGAAGCGCCGGTCGAGGCAGACCTCGTGGTCCCCGTGCCCGACTCGGGTGTTACCGCTGCAGTTGGCTACGCGGCCGAGAGCGGGATTCCGTTTCGCTTTGGTTTGATCCGCAACCACTATGTGGGACGCACCTTCATCGAGCCCAGCCAGAGGGTGCGCGATTTCGGCGTGAGACTGAAACTGAATCCCGTGCGCTCGCTGCTCGAAGGCAAGCGCGTGGTCTTGATCGACGATTCCATCGTGCGCGGCACCACCAGCCGCAAGATCGTCCGCATGATTCGCAGCGCCGGCGCCAAGGAAGTGCACATGCGCATCTCGTGCCCGCCGACGATTTCTCCGTGCTACTACGGCGTGGACACGCCTTCGAAAAATCAACTGATCGCCGCCAATAAATCGATCGACGAAATTCGCCAATACATTCGCGCCGATTCCCTAGCTTATCTTTCTCTCGAAGGGCTGAAGAAAGCATGCGGTGAGGGCGAGAAAACCTCGTACTGCTCCGCTTGTTATTCTGGCAAGTACCCGACGAACATCGTGGATGTAGAAGAGATATTGCCGGCAGTCGTACCGGCAATTGTGCCCCGCTGACTATTTTCGCGCCAACGCAACGCGCGGTATCGATTGCAAATCCGGCCGAATTCGAACTTCCCTCCAATCAGAAAGCAGATTCCTTACTTTATCCCCAATAGTTCCGCTGATCTCCATAACCAGCCAACCGCCGGGCCTGAGCGCGGCGTGGGCCTGCGGAATCAGACGCGCGATGATCTCGGTTCCTGTCGGCCCGGCAAAGACAGCGTTGCGCGGCTCAAATTTACGAACTTCGAGTTGCACCTGCTCTTCTTCCGATTCGCCCACGTAAGGCGGATTGGAGACGATGAAGTCGAAGAAGTTTTCGTCGAAGCCGTCCAGCAAATCGCCTTTGCGAAATTGAATGCGGGATTCGAATCGATGCCGGGCAGCGTTGATGCGGGCCACTTCCAGCGCCGCCCCTGAAATATCGGTTGCATAAATTTCGGTGTTCGGCAATTCCTTGGCGAGCGCAAGCGCGATGGCGCCGGAGCCGGTGCCGACGTCGAGAATTCGGCGCCCGGCCTCCGGCCTCCGGCTTTCGGGTGCCCGGGATCGAGGTCCGGATGCCGCCTCTGCCAATTCCAGCAAGGTTTCAATGACATGCTCGGTCTCAGGCCGCGGAATCAGCACGGCCGGCGAAACAATAAGATCCATTCCCCAGAATTCCTGATGGCCGGTGATGTACTGCGTGGGTACGCCGCGTGAGCGTTCAGCGAGCGCCCGGGTGCAGCGATCCTGCTCGTCGATGGTGAGTTCGCGCTCGGGGTGCGCGTAGAGATAGGCCCGGTTGCAACTCAGCGTGAACATCAGGAGCAACTCGGCGTTCAAGCGCGCGGATGGGACTTCATCCGCAGTGAGGCGTGCGATCGCGGCGGCGAGAGTCGGTTTCAGCTGCACCGCTCCATTTCACCACAGAGCGGGAGAGGGAGTTAGACCTCGACCTGGTTGCGTCGCGCAATTTCAGAATTCAGCACCGTGGCAAACGCGACCCAGGCGGCATAAGGAATGAAAGCGTTGGCTGCTCCGCGATCGACCTTGCGGGCGGCGTTCATGTAAGACAGGATCATACCTTCCAGAGCGATGCTGTCGGCTAAGGCTAGGTTAGGGCGATGCTGCCCAAAGAACAGCTTCGACCATTTGGCATTCGCGGCGAGTTGCGACATCCAAAGTCGCAGCGCGGCGGTGCGTTGGCGCGATGGAGCCGCGCTCCACACGCGCCAGCCAGACCATGCGATCAGCGCGTAGAGCGTCGTCCAAACGACAGGGAAGGCTTTGTCGGGCGGAGTGAACGATGGCTTGTCGAGGCCGCGATACCACGCCTCGCGGCTGGCGTTGCGGCTGTAGCGGGCGCCGTACCAGGCCGCGCCTGCGGTGGCGAGTCCGAAGCCGGCGAGCGCGAGCAGGGAGCGGGATTTTTTCTTCGACATGGATCTGCCTTTTGACTTCGCCATCTTAGGTTGCCGGATTGTTGGAATCGGTTGCACGGTTCCCTTCTTTTCGCGGCGTCCGCTGCCACTGATAATTCAAGTAAATCATCTGGCCGATGTGGTGCTGCATGTGGGCGGCGCACTGCATCACCATACTAAGCCGATCCTTGGCATCGGTGCCAACGCCGGAATAGGCTGCCGACCAGTCCTCGAGCGATTGCGCGCGAATCGTATTTAGAACCATGTCGACAGCCTCGTCAAAGCGCTTCAGAGCATCTTCTTTCGCAGGCGGATTGGAATCGTTAAATTCGCGCGGGCGATCGCGGATGTAGCCGGTCTTCGCGATCTGCGAGCCGATGTAATAGTTCAAGTTGCCGCTGAGATGCAGGACGAGATGCCCGAAACTGTTGCCGAAGGGGAAGGGCTTCTGCCAGAATTGCTTGTTCGCGAGAGGCCGAGCGAGCTCATGCACTCTGCCGGCGTTCGCCGTGTAGCGTTCGGTGAGGACGGACGTGAGGGTCTCGTCGAGTCGAAACATGCTTGCTCCCGCTTCGCGGCTGGCCACCGCCGCGCGTTTCCCCTATACCACCGTCGCAGCTTCTTGCTTCAGCTTTTCGGCCTGATAGTAGGTGGTCAGCGCTTCGATCAGCGGTTGGAGTTTTCCATCCATCACTTGTTCTAGTTGGTGAATGGTGAATCCGATGCGGTGATCGGTGAGGCGATTCTGTGGGAAGTTATAAGTACGAATCTTTTCGCTGCGATCGCCCGAGCCCACCATCGCCTTTCGCTCTTTGGCTAGAGCCTGCTGCTGCTTCTCCATCTCGATTTCGTAGAGGCGGGAGCGTAACACGCGCATACCTTTTTCGCGATTCTTGATCTGCGATTTCTCGTCCTGGCAACTGACCACGGTGTTGGTGGGAATGTGAGTGATGCGCACCGCGGAGTATGTCGTATTCACCGATTGCCCGCCCGGGCCGGAGGAGCAGAAGGTATCGATGCGCAAGTCCTTGGCTTCGATCTTGATGTCAACGTCTTCGGCTTCGGGCAAAACCGCGACCGTAACCGCCGAGGTGTGGACCCGTCCCTGCTGCTCGGTGGCGGGAACGCGCTGCACGCGGTGAACTCCGCTTTCGTATTTAAGCTGAGAGAAAACGCGGTGGCCTTCGATGATGGCGATAACTTCCTTCAGTCCTCCGGCGGACGACTCCGACGAGGAAAGCACCTCGACCTTCCAGCGCTGAGTTTCGGCGTAGCGCGTGTACATGCGAAAAATCTCGGCCACGAAAAGGGTGGCTTCGTCTCCACCGGTGCCGGCGCGGATTTCGAGAATAATATTCTTCTCGTCGTTGGGATCTTTGGGCAGCAGTAAAACTTTTAATTCTTCTTCGATGGCAGCGACGCGGGGCTCGAGTTGATTGAGTTCGTCCTGCGCGTAGGCGCGCATCTCGGGATCTTTTTCGTCGGCAAGCATCGCCTTGCTGTCCGCGATCCCCTTGGTCAGGTCTTTGTACTCGCGATATTTTTCGACGATGGGCGCAACTTCGCTGTGCGCCTTGGCGGCCTTCTGGTATTTCGCCGAGTCGTTGACGATATCCGGCGAGGCCAGAGCCCTGGTCAATTCTTCGTATCGAGCTTCGATTTGGTCTAAGCGTTCAAACATCAGTTCTCGGTTCTCAGTTCTCAGTCACAAACTAGGTCTCAACTCCCGAGGAATTCCTGACGCGACAACTCATTCTATTTGGTTTTGCTAAGACCTGAGAACTGAGAACGTGAGAACGAATTCGCGGAACCCGCTACGCAATCACCAGCTCGCCGCCATGCTCTTTCTCCAACGCCATGGCATTGTCGAGAGCGGTGATGGCACATTGCGCCATCTCGTCGGAGGGAGGCTGGGTAGTGATGCGCTGCAGCCAAAGGCCGGGAGCGGTCATTAGAGCGAAAAGCGAGCCGCGATGCTTGGCGGCGAAGCGAATGATCTCATAGGAAACACCGGCGATCAGCGGCAGCAGCGCGATGCGCGAAGCGAAACGTGCCCAGAACGTGGTGAACGGAACCAGCATGTAGAAGCCGATCGAGATCAGCATCACGGTCATCAGAAAGCTGGTGCCGCAGCGCGGGTGATAAGTCGAGTACTTTTGCACCGCGGCGGTTTCGAGCGGGTCCCCGTTTTCGAAAGCAAATACGGTTTTGTGCTCGGCGCCGTGATATTCGTAGACTCGGCGAATGTCAGGGAACAGCGAGACTCCCCAGATGAACAGCAAGAACAAGAGCAAGCGCACGGCGCCGTCGACCAAGTTGAAGATGATCTGGCCGCCGAGCGCGGGATTTGCCTTCTTCAGCTCAGTGGCCGCCAAGAGCGGCAAGTACTTGTACATGAAAATAAAAAAGCCAAGCGAGAGGATGACGTTGCCTGCGGCCAGCCAGCCGCTGATGGTGGCAGCCTTTTCCCGGGACTCAGATTTCTGCAACCGCGCAGCTTCCTCTCCGCTTCGCTTGCGCGGGACAGCCGAGGCGGCTGTCTCCACCTGCTCCTTATTGTCATCGTTGGCCATTACGTCTTCAATCGCGACGTTCGCGGAGAAGCGCAGGGCGCGATAGCCTAGCGACATGGCGTAGCCCAACGTCATCACTCCGCGGATGATAGGCCACGACATCCAGTTATGTTTTTCCGAGGGGCGCTCCAGCGGTTCACTCATGGTGACCACTTCGCCGGACGGTTTACGGCAGGCGATCGCCCAGGCGTGGGGCGAGCGCATCATCACGCCTTCCAGCACGGCCTGGCCGCCGACCAGGGTTTCTTCCCCGCTCTCGAGGGCTGGAAGAAGCTGCACGGCTACCAGGAAACGAACGAGATTTCGCAGAGATCGCACGTTCTTTAGATGCTCCACAGGCGGGAAAAGCGCCAAACCCAAGATTATCACAAGGCTGGCCGCCTTCCTATGGGCATTCGCAGCGAGAGATTGCAGGAATCTCCACAGGCGGAGTTGGAAGCAGAGCAAAAGACTTTTCGTCTATGCTCGAAAGGTATCTCAAAGCGTGCGGAATACGATGCGAAAGTTTGTCGAGACTTGTGAAGCGATCGCAGCGACACCCAAGAAGCTGTTGAAAATAGGGGCAGTGGCCGAGTACTTCAAATCTTGCGCCACGGACGAAGCTGCGGCATCAACGGTCTATCTCTCGGGTAGAGCGTTTCCGGCCTGGGAAGAGACGACCTTGCAGGTTGGCGGCAGGCTGTTGTGGCGCGTGGTGGCCGAACTCGCGGGCAAAGACGAAGCGGCGCTTACGGCTGCTTATCGCAAGCATGGAGACCTGGGCGCGGTGGCCGGCGAGGTTTTGCCCGAGCGGCCGGGCGGAAGCCTGGATGTTCTGAATGTGGCTGAGAGTTTTCGGCAGATTGCAGCGGCGCGTGGTCCGGCTGCAAAGCTCGCTCGGGTCCGCGATTTGTTGGAGCAAGCCTCTGCGCTGGAGGCCAAGTACGTCATCAAGATTATGACCGGCGATCTGCGCATTGGATTGAAGGAGAGCCTGGTCGAAGAAGCGATCGCCAGAGCCTACGGCGGTACGCTCGCAGACGTGCAGCGGGCGAACATGCTCCTCGGCGACATCGGTGAGGCGCTGCGGCTGGCCGTCGAGGGCAAGCTCGCGCAGGCGCAGATGCGCATGTTTCATGCATTGGGATTCATGCTGGCCAGCCCCGTTGAATCTCCCGAAGACGGATTGAGCTATTTCGCCGAGGCGGCCGTCGAAGACAAGTACGACGGCATTCGAGCGCAGGCGCACATCGCGGGAGGCGAAGTGAAATTCTTTTCGCGTACGCGCGATGAGATTACGGAGTCTTTCCCCGAGCTTCCCGGCGCGCTGTCGGGATTGGCGCAAGATGCGATTCTCGACGGTGAGATCGTGGCCTGGGAGTATCCGCAGAATCAGGGGCTCGCGGACGAAGTTGTGGATGCCCAGTTTGCAGAAGCGGGCGAGGCCAGAGCTGCGAAGCTGGGCCGGGCTCGGCCTTTCAGCGTCTTACAGCAGCGCTTGGGGCGGAAGAAAGTCAGCGAGAAGCTTCTGCGAGAGATCCCCGTGACCTATTTGGCATTCGACGTTTTGTATGCCGGCGGGGAGTTGCTGATCGATCGTCCGCTGCGGGAACGCGCTCTCCTTCTCGATGCGCTGCTGGCGGAGAAAAACCTTCAGCCCCGAGAGCACAGAGGACCCCAGGGTAAGGCGCAGGGCAGATTGGCATTTGAGGATGATGGCGAATGTGCTGCGGCCGGCGTCATTCGTGCGCCGGTTTTTCGGGCAGCTTCGCCCGACGAATTAGAGCGGCTTTTCGCGGCCGCGCAGGCGCGGGGCAACGAAGGGCTGATGATCAAAGATCTTAATTCGGCCTACACTCCCGGCAAGCGCGGCAAGGCGTGGCTGAAGATGAAGCGCGAACTGGCGACGCTCGACGTGGTCGTGACCGCGGTCGAATACGGCCACGGCAAGCGCGTAGGCGTGCTCAGCGACTACACGTTTGGCGTGTGGGATGGAGACCGCTTGGTGAACATCGGCAAAGCTTATTCGGGCTTGACCGACGTCGAGATCGCCGAGATGACGCAATGGTTCCTCGAACACACCATCGAAGATCAAGGTTTCCGGCGCACGGTAGAACCGAAGATTGTGTTGGAAGTGGCATTCAATAACATGATGCAGTCCGACCGGCACGATAGCGGCTACTCGCTTCGCTTTCCGCGAATCGTGCGGCTGCGTCCGGATAAGTCGGCGGAAGAGGCGGATAGGATTGAGCGGGCGCGGGAGATATATGCCCAACAAAGCTGAACCAGTTGACTATCCTGCAAACCAATAAACCTTGCTTCCAGTTACTAAGTCATAGCATATCTGCCCATGAACGCCCGGCGATTAGTAACATGGAGTCGAATCTTGCGGCAGATCCTGTCATCGAGCTCTTCGAGTCAGATTCATTGCTGCGGTTCAAAGAGCTGCTCTAACATGCACTGGTTTAGACGAATTAAGATAACCGAGATCGTTTCCGCCGCGATCATTCCACTTTTTAGTCGCCTCTCATCTTCCCCGCGCAGCCGTCGCAACCGGTGTTCTCAGAGTTCTTATCACGGTTTCGAAGGCATGCGGTGAGAGCTTTGCAGATAGAGCGGTAGCGAATCCAGTTCTCGTGAAACTGGTTCAGTTGAACGCCCGAAGGACGATCCCTCTCGCAAGAGAACTAGTTCAGGGTTTCTGGGTCGTGCACGAACGCTTCAACCGGCCAACCCTTGGGAACAAACGACTGCCCCACTGCTAGTGACTGTGGCTCTGGTGGTGATGCCCTTCGCTCTCCCCCACCGGAATCACGCACCCGTGCGCCACTTCGCACTCCGCGTGCTCGAACTGAATGGTGGTGTGGTCGATGCGGAAATTGTGGTGCAGGCAGTCCTTCACGTCGTGTAGGATGCGCTCGCTGACTGAGGGCGGAATATCAGCAATGGCGATGTGGCAGGAGAGCGCTCGCGTCTCGGATCCGATGCTCCAGCAGTGGAGGTCGTGGACGTCGTTGACGCCTTCGATGGAGCGGATGGCGATTTCGACTTGCTCGAGTTTCACCCCGCGCGGCGTTCCTTCGAGCAGGATATTCAGCGTCTCGCGCACGATGCCGAAGCCCGACCACAAGATCAGCGCGCCGATCCCAAACGAGAGCGCGGAGTCGATCCAGTAATCGCTAGTGGCGAGAATTGCCCAGCCTCCGGCGATCACGGCGCCGGTGGAGAGCGTGTCACCCACTTCATGCAGCAACGCGCTGCGAATGTTGACGTCGTTGCCCGAGTGCTTGCCCGAGCGGTAGAGGATCCCGGCGATGGCTCCATTCATCACCACGCCCGCTGCGGCGACCCACATCATTAGCGAAGCCTGAACGTGCTCGGGACGCTGCAACCGCTTGAACGCCTCGTAAAAGATGAAGAACGCGACCGCGACCAGCGATACGGCGTTGACCAACGCGGCCAGCACTCCGGCGCGATGGTAGCCGTAAGTTTTTGTGGCGCTGGCGGGGCGCGACTGCAAATAAACCGCGACTAGAGAGAGAAGCAGAGCCAGAAAGTCGGAGAGATTGTGCCCAGCTTCGGAGAGCAGTGCGAGCGAATGGGCGCGGATTCCGGCCACCACCAGCAACACGATATAGGCGAGGGTTACGCCCAGCGAGATCTTGAGCACTCGCTTGGGTCCGCTGCCGCCATGGGCGTGGACGTGCATTATTCAAGTGTACGAGCGGGGGAAGCCGGCTTCAAGCGCGCGTACGCCTTGATGCGCCTTGATGGTGTCCTAATCTGCCCAAACCGCATCGCTAGCGCCAGCATCCTCGCCGGTTGTCCCGAGAGCGTCCTCGCTCTCGGTTCGGCGGCCGTGACGCCCCCCTTGCAGTCGCCGGGACGGTCGAAACGCGGGAATTAAGAGCTACCTGCGGCTGCCATCGTGTAGTCGTGCCTGGCACCAGCCGGGGAAGAACTCGAGCTGCGCTCGACCGAGAGCCGAGGGCGGCTGTCCCCAGATTGAGACCTTTATTAGCGCCTCAGAAGAGTCTTCATGTAGCGGTCGTTATAAAGCGATGTTGTGCTCTGAACATACTCCAGAATGCTATACATCTTTTCGCGCGACTCGCGGCTCATCTCCTTGAACTGCACCGCGACCCCCGAACCAGGATGGATCCGGGCGACGGTTCCTTCCATGGTCAAGTTGCCGTCGTCGATGGAGAACACCAGATTGACCGCGGACCCAGGGGTCAAAATGGCGCTGGTTTCCACATAGCAGCCGCCCAGACTGACGTCGATCAGATTGCCCAACACCGGCGCGGCTTCCGCTTCCGGATGCAGTTCAATGGTGAGGCGGCATTTCATGCGAGTGTGCAGGCGCTGATCTTTCTGCGAGGGTTCTTTTTGCTTCTCCACATACATGCGCCGGTCGGCCTGGGTAAGAAGTTGCTCGGCATCGTTGCCGTCTTCCGGCGAAATCGCGAGGCCCACACTCAAGGAGAGAATGTCTTCTCTGCAAACCTCGAAGCCCGCTTGGCGGGCGAGAGGACGCAGTTGCTCGGCTTTCTTCGCGGCCCCATCGGCGGCCAGGCCTGGGGCAATCACGACAAACTCGTCGCCGCCCATGCGAGCCACGTAGTCGTACTCGCGGCAACTATCTTTGAGCGCTTGGGCAAACAGGCGCAATACTCGGTTGCCTTCCAGATGCCCGAAGCGGTCGTTGATCTTCTTGAAGCCGTTCATGTCGCACACCATCAACGTGAGCGGTGCGTTATCGCGCTTGCAGCGGGCCAGTTCGCGATCCAGTTGCAAGAATAGAGAGCGGGCATTGGGCAGGCCGGTGAGATAGTCGGTGGTAGCGGAGCTTTCGGCTTGTTGGTACTTGAGCGCGTTCTCAATGGCCAACGCCATCTTGCCGCTCACGGCGAGCAAGATGCGCAAGTGATCGGAGGTAAAGGCATCGCGCTCGGCGCGGTAGAGCGCGAGCACTCCAATCACTCCGGCTACTCCCTCCAGCGGCAAAGCGAGGGCCGAACGCAGGGTGCTGAACTTCGCGGGATCGTTCAGGTATCCCGGCTCAACCGATGGATTTCCGTTCACAATCGGTTTTTTATTCTGCGCCACCCAGCCCGAAAGCCCATCCCCGAGAGGAATCCGCAGCGATGCGAACAACCGGTAGTTGTCGCCGTTCACGTACTCCGGGACTAGTACGTCGTCGCGCAGAATGTAAATGGCGATCGCGTCATAGGGAACCATGGGTTTCAGTTTTACCGAAAATACCGAGAGCGTTTCCCCCAGGCTGAGCGAGGCGCCAAGGTCTTGGCTGAGTTCGAACAAAGACTGAGCTTCCTGCCGGGCGGCAGCAATGGAGGACAAGAAAGTGGCTTCGCGTCCCGGAGAATCGGAAGCGCCGGCATTCTCAAAGCCCGCATTCGGGGTCGGCGCCGGCCCGCGTGTGATCATGAGTTCCTGTGAAACCGCGGGGTTGTCGTCCACGGCAGATTGCGCCTGGGCCAGATTTTCCAGAGTTTTATAACACCGCCTCAGCACGTGCACCACGCCGGGGTCGAACGACTTCCCGGCCTCGTCGGAAAGCTTCTGCATCACTTCATCGAGCGGCATGGCGCGGCGGTATTGCCGGTCGGAAGCCAAGGCGTCGAGAAAATCGACGGCGGAGAGAATGCGCGCTCCCATAGGAATCTCGGTTCCGCGCAGCCCGAAGGGATAGCCGGATCCGTCCCACTTTTCGTGGTGGGCGCGCACGATCGGAACCACGGGATACGGGAAGCGAACTCGTTCGAGAATTTCCGCTCCCACCACCGTGTGAATCTTCATCTTCTCGAATTCTTCGGGAGTCAACCGGCCAGGCTTCGAGATGATGTGTTCGGGAACTGCCAGCTTGCCGATATCGTGCAGCAGCGCGGCCGCGTGCAGAGCTTCCAACTCCGCGCCTTTCATGCCCAGTTCCTTGGCAACCTCGATGGCATAAACTCGCACGCGCTGCAGGTGCGCATGCGTGGTCTGGTCTTTGGCCTCAATCGCTAGCGCCAGGGCCTCGATGGTGCGGAGATGCAAATTCGCGATCTCCTCCACATGCCGCTTCTCGTCTTCCAGTTTGCTCAGATAGAGGCGATACGAGCGGTAGATGACGTAAAGAGCGGGAACGAACAGCAGCGAAGTCTCCCAGTAAAACGCGTGGTTGAACCAGGAAATGGCTGCGGCGATTCCCGCGCCGACCAGATAGTAAGGAAAGGACCAGAAATAGCAATCGACCAGAATTCGCCGGAGCGGTTTCCCGTCCGAGAACGAAATCGTGGCGGCGATGCACCCCGCATTCACCACGAAGTAAACCGAGGCGGCAAGGCTCAGCAGCAGAGGCCGAATGCCAATCCATGCGTTGGCGCGAGCGTTGTTGAAAACCAGGAAAGCCAGAGCCGTCGAAAGGGTGCCGGCGCAAACGTTGAAGGTCAGTTGAATGGCCCGAGGCCGGTCCGGATAGAAATTCTGAGCCAGCATCGAAACCGCGCCCAGGGTTACGGCCTCGGCATAGCTCAGCTCCGCTATGCCCACCAGGATAAACAGAAAGTTGACCGAAAGCGTGCCCGTGATGCCAGGTAGATTGACTCGCATCCGGGAGGCCAATATCGCAATCAAGAGGTAGCAGATGAACTCTGCAATGTTCTTGCTGCTCTGGTGGAAGGCCGCCGGAAGCAGCGAAACCATACCGCCTGCGATGATCAGGCCAATGAAAACCTGAGCCCCAAGGGGTAGACCCCTCCACGACTGTGTGCTGGTGGACATGATTGACTTTAACTGGCAGACGTTTTCCGGGGAGGTAAGAAAGTCGTCCGCAGCTCTTAGGATAGCCAGTTAACGGATTCATCAACAATGATTTACAAAGCTCCCGGCAAACTTCAGTAATATCTCGAAAGGGCCGATTGGAAGGGTCTTTCGTGCACTGGGAGAAAGAGCTGAAGCATCATTCGGCAACCGACAGCAAAACCAAGGCCAGAGGCCTAAGATCCGAAGTCCGAAGTCTATCGGCCGAGAACCGAGAACGGTTCCCTCAGCTTACGGCCTTCCCCCGGAACTGACGGAGTCCAGCCGCCAGAAACACGGCGTCGAAGGCCGTCAATCCCACCAGCACTGCCAGCATGGGAAGATGAGGGAACTGCGGCGCCAGTGTCGCCCGCAATCCCTCGCTGGCATACACGAGAGGATTGATCAGCACCGCCTTTTGCAGAATCGGAAAGCTGTTGAGCGCGCTCCAGGGGTAATAGGTGCAGCCAAAAAAGATCATGGGAGTCAGAACCATGCTGAACATCACTCCGATGTGCTGCTGGTTCACGCTGCACCCGAGGGCAAGGCCTCCGCAGGCGGAAAATAGAGCCACCAAAAGCGTAACGCAGGCGAAGGCGAGTGGGTTGTGCATGGAGATGCCCACGCCCGGGCGCAGAATCAACCACGCGCATGGGATCACGATCAAGCCGGCGAGCAGCGCCTGGAGCGTTCCTGCCAGCACCTTTTCGACTGCGACCCAGGCGATTTCGATGGGAGCCAGCAGGCGATCTTCGATCTCGCGCGTGAACTGGAATTCGGCAATCAACGGCATAGCCACGGCCCAGACTCCGGTGAAGACCATGCTGATCGCCATGATGCCGGGGAGAAGCAGGCTTTTGTAAGCCTCGGGCATGTAGCCGCTGCGGACCATAACCCGTCCGAAGATGAAGACGAACATGAGCGGCTGGAAAAAAGTCTGCATCAGCAAGACTCCAACGTTGCGGCGTGCTACGTGGGCGTCGCGCGCCAGCATGGCGAAAAATGCCTTCCCGTTCATTCCCGCAGACTCCTCCCGGTATGGTGCAGAAACAAATTTTCCAGGCTGGGCTCGGAGATGTGAACATCTCGCAACTCCACGCCGGCGCTGGCAGCCAAACTGGCGATCTCGGCGATCAACGAACCGCCACGGTCGGCGTACAAGTCTGCGCTACTCTGGTCATTTCCGGTTTGATTCGTGGCCCGCACCTCTCGGACTCCGGCCATAGTCTGCAAGCGCTGCAGCAGCTCCGGAGCATGATTGCCAAAACGCAGCCGCAGCAAATATCCGCCGGGAACCGAGGCCTTCAGTTCGGCCGGCGTACCCAGCGCGATGTTGCGCCCGTGATCGATGATGGCCAGGCGGTTGGCGAGCGCATCGGCCTCCTCCATGTTGTGGGTGGTTAACAGGATCGTCTTGCCGCTCTGGTTGTAGGCGCGAATGATCTCCCACAAAAGCAATTTGGTTTGCGGATCGAGGCCGGCGCTGGGCTCGTCCAGAAAAAGAACCTGCGGATCGTGCATCATGGCACGGGCAATGGAAAGCCGCTGCATCAGGCCCCCGGAAAATCCGCGCACCATTTGCTCGGCCCGGTCGCGGAGCTTGAATCGGTCCAGAAGGCTCTCGGCCCGCGCCGCCCGCGCCTGCGAATCCAGTCCGAAATATGCTCCGTGAAATAGAAGAATCTCACGCGCGGTAAGAGAAAAATCTAAATTCGGCCGCTGCGCCACCACTCCGATCAACCGCTTTACGGCAACTTGCTCTTTCCACACATCGTGCGGGCCAATCCAGGCCTCGCCGCCGGTGGGGCGCACCCGCGTAGTTAAGATCCCAACCGTCGTAGATTTGCCCGCACCGTTCGGTCCGAGCAGGCCGAACACTTCGCCGGGATTGATCTCCAGAGACAGTCCATCCAGGGCGACAATCTCCGGCTTGGGCTGCTTGCTCTTTTTTTCTCCGGGCGGTTTGGGGCCGAAACCGCCGGCGCCGAACGGTGGCGCGGAGTGATAAACTTTGCGCAACTGGCGAGTGCCAATCCCAATCACCGGAACAATCCTCAGCGCTTCGACAAACCGGATGGAATAACAAATTCCGAGTCTTGCGATGTTTCCAGAGGGCAAGCCCAATGTCAATGCCGTTTCAGCGGTGGTAATAGCGCAGTTTGAATTTCTTCCGAGGGCGTCATCCGGAGCAGCCGCTTCTCAGACACAGCGAAGGATCTCCCCCAGCGCCTGCCTTTGTTTGCAAGGGAGATTGTTCACCCGGGTGAAGAGCGCCGGGTTTCGGGACGACGCCCTCAAAAATGAGAGCGAGTCAACCTGAGCCACGGGGGGCGGTGCGATCGAGAAGAGCTGAGGGCACCCCAGCTCCCTCGCTTTTTGCGAGATTGGTTTTTTTGCCGCCTTGGTCGCTTATATTGGTGCGTCGGATAAAAATGTTGATCCCTGAAAAAGCGCTGATCGCTCAGATTCGCCGCCTGGCCGAGGCGGCGAAAAATCCGCTGGTTCCAATCGGAATCGGCGACGACTGCGCGGTGCTGCGATTTTCGCCTGGCCGAGGTAAGACGCAGGCAAAAGACGCCCTTGTGACCACCGATTTTTCTCTGGAAGGAGTTCACTTCCGGCGCGACTGGCATTGCCCGGAATCGGTTGGCCATCGCTGCCTGGCGCGCGGGCTGAGCGACATTGCGGCCATGGCTGGGCAACCGGTGGCGGCGTTTCTGTCCTTGGCTTTGCCCCGCGATTTGCCGCAGAACTGGCTACGCCGATTTACCCGCGGCCTGCTCAAACTGGCCGAAAGATACGGCGTGATCTTAGCGGGAGGCGACACGGCCGAGTCGCCCCACGGCATTCTCGCCGACATCGTCGTGGTTGGCTCGGTGCCCAAAGGCAAGGTCATCTTGCGCTCCGGCGCGCGCCCCGGCGACCGCATCTATGTCAGTGGAGAACTTGGCGGCTCGGCTGCCGCGGTCGGAATGTTTAACAAAAAGCGCGTGAAGCCGAACGCCCGAAGCCATCCTCGGCATTTTTTTCCCGAGCCGCGAATCGCGCTGGGCCGCTATCTGCGCGAGAACCGCCTGCTTTCAGCCATGATCGATACGAGCGATGGCCTTTCGACCGATCTCGCCCACCTATGCGAAGAAAGCGGCGTGGGCGCGGAGCTGCTGGCAGAAGCCGTTCCCCGCGCCATCGTTGGCAAACCGCCGCGGGAAGTCGATCTCGAACTTGCGCTCGACGGCGGCGAGGATTACGAACTGCTCTTCACCGTCCCCGCACGCAAACCTATCCCGTCCCGCATCGCGAACGTTCCCATCACACAGATCGGATATATCACGCGCGGCCGCAAAATCTTCCTCACGAATCGTGAAGGCCTGAAGCGCGAACTTGCGCCGCAAGGCTGGGAACACTTCCGCAAATAGTGGTTACTTTAGGTACCAGTTACCATGCATGCCTATACCCTCTCGAAAAAATCGGGATTAGAGTAAGAACATGGCGCTCTCCCAAAATGCATCCCACCGTATTCTTGCCGCCTTGCTCGCGATTTCAGCTGCATCGGCAATGTTAGCCTCCGATAAGAAGCAGCCGCCTCCACCCCCGGTGCATGCGAAATCTCCTGTGCCCGCGGTCACGGACGAGTACATCCACAAAGAGTTCGGCGAAAACTGTTCGCTCCTGCCCGGACCGCCGCAGTTCGTCGCCGATCTCGATTACGACGGAGTCGACGATCTTGTGGTCGCCGCCCGCTGCAAGAACCCCATGGCCGACCAGGCCGAATACGGCTTTCACGTAGCTGACCCCTATGACAGCTTCCTCGGCTTCGGCGACGTCAAAGTCACTTCCAGCTTTGCCTCGGACGAGCCCGAACGCAAGGGCGTCTCTCTTCTGATCGTTCATGGAGTGGGCAGCCAGGCCTGGCGCTCCGAGAAAGAGAAGCCGAAATTTCTGCTCATCAACCTGCCTTTCAAAACCCTCGCGGTAAAAAGATTGGCGCTGAAGAAAAGAACTATTCTCGGAATCTACATGGAAGAAAGAGGCGAAGGCGAAGCCACTTCCTCCGTGCTCTTCTGGGACGGCAAGAAATATCGCTACCAGATACTAGGCTCGGATCTGGAGTAGGTTCTTGGGGGGACCGCCAGCCTCCGCGGTCCAGCGGCGCAGCCGCTCTGTCTTCAACTCCGTGATGCCCCTCCCCTCTGACCAGGCCGTTCACCCGCTATAATCCCTACCGCCATGAATCTCGAAGAGAAACTCGCAGAACTGAAAAAGCGCAACCATCTGGCCGAAGAGGGCGGAGGCGCGAAGCGCCGCGAGCGCCAGCACAAAGAAGGCAAAATGTCGGCGCGCGAGCGCATCGAGTTTTTGCTCGACGAGGGCACCTTCGAAGAGACCGACAAGCTGGTCACGCACCGCTGCAGCGATTTCGGCATGCTCGAGCAAAAGCCCTACGGCGACGGCTTTGTGACCGGCTATGGCCGCATCGAAGGCCGGCTCGTCTACCTCTTCGCGCAGGATTTCACCGTATTCGGCGGATCGCTCTCCGAAACCAACGCCGGCAAAATCGTCAAGATCATAGATCTGGCCGCGAAGATGGGCGCGCCCGTGATTGGCTTGAACGATTCCGGCGGCGCGCGCATTCAGGAAGGTGTGGCCTCGCTCGCCGGATACGCCGATATTTTTCTGCGCAACACTTTGTATAGCGGTGTGGTGCCGCAGATTTCCGCGATCATGGGACCGTGTGCCGGCGGCGCAGTCTATTCTCCAGCGATTACAGATTTCGTCCTCATGGTCAATAAAAGTTCTTACATGTTCATCACCGGGCCGGACGTGATCAAGACTGTGACCATGGAAGAGGTCACCAAAGAGCAACTCGGCGGCGCCATGACCCACAACGAAACCTCGGGCGTGGCGCACTTTCTGGCGCACGACGATGCCGAGTGCCTGTCGATGGTGCGCGAGTTGTTGAGCTTTGTCCCCTCGAATAATCTCGACGACCCGCCGCGCAAGCCCTGCACCGATCCTATCGACCGCGCCGATGCGGGGCTCGATAAGATCGTACCCGCGCAATCGAATCTACCGTATGACATTAAAGACGTGATCCACGCCGTGGTTGACGACGCTTACTTCTTCGAAGTGCAGGAGCACTACGCGAAAAATATCGTTGTAGGATTCGCGCGCCTGGATGGTCGTTCTGTAGGTATCGTAGCGAACCAACCGGCGATGCTCGCAGGCACGCTCGACATCAATGCGTCGGTGAAAGGCGCGCGCTTCGTGCGTTTCTGCGATTGCTTCAACATCCCGCTGATCACGTTTGAAGACGTTCCGGGATTCCTCCCCGGCACGGCGCAGGAATACGGCGGCATCATCAAGCACGGAGCGAAGCTGCTCTATGCCTTCGCCGAAGCCACGGTGCCGAAGATTACAGTGATCACGCGCAAAGCCTACGGCGGAGCCTATTGCGTGATGGCCTCCAAGCACATTCGCACCGACGTAAACTACGCCTGGCCGACGGCCGAGATCGCAGTCATGGGCCCGGAAGGCGCGGTGGATATCGTCTACAAGCGCGACCTCGATGGCGCCGCGAATCCGCAAGATCGCCAAGACTTGCGCCAAAAGAAAATCGAAGAATTCCGCGACCGCTTCGCCAGCCCCTACGTAGCCGCCGACCGCGGCTTCGTCGACGCGATCATTCAGCCACACCAGACGCGCAAGAAGCTGATCCAGGCCCTGGCCATGCTGGAGACCAAGCGGGACAAGAACCCGCCTAAGAAGCATGGGAACATACCGCTGTAGTGCGCTCCCGTGGGCAGCTGGTTCAGATTACAGCTTGGGCCGTCTGCCAGGCGGCAGCGGAGGATTTCCCACTGGCCTTATCTAGGGGAGATGCCTCACGCGGCTGAAGTACGCCGCGTTTCGGGACGACGCCTTCGTAGGAGAATAAAATTTGTACTGAACCACTACCCAACCGCACCAAACCGCGCCAAACCGCGAAATGAGATTGACCGAGTTCCGCGGCGCGGGCTAAAATGGTGAAGTTTGCCTGTACTCGCCGACCCGTTCTGGGGAGGCTCGTCCTGGCTGCTGGCGAAAGCCGGCGGGACGCCGGCGCTACTTTAGGCGCCGTGGCGGAAAACACAGCAAGCAGAGCGGCAGGGCAAGTTAGAACCAACCCATGGTTGCGGTCGTGTGCGCTTGGGTTGGGATTGGCTTTGCGGCGTTGGGCACGATCTTCAGACGGAGGCAGGCGTATGTTCGCGGTGATCCGCGCCGGCGGGAAGCAGTACCGGGTGGCGCCCGGGGATGTGATTCGCGTGGAGAAGATGGACACTGGCACCGATGGCCTGGTGCAATTTGCCGACGTGTTGGCGGTATCGGGCGGCGAGGGGCAGATCGGCAAGCCGCAGTCGGAGGCGCGCGTGGTCGGTGAAGTGGTGGAAGAAGGCCGCGGCGCGAAGATTCTGGTTTTTCATTACAAACGCAAAAAGCAATATAAGAAGCTGCGCGGGCACCGGCAGGACTTCACCGCGGTGCGCATCACGGAGATTGCGTTTGATGGGCAGAGCTTTAAAGCGCCGGCGCCGGAGAAGAAGCAGCCCAAGGTAAAGAAAGCGGCCGCCGTTGAGGGGCACGAGATGGAGGGTGAGTCCGGGGTTAAGCCCGTGGCGAAGAAGGCGGCGGCTAAGAAGAAGGCTGCGCCTAAGAAAGCGGCTAAGAAGTCGGCTTCAAAGAAAAAGTGAAAACCAGACGGGCGAATGCCCGTCACCACGTGATCTTGGTGACAATTCCATGAGACAGGTTTCCTATGGCACATAAAAAAGGGCAGGGCACTTCACGAAACGGGCGCGATTCGAACGCGCAGCGGTTGGGCTTTAAGGCATTCGGCGGGCAGATCGTGCCCGGCGGCACTATCATCGTGCGGCAGCGCGGCACGCGCGTAAAACCCGGGCTCAACGTGGGCCGGGGCAAGGACGACACGCTCTTCGCCAAGATCACGGGGCGCATCAAATTCCTGAACAAGGGATCGATGGGCAAGTTTGTGATGGTCGAGCCGATGGAAATCTCAGGGTGATTTTCCCCGCCGCAGCGACTGAGTCTCGTGCTGGCGTTGCAATCGTCACCCAGTGATCGTCACCCAGTGATCGTCCTCCAGCAGCGTCCTCCAGCGAGCGTTATCCGGGACGAATGTCGAGCGCGATCCACAGCGGCTCTTTTTGATAGAGCACCGGGAAGGTCATGCGGAATTCCTTGCCGGGCGAGCGAATTTGGTAGTTTTTGCCGGTGAGTACGGTGGGCAACGAAAGCTTACACAGATCTCCCAACCCAATTTTGGCTTTGAAATAGCCGGCCAGCATGTTGCAGATTTCTCCTACCGCGTCGCATTTGAGCGCGGCCGCTTCGTCGACGGAAACTCCCAGCATTTGAGAAACAATCAAGGCGGCGGAGCACATGCTGCAGCGCAGGCTGAGGATGGCGCTGAGGGGGCCGGCAATGCCGATCATGCCGGTTACCTCGGAGAATACCGCAAAGTCTTCATTTTCCGGCGCGGTGACGGCAGTGCCCACCATCGTGGTAAAGACCTCAATTGTAGTTTCGCGCAACGTGGCGGCCCAGGCAGAGCGGGGCGCGACCCCGGCGGCGCCAAGCGCGGGTTGTGGTGAACTCATGGACGGTGAGCCTCAGGCACGTGGGAGTCATCCTCTTTGGGCACTATCGGCGGTTCGAGGGAAGACATGAGTTGTAGGGTTCTGAGGTTCGGCTAATGAGTGGCTTATCCGGGAGCCGGTATACTCAAGAACTGCGTGAAGAAATGGTTTTACGAGCCAATGTTTATCGATGAGGCAAAAATTCGGGTGAATGCAGGTGACGGCGGCAATGGCTGCATGGCGTTTCGCCGGGAAAAATATGTTCCGCGCGGCGGGCCTTCTGGCGGCGATGGTGGCAAGGGTGGAGATGTGGTCATGGAGTCGAGTGAGCGCCATAACACGCTGGTGCATTTTCGATTCAATCCCGAATACAAGGCGGAGCGCGGACGCCACGGCGAAGGTTCGAACAAAACCGGGCGCGAAGGCGCGGATGTGCTTTTGAAGGTGCCGGTGGGGACGATTGTGTACGACGAAGAGACGGGAGAAAAAGTCTTCGATTTTTCTCGCGCCGACCAGCGGATGGTGATTGCGCGCGGCGGGCGCGGCGGGCGTGGAAATGCGCGCTTTGCGACTTCAGTGCATCAAGCGCCGCGCGAGCATGAGCCTGGCCGCCCGGGCGAAGAGCATCACTACCGCCTCGAACTGAAATTGCTGGCGGATGTGGGGCTGGTGGGTTATCCGAACGTGGGCAAGTCCACTTTGATCTCACGAATCTCGGCAGCGCGGCCAAAAATTGCCGATTATCCCTTTACTACGCTGGAGCCGAATCTGGGTGTGGTTGTGGTCGGCGATCCCCGCGACGAAGTCAGTTTTGTGGTTGCGGATATTCCGGGATTGATCGAAGGCGCACACACCGGGGCTGGGCTGGGCACGCAGTTCCTGCGGCACGTCGAGCGCACGCGGTTGCTGGTGCATTTGGTCGATGTTTCGGACGGTAGCGGACGGCCTGATGTCGTAAAGGATGTGGAGGTGATTCTCGGGGAGTTGGCGAGCTTCGGCGCGGGGTTGGAAGAGAAGCCGATGATCATGGTGGCGTCGAAAATCGATGTGGCTAGTAAGGAAAAGGTGGCGGTGCTGAAGCGGTACTGCAAGAAGCACAAGCGGAAGCTTTACGAAATCTCGGCCGTCACCGGCCGGGGGATCGAAGAATTGAAGTTCGCCATCGCCAAGGAAGTCGAGGCCTTGCGCGAAGCATTGCTGCAAGAGGCGGACAGCGCGTAATTCGCCGCTCGCCAGAGCTTCGTTCGATTCGGGTTCAAACGCTTTCGGTGATAACTTCAGTCGTCCCTACCGGACTCGGTTCCTTTTTCACGCTTTCCCAGCGCTTCAGCGCTGGGCTATTGGCAGTCGCCCCTCCGGGGCGGTGCTTTTTGTGACTTCATTCCAGATTCTAGCCAACCTCTGAAAATTTAGTTTAGCTGCCCGTCAGGCCCGGGGCAATTGTCCGCCGTGCTGGAAGTGATATTGAAGGATCCTTGCCGCCAGGGCTGGAGGCATTTCGGTTTTCGCGGGTTGTTCGGTGCGCACGACTTCTCCGCGGCAAACCACTTCGGTAGGCGAGAGGCCGGCGATTTCCGGCGGCAATACCAGATTGATTTCCAGAATCACGTTCGGCTGCAGGAGATCCTCGGATTGGAACAGCAGGCCCGAGCGGCTGATATTTCTGGTGGTGCCGTCGTGCCATTTTTCTTCGTGCAGCTGGCGGTATTTCAAGGGCAGGTGAAGTTGAAAGCGTTGCGCGCGCGACAACGGCGAGGGCTCGCGTCCTTGCGCCGCAGCCTGAGCGGATCGAACGGGCATGGCGACCTCCGGGGGCATTGGGGTGGAATCGAGAACTTCGCGAACCTTACTTTTGAGATCGCGAAGGGTAAAGGGTTTCTGGAGCAGGCGTACGCCGGCGTCCAGCGTGCCATTATGTCCGATGACATTTTCGGTGTAACCGGACATGTAGAGCACTTTCGTGTTGGGGCGAATTTCAGAGATGCGTTGCGCGAGTTCGCGGCCGTTCATGCCGGGCATGATGACGTCGGTCAGCAGGAGATGAATCACGCCCTCGTGGGCGACGGCGATCTGAATGGCCGCGGCGCCGTCGGCGGCTTCGAGCACGCGATAACCTTGCTTTTCGAGGAACTGCCGCGCGAGGTAGCGCAGGTTGGTTTCATCTTCGGCAAGCACGATAGTTTCGGTCCCAGGTTCGATCGGCGGAGCGTCAGCCGCCTCGGCCACTTGCGCAGAGGCGTCGGCGGATTCGGCGACGCGCGGCAGGTAAACTTTGAACGCCGTGCCCTTGCCCGGCTCGCTGTAAACCCAGATATATCCGCCACTCTGCTTGATGATGCCGTAGACCGTCGAGAGGCCCAAGCCGGTTCCGCGCTGGCCTTTGGTGGTGAAGAAAGGCTCGAAGATGTGAGATTGAGTTTCTGCGTCCATGCCCGCGCCGGTATCGCTGATGGTGAGTTGAACATAGTCTCCGGGCTTGAGCGGGGCGTGAAAGCGCGAGTCTTCCTCGGCCAGCGAGACGTTCGAAGTTTCGATGGTGAGTTTGCCGCCGGAGGGCATGGCGTCGCGCGCGTTCACGGCGAGGTTCATGATGACCTGCTCGATCTGCCCGGCATCGGCGCGCACCGCACCCAGCGAGGCGGCGGGGACCATGACGAGATCGATGTCCTCGCCGATGACGCGGGTGAGCATCTTCAGGTTTTCCGTAACCACGGCGTTGAGGTCGAGAACTTTCGGGGCCAGCATCTGCTTGCGGCTGAAGGCGAGCAGTTGGCGAGTAAGCGCGGAAGCGCGCTCGGCGGCGCTGGAAATTTCTTGCGCCGGCCCGCGCAATGATGGGTCAGGACCCAGGCGATCGAGGAGAAACTCGGAGTAGCCGGAGATCACCATCAGCAAGTTATTGAAGTCGTGAGCGATTCCGCCGGCCAGGCGGCCGACGGCTTCCATTTTTTGCGACTGTCGGAGTTGCTGCTCGAGGGCGCGGCGCTCGGTGACGTCTTCGGTGAAGAGCTCGAAGGTTCTCTTTTTGCCGCCGTCGGAAACGGCGCGCCCGGAAACCCGCACCACCGTGCTGCTTCCGTCCTTGCGCTTCCACTCGGCGATCACTCCGGTGAAGGGATCCGCGGCTAGCAGATAGTCCGCGAGCTCGAACCACTGATGGGTGTCCGCATAGAGCGCGCCCACATGCTGGCCGATCAAGTCACGGCCTGAAGAGTATCCCAGCATGGCCTGCAGCGCGGGGTTTACGTCGAGCAGTTTGCCGGCGGAGTCACAGCGGCAAATTCCGTAGGGAGCGTTGGTGACCAGAGAGCGGAAGTTTTTTTCGGAGCGGCGCAATCCTTCCTGGGTCGCGCGCAGCGCGGCATTGAACCAGCAGATCAGCAGCGCCAGCGCCACAAACAGCGTGAGCCGGATCATCGTCGAGCGATATTGCGCGGGCGTGTGTTCTCCGGTGAACGAGAAATAGGCGCTCACGGTGAGCGCGAATGAAGTCGCTACCAGTCCTGGCTTCCAGCCGCCGTACCAGGCGCTGACCATCACGGCTACGGCGAACACCGCGAGGCGGCTTTCGTTGATATTCGGCAGCAGCAGCGCGGGGATTAACGCGAGGGTGGTGCTGAGCACCGCTACGCCATAGCGCAGAATCGGTGCTCGGGCGGGAGGGATGCGAAGTAGGGGGAGGGTTACTCGCATGCAAACCATGCTAAAGGCAAGTGCGAAAACCCGCGAGATTACAGGAGTTCATTCCAAATTCTTGAAAGGCCAGATCGTTTGTACGGCTCAGGCTCGGCCAAATGGGCGGCACCTGGCGGGCAATGGGGCAGTGTACTGATTTTGCGCAGCGGGCGGCGGTTGGCAGCAGTCGGAATCCGAGGCCCTGTGGTTTCGACGCGCGAGCAGCGCGAAACAAGAGGACTCCGCTTGCTGACAGCCCACCTTGAAATTGGCCAAAGACTTGAATGCTTGCTGACCCATGACCTGTAACTATCGCTGCCCACGGTTGGCGTCGCCTTAAATGCTCTTTGTGCCAGTGCCTTAAAGACGAGGTTGAAAAGCGTGCAATCACGCTGCTCGGTGACGGGCAACACTGCTCAGCGGTTGGTCGCAGCGTCCTATGAAGCTGGGTGAGGGAGAGATGTAGTGCCTCTCCGCCCCCTCAAGCGTGGATGGGTGCTGCCGTCCGCTCCCTTACCCCTCCGCATTCCCGCTTCGATCTGGAAACCCGTCATCGAAGGCACCACGCGACAGTCGCGACAGTTTCTCCCCTTGCCAAGCGACCCGATAAACGAAGAAACTAACGGCGCATGAATATCGCGCTCTTCGGCGGCAGCTTCGATCCCATCCATCGCGGACATCTTGCGTTGGCGCGGGCGGCGCGCGAGCGCTACACGATTGGCCGTGTGCTGTTCGTGCCGGCGCATGTGCCGCCGCACAAGCAAAGCCAGGCGCTGTCGTCGTTTTCCCACCGCTATGCCATGGTCGCGCTGGCCACGGCGCAAGAAAAAGAATTTATCCCGTCGCTGCTCGAAGCTCCGCCCGAGTTCGAGCCCGCCAGCGCGGAGAAAGACCGGCAGAAGAACAAACGCGCCGAAACGGCGAAGCCGAACTACACCATCGACACGCTCAAGCGCCTTCAGCACTCGCTTAAGAAAGCGGACCGATTGTTCTTGCTGATCGGCATCGACGCCTTCGCCGAGATCGCCAAGTGGCATCAGGCCGAGGAATTGTTTCGCGAGTGCGAATTCGTGGTGGCGAGCCGCCCGGGCCACTCGCTGGCCGATGTCGCCAACGCCCTGCCGGAGAAGCTGCGGCCGCGCGTCGAGGTGACGCGTCCGTTTCAAAAGCAGGCGGCTACGGGAGATCTCGTGCTCAGCGGCGTGACCGTTCATTTGCTGGACGACGTCTACCAGCCGGTTTCATCGACTGCGATCCGGCAAGCTGCCGCCACCGGTAAACCGCTGGGCCGCTTCGTGGAACCCAGCGTCGCGGAGTACATCAAGAAAGTGGGATTGTACCGAGGTTCGTCGTTGGTCGTCGGTCGTTAGCCATTGGTCGTTGGTCGTTGGCTAAACCAGCGCACTTTCCACAGCGGCGCAAATCCTGCTCTGCAAGTTGTCATTTACAATGGAGCGTGCGCCAAGTAGCCGAAGCTAGACTAACGACCCAACGACGAACCACTCTGCATGAAGAAAAACGAGACTCAGCAACAAGTGGCGGCTGCGATTCAGGCCTGCCTGGACAAGAAAGCCGAAGAACTTTCCATCCTGGAAATGGACAAGGGCTCGGGGGCGTTCACCGATTATTTCGTGCTGTGCAGCGGTAGCAATCCGCGCCAGGTGCAGGCCATTGCCGACGAGGTGGAACTGCGCCTGAAGGCGGCCGGCCTGCGGCCCGCGCACGTCGAGGGCTACCGGCAGGCGGAGTGGATTCTGGTCGACTACGTGGATTTTGTGGTCCACGTTTTTTCCGAGAAGGCGCGCAAGTTTTACGATCTCGAGCGCCTGTGGAAGACGGCGAAGCGGTTGGAGCCTTCGGAGTTGAAACCGAAAGCAAAGGTCGCGGGCGTCCCGAGGAGAGCGGCGAAGAGAGCGGCGAAGAAAGCGTCAAGCCCTCGCAAAGCTGCTGCTACCGCGGTTCGTCGTCGCAAGAAGGCGTAGGTTCATCCCCGAGCGCACCGCCGCGAGCCTACAGGATGCTCAAGCAAATGACATTCGCTTGGGAGCGTCGAATGTTTTGGCTTCCGGAAACAAAAGTGAGAGCGAGTGCCTCCTTTAAAAATCAAGATTGCCTGGGTCGGGAAGACGAAAGAGCCGGCGATCAAGGCGCTGACCGAAGAGTACCTGAAGCGGATCTCGCGCTATGCGGATGTGGAAGGGATGGCGTTGAGGGATGAAGCCGGGCTGTTGGACCTGTCCGGTGCGGAAGCTGAGGCGAGATCGAAGAGCAAACCGTCCTCCCGCAAATCGGGTTTCGGAAAATCTACTTTGGTGTTGCTGGATTCGCGGGGAAAGCAGTTTTCGTCCGAAGAGTGGGCGGGTTTTCTGGGAACCTACAAAGACCGAAACCCTCTCCCGCTTGTCTTCGCGATCGGGCCGGCGGATGGTTTCAGCGAAAGTGCGCGCGGCGAGGCGCAGCACATGATCTCGCTCGGCAGAATCACATTGGCGCACGAGTTGGCTCGAATCGTTTTACTGGAGCAGGTTTACCGGGCCTTCACCATCCTGCAGGGTCACCCCTATCACTCTGGCCATTGAGAAGAAAAGCCCGGCTGCGGCTTGTACCTTTGGGTGTTGTGTCCTGCCGGCTTGGCCGACTACAGTGGTTGCAGTTAAAGCGGAAGGCAGTGATGCCCAGGAACGGGATCAGGAGCAATATAAAGAGGCATTCGGGAGCCGATTGATGAGAGATGTGATGGAATTGCTGCGGGAAAAAGAACAAGAGCTGTTGAAGGTGAAGCGGCAAGTTGAGGCCTTACGTTACGCCGCTCCCTTGCTGGTGGAAGAGGATGATCAAGCGGAGGCGTCAGGCAAGCCGGTCGCGTTGAAAGGAACGGGAAAGCTGGGACAATTCTGAGCGGCCGCCTCGAGTGTCCCGCGCAGGCTGGCCTCACTGCGTGACCGTGGCCTGGTAGCTCACGGTTTGCCATTGGCCGTTGCGGCGAACCCAGACGCGGGTGTAACGATAGGGTCCGCTGAAATCTTCGCCGAGTTGATGGCCTTTGACCTCGGCGCGCGCGGTTACGACCGCGGTATCTCCATAAACGCGCACCACCATATCCGTAATATTCATGGCTTCGTAGCGGAGTTGGCCGCTGCGCCGAGCCGAAATGGTTTCCTGCTTGGTGGTGACCTGGCCCAGGGGGGTGATGGCTACGTAGTCCTCTGCCAGGGTGCGCAGGGAAAAGTCGGCGTCGCGGCGGAGGCTGGCTTCTTTAGCCTGGCGCTCCATGTCGACGATCTGTCGAATCGTTTCCTGATCGGCCAAGCCGGACCTGGGATGAAGAGCGACATGCTGCTCGGAAAACGCAGGCAGAGACGCGAGCACACAAAACAATAACATCAGACTGTTGTTGATCACGAAAAGACCCCCGCAATCGGTGAGACGAAGATCTGCTTGCACCCGGGTACGCAAAGTTGGATGCGGCGGTTCCAGGGAAAGCTCGGCCTTTCGAAGAAAATATACAACACTTGGTCAGGATAATGAGAGGCTAGCGATGGGTACCCGGGGGGAAATGCGGAGATCGGGCTCAGCCAGGCTCCGGTGATCGAAGTGATCTTCGCCAGTGATCTTCGTGAGTGATCTTCGCCAGTGATACCTTCGCCAGTGATCGACACTAACCGCCCAGCGCCAGAAAATTCTCGACCAACTTCTTTCCGCTGTCTGTCAGTACGCTCTCGGGATGAAATTGCACTCCCTCCACCGGAAACTCGCGGTGGCGAAGTCCCATGATGGTGCGGCTGCCATCTTTTTCCTTGGTCCAGGCGCTGACTTCAAGTTCCGCCGGCAGATTTTTCTCCTCCACAATCAGGGAATGATATCGCGTCGCGGTCATGGGCATGGGCAATCCTTGGAAGATGCTCTTGTTGTCGTGCACGACCGCGCTGGTCTTGCCGTGCATCAGGTGCGGAGCGCGGACTACGTGTCCGCCAAAGGCAGCTCCGATGGCTTGATGCCCCAGGCAAACTCCGAGAATGGGGACCTTGGCGCCGAAGTGCCGGATGAGATCGATGCTGATGCCGGCATCCTGCGGCGTGCAGGGGCCGGGCGAGATCACGATGCGCTCGGGTTGCATGGCCTCGACGCCGGCAATGGTCACTTGGTCATTGCGCCGAACTTCAACCTGGGCGCCTAATTCTCCGAGATACTGCACCAGGTTGTAAGTGAAAGAATCGTAATTGTCCAGAACGAAGACCACGCGACCCCCGGAACTCTAGTCTACTCTTGGCTCGTGCGGCGAACCGTGCCGCGATTCGATACTCTTAAAGCTATTGATGCCAGGAAGGCGGCATTTGCCTCACCGGAATGGGCCATCCGCATCCCCAAGGGTGGTATTGACGGAGCATAGCCTTTGCCTTCATCCTCTATCACAGGTTAGAGCATAGGTCTGACGCCACTTTATTAGCCTGGAGTAACACATGACAGAAGCCCAGCAAGAAAAAAGGGCTGCCCGTCGGTTTGCGCTTCGAATCCCTGTTTCCGTGGCGCGCGGTGAAGATACGAGCCTCACAGAATCGGCCCAAATCCGCGACGTGAGTGCGCGCGGCATTTCGTTTTACCTGGATTCGCCCATCGAGAGCGGGTCGCCCATCGGTTTCACGCTCACGCTGCCTCCCGAGATTACCCTTACCGAAAGCATTCGGGTGCAATGCAAAGGCCGAGTGGTGCGGGTCGAAGGTAGCCACGAAGGAAAATTGGCCGTTGCCGCGGTCATTGAAGACTACGAGTTTCTTTCCGAAAGTTGAAGCGCGAAAAAAAGAACGCCTGATCGCATGAAACCAATCTGCTAATGCCTGTTCCGCTAAGAGCGGAGCTTCGCTGCGCGGACAGCCGGGGTCGGCTGTCCCCACATTGGCGGCTTTCCCTACACTGACACATACCCACTTCTGAGTTCCCCACTTCTCAGTGCTCAGTTCTCCATTTTATCGCCTAGCCCTCCGCTACTTCTCGGGGCTGCCTTGCAAGTGATAAGGTTCTTTTCGTAGGCTGTTTTTTCAGGGGATTTCTTTGCCGCGACCTTGCTCTCAAACTGTCCGAATTCGAACTGCGGGAATTTTGCTGCTGTTCATGACGGCGAGGCTTATGTCGCAAGACGCCGGCATGCCGAAACCAAACTCTTCGAGCGTGGACTACGCCCTGGTCACCAGCGTGCGCGTGATTGAGGACCGCGGCGCTCCAGCCCTGGAAGTTCTTTCCAGCAGGCCGGTTGTGCCGGCAATTCAGCTTTTGAATGCGCCGCCGCGGCTGGTGATCGACCTGCCGAGCGCGCGGTTGGGATTAAAAGAAAAGCGGGTTCGCGTTCTGCAGGACAACATCGTAGCCATCCGTGCCGAGCAATTTCAAAAGGATCCTCCCATCCTGCGGATCGTTCTCGATCTGGTCAAACCCTTCAGCTTTACCTGGGACGAAGCGGGCAACCGTCTTATGGTGCGCTTGAAGGCGGCGGCAGAGGCCCCACCCGCGGCCAAGAAATCTCCCGTCCAACCGGCCACCGCACCTTCGTTGCGTCCTGCGTCCGCGACTGTGCCCGAAATGCGCGGGGTAGGGGAAGTTGTGTTCGGCGGCGGCCGCGCGGAGGCAGGCTCGTCCATTACCGCGAGTCGCGAAACCGCGATCCTAGAGCTCTCAAGAGGTGGAGAAGTTCGCGTCTGCCCTGGAACCACCGTCTCGGTTACGCCGGCCAAGAAAACCCACGACCTGATGCTGGGCCTCAGCACCGGCGCGCTCGAAACCCATTACATCCTCGACGCTTCCGCCGACACCGTTCTTACTCCGGACTTCCGCATCCTGTTCGCGGGGCCGGGCGAGTTTCACTATGCCATCAGCGCGGACTCCCATGGCGATACCTGCGTGCGAACTCTCTCGGGGAACACTTCTTCGGCGATCGTTTCGGAGTTAATGGGAGAGCGCGTTTATCAGGTGAGACCCTCCGAACAGGCGGTGTTTCGTTCGGGACAAATCGACAAAGTCGATACCCGGATTCCGCTGGAATGCGGTTGCCCGCCGCCGCCCGCGGTGATGCGGGCAGAAGGGTCTGCAGCCGGAGCCGGCGCTTCGCCCGACAATAAAACCACTGATGTGGCCAGCCCGACGCTCACCAGCGGGCCGGAAACTCGACCCCTGCCGCCTTCGCAGCCCAACGAAGTACAAGTGCAGGTGGATGCACCCGTCGTTTTTCACGGTCGCCAGCCCGGGTCAATACCCGCCCCTCCCACCCCCGAGGCAGCGGCCCTGCCCGTGACGCAACCCGCAGATCCAGTTTATCTGGCGGAGCGAGTAGCACCTCCAGCATCGGATGCCCCGGCTTCGGCAGCCGCACCGAAAGCCGAACACCAACACTTTCTGCACCGGGTAAAACGCTTCTTCGCTGCCATCTTCCAGTAGCAGTAGCCGTCGGTTTGAGGACAGCAGGTTGGGGAAGGCGGCATGGGGGAAAGGCCGCCCCCGGCCGTAAGACCCTGACCCTTAGCCGCGATTCACGGCTTTGCGCAGGGGTTCCACTCTCTCTCGCAGCTCGTTGGCCAGATCGGCGCCGCGCTCCGCGACATCGCGGACTCGCTCTTTGGCGTCGCGAACCCGGTCCCTGGCCTCTTCGGTCCAGTCCTGCATGGTGTCTCGCGCATCTTCATAGCCGCGTTTCAAATCGCGGCGAAACTGCTTGCCGCTTTTCGGAGCCAAGGCCAGCGCCACCAAGGCTCCAGCTCCCAGCCCAATCAGCAGAAAAGTAATTGCCGTTGCCGCATGACTGCCTCCGGAAGATTCATAGCGTCCAAAGCTCATAGGATTAACCTCGATTCTCACGTGACAAGAAATCCGGCCTCCGTTGCAGCGCCGGAAAGATTTCTCGCTCTCTTCGATTCTAGTCCTCCGGGGCGGACCGCGTAGTCTGTGCGCGCAGAATTGGGTTATCGGTTCCTAATCACGAACTCTTCGGCAGGAATGGAATCGCCCAAAACCTGCCTACGCGGCGACCTCACCCGCGATCATTTCATCCACGTAGCACCAAATCCAATCTTCTCCGGGCTCGATCGACCGCATCACGGGATGTTTACTGGCGTGAAAATGCTTCGTGGCATGTTTGTTCTTCGACGAATCGCAGCAGCCCACGTTGCCGCAGGATATGCACAGCCGCAGGTGGACCCAGGTGTCACCAAGTTTTACGCACTCTTCGCAGACGCGGATATCGGTGTTGGTGACTTTGATCTGATTCAGGTGTGTGCATTTCTTTGCCATGGTCTGCCTCGCTTTCTCAGGGGGGAGCTTTTTCGCTTCTTTTGATCTTTGCATTCCCCGCCAAGGCTCAATTTTCTTGCTGACCCGATCGGCGTTTGCATCGGCGCGACCGTTCGAGCGCCGCCGTCCCGGCGCCTGTGGGGAGGGCGTCCCGTCCGCCCGCGCGGGATTTTTTCCCCGCAACCGGCTTAGCCGCCGGGAATGCAAGTTGGTTCCCAACTAATTTAGCGCAGAGTCTGCACTTCCACCGAGAGCACCGCCGGCAAATCCCTGACGATTGCATCCCAGCTATCTCCGGCGTCGGCTGAGGCGTAGACCTGGCCGCCGCTGGTTCCGAAATAGATGCCGCACTTGTCGAGCGAGTCGACGGCCATGGCGTCGCGCAGCACGTTGACGTAGCAGTCGCGTTGCGGCAGGCCTGTGGTGAGCGGCTCCCAATCGTGGCCGCCGCTGCGGCTGCGGAAGACGCGCAGCTTACCCTCGTGCACGTAGTGCTCGGAATCGCTCTCGATGGGCACGACGTAGATGGTGTCCGGTTCGTGCGCGTGTACGTCGATGGCGAAACCAAAATCGGTGGGCAGATTGCCGCTGATTTTCTCCCAGGATTCGCCGGCGTTGTCGCTGCGCATTACGTCCCAGTGCTTCTGCATAAAGAGCACGCCGGGGCGCGCGGGATTCATGGCGATGTGGTGCACGCAATGGCCGATTTCGGCGGTTGGGTTCGGAATGTATTTGGAATGGAGGCCGCGATTGATCGGCTTCCAGCTCTGGCCGGCATCGTCGGTGCGGAAGGCGCCGGCCGCGGAGATGGCGATCCACATGCGCCGCGGGTTGCTGGGATCGAGAATGATCGTATGCAGGCACATGCCGCCCGCGCCCGGTTGCCACTGCGGCCCGGTGCCGTGGCCGCGCAGGCTGGAAAGTTCCTGCCAATTTTCGCCGCCATCGCTGGAGCGGAACAGGGCGGCATCTTCCACGCCGGCGTAAACCGCGTCGGGATCGGTGAGCGAAGGCTCCATGTGCCAGACGCGTTTGAACTCCCAGGGATGCTGCGTGCCGTCATACCACTGATGCGTGGTGAGTTGCTTGCCGGTCGCCGATGACGAGTCGTAAACGAATTTATTGCTGGCCGACTGCGGAGGACCGGGCGCGGGAGCTTCTCCGGCCGGCGTCCCGGGCTGATGCCACGTCTTGCCGCCATCGTTGGAGCGCTGGATCAACTGCCCGAACCAGCCGCTGCTCTGCGATGCATAGAGGCGATTGGGATCGGCGGGCGAACCTTTCAAATGATAAATTTCCCAGCCGGCGAAGTGGGGCCCGCTAATCTCCCAATGGTCGCGTTTGCCGTCCGCGGTGAGAATGAAAGCGCCTTTGCGCGTGCCGACGAGAACTCTAACTTTGCTCAAATGCTTCCTCCTTTTCTTCCCCTCCCTGAGCACAGGCCGCTCCGGCCGTCGATTCAGGTAAGGATCACGCTCGGGCTTCTTGGTAGTAGAGGACAATTACCCCTGATGCGAACTGCCTCGTGCTCGCGAGTTTCAATTTGAGTTGCTGTTTGAGGCCTGGGAATAACGGTTTTCCATTCCCAATCAGAACGGGATTCAGGACGACCCTATACTCATCGATCAGACCTTGGCTCAAGAGAGACGAAGCCAGGTGAGCGCTGCCGAGAATCACCAGGTCCTCGCCGGGAAGGCGTTTCAGCCGCGCAATTTCTTCCGCGGCATTGCCGCTTACCAGCTTCGAGTTATTCCAATCCGCACTCTTGAGGGTCTGAGAGAAGACAACCTTGGGCAAGCCGTTCATTTGGTCGGCGATCTCATCGCGGGGAGCAGTCGGCCAATAGGCCGCCATCATTTTATACGTGGCTGCGCCGAAGAGCAGAGTGTCGGCCTCGCGAAGCATGTCTTTCGCGTATGAGAAAAATTCATCGTCCACGACATGCCAATTTAATTCCTGGTGGGGTCCTTCGTAGAAGCCATCCAGCGAGACCAGATTTGAGACGATGACTCTTCGCATGCAGTTGAGCGGCGCAGCTTCCTCCTATTTAATGCCTGCGGCGCCTGTGCTGCTTGATAACCCACGAGACGCCGCATGCGCATCGAACATGCCCTCGAGGTTCGATCGGCCTTAAGCCGCCTTCGCGGATGGGCTGCGCATCTGCTTCATGAATCCGCGCATGGCCGCCACATGGCCGGGCGAGCGCTTTTCGATCCAGGTCTCATAACGCTGCGCGGCCTTTTCGAGATGCGCGAGAAACTGCTGGTTCTGGAATTTCTCCCGCATTCCGGGCACCACCGGCTTCGCGGCCTCCCACACGCCAAAAAACTCTCCCGCGGTCTCAAAGAATAAATCCTCGTGAAGCAAGCCGTAGTTCAGCAGGGCGCAGGCTTGCTCCCAGTAAGAGAGCACCATCATGGCAAGGGTTCCGCCTTCGGTTCCCGGGGCCGCAACCCGCATCGCGTCCTCGAAGCTCTCGACCATGTAATTCTTGAAGAACCAATCGCGCGCCTGGCGTAACCGCGCTTCCCGGCGCTGTTCATAGAGTTGTAAGTGAAGTTGTGCTTGTTCGTGGGTGGGTTTTGTCTCCATGCTTCTCTCCTTAAGGGTGGTTGTTTCTTGCATTGAACGCGTTTTGGTTTCAGTCACTGAGCGCTCATGGGCGCGTCGGTTCCGTCCGACCATTTGGGCAGCGGAATCATGAATATGGTCAATCGATCGGCAGGGTCTTTCGCGGCCAGAATCGGGGACCCGGGCAGATCGGCGCCCCAACTGGAAGCTTCCGTCAGCGGAACGAAAAACATCAGGTGGGGATGCCAATGCCCGCCGCGATCGCCCAAGTACTGTTGCCTGGACATCATGTAGCACATCGCGCCGGGTTCGGGCGCCGGCAATTCCTTCTTGTCGAATGCGCTGTTCATGCTCTCCGACATTTCAGTTTTTGATCGCCCGCCCAATATCAACTCGGTCTTTCTGATGGTGAGCGGAAGGTAGGAATGCGCGGCTGGCGGATTAAAGCAGATTGGACCACGCAGTTTGGGATTCCAAAAATCAGGATCGTCAATGCCGGCGGTCCAGGATCGTTCGACGATACAAACGAAGCCGTTCTTGCCTTTGACCGCGATCTCGTAACCTTTTCGCCCGAGGACCATGACCTCGGCATCGCCCGATAGTGAGGCGGGCGCCGCACTTCGCGCCAAAGCGATCTCGGCGTCCCGGTCCATCAGATATTGCTCGAGCCGGGCCATGTTCGGATACGGTGATTGGACGTCTTCGGCTTGCGCTCGCCCCGCCCCGCCCAACAGGGCGCACAGTGCAAAGCTTGCGAACACGATGTTTTGGACAATCCTTCGCTTCATCGGCTCCTCCGTGGACGGAAAACAGTATCCATATTTAACTTGTAAAATGCAAGTGATAATTTTAGGATGAAACGGTGCCGAGAAAGACAGGTCCGAAACGAAGATCGGACTGTCCACTGAACGCTTCGGTGGAGATGCTGGGCGACCGCTGGTCGCTGCTGATCATTCGCGACATGATGCTGCGCGGGGCGCGGACCTTCAAGGAATTCCTGGAGTGCTACGAAGGCATCGCCACGAACATCCTGGCGGATCGCCTGCGCAAGCTGGTGGACGATGGAGTCATTCGCGCACAAGCCGATCCCTCCGACGGGCGCAAGCTGAATTACCGGCTGACCAAGAAAGGCATCGGTCTGGCGCCGGTGCTGACCGAAATGGTGTTGTGGGCGGCGGCGCACGAAGAGACCGGGAATCCGCAACTGGTTCGGTTGATGCGCGCCGACAAGGAGAAATTTCTCGCGGGCGTGCGGCGACGCTGGGCCGCGACTGGCGCGGTTTAAACTCGAGACTCTACCCAGCGATACCACGCCAGCCCGGCTTGCACTCCCAGCCAACGGAAAGGCTCGTTGGGAACGTATTTCAAGCCGGCGTTGAGGAAGGGATAATCCTTCCAGGGCTGGTCATTGCCGCGTTCCAGATCGGCGATGATTCTTCCGAACACTGACGCGAGGTTCACGCCATGTCCGCTGTAGCCGAGGCCGTAGAAAATGTTTTTATATTTTCCGGTGCAGCCCACGGAGGGCGACTCGTCGAGTGACCAGTCGATCATCCCATCCCAACCGGCTTCGAAGGGAACGTCCGAAAGCGGGGGATAAATGCGCAACAATTCGCGGCGGAGTTGGGCAAAGTGGGAGTCGGAGTAGCCGCCGTCGGCGTCCGCGCCGTTGAAGTGATAGCCCGGTGTGCCTCCGCCGATGGTGATGCGATGATCCACGGTTAGGCCGAGATAGAACACTTCGGTGCGGCTGTCATTGAAAGGCACGCGCGTGCGCCATCCGATTTCGGCCAACTGCCGCTCGGCCAGGGGCGGGGTCACGGCCACGAATTCTCGCACCGGCACAATGGAGTTGCGGAAAAATCCCAGCCGCGAAGTAAAAGCATTCGCCGCCAACACCAGAGCCTTGGCTGTAATGGTAAAGCCGTCGGCGGTGCGGAGAACGTGCTCGCGGCCCTCCTCAACGGTGGCCACGATGGTGTTTTCATAGATCTCGGCCCCGGCATTCTCCGCGGCTGCCTTGAACACATGGACGAGCTTCATGGGGTGTACATGCCCGCCGCTGGGGTCGAAGAAAGCAGCTTTGTAGGCATGGCTTCCGATGGCGGCGACGAGCTGATTGCTCTCCCAGAACTCGACCGGCATTCCCAAGGCCTGCGCCTGCTCGACATAGGCCTTGGCGGCCTGGATGTCGTCGTCTGTGAGCAGCACCTGCAGCGCGCCGTTGATTTCCAACTCGCAGTCGATGCCGGTGAAGACGCTGAGCCGCGATAAGTTCCGGATGTTCTCGGCGGTGAGGTCATAGATTCGTTTGTCGATGGCGGGATCGGAGCTGAAGTTCATATACCGGTTCTCGGTCATGGTGAGGACCATGGCTCCGTTCCGCCCCGAGGCTCCGTTGCCGCAGCCTTTGGCTTCCAGGACGACGACGCGCAGGTGCGGCGAGAGGCTGCGGATGTAGTAAGCGGCGGAGAGTCCGGTGAAGCCGCCGCCGAGAATGGCAACGTCCACGGAGATGTTTTCTTTGAGCGGTGGATTTTGCTGAGGCTGACTTCTCGCCCAATAGCTGCGGTTGGGCGCGAACACCATGGGCTCGCGCCAGATCGCGGGAGAAATCTGGTTCAGACCTGCGCCGCCGAGCAACGTACCGCCGCTAGCCAGGACTGTCTGTTTCAGAAAACGGCGGCGATTCGAACTCTCGGGCATGAGTGAATCCTGGAAAACTCAGGGTAGCGTAGCAGAGTTGCGGGCTGCCGCGGGGATGACATGCGATCGCTTCGGTTAACATGGTTGCGTGCCGAGTCGGATTTCCAAGCGGGCGAAACTTAAGGTTTTTCGCGCCTCAATTCTGAGTCAATTTCCCTGGCTGGTGCATGGATTCTCCACGCGGGTGGGAGGATTTTCGCAGTCCTACGGGAAGAACGAACTGAACTTGGGACTTACCAAAGATGACTCTAAGGCCGCGGTGGAGCGTAATCGCCACGCATTTCAGCATGCGCTCGGCGCCGCGGGCTGGCCGCTGATCACTTTGCGGCAGGTCCATTCCGATATCATCCGCGCCGTCGATTCGCCCTTGGAATCGCCGTTGGTGGGCGACGGACTCATCACCGCGACTCCGGGATTGCTGCTGGCAATTCAGACCGCCGATTGCCTTCCCATTATTCTCGTCGACTCCAAGCGGCGGGCCGTGGGAGTTTTTCACGCCGGCTGGCGCGGAACCGTTCAGCGCATCGTGGAAAAGGGCGTGGGAGAGATGCGCCGCTGCTTCGGCACCGGGGCGCGTGACCTGAAGGCGGCGATTGGTCCGGGCATTCACGGCTGCTGTTATGAGGTAGGCCTTGAGGTGCGGGAGAAATTCGAATCGCAGTTTGCATATGCAGCCAAGCTGTTTCGAGCGGTCGAAGAGAGCGACCCAGTGCGGGAGAAATATCCCATGCTCTTTCTTACGGCGCGCCCCCCCGGCCATGGCGAGTTGCCGCAGAAGATTTTCCTCGATCTGGTGGAGGCGAACCGGCAACAGTTGCTGGCGGCGGGTGTGCCGGCGAAGAGCATTGAAGCTTCGCCGCTGTGCACGAACCGCCGAACCGACCTGTTGTTTTCTTATCGCGCGGAGAAGGGAAAGACCGGGCGCATGATGGGGGCGGTCGGAATCAGGGGGTGAGTTGTGAGACCCCGTTCGGCCCCTTTTGCGCAAAGCAAATCACAGATTACTTGGTTTCAACCCAGTTTTCCTGGCAATGCGGGCCAGGATTGCAGGCCTCGCCAGAAGGTTCTGACTCCTGCGAATTTGCTTTCAGGCCTTGCCCTCCGCGTTCGACTTCTCCATTCTATGCGGGCGTCGACGTAGCCGGCGGCGTCGACGGTGCCGCCGCCGGCGCATCGGCCATTCCCTCATTCACCAGATCCTTCAATTCCTTGCTGGGCTTGAAAAAAGGAATCTTCTTGGCCGGGACTTCGACTTTTTCGCCGGTCTTCGGATTGCGGCCGGTGCGGGGTTTGCGCTGGCGGGTGCGGAAGCTGCCGAAGCCGCGAATTTCGATTTTGTCGCCAACGCGCAGGGAGCGAACCACGCTGTCGAAAATGGTTTCCACAATTACTTCGCTGTCTTTGCGGGTAAGTTCGGCGAGATGTGAGACCTCATCGATCAGGTCGGCTTTGGTCATAATGCTTTTCGCTCCTGCGCCCCCGTGGGGGGAAGTCGCCGCGGCGTGCGGCAGAACTCCGGTTCACTTCGGGCTCTCATAACCTTCTCAAATTTCAGGGGTTGTATGCAAGTCGCGGGTATGGGGCGGGAAAGTTCCAGCAGCCCGGAGGCCAACCTCTTTCCCAAAGGATCCAAGCTTAAAACAGAACACTCGCAAGCGGTGAACCGCTGCGCCAACCGAAACCAAAACAAACTACAATACCCCCCGGTGCTCTACTTCCAAAGATAGTAGAAGCCCACGTGCTGCTCCAGCATCTTCTCGGCGTTGGGCAGATATTGCGAAACATCGCCGAGCATGAGATCGAGCAGCGTTTTGCGATCTTTTTCGGGGTGCACCAGCGTGGGCTCGCCGGAAATCCCCACGGACTTGGCTGTGTCTTTTATGGCGGCTTGAAAGTCGCCGAGGTTATCGATCAGCTTCATGGAGAGAGCCTGTTCGCCCGTCCACACTTTGCCGTTGGCGATGGCTTTGACGTCGTCGACCTTCATGCCCCGGCCGTCGGCCACGGCTTGGACGAACTGGCCAAACATATTATCGATGAGAGACTGCATGTAGGCCTGCTCGGCGGGAGTCAAATCGCGGGCGGGATTGCCGGTATCTTTAAATTCACCGGTCTTGAATACGACATTCTTCAGCTTAGCCCACTTGAGCAGATCGCCGTAATTCACCCACTCGGCGATTACACCGATCGAGCCTACGATGCTGCCGTTGTCGGCGTAAATTTTGTTGGAAGCGGAGGCGATGTAGTAAGCACCGCTGGCGCCGACGGTCTCGATAGAAACAATCACCTGCTTTTTCTTTTCCTGGCGGACCCGCTTGACCTCGCGATAAATTTCCTCCGAGGCCGCCACGCCGCCGCCAGGTGAGTTCACGTGCAGGATAATCGCCTTGATGGAAGAGTCGTCGCCGAACTTCTTCAGCTGGCCTACCACGGGCTCGGGAGAGAGGATCACGCCGTCGAGATCGACCACACCGATGCGGTCGCCGAAGCCGCTGAAGCTGCTTTCGCTGCTGCCGGCGTGGAGCGAAAGATAAACCAGCGAAAATACGGCTAGGACGAAGAGGAAGAAGGCTCCTCCTCCAATGAGAATCCAGAGCAAAGTGCGGGAACGTCGTTCGGGCATAGGGAAATTCTAGCACCGGGTAACTAGAATGGTTCGGAACGGGAATGAGATGCAAAACTAAAGGCTCAGCTTACCGTGCAAAACCGAGTGCAAGTTTGTGCGCAGTCGGGCCGAACCGCCCGTCCAGAGCGGAGTTTGGACGGGTTAGTGAAAAAGGATTAGTGCATTTGGGGTATTGCATCGGCGTGTAAGATTTTTGCTAGGCGATGGCGCCAGATAGCCGAGCTACCCCCTCCCCAGCTTGGCAGCGTGATCTCCAGGAGGATAAGGAAAATGATGCGTCGAATCACATTGCTCGTAGTTTGTACCTTGGCACTGGCACTTTGTGCAGGGGTAGCGGCGGCGCAAGAGCCGCCCGATACTCTGAAAGTCGATTACTTTGCCAACGCCAACAGTAGCGCTCCCGATGCAACTCTGCGCCTGACGAATCCAGGCACGGCTGGTGGCAGCCTTTGCGCGGCCATCTTCGTGTTTGATCCCAGCCAGGAACTGTCGGAGTGCTGCAGTTGCTACCTTAGCCCGGATGGTCTGCGTACACTTTCCGTGAACACAGACGTTACCGGAAATCCGCTCACCGGTGTGACCTTGAACACGGGATTGATCAAGATCGTTTCGACCCCCACCAAGGGCTCGGTTTGCCCCACGTATCCAAGCAGCCTGACCCCGGAAGCCGGGATCCGGTCTTGGGCCACTCACATCCAGAACAGCTCGTTCGCGATCACTGAGACGGCCTCGCAAGACGCCACCCTCAGCGCCGCCGAACTCAAGCGTCTTGACGGTGAGTGCTATGCCATTCAAATCGACGGCAGCAAGAAGGGCCTTTGCACTTGCGGAACCGGCGACTAGTTTGGGTTAGAGCTAGGTAGTAAGTTCAAAACGCTTCCCGCGTGGGCAGTTCAAGCTTGACCCGCGCGGGAGGCGTTTTCGTTTTCCCGGAACGTTCTTGTTTTTCCTCCCCCAAGAGTTGCTCCCCGGAGCCCGTGAGGCTCTCACGAGACTCAGCGCCAGGCACCGGTGGCGATATCGGACCTAGCCCCTAAGGGCGGCATGAGAAGGCCCGGCACGGCAGGGCCGGGACGCGAAAGGAAACAAATGAAGTCCGCTTTCGCGGACGGCACGAGTTTCGTAACGCGCTGCTCGCATGGGGCTTACGTATTGCTGATCACCCGCAGAGCGCCAGGCGCCACACTGAGTTCCGCAGGAGTTCGGCAGACAAATTCTCCGTCGGCGTAGATCTCCAGCGGGCTCTCGGTTATCAGGCGCGAGCGCGCCGCGCGAAAATGGGTCACTTCGCGGACGCGCAGGTGGCAGCCGAAATAGACAGTCGGAAACAGGCACGCCAGTCTGAAGCGACCCATCCCTCCGATTACGCAGACATCGAGTTGGCCGTCATCCATCTCGGCGCGGGGAGCGATCTTCATGCCCCCTCCGTAAGTGGAGGTGTTGGCAAAGGCTGCGAGCAGTGTGGATTGATCGCTGCGCGGTGCCCATGCCGAGTTGTTTTCGAGAATCGATATCGTCATTCGTTTGGAGGCGAAGGTAAAGAGAGTGGGAGCGAGGGCCAGCGCATAGCCTCCGTGGCCGCGAAGCCAACGGGGCAGGCCGCCGGCGCGGCGGGCCACCGCGCTGTCGAGACCGATTCCAGCCACGCTGCAGAAGAAGCTGGGAGTCCCGGGTAGCGAGTCGCGAGCGATCCCCTCTTCGCCCTCACCGGCGGCGGCCTCGATTGGGGTCACCACCCCTAAGTCGATGGTGCGGACGTTGCCCTTTCGTTCAGTTTTCCCGGCGATTCGATCGGAAGCCTGGGCCGCGCAGAAGCTTCGCCAGGCCGACACTGAATCGCGAATACGGCGCAGCCCCAGAGCGCGGGCAAAGTCGTTTCCGCTGCCCGCGGGAACAATCAAGACTGGCAAGCCCAGCTTTACCAGTGGCCCGAGATGGCGATGAATGGTGCCGTCGCCGCCGAAGAGCAGGATCGCATCGGCCTGATCCGCGGCGGCGGGCAGGCCGGTGCGCCAGTCGATTTCGTGCCCGGTTTGAAAAGGCCTGAGGTCTTTCGGGCTACATCCCAACCCAAGAATGGCCGCGGCGCGCATGTGCGCGGTCGAGAGTAACAGAGGTCGGGGCTGGGGTGAAATGTGAGCGAGAAACGTGAGCGAGAAAGGTCAGCGGGAAAATCGACCGGACTTGTCCGGGTGGCCAAGAGCGAGCGCTTCCGGAAACGGGCCGGTTCCGACTATGGTAACGCTGCAACCCCTCTCCAGCCAGAAAATCAGTGGCATCATAGATTCACGCTCGATTTTCGGGAGGCGAGGCATGAGACTGCAACGGCTGGTTTGTGCGGGGGCTATGGCAGTGGGACTGACCTTGACCGGTTGCGGAGGATCGCAGCCGAGCACAAAGATTGTGAGCGCGGCCGCGCCCTCGATTCTGACTCAGCCGGCGAACCAGACCGTTACGGTGGGTCAAACCGCGACCTTCACGGTAACGGCGACGGGAACGACTCCCCTGACGTATCAATGGCAGAAGGGTACAACCGCGATCTCGGGAGCGACCTCCGCCACCTATACCACGCCCGCGGCGACGACCACCGATAGCGGCTCGCAATACGCCGTGGTGGTCACCAATGCCCTCGGAAGCGCAACCAGCAATGCGGCCATGCTCACTGTGAATGCGGCCGCTCCCTCGATTCTGACTCAGCCGGCGAACCAGACCGTTACGGTGGGCCAAACCGCAACCTTCTTGGTGACGGCGGCGGGAACGACTCCCTTGAGTTATCAATGGCAGAAGGGCGCAACCTCGATCGCGGGAGCGACCTCCGCCAGCTATACCACGCCCGCCACCACGACCCCCGACAGCGGTTCGCAGTACCGCGTGGTGGTCACCAATGCCCTCGGGAGCGCAACCAGCAACGCCGCCACGCTTACCGTGAGTGCCGCCATGCCTGCGACCACCGACGTTTTGACCTATCACAACGACATCGCGCGCACGGGACAAAATCTGACTGAAACTACTCTGACGATCAGCGACGTAACCTCCGCGCAGTTTGGCAAGATCGGTTTTTATTCGGTCGATGGCCTGGTCGACGCCGAACCGCTCTACGCCTCGAATCTCGCCGTTCCCGGAGGTGGCACGCACAACGTGCTGATCGTTGCCACCGAGCACGATTCGGTCTATGCCTTCGACGCGGACTCCGGAGCTATCCTATGGCAGGTGACCACGCTGCAGGCCGGGGAGACTACTTCCGATCCTCGCAATTGCGGTCAGGTCAGTCCCGAGATTGGCGTCACCTCAACTCCCGTGATCGATCGCGCGCAGGGGCCGAACGGAGCGGTGTACGTGGTGGCCATGTCGAAGGATGGATCGGGGAACTACCACCAGCGGCTGCATGCGCTCGATCTCGCGCTGGGCGCGGAATTGTTTGGTGGTCCGGTGGAGATTCAGGCGACTTATCCGGGAACCGGCGACAGCAGCAACGGCACAAGTGTGCTATTCGATCCGGGGAACTATAAAGAACGCGCCGCGCTGCTGTTGCTCAATGGAGTGATTTATACGGGCTGGGCTTCCCATTGCGACATCCGCCCCTATACGGGCTGGATCATGGGCTACAGCGAAACCACGCTCGCCCAGACCAGCGTGCTGAACGTCACCCCCAACGGCAACGAGGGTGCGATCTGGATGGCGGGCGCAGGGCTGGCCGCGGACACCTCGGGCAACATTTATTTTCTCGATGCCAACGGCGACTTCGACACGAATTTAAATGCCAGCGGATTTCCCAACGACGGCGACTACGGCAACGCCTTCATGAAACTCTCGACCACCGGCAACCAGCTTGCGGTCGCCGACTACTTCGAAATGGATAATGGTGTGGCGGAGAGTGACAACGACACTGACCTCGGATCCGGCGGCACGATTGTGCTCCCCGATCTCACGGATGGTTTGGGAAGCACCTGGCACCTGGCGGTGGGCGCCGGCAAGGACAGCAATCTTTACCTGGTGAATCGCGATTCCATGGGCAAGTTCAGCTCCAACAATAACAACATCTACCAGGAGCTCTCGGGTGGCTTGCCGGGAGGAGTCTGGGCGATGCCGGCGTATTTCAACAACACCATCTATTACGGATCGGTGGGAAGCCCGATCCAGGCTTTCACGATTACGAACGCCAAGCTATCGGCCAGCGCAACGGTGCAAACCGCCAACAGCTTTGGCTATCCCGGAGCAACGCCCAGCGTGTCGGCCAACGGCACGAGCAACGGAATCGTCTGGGCTGTCGAGAATGTCAGTCCGGCAGTGCTGCACGCATACAACGCCACGAATCTCGCCGAGCTCTACAACAGCAACCAGGCCAGCGGCAACCGCGATCAGTTCGGGTCGGGCAACAAGTACATCACGCCGATGATCGTGAATGGAAAGGTATTTGTGGGCACGCCGAACGGCGTAGCCGTATTCGGCCTGCTGCCGTAGTGACCATACGTTTAACTCCCGCTGTCATCCTGAGGAAGTGGAGTCCTGCGCGCAGCGCAGGACTCCCGACCAAGGACCTATGCCACCATGCCCGTGGTGAGGACGCCCAATCTTTTCGATCGGAAACTCCTCGATGCGCCATGTACAGCGCTGCGCTCAACATGACAGAGGCGAGGCTTCGAAGACGGCCACGATCTTTTTCTTTCTTCCTAGTTGTACGACGAATTCACTCGGAACGATCAACCTCACGACCGGCTGAGAAACGACACGGTCCATAAGCCGAACGGCTTTCTCCCTGATCTTGCGGCTGGCTTCCGTTCTAGATTCAGCGAAAGCCGCTTCGACCAGCAATCTGTCCAAACGGATCAAGCGCCAATGCGACGGGCCTGAAGGGCCAGACTGAAATTTGTCTAGGGGATAATACGCATTTTCGTCAGCGGATAGATCCTTCACGCCCTCAAATCGTACCTTTGCCAGCTCCACCGGCACTTTCTCCGCACTATCCGGTACTTCATCCCTCTGAAACTGCCTAGCCCAATCTTCAGCAGCTTTCCCCGCCGCTTCCGCCGTATGAAAATCCGCCACGATCCTCCGTGCCAAATCTTTCTTCGCCTGCATCGGGTGTGATTCCCGCTTCATCTTCTCAATCTCAGCCAGCGAAACATCCGTCAGGAGCTCGTAATATCTCCACATCATTTCGTCGGAGATGCTCATCAGCTTGCCGTACATCTCCAGTGGCGGTTCGTGAATGCCGATGGCGTTCCCCAGCGACTTCGACATTTTCTGCACGCCGTCCAGGCCTTCGAGAATCGGCGTGGTCAGGACTACCTGCGATTCCTGGCCGTAGGCGCGCTGCAGTTCGCGGCCCACCAGCAGGTTGAATTTCTGGTCCGTGCCGCCAAGTTCCACGTCGGCTTCGAGCGCGACCGAGTCGTAGCCCTGCACCAGCGGGTAGAGCAGCTCGTGCACCGAGATGGGCTTCTCGTCGTGAAAGCGTTTGTGGAAGTCCTCGCGCTCCAGCAACTGCGAGACGGTGTACTTCGCCATCAAGCGCACGAAATCGTCGGCGCTAAACCGGCCCATCCAGCGGCGGTTGAAGTCGACGACCGTTTTCTGCGGATCGAGAATTTTGAACACTTGCGCTTTATAAGTTTCGGCGTTCTCCTCGATCTGTTCGCGGGTTAGCGGCGGACGCGTGACCGAGCGGCCGGTGGGATCGCCGATCATGCCGGTGAAATCGCCGATCAGAAAAATTGCAGTGTGGCCCAAATCCTGAAAATGTTTGAGCTTGCGCAAAACCACCGTGTGCCCGAGATGCAAGTCCGGAGCGGTGGGGTCCATGCCAAGTTTGACGCGCAACGGCTTGCCGGTCGAACGCGACTTTTCCAGCTTGGCACGCAGATCGGACTCGCGGATGATTTCGGCCGAGCCCTTCTTGAGATACGTGAGTTGTTCCTCGACTGGAGCGAAGGTGGACATGGAAAAGACATTATATGGAACGGCGACGGGGAACGCCGAGGATCGCTGAAAAGTGTAAAGGATAGAGTGCGTGCGATTTGTCTGAGTGCGATCTGTAAAGGATGAGATGAAACTTTGCGATCAAAATGTCACCGGCCGCGAGCGAAAACCTTTTAACACGGGGGGACACGGGGTTTCACAGGGTACGTCCCGGGTTTCGGCAGGCGCTCAACAAGATTCAACTCGGCGGGATCGACCCGTTGGATCACGATTGTTCCGGAGGCAACCTGAGGGCGAAGATGGATGCCGAGGCCAGCAGCGCGCGTCAGCAGAGGCGCGGCGCTTCTTCGAAGGTAAAAAACGCGCAGCCTTCTCCGCGCTTAGCCGCGGTCGCCGCCCACTGCAGGGCGATGCTGGTCTTGCCACAGCCCGCGGGGCCGATCAAAAGGGTGCTGGTGCCGCGATCAAGGCCGCCGCCGGTCAAGGCGTCGAGTTCGGCGATGCCGTCAGATGCGACTCCGACAGTGTAACGTAGAGAGCGCGCTCGCCCTGCGTCACACCCTCGCGCGTAAATTGCATGGCCAGGGTGGTTTTGCCGGCGCCGGGATCGCCCTCGATCAGATGAAGCCGGCCACGGGGAAAGCCGCCGTTTAATATATTGTCCAGGCGGGCGCAGCCGCCCTCGTCGCTGTCGAGCGTCGACGACGGGGGTGAATCGGAAGTGGTTGCCGCCAAGCTTTCCCCGTCCCGGCAGGGCGCCGGTGGCCTGAATCGATACATGAGTCGCACACCTCTACGCCAGCCTGATTGAGTTTTTTTCGGCGACCCTAGCGCCAGCGGCTAAGATGAACGAAAGCGGACATCAAAAGTATCGGTGCGATGGCTGATTGGGTTACAGGGTTTACCGTAGGCATCGGGCGAGATTGCGCGGCCGTAAGGTTTTGCCATGAGTTCAAAGCCGATCAAAATTATTCTGCCGCAGCACTTGCGAAACCTGGCGCGGGTAGGCAGCGAGTTCTCGATTGAGGTGGAGACTCCGGTGACGCTTTGCGCCGTGCTTGACGCACTGGAGGCGCGCTATCCCATGCTCCGCGGCACCATTCGCGACCACGATTCGAAACTGCGGCGGCCGTTCCTGCGCTTCTTCGCCTGCGAACAGGATTTGTCACACGAGCCGCCGGATGCCCCGCTGCCGGAGATGATCGTCTCCGGCAAAGAGCCGCTGGTGATTTTAGGGGCGATTGCCGGGGGCTGATTTCTGGGCCGGCTCGTGTTAGCATTCGCACCGCATCCCTAACTTGGGAGATAAGAACATGAGTGTAACTGCAGGCGGAATCGGAATCACCCGCCTGGGACAGGTCCTTGTCAATGTCAAGGACGTGGAGCGGGCAGCGGCTTTCTATGAACAGAAGCTGGGGCTGAAGCTGCTTTTCAAAGCTCCGCCGGGGCTGGCTTTTTTCGATTGCGGCGGCGTGCGGCTGATGCTGGACCGGGCTGAGAAGCCAGAGTTTGATCATCCCAGCTCGGTGCTTTATTTCGCCGTGCCCGACATTCAGGCGGCGCATGGAAAGCTGAAAGAGAAAGGAGTGAGCTTCGAGGATGAGCCGCATGTGGTAGCGAAGATGCCCACGCACGACTTGTGGATGACGTTTTTCCGCGACTCGGAGGCGAACTTGATGGCGCTGACGAGTGAGGTGGCTCGGTAGGAGAAAATGCCCGCTGTGACAGATTCGTTATCTCCCTCCGTGCTGGAGTGGAGCGCTGAATTCGATTGCCAAGCTCGCGCGGGTCGTTGAAAATTCGGGGGACGGCGGTCTCCATGAGGCAAGCACCACCTGCACTTTCGGCGGCGGGCTTCGGCAGTGCATGGTTCGCGCTTTGCCTGGCCTTCGCGCTGCACACTTTGGACGAGGCGACCACCGGTTTTCTCGCCGTGTATAACCCTACCGTCATCATTCTGCGCCAGCGTTGGGGTTGGTTTCCGGGGCGGCCGTTCGAGTTTCGCGAATGGCTGTTTTCACTAGTTGTAGTCTGCGGATTGCTGTTCTGCCTGACTCCCGTGGCGGCCCGTGGAATGCAGGGATTGCGCCCGGTGGCGTGGATTTTTGCCACCATCATGCTGCTGAATGGGCTGAGCCACACCCTGTTTACAATTCTGGGACATACCGTAGCGGCGGTGAAATTCTCGCGTCCCGCGCCGGGATTCTATTCGTCGCCCTTATTATTTGCGGCCTCGTTGTGGTTGATGGTGCGGCTAAGGCGCACGGCGCAGGTTGGTTTCCGCCTGCCCAGCGTCGACTGATGCTGCGCTATTCAGAACGCCTTTCGATGGCAGGATAAATCACCTTCCCTTGCCGGATTACCCGATCGACCTTGGAAAAAGCGGTCACATCCCCGGCAGGATCACCATCCAGCAGAACCAGATCGGCCTCCATGCCCTTCGCGATGCGGCCACTGCGCCCCGAATATCCAAAGCGCGCGGCGGGGTTGGTGGTCAACGACGCCAGAATCTGCTGGAAGTTCATTCCAGCTCGTGCCATCAAGGTGAATTCTTCGGCCGTGTCAAAGTGATCGATGTACCCAACGTCGGTTCCGAACAGGACTTGCCCTCCAGCATCCGAATACGCTCTCAACTCCTGCACAGCTTGCTGGATCCATGTCTCATTCTCTTCCGGCGAGACCTTGGCCTTCTTGGCTTCGACATCAAAGAGCGTGAGCGTGGGAATCAGCGCCAGGTGGGCCCCTTTGAGGCGCTCCACAAAGGCGGGAGTCCAGTCGCCGCTCATGGGAGCTGTGTGGGCGAGCACATCGACTCCGCTTCGGATGGCAACCTCGAGACCTTCGGCATTCGACGGATGGGCGAAAACGGGTTTACCCGCACGATGAGCTTCGGAAACGATAGCCTTGGCTAAGTCAGTCGGCATGGGCAAGACTCCCTCGGCGGTGATGGCCCCAGTAAAAATTTTGATGCCGTCAGCGCCCTTGCCGATCTGGACACGCACGCGTTCGAGCGCCTCTGGAGTGGATTGAACCTCGGCCGAGGGGATCTGGTTTTCCGCGAGAAATCCCTTTACGTAAATCGGAGTTCCGCCTTTGGGATAAAACGGCTCGCCGACGGTCAGAATGCGAGGTCCGCGAATCTCTCCCCTCTCTATCCGCCGCCGGATGTTGTTGGTGTTGTCCAGAACGGACGCCGTATCAAAAACGGTGGTGAAACCCCAGCGGGTCAGCATTTGCTCCAGTTGCGAGGACAGGTCATCGGCCGAATGTGTATCCGCATGAAGTAACCCGGGAGTCAAAATGTGGACATGACTGTTCCAAAAGCCGGCAGTAATCACCCGGCCTCGGCAGTCGAGAACAGTTACTTCCCGGGCAAAACGCGGAAGTTTGACCTCGACACTCGGTCCAAAGGCGCGGATGCGGCCGTTGTGGATGAGGATTGCACCGTCCTCGATAGGCGCTTCGGTGGGCGAAGGATAAATCTTGGCGTGAACCAGAGCAAGATCGGAGCCGAAGCTCGATAGACTCGCACCGAGGACCAAGATCAAGAGAACAGCAAACATTTTGGGGGCTCGCATACCAACAAAGTACGGCAAAAATGGAAATTTGTTCCGGAATACTCTACCCTCCGGCAAACGTTTCCCCGCCGGACGCTGCGCGCCTCAAACTGCTATCATCTTTTGCGGAGCAATGGGCAGCATGAGTCCACACATCCGGCAAGACGAAGACGATTTCGAGGAAGAACTTTCATACATTTCCGGTAAAGGAGAAGGAATCATGGAGGAAGGTGCGAGCTCGCACGGGAGTGCGCGGCGCAACGAAGATATCGCGCTCGATCTGATGAAGTTCGTGGCGATGACCACTGGCTACGGGCGAACCACTTCGTCGGGGGTGGGCTTTCAAGGGAGTGGATCGGCGTCCAAGCCCGACGAGTACGCGGCGCAGTTGCTGGAGTTGTATGGCAAGTGCCGGGCGGCGGTGGAGGGTAAGAAGTAGCTGGTAGCCAGTACCCAGGAGCGAGTACCCAGGTAGGCGCACAAAGAAACCGCGGCCACAGGGCCGCGGTCTTCTTAGCGCAAGCGAGTCAGCGCAAGCGAGTCAGCGCAAGCGAGTCAGCGCAAGCGAGTCAGCGCAAGCGAACGCCGCAGCCAACTTAACGCTTCTTGCCTTTTTTCTTGGCCTTCTTCGTCGGCTTCTTGGCGGCCTTCTTTTTCGCGGGCTTGCTGGCGGCCTTTTTCTTGGCCGACGGTTTCGGCGCTTTCTTGGCCGGCTTTTTCTTGGCCGGGGCTTTCTTTTTGGCAGCCGGCTTTTTGGGGCCGCCGCCCTTCGAGGCAGGCTTGGGTGCGGGAGGCGGAGGGGGCGCGACCGGCTCGCTCATCTCCGGCTCCGGCCCTCCGGCTTCTTCTTCCTCTTCTTCCTCCTCTTCGAAGTCTTCTTCGAGCGACTCGCTGTAAGCGCCGCTGTCGCCGAATTCTTCTTCTTCGTCACGCGCATATAGGGTGGGATCGTTGAACCTCATTGCTCCTCCTGATCTGATTTGGCCTCCCGGCGCCAACCCAGCGCAAGGCGGCCCGACACGGGAAATTAAAAGACCGAATAAAACTTTGTGCTGGAACGGCGGGCGATTATAGCACGACGTTTGGTGCAGACTGCAAGGGCTACGATCAGGTAGTCCCTGCCTATCCTGTTAACACACGGGCCGCGGGAATGGAAGAAGATTCTGCCGGGCCGAGCGGAATTTTGTGAAGCTGGGCTCCCGGCCGGGAGCTGAATTCTAGGACCGTGGAAAAAAGCGGAAGCCGGAACGGCTCCCGCTTTCGAAGGTACTCAGTCGATCCAGTAGAGGCACGCCGATGGCTATTTCAGCGTCTTCACGTAATCGGCTACGGCTTTGGCATCGTCGGCGGAGAGTCCGCTTACCGGCTTCTTGTGGGGCATTTTCCTGGTGTCGTTGCCCTTGGTAAGAAGGTCGGCGATGTCGCCGGAGCTCAGAGTGGTGGTCTTCAGGGACGGGCCCATCTTTCCGCCCCCGTCGGCGCCGTGACAAGCGGCACACTTGGCCTTGTAGATGCCAGCGCCATCGTCGGCGAAAGCGGGCAGCGCCGGGGACGCGGTCAAAGCGACCATGAGTAGGGGATGGAGCAAACTGCGGAGTTGCATCGGAAGCTCCTTAATCTGTAATTGTCTTCGGAGGATTTGCTTGCTCGACAACGCCCGGGATTGTACGCCACAGCCGTCCGTTCGGGAAGGATTTATTCTTAGCGTGGAGGCTCGACGATCAAAACCATACCGGGATGCAGCGTGGCCACGTTGCCATTGGTACGCTTAAGCGCCGCGACGGTCGTCTTGTAAGTCGTTGCGATGGAGTAGAGGGTTTCGCCGGACTTCACCTTGTGATGGAGTACGTTGCCCTGGCCGGTTTGCATAGCTGGTCCTACCGAATCTGCGTCAGCGCTCTTGTCCCCGCCTTCGGGAACTCCGGCGGGAATCCCGGCGCTCGCGGTTTGCGTTGTCCTGCGGGAATACGTTGCAGGCTGGTTCGAAGCTGCCGAGGCCACTTCGCTGCTCGGAGTAACGGGTAGATGGAGGGCAAGGACCTTGCGGCCCTGCAGGCTGTTGCCGCGCAGGCCATTCCAGCGGCGGATGGTTTGGGCGGGGATGCCGAAGTTCTCCGCCACGGTTTCGACGGTGTCTCCGCGCCGGACTTTATAGCGCGTGATGCGGCGAGCGTAAGTGCCCGTGTCGCTCACCGGATGCTTGCCGGGGACCACCGGAATAATCACTCTGGCATCGGCCGCGAGTTCTGAGCCGACCAGATGATTGGCCTCGATGATCGACTTTGGAGTTGCGTGGTAAGTTCGCGCCAGCAAAGCCAGGGTTTCGCCTGAATGCACCGTGGCGTAACGCCACCACAGCCGCATGCCGGCGGGAATCGCGGCAATGGAAATCTGATATTGCTCTTTCGTTCCGGCAGGCAGGTGGAGTTCAAATGTGGCGCCCTGCGGCGTGCTCCGCCGAAGCAGGCTAGGATTCAACTGCTGCAGTTCGGCGGGGGTCGCATCGACGCAATCGGCCACCAGGCGTAAGTCCACCGGGTAATTCACGATCACTTTGTCGAAGGCGACCGGTTCATCCATCGAGACGTCGTCAAAACCGTAATGCGACAGGTTCTTGCTCATGATGGTCATGGCGAGGATGATGGGAACGTAGTTGCGGGTCTCTTTGGGCAGAACGTTGCGGCGGTAGAGCTCCCAGAAATCGGCATAACCGGTGCGCTTGACGGCGGCTTGCACCGTGCCCGGGCCGGAGTTATAGGCTGCCATGGCCAGATACCAGTCGCCGAACTGGCCATATAAGTCTTTCAGGTGGCGGGCAGCGGCGCGAGTCGATTTTTCCGGATCCTGGCGATCGTCGACCCACGGGCTGCGATGCAGTCCATAGCCTTGGCCGCGGCCGGCCATAAATTGCCAGATGCCGCGAGCCCCGGCGCGGGAAACCGCAGTCGGCTGGAATCCGGATTCGGCCTGGGCGAGATAAATCAAATCCTGGGGAACGCCTTCCTCCGTGAGGATCGAAACCATCATCTCGTGATAGCGGCCGGAACGGGCGTAAGCACGCTCAAAAACTCCGCGGCCGCGATTCGAAAAATAACTGATATAGCCCGTGACCTGATCGGTGAGCATCAGCGGCAGGTCGGAGTGGGTCGATTTCAATTCAGCCTGCGCCTTCGCCCGGATGTTGGGATCGCTCGCCGGGGTCACGCCGTTGGTTTCGTCAATCGGCGCGGGCTCGGCTTTCTGGGCTTCAGCGTCGGCGGGAGCCTCGCCCAAATCCAGATGGTTCACTCCTTCGACGACGCGGTCGAATTCCTTGGCCAGGCGCTCATCGGAGCGCACATCGAACTGGCTTTCGAGCATGGCATTGAAAGCGCTATCAAACTCCTGCTTGGCGGCGTCGGTATGCCCCGCCTGATAGTCGGCTAATCCCACCTGGAAATGGGTTTCGACAGTGGTGATAAGGTCGGCGATGGGATCGGGCGCGAGCGACGGTGAAGCGGGCGTGGCATGGTCTGAGGCTGGAGCTTCGGTTTGCGTCTGATTTGGAGTTTGATTCGGAGTCTTTACCTCCGGCGGGAATGCCGGTGCAGATTGCGGAGCTGCCGGCTCAAGTGGAAGGGGTTTGGCCGCAGTGAGAGCTGGGGCATTTCCCGCGGGCCATAGTGCAACCTGCTTCTGCGCCGTCTGGCAGGAGGACTCAGCCAGAGCGATGATCGCCAAAATCATGCAAGCCAGAATCACGCTCTGCAGTTGGAGTTTTGCAACTCGCATATAAGAATGAAGCGGCGTGTGCTGCCGGCAAACAGACCCGCGTTAAAGTCCGGTGAATTCTACCAAAAATCGTACCTTGCGGTCCCCCTCGGGTCAACGAACGAAGGGGAACTCGGGCAGTCACTTCCGGAACCAGTCTCTTGGTTACCAAAGCCTACTTTTGAGACGGCTGTTGCGGCGCAAAGGTTGGAAGAAGGCATTGCATGGGTAGGCTCTTCAGATCGCCGAGGATTATGCTGCCGTGCCCCCCAGCGACCGAGCCGTTGCGCCGCTTCGGCAGATTTATCGCCGACTGAAGGCAACGGCTGAAGGCCTGCGGCATCCAGACCGTGGCCCCTGCAATCCGTTTCTGGACAGCGAAGACGAAGGGAAGCGGTCGGCCCGCAGGGCCGCTGCGTCGTGCGGGTTGCCGCTCTACTCTGGCAGCTTCATGCGATCCTTCTGCTCCGCCAACTTCTTCTGCAAAAGCGGATTCACCAGCGAAACCGGCACTTCCGTATCCCCCACCTTAAATTCCGTTGGCTCGAAAGTAGCGTATCCATCCTTCGATCCCATGTGTCCGGAGATCGTCACCCAAACATCTTTCCCGCCGATCTCAGTAAGAAAACGCCCGTGAACCACGTCACCCTCATAAGTGACCTGCTGATCTTTAATGTTGGGCTCTCCGCTACCCAGGTTGGCGTCGGGCGAGAGGCCGCCCGCGCCCGCGGCTCCGGCTGCTCCCAGCATTTTTGTCAGAGCGCTCCCGACGGCATCCGAGTTGGCCTCACCCCCGGCTTTCCCTTGCGGAATCGCCGGCGAACTCGATGCAGGCTGGGGATTCGGCGGCGGTGCCGAGAAATAATTTCCGCCGTAAGAAGACGGTGGAGCTTGCTGGGCGGCCGATTCCGCTTGAGCCTGCCTTTGATCGAGGCTCTGAGCGTGCCCCGCGCTGGCCGGACCCTGCGGCTGCACTACGGTAGCCGGCTTCTTCAATACCAGCACAATCGCCGCCACCGCGGCAAAAAGCGTAGCAATACTAATGATGCGGTCCAGCTTGAGTTTCATGAAAACTCTCCAGCATCATCGTAACCAGAACGGAGGCAGCGAATCAGATTACGTAAGTCACACACAGGAATGTGTAGGACCGGGTCTCTGACCCGGTTAGCGGCCGCAGGCCGCTGGTTTTCTCGGTCGAGGTCATAAGGACAGGAATCTCGCCCTTCCGAAGCCATCGATAATCGCTCTCGACCCTAACCAGCCCCGCTCGCACCGGATTCTCGCAACGTAATCCACCTTATCCCCCAAACTCTCATTCGACCCCAAAACGTGATCGAAGAACTCCTCCTGACAACCGTTCCGGTGCGATTGAGCAGGTGGTCGATTGCCACGCTGCCGGTCCTTTGATTGCCTTCATGATCTCGGGCAGGCCATAGCTCCAACCGTCGGCGGGGCGCAACGGCGAGTCGATCAGCTGAACGTGATCGGGCATCACCACGCCAGCATGCAGTTTGAGTTTGCTGCATTAAACAGCATTCGAACACGATGTCGCGGGCCACGGCGGGAAGCATCCACCGGTGCTTTGCAGTACACGTTACGAAGAGAGGATGATCGTCTTTTTGGAGATGCGCTCGGCGACGGCGGTAATCGCACTTCGGCTACATGCAGAGGAGGCCCTACGTGCCAGACCGGGTCTGAGACCCCGGTCCCACACGCTGCACACCGCACCATTATCCTCTTTCTTTAGCTCAGCTTTTTAGTCAGGAGTTCATTCACCAATTGCGGATTGGCCTGTCCCCGGGACGCTTTCATTGCCTGCCCCACGAAGAAGCCGAGCATGGTGGTCTTGCCGGCGCGGTATTGTTCGAGCTGCTTGGGATTCGCCGCCAGAACCTCGTCGACGATCTTCTCCAGCGCGGAGGTGTCGCTCGACTGCTGCGGGCGGCCTTCTTCCTCGTAGATCTCAGGAAAATCTTTGCCATGCTCGAAGCTGAGGTCGTAAAGATCTTTGAGCATTTTGCCGGAGATTGCTCCGCTCTCCACCAGGTCGGCGGACGCCGCTACGCCTTTCATCGAAACCGGAGACTGCTCGATCTCGATGCCTTTGGCCTTGAGCCGGCCCATCAGCTCGCTTTGAACTAAGTTTGCAACGCGCTTGGGATTCTTCGCCGCCTTGGCCGCAGCCTCGAACTCATCGGCCAGCGACTTCGAAGCCGTCAACACCTGCGCGTCGTATTCGGTGATGCCGTAATCCTTGACGAAGCGGGCGCGGCGCGCCTCTGGAAGTTCGGGCAAAGTCTGCGCGATCTCCGCCATCCACTTTTCATCGACCACTAACGGAAGCAAGTCAGGCTCGGGGAAGTAACGGTAATCGTGCGCCTGCTCCTTCGACCGCATGCTGTAGGTCTTGCCTTCGTGTGAGTTGTAGAGGCGAGTCTCCTGCGTTATCTTGCCGCCGCTTTCGACCACGTCGATCTGGCGCGCGATCTCGTAGACCAGTGCCTCGCGGATAAAGCGAAAGGAGTTCACATTTTTGATCTCGGTTTTCGTGCCCAACTCTTTCTGCCCGCGCGGGCGGATGCTCACGTTGGCGTCGCAGCGCAGCGATCCCTCCTCCATATTGCAGTCGCTGACGCCGGTGTAAAGAATGATCTCCTTCAGCCGCGTCAGGTATTCGTAAGCCTCGTCGGGCGTTGCGATGTCCGGCTCGCTGACGATCTCGATCAGCGGCATGCCGGTGCGGTTGAGGTCGATGGCGGTCTTTTCGTCGGAGTCGGGAAAGCCCTCGTGCAAGCTCTTCCCGGCATCCTCCTCAAGATGCAAGCGAGTGATCACAATTCGTTTCCTACCGCTGCGAACCTCGGTGACCTCGGTGTTCAAGGGTCTTAATTCGATGTACCCAAACTCGGCCAAAGGCTTGTCGTACTGCGAAATCTGATATCCCTTGGGCAGGTCGGGATAAAAATAATTCTTGCGCGCGAAAATGGACGTTTCAATGATGCGGCAATTCAGCGCCAGCGCGGCCCGCGTAGCGAACTCGACCGCCTTGCGGTTCAACACCGGCAGTGCGCCCGGCATCCCGAGACAGACCGGGCAAACATTGGTGTTCGGCGGAGCCCCGAAGCGCGTCGAGCAGGAGCAGAAGATCTTCGAAGCCGTCAGAAGCTGGACATGGACTTCCAGGCCGATGACTGGCTCGTACGTGGTGTTAGGGGCGACGGCGGTGTCCGCGGCGGTCGACATATGCCGTGATTATAAAGCCTCCGCTCAGAGCCATTTTTTCTGGAAGCGGAGGGAGACTTACTTCGCCATGACGATCTCGAAGTACATCAGCTCGGTACCTTTAGCGTCGTCGACGCCGGTCACATAGAGGTGCGCTCCGGCCAGGGGCGCCTCGATGCCTTGCACGTCGAAGAAGAAGAAGCCCGATTGCGTGGCGCGAGGCTCGACAGCTTTGGCGGCGAATTGCGAGGACTCGACCTCATCGCGTTCCTTCTGGCTGATCGTGCCCTTCACTTTCTTTTGCGGGATGGGAAATGGCAAGGGCGCATTGGTGTTGGTGCGGGGATTGGTGAGGCGGCGGTAGATGTCTTCGGACGAAGCCGGCGTCAGCTTGTCGCGGTTGGCGGTGGTCAGCGTCACTTGCATATTGGCGATGGAGATGGGTTGGTTGTCTTCGTTGGTGACGACGAAGAAGACAGGCAGGAATCCGTGCTCGCCGAACTTCACGGAGAAGATCTTGGCCTTCTCGGTAGTGTCGTAGGGGTCGGCGGCGATGGCCACTTTTTCGTTGGCATGATCGTCGTGCGCGGGATACGTTTTCGCGGGCTGCGCCGCGGGCTTCACGAAGTCTTTCGCAGGCAGAAGCGTGGCGGCCAACGTTACAACCGCAAGAACGGAACCTTGCTTCGCTTTCCGCGCGAACTTCATGGACCGATTATAGAACGTCTCGTATTCCTTATTGTTCTGCCTTGCGGCCTTCTTTCTCAAGATCGCAACCTCAGGGGACACCGAGGTTCACGGGGTAGGCCATCTCACAGTTTCAACTTTGTTTAGAATGGCTGCACTTGATCTCTTCTCTTTACAGCTTTCTGTACAGTGTGGCGCTGGGCTTGGCGATGTTGGCTGGGCTGCCTTACTGGATTTTTCAGATGGCGCGGCACGGCAAGTATCGCGCGGGTTTGGGCGAGCGGTTGGGCCGCGTGCCGGCGCGCTTGCGGCTGCCGACTGCTGCCGAGCCGGCGATCTGGGTGCACGCGGTTTCGGTGGGCGAGGTGCTGGCGGTCGCCGGGTTGGTCGAGGAGTTGCAGCGGCGCTTACCGCGGCATCGGATTTTTGTCTCCACCACTACCGATACGGGGCAGGCGCTGGCGCGCAAGCGCTTTGGCGAGGCGAATGTATTTTATTTTCCGATGGACTTTGCGTTTGCCATCCGAGGTTATTTGGGGGCGCTCCAGCCGCAGCTCGTCGTAATTGCCGAGACTGAGTTCTGGCCTAACTTTTTGCGACTGGCGCACGCTGGCGGCGCGCGGATTGCGGTCGTGAACGCCCGCATTTCAGATCGCTCGCTGCCGCGCTATCGGCGCTGCCGCGGGTTGCTTCGGAGGGTGCTGGTCCACGTTGATTTGTTCTCGGCGCAGACCCCCGAGGACGCTGCGCGCTTGCGGGAGATCGGCGCCGCGGAGGAGCGGGTGAGGGTGGCGGGAAACTTGAAGTTCGATATTCCTGTGCCGGCTCGGCCGTCGGTGGTTGCGATGCTGCGAAAGTCTCTGGCCGCGAGCGCGGCTGGACCGGTGCTGGTTTGTGGCAGCACGGGGGATGGCGAGGAGTCGATTCTGTTGAAGGCGTTTGAGAATTTGCGGCTGCAGCATCCGCGGGTCGTGATGGTATTGGCGCCGCGGCATCCGGAGCGCTTTGCGGCTGTGGCCGCGCTTTTGGAGCAGAGGTCAATTCGATTCTCGCGGCGATCGGTTTGGCATGGCGAGGATTTGTCCGGCGGAGTTTTACTGCTGGATACGATCGGCGAACTGGCTGCGCTCTATGCCCTGGCCGACGTTGCCTTCGTCGGCGGGAGCCTGGTGCCGCGCGGTGGGCACAACATTCTTGAGCCGGCGCACCATGGCGTGGCCATCGTGGTGGGCCAGCATACGGAGAATTTCCGCGACATCGTCAGCTTGTTCGAGAGCCGGGATGCGGTGCGGGTGGCCGGTCCGGCGGAGTTGGCGCTCGTGTTTCTGGAACTGCTGGCGAATGACCATGGCGAAGAGCGGCTGGCGTTGGGCCGGCGCGCGGCGGAGACCATGCGCTCGCAGGTGGGCGCGACTGCGCGCACCGTGAACGCGCTCGAAGAATTGCTGGCGCGGCCATGAAGTGGAATCCATGGTCGGCAATGTATGGCGGCGCGGTGGGAGTGCGGAATGCGCTCTACGACCGCCGCTGGCTGGCTGCGCGCTGGCTCGAGGGTTCGGTCGTGAGCGTCGGAAATATTTCGACGGGGGGGTCGGGGAAGACTCCATTTGTGATTTTGTTGGGGGAGTTATTGCAGGCGCGGGGCGTTCGCTTTGATGTGCTTTCGCGCGGCTACGGACGAAAGACCCGCGGCGTTCTGTTGGTCGAGCCCGGCGGTCTGCCGCGGGATTTCGGCGACGAGCCCCTGCTGATCGCGCGCCGATTGCAGGCGCCGGTAGTGGTGGCCGAGGATCGCTATGAGGCCGGGCGGTTCTCGGAGTCACGCTTCGGGACGCAGATTCATCTGCTGGACGATGGCTTTCAACATCGCGGCCTGGGGCGGGATTTCGACATCGTCCTGGTGACGCCGGAGGACGCGCGCGATCGACTCTTGCCCGGCGGGCGGCTGCGGGAGCCGGTGCCATCTTTGGCGCGAGCCGATGCCGTGGTGCTGACTGGGGGCGCTTCGGCAGAAGCGCTTCCGCTGGCGGGGAAGGCCGTGTGGCGGGTGCGGCGGGGAATCGTGATTGATGATATCCCGCAGCAGGTGCGATCCCGTCCTGTAGTATTTTGCGGGATTGCGCGTCCCCGGAATTTTCTGCTGCAGCTGCGTGCTGCCGGTGTGGATCCGGTGGCGGAGGCTTTTTTTCGCGATCATCATGGCTATGCCGAGAAGGATATTCGCGACTTGCTGCAACTTCGGAAGCGCAGCGAGGCTACTGGCTTTATCACCACGGAGAAGGATGCGGTGAACCTTGGTCCGTACCTTGCGGCGCTGGGGCCGCTGGCGGTGGTGCGCGTGACCATGGAGCTGGCCGATGCGGATCACGTTGTGGAAACCATCTTGCGCACCCTCGCAGAGCGCCGCCGCTGCTCGTGAGAAAATGCAGACGGCAGAGGAGTGCAGAAGGCGGATTCCCCAATTCGTTCGGGATCCGAATTTGTTGGGAATCACAATTCATGATTACTGATGACGAAACACCTTAAGGAAGTCGAGCGGTTGCGCAAGATCGTCGAGGCGTTTCCCAAGGTCACGATCACGGTGCTCGGGGATCTGGTGGCCGACGAATTTGTGTTTGGGGAGATTTCGCGCGTGTCGCGCGAGGCCCCGGTGCTGATCTTGAAGCATCGCGAACGCACTGTGCTTCCAGGCGGCGGCGCCAATGCGGTGAACAATCTCGCCGACTTGGGCGTGAACGTGCTGCCGGTGGGCGCGATCGGCGACGATGAGCCAGGCCGGCTGCTGCTGAAGTTTTTCCGCCACAAGCGCATTCCGGTGAGTGGAGTCCTTAAAGACAAGAGTTACACCACGGTGACGAAGACGCGGATTCTGGCGGGCATGACGCACAACTCGCGGCAGCAGGTGGTGCGGGTGGATCGCGAGCCGGAGAATCCTCCGAGCCGGCATCTGACGCGAGAGCTATTCCTGGCTGCGCGCGAATATCTCCGGGCTTCCGATGCCCTATTGGTGTCGGATTACGGCTACGGGTCGGCGACTCCGGCGATCGTGTATGCCTTGCGGCAAAGCGGGCGGCGAAGAGTGGTGCTCGTGCCCTTGATTCTCGATTCGCGCTATCGCTTGCTGGAGTACGCGGGCGTTACCGCGGCAACCCCGAACGAGCCCGAGGTGGAAGCGGCGCTCGGATATCGCATCGGCCACGATTGGGAAAAGTTGGGGCGGGCGGGGCAACAAATTATGGAGCGGATGAAGTTGCAATCGCTGCTCATTACGCGTGGGCGGGATGGCATGGTCGCTTTTAATGAGGGGCAGAAGCCGGTGGATATTCCGATTTTCGGCTCGGACGAAGTCACCGATGTGACCGGCGCGGGCGATACCGTGATTGCGGCGTTCAGCGCGGCGCTGGCGGCCGGGGCAAGCACCGAAGAAGCGGCCCAGTTAGCCAACTACGCAGGGGGAATCGTGGTGATGAAGCGGGGCACGGCGACGGTTTCGCGGGAGGAGTTGTTGCAGGCGATCGGGAAGGCTCCGCCTGCGACCCGGCCTCATTGATGGCCATTGCGAATGCCGACATTCAGATGAATCCGGGCAAAATTGTTGGGCGCGAGGGAATTTGCCGGCTTGCCGAGCAGTGGCGGGCCGCGGGGGAGCGCATTGTTCTGGCCAATGGGAATTTCGATTTGCTGCACGTGGGGCATGTACGCTATTTGCGCGGCGCCAAGGAACTGGGCGGCAAGCTGATTGTGGCTGTCAATTCCGACGAGTCGGTGCTGGCGCTGAAGGGTGAGGGGCGTCCGATCATGCCGGCGGAGGAGCGCGCTGAGATCATTGCCGCGCTCGCGGATGTGGATGCGGTCGTGATTTTTCCGGAACTCGATGTGCGCGCTTTGATTCGCGAACTTCGTCCCGATATTCAGGCCAAGGGAACCGACTACACGGAGGACTCGGTGCCGGAGCGCGATGCTGTCGCCGAATATGGTGGCCGCGTCGCGATCGTGGGCGATGCCAAGGAGCACTCGACCAGCGAGCTCATTCGCACACGGCTGGCGCCGAGGCGGGCGTGAAGTCCAAGGCGGAGAGTTTCGGTACGGTAAGTTTCGATGTTCAATCTGGTGCAAGCAAGAAGATGCCGCGGCTGCTGATTTTGCGGCTCAGCGCCATGGGAGACGTGATCCACACCCTGCCCGCGGTCCATGCGCTAAGACAGGCATTTCCAAACGCGCACATCGGCTGGTTGATCGAAGAGCGATGGGCTGAGTTATTGTGTGCGCCGGGATCTCCGCGGCGCGGATGCAAGTCTTCACTGCGGCCGCTGGTCGATGAAGTTCATAGCGTGAGTATGAAGGCCTGGCGAAAATCTCTGCTTTCGGTTTCGACTCTGCAGCGTATCGCCACCATTTGGAATGACGTGCGCGATACCGGCTACGACGTGGCGATCGATCTGCAAGGAGCGATGCGGTCGGCGCTGCTGGCTCGGTGGTCGGGGGCGGGCGTGGTCTATGGGGCGGCGGGGCCGCGAGAGTCTGCGGCGAGTTTGTGGTATACGCGGAAGGCCGTGGCCTCGGGCCGGCATGTTATCGAGCAGAATTTGTCCGTGGCTGAGTCGTTCGTGGGTCACGGTGTCGGGCCGCCTGCGGATGTTTCTCGGGATTTGACTCGCGACCCGCAGGTGGAGGAGAGCATCGAGCGGCGGCTGGCGGAAGCCGGCATCGGGGACTTTGCCATTTTGAATCCAGGCGCGGGGTGGGGTGCGAAGCGCTGGCCCGCCGAACGCTACGGGGAAGTCGCGCGCAAGCTGGGCGATCGGGGATTACGTTCCGTTCTCAATTACGGGCCGGGCGAAGAAGAGATGGCGCGCGCGGCGGAGGACGCCAGCGGCGGTGTGGCTCGCGCGCTGAGGTGCAGCATCACGGAGTTGATTTCTCTGACAAGGCGGGCGCGGTTGTTCGTCGGAGGCGATACCGGGCCGCTGCATCTGGCCGCGGCCTTGCAGGTTCCGGTGGTGGCGATTTACGGGCCCACGGATCCGGCGCGCAACGGGCCTTACGGGACGCGGAGTGTTGTTCTACGGAGCGCAGAGAGTGTGACCTCGCATGCGCGGCGGGCGGCGGCGGACGAGGGATTGCTGGCGATTGGGAGCGATGCGGTGGTGGGGGCGGCGCGCGGTTTGATTGGAGTTTGAGGGCCGAGCTTGCTTTGGGGTGCCGTCCCCTGTGGGACTCCGCTCTTTCGACCCTGCGTTCCCAGCACTTACACGCTGGGCTAATGAATGGCGTCGCTTCGCGTCTCGGGCTTAGAGAGTGCTCTTCTCGGCACGACGAAGCCCCGAGTATAAGGCAGCGGGCGAGGACGCCCGCTCGACAGCCACCGGGACGGTGGCGCTACGGGATGAGATTGGCTGAATGGTCACAGATCGCGCGGCGGATTCGGGTGCCGCTGGGATTTATTTTTGCGGTGCTTTATTTTTGGCTGGCTCGGCCTTCGTGGAGATCGATGTTGTTGGGCGGCCTCGTGGTTGCGCCCGGCCTTCTGCTTCGCGCGCTGGCTTCGGGACATGTGCGTAAGAATGAGGCGCTGGCTACTTCGGGGCCTTACGCTTACACGCGCAACCCATTGTATTTGGGATCGCTGCTGATGGGGTTGGGATTCTGCGTGGCGGCGCGCAGTTGGTGGGTGGGCGTGGCGCTGGTGGCGATGTTCTTTGCGATTTATTTGCCTGTGATTCGGGGCGAAGAAGATTTTTTGCGGCGGAGGTTTCCGGAATTTGAAGAATATGCGCGGCGCGTGCCGCGGATGTTGCCGCGTTTTTATCGGGAGCCCGAAACTCTAGCAGAGAATTCTTCAGGATTTTCCTGGGATTTGTATTGGCAGCATCGGGAGTATAACGCGCTGCTGGGTGTGGCGGCGATGATGGCGGGGTTGGTCGTCAAGAGAATGTTGCTCCAACCCTAGCAAGGCTGCCTGGATTTCAGAGGCGATGTCGGTAGCTCAGCGGCTAAAGTCTTCAGGCAAGACGAGTCTTTATCGCAGCCCTGCTCCACCCTTCGCTGATCCGTGGAACTCGTGCGCCACTTTCGGTGGCTTGGTGCGAGGGCAGAATGCCCTCGCGGCAGCCGGCGCTACTGTCGGTATCTGCTCCGACCTTACGCGGCGGCGCGGATTACTCGACGCGTCGTCGTCGTCTACTTCTGCGCCAGCAATTCTTTTGCGCGGTTTAGTTCTGGGCGCGCAGAGTTAGAGCCGGCGCAGACTTTTAGCAGCATGGCGTAATATTCGCTGGCGTCTTGTTGCTTGCCGGCTGCTTCGGCGGCCTGGGCTGCGCCGTAGAGGCCGTTGAAACGGTTGGGGTTTAGTTTCAGGTCGATTTGATATTCGGCCAGCGCCAGCTGCGGGCGTTTCGCGTCGAGCAGCATATCGGCCAGCTGTTCGCGCGCTGGAACGCCTTCGGGCTCGTTGCCCAGCTTGTCGTTCTTATCGGCCAGACGGCGCAGGCTGGCGATGGCTTCATCGTCTTTGCCTTCGGCGTGCGCCACCCAGGCGGCGGCTTCCTGATAGTCTTCGCCGACTCCTTCCGCGTAATCGTTCTTCTTTTCGGCTACGAATTCTTTGCGGATGGCTTCGATCTGCTCGAGATCTTTGTGAGCTTGCCCTAGATTTCCGCTGCGGGCCGCGCCGATGGCTCTGGCCCAATAGGTCACCGATTGATCTCCACCCAGGGCGCCGGCAACGATTTGCAACTGCGCGGCGTCACTCCAATGGCGGAGTTCGAGATCGTAGATCGCCGGGAAAGTGGAGAGCGCGTTGGTTTGGGGATCGAAGTCGTCGCCATACATGGATTTCATCCTGGGCATGGTTTTGACTTCGTCGATCACTTGGGCGGCGTCGGCCTCGCGTCCACTCTGCAGGTAGGCGTAGATCAGAAAATCCATGGCGTGGAACTGGTGGCCTTCGCCGCCCATGTGCATGGCGGCGGTCTTGCGGGTGGCGGCGATCGAGGCAAGGTTGGAGTTGATGTCATCCTGCCAAAGGCCGACGCGGGCGAAGATGTGCGAGGGCATGTGCAGGGCGTGAGGAGCGGCGGGCGCGATCTCGGCGTAACGGCGGGCTGCGGGGAGTCCGAGCTGCGCCAGTTGCGGCTGATCGTAGCTGTGGATAAGGTAGTGCGCCACGCCGGGATGATCGGGTTCGAGGGCGAAGAGCTTTTCCAGAACGGCGGCGGCTTGCTTGCGGTTGGCGAAAGTTTCGTCGTCGTGCGGTTCGGAGGCCAGCAAAGATAACGCGTAGAAAGCCGCGGCTTCGTGATCGTCGGGATAAGCCTCGTAGACCTTCTTCATGGTGTTGGAATAGGCCTGGGCGCGAGCTTGGTGATCGAGTTTGTTGGAGTCGCCGTAGAAGGCGGCGATGGCGGCTAGATAAGCTCTTTCACGCGGAGTGGTAGCGCCTCCCGTTTTCTCGGCTTGCTGAACCTGGTCGAGGCCGCGGGCAATTATTTTCTGGTGGGGATGGTCCCAGAGCTGATGCCAGAGGCTCATGGCCACTCCCCAGTGGGCCATGGCGCAGCGGGGATCGTCGGCGGTAATTTGCTGAAATTCCTTTTCGGCCTCTTCGTACCAGAAGGAATGGAGAAGAGCTACGCCGCGCTCGAAGGGCTTTTGCACCGCCGGGGCGCAGGAAATTGGAAAACTGACCGTGCCGAGTTGCGCGGCAGTCAGCTCTTCGTGATGATGGGAGTGGTCGTCGTCGGCCAGAGCGGTGCCGGCGGCTAGCGCCACGCAGGTGAAAAACAGCAAGGGACGCGGGAAGGATTTCATAGCAGGCTTCTCCACAGGGAGTCTAGTCGTGGGGAGGGGCGGGGTCAAACTCGACGGAATAGAGCTGCTCTGTCTCCTTTCCGGGGCCTCATCCCGATACCCGGCCAATTCAGCCGGGTGGGGGTCTCCCTGGGTCGCGAGGCATGCAAGCCGAGAGATCCTTCGCTCCGCCTGAAACGCGGCTCCGCTCAGATGACACCACACAAAGAAATTCAAACTGCACCACCACCGAGTCTAACCGAGTCTCGCCGAGTCTCGCCGTTGTTGACTTGCCGCCTTGCCCCACGTAACATTCGCACACTAAGTTAAGATGGGATGGCCGCCTCAGTCCTTAAGCGGTCGTTAATCGGAAACCAGCCTGAGGAGGCGGGATGCAACTGCGCCTGGAAAGCCGCCCGGTCGGCGATGTCTTGGTCATGCAATGCCATGGACGAATCGTGGCCGGTAATGAAGTCTTCACCTTGCATTCTTCCGTGGGAGACTCGATCGAGAAGTATGGCGACGTGGTGCTGCAACTCGATACGGTCGAGTTCGTCGACAGCAGCGGCCTCGGAGCCCTGGTGCGCCTGACCCAAGCGGCTCGGTCCAAAGGTGGCGACGTAAAACTGAGCGGCGTCCCGGCCAAGATTCACAAGGTGCTGCAGCTCACGAGCCTGCTTTCGCAATTTGAAATCTACAACTCGGTCGAGGAAGCGATCACCGCGGCGTACCTGGGGTCGCGATACTCCCGTGGAAAAACCGGCGACGCCCGGCCCACGATCCTGTGCGTCTATGCCTCGACGGATGTCTGCACCTTCCTGCGCGAAGTGCTGTGCAGCGCCGGTTACAACACCATTACCTCCACCACCATCGACGACGCTCAAATCCTGCTCAAGGCAACCAAAGCCAAGCTGGTCGTGGTGTCGTCGAAGATCCAATCCGTGCACGGCAAGCCCATCCGCCAAGCCCTGCAGGCCATCGCCCCCGATGCCTCTCTCTTTATTCTCGATGAACATTTCGCCACCCAGGATCCAGGAGAAGCCGCGGAAAAGCTTCTGGTGGGCGTGGGCAGCCTGTTGCCGGCTTCGAATTAACCGAAGACTACTTTTTCGATGGGCCTTGATTGAATGGCCTTGACCGGCAGGGAGATTGGTGGGCCCGCAAGGATTTGAACCTTGGACCAATGGATTATGAGTCCACTGCTCTAACCGCTGAGCTACGGGCCCAACTGTATCGCAACTCATTGTATATTAGCCACTTGGTTCGAAACCGCAGAGCAAAGTCCCGTAGCGATTTTCTCTTCGGTGG
>JBEKWC010000015.1:0-105476 GCA_049513475.1 Candidatus Sulfotelmatobacter sp. | reverse complement strand
ACAACGTCAGCCTGGTGATCGAGCTGATCACGCCGGTCGCGATGGAGAAGGGTTTGCGCTTCGCCATCCGCGAAGGCGGGCACACGGTGGGCGCGGGCACGATTGCGGAGATTGTGCAGTAAAAGGTTGTGGGGAGCAGGAGGCCATTAGCGGTTTGCCACTGCAGGTCAAGTTGCATAGGTCCCTCGGCGACGAATCCGCCGCCTCGGGATGACCAATGTTTGAGCTAGAAGCTACGAGCTAGAAGCTGATTTGAAGCGGCTTGCAACCCGCCGCCAGTTCCTTCCTCCCGGAGACGCCGGAAGGGGTTAGAGAGATGAAACTGTGATTGGAAAAGAGAGAATTCGCATCCGGCTGAAAGCTTACGACTATCGCATTCTGGATCAGTCGACCGGAGAAATCGTCGAAACGGCGCGGCGCACCGGGGCACAGATCGCGGGGCCGATTCCCCTGCCCACGATGAAGAACAAATACTGCGTGCTGCGTTCGCCGCACGTGGATAAGAAGTCGCGGGAGCAGTTCGAGATCCGCACTCACAAGCGCCTGCTCGATATTCTCGAGCCGACGCAGCAAACGGTGGACGCGCTCATGAAGCTCGATCTGCCCGCGGGTGTGGATGTGGAGATTAAGGCCTTTGGCAAAGAGCATAAGTAGCCCCAGCCGATGGCTCGAGCTACGTTGGGCATGGAGAAGGAAATGGCAACGAAGGTTACGGGGATTCTGGGCAAAAAGGTCGGCATGACGCAACTGTTCGACTCGAAGGGCGACGTGCGCCCGGTCACAGTACTGCAGGCTGGACCCTGCGTCGTCACGCAGCACAAGTCGGCGACCCGCGACGGCTACGAAGCGGCCCAGATCGGCTTGGTGGAATTGATGAAGGAGTCGCGGCTGACCAAGCCGGCGCGCGGACACCTGGCCAAGAACAATCTTCCGCCGGTAAAGTTCATGCGCGAAGTGCCGCTCGAAACCGACGGCGACGGCGAGGGCGGAGTAAAAGTTGGCGATCGCGTGCTGGTCGAAATTTTCGACGGCGAAAAGTTCGTCGACATCGTAGGTGTCAGCAAGGGCAAGGGTTTTCAGGGTGTGGTCAAGCGCCATCACTTTGGTGGTGGTCCCAAGTCGCACGGCTCGATGTTCCAAATCACCGGTTCGATCGGATCGTCGGCGTTTCCTTCGCGCGTGTTCAAAGGCATGCGCATGTCGGGACACATGGGCCACGAGCGCGTCACGCAGCGCAACCTGAGAGTTTTAGGTGTGGACAAGGAAGAAAATTTGCTGGTGGTCGAAGGCAGCGTGCCCGGGCCGCAGGGCGGTTACATCGTGATCGTCAAAGCGAAGAAGCCGCCCCGAGAGCGCCGCGGATTTGCCGGTTCGGCCACGGTCGATCCCTTGAAGGCGGCCAAGCGCGCGGCGAAGAAGGCGTAGCGTAGTGTGGGCGCCCCCGCCCGCGGTGCATGCAGCAAGAAAGTCGCGGACGTGGGCGTCCGCACTCGATGAGAAGCGATATGGCAACGATTGACATTCACGATTTGAGCGGCAAAAAGGTCGGGACCTTCGATCTGGCCGACGAGATTTTCGGCGCGGTCAACGAAGACCTGCTCTGGGAGGCGGTGAAACACTACCGCGCCGGGCAGCACCGCGGCACCCACGCCACCAAGGCCCGCTGGGAAGTTTCCGGCTCGGGCAAAAAACTCTGGAAGCAGAAGGGCACGGGCCGCGCCCGCATCGGCTCCATCCGGTCGCCGCTGTGGCGCCACGGCGGCACGGTGCATGGGCCGCAGCCTCGCTCGTATGACTACGCCTTCCCGCGCAAAAAGCTTTTGGGCGCGTTGCGCTCGGCGCTGGCGGCCAAATTCGCCGATGGCAAGCTGACCATCGTGAACGCGTTCGACGTGAAGGAAGTCAAGACCAAAGAGTTCCGCGCCGCGCTCGACGCGCTAAAAGTCGAAAAGACGGTTTTGATTGTCGACGTCCCCAACTCCGGCAACAAGAACCTTGCCCTAAGTTCAAGAAACATCAAGGGGTTGGAATTGGTTCCGGGCAACGAGGTTCATCCTTATCATCTGCTGCGCTATGATCGCGTGATTTTTTCGCACCCCGCGATTGAGAAGCTGCAGATCACGTTGAAAGACAGTTTGCCCAAGCGGCAGCGCAAGTCGGCGAAGGAAGAGGACGAGGGCGCGAAGAAGGCGGCAGCTTCTCCGCGCAAGCGCACGCGCCACGAAAAAGCGGCGGAGGTGGCCTAAGCATCATGAAATCCGCATACCAGATCATTCGCCGTCCCGTGATCACAGAAAAAGGCCTGGCCATCAAGGAAAACCAGAACACGCTGGTCTTCCAGGTCGCGCCGGGGGCGACCAAGACGGAAGTGAAGCAGGCGGTGCAGACGATTTTCAAAGTGAAAGTCCTTTCCGTGCGCACGGCGATGTATCCCGGCAAAGAGCGGCGACGCGGAAAATTTGCCGGCTATCGCCCGGACTGGAAAAAAGCGTACGTGCGCCTGCGCGCCGGCGAGAAGATGCCGGAGTACGCGCAGAATTTGTAGGGCAGCAATCAGCCTTCCGCCGTCAGCTATCAGAAAAAGCGACGGTATGAAGCGGAGGGCTGACATCTGAAAGCTGAGAGCTTCTATGCCGATTAAGACATACCGACCGACGACGCAGACGTTGCGCTACCGTACCACCATCGTCAACGACGACATTACGACGCGGCATCCGTACAAGCCGCTGCTTGAGCCCAAGCCGCGCACCGGCGGGCGCCGCAACTCCGGCGACATGACCATGCGCTTCATCGGAGGCGGGCACAAGCGCAAGCTGCGCATCGTCGATTTTAAGCGCGACAAGACTGGCATTCCGGCGACCGTGGTCAGCATCGAATACGATCCCAACCGCTCCCCGCGCATTGCGCTCCTGGCCTACGCCGATGGCGAGAAGCGCTACATCCTGCAACCCGAAGGATTGAAGGTGGGGCAGAAAGTGGTGAGCGGGCCCGAGGCCGACATCTTAGTCGGCAACGCGCTGCCGCTGCGCAACATTCCCCCGGGCACCCAGATTCACAATCTGGAGTTGAAGCCGGGCAAGGGCGGCCAAATGGTGCGCTCGGCTGGCGGAGCGGCGCAGTTGGTCGCGAAAGAAGCCGAGTACGCGCTGGTGAAGTTGCCTTCCGGGGAGACTCGCAAAATCTCGCAGGATTGCATGGCGACCATCGGGCAGGTCGGGAATCTCGATCACGAAAACGTCACCATCGGCAAGGCGGGGCGCTCGCGCTGGCTGGGCAAGCGTCCGCACAATCGCGGCGTATCGATGAATCCGGTCGATCACCCGCACGGCGGCGGCGAAGGCAAGACTTCGGGCGGCAGGCATCCCGTGACCCCCTGGGGCCAGCCCACGCGCGGCTACAAGACGCGCAATAACAAGCGCACGGACAAGTTCATTGTGAACCGGCGCAGTAAATAGTCGTTGGTCGTTCGTCGTTGGCAAGAGCGCCGACGTCGGCATGGCAACGGTCGAAACGATTTTGGCTTTAAAGCTAAAAGCTAGGAGCTAACAGCGAGAAGCTGACTTTATGGCACGTTCAACCAAAAAAGGCGCGTTCGTCGATGGCTTCCTGATGTCGCGGGTCGAGGGCATGAATTCGCGCAACGAAAAGAAAGTTCTGCGCACCTGGTCGCGGCGTTCCACCGTGGTTCCGGAGATGGTGGGGCATACCATCGCGGTGCACAACGGCAAAAAGTTTATTCCCGTGTACCTCACCGAGAACATGGTGGGGCACAAGCTGGGCGAGTTCAGCTTCACCCGCAACTTCAAGGGGCACTCCATGCGGGCGGCGACGGAAACAGCGGCCAAGCCGGCGGGCATTCCGGGCGGGCCGGGAGCGATCACTCCGGCGGCGCCGGTGGCACCGAAGGCGTAAATAGCTTTTAGCCGGTAGCTCTTTAGCTTTTGACCAAGATCAAAGGCGAAGAGCGCGGCTTAGAACAGAGACGATTATGGAATTCCGAGCGGAAATGCGGTACTTGCGAGTCTCGCCGCAGAAAGCGCGCCTGGTGCTCGAGCTGATCAAAGGGCGCAAGGTCGAGGACGCGCGCAACACGCTGCTGTTCACCAAGAAGCGCGTTGCGGCGCACATTGGCAAGCTGTTGCAGTCGGCGCTCGATAACGCGAATTTTCTCAGCACCGAAAAGGGGCTGGACGTCGAGCTCGACAACCTGTATGTGAAGAGCGCGATCGCAAACGACGGACCGCGCCTGAAGCGCATCCGTCCGGCGCCGCAAGGGCGCGCCTTCCGCTACCAGCGGCGCATTGCGCACATAACCCTGGTGCTGGCCGAGCGCGGCGCCAATTCGGCTCGGGTTTCTGGCGAAGCGCGGACGGGCTCCGCTCCGGCTCCGGTCAAGCGGCGCGCGCCGGGGGCGAAGAAGTCGGCGGCAGCGGCTGGGAAAAAGAAAAAGGCTGCCGCGAAGTAACGCAGACAGCAGGTTCCTCATCCGCGCTGGGCGCGGGTTCGGAAGGACAAGGATTTTCGGTTTCGTTCGGCGGTTTTGGGATTGATTTAGGAGAAGCAATGGGACAAAAAGTCCATCCTTATGGTTTTCGCCTCGGCTACACCAAGCCGTGGAAGTCGCGCTGGTTCGTCGAGCGTGACTACGACAAGCTGCTCTTTGAAGACATCAAGCTGAAGGGCGAACTCAAAGACAAGCTCAAGTCGGCGGGCGTAAGTTCGATCGAGATCGAGCGCCCGGGCAACAAGCTGCGCATCATTATTAAGACGGCGCGGCCGGGAATCATCATCGGGCGCAAGGGCGCGGAAATCGACAAGCTGAAGGCCGACTTGCAGAAGCGCACCGCGCGCGAGGTGTTTGTCGACATCCAGGAAGTGCACAAGCCCGAGCTCGACGCCCAACTGGTCTCCGAGGCGATTGCGCTGCAACTGGAAAAGCGCGTCGGCTTCCGCCGCGCCATGCGCAAGGCGGTCGACTCGGCGCTGCGCTTCGGTTGCAAAGGAATCAAGGTCCGCGTGAGCGGACGTTTGAATGGCAACGAAATCGCGCGCTCCGAGTGGTACCTGCAGGGCCGTTTGCCGCTGCACACCCTGCGCGCCGATATCGAATATGGCTTCTCCGAAGCCCGAACCACGTATGGCGTGATTGGCGTGAAGGTGTGGGTGTACAAGGGAGAAATTCTCCCCGCGAAAAAGCGCGAGCAGCAGACGGGCGTGGGAGCGTTTTGAAATAGACGTCAGCCGTCAGCCCGCAGCCGTCATAAGACGCAGTGGGCTGGCTGGGAGCTGAGGGCCGAGAGCTTATTTATGTTAATGCCAAAGAAAGTGAAGTACCGCAAGCAGCAGCGCGGGCGCATGACCGGCAAAGCCTGGCGCGGCAGCACGCTGGCCTTCGGCGACTTCGGATTGAAAGTGCTCGAGCCGGGCTGGATCACCGACCGGCAGATCGAAGCCAGCCGCGTGGCCATGACCCGCTTCGTCAAGCGCGGCGGCAAGATCTGGATTCGCGTGTTTCCGGACAAACCGGTCACCAAGAAGCCCGCCGAAACCCGTATGGGCAAAGGCAAAGGCGCGCCCGATCACTGGGTCGCGGTGGTGCGGCCGGGAAAGATTCTGTTCGAGATGGAAGGGGTCACGATCGCGGACGCGACCGAGGCCATGCGCCTGGCGTCGCACAAACTGCCGCTGCGCACGACTTTGGTCAAGCGCGAAACGGCGCACTAGGAAACGACCGATCAGCTTTCAGCCGTCAGCGATCGGGAAAAGCGGCGGCGAAGAAAGCTGAAGGCTGAGAGCTAAAAGCTGAAGGCTCATTTATGAAAGCAGACAAAGTCAGAAACTTAACCGAAGACGAGTTGCAGCACCAGGAGCGCGACCTCGCCGACCAGCTCTTCAAGCTGAAATTTCAGCTGAATATGGGCCAGACCGAGAGCCTGAAGAAGATGCGCGGCCTGCGCAAGGACATTGCCCGGGTCAAAACAATTTTAGGCGAGCGCACTCGCGCCGCCGCATCGGAGAAACGCTGATGGTGGAAACCGCAGGCGCAAAGTCCGCTACCCCGCCCGCCGAGCAGGCGCAGGGCCGGCGCAAAGAAGTCGTCGGAGAAGTGGTCGCCAACCGCATGTCGAAGACGATCGTGGTCAAGGTGACGCGCAAGAAGGCGCATCCTTTTTACGGCCGCGTGGTGGCGCGCAACAAAAAGTTTTACGCCCACGACGAGAAGAACGAAGCGCACGTGGGCGACGTGGTGCGGATCGAAGAGACGCGCCCGCTCTCGAAGTTGAAGCGCTGGAAGCTGAAGGACATCGTGCGCAAGACCGCGCTGGTGCCCGAGATTGTGCTGGACAAAGACGGCAAGTAAGGCGTGCGGGTTCCGGCGAGTCCGAGATCCTTCGCGAGACCAAGAACGTCTCGCTCAGGATGACAAAGCGAGACCGAAAGCGTCTCGCCCAGGATGACAAGCAAGACCGAGGGAGATTGATGCCATGGCTGTGATGATGAGAAGCATGCTGGAGGTAGCCGACAACTCCGGCGCCCGCAAGCTGCAGATGATTCTGCCGCTTGGCGGCTCCACCGGACTGAATGCCAGCCTCGGCGACATAATCACCGCCGCGGTCAAGGAAGCTGCACCCGACGGGCAGGTGCAGAAGGGCAAAGTGGTGAAGGCGGTGATCGTGCGCACGCGCAAAGAACATCGCCGCCGCGACGGCACCTACATCCGCTTCGATCAAAATGCGGCGGTGCTGATCAACGACGCCGGCGAGCCGGTCGGGACGCGCGTTTTCGGTCCCGTGGCCCGCGAGCTGCGCGAAAAAAAGTTTTTGAAAATCGTGTCGTTAGCGCCGGAAGTGATCTAGGAATTGAGCGATGGGGCGATGGCGCGGTTGCAAAACCAGACCGAAGCGTCTGTGCTTTTCAATCGCCCGATGATTCAATCGCAAAATCACGAAATGGGTTTATAGAATGCGAACTGTCAGCACCGTACACAAGCGAGTCGATATCCGCCGCAACGATAACGTGAAAGTCATCACCGGGCGGGACAAGGGCAAGGAAGGGCGCGTGCTGCGCGTGTTTCCCGACGACGCCAAGCTGTTGGTCGAGCACGTCATGATCGTGAAAAAGCACGTGCGCCCCAACCCGCAGCGCAACATCAAGGGCGGCATCGCCGAGCAGGAGAGCCGGATCGCGATCTCGAACGTGCAGCTGGTCTGCCCCACCTGCGGCCCGGTGCGCATCGGGCACGAAATGCGCGGCGACCGCAAGGTGCGGGTGTGCAGGAAGTGTGGAACGACGCTGGATAAGTGATCGGGTGATCGGGTGATTGAGCCATTGGAATTCGCGGTGAATGAATTTCCGATTCTCAATCGCGCGATGACTCGATCGCAAAATCGCTCAATGCTGGGAGTGGAATAGACGCGATGGCAAAAGAGAAAGACAAGAAGTCCTCGAAAGATTCGTCGCAGGAGCAGAAGGCTCCGGCGCAGGCGCAGCACAGCGCCAAGGAGCGGCCGCGGTTGCGCACTCGCTTCGAAAAAGAAGTGGCGCCGGCGCTGCTCAAAGAGCTGGAACTTAAGAACGCGATGGCCGTGCCGCGCCTCAACAAGATCGTAGTGAACATGGGCATGGGCGAGGCTACGCAGAATTCGAAGATCCTCGATCCCGCGGTTAACGAACTGGGACAGATCACCGGGCAGAAGCCGATCGTCACCAAGGCCAAGAAGTCGATTGCGGCTTTCAAAGTTCGCGAGGGCCAGGCCATCGGCACCATGGTCACGCTGCGCGGCGACCGCATGTATGAATTTCTCGACCGGCTGCTGAACATCGTGCTGCCCCGCGTGCGCGACTTCAAGGGGGTCTCCACCAAATCGTTCGATGGCCGCGGCAATTACACCCTCGGCTTGCACGACCAGCTCATCTTCCCGGAGATTTCCTACGAGAAGGTTGACAAGCTGAAAGGCATGAACGTGACCATCGTGACCACGGCGGCCAACGATAACCAGGCGCGCAGCCTGTTGAAGCATCTGGGCATGCCGTTCCGAGCCTAGCGTGGTTTGCACGGCTTGAGTTGGAAAAGTTTCGGTTTCAAAGATTAACGTTCGAAGCAAAATTTTAAGGATGGCATGACTACAGCGAAACGAGTCAAAGACGCGAAGATCGAAAAGAAGTTTGAAGTGGCGCGCGGCAAGGGCGAGAAGCGGCCGAAGTTTTCCACGCGCCGGCACAACCGCTGCAAGCGCTGCGGCCGGCCGCGGGCTTACTTGCGCAAGTTCGGCCTGTGCCGCCTGTGCTTCCGCCAGTTGGCGCTGCTCGGGGAAATTCCCGGAGTCGCGAAGTCGTCTTGGTAGCAAGGCCGCCCGTGGGCCAGTGGGGTGAGAGATCCTTCGCGAGACAGAAGGCGTCTTGCTCAGGATGACAAGCCGTGAACACGCTGCCGCAGGTTCTCCGCACCAGCGGAGCGAACGGGTGGCGAGAGGAGAAGCAAACGATGAGGTTGACCGATCCGGTCGCAGACATGCTGACGAGAGTGCGCAACGCGCTGCAGGCGCGGCACCAGAAGGTGGATATCCCGGCCTCGCGGCTGAAGGTCGAGATTGCCCGCATCCTGAAAGAAGAGGGCTACATCTCGAACTTCAAGGCCGCGGAAGAAGAAGGCCACAAGGTCATCCGGATTTACCTGAAGTACGGCGCGCACAACGAAGCCGCGATCTCGAAGGCGGAGCGCGTCTCCCGCCCGGGCTGCCGCGTCTATGTGCGCCGCAGCGAAATTCCTCGCGTGCTCGGCGGCATGGGCATCAACATCCTGACCACGCCGCGCGGCGTGATGACCGGTCGCCAGGCCCGCAAGGAAGGCGTGGGCGGCGAATTATTGTGCGAGATTTGGTAGAGAAGCGGCTCTCAGCCATCCGCCATCGGCCTTCAGTCAAGGCGCGGCGAATGAAGCTGAGAGCGGAAGCCTGAGAGCTGAAAGTCTATGTCGAGAATTGGAAAAAAACCGATCCCGATCCCCAAAGGGGTGACGGTCAAAGTCGAAGGCAACACCGTGTTGGTGCAGGGGCCGAAGGGCAAGCTGGACACGGCTCTTCCCGCCGGCATCAAGGTCGAGCAGAAGGACGGGAACCTGGTCGCTGTGCGCGAGAACGATTCGCAGGCCGCGGTCCACGGGCTGGCGCGCGCGCTGGTAAACAACGCCGTCGAGGGCGTCACCAAAGGCTGGAGCCGCGACCTAGAAATCGTCGGCATCGGCTACCGCGCCGAAATGAAGGGCAAAGGCATGGTGGTATTCAACCTGGGGTACTCGCATCCGATCGAATACCCGTTGCCCACCGGCGTCGACGCGGCGGTCGATCCCAAGCAGACCAAAATTTCGCTGAGCGGAATCGACCGGCAGCAGGTAGGCCAGGTCGCCGCAGAAATGCGCTCGCTGCGTCCGCCTGACCCGTACAAGAATAAAGGTGTGCGTTACGCTGGCGAGAAGTTGAAGAAGAAGGTCGGTAAGACCGGAGCCAAATAGCTCTCAGCCTTCGGCCATTCGCTCTCGCATTGAAATGGGGGCTGAAGGGGTGGCTGATGGCTGATGGCTGATCGCTGAGGGCGAAAGCAATGCTGACGAAGATTTCGAAAAACCAGAAACGCGGGCACGTCCACGACCGCATCCGCAAGAAGATGCAGGGCACCTCGGAGCGTCCGCGCTTGAACGTTTACCGCTCGCTGAATCATATTTACGTACAGGTGATCGACGACCTGCACGGCCAGACGCTGGTTTCGGCCAGCTCCGCCGAAGGCAAGAAAAAAGAAGAGCGGCGCAGCGGCGGCAACGTGGCGGCCGCGAAAACGGTCGGCAAAATCGTCGCCGAGCGCCTCCAGGCCAAGGGCGTAAACAAGGTTGTATTTGACCGTGGCGGCTACATTTATCACGGACGCGTAAAAGCCCTGGCCGACGCCGCCCGCGAGGCTGGACTGCAATTCTAGGAATTGAGCGATTGTGTGATTGAGTCATCGGGCGATTGAAAAAGCGAAGTTCGATTTCAATCGCAAATCGCCCGGTCACCCAATCGCCAAATGAAACGAGAGTTCAAAGAATGCCAACTGTCATCAAAAAGCTCGACGCCAATTCATTTCAACTGAAAGACCAAGTGGTCGCCATCAATCGCGTCACCAAGGTGGTCAAGGGCGGCAAGAATCTCTCCTTCGCCGCGCTGGTGGTGGTGGGAGACCCTTCCGCAGCCGTCGTCGGTCATGGCTCCGGCAAGGCCAAAGAAGTTCCGCAGGCGATTCGCAAGGCCATCGAGTCGGCCAAGAAGAATCTGATCAAGGTCAACCTGACCCAGACTTCGATTCCGCACTTGGTGCTGGGACGGTATGGTTCCGGCAAAGTATTGCTCAAGCCGGCTCCGGAAGGCACGGGCGTGATCGCCGGGGGCGCAGTGCGCGCGGTGATGACATCCGTGGGAATTCAGAACGTGCTGACCAAATCCATCGGCACCACGAATCCGCACAACGTGATCAAAGCGACTTTCGACGCGCTTCGGCACCTGAAGAATCGAGAGAGCGTCGCCGCTATGCGCGGCAAGTCGGTGCAGGAACTTTAGTCCTGCTAACGAGGACCGAGGCCCTGAGATAAGGGATTGAGGAATTAAAGATGACGACGAAGAAACCGAAGGCGGTTGCCGGAAAGATACACCTGAAGTGGGTGGTTTCGGCCATCTGCGCCCCGGTGAAACAAAAGCTGGTGGTCAAGGGATTGGGCTTCACGCGCCTGAATCAGGTGATCGAGCGCCCCGACAACGCTGCGATTCGCGGCATGGTAGCGAAAGTTCCGCACCTGGTCGAGATCTTGAAATAGGAGCTTTCAGCGATCAGCCGTCGGCGCAGAAGCGCGTGGCTGAAAGCTGACGGCTGAGAGCGACGAGCTTACATATGAATTTATCCAGCATTCGAGCACCGAAGAAGGCGTCGGAAAAGCGCAAGCGCGTGGGCCGCGGCATGGGCTCCGGCATGGGCAAGACTTCCACGCGCGGACACAAAGGCCAGCGCTCGCGCACCGGTATGCGCTTGATCCGCGGCTTTGAAGGCGGCCAGATGCCGCTGCACCGCCGCATGCCCAAGCGTGGCTTCACCAATATCTTCCGCAAGGAATTCAATATCGTCAGCCTGGAGCGACTGGCCGCGCTGGGCGCGGAGCTGCACGCCTCGCCCATCACTCCCGACGTGCTGCGCAAGGCCGGTGTAATCAAAGCCAAGCATCCCGTAAAGATTCTCGGCGATGGCGAACTGAAAGTCGCGATCACCGTACACGCGCACAAATTCTCCAAATCGGCGCAGGAAAAAATCACCGCCGCGGGCGGCAAGTTTGAGGTCTTGCAGTAATGTTTGAAAAGCTGGCGAACATCTTTCGCATCCCCGATCTGCGCAAGCGCGTGCTCTTCACGCTGGCGATGCTCGCGGTCTACCGGCTGGGAGGCCACCTGCCCACGCCGGGAGTGAACTTCCTCAAGCTGGAGCAGTACTTCAACCAGAATGCGGGATCGTTTCTCGGCTTCGTCGATTTATTTTCCGGCGGCAACCTGCGCCGCCTTACGATCTTTGCCCTCGGCATCATGCCGTACATCACGGCGTCGATTATCTTGCAGCTATTGACTGTGGTCTACGAACCGCTGGCCAAGCTGCAAAAAGAAGGCGAGATGGGCCGCAAGAAAATCACCCAGTGGACCCGCTACATCACGGTGATTCTCAGCGCGGTGCAATCGTTCGGCATCGCCATCGGCCTCGAAAAAGCGGGAGACTTCGTCCTTCACCCCGGCCCCGGCTTCATCCTCATGACCATGCTCACGCTCACCACGGGCAGCGCCTTCATTATGTGGCTGGGCGAGCAGATCACCGACCGCGGCATCGGCAACGGCATGTCGCTGCTGATCTTCGCCGGCATCGTCGTCGGCCTGCCGCGCGGCGTGCAGGATCTGTTCGAAAAAGCGAAGAATGGAACCTGGGGCGCGATCACGCCGGTTTTAATGGCTGGACTGATCGTATTCATGATCGCGGTGGTGGCGTTTATCGTGTATGTCGAGCGCTGCGAGCGCCGCATCCCCGTGCAATACGCCAAGCGCGTCGTGGGGCGCAAAGTCATGGGCGGCCAATCCACGCACCTGCCCTTGCGCGTGAACGCCGGCGGCGTCATGCCGGTGATCTTCGCCTCTTCGATTCTGACTTTGCCGCAGACTCTCGGCTACGGCCTGCGCAACCACCGCTATCTCGGATCGCTGTTCGACGCGCTGAAGTGGGGCGAGCCACTATATACGTTGCTCTACGCAGTCGGCATCATTTTCTTTGCGTACTTCTACGTCTCCATCGTTTTCAATCCCAGCGAAGTCGCCGACAACATGCGGAAGTATGGCGGTTTCATTCCCGGCATCCGTCCGGGCAAGCGCACCGCCGACTACATCAACGAAGTTCTCACTCGCATCACGCTCGTGGGTGCCCTCTACCTGATCATCATCTCTTTCATTCCCGAGTGGATGATCACCGGTATCCATCTCAACCACTTGCCCTTCTGGCTGGGTGGGACTATGTTTGAACGGCTCCCGGTGTGGGTGACGAACGGCTTGGGAGTGAATTTCTATTTTGGTGGAACCTCGCTGCTGATCGTCGTCGGCGTGGCTATGGATACGGTGACGCAGATCGAGGCGCAGCTGATCATGCGGCATTACGACGGCTTCACCCCACGCAGCGGACGCATTCGCGGCCGCCGCAACTGGTCGTAGGTATTGAGCGATTGTGCGATCGGGTGATTGTGCGATTGCGGGATGAGTTGATTGAGAAAACCGGATTTATGATCTCTGCGGGAGATTGTCAATCGCTCAATGACTCAATCACCCAATGACTTGATTTTGAACTCGATGGCGCAGGAAACCTTACGCGATGTAGGTCCTGTGGTCCTGCTTGGTCCGCCGGGCGCCGGCAAAGGCACTCAGGCCAAGCGCATCATGGAACGGTATTCGATTCCGCAGGTCTCCACCGGAGACATCCTGCGGCTGAACGTGGTCCAGTGTACCGAACTCGGCCAGGCTGCCAAGGCGGTCATGGCGCGAGGCGAACTGGTCTCCGACGATTTGGTTTGTGAAATGGTTCGGCGCAGGTTGATTCAGCCGGATTGCAAGCGGGGTTACATTCTGGACGGTTTTCCCCGGACCACGGCTCAGGCCGGATGGCTGGACGCTTTGCTCGACGACAAGCTCTTTGAAAACTCGCGCTCCACTCGGGCTTGGCCAATTGTGATCCAGCTGCACGTGGATTATAATCAATTGTTGCTCCGGATTACTGGACGCCGTTCTTGTCCCACCTGTGGGCGGATCTATAACGTCCACTTTCAGCCGCCCCGCGCCGACGAACTCTGCGATGTCGACGGGACCAAGCTGGTGACCCGCAATGACGATCGGTTGGAAGTGATTCAGCCCCGTATCGCGGCCTATCAGGAGCAGACTACTCCCGTGGCGGAGTTTTACGAGCGCACCGGAAGATTGATCCCGGTGAACGGCGATCTGCCCATGGACGAAGTCACAGAACAGATTTTCCGCGTCCTCGAGCACCATCATGCCGAGGAACGTCAGGAATAGCGTTTTCTCGATACAGCATGGCGATTGTTTGCAAATCGGCGGCGGAAATTGAGCGCATGCGGCAGAGCGGTCGCATCGTCCGCGAAGTTCTCGATCATGTGCGCTCGCTGGTGGCGCCCGGCGTCACCACGATGGATCTGGAGCGCGCCGCCGAAAAGAAGATTGCCGAGATGGGCGCGAAGCCGGCGTTCAAGGGTTACTACGACTATCCTTGCGTGTTGTGCACCTCGGTGAACGAAGAGATCGTGCACGGCATTCCGTCGGAAAAGCGCGAGTTGAAAGAAGGCGACATCGTTTCGATCGATTGCGGCGTGGTCCTCGACGGCTACTATGGCGATGCGGCGATCACGGTCCCGGTCGGCGCAGCGGTGAAGCCGGAGTTGCAGAAGTTGTTGACCGTGACCGAGGAATCGCTCTATCGCGGCATCGAGCAGGCCCGCATCGGCAACTCGGTGGGCGATGTGGGCTCGGCGGTGCAGGAGCACGTAGAAGCTGCCGGTTTCAGCGTGGTGCGCGACTTCGTGGGGCACGGCATTGGAACCAAGCTCCACGAGGAGCCCCAGATTCCGAACTTCGGCGCCCGCGGCCATGGCGCCAAGTTGCGCGAAGGCATGGTGCTCGCGATCGAGCCCATGGTGAATTACGGTAAGCCGCAAGCCCGAGTGCTCGAAGATAAATGGACCGCGGTGACGGTGGATGGCAGTTTCAGCGCCCACTTCGAGCACTGCGTGGCCGTGACCAAAGACGGGCCGGTGATTTTGACGAAATGAAAGGCAGTTCTCAGTTCTCGGTCCCCAGTGAAAGGACCGGGTGCTGGTCACTGAGAACTGAGAACCGAGAACTGAGAACCGATTCTTAATGAGTAAAGAAGACGCGATTGAAGTGATGGCCGTGGTGCTGGAACCGCTGCCCAACGCCATGTTCAAAGTCGAACTGGAAAACAAACACCAGGTGCTGGCGCACGTTTCCGGCAAAATGCGCAAGAATTTTATTCGCATCCTGCCCGGCGACAAAGTAGCGGTAGAGCTTTCGCCCTACGACTTGAATCGCGGCCGGATCGTTTATCGTTATAAATAGAGATTGCGAGGATGATGTTCTCCACTAAGTTTTAAGTCGAATACAGGTTGCGACTGAGAACGGAGAACGGAGAACGGAGAACTGAGAACTAATATGAAAGTACGAGCGTCGGTAAAGAAAATTTGCGACAAGTGCAAGGTCATCCACCGCAAAGGTGTGGTGCGGGTGATCTGCGTCAACACCAAACATAAGCAGCGCCAGGGCTAAAAGGAGCCTTTGGCCTTTAACTCTTGGCTTTGCGCTAAGAGCTAAAAGCTGGGAGAGGTCAAGAACACATGGCACGTATCGCAGGCGTCGACTTACCGCGCCAGAAGCACATTAACATCGCGCTGACCTACATCTACGGCATCGGGAACCCGCGCGCGGGTGCGATTCTCGACGAGGCCAAAGTGGATCCCATGAAGAAAGTCCAGGACCTCAGCGAGGAAGAAGTTAACCGCATCCGCACCGTGATCGAGCAGCAGGGGATGGTCGAGGGCGATCTGCGCAAGGAAGTTTCGATGAACATCAAGCGGCTCATCGAAATTGGCTCCTATCGCGGCTTCCGCCACCGCCGCAACCTTCCTGTTCGCGGGCAGCGCACCCATACCAACGCCCGCACCCGCAAAGGCCCGCGCAAGGGAACGGTGGCGCAGAAAAAGAAGGCATCGGCAAAAACGTAGAAACCAGTTCTCGGTTTTCAGTTCCCAGTTCTCAGTTGAGAACCGGGTTTTACTGAGAACTGAGAACTGAGAACTGAGAACTGGAAAATGGCAAAACCAGCAGCAGCCGGCGGCGCGGCCGCACCGGACAAAAAAGGCAAGAAGAAGACCTTCAAGAAGAAGGAGCGTAAGCACGTTCCCCACGGACTGTGCTACGTGCAGGCTTCTTTCAACAACACCATCGTGACCATCACCGACATGAACGGCAACGTTCTTTCGTGGAAGAGTTCGGGATCGCTGGGCTTCCGGGGTTCGCGCAAAGGCACGCCCTTCGCCGCCCAGCAGGCCGCCTCGAACGCCGCCAACATGGCGCGCGACCATGGCGTCCGCAGCGTAGACGTACGCGTCAGCGGCCCCGGTTCCGGCCGCGAATCGGCGGTGCGCGCCCTGGCCTCGTCCGGTATTGAAGTGCGCTCCATTCGCGACGTGACCCCCATCCCGCACAACGGATGCCGTCCGCCGAAGCGGCGTAGAGTGTAAGCGGCGGTTCTCAGATCCCAGCCAAAGGATTTTGGGTCGAACTGAGAACTGACAACTGAGAACAGAGAACTGAACGGGACGAAGGGTGAAGCCAAACCCGTAAACCGGTCATCGAAAAGGAGAACAACTTGGCCCGTTATACCGATGCAGTTTGCCGTCTATGCCGCCGCGAGGGCATGAAGCTTTTCCTCAAAGGCGCAAAGTGTTTCAGTGATAAGTGTCCCATCGAGAAGCGCAACTTCGCTCCCGGTCAACATGGCAAGGACCGTAAAGCCAAGATCGTCGGCTACGGCCTGCAGTTGCGCGAAAAGCAGAAAGCCAAGCGCATCTACTTCACCCTCGAAGGCCAGTTCCGCAACTATTTCGAGAAGGCGGCGCGCACCCGGGGCGTAACCGGCGAGTTGCTCTTGCAACAGCTAGAGCGGCGTCTCGACAACGTGGTCTTCCGCCTGGGCTTCGCGCAATCACGGCGTCAGGCGCGGCAGTTGGTGCGCCACGGACACGTGGCCGTGAACAATCGCAAGGTCAACATTCCTTCCTACGAAGTGAGTGCCGGAGAAGAAATCGCTATTCGCGAGAACAGCAAGAAGCTCGTGATTCTGGAAATGGCCAAGGAATTCGCCAGCCACGGTACGCTGCCCAACTGGCTGGAAGTGAATCGCGACAATTACACAGCGCGCGTGCTCTCGCTGCCCAAGCGCGAAGATATTCAGCTGCCCGTAAACGAGCAGTTGATCGTAGAACTATATAGCAAGTAGCTTTCATCGGGTGATCGAGCCATCGGGTCATGGGGCGATTTTAAAATCACCCGGTCACCCAATCGCAAAGTTACGCGATAGTCCGGTCCGCTTTTCGAGCCAGATCAGCCCTTCCCGGCATTGACCTGAGTTGGACCACTCAGCGAGCCCGGATTGAGCCAAACGGCCGAAGGAGAAACAAATGCTTTGGAAGGGTTTTCAAAAACCGAAACGTCTCGCGGTCGACACCTCCACCCTCACCGACAAATACGGAATTTTCTGGGCGCAGCCCTTTGAACGCGGCTTCGGCACCACGGTTGGCAACGCCCTGCGCCGAGTGCTGTTGAGTTCGATCGAAGGCGCCGCCGTTACCGCGGTGAAGATGGAAGGCGTTCTGCACGAATTCCAGTCGATTCCCGGCGTGGTCGAAGATGCCACCGACATCATCCTCAACCTTAAGCAGATTCCGTTCAAGCTAGCGGGCGATGCGCCGAAGGCGATCTACCTGCGCGCCGATCAACCCGGGGTTGTAACGAGCGGCATGATCGAGGCCGATGGGGACGTCGAGGTTCTGGATAAAGACGTTTACATCGCCACCGTCAGTGAAGGCGGCAAGCTCGATATGGAAATGCGCCTGAAGCGCGGCCGCGGCTATACCTCCGCCGACAAGAATTTCGACGAGGATCTCGGCATCGGCTTCATTCCCATCGACTCGGTGCACTCGCCGGTGCGCAAGTGCAATTACACCGTGGAAGCGGCGCGTCTCGGCCAGATCACCGACTACGACAAGCTCACGCTGGAAGTCTGGACCAACGGCTCGATTACTCCCGCCGATGCCATCGGCCTCTCGGCCAAGCTGATGAAGGATCACATGAACATCTTCATCAACTTCGAGGAGGAAATCGAAACCGGCACGTCGTCGTCCGACGATCGCAAGCCCGAGATTCACAACGAAAATCTGAACCGCTCCGTCGAAGAACTCGAGCTCTCCGTGCGCAGCTACAACTGCCTGAAGAATGCGAACATTCAGACCATCGGCGAACTGGTGCAGAAAACGGAATCGGAAATGCTCAAGACCAAAAACTTCGGCCGCAAGTCGCTGAACGAAATCAAGGAAATACTTTCCTCGATGGGCTTGAGCCTGGGCATGAAGATCGACGAGCACGGCAACGCCGTGCCCGGACCAACGTCGAACATGGTCCTTCCGGCCTCGGCCTACGGACCTGACGACCAGCTGTAAGAATTACGTTATCATCCTGAGGCGGGCGCTTTTTGCCCGCCGAAGGATCTCTCAACCGGAACGGCGAGAGAAAACCGGCTTTGAAGCGGCTCGGCTTCAGCCGCGCCTTTAGGCAGAGGTTCGTATCAGGGCACGGCTTCAGCCGTGCCATCCGAGCCGAGATGAAAGTGGGGCTTTAGCCCCTGAGGCAAACCATGCGCCACAAAGTAGCAGGCTACAAACTCGGACGGAACACCTCGCACCGGCGCTCGCTGCTGCGCAACCTGGTCACCTCGGTGATCGTCGAAGAGCGCGTCGAAACCACCGTTCCCAAGGCCAAGGCCGCGAAGCCCATCGTCGAGAAGATGATCACGCTCGGCAAGCGCGGTGACCTAGCCGCCCGCCGCCTGGCATCGGCCTACCTGATGACCGACGAAGCCGTAGTGAAATTGTTCGACGCCGTCGGCCCGCGCTTCGGCGACCGTAACGGCGGCTATACCCGCATCATCCGCACGGGCTGGAATAAAGGCGACGGCGCCGACAAAGCCTTCCTCGAACTGCTGGGCAGCGAAAAGGTGCTCGACGAAAAGCGCGAGAAGCGCGCCGAAAACCGCGCCAAGAAAGCCGCCGAAGCCCGCAAAGCCATGCAAGACGCCGAAGCCCAAGCCCAGCACGACGGCGGCATAGAACCGGTGAAAGAAAAAGAAGAAGACAAGAAAGAGTAGGCCGGCGCGGCAAGAACCGGCAAGGCCAAGAACCATGTGGGGACGGCCGCCTCGGCTGTCCAGCCGAGCGCTGCGAGGCGCAGGTCGTGCGCTCGATTTCAATAAACGGCGCGGGTCTCGGCTTCAGCCCCCAGTACATGTACTTCCGCGGCTCACGCCAGTAATCTTGCGGTATCCAGCCATCCCGATACACTCTCTCTCAGGATGGATCTAACCCGCACAGGCTTCACCCGCACCCAGCTTGCCATCGCCGCCGGCGCCGGCGCGCTGCTGGTCCTGGTGTTTCTAGGCTACATTTGGTGGCTGAGCAATCAGGGGCCGGTGCTGGCCCGCTCCGAAGATCACGATCCGCTCACCGGACTGCCGGTCAGCATCAAGATGAATCCGCTGCGCGACCGCACCATTGAGCACAGCGCCAACATATTTCTGCGCGAGCTGCGCGATGGCCACTGCGACGAAGTTCTCTCCAACTGGGAGCACGACTACCGCAAAAAGTATGCTCACTTCATTTGTGACTCCGAGAAACAGCATCCGCTGCTCTCCTGGGAGTTGGCCGAGTGGGAGACCGCGCCGCCCCTCACCATCCTCCACTACCGCGGCAAGCGCCTGAACAGCCCAAGCCAGTCCAGCACTTACCACGAACTATTCACCGTTACCACCGAAAATAAAGATGGGCAGTGGGTTGTGACTAAGTACGACGCGATGTATTAGACGGTCGAAGACCGTGTTTCGGATCATCCTCATGACAACTGGGTTGTTATTCGAGGTCTTCATCTTTGCGCCGATCTTCTGTGGACTGGGAGCGTCTCCACGAGAACGTCTGGTATGTCCGATTCGTGGTTCCCAACGAAAGTCGTTTCCCGCTTGCTGGGGACTTCCGGTGTTCTGATTTGGTTCGGTTGCATGCATCTATACGATCACAATGACGAAACCCGCCCGACCGTGGCCGACGAGCTGTCTGGCCGCGTTTATTCGGTTAACAATCATGGCCATATCGTGTCTCTGGATTGGACGGAACCGTCGACACTCATCTGGTTGAGTCTTGTTGCCCTCGTGTGCTTTCTTTCTGGCGCCATTCTCGACCGCAGATTCAGAAATGGACTGACCGCGTTAAGGCAACGCACTCCGCCGAAATAGTTCCTGTCTCTCGCCTCTGTGATAAAAAGTATCGATGCTCGAGAACTCCACCGAGCGTGAGCCTTCCTCCCGCAACATCTACGTCTTCGGCGTCACCTCATTCCTGAACGACACGGCGACTGAGATGGCGTACTGGGTGCTGCCGGCGTTTCTGGCCTCGCTGGGAGCGGGGCCAGCGCAGTTGGGATTGATCGAAGGCGTCGCCGAAAGCGTGGCGTCCTTCGCCAAGCTTTTCTCCGGATATCTTACCGACCATATCCATCGTCGCAAGCCAGTCGTGGTCGCCGGATATGCCGTCGCCAATGCGGTTAAGCCACTGCTCGCGGTTGTGAACGCCTGGCCACAGATTCTGCTGATTCGCTTCGCCGATCGCCTGGCCAAAGGCGTGCGCGGAGCGCCGCGCGACGTGATGGTCGCCGAATCCGTGACCAGCCACGAACTGGGCTCCGCCTACGGCCTGATTCAATCGATGGACTCTGCCGGCGCAATCGCCGGGCCTCTGGCCGCGCTCCTCCTGCTCGCGCGCTTCGGAATCCGTAGCGTGTTCTGGGCCGCCGCCATCCCCGGTGCATTATGCGTGCTGGTGGCGCTACTGGGCATTCGCGAAGCCAAGCGCCGGGCTGGGCCCGGCGGACAGCCGAGGGCGGCGGCTGTCCCCACATCTAAAAGCTCAGCCTCGTCGTCAGACCGGATCGTTTTGCCCGCCAGCTTTTACTTTGTCCTCCTTGCAACAACGCTTTTCTCTCTCGGCAACTCCAGCGACATGTTTCTCGTCCTGCGTGCGCAAAACGTTGGCATCCGCGTGGCCCTCGCGCCGCTGCTCGGCCTGGTCTTCAACATCACCTACACGCTAGCCTCATGGCCCGCCGGATGGTTCAGCGACCGAGTCTCGCGCCGGCTAATAGCGTCCGTTGGGTATGTAATCTTCGCCGCTGTCTATTTCGTTTTTGGACGAGCGCCTTCGACTCTGGCAATCTGGGTCGCAATGGCTGTCTACGGTTTCTACTACGCGCTCACGCAGCCAGTGCTGAAGGCCTTGGTGGTGGAGTCAGTTGGCGAGCAGGTACGCGGCCGCGCTCTGGGCATTTATTTTTTCGCGACCAGCGTAGCAGCTCTGGCCGCAAGCCTAATCACCGGCCAACTCTGGAAGCACTACGGCGCGCCAATTCCGTTTTACTTCTCGGCGGCGCTAGCGTTAGTAGCGGCGGCACTGTTGCAGGGAGCCAGACAGAAAGACTGAGCGATTGAAGGACCGAGTGACTGTGCGATTGAAAAAGCCAGCCCCGCACGCGAATCCAAAAGATTTCAAATCGCCAAATCGCCCGATCGCCAAACCTCCCGATGACCCATCAGTCAGAAATCGAGTGAAATGAATCCCGCCGCATACGATTTCCTCGCCGGTTCAGCCACAAGAAAACCAGCACCTGAGCTCCGATCCCGGCACAGGTATCGAGAATCACGTCACGGATCGTGCCCGTGCGTGAGGGGATAAAGCTCTGGTGCCACTCGTCCATGCTGGCGACAAATGCCGTCCCGAGAATGGCAATGTTGGCCCAGCGCAGCGTCCAATTGGCGCTCGCCATGTCGGGCAGTGTGGCCCGCCACGCCCGAAAAAGCAGAACGCTCAAGATGCCATAGCCGACGACATGGCCGGTTTTGCGAATGTAGAAATGCCAGATGGCGAAGCGATCCCAGCCCACGCCGAAGAGAAAATGCAGCACGGGATAAAGAATGCGGCTGGTGTTCGCCGCCGAGAGCATTGCGCTCGACTCAATGGCGATGAGAATCAGCCACAGGATCGCCGCGGTCCACGCCATCACAAGATTGTGTTTTTCGGTGTTCAAATGCGCGGCTTACTCGATGGCATAGTTGGGAGCCTCGCGGGTGATCATGACGTCATGGACGTGGCTCTCGCGCAGTCCCGCGCCGCTGATGCGCACGAAGCGCGTTTTCTGGAGAAGTTCGGCAATGGTTGCACATCCGCAATAGCCCATGCCGGACTTCAATCCGCCCACCATCTGATGCACGATCATGGCGACGGAACCGCGGTAGGGCACGCGACCCTCAATGCCTTCAGGGACAAGCTTGTTAAGCCGGTTGGAGTCGCCGTCACGCGCAGAAACCGCGGCGGAGGAATCTCCTTCGGCGCTCTGGAAGTAACGTTCGCTTGATCCCTGTGCCATAGCGCCCAGAGATCCCATGCCGCGATAAGACTTGAAAGAACGGCCTTGATACAGAATCAACTCGCCAGGACTCTCATCGGTGCCGGCGAAAAGCGAGCCAATCATCACCGCGCTCGCGCCCGCGGCCAGCGCCTTGGTAATGTCACCAGAATACTTGATGCCGCCGTCGGCGATGATGGGAACGCCGGAGTCTTTCACGGCGCGGAAGGCCTCGGCGATCGCAGTAATCTGAGGCACGCCCGCGCCCGTGACCACACGCGTGGTGCAAATCGAACCGGGACCGATGCCGACCTTGATGCCATCGGCGCCGGCGCGCGCCAACTCACACGCGCCGTCGAAAGTGGCGACGTTGCCGGCAAGCAGTTCGACCTCAGGCAGCTTCGCTTTCACCGCCTTCACCGCGTCAAGCACCTTGCTGGAGTGCCCGTGAGCGCTATCGATGGCCAGCACATCCACTTTCGCTGCGGCTAACTCCTGAGCGCGTTCGAGAAAGTCTCCGGTGGCGCCGATGGCCGCGCCTACCCGCAGCCGCCCCTGCGGATCTTTCGCGGCGTTGGGATATTTCAGCTTCTTCTGAATATCTTTTACGGTGATAAGTCCCTTGAGATTGTATTTGTCGTCGACCACCAGCAACTTTTCCACGCGGTGCTCGTGAAGAATTTCTTCCGCATCTTCCAGCGTAGTCCCCACCGGAACGGTGATGAGATTTTTCTTGGTCATCACCTGATCGATGGGAATATCGAAGCGGCTTTCGAAGCGCAGGTCACGGTTGGTAAGAATGCCGACCAGGCGCCCATGCTCAGTGATAGGCACGCCTGAAATTTTGTATTTACGCATGACCTCGAGTGCGTCGCTGACTTTGTCGGTGGGCGACATAGTGACCGGATCGACGATCATGCCGCTCTCCGAGCGCTTCACCTTATCGACTTCATTGGCCTGTTGCTCGATGGAGAGATTGCGATGAACAATGCCAAGGCCGCCCTGCTGCGCCAGCGCGATCGCCATGTGCGATTCCGTGACAGTATCCATGGCGGCGCTGACGATGGGAATATTCAGCGTGATGTTGCGCGTGAGCTGCGTTTGCGTACTGGCTGTGGCAGGAACTACATCGGAGCGTGCCGGGAGAAGCAGAACGTCGTCGAAGGTGAGGGCTTCGGGTACGGGAAAATGAATCATAGGTTTGGAAACTCTCCCAGCCGCGTGGGTGAACCTTTATTCTAGAGAGACGCCGGGATTCAGGCAAATCGAGCCGATCACCGCGTTGAGATCCTGGAGCCGAACTCGGCGCGGCAGCGCTGCGTTCTAGTTTATCGTCAGAGGCGCGGTTACGCTGCCGATCTTGCCAGTCACATTGTCGCGGATAACCACACGGACCGCGTAGTTTCCGGCAGGGAGTTCCAAGGCATTCTTCATATCGATCCCGTTGGCGCCTAAGGATGCCATCTGCGCGTCGGAGACAGACATGGTGACGGGCCTGCCGACGGTTACGGCTGATTGTCCGTTCTTGCTGTGGTTGAGGTAGGCGGCTGCGGCAAAGTCGAAGTTGAGATGGTTCTGTCCATGGCTGGACTGGATGGACACTCCGCCGGCTGGCAGATGCACGATGAACTCGATCTTTTTCTTAGCGCCGTGGCCGGAAGCCTCCAGCCACTTCAGGCTCAGGGGCACGCCGGTGCCTTCGATGGGAGAACTGAGAGCAAAGGTTAAATCGGAGCTGCGCGTGGCGTCGGGATTCATGGTCGCATTGGTCACGAAGAAGCCTTCGCGAGCGCGAACTTCGCTGCCGTTCTTATCCACTTTGACCTTGAGCGGCCGCCAGCCGGCGTTGTTATTGTGCGTGTCGAGGTAGTAGCCGGCGAGGTAGTAGGAAGAGCCATCGTCAGCGGCGCGTTTGAAACTGGAGACGAGATCGTTGGTGTTGTAAAAGGCTTTCCCGCCCGTCATGTCGGCGAACGTGTTGAGGGTATCGATGGTCGACTGTTGGAACTCGTTCCGGTTGCTGATTTGATGTGCGAATGTGGACCCAACCCTTGAAGCCATAACCGCTGAAGTATTTCCTACCAAGCCGCGAACGTCTACCGGATACACAGAGATTTCGGCGGCATCGAGGGCCTGCATGGCGCGCTGGTAGAGCGGAGAGAGATATCCGCTAGGAAGCTGTGCGGCGGTGGAGATTCCCAAAGGAAAACCCCCAGTGGCCCAGATCAGTGACTTCCGTCCGGGAACGCTAGACAGATACCAGGCAATTCCCAAGAGACCACTCAGGGTTTCTTCGATGGCTTTCTGCTGCTGGACTTGCGCCGTGAGTGTATCACCGTATGCAACCCAGGCGGCTGCCCTAGCGAAGGGGTTGCCAGCGGGGCCGGTGGGAAGGTCAGGAAGATCACCGAGGGCAGCATTTGCCTGCGTATCCGAGCCGAGCCCTTGCATGCCCGTCTGTTCTCCGCTGGCCTTTTTCAGCACTTGAATCAGTTGATCGGAGTCGCTGGTTAAACCCTGGATGACCCTGACACCGCGGCTCGTCAAGATCATCAGCGCCAGCACCTGCCCGGAATCGAGATTTTCGGCGAGATATTTAACCAAGGCCCGGCGGCCAGTGGACTGATCGAGAAACGGAGTGTTGATGGTATCGAGGGCGATGACGGTGATAGGGCGCGGTTGCTGATCGGACAGCGTGAGATTGGTGAACTCTCCCTGCTTGGGCGCAACCACAGTGAGTCTTGAATTCGCGGCGACGATCTCTTCGAAGGTAGCGAGCTTCCGCTCTTTTCCATTTTCATAGACGTGAAAATCTTGCCTGGTCAAATCGTGAATGTGGTTACCAGATTTATCCGTGACCACGATCGGAACCTGAATAAGAATTGTCTGCGTGCGAAAATTGATCTTACCTTCCTGGTCGCCTGTGCTGACCGGGGCTTTCTCGACGCCGACACTCGGGTTTGAAAAAGGTACCAGCGCAGGGTCGCTTGCGCCCGGAGCACCAGGTGTGGAAATGTCGCCGGCTTGTGTCCAGGCTGAGGCGCAAAATAGAAAGAGACAGAGCAACGGGAAGACAGGATAACGAGTGGGCATAACTGCGTCATATTAATTCATCGGGTGGAACTCTTTGGAGGTGTTCGCCGGGAAACGCCAGAAAAAAGAGGACACAGCAGGGCGGGGGATCGGTTTCCATTTCCATGCATTTCCACGGCCGGCGTTTGTCTTTTACGGTGGTCCGGCGTATATTAGAAAACTGAGAACTGTTGTGTAGTACCGGCGTTTGGCGAAGCACACCAGTGGGCGCAAGCCCACTTTTTCGTTGCGGAGGGGTCTGCCCGGTAAGCTGAGCCGTAAGTTATTGGATGCATGGCACTTGATCTTGATCGTGTCCGGGAAATCGCGGAGCGGGTAGCGGTCTCCAGCGGACTTGAGGTAGTTGAGGTTGAGTTTCGCGGCAGCGGCAATGCCCGCATGCTGCGTGTGTTCCTGGACAAGCCTGGAGCGGCGAGTGGCGACCCGCTCGCCGGGGTGACGCACGGCGACTGTGCCAACTTCAGCCGCGAGTTCGGCACCATCCTCGATGTCGAGGACGCCATGCCGGGTAGCTACACGTTGGAAGTTTCGTCGCCGGGCTTGGATCGCAAGCTGACCAAGGCGGCGGAGTTTGAGCGCTTCGTCGGTAGCCGGATGAAGTTGACGACCAGGTATCCGGTGAACAACAACCGCCACTTCGAGGGACGGCTGGAAAGTTTTCGCGACGGGCGCTTGACGCTGGACCTGAGCGTGGCCAGCAAGAAATCGCGCAAGAAAATGGGGGCAATGGCAGCAGAGCCAGGCCAGAAGATGGAAGTTGAATTCGCCAATATAGAAAAGGCGAATCTGGTGCCGGAAATCTAGGAGATTGGGGAATTTAGGAATTGAGTAATTTGAAAATTAGAATCGGCTTAGCCCTAAGTTTTCAATTACCAAATTGCTAAATTACCCAATTACTAAATGGGTTCCTATGGCTAGTGAGCTTTACAACACGATTGACGCGTTGAGCCGCGAGAAGGGTATCGATCCGCGGATTGTGGTGAGCGCAGTCGAAGACGCCATTGTGATGGCGACGCGCAAATACTACAAGACGCAGGAAAACCTGCGCGCCGAACTCGACAAAGAAACCGGCAAAATCAATGCCTACGCGGTCAAGACGGTGGTGGAAACGCCGGAGCAGGTGGAAGATCCTCTGCTGCAGATCACCGTCGAAGATGCGCGCAAGTCCGATCCTAATCTGGAAGTCGGCGGAGAGCTGCGCATCCCGAAAGTGACAGAGGGAATTCTAGGCCGTATCGCGGCGCAACTCGCCAAGCAAGTGATCTTCCAGAAGGTGCGCGAGGCCGAGCGCGATACGGTTTATAACGAGTACATCGGACGCGTCGGCGAAGTCGTAAACGCAACCGTGAAGCGCGTCGAAGGTCCAGACGTGATCTTCGACATCGGCAAAGCCGAAGCGCGCATGCCGCGCAAGGAGCAGTCGCGGCTCGAATCGTTCGCCATCAGCGAGCGCGTGCGGGTTGTTATCGCGCGCGTGGAAAAAGCTTCGAAAGGACCTGGCGTGGTAGTCTCCCGCGCCGTGCCCGACCTGGTGCAGCACTTGTTCCAAACCGAAGTACCGGAGATTTACGACGGCACGGTGGTGATTCGCGCCATCGCCCGCGAAGCCGGCGAACGCACCAAGATCGCGGTCATGTCCAAAGACAAAGACGTGGACGCGGTCGGCGCCTGCGTTGGCATGAAGGGCATGCGGGTGCAGTCGATTATTCGCGAGTTGCACGGAGAGAAGATCGACATCATCGAGTATCACGAAGATGCGGTCACCTTCGCGGAAAAAGCGCTGCAGCCGGCCAAGGTGAGCAAAGTGACGGTGGTCGACTCCGGAGGCAAGCACCTCGAAGTCGTAGTCGACGACAGCCAGCTCTCCCTTGCAATCGGCAAAAAGGGCCAGAACGTTCGGCTGGCCGCGAAGCTCTTGGGCTGGAAGATCGACATCAAGAGCGAGGAAGAGAAGCGCCAGGAAGTCGAACAGCAGATGTCGGCGATGGTCCCGCAAAGCTCCACCCCGCTTGAGAGCGTGCCTGGCCTCGGCGAAGGCTTGGTCGAGAAGCTGAATGCTGCCGGCGTGAGCACGGTCGAATCCTTGGCCGATATGACGCCGGAGCAGCTTGAAGCCATCGAAGGCATCGGCCCCAAGACGGTGGAAAAAATCAGTCTGGCGGTGAATAATTACTTTGCCAGCCTGGAGCAGGGCGCTGCGGTCGAAGGCGCAGCCGAAGGTGAAGCCGCGGTCGAAGGCGATGCTCCTGCCGCCGAGCCTCAGCCGGGTGCGGAAGACATCACCGCAGAAGTTTCGGCGGCAACGGAAGAAGCGGCGTCCGTCGACGAGTTTGCGGGGAGTGCGGAAGTTGCCGCGAGCGATGAAGGCACCGTCGAAGCGGATACGCTTGCCGGGGACGAAAACGAAGAGCAAGTGGAAGCTTCCGAAGAGCGCAGCGCCCCCGAAGCCAGTTCCGCTTCCGAGAAGACCGAGTAATCATGACCCGCTGGCATACGTTCGAGGGCGTGGCACAGAAGAAGTTGACTCCGTGAGGTCGCAATGAAGACCTAACTACAACGCGGAGAAACGAAAGGCCGGATGAGTAAGGTTCGCATCAACGATCTTGCACGAGAGCTGGAAGTAAAGAGCAGAGCTATTCTGGATACGCTACCGCTGGTTGGGGTGACCGAGAAGAAAACGCACTCCAGCTCTCTGGAAGAGCACGAAGCGGAAAAAGTACGCGTCTACATCCGCTCCTCGGGCGAAGGTTTGTCTCAAGCGGGAAAATCCTCTTCGCGCGGCCCTCGCGGCGAAGAGGAAATCAAAACCAAAATTGATTTGTCGCACATCTCACGTCCCGGAGACGTGCTAAAAGCCATCACGCAGCGCAAAGAAGTTGCGGCCCCTTCACGTCCTGCGCCAACTCCAGTTGCGCCTCCGGCCCAGGTTGCAGTCGATCATCCGCCGGTAGAAAAGACCGCAGCTCCTGCGATTTCGATCAATCGCCCGCTGGTTGCGCCCACGGCTCCTGCTCCTCCGCGCACGATCGTCGCGGCTGCGGTGGAGAGGCCGCTGGCAGTTCCGCCTCCGGCGGCGCCGCCGGTGAACGTATCGCCGAATGCATCGACGCCAGTAACTGCGCCGCCCGCAAGGCCAGTGCCGCCTCCAGCCATAAATATTCCATCCGCATCGGCGACCGCGCCGCCAGCATCGATGAGCGCTGCGCCGGTGGCTCCCCGTCCCACCGCCGCGCCTCCGCCGCCGCGCATGATCGTGCCGCAGACCGGGCCGCGTCCAGTCTACAAAGCGCCCGTGCGTCCCGCGCCGCCTGCGTCGACGGTGCAGCCCGGAGTTCCCATCGCCAGCGCGCCGCGCCCTGCGCCTGGCCGTCCCGTACCCGGCCAGCCCATTTTTCAGCGCCGTCCACCCATGGCCGGCGGAGCTCCCGGTGCGCCGCGTCCGCCGCTTCGTCCCGGCGAGCGCCGTCCCATGCATCCCACGCGCCAGGCCCCAGCCGGTGCGCGTCCCCTCGGCGTCGGTCCCGCTCTTCCGCCTCCCGGTACGACTCGTCCTGGCGCGCGTCCCGGCGGTCCTGCGCGGCGTCCCGGCCAGCGCTACGTTCCGCGCGGCGTAAAAGAAGGGCCGATGAAGGGCTACACGCCGCCGCCGCGCATGGCGGTGTCGAATGAGCCGCAACCCATTACGCGCAGCATCACGATTGCCGAAGGCATCAGCGTCAAAGACTTGGCGGAGAAACTTGACATTCGCGCCAAGGATCTGATCTCTCGCCTGCTTTCGAAGGGCGTTTTCGCCACCATCAACCAAACCCTCGACGCCGAACTGGCCAGCGAAATGGCGCGCTTCTTCGGCGCCGATACCAACGTCATCACCTTCGAAGAGCAGACCGCGAAAGATATCGACGCGGCTGCAGCCAGCGAAGAGCTGGTGCCGGAAACCGGAGTGCGCCCGCCCGTGGTCACGATCATGGGGCATGTCGATCACGGCAAGACGACCCTGCTCGATTCCATCCGCATCACCAATGTGGCGGGGGGCGAAGCCGGAGGCATCACCCAGCACATCGGCGCCTACAAAGTCCGCATCACCGATAAAGAATCGCCGGCCTTCGGACGCGAAATCGTTTTCCTCGACACCCCCGGTCACGAAGCCTTCACCCGCATGCGTTCGCGCGGCGCCAAGGCGACCGACATCGTTGTGCTAGTCGTAGCGGCCGATGATGGCGTCATGCCGCAGACGCTCGAAGCCATCGATCACGCCCACGCCGCCGAAGTCCCGATCATCGTCGCGGTAAATAAAATCGACAAGGAAAACGCCCTTCCCGACCGCGTCAAAAAGCAATTGGCCGATCGCGGCCTGGTCCCCGAAGAGTGGGGCGGCAAAACCGTTTTCGTGGATGTTTCCGCGAAGAAGAAAACCAACCTCAATCTGCTGATGGAAATGATCTGCCTGGTCGCCGACCTCGGCGAACTCAAAGCGACGCCCGAGCGCGCAGCAACCGGCGTAGTGCTCGAAGCCAAACTCGACCGCGGCCGCGGTCCCGTCGCGACGGTGTTAGTGCAGAACGGAACCCTGAACGCTGGCGACAATTTCGTGGTCGGCAACGTCTACGGCAAAGTCCGCGCCATGTTCGACGATCGCGGCGCCCAGCTGAAAATCGCGCCGCCTTCCACCCCGGTTGAGATCATCGGCATGGAATCGTTGCCGCAGGCCGGCGATCAATTCGTGGTCGTAGCCGATCGCGACAAAGCGCGCGGCATCTCCGAATACCGCGAGCAGAAATCCCGCGAAGCCGCGCTGGCCAAGAGTTCTCGCGTATCGCTCGAAGGCCTGGCCGAGCAGATCAAAGCCGCCGGCACCAAGGAACTCAACATCATTCTCAAGGGCGACGTGCAAGGTTCGGTGGAAGTCATCACCGACTTGCTCACGAAGCTTTCCAACGACAAAGTGCGCCTGAAGCTGTTGCGCTCGGGCGTGGGCGCGATCACCGAAACCGATGTGCTGCTGGCCTCGGCTTCGAACGCCATCATCATCGGCTTTAACGTCCGCCCCGAGCGCAAGGCGCAGGAAATCGCCGAGCAGGAAAAAGTCGACATTCGCCTGCACTCGATCATTTACGAATTGCAGGATGAGATCAAGCGCGCCATGACCGGCCTGCTCGAGCCTACGTTCAAAGAGCACTATCAGGGCCGAGCCGACGTGCTCAACGTTTTCCGTATCCCGAAAGTCGGCACCGTGGCCGGTTGCCGCGTGAGCGACGGCCAGATCAAGCGCGACTCCGAAGTCCGCCTGCTGCGCGACAACGTGCAGATCTTCAAAGGCAAGGTCGGATCGCTGCGCCGCTTCAAAGACGACGCCAAAGAAGTCACCAACGGCATGGAGTGCGGCATCTCGATCTCCAACTACGGCGACATCAAGGTAGGCGACGTGATCGAAGCCTTTGCCACCGAAAGAATTGCTGCGGAAGTAATTGCGTAACGACTAGTCGTTGGTCGTTGGTCGTTGGTCGTCAGCCAAGAACCGTGAGGCCGGGCGGTTTTGCCAACGACTGACGACCAGCGACCAACGACCGGCATGATTGCCTTCCTCACCCTTGAACTCCACATCGAAGCGGCGCAATCGCTCAAGGACAAACGCCAAGTGCTGCGCAGCCTGAAAGACCGTCTGCGCGCCAGCTTCAACGTCTCCGTCGCCGAGCTAGACCCTAGCCCCGTCTGGAATCGCGCTAGCGTCGGAGTGGTGGCGATCTCCAATTCGCGCGATTATCTCGATGGATTGATGAAAAACGTAGAGCGCCAAGCCACCCGCATCGCCAACAACCGTGGGGCGGAGATTGCTGATTCGTTCGTGGAATACATCTAGAGGCGCTTTCGCCTCGTCAGTCGTGGCCAAATGAGTGGCGCAGTTACGCTGACATCCCCCCTGAAGACAATGGGGTAGAATCGTCGATCAGAGTAGAATGCCGGCTTGGATCAAAGCCGTGTTGAGGACAATCGGCACGCTGAATGCAGGCTGCGCAGCCCTTGGTGTTTGCTTGCTGCTGTCTTCAATACGGGTTCTGTTTACGGTTGGACGTCACACTGAATTTCCCTATTTCAGAATTGCGTTCGTCGTCATGAGAGTGCTCCACGATGCCTTTCTAGGGTTGTTTCTTCTTGCTGCATTTCAGCTTTTGCGCCCAAGAGAGGCTGGTGTCGTCGTGCATGCGATAACATCCGCGCTGCTCATTGGGTACTGCGTGGTAACCGGTATGCTTTGGCTTGCGGGCTGAGGGATTGGGAGTAGCATCGCGGCTGCAACCGGAGTAGGAAATGTGGGAATCGCTCCTTTCGCAGTTCTGTCCATCTATCCGATTACGTGAGCTTGGCCCTGCTAGTTGCACGTTGGAAGATGGCGCGTACACTTTCCGCCTAAGCTGTGCCATCAGTGCAACGCACATATGCGCAGCGATGTCGCAGTGTAGTAGTCAGGCCATTGCGTTCATCGACCTTAGCTGCGGTCCGTGTTTTGCGGCAGCCAAGCGAGCGTCTCCTAACCGCGGCGCAGCCATGCTCCCAGACCGACGCGTCCCATCCCATTGTTACCTCTGTACTTACCGCGCCCCCTCGTTTGTGCGCGACAATAGCACTTCCAGGCCAACACCTGCGCCCGTTTTTCTGATATTCTCATGCGTTTTACTTCGAGGGGAATCATGGAAAAGCGCGCGGTGAAATATCATCGTGGACGTTTGGGTGAGGCCTTGCGCGAAGAGATCGAAACCCTCGTGGAAGGGGAACTGGCCGATCCCCGTATCGGCCTGGTGGGCGTGACCGCGGTCCATGTAGCCGATGATGGCCGCTCCGCGCAGGTCCTGGTGGATGTGGATGGTGACGATCGCGAAGCCGACCGAAGCCTCGAAGGCCTGATTGCTGCCAAGGAATACATCCGGCACGAATTGGCAGAGCGCCTGCGGTTGCGGCGAGCTCCAGAACTATATTTTCGGCTAGACCGCTCGGAGCGCGAGAAAGCTCGCGTGGAAGAATTATTGGCGCGAGCCAAAAAAAGAATGAAGGCGCATGCTGCGTCAGCTGCGAAGAGCGAGAAGAAAGCGTAAAGCTAACGCTAAAGTAAAGAAAGAGAAATTAAACCATGTTGCAGGATGTTCTCCGGCAGATCGAGCAGCGCGACCGCTTCGTGCTCACCTCGCACGCGCGGCCCGATGGCGATGCCATCGGCTCGGCGCTCGCCTGCTGCCAGGTTCTGCGCGCCATGGGCAAGCAGGCGGACGTGGTGCTGCACGATGGCGTTCCGCGCATCTATCGCGCTCTGCCCTTCGCCGATCAGGTGCTGCAGGCCGATCGCGTCGGCGGCATTTACGAAGCCGCGATCATTCTGGAGTGCGACAGCATCCACCGCACCCGGCTGGAGGGTCTCGAAGACCGCTTTCTGATCAGCATCGATCACCACGTCAGCGGGAGGCCTTTTGCCCACGTGAATTGGATTGATCCTCATGCCGTCGCCACCGGAGAAATGGTATTTCGCCTGGCGCGCGAAGCGGGAACGCCGTTCTCTCCGGAGATTGCAACCTGCCTTTACACCGCGCTGATGACCGACACCGGATCGTTCATGTTTCAAGGCACGAACGAGCACACCTTCGCCCTGGCCCGCGAGCTCGTGCTGGCCGGCGCCGATCCTTCCCACTGCGCGCGCAGCATTTATTTTGCCCATTCCGTCGCCAAGATGCGGTTGCTCGGCGAAGCCTTGCGCAACCTCAACACCGAGGGCCACGTAGGCTGGACCTGGGTGATGCAATCGCAACTGGAGCGTTACGGAGCCAAGGAAGAAGATTGCGAAGGCCTGGTGAACTACGTCCTTTCCATCGGAGAAATTCAGGTGGCAGCTTTTTTTCGCCAGCTTCCCGACGGCCGTTTTCGCGTGAGCCTGCGCAGCAAAGGCAAGCTTGATGTCGCGCGCGTCGCCGAAAGCTTCGGCGGAGGCGGCCACCAGTGCGCCAGCGGCTGCTCCGTGGATGGCCCACTGGACGACGCCGTCCGCGAAGTTCTTCTGCTCCTGCGTGCCGGGCCGTCCGTACAATGAAAATGCACTCAGCACACAGCACTCAGTAATCAATACCGGCAATCAATATCAATATCAATATCAATATCAATATCAATATCAATATCAATATCAATATCAATATCAATATCAATATCAACATCAACATCAACATCAATAAGAATGGATGGCTGAGCGCTGAGTGCTGACTGCTACATGCCGACGACGACCTCACAAAATCCATCGCCGCGCTTATCCATCGGTAACCCATCAATCTCCGCCGCCCGAAGCCACGCCGCATGACGAATCGCACTCGCACTGACGTGCTGTTGCTCGCCGGATTCTGCGGCTTCTTGTTTTTCTACGGCTTGGCGCATTTCGGCCTGATCGGCGCCGATGAGCCCCGCTACGCGCAGGTAGCGCGCGAAATGCTTGATCGCCACGATTGCATTACGCCAACGCTCGGTGGCGAGCCCTGGCTGGAGAAGCCGCCGCTCTATTACTGGCAGGCAATGCTGGCCAACTCTGTGTTCGGAGTGAGCGACTGGGCGGCACGATTGCCCTCGGCAGTCGACGCCACCTTGCTCGTGCTTGCGGTGTATTTCTTCCTGCGCCGCTTTCGCCGAGGATCTGAGCTTGACGGCGCGTTGATTACGGCATCCTGCGCCGGCATCATCGGCTACGCGCGCGCCGCTTCCATGGATATGCCCTTGGCCGCGACTTTCACCATCGCGATGCTCGCCTGGTGGGCATGGCGCGAGAGTGCGAAGAACATATACCTCGCTGCATTTTACGGGTTCCTCGCTTTGGCCATGCTGGCAAAAGGTCCGGTCGCGCCCTTTCTCGCCCTGATCGTGATCTTGGCTTGTGCCGTGGCGACGCGCGAACTCACTCCGGTCTGGAAAACACTGTGGCTGCCGGGAATTCTCTTATTCTGCGCGATCGCGCTGCCCTGGTACCTCGCAGTGCAAATGCGCAATCCAGGGTTCTTTCACGAATTCATCGTCCAGCACAACCTCGAGCGCTTCTCCACAAATCTTTATCACCACACTGAGCCAGCCTGGTATTACTTGCCTGTAACCACAATCGCTTTGATTCCGTGGACGGTTTTCACGATCGCCGCTCTCGTGCAATCGGCCGGCGAATGGCGAAGCCGCCAAGATCACACCGACGCCAGCCCAACCCACTACGAGCATCATTTCAAAATTTTCGCAGCCTGCTGGCTGGTAGTACCGCTGATATTGTTCTCTCTGTCGCGATCGAAATTGCCGGGGTATATTCTGCCCGCGCTGCCGGCCGCAACCTTGCTGTTAGCCGACGATCTGCGAAAGCGCTTGCGGCAAGACGCAGTCGAGCCTGTGGCGAAATGGCTGGCCGTCACTCACGCGCTCGTGGCCGCGGCTCCAATCGTTCCCGGGTTGCTGATCGCTTACTTGATTGCGCAGCATCCGATTCCCGCAGCGCAACCCACTTTCGTAGCACTCGCAATCGCTTTGATCCTGTGCGCCGGAATCGCGCTCACCCTCATGCGCAGCGCAGGTTTGCGCCTTTTGCGCTTCGTCACTCTGATTCCCGTAGTGCTTACCGTAGGAGCGGCCCTGAAGTTGGGATCCACGGCACTCGACTTCACCCTCTCGGCACGTCCTCTCGCGCGGGAGATTGCCGCCGTGGAAATGCGCCAACTGCCGCTCGCCGTTTCTCACGTCCCCCGCGAACTGGAGTACGGTCTGACTTTCTATCGCAACCAGTTAGCCTTCAACTACGACTTCGGCAGGATTCCACAGCAAGAGCATTTGTTGGTGGCCCCGGAGAATTCGCAAAGCGAAATTGAACAGCTCGTGCCCGGCCGCCGCGTCTCTTACCTCGGCCATTACGCCCCGCAGCGCGTGGACTATTTCTGGGTGGCCGCGGCAGCGAGCCAACGGCGCTGATTGCTGCGGACTCACTTCATAGCCAATCAAATTACGAAACTAAGGGTGATCCATGACCAATCGTCCCGAGGGAGCGGAATTAATGATCAACTACGATCCAGTCTTCCATCTCCGCATCGCATTCGCATCGATGCGCGACTATGCCGGCATCGGTCTTCCCGAATATCTGTTTGAGGTCGAGTATCATCTGTGCCATCCTACAGGCACTCTTGGTTACTTCGGAAGTGACCTTTGCTTCGACCCGAAGCCTTTCGCTCAATTCTCGCAGGAACTCCGAGCCATGCAGCAAGGAGTAAGCCCAGAGGCCGGGCTGAAGAACGTCGGTGAGATGATGGTGTTGCAACTCAGCGGGAACCCCTCGGCTTCTTAAAGCAGAGCTGCGGATCCGTGAGTATAGAGCTCCGTCCATAGTCGCGTCGAGCGCGACCTTGCAGGTTGATTACGATCGATTCGTCAACAAACTCAGCGGAGAAGTCGATCCGTTCACGAGAAAGCTCGGACAAATAAATCCGGCGGCATGCGGTTAAGCGCCTTTTCGTGGGTCTTTGCCGGTTTGCCTCTCGTCCGAAAACCAACTAAACTCTGATTTCTGCATTCGAAAGAAGCCGCAGGTTTTGTTCCGACTGACTTTGCAGGAGCCCCGTGGAGATTCTCGACCTCAGGCATTTTTCCTCCGTAGACTTGCGCCCGCTGCTTGACGACGAAGCTCGAGTCTGGGCGAGCCTGCTCTCCTGGGACTACAGCGGTTCGGCGGAAATGATCCTGCGCTACGTGGACGCTAAAATTCTTCCCGGCTACGCCGCCATTGAGCGCGGCCGGATTTTCGGTTACAGCTTCTTCGTCTACGAAGGCAGCAAGGGAGTAGTCGGAGATCTTTTTGTCGCCAACAGCAGCCGCCTGCCCAACGCGCGCGAGGTTGAAATCAAGCTGCTGACCCACGTGATCGAGACCCTGCAGCAGTCGCCGGGAATCCACCGCGTCGAGGCGCAACTGCTGGCGCACGAAACTGGAAGCGTGGCGCGACCTTTTCTCGATCAGGGATTTCAGCGCCATCCCAGGCTGTTTATGGGGCTCGGGCTGACCGAAAAAGTACCGCAGGCGCGGCCGACGCATCCGGACGTGGAAATTCGCCGCTGGACGGAAGCGGACTACCAACCCGCAGCCGCCGTAATCACCGCGGCCTATCGCGGCCACGTCGACGCTCAGATTAACGACCAGTACCACACTCTGAGCGGATCGCTGCGCTTCCTGAACAACATCGTGCGCTTTCCGGGATGCGGCCTATTCGACGCGGAGTCGTCCTTCGCAGCGCTGGATCGCAAAGCGAAAAATCTGATTGGATTAATTCTCTGTTCCCGAGTTCGCGGCGACGTAGGCCACGTTACCCAGGTTTGCATATTGCCGGAGTATCGTTCGCATGGCATCGGCGAGTCGCTGCTCGCCGCGACGGCCGCAAGTCTCCGCAAGCGCGGCTTTTCCATGCTTTCACTGACGGTCACGGAAGCCAACGCTCGAGCCGTTGCTCTTTATCGTAGGCTGAACTTTGAATCGAAGCGCGTTTTCGATGCCTTCGTGTGGACGGGGTAGAAAAGCTTCTCGCTCTTAGCCGTTAGCTCTTAGCTTGCAGGCAGTTCGAGTTCGTGGAATGCATTGCCAAACCCAAGCTGATCAAACTGGAGAATTGCTCTGAATCGCTGCTGTCGCTGAAAGCTGAAAGCTATCTCCGCACCAGCCACATCGCCCAGCCCGCCAGCAAAACACCGCCCAGAAACATGGCAAAACAATACAAACCGTAGCGGATCATATCGCGCGAGGTCTCGCGATGAGTAATGCCAAAAACAATCGAGGCGAAGAGCGCAAACACAAATGCCGCGCTGAAGTGGGTGAGTTGAATCGTCATCGTTTCCCCGCGGGAGTCGAACCTGTTAGCGGACGGCTGATAGCTGAGAGCGGCGTCATCGTTTCTTTCCGATGGCGATGTGATACGCGTCCGCCACCGCGATGAAGTTCAGCAGTCCCGCAACGATCATGAACTTGGTCCCATAATCCGCGATGGCAAACGCAATCGCGCCCTGGCCCCAGTTCATGGCGAGGGTCAGGATATACATTCCTCCGGCGCCCAGGTCGCCGATGAATCCAAGAATGTCGAGAATGTCGCCTCCATTGGCTTTGTAGATGTGCCCCTGCATCATCAATCCCAGGACGAACAAACTACCGATGGAAACCAGAAGAAGCGCGCCGCGAATCCAGCGCCTCTGTATGATGTGCCCAGCACCGGGAATCAACCAGCCCACGGCGGGAGCGATGATCGCCATCATGCTGGCGGGCTGCGCCGGTTCGGCCGTGGGCTTGGCTTTTGCTGTAGTTGAATTTGCCATTAGATAATTACGATCTCGCGTTGTATGTTGCCGGTGACTTCCGCCGACTTCGACCGCACCAGCACGTTGACTTCGCTGCGCACTCCGAATTCCGGAAGGTAAATCCCCGGCTCGATCGAGAAGCAGGAGTTGGGAAGAATCTGGCGCTCGTCGTGAATCTCCAGATCGTCCATGTTGGCCCCATTGGAATGGACGTCAGTACCGATGGAGTGTCCGGTGCGATGAATAAAATAATCGGCGTACCCTTTTTTCTTGATGTAGGTGCGAGTGGCGCGATCCACTTCCCATCCCGCGATGCGCCGGCCCGCGCTCACCGCATCGAGCACAGTCTTCACTCCGGCGTCGCGTGCGTCGCGCACAACTTCAAACACCTCGCGCATCCGGTCCGATGGCGCCGCTCCCAGAAATCCCACCCAGGTAATGTCATAGTACACTGCGTCCGGAGTGTTCTTTTTTCCCCACACGTCGAGCAAAACGAAATCTCCCGCGCGAATCGGAACGGGACGATCGGCCCGCGGTTCATAATGCGGATTACCCGCATTCGTGTTCACCGCAACGATGGGTCCATCTTCCGCCAGCAAATTCTCCCGTCGAAACGCCTCCATCAACCATTGCTGTATTTCGTGCTCGGTGGTTCCGCCGTTGCGCGCTCGCCGCCCAATCTCCGGGAACGCCGCGCCCACGATCGCATCCACACTGTCGCGCGCCGCAAAATGCGACTTGATCTGCTCTTCGCTCCAGGTAGCTTCGAACTGAGCTACCAGATCGGCGGAGCTGACAACATTCTTGCCCAAGCCGCGCAGCAGTTCGACGGTTCCAGCGTCGACCAGTGAAATCGTGAACACAATATTATTCGGCGAATACTGCATCGCAATATCGCGATATGACGACAGCATCGCCTTCAGGCTGTCGAATAACTCCTGCCATCCCGAATATTGCCGCTTGCTTCCGGGCAGTGAATCGAGATGCCCCGCTTCAATCTTATGGACCAACTTCACCGGCTCGCCCTGCGCCGGTACCAGATAGAACCAGCGCCGAGTCACCATCAAACCCGCCGGCAAGCCCAGCACGCGGTAAGCGATGGGGTCGCGATGATGATGATCGTAAAAAAGCCACGCGTCGATATTGCGTTCGCGCAGCGCAGACTGAATGGCAGCCAGGTCCATGGGCAAACGTCTATTGTAAACAATGCCCGAGAATTGAGCGAATAGCCAAACAGCGTGGATCACCTCTGCCGCTTCGCGGTCGCCAGGATCCGCTTTTTCGCGTCCGCAGATAGCGTCTCGCAAGCCGTGCGCAGCACCAGGCGCGGAGCGCGTCCCCGAATTCTCATCAGATACGGCACCGTTCGCTTCGCATCGAACTTCGCGCTTTCGCGCAACAGCCATCCCCATCCTTTTTGCACCATGTCATCTTCGTCGGTGAGAAGCGAATCGGAAAGTTTCGTGATCTCAGGAAAAAACATTCTGGCTCGTGCCCCACGAATCAGCGCTACGCAAGCGGCGCGGCGCAGCCAGCGATTCGGCGACTTTGCCCAACGAAACACATTTCTCACTCGCGCAGGCTCCGACACGATCATGGGAGCGATCAAACAGTGCACCAGCCCATCGTGGTCGGCCCAACTGCTGATGCGTTCCAGCCACGACTCGAACAGCTTGAACTCACGGTCGCCGAACTCACCATCAAGTCTCTCCAGAAGAAATACAGCGGCCGCTTTCTCTTCCAACACGGGTCCCGCAAAAAGTTGATCCGCAACCCGCACCAGAAAATCCAGTCCGAACTCCTTGCGCATCTCCCGTCGCAAACCCTTCGCCGCTCGCCGCAAATCAGCCGTATACCATCCGCGCGATTTAATCTCATCTTGGAAAAACCATTGCGCTCCCGCGGCATGCGCGGCGGATCCGCCGTCTTTCAGCGCGCGGCGAATCTGCGCCGCAACTGTAGCAGGCGTGCCCGGTTGCCTCTTCATGACTTGTCTACCGTCTCCGCCCGGACGACTTTGTCATAAATCCAGAGCAGTAAAGTTGTCGCCAGTCCCACGCCAATCACCCACCACCAAACCATCTCTGGCCGGTGTAATTCCTCGCCATAGTGCTGCATCAGCCAGCCGCTGAACTTGCCCGCGATAAACGAACCGATGCCCAGCGGAAGAAACGCAAATCCCATGTACGTCCCTTGCTGGTCCGCAGGCGCGAGTCGCGAAATATAATCGTAATATCGCGGCTGCTGCGTGATTTCTCCAATCGCAACCACCACCAAAGTTGCCACTGCCATCCACACCGAGGGGTGAATGATCAACAGAACCCAGGCCAAACTCGAGATCAGAGTCCCCAGAACAATCGCGTGGAACGCGTGCATGCGCTTGGTCACAAAGCCGATCACCATGGTGAAGGCGATGACCACGATCGGGTCGGTCGCGAGAATCCGCGCCGTGTTGGCCTTCGGATCGATGTACGAGGAAATGTAGAGCGGCAGCGCGATGAATTCCTGCCAGAATACGATCCAGTATCCCGTAAAGATCAACAGGAACAGCATGAAGCGCGGGTTCGAGAGCACCGTCAGGAAGTTTCTTCCAACCTGGGCGAGGCTGGCCGCTTCTCCCGCTTCCGCTCGTCGCGGCTCCCTAAAAAAAAGGAGCACGACAAAAAACATGAGAAAGACGCTCCAGGCCGCAATATGAAATAGGCCTGCGGCACTGCCATGATCCTGTTCCCAACCCGCGAGCAAAGGTCCGAGCGTGCTCCCGACATTGACCAGCGTGTAGTAAATCGAGTACCCCACCGAGCGAACGTTGGGATTCGACGCTCGCGCCGTCGTTCCCACCACGCTGGGTTTCACCAAGGCCACACCCAGGGCGGGCAGGATCAACACGAACGCGACCAACGACGCCAGGGGGAAGGCATTGCGTACCGGCGCGAACCACGGCGCTCCCAGCGATCCCAACAGAAAATACGAAAAACTCAGAATCAGGTAAGCGAGCGAAAGCGCGCGGCGGAAGCCGAGCCGGTCCGCGATTGCTCCTCCCACCACGGCGAGAAACCACACCCAACCGCCAAACATTCCAGTCAAGCTGCTGGCCTGTTCCACTCCGAAGTGCAAGCCCTCGTGCAGATACCGCGCCAACACGGCAAACACGGCGTAGTAAGAAAGCCTCTCGAAAAGCTCACTGATATTTGCGACCCAAAAGGGCCGCTCGAACCCGGTTCGAATTTCCTGCAAGCGTTCGGAAAAGCTCAAGAGTGGCTCCTGGGCGCGGGTTTTCTCCACAGCAGAATGCGGTCTTGTACGTCTTTCGCCGAAACTCCAGCCACACGAATGGTTTTGCTCCGGCCGCTGTGCCCGCAGGCAATGGTAACGGAAGCCCGCGGCACCTTTAAGAGTTTTGCCACGAATTCAACGCAGGCTTCGTTGGCCTTGCCATCGATCGGCGCTGCGGTGAGCGAGATTTTGAGCGCATCCCCCAGCTCGCCGGTGATGGCGTTTTTCTTGGCGCGGGGATGAACCTTAACCGCAAACGTCACGCCGCCCGCCGCTTCGTAAATCGGAATCAAGGTTAAGGCCCCTGTGAACCCCTGTGTCCACTGTGTTTAAGCCTATGTTCTCTCTCCGAAGATAGCCGTCCCCACCCGCACGCAGGTCGATCCCTCCTCGACTGCAACTTCGAAGTCGTGCGACATGCCCATTGAAAGCCGCTCCATCGAGATCGCCGGCAGCTTGCGAGCGGCAATCTCCTCGCGCAATGCCAGCAGCTTGCGGAAGTGATGCCGTGCATCCTCGGGATCCTCTGTAAACGGAGGCACGGTCATGAGTCCGCGAAACACGAGTCCCTCGAAACGCGCCGCGGAGATCAACAACTCTTCCAGTGCGGCTGAATTCGGAGCGACTCCATTCTTCGCCGCCTCACCGCCCACGTTGATCTCAATCAGCACGTCCAGCTTCCGACCGATCTTCTGCGCTGCCAAATCCAGTTTCTCCGCAACCTTCAATGAGTCGATCGAGTCGACCGCACGAAATAACTCCACCGCCTTTGCGGCCTTGTTACTCTGCAGATGCCCGATCAGATGCCATTCGAGGTCATCCAGATCGCCAACAGCTTCTCTCTTGCCCGCAAATTCCTGGACGCGATTTTCTCCGAATACTCTCAGCCCCGCTGCATAAGCTTCGCGAATGCGCTCTGCTGGCTGCGTCTTGCTCACGGCCATCAAAGTCACATCTTCGATTTTGCGTCCAACCCGCCGCGCAGACGCGCTGATGCGTTCCCGCACGACCGCAATATTGTCGGAAATCGACATGAGGATATCGGACTATGCCCTACGCCGCACTACGAAAGGCAAGACCTTCAACCCATAGGACACAGGGCATCGCGCTGCCGCGCCTCAAGGACTACATCATCGCCGTCGGCGGCGCCGGCTCGTTTGGATCTCCCGCACTGGATAACGGCAGGAAGATCAGCAGGCCGGCCAACAGAGCCATGACAACAATTCCGCTCAGATACAGTGGGTGCGCAAACACCTGCGCCGTTTTAATTTTCGCGGCCCATGCCGAGGCCAGGTGCAGCCAAGGTTGCTGCGCAAACGACAATGCGATCACCGCCGCCCAGAGCAGGCCACAGATGGCTTCGCCGGCGATCAAGCCCGAGGCCGTAAGAACTCCGGCATTCTCTGCCCGCGCGGTTTGCGCCGCGTTCAGGCCACGACGTTTGGCGATCCAGTCCCCGATCGCCCGGAAAACTCCGCCCAGGAAAATCGCGAACGTGGTCTCGAATGGCAGATACATGCCCACCGCCACCAGCATCGGACTCTTCACCTGCATCATGATCAGCGCGATCCCGAAGCATACGCCGACCACCACCAGAGGCCATGGCATGTCGCCACCCACGATGCCAATCGCCAGCGTGGCCATCAGCCCGGCCTGGGGCGCCGAAAGATCGCGACTGCCGAAACCGAACGCAGTGTGGAGCAGGTAGAGCGGCCAGTACATGACCAAACTCGCCACCACCACGGCGATCAGTTCGGCGCTCTGGATTTTGCTGGGCGTGCCGCCAAGAATGTAGCCGACTTTGAAATCCTGCAACAGTTCGCCCGCAACCGCCGCCGAAACGCAAACTACGGCCGCCACTCCCAGAACCGTAGCCACGCCCTTTATTCCGTGAACTCCCAGAGCGACCATCAGGAGCGCCGCAACAATTAGAGTCGAGAGCGTCAGCCCTGAAATGGGGTTATTGGACGAGCCGATGAAACCGACGAGGTTGCCCGAGACCGTCGCAAAGATGAATCCCACCAACAGCATCACGACCGCCGCCAACACCGCCGGCCACAGCAGTCCCGAAATATGTATATACAAAAAACACATGAGCACGAACATAACCGCGATCAAACCAAACACGATCTTCGAACTCATGTAGCGTTCTGTGCGCGAAAGCTTGGCCTGTTGTTCGGCGGTTTGGCCAAGGTCGGAGAACGCCTTTCCTAATCCCGCGGTAAGGCTCACGCGCATTTTGTAGAGCGTGTAGGCCGCCCCTACCAACATGCCTCCAACGGCAATTGGCCGCACAATAAATCGCCACACGGCCATCGCCATCGTCGCCCAGTCCGCCGCGGTATCCGCGGGAATGTATTGCTTGAGTTGTGGACCGAGAAAGTACATCAGTAGCGGAACCATCAGACCCCATGCCAGTACGCCTCCGGAAAACTGAAGTGCGGCCAACCGCAGCCCGATGATGTATCCCACGCCCAAGTATGCCGGGCTCACGCTCGGAGCCGAAGCCATGCTGGCCGCGCCGGTCGCCAGTACATTCCTGCTTCCCACCCCGCCCAGCCGGACCTGGCTCCGGCCGAGAGAGCCAACTCCAAAGTAAAAGTCCTTGTCTGCGGCGAACAGACCAAAACGTCCCAGCAGATACACCAGGCTGCCGACGCCAATATTCCAGAACAGATACTTGGCGGCTTGGGCGCCGCGCTGTCCCGCCTTGTGAATCTCGGACGCTGCCAGCGATTCAGGAAACGGCAGTTCCGGATCTTCCACCATGCCGCGCCGCACCAGGGAAATGAACAGCACTCCCAAAATGCTTCCGACCATGATGAGCGCCGTCGATTTCCAGTACGCGACTCCTGGCTCGAAGGAAGGCCACGCCTTCGCGATCAGGAATGCGGGAATGGTAAAGATCGCGCCCGCCGCCACCGACTCGCCGATGGAACCCGCCGTCCGCGCGATATTTTCTTCCAGCAGCGATCCTTTCCACGCCCGCATCGCCGCCATCGCAATCACCGCGGCCGGATACGTCGCCGCGATCGTAATGCCCGCGCGCAGGCCCAAGTATGCGTTCGCCGCTCCCAGAACAATCGTCATGAGCAGCCCCAGCAAGACGGCGCGCAGCGTGAATTCCTTCATCTCCATGTGCTCCGGAACGAAGGGCACGTGTTTCTTGACGGCGGGTCCCGCTTCGCCGGGGACGCGACTACTCATAGATAAAAACCTCGCAAGGCACGGGATGAAAGCAACGACTCAGCAAAGCCAAGGGAACGGCGCACGTTAGCACGCGAGGCCGCCGCATTACAAGGGGGACGTGGGTTGCCTGGGTTGCCTGGGCTGCCGCCCATATGCAGTATCCTAATTTCGCTGCGCCGCCGTCCCGGCGGCTGGGAGCCTGCACTGAGCGAAGCCGAAGTGGCGGGCGTCCCGCCTGCCGCGCCGAGGTTCAAGACGCTCTTGCGACAGTCGGCAAGAATTGCGCGCCCCTACCGGTGCGGCAATTTCCGAGAAACCGACACAGTTCCCCGTGTCTTTCGTGCACTCCACCGGCTTGTGCCGCGCCGTCATAGTAAAATGAACCCACTTGGTCCGTGCCCCCTTCGCAGCTGTTCCCGGAGGTGCAGTGTGAAGAATTCTTCCCCCGACGAGCCGTGGTTCCAGCGGTATTTCGAATTTCGTTGCAACGATTGCGGCAGTGACACCGCCTATCGTTCGCGGCGGCGCAACTTTTCCGAGCGCTTTCTGCTGCCGATTTTTCTTCTCCAACCGGTGCGCTGCGGCGAATGCTTCCGCCGGGATCATCGCCTGCTCTTTGTTCCCGTCAAAGATCGACCGGGCCAGGATCGGCCCGGCAGAGAGCATCCTCCGCACTCGAGAGGCAGAGCCTCAGGTTCCGCTCTGCCGCCCGATAACTTTCGGAACGTTGCCTAGCCTGCCCCCAGGCCGCTATACTCTTTGCTAAGGCAAGGAAAGTCTCGCCCGCCCGGCACGGATCTCTTGCGGGCATCAGGGAGGCCGTCTTCAGCAGTAGTGGAGACCGAATTCGGGCTGCCCAGGCCAAAGCTGCAGTGGCAGGGCCTTCTATTGCTTCGCGCACAAGCCCGCCATGGCTTGTAACTTCATGCTTTGAAACTTCGCGGTTGGCAAGCCCCACCAGCCAGATTGCCGAAGGTCTCTTCGCGGTTTTATTCCCTTCCGATTGCCGCATGTGCGGCGTGCCTCTAGTCAAGATCTCCCGTCTGCCATTTTGCCAGCCCTGCCTCGAAGCCATGCAGCCCATCGAGGGCGGCACCTGCTCAATTTGCGGCGGACGCTTGTTTTCTCCCTACGCTTTCGAGGAGATTGAAATCGAGCCCTGGTGCGGATTTTGCCGGCGCATCGAACCGCCCTTTGCGCGCGCCCTGGCGTATGGCAGCTACGAAGGTGGACTGCGCGAACTGATTCATCTTCTCAAGTATGGTCGCGTCCTCCCCGCAGCCAACGTGCTCGGCCGCATGCTCTCGGAGGCGATTGCCGCACTCGAGCCGGAGATGGGTTCAAGCGCGATCACAGTGATCCCCGTTCCCTTGCACCGCACCAAGTTCAGGCAACGCGGTTACAACCCGGCCGAACTGATCGCCCGTGCGGCTATGAAAATCAATCCTGTGCCAAATCGCTTTCGTCTCTGCGAGAACGGGTTGGTAAGAAAACGCGATACCAGTTCGCAGACCGGCCTCACCGCCCACCGGCGCCCCGCGAACCTCCGCGGCGCCTTTGCAGTGGCGCAGCCCGAAGAAGTAGAAGTAAAGGAGCGCGAAGTGCTGGTAGTCGACGACGTGTACACCACCGGAGCCACCGCATCGGAGTGCGCTCGAGTCCTTCGTCGGGCCGGGGCTTTGAAGGTCTGGGTCGCGACCGTGGCCCGCACGCTCAAAATTTCCGCGCAGCATGTCGAGATTCGCGACCTCGACCGGCACGAAAATCATGAAACAAGCGCTCCAGCCCAAGTATCATTAGCCAAGGCGGTAGGAATCTAGTTATGTCAGCCAGACTCGAAAGCGACGCCGGACCACCGGGCCACTACGCCGCCGGCCTGTTCGCGTCGGCGGCTGTGCACCGCGACGGCAATGGCAATGCCCTGCACGCGCCCGTGCTGGTGCTCAACGCATCGTATGAGCCGATCAACGTCTGCGCCGCGCGCCGCGCTCTTGTCCTTGTGCTCAAGGGCGTGGCCATGACCGAAGAAGAGAACGGACACTTTCTGCACGCGGCCCGGATCGCCATGCGCGTGCCCTCGGTGATTCGCCTGCTCGAGTACCGCAGGATCCCGCACCAGAGCCGTGCATTATCGCGAAAAAATATCCTGCTACGCGACCGCAACACCTGCCAGTATTGCGCCACCGTGCTGCCTTCGAGCGAGTTGACTCTCGACCACGTCATCCCCCGCTCCCGCGGAGGCTCCTCCACCTGGGAGAATTTAGTCGCCTGCTGCCACTCCTGCAACCGCCGCAAGGGCAACCAATTTCCCCTCGAAGCCGGCATGAAGCTGATGCGCGAACCCCGCGCTTTCAACCTCCACACCAGCCGCCACATCATGCGCCTGATGGGCCGCTCCGACGACAAGTGGAGAAAGTACCTGTTCTACTAAGGTTTACGCTTCAAGGTTTTAAAGACCGAGGCAAAATCACAGATGATTTTGAGGCAGATACGCTGAACCCTGGGCAGAAGATGGAGTGGGAGTTCAACGCCGTTAAGTTCTGTGAGGTGGGCCCGCCTGGTAAATACACCATTCAAATCCGAAGGCCGGATCCCGAAAACCCAGCAATCGCTTTAAATCGAACACGATCACAGTAACAGTCATCCCCGAGGACAAAGGAAGGCGCAAGCGCCGTCGAGTGCCCTATAGAGGCCGCTATCTCAAGCCTGATACCTGCCAAACCTCAGAGGGCCAAACTTGCCAGGTGCGAGGGCTCATAAACCGGCGAATCGATTCACTCCGCAAGAAGCCGACTTCGAAACCTTGAACTGAAACCTTGAAACCTGGCTATTTCTGCGGCGGCTGCGGATTCGGTGCCGCGTCCGGCTTCTGCTCCGCCGGCGCAGTTTTCTGCTCCTTCTGATCCGCCTTCGGAATTTCCTGCCCCTGGTACAGAATCTTCACGTTCGATCCGAAGCGCTTGTAGTCCTCGTACTTCACGATCTCGCGGATGTGAATATCGTTCAGGTTGAAGTGCAGCGTGTCGTCGGCCCGAGTGTAGGTTGGAAACCAATATTTTCCGTCGATCTGCTGCCGCCAGGTGGTGAACTTGGGGTAAAGATGTTCCTCTTTGCCCTTCTTCTTCGTATCGCGAATCTCGGGCACCGCCTGCCCGTAAGTTTTTACGATTTGAAAATCGTGATCGTCCACCCAGATCCGCCCCTGGAAATACCGCTTCTTGCCCACAATCTGCTTGGGCGCGACGTCGAAGACGTAGCAGTGCAACTCGTCTTCGGTCTGCTGCCCGACATAAAGAATGTTGTACTCCGGAATTTCGTCGATGGTGAGCACAAACGGCAGCCGGTTGCGGAAGTCCTGCACGTCGCCCTGGTCAAGCGACAGCCCTCCCTGCTCCAGGCTCGACTGCGGCGCGAAAACCACATTCTCGATGCGGTGCCCCTTGTCATCAAACAGCACGTCGAAAACTTCGTGGTACTCGCCGGTCGTGGTGCTGCCGTCCAAAGTCTTTACCGTAATATCCTGCCGGTAGGTGTACTGATCGCGCGCCGCTTTGAATTCTTTTTCCTTGGCCGCAAAGTGCTTAATGATTTCTTCGGACGAGACCCCTTCGGGCGGCTTGTTTTCTAAAGGACCTTCCTGTGCCGCAGCCGAGCCGGCAAACAGAGAAAGCAGCAGAATCTGAAAAGACAAAGCGCAGCGGAACCCCAGTCTCATACCCATAGTTTACCGAATCCAGAAGAAGTTGGTGAAAGGGGGTAAGTAAGTCTGAAGGCTGCTGGCCTCGGGCTGAGACGTTTCCACCCTGAACACGGCCGGTACTGCACCGAAAGCGGCGGCAGCAAACCGCGGCGACCCTCCCCCGACCCCTCTCCGCTCAGCGAGGCCGGGGGTAGGGTGCTGCAGTTCTGCCGCTACCTTGGATGCCGTTTCCTTCAAGGGGTTGCCGTCAGAAAAAAGCGGGGCTCCGGCCTCGGCAATAAGTAGCGGCGGCGTCCCGCCCCTGGCCCAAGGAGCGGCAAAGCGCGTAGGGTGCATGAGTTGATCCGGAAGCCGAGAGGCCAAGGCCGAAATCGCAATCATTGCTATCAATGCTATCATTGATGACATGGCAAGCATCACCATCCGCAAACTCCCTGAGACGACCAAGCGCCGCCTCCGCATCCGCGCAGCCCGCAACGGCCGCTCCATGGAGCAGGAGGCCCGCGAGTTACTCAGCATGGCGCTCGCCCAGCCCGATCCCCAACCGGAGAATCTCGGCGAGGCGATTCGCAAGCTGTTTGCGCCTTTTGGCGGCGTCGATCTGCACATCCCAAAGCGTGAACCGACGACCGACAGCAGAGTCAAGAAGTTGTTTTCATGATCGTTCTCGACACCAACGTCTTGGCGGATCTGATGTCTTCCTCGCCAGAGCCTGCGGTTCGCCGTTGGCTCGCTCTCCAGCCCAGCTCCCAGTTATTCACAACCAGCATCAGCATGGCGGAGATTCTTCAGGGCATCGAATTACTTCCTCGCGGCAAACGCCGCGACCGCCTCTTCGTCGCTGCGCAAACAATGTTTACCGGGTTCTTTCCCGGCCGCGTTCTGCCCTTCCATGAAGATGCCGCGCGCGCCTTCGCACCCATCGCCGCGAACCGGCGCATGCTCGGCCGCCCGATCAGCCTCTTTGACGCCCAGGTGGCGGCCATCGCGCAAGCCCACGGCGCGACCCTGTCCACCCGCGACATCTCCGATTTCGAAGGCTGCGGCATCCCCTTGGTAAATCCCTGGCAGCCCCCCGCATCCTGATCCAGTCCTGTCATCCCGACCGAGCGCAGCGAAGGGAGGAACCTGCTGTCCTTGCGGCCACGATGCCCTGGACCTTTCCATACCCGGCGTTCACCGATCTGCTACACTTTTCCGTTTGTCCAGGAGCCTTCATGCGCCGCTTCATTCTCGCTTTCACCCTGATCGCATCCGCATTGCTCGCCGCAGCCCAAGCCAAGCATCCCTTCACCTTCGAAGACATGATGAAGCTGAAGCGCCTGGGCGAACCCGAAGTCTCGCTCGACGGCAAGTGGGTGATCTTCAGCGTCGTGGATGTGAATCTAGAAGCCAACACCAAAACGCCGCACATCTGGATCGTGCCCCTAGTTGGCGCAGAAGAAAAAAGTGGAGATCAGAAAAATCGGGTGCCCCACGTCTCGCCGAGTTTGCGAGACGCGGCAGGCCAGGAACGTGAACTCATCTCGGATCAAGACGCCGACCGCCCGCGTTGGGATCCGAACGGCAAACGCTTTGCTTTCATCTCAACGAAAGAAGGTGGATCGCAAGTCTGGATCGCCGACTTCGACGCCGCCGAAGGCAAGGTCACGCACGTAGACCAACTCACTTCAATTGCTACTGAAGCCAGCGGTGAACGCTGGTCTCCCGATGGCAAGAACATTCTCTTCAAGTCGGACGTATATCCCGAATGCGACGGCGCGCCGAAAGCCGAAACTGCCTGCAACGCGAAGAAGCTGGAAGAGTTCAAGCAGTCGAAGGTGAAAGCCCAAATCTTCGATCACCTGCTCTACCGTCACTGGGATTCGTACAGAGAAGGCAAGCGCAGCCACCTGTTCGTCGTGGCCGTAAATGACTGTGTGGGGACAGCCGCCCCCGGCTGTCCAGCGGGCCCAGCCCGCGATCTCACCCCCGGCGACTACGATGCCCCGGTCTTCTCCCTGGGCGGTCAGGACAACTACGCCTTCTCCCCCGACGGCCAGGAGATTTGCTACACCTCGAATCACGACAAGAATCCAGCCGCTTCCACCAACAACGATCTCTGGCTAGTCCCAGTCAATGTGAGCACGAGCCCTCTGAGCACAGACCACGTGGGCACGGAACATGTGGGGGCGGACGCATTCGTCCGCCCCGCGAGCGCAGCGAGCGCCGCACGGAGCGAAGTCCGCGCCGCCCAGCCAAATAACGACGTGGCCGAGGTTCTGGCCCAAACCAGAAACATCACCGCCGACAATCCCGCCAGCGACTCGACCCCACTGTATTCGCCCGATGGCCGCTACATCGCCTACCGCGCCCAGCAGCGTCCGGGATACGAGGCAGACCGCTTCCGGTTGATGCTCTACGACCGCAAGACGGGGCGCAAGCAAGATCTCATACCAGGATTCAGCTCGTGGGTAGGGAGCTTCGCGTGGGCTCCGGACTCTTCGCGCATTTATTTTTCGTCCGAGCAGCAAGGAAATTCCCCTATCAGTGTCATTCAGGTCAGCCCGCGGTTTCTCGAACATGACTACGCAGGAGTTTCGCAACCGCAAGTGCCGGAAATTGTGGCCCCCGATTTCAACGACGACGTCGCAATAACGCCAGACGGAACAACTCTTGTTTTTGCGCGGATGTCGCTCCAATATCCTACCGAGATATACAAACTTGTCGGTAAGAATCCGGCCGTCGCGCTGACTCATACTAACGACGAGCTTTTGTCTCAAGTCTCAATGTCCCCCCCCGAACCCTTCTGGTTCACCGGCGCGCACAACGACAAAGTCCAAGGTTTCCTTGTCAAGCCTCCGAACTTCGACCCCAGCAAGAAATATCCCGTGAAGTTCCTCATCCACGGCGGGCCGCAGGGCGCATGGGGGGACGACTGGAGCTACCGTTGGAATCCCGAACTCTTCTCTGCCAACGGATACGTGGTCATTATGATCAACTTCCACGGCTCGAACGGCTACGGCCAGAAATTTATGGACGCCATCAACGGCGACTGGGGCGGCGCTCCCTACGAAGACCTGATGAAGGGCCTCGACTACGCGGAGAAGACCTACCCGTTCATCGACAAAGACCGCGAGTGCGCCTTGGGCGCCAGCTACGGCGGATACATGACCAATTGGATTCTTGGCCACACTGATCGCTTCAAGTGCATCGTCACGCACGACGGCATGTTCAACGCCGAATCCGCCTGGGGCACGACCGAAGAACTCTGGTTCAACAACTGGGAGTTCAAAGGCACTCCCTACGACAACCGCGCCGGCTACGAGAAGTGGTCGCCGCACCAGTACGCGAAAAATTTCAAGACGCCGACTCTCGTTATCCACGGCCAGAAAGATTACCGGCTCGACGTAAGCGAAGGCTTGCAGCTTTTCACCACGCTGCAGATGGAAGGCGTCCCCTCGAAGATGCTGTACTTCCCCGACGAAGGCCACTGGGTGCTGAAGCCGCAAAACAGCCGCCTCTGGTATGAGACAGTAAATGCGTGGGTAGAGCAGTGGACGAAGAAATGACCGAAGTTCGGCTGTCGGCTGTCGGCAAGGACCATGGAGGAACAGCTGCTTCGGCTGTCCACCGCGCGAAGCGAGGTGCAACGCGAGGAGTCGCTTCCTTTGCAGGGGGCTTTTCCCCGCGAGTAAATGCCGACGGACGCATCCCGGAGGGACGCCCGCCTATAGCCCGGCATTTCAACCCCGGGTTGCCGGCACAGATGAGAGCCCAAGTCCCGTTAGAGGCGACTGAAGCGGAGCCCTGTGTGCGGATGTAGTTCATGCATCAGCCGTGCCTCTGGGACATCTGCTTTTCCATCCCGCCAGTGAAGGGGCTGTTAAGAAACTCGCTCCGGAACACTGACGGCGAAACAAAGTCGGTCTCAGCTGCAAAGCGGCGACATGGGAAAGCCCGGTGCAACACTGCCGGGAGGCCCCAAGTGGAAGAAATCGAGTCCGCTTCAGCGGACGGCACGATTTTCGTATCGGACTCTGAACTTCCCGGCTATGATCGAAGGTCCCTCCGGGACCGTACTGGAGGCGACATGCGCAAGCCTAAACTGCAACCCCGCGCTCTTCCGAACGCGCCTGCTTCTTCGCCAGCCGAAGCTCAAGCGCAACTCGACTTCTTCCTCGACAAATACGATCCCGAGGTTGCGTCCTTTGCCCGCCGGGCGCTCGCCAAAATGCGCAAGCTTGTCCCCGGCGCGATCGAGATGGTCTACGACAATTTCAACTGGCTGGTGATTGGCTTCGGCCCGAGCGAGCGCCCTTCGGAAGCGTTCTTCTCCCTCGTGCTCCCTCCCGGCCGCGTCAGCCTGTGCTTCCTGCAGGGCGCGGGCTTGCCCGATCCCGCTAAGCGCCTCGAGGGAAAAGGCAACCTGGTTCGTAATATCCCGCTCTACAGCCTGGGCAAGCCAGACCAACGCGTTCTCGACCACCCCGAGGTGCTCGACCTGATTAACGTTGCCCTCAACCGCGCCAAAGTGTCCATGCCCTCATCACCCCGCCGCAAGCTGATCATCAGGTCGATCTCAGCCAATCAGCGACCTCGTCGCTCGACCAAGCGGAAGAAGTAGCCGACTCCGTGCAGGGTTTGTCCCGTGACCAGCTGATCCGCTCCGCAAACGGCCTGCGGATTTACAAGAGCCGGGGCTACGGCGTTTCCGGAGACCGTTCGGCAGGGCGATCCAGAGGCGACGCACACCACCACCTGAAGGTTGGCGGTGAACTTGGCCAGCGACCATGGGATCGACGCGTGACCGCAGCTGTTGGTACCCGAGCCGGAAGACACTACCCGAGGACCCGAAGATTCCCGAGGATTCCCAGCGTTGACTTTGCTTCCGCCCAGCCCCTAAGATGGCTCACTAAGTTTCCCCAGAACGTTGCGGACGCCTCGAAAATCATGGTCGGCCAAAACATCTCTCACTATAAGGTGATCGAAAAGCTCGGCGGCGGAGGCATGGGCGTCGTCTACAAAGCCGAGGACACCCGCCTGCACCGCTTCGTCGCCCTGAAGTTCCTTCCCGATGACGTGATCCGCGACGCCTCCGCGCTCAGCCGTTTTCGCCGCGAGGCCCAGGCCGCCTCTGCGCTCAATCACCCCAACATCTGCACCATCTACGACATTGGCGAAGAGGGCGGGCTCGCCTTCATTGTCATGGAATATCTCGAAGGCGAAACGCTGAAGCATCTCATCGGCGACACGCCGCTGGAGATCGACAATCTTCTCTCCATCTCGGTCGATATCGCCGGCGCCCTCGACGCGGCCCATTCCAAAGGTATCGTGCATCGCGACATCAAGCCGGCCAATATTTTTGTAACCGCGCGCGGCTCGGCGAAGATTCTCGATTTCGGCCTGGCCAAGGTCACGCAGGATAGCAACCGCTTGCTCGATCCCGGGGAAGCCACCAAGACCGACGGCGACAGCGCGCAACACTTGACCAGTCCCGGCTCGGCGCTGGGTACAGTCGCTTACATGTCGCCCGAGCAGGTGCGGGGCAAGCCGCTCGATGCCCGCACCGATCTCTTTTCCTTCGGGATCGTGATGTACGAAATGGCCACCGGATGCCTGCCTTTTCACGGCGAAACCTCCGGCGTGATTTTCGATGGCATCATGAATCGCGCGCCGGCTGCGGCTGTGCGCCTGAATCCCAATCTACCGCCCAAGCTCGAAGACGTGATCAACCGCGCCCTAGAAAAAGATCGCGACCTGCGCTACCAGCACGCCGTGGATATCAAATCCGAGTTGCTCCGGTTGAAGCGCGATCTCGATTCGGGCCGGGTTTCGGCGGCCAGTTCTCCGGCGGGTTCTTCTTCGTCGGTCCCCGTGCAAAGCGCTCCGCCTGCAGCGGAATCGCCAGCTCCCGCCGCCGTCGCGAGCAAAACCAGCGGTCGCGCCGCAGCTGCGTCAGCCTCGGTTCCGTCGAGCGAAGCGTCGGCAAGCGCGCACTCTTCCGCGAGCGCGGTTGCAACGCCGCCGGCATCTTCCAAGTCTTGGTTGAAGTTCGTGATTCCTCTGGCCGCCGTCTTAATTCTCGCAGGCGTCGCCGGAGGCCTTTACTGGAATAAGCATCAGGCCCCAAGAATCACCGACAGAGATCTGCTGATCCTGGCCGACTTCACCAATCAGACTGGCGACCAGGTTTTCGACTCTACTTTAAAAGAAGCGCTAGCGATCCAACTCGAGCAATCTCCCATGCTGCGCCTGGTCAGCGACGCCGAACTGCATAACAACCTGCAGTATCTGGGCCAGGCCCGCGATCAGAAGATCACGCCCGAACTGGCGCAGCAACTCGGCCAGCGCCTCGGCGTAAAAGCTTACTTGGCCGGAACCATCGCCACCCTGGGGTCGTCCTACGTGATCCAGATCAACGCGGTCAACTGCGGCACTGGAGAAGTCATCGCACGCGAGCAGGTGACCGCAGCAGACAAAACCGGTGTCTTGCAGGCGGTTTCCAACGCAGCCACGGCCATGCGCGCCCGCCTGGGCGAGTCCATGGCGTCGATCCAAAAGCTCACCACTCCTTACACCAACGTGACCACGGCCTCGCTGCAGGCCTTCCATGCCTTTTCGCTGGGAGAAGACGAACACCGCATGGGCCGCGACTTTCCCCAAGCATCTTCTTTCTACCAGGAGGCCATCCAGTTGGACCCGAACTTCGCCATGGCCTATGCCCGCCTGGGTGTGGCTTACGGAAACGAGGGAGCGGTGGCGAAGGCTGTGGAGCACTTGAAGAAGGCCTACGATTTACGCGAGCGCGTGACCGAGCGCGAGCGCATGTATATCGAAGCGCAATATGCCCTGCAACAAGGCGATATTCCCAAGGCGCTCGACTCCTACAAGCTATTCGTCGCTACCTACCAATGGGATGCCGCCGCCTGGAACAACCTGTCTACGGCTTACGCGACCATCGGCAACTTCCAGGAGGCAGCCAAGGGTTTTGAGAAAACCTGGGAGATTGCCCGCTGGGACAACACCGCCGCCACCAATGCCGCGGGAACGCTGATCGGCATCGATCGCGTACCCGAAGGCGAGCGTTATCTGAAGGAGGCGCGAGAGCAGGGTGGTGGAGACGATAGCAACTATCATGTCAACGCCATGCTGGACGACTTTGTCGCCGGCCGTCCCGATTGGGAGAAGCATATCCAATGGGCGGCCAGCCGCCCCGACGGTTTCCTCGTGCAAGGCACCGCCGCCATCCTCTATTTTTCTCAAGGGAAAATACGCGATGCGGATCAGCAATGGGAGCAGGCGGCGCACCGAACCGAACAGCAGCACTTGCCCGATGTTGCGGGAGGATTTTATGCGTCGCAGGCCGTACACCGCGCGCTGGTATCCAATTGTTCCGCGGCCCGCGAAGCGGCCCACCGTGCCTTGACGCTCGATCACTCGGTTGGTACGGTTCCCGATGCGGCGTTAGCCTTGGCTCTGTGCGGCGAGGAAGGTGCGGCCGTGAAGGAAGCCGACCGGCTGGCCGCGGATGTGCCCACGAACACCTTGGTCAGCGAAGTTTATCTTCCCGAAGTCAAGGCTGCGGCGGTTTTGGCCGCGCACCATCCGGAACAGGTCGCGGGGCTGCTCAACTCCGCCCTTCCTTACATCCTGGTGACCAAGGCCCCCCATCTCCTGGGCCGAGCCTCTTTGGCCCTGAACCATGCGCAGCAGGCTGTCGGTGACTTCGAACCCGGCGTCCGTTACCGCGACCTGGGTCTGCAAGAGGCGACCAACGGTGGTCAAGTCCCCGACTATGCTCTTTGCCTGCTTGGAACGGCCCGCGCCCAAACTCAAGTCGACCGCGGCGCCGCGATGCGAACTTACCAGCAACTCCTCGAAATCTGGAAGAACGCCGACCCCGACTTCATCCCCGCCCAAGACGCCCGCCGCGAACAATCCGCACTAACCTCAACCCCGTAGCGCTCTCCGAAAAGTAGGGCAGCGGCAAAGTGGCGCGGCGACGAAATAGCGCCGGCGTCCCGCCGGCAGTCGAGCGTCTCGCACGCTCCCCCGGCCAAGAAGGGCACGAAACCAACGATTTCCGAACCGAGCCTAATGCCTCAGCCCCAATCTGCCGATAGCCATCCGTAGAGGGCGGCTCAAACGTGAAAATTCTCTTAGTCGACGACAGTAGGCCCATGCTGCACGAGAATCAGCGCGTGCTCAGCCAGGCCGGCTATGAAGTAATCTGCGCCGAAGACGGCCTCTCCGCTCTTAAACTTGCCCACGACCAGCAGCCCGACATCATCCTGCTGGATATGATCCTGCCCAAGCTGAGCGGCCCCGACGTCCTCAAACGCCTGAAAGAGGATGCTAAAACCGCTGACATCCCGGTGATCGTACTGAGCAGCCTCACCGAGAAAAATCGCGACAAGCTGGTCGAAGCCGGGGCCGAAGAATACGTAGAAAAAAACTCGCTGGCTCCGGTTCCCGGGGTAAACCTCTTGCCCAAGATATTGGAAAACGTGATCTGCCGGGTGAATCGCAGGCGCGGAGTCGCTTTCAGCAGCATCCCGGTGCAGAAATGATCAAAGCCCTCGCCGCTGATAAGCCTCTGCGCTAAGATGAGCTCCCGCGAGCAGCAGTAGCCCGGTAAGAAACGCCCAGAACATCATGCTCACCGAAAGCGCGAAGGGCCCGTACACTTCGGCAAAATTCAGCCACGGCAGCGCCAGAATATAACCGTACTTCAAAGCCTCCGAAAGCAGTCCCATGATGATCGCGGTCGGTAACACCGCGCGCGCCGAGACTTTGCCGTTGGGTAAAAGCCAGTAAATCAGAAAGAAAATCGCGATGCTGGTGGCGATGGCAAAAACCTTCATGGCCAGAAATTCCGCCAGCCGCAGCACCCCCATCGCGTGCCCATGCAATAGAAATTCAAACGGCCGCACGATCCCCGCAGTCATGGCAATCGAGAGCAGGGCCAGCATCCCGCAGGCAAACGCCAGCCCCAGCGAGATGACCTGATTGCCCAAGTAAGACCGATTATTAGGAAAGCGCCAGATGCGATTCAGCGCCACTTCCAGCGGCACGAATACTCCCGTCGAAGTCACCAATAAGATGACCAGCGAAAACACCTGCACCCGCTGCCGCGCGCTCACCATGGCGTTCAGGTTGCGGATCACAAAGTCCTGCCCCGCGGGAAGATAGTCGCGCAGCAACTGCACCACCACCTCCGACATGCCGCGCGAATGAAAGACGCGCCGCACCAGCGTCATCAACAGCACGACAAAAGGGAAAAACGACAGAATCGCATTGGCCGCAACCGAGAAGGCGAAGGTATGCACATCGGTGCGCAGCAGATATCTCACCGTCGAAAGCACCACCCCATCGCGCTCAGGCCGCGGCCGGTGCGTCCGGACGATCTCTCGCTCGGGAGGTCGAATCGATGGCACTGTATTTTGGTAGGACACAGGTTTTCCGAACCCTACAAGCCTATTCCTTAAACCCCGATCCCGGAAGGAACGAAAGTGTTTCCAATCGGAGCACGAACTTACGCAAGCTTTCGCTTTCCGGAATATGACCCCAGGTTACATTTTGGCCGAACCACTAATTTTTCTTGCGAAACGATTCACTACTGCTTATTATTCGTTCCTCGTCACTTCGGCACAACCGGACGACGAGTTGTGAAGCAGGTTGACGTTTTGAGTAGGTCGGTAGAAAACAGCGCCGCTGGTCAAGGCTCCACAAGTTCACGCCGCTCCCTGTTTGCGCGGCGCTGAGCCTGGGGTCTTTTGCTTTGGGTAACTTTCTTCGACGCAAAGAGACGCAACCGAGTTCCACCGTTTTTCTTTGAGGGGGTACCCCGGTTCGCTGGGGCTACATTGGGGAAATTCGGGGAATCAATTCTTAGCGACCAGGCGAAAGGAGTTTTTCCGTGAGAGAGAAGGGAACTGTGAAGTGGTTCAACGGGGCGAAGGGATATGGTTTCATCCAGCGCTCCACGGGTGAGGATGTGTTCGTACATTTCTCCGCCATTCAAGAGAACGGCTATCGCTCGCTCAACGAGGGTGAGACCGTGGAGTTCGATCTGCTCAAAGGCCCCAAAGGCTTTCAGGCCGGCAACGTAGTCCGCGCCTAGCCCGCTGTACCGCATGACCACCCTCCCGTCTCGCAGCGGGAGGGTTTTTTATCGCGCGCCAGCGCTACTCCGACTTTTCACTTAATCTCAAAATTCGCCGGGTCGACCGCGATGTTGGTGAAAACCTTGTCCGCGACCATGTCCCAGTCGTAAGATCGGCTCCCGCCTCTCTGCGGCTCCTGGGTGTAGCGAAGATCGTAATGCCGGGGCAAGGTGATTCCGTTGTCGGCGTGGAAATCGCTGAAGCGTTCTTCGATCAGATAGCGGCTCTGCCCCTCGTCGGAGCGGCTGCCGCCGGTTCGCGGCGCGTTGTGGCCGGAGCCCGGGGTCCAGATCAGCGAATACTGCGTCATCACGTGTTGGAAGGTCTCGGGGTCGAAGAACAGCTTGATCTTCATATCGGAGTTCCCCTTGGCAAAGTACTCGACGCACAGTAGGTCGCGGCCCTCCTCTTTCTTGAGGCCGAGGTACTCAAGCTTGCCATGGTTGCGGTCTGGGTTTTCCAGCGCCCACCCGGTGGAAAGTTCTCCGCCGAGTAAACCTTCTTTTATCAGATACTCCTGGCTGTGAACGAAATCGCCGAACGGACTGGGCCGGCGAGACGAAGTGAAAACGGCGAAGTCGACTTTATCCCCGTTGAAGACAAATCGTTCGCCCCGCCACTCCCCGCTGCCAAACTTCATCACGAAATTCCAGTCTTGCTTCTCCGATACTTCTCCCCAGTTCCCGGTCGCATTGCCGATTCTTCCAGTCAGATCCCTGAACTGCAGCGTTCCCTGTATGCCGCGAGACTTAACCGCCGCTCGCGCTTCCGGCGTGCCGATGGCAGCGAGATGCCTGGCAACGACATCTTCGAGTTTGATATCCTCGGCCGCGGCTAGAGTTGAAAGCGAAGTAAGCAACACGCAAATCACACCCAGACGTCGCATGGCAAAGCCCTCCTAATGTCTTGCCCTCGAACGCCTCAATTCTAGTACGAAAAGGACCAGTCTGACTCGAAAAAACGGGTAGGCTTTGTCACCCTGAGAAAGCGGCGTATCCGGCGAAGCCAGCGACTCCCGACGAAGGACCCATGCAACTCGCCGGCAGAGCCAAAGCCCGCGCTCGCTCTACCCCGGATTCATGGCTGCATTTTCGGCTGCCGTTTTCCCGCATCCAATATTCGTTGTCATCCAATCCGGCTGTTGAAAACTCGGATTTACTTTGCCAAGCTACCACGGGCGAATACCAAGCGATATGACTATTGGACGGAGAGCTTAGTGCGTTACCCTCGAGATGGGCTGACTGGCATTCCGGCTCCGGTCGGAATGACAGGCGAAAGTAAGCTGTCGCCGCCGGCGAGTTGCAGAGGTCCCTTCGGCAGGCTCAGGGAAGGCTCTTGCTCGGGAGTCGCCGGCTTCGCCTGCGACTCCGCTTCGTCAGGATGAGAGGTCGCGAAGGGCTTTGCTTTCTTGGGATGACGAGCGGACGGCGGAATCCGATCTTTGCCGAAAAGCGCGCGCCTAACCCCCTGTCATCCTGAGCGTAATGAATTTCGCAGAGCGAAGCATTCACGCAGGCGAAGGAAGGACCCCTTGGCGCTCACCCTCGGCACGGACGCGTCGGGGAATTTCTATGACGTTCGACGCCACGGTGGGAACTCCCTGACACGACTGTGATTGCGCATCCGGGGACGGGGTCCTTCGACTGCGTGGGATGCGGTCGCGAAGCGACCGCATCCCACTACGCTCAGGATGACAGAGGCTTCAGAAGCTAGCGCAGCTCCAGCGACAACAAATCTCCACCGGACATGCCGCTGGGCCTGTAGTTTACCGAAACGGAGCGGTCGTTCCAGCTGCACGAAAACGCTTCGGCGCCAATCAGCGGCAGGGATTTGTAGTCGCCGGTATGGAGTTTTAGAACGTCTTTGCCGGCGCTTACGGTGAGGATGGCCGCGGGCGATTGCGAGCAATCGACACTCAGCAATCGTCCCTGCACGAACTTGGCGGGGCGCGTATCGGCGGAGCCGCCGGTGTGGGCGGCCTGGGCTTCGGCGGCGCGCTTGGCCGCGTCCTGCTCGAGGACGTCGAAGGGCGAGGGTTGCGCCTTGAGCGTTTGCGCGGCCGCGGCCGAGGCGGGCGAGATGCCGTATTTCTGCTCGGTTGTCAGGCGCTCCGACTCGGCGCGCGCGAGCGCCGCGATCTTCGGGTTGCTGCTGGTTTTCAGGCGGTCGAAGAGGGCCTTTGCGGCCTCCCATTTTTTGCCGGCCTCGTAAATTTCCGCCAGGTGGTAAACGTAATCCTGGTTGCGCGGACTGAGTTGGATGGCCGCATGCTCGGCTTGCATGGCGGCGATTTGCCCTCCGCCGGCCATGCGCGCCATCGCCAGCAGATCATACGCGGAGGCAAATTCCGGGTACCAATCGAGCACCGCGCGCAGGTCCTGCATCATGTTGGGCAGGCCCTGAATATCGGAGTGCTTCGCCTGCGCGATGCGATACTTCAACACGGAAAGGTAGTAGCGAATCCACAGATCGCGCGGGTCGAGGGCGGCGGCGTCGCTGAGTTCTTCGGTGGCGGCGTCGAACTCGGAGTGCTGAATGTGGTCCCAGGCCAGGGCGCGATGCGCGATCTCGTTGCCTTGGGCGGCGATGAGCGGGGCGGAATTGTTGTCGTCTTTGTCTTTGGTGTTTTTGTCGGAGGCCTTGAACGTGGGTGCTGTCGCCAGCGTTTGCAGCTCGTGCAGTCCGTCTTCGCGGCGTTCGGGGATTCTGCTTTTTATTTCTGCGGCGAGAGCGTTGGCATCTGCTTCGCGCATCGGCTTCGAGATGATGGCGCTGTCGTTAGGCGCGACCGGTGCTGGAAATTGATCCACCTGCGCGGGATTGTTGATTGGGTTCGGCTGCTTCGCCGCGTCCTGCGCCACGAAGAGCGGGGTCAGCGAGCGAAAATAATTCTTCACCGCCTGATCGAGCTGGGCCGCGGAGATGCCGTAGGCTTTTTGAATCGCATCTTCCACCGGCACACGCTGATTCTCTACCAGGTCGAAATAAGTCCCCGTCTCCGGCAGCTTTTTTTCGTGGAGCAGGTAATGCACCATGATCCACGACTGGGCGTAGAAGAGAGTGTGATGAGTGCCCTCGTTGTAGGAGGACGTATCGTGCTTCATGGTAAGCAGGTCGGGCAGCGCCAGCCAGACTTGGCCGCTTAGCAATTCGGTCAGCGATTTCGGCGGACTGCGGGCCTCCAGTTGATTTCCCAGAAGATCCTGAGAGAAGGCGGAACTCAGCTCGGGGTCGCTGCCGATCTCGACGTGCTTGTCATCCACGCGAATCGAGCTGAAGTATTCGGCGAAGCCTTCGTCGAACCAGCCCTCGACGGGTGGATAGTTGTAGTTCAACAGCAAATGGGCAAAGTCGTGGGCAACGGCGCGCCAGGATTCCGGTTCAAATAAATTCAGCACGATGAAGTTCTGGTCGTCCCCGGGCACGAAGAAGCCGGGGACGACGATGGGCTGGCCTTGGCGAAGGGGCGCGGTCTGATAGTAGTTCTTGTCGTTCTTCAAGGCGAGGATTGTGAGCGGCTGGGGCTCGTTGAGGCGTTCTCTCATGAGCAGCGTAGCGAAGACCGCGCGCATCTGCTCCAGGCGCAGCGCGACTTCTTTGCCTTTTTTTTCACCGGCGTCGGTGACTACGGTGAAGTGCGCGGAGTGGATTTCGAGCCATGGAGTAGGCTCGGCGGCTGGCAGTCGCGCCGTGTGGAAAAGAGTCAGAAGCATCGCGAACTGTAGGAAAGCCGGGATGAGTCGAGTCCGGGACATGGCTGGGCCGCGAAGGGACTACTAAAATGCTATCACGGCGTGGTTAGCCAGCTGCCGGGACGGCGGCGCTACGATTGGCAGATTGGCAACGCTGCGATTGACGGCGGCGCGCAAAAAACGTTAAATGTATGGCGATCGATTTTCCATCGATCGCCAGATGGGCCGACTCCGGGAACGACTTAGTAGGAGCAATTGTTTTGCGAAGCGGCGACGGTCCTTCGGTCTGGCTGACGCTTGGGCGGGGATGCGTCTATCGAGGGCTTCCTCTCGCGGTCGCTCAGATCGTTTTTTTGTTGGCCGGCTTCGATCTGTCTTTTAGTCAAGTCCAGGACAATACTCCGAGCACCGTTCACGGCACGGTAGTCAACGCCGTGACTCACGATCCCGTGGGCCGCGCACTGGTTCGCTCACCCGATGATCGTTACGCAACTTTGACCGACAGTGAAGGCCATTTCGAATTCGCCTTGCCCAAGGCTCCCCCTGAGAGCGGGGGTTACGTGGTGACCGGAATCCCCAGCGGCCTTTTTTGGCTCACGGCGCGCAAGCCTGGATTTGTCGACGATCCGGATGGGGAGCGGCAGGTTCGAGTTAGGCTCGGTCAGGATATAACGATTCCGTTAATACCCGAGGGGTTAATTATAGGTCGTGTGACGTTTGGCTCCGAGCTGGCCGGCGGCGTTATTGTGCAACTCCTACGCCGGCAGGTCGAAAACGGCATGCCGCGCTGGATGCCACAGGGCGGCCAGCGCACGAACTCGAAGGGTGAGTTTCGCTTCGCCGAACTCGCGCCCGGCGCTTACAAGTTGCTGACCGACGAGTGGATGGACCGCGATCCGGAAACATTCATTCCGGGCGGGCAGCTCTACGGCTATCCGCCGGTGTATTACTTGAATGCCTCTGATTTTTCTAGCGCGGCCACGATTCAACTCGCGGCTGGGCAGACGCTGCAGGCCGATTTTTCGCTGGTGCGCCATCCTTACTATCCAGTCAAGATTCCGGTTGTGAACGCGGAGAACGGCGGGCTGAACATTACGGTGTCGCCGCAAGGCCAGCATGGGCCTGGCTTTTCACTGGGGTACAACCGGGGCGCGGCCACGGTTGTGGGGCAGCTTCCGAACGGGAAGTATCTCATCGAGGCGAATTCCTACGGTCCGAACGCAGCCAGCGGTTCGGTTAGCATCGTGATCGCGGGAGCGCCGGTCGAAGGTCCGAGCCTGGTTTTAGCTAGAGATGATTCGATCCCCGTGAACGTCAAGAAAGAATTTACTTCTACCGCGGAGTGGCCAGCCTCCGGCCAGATCAGCACCGGGGGCCGTACGTTTTCTAGGCCCAGGTTGCGAATCGATTTGAACATCTTTGCCGAGCCGGCGGACGAAGCTTCGCCGCGCAGAGGCAGTGGAAATCTTCGTAACCCGACCGGGCCGGACGATGATTCCATGGTTCTCGAAAACCTTGCGCCCGGACGATATTGGCTGCGAATCACCGCCCAGCGCGGCTACGTGGCCTCGGCCAAGATGGGCGGCGTGGATTTGCTGCACGAGCCGCTGGTAGTGGTGCCGGGCGCGACCACGCCAATCGATATTGTGATGCGCGACGATAATGCGGAGATCGAAGGCACTTTGCGTGGAGTGAATTCTTCCACGGCGCCTGCCACTGGCACTTATGGAAATGGCTCATCGGCTCCGGGTTATATCTATTGCATCCCCCTGCCGGATAGCGCAGGCCAATTCCTAGAGCTAACCGCCTCGCCGGAGGGAAAGTTCGGTGATCAAATGATGGCGCCGGGGACCTACCGCGCGTTGGCCTTTAAGAGCCAGCAGCGGAATCTCCCTTATCGCGATGCGCAAGCGATGAAGATTTATGAGACTAAGGGACTAGTTGTGCGCCTCGTTCCAGGGCAAAAAACCAGCGTGGAGTTGGAGGTTCTTTCCAGTGCGGAGTAATGCGCAAAGATTCCCTGCGTGCTGCCTGTTCTTCGCGCTTGGCGTATCGCTTCTCTGCCGCACAGCCTCGGCGCAGCAGAGTGTGCGCCCGGCACAACCGATTTCCGGCGGAATCTACAGAATCGCCGGCACCGTGGTGAGCAAAGCCGATGGTCATCCCCTGGGCCGCGCCCGAATCACGATCAGAGACGCCAAGGATCAGCAGAAACTTCTGTCGATGATCACCGCCGAAGACGGCAAGTACGCGTTCACCGGCCTGCCCGCGGGGAAGTATTCGCTGGGAGCAATGAAACGCGGATTCATCGTTGCCCTCTACGAGCAGCACGAGCAATTTTCCACGGCGATCGTAACCGGCGCCGGCCTCGACACCGAAAATCTTGTGCTGCGCCTGGCGCCGAAGGCGGTGATCGCGGGCCGGGTTCTGGACGCCGGCGAACCGGTCCGGCACGCGCAGGTGACGTTGTATTACGAAGACCACAGCGAAGGCGTGGACCGGATTCGGCACGCAAACTCGGACCTGACCAACGATCTGGGAGAGTACGAGATGACTCCGCTGCGGCCGGGAACTTATTTCCTGTCGGCAAGCGCGCAGCCCTGGTATGCGGTTCATCCTCATTCGGAGCAGAAGGTGTCGGAGCCGCCGCAATTCGATTCCAGCCAGCCGCCTGCCGAAGTTACTCCCACAATCGAGGCCCTGCCGACCGTCGATCGATCTCTGGACGTGGCCTACCCAGTCACTTACTACGCCGACGTTACGGACTCGGGCGAGGCAGCCCCAATACTGATCCGAGGCGGCGAGCGCTTGCAGTTAGATATTCATTTCAATCCGGCCCCGGCGCTGCGCTTGGTCTTTCGCATGCCCGGCGACGACACGAATGGATACAAGTATCCCCAGCTCGAACAATCCACATTCGATGGCTCTACCTATGTTCAAGGTAGCAGCGTGCAGCCATTTCCCTCGGGGTTGGTCGAAATCGCGGGCATTCCAGCGGGGCGTTACAACGTACGGCTTAACGGTCCGGGACCCGATCTTCAGATGAATGGGGTCGAGCTCACGAAAGACGGCGAAGAGATCGATGCCTCGAAGAGCGAAGCCCTGAGCACCGTTAAGGTTTCGGTGCAGATTCAAGGGGAGACTCTGCCGCCGCCGCCACTCACCGTTGGCTTGCGCTCAAGAAGCAGGACGAACGCTTTTGCCCGGCCCCTCGATAAAAAGGGAGAAGCGGAACTGCCGTCCGTTCCGGCTGGCTGCTACGGGTTCGCCATATGGGGCGGTGCGAAGCCCTACTTCATCGCCCACATCTCCGCCGAAGGAGCTGAAGTTTTGGGCCACACGCTGATTGTCGCCGCCGGATCGTCGCCCTCGGTCGCGCTTACTCTGGTCAGCGGCAGCGCCAATGTCGAAGGAACGGTGACCCGCGCGGGGAAAGGCTTCGCCGGGGCGATGGTGGTGCTGGTGCCGAAAGATCCGGAGGTGAACCACGATCTTTTCCGCCGCGATCAGAGCGATCTCGATGGGACATTTCTCCTGCGGGGCGTGACCGCCGGCTCCTATACGATTCTGTCGATCGAAAATGGATGGGATCTGGATTGGTCGCAGCCCAATGTCATCGCCGCCTATGCCAAGGGTGGCCGCTTGATTCAAGTCGGCGGCCAGACCGGACCGATTAAGATTTCGGGTGCGATTGACGTGCAACCCCGGTAGAGTCTCGGGTTGAGGTGCAGTTTAATCCCAACTTAAGACTACCTCGTCTTATGTGGCACTCTCACAGGCCTCGAAAGCAAGCACAAATGGCATATCTTCAAGATTGGTTTAATAAGGTTGGGCCAGTTACGCGGCATCTATTGTTGTCCGCAGGATTGGTGCTTGTAGCGGCTGGCATTTTCCTGGTCATTCCTCTCGCGATGTTCGGGGTGGCGGTTGGCGGGATTTTCTTCTCGGGATCGCGCGATCAGCGCAAACGCCGGTCCGCCAACTCCGGCGATGCTCGCCCGCACCGGGCAGCGTAGCGCATACGGAGCAAGAGCCGGAATTGGCTCAATGCCAAGCTGCCGTTCGATTCGCTCGCACGTGTTCCCAAGCAGTCCTTGTGATGCCTGTGGCCCTGTGTCCCCTCCGTCGGTTGACATCTCCGGCCATTGAGCATCCAATGGCTTCGCTTCCCGAACTGCATCAAAAAGACAATCAAGGAGACGCGAATAATGAAGAAGACGATATGGTGTTTGCTGGCAATGGCTTTGCTGGCGAGCGGGGCGTGGTCGCAGGATAAGATGTCCGGCGGTGTCGAGAAGGCGGTGGCCGGCCTCGAGCAGCAGTGGCTGCAGTCGCAAAAGACGAATAATCCTGAAGTGCTTACGTCGCTGCTGGCCGACAAATTTATCGAAACCTCCGGCGAGGGCAAGGTCCAGAACAAGGCTGAGGCGATTGCCCAGGCGAAGACCACGAAGTATAGCAGCGCGGATTACAACGATGTGAAGGTTACGGTCTATGGCGACGCGGCCATCGCGACCGGTGGCTTCAAAGCGAAAGCCACCGACGAAAACGGCAAGCCGATAGACATCAATGAGCGCTGGACCGATACCTGGGTGAAGATGAAAGACGGGAAATGGCAGTGCGTCGCCAGCCAGGGCACGCCGGTAAAGATGTAATCGCAGTGGTGCACTCCAAAACCAAGCTTTCTTATGACTCTCGAGTCATCCCCGAGGCCAGCGTTTTTCAGCGGGCCGAGGGATCTCCCGAACGCCGCAGCCGGTCGGTCGAGCGGCGCTCGCGATATAATTCCAGCCGATGGCTCTCACCTCTGGCACGAAACTCGGACCCTACGAAATCGTCTCCCAACTGGGCGCGGGCGGCATGGGCGAAGTCTACCGCGCCCGCGACACGCGCCTCGATCGCGAAGTCGCCGTCAAAGTTCTCTCCGGGCATTTTGTTTCCGCCCCCAGCTTGAAAGAGCGCTTCGAGCGTGAGGCGCGCACGGTCTCGCAGCTTTCGCATCCCAACATCTGCCGCTTGTATGATGTCGGCTCGCAGGATGGCTCCGACTATCTGGTGATGGAGTGCCTAGAAGGCGAGACCCTCGCCGATCGCCTGGCGCGCGGGCCGCTGCCTTTGCCCGAGGTGCTGCGCTACGGAGCCGAGATCGCCGATGCCATCGACAAAGCCCATCAGCAGGGAGTGATCCATCGCGATCTGAAGCCCGGCAATATCATGCTGACGAAATCCGGCGCGAAGGTTCTGGATTTCGGCCTGGCGAAGCAGGCGCAGGTTGGAACCGCAAGCGCCAGCGTGCTTACCGCGATGACGGCGGGCAAGCCGCTCACGGTGGAAGGCACCATCGTCGGCACCTATCAATACATGGCGCCGGAGCAGATTGAAGGAGCCGAGGCCGACGCGCGCTCCGACATTTTTGCGCTGGGCTGCGTGCTCTACGAGATGGCTACCGGCAAGCGCGCGTTTGCCGGCAAGACGCAGGCCAGCGTGATCGCGTCGATTCTCGCAACCGATCCTGCGCCGCTCTCGCGCATGATGCCCATGACTCCGCCGGCGCTGGAGCGGCTGGTGAATTCGTGCATGGCCAAGGATCGCGAAGATCGCATCCAGAGCGCGCACGACGTGAAACTACAACTTCAATGGATTGCCGAGGCCGGCTCGCAGGCCGGAGTTCCCGCGCCGGTCGTGGCGCGGCGGCGCAGCTCGCAGCGGCTGGCTTGGATTGTGGCCACCGTGGCTGCCTTAGTCGCGATCGCGTTTGCCATTGGCTTTGTGCTGCGAGCGCCGGCGCCCGTGCATGCGCTGCGCGTGAGCATCCTGCCGCCGGAGCAGCATAATTTCGATCCCATGAGCGTGGCGCTCTCGCCGGACGGCACCAAGCTGGCCTTTGTCGCTTCGGCTCTTGGAAACTCGCCGCAACTGTGGGTGCGGCCTTTGGATTCGACCGCGGCCCAGCCGCTGGCTGGCACCGACGATGCGGTGTTTCCCTTCTGGTCTCCCGATAGCCACAGCCTGGGATTTTTCGCCGATGGCAAACTGAGAATCATCGACGCCAGCGGCGGCGCGGTGCAAACGCTCGCCGACGCTGCGAACCCTCGCGGCGGCGCGTGGGGCGCGGACAGCACCATTTTGTATACGCCCGACGTGACCTCGCCGATGATGCGCATTCCGGCCGCAGGCGGAGCTCCGTCCAAGGTGATCGGCCAGGACAAGGCGTCTCCCACCGCCGGCTCTCCGCGCTGGCCCGCGTTTCTGCCCGATGGCAAACACTTTCTCTTTTTTCAATTCGCGCCCGATAACGAGGGCGGAGGGAATATTCATCTGGGATCCCTCGATTCGCCGCAGGATACGACTCTGGTGCGATCCGAATACCGCGCACAATATGCCTCGGGTCATCTGGTTTTTGTGCACGGCGGAAATCTGATGAGCCAGGGCTTCGACGACAAGAAATTAAAGTTGACGGGCAATCCCGTTCCCATCGCGGAGCAAATCCGGGGCGAGGCGCGGGGAGCGGCGGCGTTCTCGCTCTCGAATGAGGGCAAGCTGATTTTTGCCGGCGGGCAGGCGACCAGCCTCGACCTGGCCTGGTATGACCGCAGCGGCAAGAAGGGCGATGTGATCGACACCGGAACTTTTCAGGACGCGCACATCGCACCCGGCGGCAAGAAGGTTTCGGCGGCGCGCACCGATGCCGGCGGGCACCTGGAGATTTACATCTACGATCTCGGCCGCGGCACGAAATCGCAATTCAGCTTCTCGCAGTCGCGAGATGACGATCCGGTATGGTCTCCCGATGGCAACACCATCGTTTTCGACTCGGCGCGCAACGGCAAGATCGACCTCTACACCCGGCCCGCCAACGGCGCCCGCCAGGAGGAGTTGCTCTACCACGACGATCTGGATAAGTATCCCAGCAGTTGGTCGTCGGATGGAAAATACATTTTGTACGAAACCATCGGCAGCGGTCACTTCGATATCTGGGTGATGCCGATGTTCGGCGACCACAAGCCTTTTCCCTTCGTGCAGGAGAAGTTCAACACGCGCTATCCCGAATTTTCGCCGGACGGAAAATGGGTTTGCTTCACCTCATTCGAATCTGGGCACCCGCAGGTCTACGTCGTGGCCTTCCCCAAGCCCGCCGGCAAATTCCTGGTGGGCGATGGCACGGTGGCGGTGTGGAGCAAGAACGGCAAAGAGATTCTCTACATCGACGACCACTCGCGCATTGCCTCTGTGGAAGTCGCTGCTCACGGCGACAGCGTGGAACTGGGCAAGCCGCAACCTCTGTTTCCGGCGCAACCCGGCAACTTCGAAGCTAGCGCCGACGGCAGCCGCCTGCTCATGATGCAGGCCCCGGTGCAGAATTCACCGAGCCTGACGCTGGTAGTGAACTGGCCGCAAGAACCGAAGAAGTAAATTTAACCCGAGCAGCGGCGTAGTAGGCAGCGCCGGCCGCTGGCCGGCTGTCCGGAGGGCGCCCTCGCCCTCTGGCGCGGACAGCGACAATGACCCACAAAGCCTCCGAGACGGCGGCGCTGCCGTTTACTGCGGAGGGTAGGCAGGAAGCGTTTCGATGTAGCCGCTGTCTCCGTACTGGTAATAGGTCTCGAGCCCGTTTGGATTCTTAATCGTGCTCTCGCGGAGAATGTTGCGGGCCGTGCGAGAGTACCAAAAGACAAAGCTCTTTCCATCCTTTAATGTCTGAGTCTTCACGCTGCCATCGGGAAAATATTCGTTGGTCAAGACCGGCTTATCGTCGCCGTGTGACGCCGTAAGCATTTGCCCGCGGTCGTCATAACCGTAAACGTCCACATGCCCCTCCGAATCGGTGGCGCGGATCATGCGGCCGCCGGTACCATAATCGTAATCCACGGTGCGGCCCTGAGAGGATGTGATCTTGCGAATATGGTGCTGGGAATCATTTTCGAAGTGCAGCCAGTTTCCCGTGGGACTGCTGATGGAATTGAGAGCGCCGACCGAATCGCGCTCCATCTTGTACTCGCGTCCCGAGGGATCGGTGAAGCCAGTTAGAACCGTGACATTCTGCGGCAGCGCCTGGGGCTTGTAGGGAAAGGTGTAAATCCAGCCGTCGGTAGTCTTCACTTGCCAGGTACCGGTATAGATCGCCTTGGCATTGTTGAAGTGCCCGTAGTCGGAGCCCCAGGTGGCGAGATAAACATCGCCAGTCTGTCCTAATTTTGGATTCTGATGGTCGAAGTGAACACGCACCCCATCTTCCATAAAGAGGTCGATGGCTACGCCCATGGTTCCAGTGAGGAAAATTTCGAACGAGTCCGTGCCTCCTACGCCGAAGGCACGGGAGCGATCATCCAGGTTGCGATAGACGCGTGTGAAATTGAGATTGGGATCATCCTGGAACAGAAAATCCGCTTTGCGCTGAACCATGATTCCCATGCTGCCGTCCGTGCAGAAAACTTGCGAGCTGGTATCGGGCAGGGGCGACCCCGCACGCTCCATTTTCCATAGTTGCTGATCTCCGGGTCCATCGTAGATGCTTACGGCAGGACCTCCCCAGTTCACGAACGAATCCCACTTGCCCTCGGCGCCGATGATTTCTCCGCCCATCTGGTCGATTTGAAAACCCGAGAGAACTCCGCCGCTGAGCACGCTCGAGTAGTCGCTGCTCATGGGCAGATCGAAGTACATCATGAGCAGATTCTTGGTGAGGAGTTTTTGCAGGCGGGAGGTCAGCCATTCCGGATTCCATTTTGCCAGCAGAGCGAAGGGATGTAGCCGGGCCGAGGAAATCACCGCGTAGCGCCCTTCACTGCGCTTGTTCTCCGCATAACTCCAGCCGTAGTGGGGAATGAACATATCGGTGGAGGTCACGGCGACTAGGATCGTCGCAGGATCTCGCGCCAGATCGGGATACTTGCCAGCCAGAAATTCGATGCACTTGTCGGAATTCAATTGCTGGCGCCCTGGGTCGATAAGCTTGGGGTCGAGATCGACGGCGGGAAGCAGCTTCAACTCGATTCCGAGTTTGGCTTTGTAAAAGGCCGGCGCCCAATCGACTGACTCGTTTTCCGCCAGGCCGATGGGCACGAGATAAACGTTCTTGGCCGGCACCAGAGGGAGTCGCAACGGATGAACCGTCGTGAGGTCAATCTTACTTCTGCCATCAGCAGAGGCGAAAGCGAGCCGGGAGAAATCCCAAGTGCCGTTGATCTCAGTGGCGACGGCGTAGAGATGTCCACTGCCGTGCGAACCCACCAGAGGCACCGACCACTCGGCGAAATTTGAATCGCCAGCGGGCAATTGATACCCGAGAACCGGCAGCTTCACGCCGATATTCGTGCCGAGAGCGTTCTGCAACTCCTCGGATGCGACGGCGGTTTGAAGCGAAGTCTTATAAACGTCGGATTGCAGCAGCGTGATATTCAGGTAGGCGAATATTGCGATGATCGTCAGCCCGGCGAATAGAAAGAGGGCGACGACAATCCGCAGTAGGACTGAACTTGCCGAGGGCGCCGTCGAGAGCTTTCGCGCCTTACGCGGCACAGAACCGCAGCGCGGGCAGACCGCACGGTCGAGTGGTAATGATGAACCGCAATTGGGACAGGCGCCTTTTTCGGTCGCAGTGAGCATCCTCGATGATGATCACAGCATCAAGGAAGCGAAAGGTTACCTTGGGTTACGGACGATTGAAAAACGGGTGTGGAGCGTCCGCTGCAGCTTATTGGATGACGACTGTGGGCGACGAAAGAGGCCCTAGTCGCCGCTGGCGTGATTCTGTGTAGGCACCAGAACCAGCCGTGGGCGCGCTTCGGCGAGGCGCAGTCGCGAGACGCGATCGCAGGAGTGCAATATTCCGATCACTAAAAAGTAGGATGCCAAAACGCCGATCCCCACCGAAACTGCCACGGTGAGGCAAAGAATCACAGGCATGAAGAGCGAAATCACAATCGACCACCCTGTCTAAATTAAAGAAATATAAGGCCAAACATCAGATGCCGCCGCCCTGGCTTTGGTCTATGCGGCTTCTTCAATTTACCCGCGCCGAAGCCTGCCGCTAGTGCTAACCCAGATGCGCCTGCAGAGTCGCTGCGCCGTAGTAAAATACGGAGTAGAGCTGTGCAGTCCTAATGTCGGGCATCTCCGGGGACCTGTCGACGTTACGGAAGGCCTATCCAATCCATTCCAAATGGCCATCACCAAGATCTCGGTGCGCGGGGCGCGCCAGCATAATCTCAAGAACATCGACGTCGAGATTCCGCGCAATACTTTGACCGTCGTGACCGGCCTGAGCGGCTCGGGCAAGTCTTCGCTCGCCTTCGACACCATCTATGCCGAGGGGCAGCGCCGCTACGTGGAAACTCTGTCGACCTACGCGCGGCAATTCTTGGACCAAATGGAGCGCCCGGATGTGGATTCAATCGATGGCTTGAGCCCGTCGATCTCGATTGAGCAAAAAACCACGAGCCGCAGCCCGCGCTCGACCGTGGGCACGATCACCGAGATTTACGACTATCTTCGCCTGCTCTTTGCATCGATCGGAGTGCCGCATTGTCCTCAGTGCGGTCGCGCCATCAGCCGCCAATCCGCCGAGCAGATCGTGCAGCGCGTGATGGCGTTGACTCCCGAAGACCGCGTGATGGTTCTCGCGCCGATCGTGCGCGGGCGCAAGGGCGAATTCAAAAAAGAGATGGAGACGCTGCTCAAGCATGGCTACACCCGCGCCCGTGTTGACGGAGATCTGGTGAACCTGGATGACGACCTCAATCTCGACAAGCGCAAGAACCACACCATCGAAGTGATGATCGACCGCCTGCTGGTGAAGCCCGGAATCGAGCATCGGCTAGAAATGTCGGTTGGACTGGCGATGAAGCTGGCGGGCGGCCTGGTGCAGGTTTCGGTGGTCGGAGGCGACGAGCAGCTTTATTCCGAAAAGCTGGCCTGCCCCGATTGCGGTATCAGCGTGCCCCAGCTTGAGCCGCGTTCGTTTTCGTTCAACAGCATGTATGGTGCGTGTCCCGAATGCCACGGCTTGGGCAGCCGTTATGATTTCGATCCCGCGAAAGTCATCACCGACTGGTCGAAGCCGCTGCTCGATGGCGGATTGGGGCCGGGTTCGGCGTCGCAAGGCCTGATTCACAGTTTGCAAGTAGTAGCGGTAGCGCACGGTATCGATCTAAAAACGCCCTTCGAAAAGCTTCCCGAGAAGATTCAGGATTTGCTGCTGAACGGCGAATCGGGCCGCGGCAAGACCGGCTTCAAGGGAATTTTCGGATACCTGAAGCAGAATCTGGAAGAGTCGACTTCGGAAGGCTATCGCGACTGGCTGATGGATCACATGTCGGCAACCGATTGTCCCGTGTGCCAGGGCAAGCGCCTGAGGCCGGAAAGCCTGGCGGTGAAGGTGAAAGGCATGTCGATTGCCGACTTCACCGCGCTGCCAATTTCGAAGGCGCTAGAAGTTGCGCGAAGCATCAAGCTCGCCGGCCGCGAAGAAAAAATTGCCGGCCGCGTCATGCATGAAGTGGTCGAGCGCCTGCAGTTTCTGAATGCGGTGGGACTGAACTACATTTCTTTGGATCGCTCGGCGGCGACGTTATCCGGCGGCGAAGGCCAGCGCATCCGGTTGGCCACGCAGATTGGCTCGAAGCTGCGCGGCGTGCTCTACGTGCTCGACGAGCCTTCGATCGGACTGCACCATCGTGACAACGGCCGCCTGCTCACGGCGCTGGAAAATCTACGAGATTTAGGCAACACCGTGCTCGTGGTCGAGCACGACGAAGAAACCATTCGCCGCGCCGACTACGTGATCGATCTCGGCCCCGGCGCCGGACGCCACGGCGGCAGCCTCGTGGCCCACGGAACGCCAGCGGAAATCATGCGCGAACCGAATTCGCTCACCGGAGCTTACATCTCCGGCAAGACCCAAATCGAAATGCGCTTCGAGCGCCGGCAGAAGAATGGCGCCGCGCTCACCATCCTCGGAGCGAAAGAAAATAATCTCAAGAATCTCGATGTAACTTTCCCGCTGGGCGTGATGACGGTGGTCACGGGCGTTTCCGGCTCGGGAAAATCCACGCTGGTGAACGATATTCTTTATCGTGCTCTAGCGCGCCAACTTTATCGCTCGCGCGAAAAATCCGGAGAGCATAAGTCGATTGTCGGCGCGGAGAATATCGACAAAGTGATCCGCATCGACCAGTCGCCGATCGGCCGCACCCCGCGCTCGAATCCTGCGACCTACACTGGCGTATTCACGGCGATTCGCGAAATTTACGCCATGCTGCCCGACTCGCGCGAGCGCGGCTACAAGGCCGGGCGTTTTTCCTTCAACATCCCCGGCGGCCGCTGCGAAGCCTGCCAGGGCGAGGGCCAGCGGCGCATCGAGATGAATTTTCTGCCCGATGTGTATGTCCTCTGCGAGGTTTGCGGAGGGCGGCGCTACAATCACGAAACGCTGGCGGTGAAGTACAACGGCATCTCGATCGCCGACTTGCTGGAGATGCCGGTTTCGGACGCGCTGCCCATTCTCGAAAATATTCCGCAGGTCAAACAAAAGTTGCAAACGCTGGTCGATGTCGGCCTCGGATATATTCATCTCGGTCAATCGGCGGTCACGCTCTCCGGCGGCGAGGCGCAGCGCATCAAGCTGGCCCGCGAGTTGAGCAAGCGGCAGACCGGCAAAACTCTTTATCTACTCGACGAGCCCACCACCGGGCTGCACTTCGACGACGTGAAGAAACTGCTCGACGTGCTGCACCGCCTGACTGACTTGGGCAATTCGATCATCATCATCGAGCACAATCTGGACGTAATCCGCAACGCCGACTGGATCATCGACCTCGGCCCCGAGGGCGGCGAAGAAGGGGGCCGCATCGTCACCCAAGGCACGCCCGAGCAGGTGGCGCGGGTGAAGAAGTCTTACACGGGGCAAGCGCTGGCGGGATATTTCGCGGGCAATGGGAAGCGCAGCGCGTAAGCCAGCTCAGCGAGTCGACCAAATCGAAACTGCGCGGCCCGAGGCAGACACGGAATTGGGCAGCGCCTGCGATCCGCAGCATTGAGACGAGTTTTACAGTTCTAGTCGGTCACAGTAACCGTGATCGATCCGAGAGGCGTTTTTTGAAGTGGTGGTGAGCTCGCAGACAGTGTCGAAGCGGACGCGGAATCTGGACGAAGTGGTGCGCCAGTTCCATCAGTCCCGGTTGGAAGACAACTACGCGTATCTGTTTTTTGGACGGAGTGAGCTTGCGGGTGCGGCGACCGACGGGGCGCAAGCGGGTGCAGATGCTGGTGGCCTATGGAGTAGACGCGATGGATATGAATCAAATCTAGACGGCATGGCGACGAAAAATTATTTGTGCAGGTTTTTCGCAACAGGTGTTTTCCGTTGGCAGAAGAAAATGAAGAATTTATTCAATCATGTTCCCTTTGAAAAATTGCTTTTTTAAGCGCTTCCACGTTACGAAAAACGAAGATGACATCATCAGGGGGCTTCGAAACAAGCTGGCCCTTGTCCCAGTGGCAAACAAAAAATGTGCACCGGGACCTCGAGTTTCCCAGAATTTGGCTCCGTTCCCAAAAATCCAGCTAGGAAACAAGAACCTGAAGAGGAATTCTCGTTGCACCAAACTGCCCTATCAGGCATTCTTCCAGATAGGTTCACTGACCACAGCCTACTAGGCCGGAAAGGATCTTTTTGTCATCACCCGCTGACCCGCAGTTTGACCCGCGGACGACGACTAGCGCGTCCCAAGCGTCCGTCCCGTTTGCTGTCGAAGCTTACCCGCTGCCCGCAGTCATGCCGACACCGCGCCCACCCAGAGCCGGCGAGAACCCCGTCTGGAGCGGCTGGGACGTGCTGCAGATCGCCGGCCTAACATTATTCACGCTTTTCGTTCTGCAGTTCGCGATTGTGCTGGGTGCGCGCCGCTTTGTGTACCCGAATGCTTCATGGGTTGATGTAGCCCAGAAGCCTGCCCTGGCGCTGCTGGCCGAGCTGCTGACCTACGTCGCGGTGGCGCTCTATATGATTGTGCTGGTCGAGGGCAAATACCGCGCGCGCTTCTGGCCGGCGATTCGCTGGAATTGGCCGGGCTTCGGCGGACTCAATCTTCTTGGCCTGGGCGTGCTCATGGTCGGACTCGATCTTCTCGGCCGATTTTTCCCCATGCCGAAGAACACTCCGTTCGATCAATTCTTCGCCCGGCCCACCGACGCTTATCTGACCGCGGCCTTCGCCATCACGCTAGGCCCACTGATGGAGGAACTTTTTTTTCGCGGATTTCTCTATCCGATCCTGGCGAGGCGGCTGGGAGCAATTTGGGGAATCCTTCTGACCGCGCTGCCCTTCGGCCTGATTCACCTGGTGCAGTACGGCTATGCCTGGGGCGCGGTGCTGATCATTTTTTTAGTCGGCGTTGTGCTAACCGCGGTGAGGGCGAAGACCAAGTCGGTGGCCTCAAGCTTTCTGGCGCACGTGGGCTACAACACTACGCTGATGCTGCTGGCCGCGTCGCAGACAGATGGCTTTCGCCACATGGAAAAAGCGGCAGCGTTTCTGTTTTGAGCACGCCCGAACGGTTTGTCATCCCGAGCGCAGCCAGGGACCTTGGTTTTTGCGTGAGCGCGAATGATGCCGAGCAACCCCATGGTCCCCTCGCTGCGCTCGGGATGACAATCCGATCCACAACGATAGACAACGACGAGGCCGACAGACTTGTCGCTTGCCCCTACCTTCTGCCATACTCACCTCGCCATGAAGGGCAATCCCAAAGTCATTGCCGAATTGAACAAGGCGCTGCGCGAGGAGCTGACCGCGATCAACCAGTATTTCTTGCACGCCGAGATGTGCGAAAACTGGGGCTACCACCGGCTCTCCGATTTCATCAAGAAACAATCCATCGGCGAAATGAAGCACGCCGAAGTCCTGATCGAACGAATACTGTTTCTCGATGGCAGCCCATCCATGATGCCGCTGGAATTGAAAGTCGGCGGGACGGTGAGGGCGATGATCGAAAGCGACCTGGCCCTCGAACTTGGAGCCGTGGAGCAATACAACGATGCCGTCGCCATCGCGACGAAAGAGGGCGATAACGGCTCGCGCGATTTATTCGTCGTGCTGCTCAAGGACGAGGAAGAACACGTCGACTTCCTCGAAGCCCAAATCCATCAGATTAGAGAGTTAGGGTACGAACGCTATCTGTCCCAGCAGGTGGGCGAAAACGAGGAGTAATAGGAGGATGAACCGACTGTTTCCTACTGGGTGCCGGGTACGGGTAAATTTCTCTCCTACTTCACCGTCACCGTCAGCAACTCCGCTCCCGACACCACATAATCCAGCGGAGCCGTTGCGGTTTCATCTACGCTCGATTCGCCGCTGACCACCATCTCCTGATTGCCGCGCATGCCATCCATCACATTCATGATGGAGATGGGCAGCGTGGGCATCACTTTGTCGGCGACGCGGGCTTCGGGGTCGGCCTCGAGCAGCGAAACGTAGACTCGATTGTTGGAATGCTCTTTATTCAGGAGCGCAATGGTTGAGGCGAGATCGAGCGTGCGTCCAAAGGCCGGATTGCTGTGGCCCATGTGGTCAAGCGTATCGCCGTCGCTCACCAGAATGCGCAACGTCCCCTTGCTCGCGGAGGTAGGAATCTTCACCGGAATCTGCTGCACGATGCGGTCGCCGCGATAGGGAGCGAGCACCGTCTCCAGCATAATTTCTTCCCCGGGGCGAGCTTCGGTAACGTCGGTGCGGGCGCTTTCGAGGCGGGCCCAGCGGCGCTCGCGCACCAGATCGAAATCGAGATTCACGCCCGCGATCGCCGGCGCATTAAAAGGATTGTCGTAGATGCGGCCGAAGCGCTCGCCCAAAGACAATGCCGCTTGCATCGCCGCCGGTTGCGAGCTTTCGGACGGAGCGAACATGTTGCGCATGGTGACGTCGGGGAAACCCTTGACCCCGATGCTGCCGGCAAGCCGGTAGGTAATCTCTTCGCCGAATTCGTTCACGCCGTGCAGCGCGTTGAACACCGTCACCATCAAGGCCACCGGAGTCAGCCGCGGATTATTCAGCACCTCGTAGTGAAACTGCTTTACGCCGGTGCTGCTGTGAATGCTGAGCGTGACCGGAATCATCTCCGGCTGCCGGTCGAAGACGCCCATGATACCGGTGTGACGATCCTGCACAAAGGTGCCGACCGATTCCGTAGTGTTAACGATTTTGAAAGCGTTCAGCGGCGAGGCCAGCGTAGCCAGGACCTCAGCTTTATTCATGGGCAGGTCGACCGAGCCGAATTGCAGCAATGGATGCCCGCACGCCAGCAGCCGTTGTGGATCGACGTAGGTAACGGTGCACGTGGCTTCAATATCCATATCGCCGCGCACCAGAATTGCGCTGACGGCGGAGCCTTCTTCGAGCGGCTCCGGCTGCTTCTGATCGCTGACGGAGCCGGCGCCCATCACTGGAACAATTCCAGCAGCGCCGAACTGTCTTGAAAAAAGTTGGATCGCCTGCTCCGAGAAGCCATTGAACACGAGCGGCGTTTCGATTGGCTTCAGGTAATTGGCAAAACTAGCCACGGCATCCTGCGAATCAAGCAGCGCTGAAATCCCGCCCGGCGCAGCCGTCTTCCCCGCAATCATATTGACCGCCGGTTTCACCGCGGCGCTTTCTTCGGCCGGAGAGCGATCGAGCGCGCTGATCTCCAGCATGTCGGCAATCGGCGTCACCCCGGCGATGGGCTCTTTGGAAAATTCGCCGATGCGGAAGGCCAGCGCCCCCGCAAGTTTGCCGTCCAGATAAACCGGGCTGCCGCTCATGCCCGCCACGACGCCGGTGTACTCCACTTTCTGTCCATGGAGCCGCACCAGAATAATGTCGCCCTTGGGGCCGTTCACGTTATGCAGCACGCCGAGAACTTCCACTTCCATGGCCTCGGGCTTCACGCCTTCAAACACGGTGTAAGCCAGGCCGCGCATGCCGGCATGAATCTGGCTGACGGGAATAATTGGCGGGTTTGCAGCCGTTGTCGAGCTTTGCTCCGCCGAGCCTTGCCCCGCTGCCCCCTGCACCAGGGCGCGGTGTTTGGAAGATGCCTGCGCGCAAGCGGACGGCGCAGACCCTGAGGAAAGAAATGAAAGGCAAGCAACGAAGACCGCGAAAGCTGATTTTTTCATGGACAACGCCCTGCGGGACCAGGTTCGTCCCGTGTTTACAGATTAGACTCCGCCAAATTGTAAGTCGTTGCCAGGAGGGGAGTACGGGCGCCGGGCAAACATCCCAATCGCAAATCCCTGCGTCTATACTAGCACAGGGACTTTTGCTCCCCAAGAGCCTTTACTCCCACGGAGTGCCAATGTTTGCGCATCAGCAATTCAAAAATCGAATGGCAAAGCCATTTTGCATCCTGCGGAATTCTCGAACCGATAAGGTGGTGCTGGCGGCGCTGCTTCTGCTGTCGCAAGTTGCGGGCGTTTCCCCACGTGCGGCCGCGCAGGATCAATCCCAGCCGCCGCAACAAACGACTCCGCCCGCGGACACCAACGGCAAACCCAAGCAGGACGCCCCCGCCGAGGCCGGCGGACCCAGCGGCAGCATCGGCCCTTACGCCATCCCGAAGAAAAATCCCGAGGCCGCTCCGCCCCCGCCGCCTCCGCCCATTAATCCGAAAAAAGTCGAGGGCATGCCCGACTATTCCATCAAGGTGAATGTGCCCCTGGTGAATGTGGACGTGCTGGTCACCACGAAGAGTGGCCAGTTCGTCCCCGGCCTGAAGAAAGATAATTTCCGCCTTTTCGAAGACGGCACCGCGCAAGAGATTACCAACTTCAACGTTTCGCAAGCGCCCATCACCGCCGTGCTGCTGATCGAGTACGCGTCTACGAACTACGTGTTCATGATTCAGGCGCTGCAGGCCTCTTATGCCTTCGCCAACACGTTGAAGAAAGACGACTGGGTCGCGGTCGCTTACTATGATATGCAGCCGCACATCCTCGTCGATTTCACGCAGGATAAGAAGGCCGTCTACGGAGCTTTGAATGAGTTGCGCATTCCCGGCTTTGCCGAGACCAATATGTTCGACGCGTTATACGATACGCTTGACCGCCTCGACCGCGTGGAAGGCAAGAAGTATATCGTTCTCGTGACCACGGGCATCGATACCTTTAGTAAGCTCACGCTCGATAAGATTCTTAAAAAAGTGAAGGACACGAAAGACGTGACCATTTTTCCCATCAGCGTGGGCTTCATCGTGCGCGAGTATTGCGAAGTCCACGGAGGCTGCCGCAACGCGCACGGCATGGGCATCCCCGTGAGCAACATGGATTACCTACAGGGCGACAACGAGTTGCGCACCTTCGCCTCCATGACCGGAGGCCGCGCCTACTTCCCGCGCTTTGAAGGCGAGTTGCCGGAGCTGTTCGGCGATATCTCCGACGACATCCGCCATCAGTATTCGCTTTCGTACCACCCCACGAACAACAAGCTGGATGGCACCTACCGCAAGCTAAAAGTGCAAGTCGTAGCCCCCGATGGCGGCCAGCTGAAAGTGAAAGATCAGAAGGGTAAGGAGCAGAAGATCGACGTGGTGGCACGGGATGGATATACCGCCAAGCACACGGTGGACTAAATGTGCAACCTCGGCTCGCAAGGCGTGGATTCGGGCCGCGCGCCGGAGACCGTTGAGGTTGGCCGGGAAGGGCACGACTTCAGTCGTGCCTTCAGCGACACCACAAGATAAGCCTGCTGTTCAGAGGCGGTTTTCAACGCCCCATCGAACCTCTCCGGCGGTGCATGTGCTCGACGCCAACGCTTTGCATCGTTTTCTTCTGCGCGGCGCCGGATCCGAGATCGTAATTCAGCGTTTAAAGGAGTCGCGAGACGCGGAGCAACCGTTCCGCCGGTCAGTGGTCAACTGGGGCAAAGATTACTACGCCATCGCCGAGAGCGGAGGCTTCGCCGCGGCCAGAGTGTTCTCCGTCAACGCTATGCGCGCAAGCCTCTTCCAAGGACTAGGACCTGCGTCACGCCCCATGAAAAAAAGCAGCCAGCAACAACACAACTCCCGCGCCCACGAAGACCAGTAAAGCCATCCGCGGACCCGGTTCTTTGTTTACTTCCGGAACCAAATCGGAAGCTGCGACGTAAATCGTTACGCCCGCCGCCAGGGGCAAACCCGCGTCCACATGTTGACGAAAAACTGCCATGGTCAACACGCCGGCAAGCGTAGCCCCGCCAATAATGACCGAAGCTCCCCAAGCCGCAGCGCGGCTGCGCCCGCTGGCCAGCATTACCGAACTCACCGTGAAGCCCTCAGGAATCTTATGAAGAAAAATCGCCACGAAAATGATCCAGCCCAGCGCATTCGACACAAGAAATCCAGATGCGATAGCAATCCCGTCGAAGAATGTGTGGATGATCAGCCCGAGCAGCACTGAGTACCCCTTGTGCGAGTGCATGAACTCATCTTTGTGAGTCTCTTCGCCAAAATGAAAGTGCGGCGTGAGCGTGTGCTCGAAGAAGTGAATGATGAGATAACCGAGCAGAATCAAGTACGCGGCGCTGGATCCCCGCAGCTGCAAACCTTCGGGCACCATCTCCACCAGCGCGGTCGCTAGCATAAAGCCCGCGCCCAACGCCACAAAATAGCGCAGGTACCGCCGCTCCCAATTGCGCTGCACAATGATCGCCCCGCCAAAAACATTGGCGGCAGCGGCCGTAAGGCCGAGCAGAATGCTGATCGCGATGGGATGCATATTGACGGTAGTCCTGCCTATTGCTTTTTCACTGCCGCAGTCTGTTTCTGAAGTTCGACAAGGAATGCCTGTTCCCGTTCGGCTACATAGTTCTTGTAGCCTTCGGAATCGATGTATGGATTGGCCCCCCCTGCGTTCAGTTTTGCATACTTCTGTTCCATTCCGTAGTAGCCACCGTGAGCGCCCAGGAAAACGTCGCAGGGTAGTGACTTGAGCACGCGAAAGCCGCGCGCAAAATCGTCGGCAATCTCCGGATAGCTCGCATTCTGCACCAGCTTGTATCCTGGATTGACGTTCGGGCTGCCCACGATCACGACGTCGTAAGTGTTGCCTGCCTCGCGCACCTTCAAACTCCACGAGGTGCAGCCCCGCGTATGCCCCGCCGTCTTGTGAGCTGTCAGCGCGGTATCGCCGAGTTTTACTTCGTCACCATCGTGGAGCACCCGGTCCACATGGGTCGCTGGATACGATAGCTTTGCATCGTCGCCGTACTGGAAGTCGCTCTTGCCGCCGGATTCGACGACACCGACGTCCGCATCCATGACCCTGTACTCGGCACCAGTCAGCTTTTTTACCTCGGCGCTGCCTCCGTCGTGGTCGAAGTGAGCATGGCTGATCAGCAGGATCTTTACGTCGCTAAAACGAAAGCCTAACTTTTCGACGCTCTCACGAATGAGCGGGACCGAGGTTCTCAAATTACTGTTGATTAGAATGTGTCCGGCGGGCGTCGCAATCAGGTACGAGGCCAGCCCCCGGCTGCCCACATAATAGATGTTGCCGATCATGCGATGCGGGGGAAACGGTTGACTCCATTCCGAGGCACCGGGCGGCGCGGAGGCGGGTCTAGCCGTAGCAAGAGTCGTTTGCATGCCACCGGAAAAAGCTAAGATGGAAACAAATAAAACTAGGCGAGCGAGCATAGGTGGAAGAGTATACGGCGTCGCGACAGCTTGTCGTTCGAAGCGCGGTGTCGGACAACGCAAAGATAGACCGAAGTGGTAACTATCCGCTATGCCGGATATGCATCACGTCGCCATCCTGCACGATGTAGTCTTTGCCTTCCAGCCGCAGCGTTCCTTTGGCTCGCGCGTTGGCTTCGGAGCCAGCCTCGAGGAGTTGGTCCCAGCGAATGGTTTCAGCGCGAATAAAATGCTTTTCCAGGTCGGAGTGAATCGCTCCCGCCGCTTCCTGCGCTCGCGAGCGTGCCGGAACTTGCCAGGCGCGGCACTCATCTTCGCCCGCAGTAAAGAATGAAATCAGGCCGAGAAGTTTATAAGTGGTGCGAATCAGCCGTACCAGGCCGCTTTCGGTGAGCCCATAACTGGAAAGAAATTCCGCGGCGTCGGTGTCGCTCATCTCGGCCAACTCCGCTTCCACCTTGCCGCAGATGGCTGTGGCCGCGGCGTTCGGGCGCGCGGCGATTTCCGTGAGCTTATATTTGTTGACCGCTTCGTCGAGTTCCTTGCCCAGTTCAGTCGACTCGCCGATGTTGAGCACATAAAAAATCGGCTTCTCGCTGAGGAACATAAAGCCCTTGATGCGCTTCTTGTCCTCGGCGGTCATCTCCATTTCGCGCAGCGGCTTGTCCGATTCCACCTGCGCCTTGGCGCGTTTCAACAGCTCGAATTCTTTTTCGAGCTCCGGCGTCTTCATCTTCTTGAGATCTTTCTCCAGCCGCTCCAGCCGCTTCTCGATCTGCCCGAGGTCGTTCACAAGAAGATCGAATTCCACATTCCTAATATCTTTCAGGGGATCGATTTCTCCCGCGAGCGGTACCGAGGGATCGTCAAACACGCGCACCACATGCGCCAGCGCGTCCACATTGCGGAGATGAGCGGCATAGGCGCTGTCTTTCAAAGCTTCTTGTCCGATCGCGCCGACGTCGACATACTCAACCGAAGTGTGCGTGAGTTTCATCGGATTGTAAAGCGCGGCCAGCCGGTCAAGCCGGTCGTCGGGAACCTTAGCCACGCCGATGTGCGCCTCGCGCGGGTTGGCGCGCGCCTGATCGGAAAGGTGCGCCTTGGTCAAAATCCGAAACAACGATGTCTTGCCCACCTGCGGCAGGCCGATGATTCCAGTTTTCATGGGAAGCTCTTGGCTCTTGGCTCAAACCTGTTGCACTCAGCGGAATCGGCGGCCAAAGCCAAACACCTCAGCATAAATGATGGAATGAAGATCACCCAAATCTGAGAGCAGGAAGCGACTCATGTGGAGACCGCCGCCTCGGCTCTCCGAGCTCGGGCGAAGGTCGGGGACGTTCGCGAGCCTCGCGTCATAAACTAAAAGCTGCGCGCAGTCAGATACACGACTACTAGCCCCAGCAGCAGCACCGCCCCCTCCACGCGCGTCGACCATACATGCAGCGTGTCGAATTGAACGCGCTCAGGATTATCGATGGGTGCAGAACGCACATCTCCCAGCGAGGCGCGCAGCACGTCCATGCGGGGAATGATGCCGAACTGCGAGATCAGCGTGAGCGCCAGCATCAGGCACAAGAGAATGTGTCGCGCCGCAAACACGTGCGCAGTCCCATCGGTGAAGCGGCTGTGCAGGAGGGAACTGATCAGAAAGATAATTCCGGAAATGGCGGCGATCCCATGCAGCTTGCTCAGAGCGCGGCCCACGACATTTCCGGCAAGATGAGCGTTAGGCAGAACCGAAAACGCTGTCGGCGCCAGCACGAAAGCGAAGAAGATGAGTCCGCCAATCCAGCAGACAAGGGACAGCAGCATTAGAAAGCGTAAGAAGGACATGCGCTAACAGTATGCGGTGGTCGACAATGAAACACCAGCAAAACCTAAGAAACGCGTTACTTCCAGATCGGTCCTATCCCAAAGTTAATCCAGATGAGCGCAACCAGGAAAACCCCGGCCACATAGATGACTCCCTGACTGAAAGTCTGCAACCCCTGCCCCTTGCACGCATAGTGTAGTTCGGCCTCCCGGTAGAGCGCACGGTCCTTGAGGAAAACATCTGGCGTGTAGAACTGCAGCGCCTGCTCGCAACGAACCACAAGATCGCGAGCAGCGATCCTGAGATCATGGTTCTCGTGAACAACATGCCGGCCAGCCCACACGAGGCCTGCCGCTACGATAGTGAGATACCCAGCTGCGATGAGTTGACACTTTAGATCCACCTTAGAGAATGCCGTGATTCCTGCTCCGAAAATCGTGAGCATGAGCAGCAACAGCTTATGTTCGCCGTCCTCAATGGACCTTAACAATGCTTTTTGTATGCCTCGTAAAGAGCACCGTATCGATCAGCGGGCCCCCAAGGTAGATTAGATTCGACCGGACAGGGCGGGACTTCAAATAGATGCGTATGGTCGTAATCATTTGTCTGCGGACGCACGGGACGTTCTCTGGCTCTCCACATCGGAACTTCCTTGAATCACAGCTTTCTAAATTTAGCTGTTCCGACCGATAGCCTTTCCGTACTCGCTGGGGGTCCACAGGTCGGAGCCGCGAGAGCATCGCCATCTCGACTATCACCTCTAGGTAGTTAATCCCGGCCCGAATTATACCGGCACAGCCACGTTCTCCACGATCTCACGCAACACCTGATCGGCCTGTTCGGACTTCTTCAGCGTTGAGGCGTAACCGCCTTTGACGGCTACGCGGTGGGCGAAGACGGGCACGGCCAGCGGCTTGAAGTCTTCCGGAGTGCAGAAGCTGCGGCCGTCGAGGAATGCCATGGCTTGCGCGGCGCGGTAGAGCGCTTGTGCTCCGCGCGGGGAGACTCCTAGCGATAGGTGTTCCGATTCGCGCGTGCGGCGAACGATCTCCAGCGCGTAGGTCACCAGAGATTCGTCCACGCGAATCTGCTTCACGGCTTCCTGCATTTCGAGCACGTCTGCGCCGCTTAGCACCGGCTGCAGATGCTGCAAGTATCCCGCGCCGGCTTCGGAGCGCAGGATCTCGCGCTCGGCCGCGGCGTCGGGGTATCCCATGCGCACCCGCATCAGAAAGCGGTCGAGTTGCGACTCGGGCAGAGGATAAGTTCCATGATGCTCAACCGGATTCTGCGTGGCGATCACCAGGAACGGTTGCGGCAGATCGTAGGAATGCGCGTCCACCGTGACTTGGCCTTCGTTCATGGCTTCGAGCAGCGCGGACTGCGTCTTCGGCGTAGTGCGGTTGATCTCGTCGGCCAGCAGCACGTTGGTGAAGACCGGGCCGCGCTTGAACTCGAACTCCTGCTCGAGCGCGGAGTACACCGAAATCCCGAGCACGTCGGAGGGCAGCATGTCGCTGGTAAACTGCACGCGCTGAAAGGTGCAATCGATGGCGCGCGCGAGCGCTTGTCCCAGGGTAGTTTTGCCGACTCCCGGAACGCCTTCGATCAGCAAGTGACCGCGGGCGAAGATGCTGACCAGCGCGAGTCGGACGACCTCGTCTTTGCCGCGAATCACACGGCGCAGAGCTTTTTCGAGTTCGGCAGCTTTGTGGGATACGGCAATTGCGCTCTCAGGAGACATTGGATGGATTTTACTATTTGGTATCGAGTTCCCAGAGTTACCTATGTCACCGAGAGGCTGACGTCCAGGTCTTAACGACCCAGATTCATGAACTCCGTGAGGAGGACAACTTGCAATCGCCGGAGATGACAGCCCAACGCGGACATGAATTGTTTTCAAGCAAGACTACTTGATTAGGTTAATCGTTAGATTGGCCTTTCGGCTGAAAGTCGCGAACCACGGTCTCTCTCGCTTCTTGAATTCTCGTAGCACGCGATTTTTGAGATTGATTAACGCCGCTACCCTGGCCTTCGTACCCAGATGCCAAGGTCCGCCGCGGATTAGCGAGAAAAGCCCCTGCTTCTGGAATCGTGTAAGTCGGAAGCGTTCGGATATCCTGCCCGGGCTTGCGAACTGGTTTGAGCTTGGGCACTGTTACGTTGTACTCTTCAAATCCTCAACGACCCACGGTTACTAAAAACCAAAGATCATCGTCCACAGCTTCTCACTGCATGAACTCCGCCGGCCGTCCCGTCAGCCGCTCGATTCGCTTCGCAATCGGCGGATGAGTCGAGAACAGATTGCCGAAGTTCATTCCCAGCAGCGGCTGAATTATGAACAGATGTGCCGTCGAGGGGCTGGCCGCCATGGGTACGCGCCGAGAATATGAATCGAGCTTTTGCAGAGCGCTGGCTAGCGCGTAGGGATTGCCAGTGTAGCCCGCGCCGGTGGCGTCGGCCTGATATTCGCGCGAGCGCGAAACTGCTAGCTGAATCAAGCTCGCCGCGATCGGAGCCACGATCAGCATGAAGAGCGCCGAGAGGCCTCCTCCGCGGCGGTCGCGATCTCCGCCCATGCCGCCTCCACCAAAGATCATGGCAAAGCGTCCCATGCTGGCCAGCATGGTGATTGCGCCGGCGATGGTTGCCGCTACCGAGCTGATCAGGATGTCGCGATTGCCTACATGTCCCAGTTCGTGGGCCAGCACGCCTTCGAGTTCTTCGTCATTCAATAACCCCAAAATCCCGTGGGTTACAGCTACGGACGCGTGCTTGGGGTTGCGTCCCGTGGCGAACGCGTTCGGCGATTCAGTCGGAATTACGTAAATCTTGGGCATGGGCAGGCCGATCTTCTGCGTGAGCCGCTCCACGATTTCGTAGGCTCGCGGCAGTTGTTCGCGCGTGACCGGCTGCGCCCGGTACATGGCCAGCGCGATCTTGTCGGAGAAGAAGTAGGAGACGAAGTTCATCACGGCGGCAAACGCCAGAGCCAGCAGCATGCCGTTCTCGCCGCCAAAGTAGCGGCCAAAGAACATGAGCAGCAGGGTTAGCGCCGTCAGCAGAAACGCGGTCTTGAATGTGTTTCCCATAATTGACTCTCAGCTATTGGATGTTACGCATTCCGGGGCGATGCAGTTCCGGCGCGTCTGGGAGATCACAGAGGGATGCCCCTCCCCCCGGTCGCATGATTGGAATCATGGCGTTGACGCGAAAACGCGAGTTGATCCATAGGCTGCAATAGCTTGCGGTCAAAATATAGAAAGCGCTGTAGTTAATGGCTGCGAGAGAGAATGGCGTGTGATCCGCCTTGGCTATCGTGAGCTGGGATGGCTATGGATGGCAAGGTTGGATGTCACCTTGCGAGTGATCTATGTGATCCTAAAGCTCAGCATCGATCCTGCCCTGATCCACCCTTTGCCACATTGATTCGGGGTGGCTGGTTTGCTAAGGTCGTCGTCATGTCCGAGCGTGTCAGGTCCGAGCATTCCAGCGAGCAGATACGCGTATTACTCGACTCGCTTTATCGCGTGGAGTCGGGACGAGTTCTAGCAACTCTGATCCGCTTGCTCGGTGATTTTGATCTCGCCGAAGATGCGATGCACGAAGCCTTTGCGGCTGCGCTGAGCCTGTGGCCGGGCAGTGGAATACCCGGCAACCCGCGACCTGGTTGATTTCGACGGCCCGATTCTAAGCCATTGATACTCTGCGTCGACGGGCAAGATTTGATGCGTCTAAAGACCAGCTTGTGCGCTATCTCGAAGCGCAATGGAATTCGGCAGAAAGGTCGGGAGCCCACAGCAACGAAAAGGGAAGCCTTGAAGATCAGAGCCTTGAAGACGACAGGCTGCGTTTGATTTTTGCCTGCTGTCATCCATCTCTAGCGCCGGACGCGCGCGTTGCGCTCACCTCGCGTGAGGTCTGCGGGCTGACCACCGAGGAGATCGCAAAGGCCTTCCTCACCACTCCGCGTACGCTGGCGCAGCGCATTGTGCGCGCCAAGGCAAAGATTCGCGAGACACCGATTCCCTACGAGGTGCCGACGCCGCAGGAATTGCCGGAGCGGCTGGGCGCGGTGCTTCAGGTCATCTATCTCGTCTTTAACGAGGGTTATTCGGCTGCAGCGGGAGCGGAGGTAACGAGGTCCGAACTAACCGGCGAGGCGATTCGACTGGGCCGGTTGCTGGCCGAACCTCATTTGACCGAACTCGGGCCAGAGCCGGAAGTCATGGGTTCAGGACTGATGGGGGCAGAAGTAATGGGGCTGCTTTCCTTGATGTTGCTTCAGGAATCCCGTCACGCCGCGAGAACGTCTCCGACCGGAGAGCTGATCTTGCTGGAGAATCAGGATCGCTCGCTTTGGAACCGGGAGCAGATCGCGGAGGGCGTGGTATGGCTGGAGAAAGCCCTGAGGTACGGGCTGAAGTCCCGCCGCTTCGGTGCCTACACCCTGCAGGCTGCGATTGCGGCCGTTCATGCGGAGGCGGAATCGGTCGCTCGGACCGATTGGCGGCAGATTGTTGCGCTTTACGACCGATTGGTACGAATTCAGCCTTCGCCAGTTGTGCAGCTCAATCGCGCCGTGGCCATCGCTATGCGCGATGGTCCAGAGGCCGGTCTGACGCAGATCGACGCGGTGCTGGAACATGGCGAATTGGCAAATTATTACCTGGCGCAATTCAGCCCGTGCAGATATGTACCGCAGGCTGGGCAGGACATCCGAGGCTCGGGCATCTTATGAGAAGGCGCTGGCGCTGACCCAACAGGAAGCAGAGCGGCAATTCCTGCAAGAACGGATTCGGCAGTTGAAATAAAAGGTTCGTCAGAAGCCGCTGCGGTTATCTCATGAGCCCCTTGATTTCCACTGAATAACCATCTTAACTTTAGGTGGTTCATCCAAATGCAAAGCCTTGCACTCAAACTCAAGCAAGCCAGCGCCGTACTGGGAGTGCCGCCAAAAGACCTTCAAAACCTGGTACAGCTCGGGGTCATTCGCCCTGCACGTTGCAACCGTGTGTGCTGGTTTGACACCAATCTGCTGCATCACCAGCGAGGGATCACCGCGCTGCGGTTCGCTGAACAAAAGATGTACTTGCTCGGACATCACAACGTATCCAACCACGACGAAACGATAACGCCTCCGTACCCGCTCTATGACTTCCAAAAACAGATCGCGATTCTGCGGCGTGCCCGACCGTACTCTTCGCTGATAACAACTCGTAGTGATGAAGTCAAGATATCCAGCGCCGTAGTAGCGACGCAGGCTGGTCGGCATCGGGCACGTTTATCACGGAGCTTCGAGCGTTGTCTGTGACCAGTGACCAAGGGATCGAGGTCCATGGTGCCCACACGCAGCAGCGTCGAAGAAAAAAATTTCCTCGACGATTTGTCGAATTCCGGTCCGGCCGTTCGACTATACAGTGAAGGCAGGGCAACCGGCCCACCCAAAGACTAAAAAATAAAGACCGTTACGAAACCAGGAGAAGTCATGCCACAGTATCTAGTTGCTGTCTACCACCCCGACGACTACGACCCGTCCGTCGAAACCGAAGCGACCATCGAGAATATCCACGCACTCAACCGCGAGCTGCTTGCTGCCAGCGCGAGGAGGTTCGCCTGCGGCCTTTCCCCGGCGGGCAGCGCCAAATCGCTGCGGGTCCAGCCCGACGGCAAGGTGCTGGTCACCGACGGGCCCTACACCGAGACCAAGGAGCACAGGGGCGGTTTCTGGATACTGGAAGCCGCTGATCTGGAAGAAGCGCTGGCGTGGAGCGCGCAAAGGTGCCGTCGCCTGCCGTACGTCGGGCGAGGTGCGCGAGATTCTTTTCAATCCGGACCCGAGGGGAGCAAGGGAATAGTCTCGTTCGCCGCGACTTCGGAATACGGGGGCTGGCTCACCTTTGATTTTTGTGGTTGGCGCTACCACCGGCTAGGCCGCCCCACCCTTCTCGCTTTTCGAAGGGTGGGGCAGCCTCTGTTGTCTTGATGCCGACACCGCCATCACTTGGCCTACGCCGCTAACCTGGTTGGCGTCTCGGTCGTCGCCCTACGGACCGCGAATGAGATTGCCAGGCGCGTGATGCCGCTGAAGATCAAGCTCACGCCAACCAGGGTGCCGATGGCCCAGGCGGAACTTGAGGGCCATTGCAGGTAGATCATCCCGCCCAGCAGGAGCGTGATAATGCCATCGATCAGCGTCCAGGAGGAGCCTTGCACGTGGCGCATGCGGAAATACAAAACCACGTTCAGGACGCCTTCGACCAGGAACAGCGTGGCCAGCACCAGCGTGAGCGATGCCACCCCCAGCAGCGGATGCATGACTAGATATGCGCCGAAGCAGAGATAGGCGATGCCGACCAGCAGCTTCCAGAGCAGGCTGCCGGCGCCGTGGGCGTGAAAGGCGATGACGATGTGGACCACGCCTGCGAAGATGAGCAGCCAGGAGATGATCGCGTTGACCGCGACTGCGGCGAGCAAAGGCGAGATGATCGCGAGCATGCCGCAGAGGATGAGCAGTGCGCCCCAGAGAATGGACCATCCCGAAGCGTGGCGGACAACTTCGACCGGGGTGTTCTGAGCCATGGGAGACCTCCTTGGGAACCTTGTAGGAACCGTCCTAAAGCCTACCTCAAAAGTCGTCTCCCAGCAAAGCTCCAGCCTTGTGGGAGAGCGTGTGTCAGGCGGTTATCGAAACTCCGGTCGAGTTGGATTGCGACGCCGGCTCTGAGGCGGTTTGCGATGCGGCCTGGGAGCTTGCCGCGGACTGTTGGAACAGTTGCGTCAAGGAGCTGAAGGCCTGCTGCGCGGACGACAGGTTGCCGGATTGCAATGCCGTGCCCAATTGGGCTAGCAGCTGGCTGGCCTCGCTGGCTGCGCTGTTGCCGCCATGGTGATGATGATGTCCTCCGGTCGATTGAGTTTGGGCGGACTGACTCTGGGCGTCCTGCTGAATGGTGGTGAAGTCCTGCTGGGCGGCGGGCAGGTTGCCAGATTGAAGATCCTTGGCCAGTTGGTTGAAGGCCTGGGCGATGGGACTTTTGCTCTGCGCGGAGGAACTGGAGCTCAGTTGCGGGACGAGTTGTTGCAAGGTCGCAAAATCCGATTGCGCCGCCGAGAGATTTCCGGACTGAAGATCCTGGCCCAGTTGCTTGAAAGTTTGTTGAATCTGCTGAAAGCTGTTTTGAGGGTTCTGCGTGTTGTAGAGACTGCTGCTGGAAATTCCTGAGACCGACATGGGTTACTCCTCTTTCTTTTTAGGGGATGGGTCATTCCACATTTCTGATGAGCGCTATCGGCGATTGTCCGTTCGAGCTTCAATTGCCGGAGCGCCACGGAGGTTGGGGCAAGCTGGATGCCAAATGCGGCCGGGCTCACTGCGGATCAAACCGCACAGTCAAGGGCGATTGCGGATGGTTGCGGGGTCGAGTTTTTGTTCCCGGGGCAAATGGGCAAAGTCTGCCCAAGGCACACGGGCAAGATATGCCTAGGCCTTCTGGGCTTCGCGTTTCAGGGCGCGCTCGAGGGTTTGGTCGAGGGCGGATTTGGCTTTCTCGTACTCCGATTGCGAGATTTGGCCTTGGCGGCGTTCGACTTCGAGTTGGAAGAGTTCTTCCTTGAGGCCTTCGAGCAGCATGGAAGTGGGACGCGCCGCCGAGGCCGCGCGGATGGACGTGGGCGCGGGAGTCGTGACTAGATTGGCCGGGGCGTACTCATCTTCTTCTTCACCTTGCTGCATGGCCGCTGATTTCGCGGAGGCTGGCATGGACGCGGCCTGCTGGCGCAGGGCGCGGGCTGCCGACTGTTGCCTGGAGGCGACGTAGACGCCGCCGATTACCAGAGCTGCAGCGAGTCCGCCTAGAATCCACCACTGATATTTTTGCAGCGGGTCGGGAGCGTCGATGGGCGGGCCGAGTCCGCCGCCGGGACGGTTGTTCGGTTGCGCGCCGGAACTGGGTTCAGCCCCGGATGATTCCGGGCCCCCTTGGCCTTTTTCACCTTCCTGACGCTCTTCGAGCATGCCTTGTCCGGAAACTTTGAAGGCTAGATTTTGTCCGAGCTTCGTGTTGGAGGCCACCTGCACGATGGAATCAGGCTGGTTAGGATCGTTCATGGGCTTGAACGCGGCGCTGGTGGCAGCCGCGGCGAACTGCATCGTCTTCGGAAGGATGGCAACGAAGTGCTCGAGCGGGTAGGGGGATTTGGGATCAAGGTTGGCGCTGCCCGAGTATGGAATCTGATAGGCGACCTGGAACTGGCTGACGCCGGGGCGCAGCGGGAATATAAAGGAGTAGCGATTCTTCTCGCCTTCGGGCACGGGCATGGAACTGATGGGCTGGCCGCCGGCGGTCATGGCCGAGCCGTCGATTACCTTAGCGCCGTCGGGAACGTAGAACTCGAGGTTGCGTTCGTTCATCTGCGTGCGCGGCGGGGTCGAAGAGTTTTGCACGGCGAAGGCGCGCATTACGTCGAGCTTGCCGGCTTCGGTCTGGACGCGCATGATGTCGGCAACGACCGAGATGCCTTCGATCTTTTTGCCTACGTCGTAGACCTGGAGTTCTACCGACGTGGTTCCCGGAGGCGCCATGCGATGGTAAGTGACGTCCTGGTGAATGGCGCGGACCAGGTGCGGAGATTGCGCGTCGTCTAGCCTGAAGCTGAAGTGGCCCTTGGCGTCGGTTTTGGTGCGGCCCGCTTCTTCCATGCCCTGGCCGAGTTTGAGCAGGACTACCTCGTCCCCGGCGGCGGGCTTGTTCGTGGTGGAGTTGGTGACGGTGCCGGTTAGGGTTTGGGCGGCGGCTAGAGCGGTTAGGAGTAGGGCTGCTAGTGCGATTGAGAGCGACTTACGGGCGGGCGCGAAACCTGAACATCGCGAGAATTCGTCGTGGGGTCCCTTGGTACCGCCGGCTTGCATAGGGTCTTTCGACTGCGTGACAGCTTCGCTTCGCGAAGCTGCCACACCGCTCAGGATGACAGTTTGTAAGTTCAAGATCTCGGTCCTTTTTGTGATGGCGGAATTGTTTCCAGGCGGGCGATTTCGGCTAGGATCGTGGCGGCTTCGTCTTGCAGGGACGATTTCAGCGACTGGTAGTCGAGGTCTGGGACTTTGCCCGCTTTGTATTCGAAATTGAGGTCGCGCAGGTTTTCGTAGACGGCGTCTTTGCGTTCGCGCAGGTAGCCAGCGCGGGTTTTCTCCGGGCCAAGAAAAAGTTTTCCCGGCAGATAGAAAACGTAGAAGAGACACGCGGCCGCCAGCGTGATGCAACAGACTAGCCAGATCATAGATCGGTCTCCTTGCCGGCCTGATCACGGAATTGTTCCAATTCGGGGCCGCGCAGTGGGCGCAGGCCGTCGGCGAGCGCGGGCGCGGGGCGATTCTTCCAGGTGCGGATTACTAACGCGATCAGGCCGAAGCCGAAGAACAGCGCTACGAACGGAATGATGTAGGCGGCGCGGTCGAAGCCTCGCGCCGTGGGCGCAGCTAGAACCGTGGGGCCATATTTTTGCACGAAACTTTGCTCGACTAGGCTATCGCTGTCGCCGCGGCTGACCGCGGCCATTAATTCGTTGCGCATGCCGTCAGAGGCGGGGCAGCCTACGTGATTGCACTCCAGAAGAATCTGGTTGCAGCCGCAGATGCACATCATCTGGTGGCCGATGTCGGTGAAGCGCGTGGCGGGGTCACTGCTGCCTAGCAGGGTGAGTACGGCGGCCGAGAGCAACAGAGTCTGCAGGAATCTACTTCGAAGTCTCCCCAGTCTCGCAAAAGACGCGAGACATGGGGCACTCGGCCTCCAAGTTCTACTTCCCAGAGATGGGTTAGAAAAAATCGACATCAATCTCCTGTGGCTACTGGTTCGGCTTGCGTTGTGCCCAGGCGCGCCGCCGAGGGAACTCTTACCGGGGAGGGGGCGTTTGGAATTAGCGCCAGCGCCGTGCCGATCAGAATGATCCAGACTCCCAGCCAGATCCACATCACCAACGCGTTCAAGTGCGCTTTCAGGATGGGGTGGCCGTTGTCCTGATTCAAGCCCTCGAAGACGATGTAGAGGTCTTCGTTTAGTGTAGAGCGAATGTCGGGCATGGTCGAAGTCTGCTGGCTGGCTTTGTAGAAGCGGCGCACCGGGGTCATGGTGTCGATCTGCTTGCCGCCTTTGTAGACGTCGAGCACGGCCCACTGGCTGCCGTAATTGGGCGCGTCGTCCTCGGTATAGGAGCGGCAGATCAGGGTGTAGGGGCCGATGGTCATTTTGTCCCCGTAGCCCATCTCCTGCTCTTTATCCTGATTGAAGGCTGCGCCGGCGAAGCCGATGATCACGACTACCACACCGAAGTGGACGATGTATCCGCCGTAGCGGCGGGTGTTGCGATGCGTAAGTTGCACCATGGAGGCGAATATGCCCTGGCCGGTGTGCTTGGCGATGACGCGGCCGCCACGGTAGAACTCGCTGGCCACGGTCAGCGTGACCAGCACCGAGAGCGTGATCGCCATCAGCGAGTAGAAATAAGAAACATCTTTCCAGGGCTTGAGGCCGAAGGCTGAACCCCAGCTCTGCGGAGCGATCATCAGGAAGATTGCGACCAAGATTGCACCGATGCTCGGCCACATGAAGTTGCGCTTCAGGCTTTCGAGCGAGGTTTTGCGCCAGGCCAGCAGCGGGCCTACGGCCGTCAATATAAGAAGGAGTAAAGCTACGGGGATGGCGACGCGATTGTAGAAAGGGGCGCCCACCGTGACTTTATTGCCCTGTACTAATTCTGAGATCTTTGGAAACCACGTTCCCCAGAGAACCGTGAAGCACAGCAAAACGAAGAGCAGATTGTTGAACAAGAAACTCGATTCGCGCGAGACCAGCGATTCGAGTTTGTGCTCAGTGCGCAAGTGGGATTTGTTCTTGAAGAAGAAAAAGACAAATACCGCCAACGTGATGACGAGAAACCAGGCGAACCAGTCGCCGATGGAGGATTGCGCGAAGGCGTGGACCGAACTGATAATTCCGCTGCGCGTTAAGAAAGTTCCCAGGATGGCCAGCCAGAATGTGGCGAAGACCAGCCACATGTTCCACATCTTCAGCATGCCGCGTTTTTCTTGCATCATCACGGAGTGCAGAAATGCGGTGCCGGTGAGCCAGGGCATGAGCGACGCGTTTTCGACAGGGTCCCAGCCCCAATAACCGCCCCAGCCGAGCACCGAGTAGGCCCAATGCGCGCCGAGAAAGACTCCGCAGGTCAGGAAGGCCCATGTGACCATGGTCCAGCGGCGGGTGATGTTGATCCACTTCTCGCCCGGGTATTTCATGATCAGCGCGCCCAGCGCGAAGGCGAACGGCACGGTGAAGCCGACGTAGCCGAGGTAGAGCATGGGCGGATGAATCACCATCTCGGGATACTGCAACAGCGGATTGAGGCCATTGCCGTCGGCGGGAAGATTGCCTTGCATGAGCGCGAAGGGATGCGCCGCGAAGTTGAGCAGCAATAGAAAGAAGATTTGCACGCCGGCAATGACCATGGAGGCGTAGGCGAAAAGACGAGGGTCAGTTTTGTAGCGCAGACGCAGAACGAATCCATACGCGGCGAGGAGGAGCGACCAGAAGAGCAGCGAGCCTTCCTGCCCGGACCACAGCACGGCGAACTTATAAGGACGGGGAAGATCGCGGTTGCTGTGATGGAAGATATAGGCGATGGAGAAGTCATCGTGGAAGGCGCAGATGACCAGAATTACCGACGCGAGTAGCACTGCAATAAAGGTGGCGATGCCGGCGCGGCGGGCGGTCTCGCCGATGCGCTCGGAGCCTTGCCGGAGCATGGAACCCAACGAGCCGTCGGTGGCGGAAGGGTTCGCGAGAGAAGATCCACGGCCGGTATTCGCGGTCTGTAACTCGGGACGATTCTGGAAAACTAGCGCGACGATGCCGGCGAGGAACGAATATAGGCTCAGAGCCAGCGCCAGCAGAAGTGCGAAACTACCAATTTGCGCCATGTGGCGAGACCCCGGGCTATTTTTTCAGAAATACGGTTGGGAGGCAACCTGCTGCGGCTCTTGGGGCTCTTGGAGTCGTGCGCTCAGATCAATGCAAGCTGAGACGCGACTAACTGTTCCGGTCAGCTTTAGTCCACGGGAAAGCGTCGAGCTGCGATCGAGGACAGCCGAGGGCGGCTGTCCCCACACCAGCCCCGCCGTGCGCCGCTAGGCGCTGTGCTGATCGTAACGCTGGAGCACTTCGCGTTCCGCGTTCAACCAGTCGTCGGCTTCGCTGCCTGAGGAATAACCGCGCTGCTCGTAAAGTTCGTAAGCGCGGCGGCGGATCTCCTCCTCGATATTGATCGGGAAGACATTCTTGCGTAGCTCCGTTTTACGAGTTTCGGCTTTGCCGTTGTCCGACTTCCTCGCTTCAGTGTTCCGGGGAGCGAATGACTTACTCTCCGGCTTCAATGCCGAGGGAGCTTTTTCCGGGGCTGCCGCTTTTACTTCGGGCGCGACGGCAGGAATCTCCGCCGTGGGCAATTCGGCCGCAAGGGCTTCGGGGTTGAATTTCTTGGAGCGGGTCTTGCTCGGGCTTTCCGCGCCGCTTGAGGTATTCTTTGGTGGTCTCGCCATAATCGGATACTCCTTGCATACACCTAGGTTTAGGAATGAATTGAGTTGTTGATGAATGAACCGCATACACTTCACCCCGCGGTCTTTTGAATCACGCGCAAATTATAGTGGCGGAGTGAAGTAATTATAAACTTTGGGAGGCTGTGGAAACCACCCTCTTCGCGAGAAATTGCAGAACAGGGCTTGCTATAATCGATTCCTCCGAGGGGCGCTATCGTCTAGGGGTTAGGACGGAAGATTCTCAATCTTCAAACCCGGGTTCGATTCCCGGTAGCGCTACCAACCTTTCTTAAGCTGTTGAATCCAGCAAGGTTTCAAGCCTGCCAAAGTGCTCGTCCCAAATTTGTCCCAAAGAATCGAGGCTGTGCCCAAGAAAGCGAGTATTCAAGGGTATGGCGAACACCTCGGTAAGTATTAGGGAAAGAATCAAGAGGGCCGATGGCCGGTGGGGGTGGTCTACCAAGATTTCGATTCCCGAAGGCAAGTTCAAACCTGCGGATGCGGAACGTTCGGGCAAGTTTTACTTGGTCTGGACCGAACACGGGAAGAAGCGAGAAGCGAAGATCAGGGCCAAAACACTCGAAGCGGCTGTCAAGGCTGCACGCGCCAAGCAACGGCATCTCGAAGACAACGCGGACGGCTTCAAGCGCGCCGATCCATTGCTTCAGCCGAATGAGCGCAAAACCATCGCAGACTCAATTGATCGTTACCTGAAACGGGTCGAAATTTCTCAGGACGCGCAAACCCTGAAGGCTTACAGGCGATCGCTGCGTCAATTTGAAAGCTGGACGGCTTTCATCCACATGGATGAGATTGATCATGACCACGTGATGGCTTTTCGAAAGCATGCGGAGTCCAAGGGCAACTCCAGACTCACGGCTGACTGGAAAGCGATGCGCGTTAACAAATTCGTCAAAGTGACTTTGGGGCTGGCCGATGGCAAGGGTCCGATCAGAAAGTCGGATTTAGGGAAGATGAAGCCGAACGGCGCACCGAAGATTTATACGAGACTCCAAATCGAAGCATTCTTCGAGGCTTGCAGGCCGCATGAGGAGCTTCGGTATCGCACGCTTTACGAGCCTGCATTCCGCAAGAAGGAACTTATTTATCTCGAAAAAGAGGACGTTCTGGTCGGGCAGCAGATGCTGCGAGTTCAATCGAAAGTCCGCTACGACGAGAACGGGAAGCTTCTTTACACGTTCAAGGCCAAGGCGAACAGCGAACGCAACGTCCCCATCACCAAGGAGCTGATGCAGCAGATCGTCGAGCACATGAACAACCCTGTGCAACAAAACTCGCGGCTCGTGTTCTTCACTCGCACCGGCCTGCCGGACACGCATCCGTGGGATAAGCTGCAGGCTATTGCAAAGCGTGTTGGTATCGGTAAATTTGATCTGAAGAGGTTCCGGGCGACAAGGGCCACCGAATGGCTCCGGCCAAAATGGCTGGGTGGCTACGGCTACGACATCCCAACCGTGAGAGACTTGCTCGGACATGATCAAGATTCAGAGAGCATTTGGGCGTATGTGCGCGCAGTTGAGATGGAAACGCTTGTCGCGGAGGACGGTAAAGGCCACCGAGGACCAAAACCGCCAGGCTTTGACGCTTATTGGAATCAGAAACATCCCAATAAGTGTGTTCAGCAGCAGCCAAAACCGAAACAAATGGACAACTCGGTGCCCGATTACTCCTGTCGCCCCGGTGAGATGTTTGATTGTGTTCCGGAACCAGGTAGTCGGCCATGGGCACCGTGGTTACCACTATATCCGCAGATACCCGAACTGCCACAAGTCGGCGTACCAGTCCGTGTTTGGTTTCCGAACCCTGTCGCGGTTCCTATTTAGGAACTAGCAGTAATGACAATTCGATTACGCGGTCAGTCACTAGGTAAGATTGGCGAATCTGATTCTGGAGGTAGCATGTCGAAGTTGCAGAACGGCAGTAGCAAATCGCGACAATCGAAAGCTCGAGATTGGTTCGACCGAGCTTACCAAGCGTGGAAGCAAAAGAATTTATCGTCTGCACTTCGCTTCTTTACGGCCGCCGCACAGGCTGGGGACAAGGGCGCCCAGGTAAACGTCGGGTACTTCTACGATAAGGGAATTGGTACTCGACGCAATCGGTCTTAAGCTCTTTACTGGTACAAACGGGCGTATCGGCGAGGAGATTCCGGCGCTGCTAATAACATAGGAACAATCTGGCGGGACGAGAAGAAGATGAAGCTCGCCCTTTCGTGGTTTCACAAGGCCGTGAATCTCGGAGATGATGGCAGCAATTTGGAAATTGCCAAGTACTACCTTCGGAGCGAACAGGACCCTCGCAAAAGCGATTGATTACCTTAATAAGGTTTGCCGATCTGATCGCGTAGCGGAGATAGAAATTGAGAACGCCCACCAGCTATTGAAGGAGGCGAAAACAAAGATGAGCGGAACGAAAAGAAGATTGTGACCGCAGTAGGGAGTGTGAATCTCGCGATTGAACCGGAAATCCAAACTGCGAGTCTGCTCAAATGCCTAGACCGATCCTCATCCAAGGATCTTCATGCGAACGGGAGCGAGCCTACTTTATGGTGATGCGGTTTGTATTCCTCTGCTAGTGGCCGCGATGTTCGGTCAAGCGGGCGCTTACCCTCGCAATGCCGTTAGCTGCGAGAGATGTCATAACGTACCAGGCAAGTTTGGTGGCGGCGCAATGGCAGTGCAGAAGACGGGGCTCTCGCTTGGGGGAAAGTTCATACCTGCTTCTGAAGGGGGGGATTCACCACAGGCAGGGAGAATCCGCACAAAGCTCCGCTCCGGCGAACCAGATCACAGGCGAGCGAGTCTCACTCACCCTGCTGGGAGACGGCTATGTTGAAGCCATCGACAGCCGCGACATCGGGCAGAATGCGCAGAAGCGCTGGGTGGCCAGGCCTTTAATCCGGCAGTTCTATCCGGTCGGAGTGCTTGCCGTCGCGCTCGTGCTCTTCCGCCAAAACCTTCTCAAGCCATTGTGCTTGCTTCTCGGCAATCCGCTTATCTGTGGATTGCGGATTGTGGCCGATGACGAACTCCTCGCCGCAGCCGTCGCACCTAAGCGTTCCCATGTCTTGGAGGCCAATCGTTTTTTCCCGGCTGCTTTTTTTCACTGCCACTGCCCTCATGCTCCAATTCTAGTGGGGAATTCTCTCGATGGCTACGTCGGGGCCGCTTCATGGAAGTTGCCGGGCTCCGCCCAACGATCGCGCAATGCTGACGAGATAGCACGCCAAAGAAATGCAGACGCCTGTGAGAGGAGCACTGAAAAAGTAAACCTTGCAGAGCACAGCCAAAGCTCCAAGCGTTGCCAAACCGACAACGAGCAGGAACGGTGACTGAAAGAGGAGTTCGTTGTGAGCCAATGCGAGATAACCGAAAACCAAGCCGAACAAAATAAGTCCCATGCTGTGGGTCGCATTGAAGCCCACCCAACACCGCCACATCGTTGTTTCGTTCGTAATGACAGGTGAAATCTGGCTCATGCTGATTTGCAGCGCGGGGTCACGGGGTGTGAGGCTTGGGCCCCAGAACGTATAGACAAGGTGGAGGATTCCAAGCGTAAGGACAATGCTCGAACTAATAACCATCAGAATTCTTGCGGTCAAGATGCTCTTCCTTTTTCGGGGCGGCCCTAGCTCTGAATCCGATCCCCGCCTTCGGCTTCATTTCGGCAACAGACCCCATACCGCTGCCACAACCGGAACCACGGGCTCTGGGCTAACGCCGCGTCGTGCCTTCGGTTCGCATCAGAGATGTCGCTTGCGCTGAGTGGCCTGATATCCGGCGCTTCGAACATTTCCCGCAACTGCTCGATATCGCCAATGATGCGTTCAACGTCCATGCGTCACAATATCAAACATCAGCGGGGCAGCGGTCAAACGGTACGGCATCTTTCTCGCTGCGTTCGCCCACGGGCGGAGGGCGTACCATTGAGCATGCACCGAATGTATTCAGAATATCCCGATCATGAGCTCACTGATCGGTCGATAGCTGCCCATCTCCGCCTTCGAGAAGCGCCGGAAGAGGACGAAGAGGAAGACGAGGACGACAAAGAAGATGACGATGATGAAGACGACGACGATGGGTACTCGGAGTGAGCACCGCAACCCTTACCAGAGTCGAGGTTCAATAGAATTGGAGGCTACCATCCAATGGCAACCTCACGACTCACGTCCGACCAGATCGCCCAAGTTTCTGGACTCGTAGCTCAATACATCGCAACCCAACGGGAGAAATATGGTTCCCGTGCCATTCTTTTGTCAGCCCAGCAGAAGGCTGCCATGAACGGATTTTTCTCGCCGCAAGTTCTGGAGAGTGCTCGACCGCTTGTGCTACAAGGCGAGCGAGTGCCAAACCCAGATTTCTACCCGATGCTAAGAAATTTAGGTTTCAACAATCTGCCCGATCAATCGACGATGGGAGCGATTACGTTTTCAGACGTTGTGGTTTCACACGAAGCATTCTCGAATGGACTGTTGTTTCACGAACTCGTCCATGTCGAACAATATCGGCAACTGGGCATCCCGCGTTTTTCTGAACTTTACGTGCTCGGGTTTCTGAACGGCGGCTGCTACGAGGCGATCCCTTTGGAAGTCAATGCGTACACTCTGGAGGGGCGCTTTGAACAGAACCCCGCTCGGCAGTTCTCCGTGGCTGACGAAGTGCGTAATTGGGTTGTGGAAGGCAAGTTTTAGGGTGGAGTAAATGGGTGGAGGACTGTGTGCCCGATGGCTCACAGCAAGGAGACCAAAGAGGGGGGTGGCTGATAGGCTCTCTGTCCTGAACCCGATCTTTCCTGAAATCGCTCACCAGGTAGCAGAACCTCGGGAGTCGCCAAGGACGATTTGCTGGGCGGCGCTGAGGCGTTATCGGGATGAAGCAAAGTGCGTTTGCATGTCGGAGCGCGACGAAAGAGGGCTGGAAGTGAGCATCTGGTACTAGGGCAAAAGCTGCCGCTCGTGAGGCCCTTCCACTAAGCGGGCTGAAGGACGAGAATGTCCACTATGGCCGAACAACCTAATGGCAGTTTGGGACTGCCGAAGTTCCGTCGCAACAAAAAGCAACAGAGTTGGGTTGCATCCGAGCGGCGAACTGCGAAGCTGATCCAGTCGCTCTGGAGGGCTGCGGGCGTAAAGCAACGCGCCGATCCTGCATTCCTTTGTCTGCTCGTTCAGTGCGGATGGACAAATGCAGGACGTAAGAACAACGGAGAGTCCATCCGACTATGGAGAAATCGCAACATTGCCGATTACCTGGAGATTCCGTACGCATCGGGTCAGGATCAGCAGCTTGCACGGAAGTTGCAAAGTCGATTTAAGTCGATGAGCTTTTCACAATGCCTGTCAATGCTGACTGAGCGAACGGGAATCGCTCTATACCGGAATACTTTCCGCTCTGCCACGCTCGACTTCGTAAAGGAACACTCTGGAGAGGTCGCACTCGCCTTTAGGCAGGTCTCTACTGGGTCACCAGACGTGCACAAGAAGATTCGAAAAGTCGCCACGTTGATCGAATCTCTCGGTGAAATCTCTGCGGGCGGTCGCCACGTATCGCCATTCAATGGAGTTAGTCCAGTGGTTTCATGTCTTGACCCCCAGCGCAGATTCCCCATCATGAATCAACGCACTAAGCGGTTGCTGCGGTCCATCGGGAAGAGGGCGGACAGGGATGACGCAGTTGCACTCTCGGAACTGATTGGCCCAAACTACGACATAAGAGACAACCGTGAGCTTGATGTGTACGCCAATACGGAGAAGTTCTCCAAGCTGAAAACACACGCACGCAGAACCGATTCTGCCGACACCTTCAAGGATGTCGGATTAAAATCCGAGATCAACAGCACCGCGCAGATCGCCGCGAAGAATACAACAATCAAGAAGCTCCACAACAAGCTGATCAACCGCCTAAATCATTACCTCCTCTGGCGTCACATAACCGCCAAGGAAAGCAAATTCGACGCCCTCGTGGTTGACTGGAAGAACGGTCGAGACTTGCTAATTGAAGCGAAGACTGCCTCAGAGGGACCGGCAGGGCAGTCTCAAGTTCGTCAGGCGATTGGTCAACTCTACGATGATCGGTTCACGCACATGCCGAAGAACAAAGTTGATCTCGCCGTTTTATTGGGGAAGGAACCGAGCCGTCACGTTCAGCGGCTCCTAGCGTCCCTCGGCATCGAATTGCTTTGGTTCAAAGGCAAGACCCTCGCTGGTTCGATTCAACTCTGAGCGGACTCGGGAATCGGTTATGGATGTAGATTGGCATTGGGAGGTGCGTTATGGGATTGGATGCCGTCGTGTTCTGCGACTGCGTTGAAAAGAACAGACTGAAGGTTCCACATCCTTTCCCTAAGTTGCTTTTCGTGGAGGTCAACGGCTCACCTGAAATTCGCTCCAAGACATCGGCTAAGATTAATGAGCACGACGAATGGATGGCCCTGCCGCCCTGCCAGCACGAAGGCATGATGGTCGCTGGTGCCTACATAGGGAACGCGACGTTCGTTGAGCGAGTCCGCTACAGCCTGAAAGTCCTGCTGAAGCCACCGCCGCCGCGATGCCCGGTTCTTCTGGGGAAGGTTCTCTACTGCGGCACACATACCGGAGACTACCTCACGCTGGCGCAAGTACGGAGACTGGCGGCAGAACTTCAGCAGCTTAAGGAATTTGATCTCGAAAATACCGAAATTTCATCTACTAAGCTGAGATCGATCCGGTCGGTTGCCACGAAACTCCGCAGACTGACCAATATCGCTCTCGAAATCAAGAAGCCCATTGCTTTCTGAAAATTGTGGGACTAAGGTCGCCCGAACGACATCGGGCTGCTTGATTTCGGCAATCGTTTGCCCAGCGTCCATCCGTCACAATATTTATCAGAAAGGCGCAGGGGTCCATTCCGAGCGGGATTCGATTTTCCACAGTAGCCCGTTGGAGCTATTTCCAACCTGATGATTAGGATGTAGCCTTAAACTGAGCAGCTTTCGGGGGAGGGCTGATCAAACGAAGGAGCGTCCTTGACTCGAAAGAGTTGGGGGCGCTTTCGTTTTTTCGCCTCGGGCCGAACGAGGCGGTTCTGCTCGTTGTCCCATCTGCGAAGCGTCGGACTGGAACTGCGGCAGCCTCGCCAATTCGCTACCGCCAGCTGAAACGAATTGCTTGCGATACTATTGCCTTGCTCGCGGTGTTCGACGGAATCGCGTCGCAAAAATCCACGGATGGGGTATCCCCAATGTTTAAGGTTTCGAGCCTTCGCCGAACATACATTTCTGCGTTACTGATTGCTCTTTCGCTTCTGGTGGTCAGCGTGCAACATGCGGAAGCTCAGAACACTCCAGCCACGAGTGTTCAGCACACGCCCGTACAGATTCACTCGCTCAAGGTGACTCTGCTTTCGACCATGCTGGTGGGCAGCACAACGGGAATGGGAGAGTGGGGATTTTCGGCGCTGATCGAAGCAGATGGTCATCGGATTCTGCTGGATACTGGAGCCCATCCCGACACCGTGCTTCAAAATGCGCATGATTTGAATATTGATCTCTCTGACATTAAGGAAGTCGTTCTAACGCACAATCACTGGGATCATGTCAGTGGGTTGATTAACCTTCGTAAAGAGATGATGAAAAAGAATCCCTCGGCACTTTCGGTTGTGCATGTCGCACGCGGAATTTTCTATAGCAGACCAGCGCCTGGAGGTGAAGAGAACCAGATGATCGCATTGAAGAAAGAGTACGAGGCGACTGGAGGGAGGTTCATCGAGCACGAGGAGTCAGCGGAAGTTTTTCCGGGCGCTTGGCTGACAGGTCCGGTGCCGCGCAAATATCCAGAACATAACTGGAGCAGCACCGGAAAAGTGCAGACCCCAGCGGGCTTGGTCGAGGACAACATCCCCGAGGACCAATCACTGGTGCTCAACACACCCGAAGGTTTGGTTGTCATCACTGGATGCGGGCACGCAGGAATCATCAACATACTGACATTCGCCCGAGAGGAATTTCCCAACGAACCAGTAGAGGCAGTCATTGGTGGACTACACCTTTTTCAGGCGACGGATGAGCAACTGGATTGGACTGCCGATAAGATGAAAGATTTCAAGGTAGCAAATCTGATCGGTGCACACTGCACGGGCATTGAAGCCGTGTATCGCATTCGCGAGCGACTCGCCCTGCCGCGAGAATCCGCTGTTGTGGGCAGTGTAGGATCGAGCTTTGTCCTTGGGGAAGGCATACATCCTGGTCCGCTTGCCAAATGACAACACTGCTTTCCGATCTGCCATAATCTCCCAATGTGCGGTCGCTACAGATTGTCGCGGCGAAAGCAGCTAGTCGAGGAGTACTTCGACGCCGTCTCGGGCGAAGAAGACTGGAACCCCCGCTACAACATCGCTCCCACCCAACAAATCCCGGTGATCCGCCAGCATCCAAAAGAGCCCATCCGACTGTTGTCGCTGATGCGCTGGGGTCTCATTCCAAGTTGGGCGAAAAAGTCGTCCGCCGCTGCCAGTATGATTAACGCCAGATCGGAGACGGCGGCGACTAAGCCAGCGTTCCGTGATCCACTCGCCAACCGCAGATGTCTCATCCCGGCGGACGGATTCTACGAGTGGTCGCGGACGGGCAAAGCGAAGCAGCCGTACTGCTTTGAAGTCAATGACGGGGCGTTGTTCGCATTCGCTGGGCTGTGGGATCGCTGGAAAGACCCCAGTGGACAGTGGATCAAGTCGTGTTCGATCCTGACGACGACTCCAAATGCTGTGACTTCCTCTGTTCACGACCGAATGCCAGTCATCCTTGATCCAGATTGTTATGATCTGTGGCTCGATCCGGGAATGCGCGACATGAGCGCAGTGTCCGACATGCTGAAGCCGTATGACGCCCGGACGATGCGGTGCTAGCAAAGCCACCAACCGTTCGATCTTCCCTTCATCCAGCTTGTCTTTCCTAACCATCACCCAGCGTTTCTGGAGGGGCGAATCATTGGGATAGAGTTTGGCGCCTAGGCGCCACAGGTGCTCGCGGGGGTGATAGAGATCGACGATTTGGATGGCGTCGGGAAAATGTAGACTCGCCTGATTCCAGATCCACTCGGCACCATCCCCCAACACCACTTTTTTCTCCGCTCGCGCCCAACCCCGCTGCCAAG
>JBEKWC010000014.1:0-109504 GCA_049513475.1 Candidatus Sulfotelmatobacter sp. | reverse complement strand
CGGTCGCGCTGCCAGGCCACAACTTCGTCGGGAGGAATGCTCTTGTCGGAGGCAACCTTCAGATACTCATCGGGATCGGTGGCCATCTGCGCAAAAAAGTTCTCCGGCCGGTCGTCTTTATATCTGCCGCCAAACCATGTCATCGGCACGATGGCGACTACTCCTGGAATGCTGCGAATCTTTTCGCGGTAGTAGCCAGGCAGAAAAAATGCCAGGGAAACCCGGTCGCGGGTGATAATTCGCTTGGCCGAATCGGCCGCACCCACGTCGACATAAAACGTGCGCCAGATGGAGATCATGAGCGTCAGCAAGAGCAGCGAAAAGCTGATGCTCAGCATGGTCAGCAGGCTGCGCCGCTTGTTGCGAAACGTATTGCGCACCACAAAACTGCTCAGGGTCATAGGTCAGCCGATTTCTTCAACGGTTATTCAGCCCGGCGCTTCAGCCGATGTGCCGCAAACCATCGACAATATTCACCTGCGAAGCGTGGTATGAGGGAACCACCGCGCTCAGCAGGCCGACCGCTCCCGCCACCAGCAAGGCCACTCCGACTGTGCCGGGAGTGACGATGATATTGGCGAAAAATCCGCCCGCTTGCGGCGAATGCTTGAACGCTGCCACCGCGCCGTAGGCGATCAAAGCACCGAGCACGCCGCCGATCAACGACACCGCCACCGACTCCGCGACAAACAAAGTCAGAACCGCGCGCCGCGTGAACCCCAAAGTCTTCAGCACCGCGACTTCCCGCGTCCGCTCGCGGATCGACATCGCCATGGTGTTCGCCGAAACCAGCAGCGTGGCAAAAATGACGGCCGAACAAATCATCAGAATGAACGCCTTCACGTTGCCCAGCATGGCCACAAATTCCAGCCCGAAAGCCTTCTCGCTCTCGCTCTTCGTGGGCTGCGGCGAGTTGTGAAACAGATCGTCGATGGCGACTGCTATTTTGCTCACGTCCCCGGGCGAGTTCGCCAGAATCCCGAACGTGCCCGCCGTCCCTTTGAAGAAAGCCACCGACTCTTCCAGATATTTCGCGTTGAAGTACACCGACTGATCGTCCGGCACCGAACGGAAAATCCCGCGCACGTACAGCTCAAGGTCCACGGGATAAATCGTGCCTTTGAGCACGATGCGATCCCCCACCTTCCACCCGTATTTGTTGGCCAGCGTGTCGTCTACGATCACTCCCTGGCGATCGTGCTGCCAGGCTTGGAGCTGATCGGCCGGCATTTCGAAATCCCGGTACACTTTGAAGAACTCCTCCGGATCGGTGCCAAACTGAGCGAAGAAATTCTCCGGCTTATCGTCCTTGTAAAGGCCTCCGAACCATGACACCGGTACCACGGCCGCGACTCCGGGGATGGCGCGAATCTTCTCCCGATAGTAGCCCGGCAACGCGAAGGTAAGCGAAACTTTGTGCCGGACGATCAATCTTTGCGCCGATTCGGCGCTGCCGTTGTCCAGATAAAACGCGCGCCACAGCGTAATCATCAGGGTTAACAACAGCAGCGAAAAAGTAATGCTCAACACCGTCAAAATGCTGCGGCGCTTGTTGCGGAAGGCGTTCTTGGTGACAAACTGGCTTAAAGTCATGTGTCGAACTCCAAGAGACCAGAGAGAAGCGGAGTGCCGAGCTAAAGCGATCCGAGTAGAACTCAAGCATAAACGATCAAGTCCAGTTCGGACAACGGCCCCACTTCCGCCTCTGCGCGCCTCCCGCCAATCGCCCGCACTTGAATCATCTGTCCGCGCGGGCTGCGCCGCCAGTGGAGATCGTCATCCAGCCCGCATGACAAATGTCACCCGCGAAGCTCGATTTGTCTCTTCGGGAGTTAAACGGAGCACGAGACAAAAAGTCACGGCTCTGGAATAGAGAGTTGCGGCTCAGTCTGTCTCGGTCCCTTTTGAGGTGCGTCATCCCGAAACCCGGCGCAGTTCAGCCGGGTGAGGGATCTCCGTGCGTGCGCCTTCGATATCTCACGCTCTGCTGAAAGGCGGCTGCTCTCAGCCTGACGCCATCAGAAGAAATTCAACGGAGCCGCGCTGCTGCTCCGTCCTGGTGCCGTTGAAGCCGATCAAAACTCTCAGTTGGCAAGTAAAGTCTGCTGGCCGGTGGCGGGGCCGTTGGTCCGGACCGCCTAGCGCCGTTTTCCTCCTCACGTCAATCCGCGTAAGTGACAGATTCCGCGAAAGATATGCGAGTACTTTGGTAACTCGAAGCGAACTGTCGCCGGCGCTATTCTAGGGCCTACTCTGCCCCGGGCTTAACTTGCGCGGTTGCCGATTCGGAACCGCGTGGGGTTCGTGTAATAAGGGATGGGAGCAATGCCCACGAAAATCGGCCACTTCGAAATTCTGAGTGAACTGGCGAAATCCGCCACCGGCGCGGTCTATAAGGCGAACGATGCCAAGTCGAGCCAGACCGTCGCGTTGAAAGTGATTGAACTCTCCGCCTTCGGTGCAGAGGCGGCGGCGCTCAAGACCTCTCTGCTGGAAGAAGCGGAGAAAACCAAGATCTTAAACAATCCCAATCTCACAACCGTTTTCGGCGCGAGTGAAATCGATGGGCAATTTTGCGCCGCCATGGAGTACATTCAGGGCAACAGCGTGGCTACCATGCTGGCCCGCAAAGAAGGCTTCTCCATCTGGGACCTGCTCGATATTGGCCGGCAATTATGCAGCGGCCTCGATGACGCTTTTTCCCACCAAATTTTCCATTACAGCTTGGAACCATCGAAGATCATGTGCGGCTGGGATGGAACCACAAGAGTTCTCGGTTATGGCGTCTCCAGCGTGGGCAAGTTCATGCCGCAGGTGTCGGCCACGCCCTCGATTCTGTATTACATGTCCCCGGAGCAGATCCGGGGAGATAACGTGGATGCGCGCTCCAATCTCTTCAGCCTGGGCGGGATCTTTTACGAGATGGTGACCGACCGCAAGGCGTTCGATGGAGCCGATTCCTCGGCGCTGGTGCAGAACATCGTCGACAGCATGCCCCCCTCGCCGTCGCAATTGAATCCGAAGCTGCATCCCCAACTCAGCGCGCTCATCCTGAAGGCACTGGCCAAGGATCCGGACGCGCGCTACCAGAGCGGGCGGGAGATGCTGGCCGATCTGGAGAAGTGCAAGGAGTCGAAACCGCTGGCGGCGAAGGTGGCGTCACCCGCGCCCGCCGCGGCAGTCCCAGCCCCGGTAAAAGCCGCGGCTCAAACCAAGTTCACTTCCGCTCCTGCGGCAGCGCCTGCGCTCCCAACTCCGGTGGCGAAAGCCCCGGCAACCGCTCCAAACCGGCCGGTCTTCGACGCGATCAAGCCTGCCCTCGAAAAGAAATTTACGCCTGCGCCGGCTCCTCAAGTCGAAGCTACGCGGCCCGAGGCAGAGCGGTCGCCCCTGGCTCGCAAAACCGGAGCCGGGGCAGGCACAACTTCGCAACTTCAACCCTCAAGCCAGTTCATCACCTCGTGCGTCAAAGCCACCATCGAAAGTGCCGGTCGGACTGCAGCAGCCCCGATGTCTTCCGCCCTGCTCGAACCGCCCGACATCGAGCCTCTGCAATCGCCGCAGATCGCCATCGATCCCATGATGGCGGAAGCCGCGCCCTCGCAGAGCGCAGCCACCAGTTTCTCGGAGATGACGGAGTTGCCTCCGCTGAAGGAATCATATCTTCCGCCACCGCCACCAGCGCCGCAAGTTTTTGACAAGCCTGAGGTCACTACCACCATCTACGAACCCGGCGACGAAACGGAAAAGCCGAAGATTCAGCCCCGCGAAGTCGCCGAAAAAGCGATGAAAGAAATCAAGAACGTCCCCCCGCACCTGCTGATCTATTCGGTCGCGGGCGCGGCGGTTTTGATTCTGATCATCGCCGTAGCGCTGGTTCTGCACGTCAACAGCCTGAATAACGACGGGGACACTCCGCGTACGGCCGCCGAGTCCGGTTCCAGCTCAACCCCCGCCACCAATCAGGCGGCGGAGGCTCAACCCGCTCCATCGCAAACCGCACCCCCTCCAGGAGAGGCCCAGCCCTCGGTCACAATCGAGGAGGCTCAGCCTGTGCCCGTGCGCTCCGTGTCCGCTGCACACAAAAACGCCCGGAAGAAACCTGCGTCAACTTCCGCCCCGTTAATCATTCCCGGGCAGATGGCCATCGATTCCACGCCGCAGGGGGCGCAAGTGCAAATCGACGGGAAAAGCGATCCTTCCTGGATCACGCCGTTCACGCTCTCCGGCCTCGACCCGGGCAAGCACAACATCACCGTCACGAAGGCCGGCTACACCGGCGACAGCCGTGCAGTCGATGTGGCCTCCGGCAGCAAGTCATTCGTCGTGAGCCACCTCACACAGTTGGTGGCAACCCTCTCCGTCGCAAGCACGCCCCCCGGCGCCAATGTTTACGTCGACGGCAAAGACGTAGGCAAACTCACGCCTGCGCAAGTTTCGGTGGATAAAGGCCAGCACGTCGTGCTGGTGCGCAAATCGGGCTATATCGACGAGACCACCGACGCGCAGTTCGTCCTCGGCCAGACCGTAAGCTTTTCTCCGACGCTGCGCTCGCTCGGCAATGTTGATGACATCAAGACCGTCGGCAAAATGAAGAAGCTATTTGGCGGCGGAGCCGTGCAAGGCATGGGCACCATCGCCATCAAGACTCAGCCCAAAGGCGCGCAGATCGCCGTCAACCAGCACATGCTGGAGAAAAATTCTCCCGTCGAATTTATGCTCGATCCCGGGAACTACATCGTCGATATCACCCTTTCCGGCTACGCTCCGATTCGCAAAATCGTCAGCGTGGATAAAGGCGGCAAGGCCGTTGTGGATGAAGTTCTGCAGCGCCAGTAGCCGGGATTTCCCCAGCCTGAATGGAGCGTCGCGATCACCCGCGCGTGCGGCAATGGGATTTACCCCGTGACCTCTGTGCCCCCGTGGTAGAGATTTTGATTTGCGCGTGGCAATACCGCAAACTAAAGCGGTGAAAATTCAAGTTCGTAAGGCGCTACCCGAAGACGTTCCAATCCTGCGCGAACTGATCGACGCATCGGTGCGCGGATTGCAAGCCGGAGACTATTCTCCCGCACAAATTGAAGCGGCGCTGAAGACCGTCTACGGGGTCGACACCCTACTCATTGCCGACGGCACTTATCTGGTGGCGGAAGTTGAAACGCCGAGCGAGGGCGCCACCATCGTCGGCTGCGGCGGCTGGAGTAAGCGCATGACTCTCTACGGCGGCGACCAGTTCGCCGCGCGCGAAGATTCCCTGCTCGCCCCGGCCCGCGACGCCGCCAAGATTCGCGCCTTCTTCGTGCACCCTGCCTGGGCCCGCCGCGGCATCGGCAGCGCCATTCTGGAAGCCTGCGAGCAGGCGGCCACAGCGGCCGGATTCGCCCGCCTCGAGATGGGAGCAACCCTGAGCGGCGTGCCCTTCTACGCCGCCAGAGGGTATGTAGCTTTGGAAAATCTGGAAGCTCCGCTGGGCGATGAGAAATGCCTGCAGATTGTAAGGATGGCTAAAAACCTCACGCCGCAGCGCTAGCGCAATCTCCCATGCCAAAAGGGCCGTGCGCCGCGGCCCGCGCTCAAGTACCCAGTTTGGGGGATTCCATACCTTCCGTCCTACCTCAAAGTGCGCTACCCGGAGGACCGTGTTTATGACTTGCAAAGTGCGTGTAATCCTGGGGCCGGTTTTGCAGCAAGTCCTGGTTGTGGGAGCGCTGGCCTTGCTTGCGCCCCTCGCCTCGCGGGCAAAAAGGGTGGAAATGGTTTGCAATCCGGGCACGGTGTGCTTGGGAAATGATGGAGGCACGCTGACCGCCGGTAGCACTCTTTCAATCGCGAACTCCGCCTTTTGCTTCTTCATCGTCAAGCGCCTCACGTCCGAATACCCGTACGAGTGGCCAAGGGGCGGTTCGGTGCCCGAGGGGAAGAGCTGAGGCGGCGTGAGCCCTCTTGCGCTTGGGTTGAGATCAATTTCGACGCAGCGCCTTGGAGCGTTGGCCCGCAGGCCAGCCGTTCCATACGTTCCATACGTTCCATGCTCTGCGCCATTCTCTTGCGCACGCGCCCTGTTATTATGCTTAGTTTGGCGAGGAGCTTGGGGCCTCGGTCGCCGAAGCGTTGTATTCTCTCTTCATCGGGCAGAAAGCGTTTGAACACTGGGCAATCGTCTCTCGAAGCTCGCCGCTACGTCGTCCGCGGACGCGTGCAGGGTGTTGGCTTCCGTTGGTTCGTGGAGCGCGAGGCGCACATCCTCGGAATTGCCGGCTGGGTGCGCAACAACGCCGATGGCAGCGTTGAAATCCTTGCCCAGGGCACGCGCGACCAACTTTTGGGCTTGCGCTCGCGTCTGCGCGAGGGTCCCCGGGCCGCTCGCGTCGATGCTGTCGAAGAATCCGAAGCCCGCAGCAGCGCCAATCTCAATTCATTTCGCATCGAAGGAGCGTGGTAGATTGTTCCCCTCGGCCCTGAACGCAGAGCAACTCAAGCGCCTCATCCGCGAAGTTCCCGATTTCCCCAAGAAGGGCATCCTCTTCTACGACATCACCACGCTGCTGAAAGACAAGGTTGGCTATGCCACGCTGATCGACCGCCTTTCTGAGCATTATCTCGATAAAAAGATCGACATCGTGGTGGGCATGGAGGCCCGCGGCTTCATCTTCGCTCCCGCCGTCGCCTATCGTCTCCATGCCGGTTTCGTGCCGGTGCGCAAGCCCGGCAAATTGCCCGCCGAGTGCGCCAAGTTCGACTACGTGCTCGAATACGGCACCAACACGCTGGAGATTCACAAAGACGCCATCCAGAAAGGCCAGCGCGTGCTCATTGTGGACGATCTGCTGGCAACGGGAGGCACCGCCGAGGCCACGGCAAAGCTGGCTTCCCAGCTCGGCGGCGAGATTGCCGGCCTTGGCTTTGTGGTGGAATTAGACTTCCTGAAAGGGCGGGAAAAACTCAAAGGCTACGAAGTGATGTCTCTGCTGCACTACGACAAGTGACTCGTGGAGTCCGTCAAACAGACCGACGTTGAAGTGGAGGGCGATTTTCCCGTGATCTCCCGAGTTTCCGTGGTTAAGCCTTTGCTTTTTCGACGGGGACGGCAAAATTTGTGCTGGATCGAGGTGAAATGTAACGTTCACTATTCTTGACGCACTCACTTGCGACCGGGCTCACTTCCACACCCGCGCCAGTATCAGTCCGATTCCGGCCCAGAAGCCGGCGCTGATCGTAACCACCGCCACCAATCCCAGAACTAGATTCCAGTTGACCCGGCCCGGCACAAAACGCCGCGGCAACTCGGAGTCGTACACCAGCCAGGAGCGCAGGAATTTCATATCCTGCAAATTTCCGGGCGAGGATCCCCATGCCTTAATCGGAAGATGACTCGGCGCTTCGTCAGTGGAGCGAACCAGTAGCGATTTGAAACTCATAATCCGGACCTCAAAGCGTACCGGAGCACACTCCCTGCCATCCTCCGGCCTTTAGCGCTTCCTTAAATTATGACTAACTTAAGCGCCGGCAGGTTGCAATCAAACGCCGGCAGGGCCAAGAATTCCCAAATTGGGCAGTCATTAGGACCCCCCTAGACTGCGGACCCGGGACCTGCCGGACCAGTACTTCACCGCCGCAAAACTTTAGTCCAGAGACTACTTTCTGTCAAGTCTAATTTTCCTTCCATTTTTCTTCCAGTGACAATTTCGACTCCTTGGGCAGGTAGGCCTTGCGTCGAAACCAGTCCTCCATCGCCTCCCGCAGTTGCTCTAGGGGAACGCCGGCACCGATCTCCATGCGGCCGTCGGCCACCGGCATGGTGTCGTCAAACACGCTGGCATTGGTGAAGTTGCGCATGGAAAAACTGTCCAGCCATTTGATCGGGCAGGGGAGTTTCTTGCCTTGGACTTCATACTCGACCAGAATCTTGCGGGCGAACATGATTCGATTTAACCACAGCGCGGGCGGTAAGGCGGAAAGGTCTCTGAAAGTAGCGCCGCCGTCCCGGCGGCTGTCCGGCGGGCGTCCCGGCCGCCCGCGCCGAAGCGAGAACGCCGAGTTTCATGTGGGGACAGCCGCCTCGGCCGCCCAACGAGTGCAGCGAGTCGCAACGAGTGAGAGATTTTGACTTCCCCGACCAACCCCCCATAAGATAGCGCCTGCAAACTCTCGCCGCGCACATGATCGGTCAAACCATCTCCCATTATCGCATCCTGGAAAAGCTGGGCGGCGGAGGCATGGGCGTCGTCTACAAAGCCGAAGACCTAAGACTCCGCCGCTTTGTTGCCCTCAAATTCCTCCCCGACGACGTGGCCAAAGATCATCAAGCCCTCAGCCGCTTTCAGCGCGAAGCTCAGGCCGCCTCCGCTCTCAACCATCCCAATATCTGCACCATTTACGAGATCGACGAGCAAAACGGCCTGGCCTTCATCGCGATCGAGTTCCTCGAAGGCCAAACCCTGAAGCATCGCATCGAAGGCCGCGCGCTCGACCCCGAAACCTTGATCACGCTGAGCATCGAGATCGCCGACGCCCTCGACTCCGCCCACAGCAAAGGCATCATTCATCGCGATATCAAGCCGGCCAATATTTTTGTCACCAAACGCGGACAAGCCAAGCTCCTCGACTTCGGCCTCGCAAAAGTCTCCGCCGCTCCTAGCGAGCACACGGCCACGGAAGTCACGCCGCCGAGCCTGGTCACCAGCCCCGGCTCGACCATCGGCACCGTGGCTTACATGTCTCCCGAACAGGTGCGTGCCGAAGAACTCGATCCCCGCACCGATCTCTTCGCCTTCGGCGCGGTTATCTACGAGATGGCGACGGGAAGGATGGCCTTCTCCGGCAACAGCAGCGGCGTGATCTTCGAATCCATCCTCAATCGCATGCCTCCGCCTGTGTCGACCTTGAATCCGCAGATTCCCGTCAAGCTCGACGAACTCATCACCAAGTCGCTCGAAAAGGAGCGCGACCTCCGCTACCAGACCGCCGCGGAGTTGCGCGGAGATCTCAAACGCATCAAGCGCGATCTCGATACCTCCCGCGCCCGCTCCAGCACGAGCATTCCGATCGTGGCAGAAGCTGCAATCTCAGCCATCCAGCCTAGTCCCGCGCCCGCCGCACCGCCACGAAAAAGCGGCCTGATTCGAATCCTCGCGATCGCCGCCATTGCCCTACTGGCCGGCCTCGCCATCGGCGCATTCTTGCTGCAACGCCCCGTCGAACCGTCTTTCGCCGCTTACCATCCCCTCACCTTCCGCCGCGGTATCGTGCTCTCCGCCCGCTTCGCTCCCGATGGCAAGACCGTGATCTACAGCGCCGCCTGGGAAGGCAGGCCCGTCGATCTTTACACCACCCGCCCCGAGAGCCCGCAATCGCAGGAGATGGAACCTCGCGGCGCAAATGTTCTCGCCGTTTCCTCTTCCGGCGAGATGGCGCTCGCCCTCGGCAGCCACGCGCGCGATGCCTTTCTTTATTCCGGCACACTTGCCCGGGTACCGCTCGTAGGAGGGGCTCCCCGCGAGATACTCGAAAACGTGGAGTGGGCCGATTGGTCACCCGAGGGCAGCCAGCTCGCCGTGGTCCACGAAGTCAATGGCCGCAAGCAACTCGAATTTCCCGTCGGCAAAGTCCTTTACCAGGCCGACGGCTGGATCGGAAATATCCGCGTCGGTCCCAACGCCAGCCTGATCGCCTTCATCGACCATCCCCAGCCCCGCGACGATGGCGGCTCCGTCGCCGTCATCGACCTGGCCGGAAAAAAGAAAACTCTCTCCGATGGCTGGGACAGCATCCAGGGCCTGGCCTGGTCGCCCAAGGGAGACGAAGTCTGGTTCAGCGCGACCCGCACCGGCGGCGACCGTTCTCTCTACGCCGTCAACTTGTCCGGCAACGTCCGCTTATTAGCGCGCGTCCCCGGCGAACTCACGCTGCTCGACGTCAACCGCCAGGGCAGCGTTCTGCTCACTCGCGGCAACGACCGCGCCGGCATCATCGGCCTCGCCCCCGGCGAAACCAAAGAGCGCGACCTTTCCTGGCTCGATTGGTCCGTGCCTGCTTCTCTCTCCAAGGATGGTCGCGAAGTTCTCTTCAACGAGGCCGGCGAAGGCGGCGGCCCCAAATATGCCGTCTACATTCGCAAGACCGACGGCTCGCCCGCCGTTCGTCTCGGGGAAGGCAACGGCCTCAGTCTGTCGCCCGATGGCAAGTGGGCCCTGGCTCGCATCAACACCTCGCCCTCTCCGCTGATTCTGCTCCCCACCGGAGTTGGAGAAATGCAGCCCCTCAAAGCCGACGGCTTAAATCACGCCGCCGCAGCCTGGATGCCCGATGGCAAGCGCATCGTATTCTCCGGCATTGAAGCCGGCCACGGCATCCGCCTCTACCTTGAATCGCTCGACGAAGGCCAGCCCAAGCCCATCAGCGCCGAAGGCATCGGCGCAACTTTCGCTCTGTCTCCCCAGGGCGACTTGATCGCCGGCACAGGCCCCGACCGCAAACTGTATCTCTATCCCGTCTCGGGAGGCGATCCGCGCCTGGTCCTCGGCGCCGAGCCGGAAGAGACCCCGACCAGCTGGTCCTCCGATGGCCGCGAGCTCTTCGTGATCCGCCGTGGAGAAATTCCCGCTAACGTCTTCCGCATCGACATCTCCACCGGAAAGCGCACGCTCTGGAAAGCCCTCGAACCCGCCGACTCCGCTGGCATCGACACCATCGGCCGCGTACTCCTCTCGGCCGACACCAAGAACTACGTCTACAGCTACGTCCGCACCCTCTCCGACCTCTACACCGTAGAAGGCCTAAAGTAAGCGACAGAGATGATAAAGAAAACAGTAAAAGGAAAGTGGGGACGGCCGCCTCGGCCGTCCAGCCAAGGGCAGGGCTTCGCGTCGCGTTCAAACCATTCGGTAGCGTCATGCGCCGCGCCCGTCCGGTCTCCCTCAATATAATTCACAAGCTCCACCGCCAACTCCACATCCCAGCCGAAGTCTTGATCCAGCCGGTGAAGCAATCGGCCCGCCGATCGCGAACCGGGTTACGCGCCTCGCGACCAAGTCAGGCCGCCCGCCGCCGCGCCTGAGAATCTCGATATTTCCTCTCTCAAGTGGTCAGCTCTCAAGAGAGGCCGATGCATGTGGCAAAGCCCATGAGGGGACGGCCGCCTCGGCCGTCCAGCGAGCGCAGCGAGCGAGATTTGGGCTTCCCCGCCGACCCCCATTTGCGTGCCACAACGCCCCCGCCCCATTCCCAAGAGGTTTATAATCCTTAAAAGCCGTACCGCGCTGCAGGCCTGATTACCATGACCGACCAACTCAGAAAGAAATTACAGGAAGAAGTCGACGCGCTCGAACACGAACTAGTGCACGAGCTCCCCAAGGAGATCAAGCGCGCCGCCGCTCTCGGCGACCTCAGCGAGAACGCCGAATACCACATGGCCAAGCAGCGCCAGGAGTTCGTCAAGGCCCGCTTCCGCCAACTTGGCAAGCGCCTAGCCGACCTGTCGCTGACCAACATGAACAACATCCCGAAAGATAAGGTGGGCCTGGGTTCCACGGTCAAGGTCTACGACAGCTCGAAGCACGAAGAGATCGAATACAAGCTGGTGACCAGCGAAGAATCCGACGTGGGCGCTGGAAAAATCTCGACCACCTCGCCCATCGGCCGCGCCCTGCTGAATAAAAAGGTAGGCGACGAAGCCACCGTGATCACACCCAACGGCAAGCGCGAACTCGAAATCCTGAGCCTGAGCACCATCCACGACGAAGCCGGCTCCGAAAAGGCAGACGCCTGATGGCGCTCGCAGCCTCCTCGAACAAATCGAACCATAGCTGGACCAGCGCCTTCGGCCGCGCCTGCGGAGTTCTGCTCGACACCATCGTGCGCTGGCTGGCGCTCTCCCGCATCAACCCCAACGTCCTCACTTTTATGGGATTGGTGGTAAACACCTGGGCCGCAATCCTCTTCGGTTCCGCCACAGCGCTGACCCAGCCGCGCATGTTCTTCTACGCCGGGCTCGTGATCATCGGCTCTGGATTTTTCGATCTCGTCGATGGCCAAGTAGCCCGCGCCACCAACCGCGTCACCCGCTTCGGAGCTTTCTTCGATTCCGTAGTCGACCGCTACAGTGACGCCTCGCAATTCCTGGGCCTGCTAGTCTTCTACGCCCGCGGCGACCGCTTTTTCTACGTTGTCCTAACCGCCTTCGTCATGGTCAGCGCCATCATGGTCAGCTACACCCGCGCCCGCGCCGAATCACTGATCGGCAGCTGCCGCGTAGGCTTCATGGAACGCCCCGAGCGCCTGGTCCTGGTAATCATCGGCGCCCTCTTCAACCGCATGGCCCCAGTCCTCTGGGTAATAGCGGTCCTCTCGACCCTAACGGTAATCCACCGCATGCGCTACACCTGGACCCGCACCCAAGACGCCCCACCTGCCGCAGCCAAAGCCGGCCAGGCAGCCTAGCAATAAAAATAAAAGCAGTCAACGTCCAGCAAGACCAGGAAGCCGAGGGCCGAGAGCCGGAAGCCGAATCAAAAAACGCGCTAGACTAAAGCGCGATGCCAACCCATCCAGTTCTGCTCGTGCACGGAGGCGCCTGGGCCATGCCCGACGACATGGTCGAAGCTCATTTGCTCGGAGTGCGGAATGCGCTCGCGGCCGGTTGGCGCGTGCTCGAGGGCGGAGGCACGGCGCTCGATGCCGTCGAAGAGGCCGTCGTCATCATGGAAGACGACGAGACCTTCGATGCGGGGCGCGGCAGTTTCCTGAATCGCGATGGCAAGGTGCAACTCGATGCCCTCATGATGGACGGGGCCACGTTGCGCGCCGGCGGCGTGGGCTGCGTGGAGCGCGTGCGCAATCCGGTGCGCGCCGCGCGCAAGATTTTAAGCGAGAGTCCGCATGTGTATTTTGTGGGCGAGGGCGCGGAGCGCTTTGCCGCCGAGCATGGCATCGAGCTGTGCCGAAACGAGGACCTGGTAATTCCGCGCGAGGTGAAGCGCTTGCGCGAGTATCAGTCGCGTCAGGGCGAGTCGGGCCCCGGGAATTCGGTTTCAGTCAAAGACGGAAAGGACTTGTTCGCGCCCGCGATCTCGCACGACACCGTAGGTGCGGTCGCGCTTGATCGCGCGGGCAGCATCGCGGCCGCGACTTCAACCGGCGGTACTTTGAACAAAGCCCCGGGGCGGCTGGGCGATTCGTCGTTGATCGGATGTGGCTGCTACGCGGACAACTTGAGCGCGGCCGTTTCGACCACCGGCTGGGGCGAACCGATCATGAAGCTGGTGCTGGCCAAGTGGACTGCCGACCGCGTGCTAGCTGGCAATCTGCCGGAGTGGGCGGCGCAGGAAGCGATGAACTACCTGCAGCAGCGCGTGAATGGCCACGGCGGCATCATTGTGTTGAACGCGCAAGGGCAGGTCGGAATCGCACACAACACTCCTCGCATGGCCTGGGCTTTGAAGACGGTCAACAAAGAAGACGGCGGAATCGAGCGGGCGGGCTAGCGTACAACCTTCGCGATTTCCTAGAGTGAAAGATCCTTCACCATCAACCTTGCCCTGTCGCGCGACTTTGAGAATGTCCTCATGCGGCGACAATAGAAATGTCCCTAATCTGGAGGTCTCGACAGAAGGCCAGATTGGGAAGGACCGCAATGAGCAGCAAGGAGTTACGACGGGCCGGAGTCTTGACGCGGGTCGAAAGCGGCGAACTGAAACTTAGTCAACGCCGCCGTGATGATGGGGATGAGCTATCTCGAGAGCAAGCGCTTAGCCAAGCGCTATCGCAAAGGGGGAGTGCAAGGGCTGCAGCATGGAAGCGGAGGGCGGGAGTCGAACCGAAGGAAGCCGAAGAAATTTCGGGGGCGAGTGTTGCGGTTGGTGGGCAAGAAGTATTCCGGGGAGCAAGGAGAGCGGTTCGGACCGACGTTGGCGGCGGAGCACCTGGCGAGCGACGATGGTGTGGAAGTGAATGCGCAGACGCTGCGGCGCTGGATGTTGTCGGAAGGGCTATGGAGTCGGGCGCGAAAGCGCCGGATGCACCGCAAGCGGCGAGAGCGGAAAGAGCATGTGGGCGAGTTGGTGCAGATGGATGGAAGTTTCCACGAGGGGCTGGAGGAACGGGGGCCGCGTGGGCGCTTGATGAACATGATGGACGATGCCAGCGGAGACACGCTGGCACGCCTGGGGAGTGAGGAGACGATCTGGGCGGCGGCGAGAGTGTTGCGAGCCTGGATCAAGAAATACGGGGTTCCGGTGGCGCTGTATACGGATTGGAAGACCCATCAGTTCACAGCCAGCCTTTGGTTCTGGCGATTCTTGAGGCTTCCACCCGATTGCTGGCACCCATCTTGCTGATGGCTTCGGAGAGATAGTTGCGCACTGTGCCTTCCGACAAGCTTAGCTCGGCGGCGATGTCGCCGCTTTGCATGCCTTCGCCGGCCAGCCTAAGCACCTGGCGTTCGCGGTCGGTGAGCGGGTCCATTTCTGACCATGCCTCCGTCGCCAGGTCAGGATGAATCACGCGCAGTCCCTGCTGCACGCGGCGCACGGCTTCGGCCAGTTCTTCGGCGCGCATGTCTTTCAGCAAATATCCAAGCGCGCCTGCTTCCATGGCGCGACGCAAATATCCCGAGCGCGCGAAGGTCGTGAGAATGATGACTCGGGTCGGGATGCGCCGGCGTTTTAATTCCGCGGCGGTGTCGAGGCCGGTCATGAGCGGCATCTCGATATCGGTGATCAGCACGTCGGGCTTGTGGGCCAGAACCGCGTCCAGCGCCTCTTTGCCGTTGCGCACCTGTGCGATTACGGAAATGTCGCCTTCGATCTCGAGCAGCGCGGCGAGCGCGCCGAGCACCATACCCTGATCTTCGGCTAGGACGACGCGGATCGTTTTGCGATTTTCCTTCGCCACGGGATTCAATTCGAACAGTCCTCGGCATTCGGCGTTGCCGGCTTGAGCGGGAGGGTTATGGTGAGCGTGGTGCCGGAGCGAGAGTTGCGTTGCAGCGTGCCGCCGAGCATCTCGACGCGCTCGCGCATGCCGCGCAGTCCGTTGCCCTCGTTATGCAGGCTGCCGCGGCCGTCGTCTTTGATTTCGAGGCGGCAGGAGCCGTTTTGCTGCTCGAGGCGCAGAGTGCATTTGTTGGCGCGGGCGTGGCGCACTACGTTGGTCACGGCTTCGCGCACCGCCAGCGTCAGAACGCTTTCGTGCAGCGCGGACAGGGTTATCTTTGCGGCCTCGCATTCCGCTTTCACACCTGCGGTTTCGAGAGTCGACTTGGCCTGCGCGAGTTCGGCGTCCAGGCTGCGGGTGCGATAGCCGCGAATGGCGTCGCGAACCTCCGAGAGCGCCTGGCGCGAGATTTGTTCGACTTCGCGAATTTCGTTGCCCGCGCGCTGCGGATCGCGATCCATAAGTTTTCCGGCCAGCTCGGATTTTAGGATGATCACCGAAAGCGTGTGTCCGAGCACATCGTGCAGGTCACGCGCGATGCGTTCGCGCTCGGCTACTTTGGCGAGGTGCTCGATCTCTTCGTTGGCCATGCGCAACTTGGCGAGGGCGCGATTGCGCTGGGCGAAATAAATGTTGCTGCCGCCGACGACCAGAGACAGCGCGCCGGAATAAAAGAGAAACCAGCCGGAGAGATGAAATACTTGAGTTTCGATGGCGGCGAGCACAACAATTCCCGCCATCAGCGCGATCGCCTTGCGCTCGGTCTGCACGCAGAAGGGAACAAAGGCCGCGGCAAACACAAAGAAGGTGGATGCTCCGCCGTTGTAGGGCGCGCAGATCAGGCCGAGGGCGACCATGCCTGCAATCAGCCACAGGGCGCGCGGGCGCTCCAGCCAGAAGAGGCCGAAGTAGAGGACGAGGAATACGACGGTGGCTGCGAAGGTGAGCAGCCAGGTCTTCAGCCCGGAATGATCGAGGACCGGCTGGATGTAGAAAAAACACAAATAGGCGAGCCAAATAAACGGAGCCCAGCCATTCGACTTCTCGCGCGGCGAAAGAGTGATATTGCGTTCGAAGTCGGAGGGTCGCCGTCTTGCTGAGGATTCCGTCTTGGCTGAAGCTGCGGCTTCTGCGGTCATCTAGTCAGGATTCTCCTTTTGCCGGGAGAGAGAGTCGAGCTTCGCTCGACGGACAGCCGAGGGAGGCTGTCCTCCCATGCTGCTCCCTACCCGCCGCTCTTCCCACCTTCTTCTGTCTGCACACACCGCTAACATTCTCTTTTCATCTACCTTCCTATAGCTCTATTGTGCGCCTGGGCGTCAATGGCGTCGCGACGGTTGTGGCGGCGGGCGCTGGCAATCAGCCACACCGCAATGGCGGCGGGGATCAGCCAGATCAGCCATTGCGCGCCACCGTAGAGAGCCAGGATGCCGAAGAGCAAAAGGAGCGCCGTGAAGCTTAGGGTCTCAGATGTTGTATTCATAACCATTCCTCGCAACACTGTTTACGGGCATACCGAACCAAACGTTACGGAGCGTCTGCCTTAGCCGTAGAGCTTGCCCTGATCGCGTTGAAAGCCGATGCGCGCTACACCAAGGCAAATTAGAGTAAACGCGAGCAACACTTCCCAGTGCGTGGCCGCGGGATCGTGATTGCCCGCGCCTACCACTGCGAGCGCCAATTGCGACAAGTGATAAGGCGGCAGCGCCAGCGCGATCTGCCGTACCACCTTCGGCAGGAACATGTAAGGCACCCATAAACCGCTGCAAAAGGACATGGGCAGGTAAATCAGGTTGATGACTCCGGGCGCCGATTGCGGTCCGGCGAAGTAGCCGATCGCCAACCCCAAGGCCGAGAAAGGAAGCGAGCCGGCCACCAAAGTTGCCATTAGTCGGGCAATCTCTGCCAGCGGCATGCGCACTCGGCCGAAGGTAAAACCAAGTATCAGCAGAAGCGTTACCACGATTGCGCTGAAGATCATGCTGAGAATAACTTTGGCGATGAAGTAAGCAAAGGGTGGCATGGGGCTGGCGCGTTTGACTTGCAGCCATCCCAGGCCGCGATCGGCGGCCAGTCCGCTGGCCGTGCCGAACAGCGACGCTCCCATCACTCCGAAGGTGCCGTAGGTGGCGATCAGATACGTCGGCACGCTGGTGGTTCCGATCATCTCCCTGGAGTTCAGCACCAGTCCAAAGAGCACGTAGAACATCAGCGGAAAGCTGATCACCGACGCGGTATAGACCCGCAGGCGGAGATTTTTCAGGAATTCGTACTTCGCTTCTTTCAGGTAGATGGTGAAGGTGTGGCCGGTGGTGCGCTTGATCGTCGTGGTGCTTAAAGCGGCGGCTGCGGTGCTCATTGTAGTTTCCTCGCTTTGTTCGTGGTCGTTAGTTCTCTTTAAGTCGGCTTGCGTTTTGGCCGTTGTCCTGAGTGAGCGCTAGAAAAGCTTCTTCGAGGCCGGCGCTGGTCACTTCAAGTCCAGAGAGCGTGGAGTCGAGGCTGAGGAGTTTGCGGATCACCGGTTCGGCTTCCGCCGCATGAATCTCAACCGCCTCGCGATCCTCGTGCGCGGCAGTGACGCCGGGAATTTGCCGCAGGCTCGCCATGCTGAGAGCGGTAATGCAGCGGATGCGCTTGCCACTGGTCTGGGCCTTGATCTCGGTGGGCGTGCCTTCGGCGATGATCGCCCCCTGGTTGATGACTGCAATGCGGTCGGCCAGCGCGTCGGCTTCCTGCAGGTAATGAGTAGTGAGCAGGACGGTTTTGCCGCGATCCACCAGGCGGCGAATTTCTTCCCACAGCATGCGGCGAGCTTCGACGTCGAGGCCCACCGTCGGCTCATCGAGAAAAAGCAAGTCAGGATCGCCGCAGATGGCGAGAGCAAACAAAGTCCGTTGCCGCTGCCCTCCGGAAAGTTCGCCAAATTTGCGATCCGCTAGCTTCTCCAGGCCCGCGGCCGCCAGGACCTCAGCCAGAAGCAACGGTTTGGGATAATAGCTGGAGAACAGGTCGATGTGCTCGCGGACCCGCAGCGTTTCCGGAACTCGGCCGACTTGCAGCATGGCGCCGGCCCGAATTCTGTTTTGCGGGTTGACCGGGTCGCCGCCGAATACCCGGGCCTTGCCCGAGGTGGGCTGCATCAGACCAAGAAGCAGTTTCACGGCTGTCGTCTTGCCCGCGCCGTTAGGCCCGAGCAGGGCGACCACCTGGCCGGCTCGCACGCTGAAGTTCACGTTGCGCAGGGCGTGGACCTCTCCATAATTCTTGCTGACGCACTCCAGACTGGCAACTACAGGTGCGAGATTCATGGCATTCGCGCTTGCCGTGTCCTTGTTTCCGTGTGGGGTGCCTGCTTCTTGCGGAATTGCGATCATAGAGACCTTCCTGGCTGCTGTGGACTCCGGGATGATGCTCGCCGCTTGCCCGGTGAAAGCATCATGCTGCTAGGGATGGGCAACCACCAGTGCGGTTCATCACCTGCCGGGCGTGACAAATGTCATGGGGCGAAACTCGGGGCTAAGGCCCGGATGCAGCGGAGGCGGATGCAGCCTGTTACGAAATCCGAACAAGAAGCCGCCGCGGCTGCAACTCCAAGTCGCCAAACGGAAGAATTCGATTCCGGCGATAGGTTGGTAAATCTCCAATGTTGACGGGGGTGAAAGCTTGTTCGGAATTCGTAACAAAGAGAGCGCGGACAAAAAACTCCTCAAATTCATGGCCCGGGAAGCCTCTCTCCTGCTATTATTATCGGCCACTTGGGAAGTTCTTTTTCGATGGAATGGAGGGATTCCATGCTCTCGGCCGGGAAAAGTCTCCGTGCTTTGCGTGAAAAACTCGGTTTGACCATGCGCGACATCGAAACTTCGAGCGCACGCATGGCGGAGAAGTATCGTAACGAAGAATTTTCCATCCCCCCCAGCCGCCTCTCCGATATTGAAACCAAGGGGGTTTTGCCCAGCATCTTTCGTCTTTATACGCTGGCCGTCATCTACCGCCGCGACGTGCGCGAACTGATGGCCTGGTATGGGGTGGATATGACCAATATGGCTGCGGATCTGAGCATGATTGCCCCGCCGAAATCGCACGTTTCGCAGGCGCTCTCCGGCATGGCTTCGGTGCAGATGCCCACCCGCATGGATCCTGGCTTCGATCAGCAACGCACCAGCAATCTCGGCCGCATGGTCGAGCAGTGGGGAGTGGTGCCTTTATCTTATTTGGAGCAATTTGCCCACAGCGAGTTCACCTACGGTTACATCGGCGTGCAGGATTTCACCATGTACCCGATTCTTCCGCCAGGCAGCTTCATTCAGGTCGATGAGGCGAAGAATAAAGTGGTGGAAGGCGTATGGCGCTGCGAGTATGAGCGCCCCATCTACTTTGTGGAGACGCGCGACGGCTACACCTGCTGCTGGTGCACGATGCGGCGCGATGATATTATTCTGCAGCCGCATCCCTTGTCCCCGGTGCCGATTAAAGTCCTGCGGCATCCCCAGGAGGCCGAGATCATTGGCCAGATCGTGGGAGTTGCGATGAAGCTGACGGAGTGGCAGACTTTCGGCTCTTCTCCAAACTCGAAAGCGCAACCAGCACTGAATTAAGATGGCGGGCGGAGACTTCATCTTGCCCTGAGGGCAGTAGACCGTTGATCTGCTCGCGCATGCCTTCGACATAAGCCTGCGCGCTTTTCCCGCTGTTTTCAATCGAACGATCCAAATCCTCTTCTAACTCTGCTAACGGAGTCCTCAGCACACTCGACAGGACTTGGGTGTGAGCTGTTTTGAGAGCGCGGTCGGAGGACTCTTCGCCGTGCAGCAGAGACATTCCCCAGTGCGAATAACCGCCCTCGCCGCGGCGCAGGGATGCGATGTAGGCGAGCTTGGCCAGCAGCCCGGAGATGGCGGCCAGCGTGGTTTCCCGCAGATCCTGCAGAGCTGACTTGAGAGTCATCTCACCACAAATTCTAACGCAAAACTATTGTTACGAATTCCGAACAAGCGATAGGGCTAAAGTGATCTTTTCGGAATGCTTTGCCGTATGACAATATCACGCTTCGATTTTCCAACACAAGGAGAAAACAACCGTGAAACGTATCCTATTGGTCGTCGCCGCAGCCCTGATTCTAGCTAACACGCTGGCTGTACCCACCGTTGCTCATGCCGATGGAATTCCCAGCTGTGCGGGCCCCTGCAAACCGTAGTTGGCCATTGCTGTTACGAAAACCGAACAAAATTGCCTAGCGCGGCAGCCAAACGCAGGTTAGGAGTATAGTGGGCTGCTTCGATCATGCTGCAGCCGCACTCATTCTTGTGGCACTACCTGTGGCTCGCACCGCAGGTTCTGCAGTTCGGGCTTGCCCTAATCCTCTGGCGGCGCGGCTTCCAGCGGCGCTTCCCGGTTTTCTTTCTATATCTCATCTTTGAAGCGGTGGAAGCCTGTGGGCTATACGGGATGGACTTCCTGCCTTCCGTCAGCGTGACCACTTGGTGGGTCGCATTCTGCGTCGGGCTGGTCCTAGAAGGGTTTATCCGAATCGCGGTCGTCGGCGAGTTGTTCCTTCACTTGCTGCGCTCGCGGCCCGCGATTGCCAAGGTTGGCAGCCGGCTCATCAGTGGCGTCGGCGCGGTGATTGTGCTGGTTGCGACAATTGCCGCCGCTTACGTTCCGGTTGACACTTTGCAGTTCGCCATAGGCTACCGCGCACACATCCTCCAACAGACCCTGTACATGATCGAGTGTGGCCTGATCCTTTTCCTGTTTCTGTTCACATTTTCTTTTGGCTTGACTTGGGGTCAGCCCACATTCGGTATTGCCCTTGGCCGCGGCATTTCCTCATCCGTGCATTTGGCTACCTGGGCAGTGATGGCGAATGGCGGCCTGCCGCATAGCCGTTATCTGCTCGACTTCCTCAACATGGCCACCTATCAGGTATGCGTCTTGCTTTGGTTTTACTTCCTCCTCGTCCCCCAGAAAAGTGCCACAACGTCTGCGGTTTCGTTGCCCGAGAACCATCTCGACATCTGGAACCGGGAATTGGAGCGTCTGCTGCAACAACCATGACTCTGGCCATTTTTATCGTCATCGCGGCTGTACTTGCGCTGGGCGTGATCTTGAGCCTGGCGGTTTCGCAACATCTACAGGCCAAGAAAACTGCCGACTTGGCCGGCGCCATCCGTCCCATCGACGTCGAAGCCTTTCGCAATTTGATCGATCCCGCCGAGGACGCCTACCTGCGAAGCTGCTTGCCGCCGCCTGCGTTCCGTACGGTGCGGCGGGAGCGCCTGCGCGCCATGGCCGCTTATGTACACGCGGTGGGCGCGAATGCCGCCGTGCTGGTGCGTGTAGGCGAGGCGGCTTTGGCGGCTGGCGATCCGCGCTTTGCCGCCGCGGCGCATCAGTTAGTGAATGACGGCTTGCTTCTGCGGCGCAATGCCACCATCGCCCTGCTGCGCATCTACGTGGCCCTGGCTTGGCCGAACTCCGGCTTCGCCGCGGAGCGCGTGGTCGAGCGCTACGAGCAAGTCAGCAGCGTCGCCATGCTGCTGGGTAGGTTGCAGAATCCGGGCGCGGCGGTTCGACTTTAGAGCTTGCCGAAAAGCCTCGTGTGACTTCGGTCACAGACACGGCCGAGGCGTTCATGCGATCCTGCCGCCCGGCGTCGCCGTGGTTCCATGCACTCGCGGGTTAACTCGCACACTACCCCTGCGCACTCCTAGCTTGTTTTCGTCCCCCTTTCTGGTGTAAAAACCAGCGGGGACCTGCCCTTCCAAAAGAATTGTGAGCGTGTCCGGCCCGCGCTTGGCCGATGCAGTTGCTTCTGCCACCGCCACGATGTGGCGGAGTCAAGGGAGACTCTATGATGTGCACGACAACGATCTGCCGCGAAACGATCGGCAACGCCACTAAGGCGCGCAAGAGCCGCGCGCCGAAAGTCCACGCGCTGGCGCTGCTGGCTTTATTTTTCTCCAGCCTCGCCTTCGGCCAGGGCGGCGTGGCCACCGGAGATCTGCGCGTCACCGTGAAAGACCCCAAGGGCAACCTGATCACGAATGCAACGGTCACCGTCAGCGACGTTGCCAAGGGCTTCGAACGCACCGCGACCAGCGATGGCCAAGGTGGCTACAATGCCCGCCTCCTGCCTCCCGCTTCCTATGCCGTCACGGTCGAGGCGCCAGGCTTTGGCAAAGCCGAAGCCAAAGACGTGAGTCTCACCGTCGGAGCTCTCGTCGAACTCCCCGTCGACCTGGCCGTAGCCAGCGGCAGAGAAGTCGTGGAAGTAAGTTCGCAAGCCGATCTGGTGGAGACCTCGCGCACCTCGACCACCGATACGATCGGGCAGCGCCGCATCGACAACCTTCCCATCAACGGCCGCAACTACATCAACTTCACGCTCACCGATTCGCAAGTCGTACGCGACAACTCGCCGTTCCTCGGCGCCGCGCCGACTTCCGGGCTCAACATCAGTGGGCAGCGCGCTCGCTCGAACCTGGTCAACGTAGACGGCGCCGATGCCACCGATAATTCGACCAACGGCGTGCGCTCCACCGTTTCGCAAGAAGGAGTGCAAGAGTTCCAGATCATCACCAACAGTTACGCGCCCGAGTATGGCCGCGCCTCCGGCGGCGTGGTGAATATCATCACGCGCTCGGGTTCGAACGATTTTCACGGCGACGTCTTTGGCTTTCTTCGCAACCGCGACATTCAGGCGGTAAACCCATTCAGCAACGTTTCGAATCCGGCCTATACGCGGGTGCAGGCGGGCGTCGCTTTTGGCGGGCCAATCAAGAAGGACAAGACTTACTATTACTTTTCCTACGAGGTCACGCGGCGGCACGAAACCGGATTCTCCAGCATCGGGCAGAATAACTTTGGGCTGGTTCCGTTCGATACCGCGCAGGTGGGATTGCCGTTTGGAACGATTCAGCTGACTCCAGCACAGGTTGGTTTCTTCACCAATCCCGCGACGCTTGCGACGGAAGCCCAATCCGCGGCATTTCTAACCGGCGTAGAAAATTACGCTGTTCTGGCGGGCGCATCTTCGGCGCAGGCGATTCAAGGCGTTTGGCCCACCCAGTTGGTTCAGGGCGCGACCGGAGGATTGCTTAGCACTTGGGCCGGTTTCCCCACGACGTGCCAGCCCGGTAGCGCTTGCGCTCCGGTGCCGGCTTCCTACACGCCCCTGGCATCGCAAATCGGGAATTTTCCGGTATTCGAAGGAACCAGCCTCTACTCGCTGCGCCTCGACCACAACCTCAGCAACAACAACCGGCTCACGTTGCGCGTGAATGTGAGCCCCAGCACCGTGACGGGACTCGAGGGCAGCGGAGAAGATCAGCCCTTCGGTCAGAACGCCTATTCCCGAACCTCGCAGCAGACGTATCGCGATGTCACCGGCGTGGTGAAAGACACGTGGACGCTCGGCCCGAACAAAGTGAACGAATTCACCTTCCAATACGCCCGCCGCGGGCTTTCGTATTTCTACAACACGCAGATTCCCTCGGGATCGGCCCCTGCGGTGAACATACCCGGCTTCGCGTATATCGGCCGGGAGCCTTATTCCTTCATCCAGCGCGTGGAACAGCGCTATCAAGTCACCGACAACTTTTCCTGGACCATCGGACGCCACAATACCAAGTTCGGAGTCGACTTCAACTACCTGCCGCTAACCGCGACCTTCAGCGTCAATTACGGTGGGAATTACGACTTCGGAAGTTTCAGTTCCGCCCAGTTGGGTTTCGTTTCGCCAATCCCGGGCGACGCGTTCCCGGTTCTATCCGCAGTACAGGCCTACGGCGCTGGCTTGCCGGGAGACTTTGACCAGGGCCTCGGCAATCCCAATGACTCTTTCCACAACATTCCGATTGCTGCCTTCTGGCAGGACTCCTGGCGCGTGAGCTCCAATCTGACGTTGAATTACGGCGCCCGCTACGACGTGGAAATTCCTCCCACGCTCGCTCCGATAACGCCGCTGGCGCAAGCGGGATACGACTTCCTGGGTCTGCAGAAGGGAATTCAAATCGGCAAGACCCACATCCAGCCGCGCGTGGGGCTGGCATGGGATCCCAAGGGAGACGGAAAGACGGTAGTGCGTGCCTCTTACGGCACATTTTACGACCATCCCCTGCTCGGACTATATTTCTTGGGAGACGCTTCCGACGGCTCGACCAGCGGCCAAGTGGCATTCGGCGGCACCGGGTTTTGCAACGGCGCGGGAAATCCTTCGAATCTGAATGCTTTCACGATTTTCCAAGGCCTGGTGAATCAGCCCGGGTGCACGCCGTCGGTGTCGCCGACGGGCAACGCTAATCTTGGCTACTTGCCTAATCAGCAGCGCTTTAAGGCGCTGAATTTTCCCCAGTCGGAGTTTCTGAACCAGAACTATCTGAATCCGGCGACCTTTTTGCCCCTGGTCTTCCAGCCCTTCGGCTACCCCCAGGGCAAAGGCTTCGTTTACGCCTATGCCCAGCAAGTTAATTTCAGCATGGAGCGCGACCTCGGCAACGGCTTTGATTTCAATCTGGCCTACAACTTCAATGGCGGGCGCCATCTGAACCGTCCCATCAACGCCAATGCCCAGCGCGGCGATCTGCTGGTGGCTAATTTGCTGGCGGCGCAGGGTGATCCAACTTCGAACTCGGCCTTCGGCCCCTTAGCGGTGGGCAGCGGGGCTGCACCCTGCGGCATTAATCCCACCAGCCATAAACCCTGGGTGTCGGCTGCGCTCACCAATTTCTTCCGCCCCGGCGGTTTGAACGCGTCGATCGCCGACGCCCTGCTCGCCTCCGGCCCCCTCGCCGCAAGTTGTGTCACGACAGTTTATCCCCTGGTTTTGCAATCGTTGAAGGCGCAGGGATACAGCACCGCGGGATTCAATACCGCCTGCGATCCCGCGACGCTGGCGAATTGCGTCCCCTTCGGAGACATGGACGCCAATTACTCCAACGGCAGCTCCGCCTACAGCGGGCTCAGCGCCAACCTGCGCAAGCGCTTTGGAAGTCACTATGAATTTCTAGCGTCCTATACCTGGTCGCATGCCATCGACGATTCCACCGATTTGCAGGCCACCCTCACTCCGCAGGACAGTTATTATCCCGGCTTGGATCGCTCCAATTCGCTCTTCGACGAGCGCCAGCGCTTTGTCTTCAGCGGCGTATATCAGAGCGGCAAGCTAAGCGGCAACGGCTTTGTCAGCAAGGTCTTCAGCAATTGGACGGTTGCCCCGCTGCTCGATATCAACACCGGGCGGCCGTTTAATATCATCACCGGCAACGGCGACAACCTGCAGGAGTCGGCGCTCACCGGGCGCCCGAACACTTTCGTGAATCCGGTTTGCACGGCACAAGGATTTCCGGCGGTGCCCTCGAAGTTCTCGCCGACGGGAGTTTTTCAAGAGCCTTGCCTCGCCGACTTCAACGGGACGCTGCTGTCGCTGGATGGCAATCTTGGCCGCAACGCTGGCCACACTCCGTATACGCTGTTCAACGATCTGCGCTTCGCCAAGCGCATTTATTTCAACGAGCGTTACAACCTGGAGTTCATTACCGACATGTTCAACCTGGCCAACAAGTACAACGTGGCGGCAGTCAGCCCGCTGTTCACCAACGCCGGTCAGGCGACCGCCGCGTATGATCCGCGGCAGTTTCAATTTGCGTTGAAATTGTACTGGTAAGTTTCTCTACGGCGTCCGGCTTCTGGCTTCCGGGAGCCCAAAGCCGGAAGCCGGCAGCCGGTGTTAAACTTTAGCTTTATCCATCCTTGGCGCTTGCCGGAGCTCGTTCCCCGATGTCACCACCTATGCCTACGCCGCGGACGCGTCTGGTCCGCGAATCCGAGCGTGCGGTCTACGATCGCCAGGCCGCTTACCGCATTCTCGACGAAGGTTTTCTTTGCCACGTTGGCTTCGCCGTCGATGGCCAGCCCTTTGTGATCCCCACATCCTACGGACGCAAAGACGACTGCCTCTACATTCACGGCTCCGCCGCCAGCCGCATGCTGCGCCAGATGCAGCAAGCCATTGCGGTGTGCATCACGGTCACGCTGCTGGACGGCCTGGTGCTGGCGCGCTCCATTTTCAATCACTCCATGAATTACCGCTCGGTGGTGGTGCTGGGCAAAGCCACTCTGGTGGAGGATCCCGCGGAAAAGCTCGAAGCCCTGCGCCTGCTCTCCGAGCACATCATCCCAGGCCGCTGGGCGGACTCGCGCCAACCTAACGAGCGCGAACTCAAGCAGACCTCCGTGCTGCGGATGCCTATCGAAGAGTTTTCGGCCAAGGTTCGCCAAGGACCTGCGCTAGACGACGAAGCGGACTATTCTTTTCCAACCTGGGCCGGGGTGCTTCCGCTAGAAGTGAAGGCGGAGGCTCCGATCGCCGATCCGCGGCTTGCGCCCGGACACGGCGTGCCGGTCTATGTGAGCGGCTATTCTCGCAAGAGATAACGCTATCTCCCTGTAAATAGTGGTAAAGAGAGCTATCCTTACCTAAAGAGCACAGGTAAAGGTGAACCACTTCAGCACAATTAGCAGCAAAGGTCAGCTCACCGTCCCGCCAGAGATTTCGTAAACGCCTCGGGCTACAGGCTGGCGACCACGTCGAGTTCGTGGTGGAGGAAGGTCGTACCGTGATCCGGCCGGCTCGACCCGGGGAATAATCCTTTCGAGAAGCTGTCGGGAGCGCCCGAGGACCAGGAGATCATCGGATCATCGTCCAGTTGTTGACGCTTTGCACCGAAGCAGCGCCGGTGATCATCGGCATAGGACAATCGCGCCGGGAATTTTCCCTCAGGGTCTCTTCGGTGCTCTTGAAATCAATGCCGGGTGTTGCGGATAGCTCGACGAAGACGGGGCAAGCCGACCGCCTTATGACTCGCGACGCCCATCGCTACGCGCGGGATTTTCCCAGCCTTGGGCTGCTCTGAAGCCGCTCCAGGAAGTCGGCCTATGTAGATCGGCAATGTGGAGACAGCCGCCCTCGGCTTCTCTTAGAGCGAAGCTCGATTGGTTTTGAGGTTGCCGGCCCGTCAGTTCACCAAGAAGACAGCGGGCCTTCGGCCCGCGGACAGCCGATGGCGGCTGTCCCCCTGCTCCCTCACGGAATCAGCAGCAGCTTGCCGGCAATCTTTCTGGCTTCCAGGTCGCGATGCGCCTGCGGTGCGTCGGCCAAGGGATATGTTTTTGCGATCCTAACCTTCAGTTTGCCGTCGGCGATCATGCCGAACACCGCGCTCGTGCGCGCCAGCAACTCCTCGCGCGTAGCCGTGAAGTGGGCCAAGGTGGTGCGGGCCATGTAGAGCGAACCTTTTTCCGACAGCTTCGCGGGATCGACCGGCAGCACCGCGCCGCTCGACATGCCATAGAGCACGAGCATGCCGCGCAGGCGCATGACGTTGAGATTCTTCTCGAATGTCGCCTTGCCCACGCCGTCGTACACCACCTCGACGCCTTTGCCGTCAGTCAGGCGCTTCACTTCAGCTTCGAAATCCTGCTTGGTGAATACGATGACTTCATCTGCGCCAGCTTCGCGCGCGAGTTGAGCCTTATTGTCGCTCGATACGGTACCGATCACCCGCGCTCCGATAGCGCGCGCCATCTGGACCAGCAACGATCCGACTCCGCCCGCCGCGGCGTGAACCAGCGCCGTCTCTCCGGCCTTGAGCTTGTGCGCGTCGGTTACCAGATAATGAGCCGTTAGGCCGTGAACCATAGCCGCCGCAGCCTGCTCATCGCGGATCGCCGCCGGCACGGGCACCAGATGCTCTTCGGGCGAAACCACAGATTCTGCGTAAGAACCCAAAACTCCGCTCCAAGCTACGCGGTCTCCCACGTGCACGGTTTTCACCTGCGCGCCCACAGCGCTGACCACCCCCGCGCCTTCCTGCCCAGGAATAAACGGCAGCAGGGTGCGGAACCGGCCGTCGCGAAAGTAGCCATCGATCGAATTCACTCCCGCCACCGAAACTTTCACCACCGCTTCGGCAGGCTTGGGCTGCGGAACCGCAACGTCTTCCAGTTTCATCACTTCCGGCCCGCCGGTGTTGTGTACGCGGATTGCTTTCATCCTGTATTCCTCAAGGAAGTTACGTTCAAAGTAGCGGAGCCGTCCCGCCCCGCGGCGGAGACTAAGGCAAAAGCAGCAACTTCCCAGTCGTCTTGCGCCCTTCCAGATCGCGATGCGCTTGCTGCGCCTCAGCCAAGGGATAGAGATGCTCAATGCGCAGCTTGAGCTTGCCCGCCTTGATCATGCTGAACAAATCGCTGGATCGCGCCACCAACTCTTCCCGCGTCGCGATGTAGTTAAACAGCGACGGCCGGGTTACGTACAGCGATCCTTTTTGCGACAAGGCGATCAGGTCAAACGGCGGCACCGCGCCACTCGATCCTCCGAAGAGTACCATCATTCCGCGCGGCCGCAGGATGTTCAATCCTTTCTCAAATGTCGTCTTGCCCACCGAGTCATAGACCACATCGACGCCCCTGCCGCCGGTAATGCGCTTGGTTTCGGCCTCAAAATCCTGCTGGGTGTAGAGAATGATTTCGTCGGCACCGGCTGCGCGCGCCAGTTTAGCTTTCTCGTCGCTCGAGACGGTCGCGATCACGCGCGCGCCGACGTTGTGCGCCATCTGCACCAGCAGCAAGCCCACGCCGCCGGCGGCGGCATGCACCAGCGCGGTCTGACCTTTCTTCAGGGGAAAAGTATCGTGCGAGAGATAGTGTGCGGTCATGCCTTGCAGCATGACTGCCGCGGCCTGCTGATCGGTCACGCCCGGCGGAATCGTGACGAGCCGATCGGCTGGAGCCGAGATATATTCCGCGTAAGAGCCCTGCACTCCGGCCCAAGCCACGCGCTCGCCCGCCTTGAGCGAAGTGACATCGGCGCCCACGGCGGTTACAACCCCAGCCCCCTCGCTCCCGGGAATAAGCGGCAGGGGCGCTTTATAGCGCCCCTCGCGAAAGTAGACATCGATAAAATTCACGCCCGAGGCAGCGAGCTTCACGACCGCCTCGTTGGCCTTCGGTTGCGAAACCGGGAGTTCCACGAATTCCATGGCTTCCGGCCCGCCGACTTGTTTTACCTGAATGGCTTTCATCTTGCCCTGGGCTCCTGACGCGCAACATAAAGATTCCGGCAGACAATTCTAATTCACCGGCCGGTTCCTAAGTAGGGCTGGGCTCGTCTGAGAGCTGAGAACAGGGAACTGGCTCTGCTACACTTTGCCAGTCCTCCGCAAGGAGTAGTCATGGCCGATAAAGTCCCACAGAATCTTGCCCATCACGCCCGCCTCGATCCCTGGTTTCATTTCTTCTTGCTGCCGGTATTCGGCTTGATGGTGATCGTTGCTCTGGTCCACCTGATCTTTCATCCGAGGTTGCATCCAGCCGGACTGCTGTTGGTCTCAATAGCGGCGCTGGTGGCTGTTTTCAAGATTCGCCTGTACGCCCTTAAAGTGCAGGATCGGGTGATTCGCCTCGAGGAACGCCAGCGCCTGAATCTACTTTTGCCGGAAGCGATGCGCTCGCGCATTCCGGAATTTACCGAGCGCCAACTCATCGCGCTGCGCTTCGCCTCCGACGGTGAACTGCCCGATTTGGCCGAGCGCACCCTGGCGCAGAACCTGGCCCCGGCAGACATAAAGAAGTCAATTCAGAGCTGGCGGCCGGACTACTGGCGAGTCTAGGGGATTGAGGGATTGGGGAATTTAGTAATTTGGTAATGGAATAGCCAAAGCTCGGAAGCTTAACCCATGAGTCGGTTCGTTTCTGCCCGTCCCGACGGTCTCGAGACCGTCCTTGCTCAAGGCAAGCTCCGATCCGGTCCTGCACCAATTGATCCCAGGCGATTCTCGGCGGCCACTTTTGCGTACCATTTTCCTGATTCTTTGATGGTGCGCTTTTCATTCTTGAAGTCTACATACGTCAGGCCGAAGCGCTGGCCGAAACCCTCCGCCCACTCGAAATTATCGAGCAGAGTCCAGGCGTGATAGCTGCGTACGTCGGCGCCATCGGCCATGGCGCGGGCCAGCGCCTGCAGGTAATCGCGATGATACTGAACGCGGCGGCCGTCGCGAATCACGCCACTGGCATCGGGGCTGTCGTTATAGGCGCAGCCGCTTTCGGTAATTTCAATCTGCGGATGGTTGAAGTCGCGACTGATGCGCATGACCATGTCATACAGTGCCTTGGGCCAAACTTCCCATCCAATATCGGTTTTCGGCCCCTGCTCGCCTCCGGAAAGTTTCACGGGAAACAACCATTGCTGTGTGTGCGAGAGGCGCTCGAGCGCGCCCGCCGCCGCCGCGATGGTGCGGTAATAAAGATTGATGCCGACGAAATCGAGAGGAGCTCGCATCTTTTCGAGATCGCCGGAGCGGATCCCCATGGTAGTTTCCGGCAGAAAGGCGAGCGCCTCGGGATAGCTTCCTTTCAGCGCCGGCTCCAGAAACCAGAGGTTGTAAATGGCATGGGCGCGGTCGGCGGCCAGCTTGTCTTCTTCCGAGTTGGTGGCCGCCTCGCAGGGCGACATGCTGAACGCGGTTCCCACGCGCACCTGCTTGCGGTGAGATTTCAAAGCATGAAAAGCCGCGGCCTGAGCCAGGTTCACAGTGTGCGAGGCGCGTAGAAAGTCGATGATGCTGCTGCGTCCGGGGGCATGCGTACCGTCGAGGTATCCATTAAAGGTAAAGGCCAGGGGTTCGTTGAGCAGCACCCAATCGGAAACCCGATCGCCCAGCGCGCGTCCGACAAGGTAGACGTAGTCGGCGAAGCGCGCCGCGGTATCGCGATTGGGCCAGCCTCCGTTATCCTCGAGAGCCTGCGGCAAATCCCAGTGATAGAGCGTGACCAGGGGACGAACCTTCGCCTGCAGCAGCGCATCGACCAAACGGCTGTAGTGATCCATGCCCTGCGAGTTCGCGATGCCGGAGCCGCTGGCCTGAATGCGCGGCCACGAAACCGAAAAGCGGTAGCTGTTCAATTTCATGGCGCGGACCAGATCAATGTCTTGCTGCCAGCGGTGGTAAGAATCGCAGGCGCTGTCGCCATTGCTGCCGTCCTTGATTTTGCCAGGAGTGTGGGCGAAACGGTCCCAGATGGATTCGCCCTTGCTATCGGCCTTCCACGCGCCTTCGATCTGATAGGCGGCAGTCGCTGCGCCCCAGTAAAAATTCTTGGGAAAAGAAATCTCGGAAGCAGCGTCGAGTTGCACTGCCGAAGAACCGTTAACGGGCGCGACATGCAAAGGCCCCGCGGCATTCGACGATACGCTGCACGCCGGAAACAGCGCGCCCGGCAGCGCCGCGGCGATGCCGGAGGCGAGGGCTGATCGGGCAAAGTCACGGCGGGTTAGAGGCAAGGTAGGGTGGGCTCCTGCATCGACAAACTCGAGGACGTCAATTGTGCTTGATCAGCTTTCCGGTCTTTTGCCCTGTCAGGGAACTGTACAAAGTCTCCAGGAAAACATCCTGGTTCACAAATTCTCCGGAATACTTCTTCCAGGGTTCGAGCAGCTTGGCCTGCTTCATCTGGTCCAGCGTCTTGCCCTCTTTCAAGGCGTTCTGCACCGCTTCGCGCGTCGCCCTCAGCATAACAAGGTAGGTGCGCACATCGTCGATGCTTGAAATCGGGCCATGCCCTGGAATCACTTTCGCATCGGCCGGCAATTGTGCAATGACACTCTCGACCGCCGCAATCATGCCATTGATGCCGCCGCCCGACTCCACATCGATGAAAGGAAATCCATAGGTGACGAAGTCGTCGCCCATGTGGACGACGTTGGAGTGGGGAAAAAAGATGATGGAATCGCCGTCCGTATGTCCCCCAGGAAAATAGAGGGCGCGAATATCTTCGCCGTTCAGGTGCACGGTCACGTCGTGATCAAACGTGAGAATGGGCAGAGCGTCGGGGGGCGCGGGCTTCATGTCCATGTGAATGGAGCCACCGTTACCCCCGCCTCCGCCACTCTCCAGACGTTTGCGCACGTTGTCCTGCGCAATGATGGGCGCCTGCTTCTGGAAGTAAGCGTTGCCGCCGGTGTGGTCGGGATGATAGTGCGTATTCATAATGAAGCGCACCGGCTTGTCGGTGATGCCCTTGAGCGCAGCCTGAATCTTATCGGCCAGCGGGGCGTACTGATCGTCGACGATGACGATACCGTCGTCGCCGACCGAGGCGCCAATGTTGCCTCCCGCGCCTTCGAGCATGTAAACGCTGCCCGCTACCTTCGTGACCTTCATTTGCACTTTGCTGAAATCCTGGTCCTGAGCGGCGGCTGGAAAGCTGGCCCAGAGAGTAAGAATGGTTGAGGTAAGAACGGCGATCAATCGGCGCATGACGGTCCTCATCTTCATTTTGACCACGGGCTGTCATTTTAAACCGGAATGGCACGGAGCGCTCGCACACCAAAGGCGCGCGCGGGTTGCAAGCGTGTGGTTCGGCAATTCGGTTGCAAATGAAACCTGAAGCGAGGCGGCCAGGTCGCCCCGTATTGCATCTGCCTAAAGGAGCATCGCGATGCGCATCCACGCCAATCCACCCAACCCCAACGCCCAACTCGATGCGCTTTGCGCCGAGAACAAGGCTGCCGCCAAGAAACGAGCCGAGCGCACCCGCAAGAAGCTGCTGGAGGCCAGCTCAGAAGTGGCTGGCGAAGCTTCCGAGGAAGACTTTGTCGTAGAGCTGGAGTCCCTGAAGCAGTCCCAGGAATAGGCGAGTCCAAGGATTCATACCGGTCGAGTAAGGCAGAGCAGATTGGCCTGGTCTCAGATGGGGCCATCCCGAAGCCCCGCGCACTCACCAGCGGGGCGATGGATCTCGGTCGCCGCAACCTCGTTCGCAAACCCGCACCTAAAGTAGGACCCTCGCGAACTTCCCGCCGCTTTCCAGTAAACTGAATTTCCTTGAAAACCATCGCACACATTCTGGCGCGCTACACCGCCTGGATCTGGATGCTCTTGCATCACCTGGGAATCTGGGGAGTATTCGTGATCGCATTCGCGGATTCCGCGCTGCTGGGCATGCCCGTGGATGCGATCGTGGCGGCCTACGTTTACCAGGATCGCAAGCGCCTGCTCTTTTATGTAGGGATGGCTTCGCTGGGCTCGGCGCTGGGCAGCATTCCGCTCTACCTGATCGGATACGCCGGCGGCGAAGCGGTGCTGCGCAAGCGCATCTCTGAGGAGCGTTTCCTCCGGATTCACCGCTCCTTCGAGAAGCACGAATTCTGGGCGCTGATGTTTCCCGGCATGCTGCCCCCGCCCATGCCCTTCAAAATTTTCGTGCTGGGAGCGGCGGTCTTCGAAATGCGCTTCCGCGACTTTCTAGCCGCAATCTTCGCCGGAAGATTCGTGCGCTTCTTTACGCTGTCGGTGCTCGTGCTCTGGTTCGGGCCACAGGTCGTGGGCCTGGCGGGCGCTCTCTTCCGGCGGCATATTTATTGGGTACTGGGAGGGGTGGTGGCCGGAGTTTTGACTTGGTGGTTGTCGCGACGAAAGCGAAAAGGGCGGGTGGACGTGTGATACTCGAGCGCGATCCGCGTTCAGAAGTGCTCCAAGATTCGCTTTGGTTCGCGACCATGGTAATTTCCGCAAATTGGTCGAGTTACTCAAGCTTGCGGGCGCGACACCTAACAGACGACGATGTTAGTTCACCTCCCGCGAATGCGAACCTTACCTATCGTTGTTGACCTGTTCGCAGGGGCAGGCGGCTTAAGACTGGGCAAACACCACAAGCTGCGCCGATAAGATCGAGGCCAACGACTTGGCGTCCTATCGAACGAGCTAAGAGAAGGATCGACCGAGTCTCTCCCGAAGTGCGATCGAAGATCATGGCGCCGGTGGGTTCGCGCGGCAATCGAAGCACCGGACAGCGCATGGAAAAATTGCAGCGCCGCCGCCACTTCAAAGGCTACCGAACGCAGTGGCCGGTGTTTGGCAAACCGGATTTCGTCTGGCCCAAGCCCAAGATTGCGCCCTTCATCGAGGAGTGCTGGGGGCATGGCTGTCCGCCGAGCGAACGCTGCGGTAAACCCGCGAAGAGCAACGCGGCATTCTGGCGAGCGAAAGTGCGATCCGATCGGCGCCGGGATCTCCGGGTATCCCGGCAGCTACGCCGCCAAGGCTGGCGAGTTCTGCGGGTGCAAGTGCGTGGTCGAACATCCGCGAACGCTTTCACGTCTGATGCGAACCGCAGCTCGTTAGATTCCGCTTGACATTCGCTTTATATTCGCCCACAATTACGGCCATGGCGATCACACGCAGGCAACGCGAGGTGTATGACTTCATCTCCCGCTTCGTGGCGGAGCATGGATACTCGCCGTCGTTTGAAGAGATTGGCGACGGCCTTGACCTCAACTCGCTGGCCACGGTGCACAAGCACATCACCAACCTGGAAAAAAAGGGATTGCTTACCCGCGACTACAACCGCAGCCGCTCGATCGACCTATGCCCGCCGAAGGGTCGCCTCAAGCAGGCCATGAGCGTGAATACGGGGCTGGTTTTGCCTTTGCTGGGGCGCATCGCCGCCGGCCAGCCCATCGAAGCCGTGCAGGACAATCAGACCATCTCGCTCGCCGACTTCGTCCGTTCGAAGGAAGTGTTCGTGCTGGAGGTGCGCGGCGATTCCATGCAGGATGAGGCCATTCTCGATGGCGACTACGTTCTGGTCGAGAAGTTGAAGACGGCGCACAACGGCGACATCGTAGTAGCGGTCGTCGACCGCGACGACGCTACGCTCAAGCGCTTCTACCGCGAGGGCGATAGCATCCGCCTGCAGCCCTCAAACGTGACCATGAAGCCGATCATTGTACCCGCGGCTTCGGTGGAGGTGCAGGGGCGGGTGATTGGAGTGCTGCGGAAGTACTAGAGGCTTCGGGCTCGACTTCGAACAAGAGCTTTTGAACGCGGAGAGCTCGGAGAACTGCCGCGGAGAAAAAATTAGTCATGCCACACTCGCCGCTATCTTGAGTTCGACTGCTATCCGGGATTGCTGTGTGCCTATGTCTTACAGCTTCAGCCCACCCACAGACGCCGTCGGCGGCGCAAGCTGCGCCTGCCAAGGAGAAATTTGTGACCAGCCACGCCAGCGGAACCTTCGAAGTAAAGCTGACGCCCCAGCCGACGCTAGAAGGAGGCGATCCCGACCTGGGACGAATGGCCATCGCGAAACAGTTTCACGGCGACTTGGAGGGAACCAGCAAGGGATACATGCTCTCTTCGGCTGCGACTGTCGTGAAAGGCTCTGGCGGCTACGTCGCGATCGAGCGGGTTACCGGCGCCCTGAAAGGCCGCAGCGGCAGCTTTGTGCTGCAGCACAGCGGAACCATGGACCGCGGCGTCCCGCAGTGGAGCGTTATAGTTGTGCCTGATTCCGCAACTGGCCCACTTACCGGCCTGGCAGGAACCATGACCATCAAAATCGACGCCGGCAAACACTCTTACGAATTCGAGTACGCACAGCCCGAGCCCTGAGATTCTGGCGGGTCCCCTCCACCTCGCTGCGCTCGGCCGACAGCCGAGGCGGCTGTCCCACATTTGCACCTTTGTCCTCAGAAACCTAAACGCCCGGAAATTGGCTTCCTGGCGTTCGTTTCCAAGCTGAAAGCTGATAGCCGACCGCGGATAGCGGCTTACCCAACGTGCTTGTCAATCGCTTGTGCGATAGCTTCCTTGGGCCTGTAGCCGACGAGTTGCTCCACCACTTGCCCGCCTTTGAACACCAGGAGCGTGGGGATGCCTGTCACTTTGTAACGCATCGGGGTCGAGCTGTTGGAGTCGACGTCCATCTTGCCAACCTTCAGTTTGCCCTGGTAGTCGTGAGCCAGTTCCTCGACGATGGGAGCGATGGCGCGGCAGGGTCCGCACCATGTCGCCCAGAAGTCCACCAGCACGGGTTGTTCCGATTTCAAAACATCCTGGTCGAAGTTCGCATCGGTGACTTCGACGATTCCATTGCCTGCCATAATCTTCTCCTCGTTGTAACGTCGCGTAGCCGGCGGACGCCCCATGTTTCGCAAAACATGTTAGGCAAAACACGTTTCTTAAACAACGAACAGCCGCAGCCGGGTCCTGCGTTCTATGAATAAGGACTTAGAAATTTGCCCCAACTCGTTATCGTACCACTTGCGATTGGATGCCGGGACGGGCGCGAAGGTCGCAGAAGCACCGCCGCCTTACAGGCCGGTTTGGAGGCGGGGATAAGCGACTTGAGACAGCTGACCAACCGCCAGCGCTGGGCTTCGGGCAGTTTCGACCAAAACCGGCATCCCGTGCCCAACTACCCCGTTGGTCCGGCGGAAAATTCCGTCGCAATCCAATTGCGACCCGTTGGAGTGGCGATCGCGAAGGAGCGACCGATGCCCCTACTTCAAACCGAAGTGCCGGGCCGCCCGCCGGCCCACTTCGAGGATCGCGAATCCGCATGACCCAGCGCGTCGCGCCATTCTGCACGGGATGGAAAACGCCAACAAACATCTGGATGCCGCCCCGCTCCTGCCCCAGGCCCAGAAACTCGACGCCCGCGTCGACCACAGCACCGTCTTCCGAACCCTGCAATGGCTCAAACGCCACGGCCTGATCGACGAGCTCGACCTCATGCACATCCACGGCGAGGGCCACGACTACGAGCGCAAACTGAACCGCGACCACGTCCACATGGCATGCCTGCGCTGCGGCAAGATCATGGCATTTGTCAGGCCATATTTTCGAGAAGCTGAAAGAGCAAGTGGAAAAGGACTGCAACTTCCGCGTTGTGGTTTCAGGTTTGGAAATCGGCGGCTACGGCGCGGGGTGCCGGGTAGCGAAAAGGCCAAGGAAGGTCTGCCAACCAGAAGCCCTCGGCTACCAATAAAAAAGCGCCCCGGACTTGTCAGTCAAGGACGCTCGGCAGCCCTCCCCCGGAACTGCCAAACCACGCCCCCGATACTACGGATCGAGCCATAGCCTGTAAACATCACTTTGGTAATCGTATTAGCGCGAAGCTAATACGCGTGGATCGGGAAGGGATCGAGATCGGCGAAAGAGATTACTGCTTCCGCCAGGATTGGCCGCTGTCGCTCGTCATCCACACTTCGCCGGTCGTAGTCGCGACCCTGCCGTGCTGGGGATCGGCAAACTGAATGCCGGTGATGTCGCCGGTCGCAACCGCGCTTGCGGTCGCCGGAATGACCCGCGTCCAGTGCGCTCCCATATCCGTTGAATGATAAAGCAGCGCTCCCGCGCCACCCGCCCAGACCTCGGGGCCGCTCGCCGAAACTGCTCGGAAGAGCGGATTCGCTGGTGCCTTCGCCAGCCTCTTGGCTTCAACTTTGTCTTTGTCTTGATCGGCTTCCTCCTCTTTTTTGTAGCCGCCGTTCCCCTCTACGCTCACCACCATCGCCGCGGCGGAGCCGAGAGGCCCAGTGACGCTCACCTCTTCCCAGGTTTTTCCGGCGTCGAAGGAGCGTTGCAAAGAACCACTGGCACTGATGCTCCAGTGCGGCCCTGCGCCTGCCTTCAAAGTGGACTGCGTCTGGAGATCCCTGGGGGTAGCGGCGGCAACTGCGGGCGCGCTCTTTGCCGCCACGGGATCTTTCGCCTTCACCACATCCAGCTTCATGACGTTGCGCCCATTCATCGGCAAAATATTTTGCTTCTCCGCAATCTGATTTGCGGTTTGAGCCGTCTCGGTATTTGCCGGCCCAGTCTTTCCTGGCCCAGCCTGAGCTTGCACCTCGACCACTTCCGATGCCCGTGGAACAAGCGGCGCAGCGGATGGCGCAGCCTTTCCCGGAGCCGGCGCTGCGGAGTTGAACGCTGGAGCGGTGGTCGCAAACTGGGCCGATTCGCTCGCGCCGGCGGCTGCGGCTATGCCTGGTCTCGCGCCCGCTAGCGCGTCGGCGGCCATGCGCTTGCGAGCCCTCGGCAGCGCCCGCTCCGAATCAGCGAGCGCGAAAGCCTGCCGCGCGACTTTGTTATCCATTATCAACTCAGTTTGCTCGCGAGGAGCTTGCGGCTGCGCTTCCGGAACCGCGGCCGACGCAATGGACTTCGCTATCGGCGACGCCGACTGGCCCTCCGTCGGCAGCGCAGCCAGTCGGCTCTCCCGAGGTTTAGCTAGCTTGTATTCGAGAACTCCGATCGAAGTAAGCACAACCACGCCGGCCGCTACCACTCCCCAGCGAAGAACAGGCAAGCTCAACCATCGCCTACCAAGACCCTTCATCGCGGTCGTACCCGCACCTTCGGACGCAGGCAACGCCAGCGCGACCACCTCGCGGCAATCGCCGCAGTGGGCAAGATGGCGGATGACGCCAGCACGCTCCGATTCCGGCAACACCTGCTCGGCGAAGGCAGCAAGCAGGTTCGCGTCGGGATGCGCTTCCGCAGCCTGCGTCTGCAAGCGCTGCAACACGGATTTGGGAACGTTGTCCATCTCACTATGAGCCGAAACTTGCGACAGTAGCGCCGCCTTCCCGGCGGCGGGGAGCTTGCCCTGAGCCAGCCCCTGAGCCAGCCCCTGAGCCAGCCAAAGAGGAGGGCGTCCCGCCGGCCGCGCCGGGGTAAGGGCGCCCCCCGGACAGCCGGCAAAGACGCCGGCCCATCAGCGACTAAGTTGACCTCACTCCCGGCTTCTCCGGAGTCCTTTTCTCCACCCTCTTTTCAGAGAACGCCCGCCCCGCCGATTCTTGCGCTAGGCTGCCTCGAATATCCACCTGCAAATCGCGCACATCCACTTCCAGTGCCTCCTCGGCCTGGCGGCGGCCCATGCCCTGCTGCTGCATGCCAGCAAGAATTTTCTTGCGCAACGATTTTGCCAGCTTATCCACCTTACGGCTGATGGTGGATTCGTGAACCCCCAGCGTGCGCGCGATCTCCGCCAGCGTGCGCCCATCCAGATAGTACGACGCTAGCACCAAGCGGTCCTCCCCCGAGAGCGCAGCCAACGCGGCGCTGGTAGCCGATTCCAGCCGCGCGTCGGCCGAAAGCAACGGTTCCGGCTCAGGCGCGGCGAACTGCAATCCCTCCTCGCTCTCTTCGTCGAGGCTGACCGACCGCTTGGTGCGGCGATAGCGATTCACGAATTCCTGCGCCAACACGGTGCGCAGCCAGCCTTCAAGCGATCCCCGTCCTGTAAACGAAGCCAACTTCGAGGCGCGCTCGCCGTCGCGGGTGGTTGTACCGTACAGTTCGGCGTAGAGCGAATCGGCGAGGTCGCGCGCGGCGGAGTCCTCGCGCGCAATGCGCAGACCGGACTGATAAAGTTTCTCGCGATAGCGCGTCAGAAAGATCTCCCAGGCGGAATTGTGACCCGCTGCGCAGGCGCGGGCGAGCGCAAGTTCCTCCACGCGCAACGTCAACAGAAAAGCACGGGCCTCGGCGTGCGTTGCGCCATCGGGCAGATATTTGCCAGCCACCTCGCCGAGAATCACGGCGAAAGCCTCCGCCGTGAGGCCAACTTTTTCGGCTGCGCTCGCCGCATGCAACTCCGCCAACAGATCGGAGACGGCCGATTGCACTGTGGCGGAGATCGGTTTCGCGGCGCGCATAGAAAATAGGTAGAAGAGAAAACGAGCTTACGACAGGGCCGGTCAGGACGCTACTAATTCCTTAGACGCGCCCCATGTGAATTTAGGCCGCAAGCCCTAAATTCTTTTTCGTTCTGGCGGAGAGTCGAGACAGACGGCGCGCCCCGGAAAGTCCTCCTGGGCCGGGGCGCGCTGCCTTGCCTGGGCCGCTTTGTCCGATCTGCTTTGTATGAGGAGGGAGCCCCGATGAAATCCCAGACGCGGTCGAACCTGAAGTCGAAAGTGCTTCTGGCGGCGAGTTTGTTCGCGATCGTTGCAGGGTCGATCTCGTTGAATCTTTGCCCGGTCCATGCCGGCGAAACGCCGATCGCTTCCGGCTACAAGGTGCTGGAGCCGATCCGGCACGGCAGTCTAACCGTATTTCCCGTGGTTGCCGCGAAGTCGTACGCCACCAGCGAATTTCTCACCCTCGATGAAGGGCTGCGCAGCGGCGAAGTGATTGTCACCGAGTATGGCAACGTTCACGGCCTGATCCGGCGGCATACTCCGGCCGTGCTGCATGCCGAAGCGCAGGGCGCCGAGGTGAACAAGCTGGTGTTGGTCAACAACTCCAAGCGGCCGTTGCTGCTTCTCGCCGGCGAAATCGTTGCCGGCGGCAAGCAGGATCGCGTGATCGGCAAAGATCGCATCGTGCCGGCCGAGAGCGATCCCGTCGATCTCAGCGTCTTCTGCGTCGAGCCGGGGCGCTGGGTGGGAAGCAGCGAGCAGTTTGGCGCGTCGGAAGTGCTGTATGGAGACGTCAAGGGACTGCCCATGAACGCCCGCAAGGTGACCACCCTGATGGCGCAGCCCTCGGTGCGCGCCAAAGCCATGGGCGATAAAGATCAGAGCCAGGTTTGGGCTGCAGTGAAAAAACAGCAGCAGTCGATGGCAGTCGAGGTAGCAGCGTCGGCGGCACCCGCGAGCAGCGATCAGCTGAACTCCACCAGTTCCTACGCACAGGTGATGGAGAACAAAGACGTCAAAGAAAAAGTGGACGAGATCGCCAAGCCCATCGAGCAGAACTACCAGAGCATGATCCGGCAGTTGCGCGATCGCAACGCCGTGGGAGTTGTCGTGGCGGTGAACGGGCGCATCATCTGGTCCGATGTTTTTGCCAGCGCCGAGTTGCTGCAAAAATACTGGACCAAGCTGGTGCGCTCGTATGCCTCCGAGGCCGTCGTGAGCCGGGCCAAGGGCGCGGAAGTCACCACCCAACAAGCCGAAGCGTTTCTGGCGGAGATCGAAGGCCGCAAGGAAACCATCGAGAGTGAGCCGGGAATCTATCGTCACACCGAGGTCAACGGGGATGGCTTCAAAGCCTTCGCTCTGACCTCACTGTTGCCGAAGACCGGCTTCGAAGTGCACGTAGCCAAGATGGCGGAGTAAAGCAGAAGTTCGAGGTTGGGGCGGGCCGAGGTCCGAGCATTGAAAACTGATCACCGCTCCCCGGCCCCTCGACCTTCATACCAACTCTGCCAAGCGGCGGAGTCGTTGGGCAACCGCTGCCCGGTGATGTCGCTCAAAGCCTGAAAGGCCGAGGCGTGAGTCTGCGCATCAAGCGCTGGATCACTCGAGTAGCGAATCAACTGCGGCACGGCAATCATTCGCCGCTCGTGGCTCAACATCCCGGATTGACCCAGGCTGCAAGCCGCGCGTTCGCGCACCAGCGCCGAGGGATCGTTGCGCATGGCATCGAGCAGCGGCACGATCGTGGGCGCAGTCCCCACCAGAGCCAAAGCCTCGACCGCCCAGCGCCGCGAGTCTTCATCGCCACTGCGTGCACTCAAGTGCACGGTTAAAACCTTCACCACGCGATCACTTTCTATCCCGCGATTGCCCATCAGTCCCAGAGTCCACAGCGCCCACACTTTTTGCGCGTGATTGTTCGACTCCGCCTGCCGTACTAAAGCATCCACGCTCGACCCGCTCTTTGCGACCCCGTAAGCGGCAAGCTGCACTTCGATGGCGGACTCGCGCACGCCGCGATCCTCCGAGTTCATCGCCACCGCAGTCAGCTGCCCGAGTTGAGAATCCCACTTAAGTTTTCCCCGCCAACCCTCTACGCGGGCATCGATCCTGGCTGTGGTTGCGGAGCCCGATTCGGATTCTCCGCGCGCGTGACCGACGGCGCGTTCCAGAAGAATCTCGGCCTGCTGCTGCGGCTTGTGCAAATCCAATTCGCGATCGGAGAGCGTGTCGGAAGGAACGACTGAATTTTGGCGCGACGAGAAACCTCCAGTAACGTTGCGCAAAATTCCGTGCCCGGCCGCGCTTGAGACCACCAAGGCAGAAGCCGCTCCCAGCACGACTGCCAGAATCTGAAGCGCCCGCCTAGGCAACCGAGCAGACGACCGCGCGCTGGCCCGCGCTGAATCCGGACCCAGCGTGCCATAATCCGGCGTCGGCTGCAGACGCGAATCCGCAGCGGTTAACTGCGCGCCTGAAGCCTTCGATCCAAACCAGCGCATAGCCAAAGTTTAAGGAGCAGGCCAACTGGGGTAAAGTTACTTCTGGGGTCGTCCCATTAAGATTTAGATGGTCAAACTTCGACGTGCTGGCCACCCGGGGCTCGGGACCGACATCCAAATCATTTCCGTTGCCGCGAAAAGGATCGACACAGAAAAATGAACGTCCGCAAAACTTTCCCATACTTTTTCATCGCCCTCACGGTGTTCACCGCCGCCATGGCTTTCGCCGCATCCGGCCCAGGCTACAAAGTTCTGAATACCTACAAAGTCGCGGGCGAGGGAGGTTGGGATTACCTGGTCGCGGATGCGGCCACGCGGCGCCTGTACATCACGCGCGCCACCCATGTCATCGTCCTCGATATGGATTCCGGTAAAATCACGGGCGATATCGCAGACACGCCGGGGGTTCACGGCGTGGCCCTCGCACCCGAACTCGGCCGCGGCTTCGCCAGCAACGGTCGCGAAGGCACCGTCAGCATTTTTGATCTGAAGACGCTGGCCACCAGCAGCAAGGTGAAGGTGGGCGAGAATCCGGACGCGATTCTTTATGATCCGGCGACCAGGCGCGTCTTCACCTTTAACGGAAAAAGCCAGGACGCAACCGCCATCGACGCCGCTAGCGGCAAAGTGCTGGGCACGATCAAACTCGACGGCAAGCCGGAGTTTGCCGCCAGCGACGGCAAGGGCGAAATTTTCGTGAATATCGAAGACAAGAGCGAGCTGACGGCGATTGACCCGGCCAAGCTCGAGGTCAAATCGAAGTGGCCGTTGGCGCCCTGCGAGTCGCCCTCGGGGCTTTCGCTGGACCGGAAGAATCGCCGCTTATTCGTGGGCTGCGACAATAAGATGATGGCGGTCGTAGATGCGGACAGCGGCAAAGTCGTCGCCACTCCCGTGATCGGCGACGGCGTCGACGCCACCACATTCGATGCGGACACCGGACTGGCGTTCGCTTCCTGCGGCGAAGGAGTGCTGACCGTCGTACACGAGGACTCGCCGGAGAAATTCAGCGTCGCGGAAAATGTTACAACCCGGCCCGGAGCCCGCACCCTGGCGCTCGATTCCAAAACCCACGACGTTTTTCTAGTCACGGCGAAATTCGGGCCACCGCCTCCCGCGACTCCCGAAAATCCACATCCGCGGCGAAGCATCGTCCCGGACAGCGTGGTAGTCCTGGTCGTGGGCAAATAAACACCCGTGAAGAATACTCTCCATTCCGCGACCGCCGCGCTCGGGCTTGCGCTGGCGCTCGTCCTGCTGCACGCCGAGGCGGTGCCAACCTGCGCCGCCTACTCCGTGCTCACACACGAAGAAATCGTCGACCTGGCCTGGAAAGATGCTCTCGTGCCGCTGCTCAAGAAGCGCTTTTCCGCCGCCACCGACGACGATCTCAAAAAAGCTCACGCCTTCGCCTACGGCGGATCGCTGGTGCAGGACATGGGCTACTACCCTTTCGGCAGTAAAGAATTCAGCGATCTAACCCATTACGTGCGCAGCGGAGACTTCGTCGCGAACTTGCTCAAGGAAGCCTCCGATCTCGAGGAATACGCTTTCGCGCTGGGCGCGCTGGCGCATTACTCCTCCGACAACTGCGGGCATCCCACCATCAATCAAGCCGTCGCCATCGAGTTTCCCAAGCTGCGCGAAAAATACGGCAAAGAGGTCACCTACGAAGACAATCCCAAAGATCACATTCGCGTCGAGTTTGGTTTCGACGTGACTCAGGTGGCGAAGAATCGTTATACCTCCGACCGCTATCACGATTTCATCGGCTTCGAAATCGCGAAGCCCCTGCTGGAGCGGGCCTTTCAAGACACTTACGGCATCCCGCTGAAAGATGTGATTGCGAACGAGGATCTGGCCTTCGGAACTTTTCGCCGGGCCATCAGCACCGTGATCCCCGAGATGACGCGCGTGGCGCTGACCACGCGCCGCCAAGAAATTGTGGCCGAGACTCCAAACTTCCGGGCGCGCCAGTTTCGCTACTACTTATCCCGCACCAGCTATCAGAAAGAATGGGGCAAGGGTTACCGCCGTCCCGGCTTCGGCACCCGGCTGCTCGCGTTCCTTCTCAGAATCGTTCCCAAGATCGGTCCCTTCCGGGCGCTCGATTTCAAAGTCCCCGATAAACAGACCGAGGATCTTTACATCGCCAGCGTCGACAAAACCATGGAGAACTACACCAAGCTCGTCCACGAAGTCGGCGATGGAACGCTGCAACTCACGAACACCGACTTCGACACCGGCCACGACACCCGCGCCGGCGAGTATGCCCTCACCGACAAAACCTACGCCCGCCTGCTCGATCAGCTAGCCACGCACAACTTCGATCAGATCACTCCCGAGTTGCGCGCAAATATTCTGGTCTTCTATTCCGATCCGAATGCCCCCATCGCCACCAAGAAAAAACCCGCCGACTGGGCGAAGACGTTGGACGAACTCAACAAGCTGCGAGCCCTGCCGGATTCGCCCGCGCAGAAAACCACCACCTCGGAAATTCTTTCCAGGAATTTAAGGTCGCCGGAGGCTACAGCAGGCCGCCGGTCTGGATCGCCAGATCGTTCAGCGCCATCTCCAGCTTCGTAATGGCCGCACCGATTTCTGGGTGCTCGCCGATCTTCTCTTGCAGTGCCTTTAGAATCTGTTGAGCGCTCTTGATATGCTCCTCTGCCTTGGCCGGATTTGATTCGGGATTGCGTTCGTTCTGTATTTCCATGGACACTTGCTCCCTTCCTCTCGCTCACCACAGCGTGCCCCTCATTTTAAGATCCGGGATCGCTAAACCTCAACGGGATTCATACCTGATTCGCCACCGTCCATCGTCGAGAAATCGAGCCACGCCACAAGATCTCTTGTCGTTCGGACATTTGAGGTGTATCGAAGCAACTATGGTCGAGCGACGGTGCAACCGGGGGTGGCTGCGGCTTCGCTGGTTTGTATATATGTAGCCCTTGTAGCCGCCCACATCAAGGAAACCAGTGGTGTCGATGATTAGCTCAGCTCGAAGGGCCGCGCCTTTCCACTTGCCCACAAGCGCTTCCCCCAGCCTTCCGCAGTAACGAGCGCTACTGCTCCAAGCGAGCAGGCGGCAGCCTGGGATCAGCATAGTCGGCGTGAATCCGGCCGTTCAGATTGTCCTCTTCTATCATTTGCCGGATCCGTTCAAGTTCAGGCCGCATCCGACTCAAGTGACTGATCAAATCCTGATCGCTTGAAAGTGGGTCACATCCCGCGACAAACGCGAAGAGCAAGGGAATGCTCATGAGCAATCATTGGGCTCCGAAATGTGGTGCCAGTGGTCCCGGTCTTCCCATAGGGTAGGAGGAGGTAAGGAGCCTGGGATTTCACGATAGCCATGGCCTCTGCGAGAGACTCGAAGGCGGACCGTGGCGTAACTGTTGCGATCAAGCCATCCCCTTCGCTGACTTCAAGGACCGCGCCGGCAGAAAGGCTCAGGCGGCCCTCACCCCAGGGACACCGGCTCGCCAGCGTCTATTTTCGAACGACCGTTCGGTTGTGTAATCCCTCCCGTCCTGTGTATCATCGCAGAACTTTAACTGCGAAATTGATTCACCCCCGAAAGCGGCGACTGCTGTTCTAATCGCTTCCGGGGCCTCTAAGGAATCTTGAGAATGGCGTTGGCAAGCGACAAGTTTTACCAGGCACGCATCACTCGGCGCGTAGACTTCGCGCCCGACCTCTGGATGATTCGTATCCAGGCCGATGGCGATTTCCAATTCGCTCCGGGGCAGTACGCCACGCTCGGAGTCGAGCACGACGGCAAGCGCACGGAGCGTCCCTACTCGATCGCCTCAGCTCCATTCGAAAATGAAATTGAGTTTTTCTTCGAGCTGGTGCCCGAAGGCGCGCTCACCCCCCGGCTCTATAAACTTCAAGCTGGCGACGGGTTGGTGATGCGCAAAGTGCCCAAAGGCAAATTCACTCTCGATACCGAAAGCGGTCGCAAGCATCACCTGCTGGTTTCTACCGTCACGGGAGTAGCTCCCTTCGTCAGCTTCGTGCGCACTCTTTCCAAAGACTGGAAGGAAGGCCGCTTCGACGGCTCCCACCAGCTCTACCTGTTAAACGGCGCCAGCCGTCCCTGGGAGTTCGGCTACAAAGAAGAGTTGATTCAATTCGACTTCGAACTGCCCTGGTTCAAATATGTGCCCACCGTGAGCCGGCCATGGGATCACGCCGACTGGCCCGGCGAAATCGGCCGCGCCGACGATGTGCTCCGAAAATACGCCGACCAATGGGAACTCGACGCCACCAACACCACGGCGTATCTGTGCGGCCATCCCGACATGATCGCCAACAGCAAAGCGATACTAAAGCGCCGCGGCTTTGTCGACCGCACCGCCATCAAAGAAGAAATTTACTGGATTCCGCCGAAGTAGTTGCTGGTACCGAGTACCGAGCACAAAGTCGCGACCGCCTTGTTCCGAGCGCGGACTACCGTAATCGGCCCCGAAGGGCGGCGCGACCATAGCCCAGCGCCTTCAGCGCTGGGAAACGCGGGAGAAAAAGGAACCCAGTCCCGGAGGGACGACTGAACGCCGGGCTCAGAAACTAAAAGCTGATTTGCACGAGACGCACCCGCGACGGCTAAACCCCTACCCCTCCGCCGGCGCAAACACCACCAACGCAGCCAGCTCTTCTGTAATTTCATAGAACCGATGCCCGACCCCCGCCGCGACAAAGATCACGCTACCCGGGAAAACTTCCCAATCTTCTCTTTCGACCTGGAAGCGCGCCCGCCCGCGCACCACATAATAAATTTCATCCTGATGGTGCGGCCTCTGTAGATCGGTCGCTCCCGCGGCGAGCACGTAAAGCCCGGCGCTCATCGCCGGCACGCGCAAAAATTCCCGGTAGGGCTTGCCGCTCTCCGCCCGCTGGTGATCCCCCTCGCCAAGCTGCGCGATAAACGCCTTCACGCGAAGATCCCCCCGAAGATCAGCTCGGTGAATTGCGGAATCAAGTTCTGCGCCTGCAACTCGCCCTCCGGTTTATACCACTGGTAAATCCAGTTGATCATCCCCAGCAGCGCAAACGCCGCCGCCCGCGGGCTCACCCGGCTGCCGCGCGAGTTGTCTTTGCGCGATTTTTCCTGCGCCTTCATTTGCACTTCAGCCATCAGCTTTTCGAGAAAGTGGATGTACTCTTTCTTGCGCCCGTTGATACGTTTGCGCAGCACCGGCGGCAGCGGATGGTTTTCATGCAGCATCACCGTGATCTCGCGGTCGCGCGGGCTGAGCACGACCTCAATATGCAGCCGGATCAGCGCCCGCAGCCGCTCCTCCGCATCGGCAATCCCGCGCACCGGATTGAGCACGCGCTCCTGCGTGATCTCCATGGCGTGGTTCATGATCTCGAAAAGAATTTCGTCCTTACTCTGAAAGTGGTGATACAAGCCGCCTTTGCTCAACTTCAGCGCCGCCGCCACGTCGTTCATCGACGTAGCGTCATAGCCCTTCTGCTGAAACAGGCGGGCAGCGGTGCGAAGAATTTCCTGCCGGGAATCGACCACAGACTCGCGAGCCATCGGGAGACATGGTAACGGCCCGGCCCGGCAAATGCCAATGCCGCTTGAAGATCGGGCTTCTGGCTTCGGCTTTCGGGCTTCGGCCACAACGGCCCAGCAAGAACCTGGTTTGGCCGAAGCCCGAAAGCCGGCTAAGGAATCGTTCACTGCAGAATCTTGGTAGTGCCTCAGTTTGAAATTTGCTGTGCACCAAGCGCGTGCGGCAATCCGTAGAGTCCATACCAAATCAGATAGGCGCCGACTAGGTATTGAATAATGAGCGTCAGCCAATATGTGACAGGTTCTTTGGCGCGATCCGCGCTGCCACCCCTACCATACGTTTTCCCAGTGAACGTTCCAATGATTGCGAGGACCAGCATAATCAGCCCAAACAGAAAAACACCGAACGGCCAAGGCTTTCTCCACCAATCCGAGTTCATGCCAGCTATACTCGCAGAAGTCAAACTATCCGACTACTTTTTGTAAGGGCCGCTGCTTACGAAACCATTCCGAATAAGCCAATCCTGGCCGGTGCGATGACTGAGGCTGACGAAGCCGTCCTCACGCCATCGGATATTAATCCGCAACCGGCAACGCTGGGCCACTTGGCTCCAGGATCTGCAGGGTTGGCCGCATGGCATCGCGAGGAAGAAGTAGCAGCAAGTAGGCAATTGGGCTGCAAACTTCGGGCTTCAGCTCTCGGGTTTCGGCAAGCAAGCTGACCCCTGAGAGCCAGGTTTTGCCGAAGCCCGAAAGCCGAAAGCCGGAAGCCGACTCACCCCAGCCGATCCACAATGCGCCTCTGGCTAGGCAGGAGCCGCGCACGAATTTCTCCCAGCCGGTGCCAGCGCGGCGAACCCTCCCAGGAATCGACTAACTCTCCCGTAGTCTCGGCGTGGTAAACGCTGAGCACACACGGAATGTCGGAAGTCTCGGCCGCAACCTCATACTCGCAGAACAAACTGGCCGTCTTGATTCGCAACCCAGTCTCTTCCTCAACCTCGCGCACCATGGCCTGCTCCGGTGACTCCCACGGCCAGGTCAGTCCGCCGGGAAACGACAACCCCCGGCCATCGCTGCGCTCGATCACCAGCACCATCTCTCCGTCCCGAATCACAGCCACCGAGGCCCGCAGCGGTCCGAAGATCGGCAAGCGTGCATACACCGCCACGCAGCTCCGCGACAGCACGCCAAAGAGCGCCCGCTTCACGGCTTCGAATGGTGTCGGGGGCGCGGTCGGCATAGCAGCGATTAGAACATGGGCGGAGCCCCATTTTTCGCGGTTTTGTGGCGAAAAGTGGGCTCTGCCCGATCGTCCGCGCGCGGCCCCCGTTTTTCGCCGCTCCCTGCGCTGAGACGTGCCAACCCGCTGCGCATTCCTGTTCTTCGCAAGCACGAGATTAATCATGGTCCAAAAGTGTGCACTTCTGAACAGCTATGCGATTCGGTTCGCCTTATTGTGATCACTTCATCTTGCGAAAAATTGCATCGTCTCGACGCGGGCCCAACTGCACTGCCCGAACCAGCAGCGTAACGGTGCCGCTTCGGGAAAGGTTTCTACGAAAAATAACTCGGGGCGGCCACCTGTCACTGACTGCGATCGAGGCGGCGACTATTGTCGAAGGTTATCGAGAGGGCAGCACCTTATGTGGATGAAACCTCGAGTTCTACTTCTCTTTCTGCTCTCCTTCTTCTATCTGTCCGGCTCGGCCGCGCCAGCGAGTCAGGCGCAGCAGCGGGCCGCAGAAAAAACCATGCAATCCGGTAGCGCGGCCAAAGCCATGGCCCCGGCCGAAGATTCCAAATACGTCGGCTCCGACACCTGCAAGACCTGTCACGAAGAGCTTTACAACAGTTGGGAGAAAACCCCGCACTGGAAGACCACGCTGAATAAATCCGGGGGCGCCGCGAAGCGGGGTTGCGAGGGCTGCCACGGCCCCGGCGCCGAGCACGTGGCCGGCGGCGGCGACGCCACCAAGATCTACACCTTCAAGAACGCTTCGGCGAGGGAAATCAACGAGCGCTGCATGACCTGTCATGCCGGCGGCGCCGAGCACATGAACGCCATCAACTCGGTCCACACCCAAAATGACGTGAGCTGCATTTCCTGCCACTCGCCGCATCACGCCGAGAGCAAAGAATTTCTCCTCACCAAATCCCAGCCTGAACTCTGTTACTCATGCCACGCGCAGCAAAAGGCTCAATTCCAGATGCCATTCCACCATCGAGTGAACGAAGGCCTGGTGCAGTGCAGCGATTGCCACAATCCGCACGGCACGGTCGGACCGAAGCAGGTGCGCACCTCGGCTACGCAGGACGCGGTGTGCTTCGGCTGCCACACCGACAAGCAGGGACCTTACGTTTTCGAGCACGCGCCCGTAAAAGTAGAAGGCTGTTCCTCCTGCCACACCCCGCATGGCAGCGCCAATCCCCGGCTGCTGCGGGTGAGCAACGTGAACCTGCTCTGCCTGCAATGTCACACCAATTCCGCGCCCGGCGCGAAAACCGGCAAGGCTCCGGGTGCTCCTTCTTTTCACAGTCAGGAGACTTTCTTTAAGTCGTGCACGCTTTGCCACAACCAGATCCACGGCTCTAACTTCGACGCCACCTTTTTCAAATAGGACAGCCATGAACGTCATACCGCCCTCGCCCGGCAAACCGATTGCGCCAACCAACGGCCCTCTAAGGCCGCCGCAAGCTCCCACCACACTGGCGCTGCGATGTCGCTTCGCTGCCCTTCGGCTGGGCTTTTTAATCGTCTTGGCGGCTGCGCTGCTTTCTTCGCCATGGTCCCGGGCGCAAAGCGCCGCGGAAGAGACCAAGGGCCTCGACTCGGGCGGCTACAACATCCGCCAGTCCGCGGAAGTGGGCTACCGGACTACTTCCATCAGCGGGAATAACGATACCTACGATACCTTTGTGAATCTCGGCTCCGGCCCCCGCCTTTTCGATTACACGCTGGAGATGCGCTCGCTCGACCATAACGGATTGCTCTTCGACAATCTAAGCTTCAGCAACTTCGGCTACGGCGGCGACCCTAACGACGTGACCCGGCTGCGCCTCGCCAAAAACAAGTTCTATGACTTGCGCGTGTTGTTCCGCCGGGACAAGAATTTCTGGGACTACAACTTGTTGGCCAATCCGCTGAATCCTTCGTTGTCCACTCCTGAGGTGGCGGTTGCCACTTCGCCCCATGCCCTCGACCTGGTCCGCCGCATGCAGGATTACAATCTGACCTTAATGCCCCAATCCCGCGTGAAGTTGCGGCTGGGCTTTTCCCATGATCGCAATGAGGGTCCGGGATTTTTTACCACCGACGGCGGCACCATCGCCGCCTTCAACGAAACTTACGGCTATACCACAAACGCCTATCGCGTCGGCGCCGACTTTCGCGTCCTGCCCCGAACCACAATCTCCTACGACCAATTCCTCAGCTATTACAAGCAGGACAACGTGGTCACCGACAATCCCCAGAATTCCGGGCTCACCCTCCCCAACGGCACTCCAGTCGATCCCGGCATTATCTGGAGCACTTCGGGGCCGGTCGAGGTGCTGCCCTGCGCCGCGCCGGTCGTGGCGCCCGGCATCTTCAACTCCACCTGCAACGGCTATCTCTCCTACAGCCAGACCGCCAGCCCGCGAAATTTTATGCCCAGCGAACGTCTCGGCTTTCAGTCCAATTACGTTAAGAACTTCGAGACTTCGGGCGCGCTCGGCTACAGCGCCGCCAATAATTCGGTCCCAAATTTCAGCGAGATCGTAAACGACTACGTCTCCCGCGACGGCTCGCGGGGAAGCTTCACGGGCGGCCCAGCCGACGCCAAGCGCGTCTCCGTCAATGCGAACTGGTCAGGACTTTATTCGATCACGAAAAAGCTTCGCATCCTCGATTCCTACCGCTACGACAACTGGCGTACCCCCGGTCTTTGGGATACGAACGAAAGCAACATTTTTGGCCAGATGCAGCCCGGCCTGCTGGGTTTAGCGCAACCGCAAGCGGTCTTTACCGCGGCCAACTTCCTCTCCATTTGCCCAGCCCCCTACGTTGCCGCCACCTGCCCCAGCCACAGTGCGAGCTCATCCGCCGATATTGTCGCTGGTCCCACCTCCAGCTTCCTGGGCCAAAACCTCCAATCGAATACCCTGGAACTGCAGTACGACTTCGCCCCTCGCCTGGCCGGCCGGATCGGTTACGAATACACGGCCCGCACGGTTGCCGACTTCGCCGCTACTTTCTACACGGCTGAGACCTACTTCCCCGGCGGAAGCAGGGGCAGCGCTCAGAACGACTACTTCGCCGCGCGTGGCGACTGCGCCACTCCCGCCGCCTGCACCGAAACCGTGGACCCCACCACCGGCCAGCTGATCTCCCTGACTTTTTCCGGTCCCGCCGCGGGCAACGATACCTCCCGCAACCTGACGAAAATCTACGAGAACACTTTGCTGCTGGGGTTTACCGCGCGCCCCCTCGATTCCCTGCGCCTCACCGGAGATTTCCAGTTCGGCTATAACGACTATTCCTTTACCCGGATCAGCCCGCGCCAGGTGCAAACCTACAAGCTCAATGCCAGCTACAAACCGCGCTCCTGGCTCACCTTCGACGCCGCCGTTGACATTCACCAAAATCGCGACAATGTCTCCACCGTGAACGACATCGAGCACGGCCGCAGCTACAGTTTCATCGCGACCGTCATGCCCAAGGCGCAGATCTTTTACGATCTCGGCTACACCTACACCGGAATCTACAACCAGGCGCAAATCTGCTATTACGCCAACGCCTTTGGCCCTCCCCCCGCCACCCAGTGCCCCGCCAGCCTGGGCTACCAGCCCCCGGCCATCCCCGGCCTGGGCTCCTACTCGAGCAATCAGCACTTCGTCTATGGAGACATCATGTGGCACGCGCAGAAACGGCTCACCATCGGCATCGGGTACGCCGCCACCTTCGTCGGCGGCAATACGCTGACCATCGATCCCCTCCAAGTGCCCGGAACCCTTTCCTTCAATTATCAGAAGCCTTACGGCCGGGCGGTTTTCGATCTGGGCCGAGGCTTCAGCTACCGCATGACTTGGAACTATTACGGATATAACCAGAAGGGATTGGCCTCCGATGCGATCGCTGGACTGGCGCCGATCGCGGTCCAGGACTTCAACGGCAGCACAGTCGAATTCGCCCTCCGCTACGCTTTTTAGCAGGCTAGTGTGCGATCCGGGAAATTCCAGGCCTAGATTCACTTTGTCATCCTGAGCGCGCTTTTTGCGCGAAGTACCGATGCAATTTGATTCGGCCCGCACGATCCTCTCCAGGCGCATCCAGTTCCGCACGCCACTCGAGAATAACGGCAGCAGAAGCTCGCCGCGACGGTCCCGAACTCCACCCCCACCAACTCTTGGAAAGTGACGATGAGGTCTTGATCCCTGCAGGCGCCCAGTCTCAGTTTATTAAATAGAATCAGCGGTTACGGGAACTCGGCCGAGCGCTGCGCTTGGCCGATGAGTGGCATCGACAAGGTTCGTTGGGGACCTATGACGAATTTCTCTATTCCGAAGCGAACCTATCCCGAGCGCCGCGCACAGGACAAAACGAGCGTGCTTGTCCTTGCCGCGCTCTGCCTTACCGGATCGCTTTCTCTGGCCGAGGACGAGTCGGCCGCTCTGCCCAACGCTCCCAAGCCGCAGCCGGCGATGATTGTCGGCACGGCGGTCGGAGGTCAACAACGACCCCGTTCCCGGCGCCACCGTCGTGTTGAAGGCCCAATCTCACAACCCCGCAAACCGTGTTCTCGAACTCCAACGGCTTCTTCGAATTCCAAGACCTCAATCCCGCAAGCTCCTATCGCGTCAGCATCAGCGCCTAAGGGGTTTGCCGGCTGGACTTCGCCCAACCTAACTCTGCAGCCAGGTCAATACCTGATCCTGCCAATCGACAAGCTCTGCATCGCCGAGGCCATGACCAAGGTGACGGTCGGCTGTTCCGCCGAGGAAGTCGCCAGCGAGCAGGGCAAGATCGAGGAGCAGCAGCGTATTCTGGGCTCCATCCCCAACTTCTACGTCTCCCGTGAGCCCGACGCCTCCCCGCTCACGGCCAAGCTGAAGTTCAAGTTGGCCGCCAAAGTCGCCTTCGATCCCATCACCTTCTTCGGAGTAGGAGTGGCCGCCACCGCCGAGCAGGCCGGAGAGCACCCCAACTACCGCGAAGGCGCGCAGGGTTATGCCGAGCGCTACGGCGCCGTCTACAATGGCGCCCCCGAACCGAACTACTCAACCCGAGGCGCGGCCGCCTGGCCTCGGCGGCAATTGCAAACGCCCGGTATCCACCCTCGAATCGCGGAGCAGGGCTGGTCTTCAGCAATTTCCTAATCGGCACCGGCCAGCGCGTTGCCGCCAACCTGGCCCAGGAGTTCCTCTTCCGCCGCCCGCCGCCCAGAGCCAGAAATCAAAAGTAGGGTTTCTAAGACTCGTTTGGAATTACAAATTACCGTGCTCAAGAGGACCAGAAGCAGGCGTAATTCCACAGCCAAAGTCGCGACTAGGGCGGTAAAGGGAGAGATCTTCGCAAGGCTCCCTTAAGCGCAGCGGACAGAATTATTCTGGGCAGAGCTTCGCGGCCCCGCCGAACCCCATCGGTCAATCCCTGAAAACCTCGTCGTCCGGCGATAATCGAAGCTGCGAATTTGCGCCCTACTCCGCGGCGCCAGGACACGTCTATTCCAACCACCGCCCAGGCTGAAGATCCATGAAGTCCCTGCTGATGCCCGGTCTCTGGTTGCTCGCGGCCGCACTCCTGCTGCACGCTGGACTCATCAACCCCAGTGCGGCGTTCGTCAATTTCGCCCTCTACGGTGCATTGATCGCGGGCCTGCTGATGGCTGGCCGCTTTCACTCCAGTCGCATCTTCGCGGCCTTGCTGGTTCTCTTTCTCGCCGAGCGCGCCCTCGATTTCTTCTCTGCCGTGCATACGGCCGGTTCGAGCCCCGTGGCTCTAGCCTCGATTGGCCTGCTGTTGCCATTGAACTTCGTAATTCTGTCGCTGCAGCAAGAAACCGGATTCACCCTTCCCAGCCTGGCCCCTTTGAGCTTGCTGCTCTTCATCGAGTCGGTAATCGTAGCCGTCATCTGTCGTCCTGAACCAGTTGCGCAGCACGCTCTGCATCGCGTTCTCGCCCCCGCGCCGCTGCCTTTCGCCACACTGCTGGCCTTCGCCGCCGCGACCATCGTTCTGTTAGCCCGCTTTCTCCTCTTCCACAAACCCGCCGAGAGCGGATTACTCTGGGCTCTCGCGGCTTCTTTTCTCGCGCTCCATTTCGGAGGCGCTGGCCGAATCCCCACAGCTTATTTCGCGACCGCCGCTCTAACCCTGGCAGGCTCGATCGTCGAGACCTCCTATCGCCTCGCCTATTACGACGAACTCACTGCTCTGCCTTCGCGGCGCGCCTTTCACGACGCCTTGCTTCGGCTCACCCCGCCATACTCCATAGCGATGCTGGACATCGATCACTTCAAGCGCTGCAACGATACCTACGGTCACGACACGGGAGACGAAGTATTACGCATGGTGGCCGCGCGCCTTGAGCGCGTCGCCGGCGGAGGGCAAGCCTATCGCGTCGGTGGCGAAGAGTTCGCCATTGTATTTTCGGGCAAGACTGCTAAGGATGTTCTCGATCCTCTCGAACAGTTGCGGTTGGATATTGCAGCCAGTTCGTTTTGTCTGCGAGGCACAGAACGCCGCCAGGAAACGCGCGGTCCCGACCGCCGCACTTCACGCGGGCAAACTGGACGCGCAATTCGGAAGCTAACTCAAGCCAGCCTGGCAACCGACCTCTCGGTGACCGCCAGCATGGGAGTAGCGACCGCGACCCAGCCCAAAGCTTCCGCCGAGGAAGTAATCAAGGCCGCAGATAAAGCTCTCTACCGGGCGAAAAATGCGGGACGCAATCGCATTGAGATGGCCGGCGCCGCCCGGCGGCGGGTACGGGGCAAATCCGCTGGCATTGCGTAGAGCGGAATGGCCGAGCAGGCTGTTGAAAAACTTAGGTTTGGGGTGGAGCAGCAAAACGTGCGGCCCGGAACGCCACTGTAGGGCGGGAACATGACGCCCCGGGCTCGAACGTTTTCGCAAGCACCACAGGCCGTGCGGTCAGCCTGCGGTCGAAGGTGGGACCGAGCGCCTCCGGCCGCTGCCTGCGCAGGCGGGACACTTCATCCGAATAAAAGCTACGCCTTCGGACCTACCACTGATGTCCACAGGCCTAGCTACATATCCGGTACCGCCGCAGTGCGGGCAGTCGTGCGGATCCACTCATCCCCCTCATTGCAGGTGAGTGTTTCATTAAATTCGTCTCCTGCAAGCGGAAAGTGATTTGTGTTACGAAAACCGAACAAAACTCGATTTGCCACCTAAGTCAGGAGAAAGGTCAGCGGCGGCAGGGCGATGCCCTCAACCTCCGCCGTCCAGGAATCGCCGGCGTCGGTGAGATGCCCGGCCGTGAGCGTGCCCGAGCTGACGATCTCTCCCGCGCCCAGCGGCTCGGAAGGAAAGCGCCGCACAACGGCCGCACCCAGTTCCGCCAAGCACAACGCCGGACTCTTCAGCGAATTCTTGCCGGAACCTTCTTCGACGAACTCTCCGTTTTTCGACATGCGCACTTTGAACAGAGGCAACTGCTCCACCAGAGTCGCGATGGAGGCGGAATCAACGGCCACGCGTTCGCCGATGACGAGCGCAGCGTGAAGTCCGAAGGAGGCCACGAAATCGCTGGGCTGAAACTTCCAGTCAGGATACGGGCAATCGATGATTTCAAAACCCAGGGCCAGCCAATCGGTGGCTTCGAGCGCCGCAGTGGCATCGAGCCCTTGCGCAATCGGCGCTTTCAAGCCAAAAACAATTTCAGGCTCAATCTTCAGCGAGCGTCGATTTGGAAGAGAAAGCGAAGCAGAATGGTTCTCGCGATGGTGAACCGTGTCGCTATACATGTGAGCCCAAACCAGAGTTTCGAGTTTGAGCACGCGCCACATGGCCTTGTTGGCATAACCAACTTTGCGCCCCACAGAGCGCACTCGAGCGGCCTCGCGCCTACGCCTGAGTTCGGCCTCGACTTCGTAGGCGGCGTCGAGATCAAAGCCGGGGCGAGTGGAAGGCGGAAGCCTCACCATCTGCCCCGTTTCATAAGAGGACATCAGTTCCGTCGCTCGAGCGTCGCTTTCGCTGTATGGCATAGGCGAAACACCTCCATTATTGTGCCGGGTGAGATTGACAACTGGCAACCGCTATTCGGCGAAACCCCTCCTTTGTCATCCTGAAGGCCCGCGCTCTTTGCGGGCCGAAGGACCTCTGTGCTTGCCAGCGAGCCGACGCCGCCGAAGAGCCTACGTGATTCGCCGGAAGTTTGCGCCGGAAACTTCGCGCCCTCAGCATCACTACGGAAGGCCTCAGAAAAAACCAAGCCAACCGAAGGGCTGCAATCGTCACCCTATCTTGATTCTTCACCGGAATGCGGTATGCGGGAAGGTGCTCGTCATCCGTACGCGCGGGACGAGCGGCTATCCTTTATACCCGGTCAAGGAAAGAAGAATATGACCAACAAAAAGTCCGCCAGAAGCGCTCCGCCGCCGGAGTCGCCCATCACCACACGCGCCGAGCAGAAGCAAGTCGAAGAGCGCCTGGCCATCGGTGCCAACGTAGTGTACGAGACGATTCGGCGCGAGGGCGAAGACGAACTGCAGCGCCCTGCTGCCGCATTAGCCTGGTCCGGCTTCGCCGCCGGACTCTCCATGGGCTTCTCGTTTATCGCAGAGGGCCTTCTCATGTCCCACTTGCCGGATCAACCCTGGCGGTTATTGATCGCGCGCGCCGGCTACTGTCTGGGATTTCTCATCGTCATCCTGGGACGCCAACAGCTTTTTACGGAAAATACTCTTACAGTCGTGTTGCCCTTATTAGTGCGAAAGGATTTATCGACGTTGCTGAAAATGGTGCGCCTGTGGGTGATCGTGCTGATGGCGAACCTGGTAGGCACTTTCTTGTTCGCCCTGGTCATCGGACGGATCAATGTGCTCGATCCGCGCACGCAGCAATGCCTGGCGGAGATCGGCGCCGCGCACCTGGGCGCACCCTTCAGAATCGTATTCGTACGCGCCCTGTTCGCCGGTTGGCTGATCGCGCTGATGGTATGGTTGCTTCCGGGCGCGGAGTCGGCACGGGTCTCCATCATCATTATCGTTACTTACTTAGTCGGGATCAGTGGATTCAGCCACATCATCGCGGGTTCGACCGTGATGTTCTTCCTGGTGGTGACTAAGTCGATCTCGCTGGGAGCCTATGTCGTGCAATTTTTCCTTCCCACCTTACTCGGCAATGTGATCGGGGGAATGTCTCTCGTGGCGGCGTTGGGACATGCGCAAGTCGTGGGCGGGAAGAAATAGCGAACGGGGCTGATTTGATTTTCCCAACAAATCCTGGCAAGAATATTCGCGCCCGCAACTTGCAAACATTGCGGGCGCAATCGCACTCACCAACTATTTCGGCGGGAAATGATCAAACATTTTATCGACCGCCTTATCCAGTTTTTTCTCGTTCTTGTCGGGCTTGGTGGAAAGAGTATCGTGCGAAACCCCGCGCCAAATCACCTGCCTGCTACGGGCGTCATAGAGATCGACGACCAACGAGCCTACCGGATAGGTTTCGACCTCGGTTGTGGTTTCGCCGAAGCCGCGCCAGCGCCAGCCTCCCATGCCGTTGTAGAACGTCTCATATTCCCGCTCATTGTGTTCGCTACCCACGGCGGTGACAGCCACATCGCCGCCATTATCCACGCGCTGCCAGCCTTTCGACTGCAGATCACGATCCACCGCCTCCTGAATGCGGCTTTTCCATAGGGGATCTGTCGTCTGCACCTTCTCCCAATCATAGGTGCGGTATTGCGAAAAATTGGCGTGATGGTCGTAATCGGTCTTCACATCCTGCGCCAGGGCGCACGCCGCCAGCGCAAGCATGACGAAGAATGTGGAAAATACAAATCGTGCGTGTTTCATGGTCTCTCCAAGAGTGTCGCGCTTCGCGTCGGCCAAACAAATTTCCATCGGCCGACGCGAAGCGCGGATTTTTCGATCAAAGTGTTTATCCAATACCACTTTTTATCCAATGACTACATGGTGCTGATTCTGACGTAGCGCGCAGCATCCTTCAACGACCTGAGGAAAATGTACCCTGCAAAAACCAGTCCCGCCGTTCCCAGCACATTGCGAATCACTTTCACTGCGCTCATAAAACGCTCCTTAGCTCTAGGTTGGCCTCAAGGTTGGTTGCGCTTGCGCCTGAAAAGGATGCGGGCTTTCGGAAACTGGCGAGCGCGGCAGATTGAGAAAGAGGCGCAAGCAGCCGGACTCGAAGCGGCGGAAGGATCGGAGTCGGGCTTGGTCTCCCCGCCCCTCCATAATTTCTGCGACAGCCATCCGCGAGCGTTCCCAATTGCAACTAAGGGAGCAATGATTGACCACGCCGCTTCAGAGCACCATTCACACAAATCATCGAGGAGAAATAGCATGTCCAACGATTCACTGAAAGAGTTGTATATCGACGAATTGAAAGATCTGTTCAGCGCGGAAACTCAACTGACCAAGGCCTTGCCAAAAATGGCAAAGGCGGCAACCTCCGACGAATTGCGCCAGGGGTTCGAAGACCACCTGGAGCAGACCAAGGGGCATGTCGAGCGCCTGCAGCAGATTTTCGAAATGCTCGACGAAAAAGCCACGGGCAAGAAATGCCTTGGCATGGAAGGTCTGGTGAAGGAAGGCGCCGAGGTGATGGGGGAGGATTTTGAAGAGGCCGTAATGGATGCCGCCCTGATTTCAGCCGCGCAGCGCGTCGAGCACTATGAAATTGCGGGCTACGGCACCGTCATCGCTTTCGCTGAACTGCTAGGAGAAGAAGAGCAGGCATCGCTGCTCAAAGAAACGCTCGCGGAAGAGAAGGAAACGGACGAAAAGCTGACCGAGTTGGCCAAAGAAATCAACGCCCAAGCCGGAGAAGGCGATAGCGATGAAGAAGCCAACATAGCTTCGAAGAATGAAGAACCGACAGCAGGGAAGCGGAAGGCGCGCCGCGCCGCCTAAGTCCGGATCGTAAAGCAGAGTGCGTACGAATCGCGGGGAATCGATGGTTGCGACCGCTTCCCCGCATTCATTTCGCCGGGAGGGAGTCGTAAATGAACCTTGGGCATCCCGCGCGAACTCCACTTCCGACGCAACCCCCACGAGAAGTTCGATCTCTAAGAACCAGGAGAAAAAGCAATGGCCACGAAAAGAAAGAGTTCCTCGAAGAAGAAATCGGGTCGGAAATATGGGCAGGCAGCAAGCAAAAGTGTGGCGAGCGCCATGCGCCGCAAGAAAAAGGGCACACTACGCTCGGGCCGCGGTGGCAAAGGCGGAGCCGTTAAGAGCCGCAAACAAGCCATCGCCATCGGCCTTTCGGAAGCGCGCGAAAAAGGCGCGAAGGTACCGAAAAAGAAAAAAGCAGCGTAAGGCCCGCCACCTTAAGCCGCCTTTCGGAAGCAGATTTCCTGGCTCTTTGAATGCGCCGGGAAAGCAAAGCTTTGGCCTTCTCCAACTCCGCATGACGTTCCGCGCCAGGCCGCGGCCGGCCCGATTGATGAAACCATTCAGCATTCGCATTGGCTCTACTACGTCGGAGCCGTGCAATTGCGTATATCTCTGTATATTCCTCCGGTGAATGCGATAGATATGTTTATAGTTGTTGCTGGTGCCGTTCCGGATCACAATTTATTTTTTCATATCATGAAGGAGCCAAGCTAGATGGCCCAACAACCTCAACTGATCGTGTGGCCGGGTCGCCCGTACCCTCTGGGATCCAGTTGGAACGGAGAAGGCGTCAATTTCGCTCTCTATTCGGAACACGGAGAGAAGGTTGAGCTCTGCCTCTACGACCACACCGGCAAGCGCGAAACCCAGCGCGTCACATTGCCCGAGCAGACGGACATGGTCTGGCACGGTTACTTGCCGGAAGCGCGTCCCGGCCAACTTTACGGATATCGAGTGTATGGACCCTACGCCCCGGAGCAAGGCCAGCGCTTCAATCCGAACAAACTCCTGCTTGACCCCTACGGCAAGCAGGTCTATGGGACCATCCGCTGGAGTGACTCACAGTTTGGATACAAAGTAGGGCACAAGCTGGAAGATCTATCGTTCGACCGGAGAGATGACGCCGCGGGGATGCCCAAGAATCGAGTCGTCGACTCCGCGTTCACTTGGGGGAACGATGCTCCGCCGGGCATACCCTGGCACGAAACCGTTATTTACGAGCTGCATGTTAAGGGCTTCACCATGTGTCATCCCGATGTTCCGCAGCACTTACGCGGGACTTATGCCGGATTAGCAACCGCGCCCATCATCGAATACCTTACTCGCCTCGGCGTCACCTCCGTCGAACTTATGCCGGTCCATAGCTTCGTCGACGACCGCCAGTTGGTCGAGCGGGGATTGCGGAACTATTGGGGCTATAACTCCATCGGCTTTTTAGCGCCGGAGCCGCGCTATCTGGCAAGTGATTCCATCAGCGAATTCAAGACCATGGTCAAGACGTTTCACTCAGCCGGGTTGGAAGTGATACTGGACGTGGTCTACAACCACACCGCCGAGGGCAATCATCTTGGGCCCACCTTGTCGCTGAAAGGCATCGATAACAGCAGTTACTACCGGCTGGTTCCCGACAGACTACGTTATTACAACGACTACACCGGGACTGGAAACACTTTGAACATGCGGCATCCCCGCGTGCTGCAGTTAATCATGGACAGCTTGCGCTATTGGGTTCTCGAAATGCACGTCGACGGCTTTCGCTTTGATCTTGCTGCCACTCTCGCCCGCGAGCTCCACGAAGTAGACCGGTTGGGAGCTTTCCTCGACATCATTCATCAGGATCCAGTTCTATCGCAGGTCAAGCTGATTGCCGAACCCTGGGACTTGGGTGAAGGTGGTTATCAGGTCGGGAACTTCCCCGTGGGTTGGGCGGAATGGAATGACCGCTATCGCGACACGGTCCGATCGTACTGGAAAGGTGACAACGTTGTCGGCGATCTGGCTTACCGGATCACGGGCTCGAGCGACCTCTACGCGCACAGCGGCCGCCGTCCCTATGCGAGCGTCAATTTTATAACGGCCCACGACGGCTTCACTCTGCAGGACCTAGTAAGTTACAACGATAAGCACAACGAGGCCAACGGCGAGAACAATCGCGACGGCAACAATAACAATCGCAGCTGGAATTGCGGGGCGGAAGGGCCCACGGACGACGTCAATATAAACCTGCTGCGTGCCAAGCAAAAGCGGAACTTTCTAGCCACGCTGCTTTTGTCTCAGGGTGTACCCATGATTTATGCCGGCGACGCCATGGGTCACACGCAGCATGGAAATAACAACACTTACTGCCAGGATAACGACATGAGTTGGATAAGTTGGGACTTAAAGTCCGAAGATCGTGACTTACTCACGTTCGTGCAGCGCATGATCAATCTTCGCAGGCGCCACCCTGTGTTTCGCCGCCGCCATTTCTTCCAGGGCCGTCCGATCAAAGGCGAAGCGGTGAAAGATGTGCTTTGGCTTAAGCCCAATGGTGATGAGATGACCGAAGAAGAGTGGCGAAACTCTACCATCCATTGCCTCGGAATGTTTCTCTCAGGTCAGGGACTGGAGGAGACGGATGGTCGCGGCCGAAAGGTTGGCGACGAAAATTTTCTTTTGCTCCTCAATGCTTATCATGAAGACGTCACCTTTACTTTGCCCGCCTTTCGACCCGGCGATCGTTGGATCGCATGGATGGACACTTCCAGAGAGAACGGCCTGCGCACCGCCGATACCGTCGATGGCGGCAAAGCCTATCCACTACAGGCTCGTTCCATGGCGCTCTTGATGGAGCGCCGCTCGAATGGCGGAAACAACAAGAAGGAAGAGTCGAATGAAGCGCAGGCATAAGATGCCTTTCGGCGCAGAGTACTACGAAGACGGGAGCGTTCATTTTCGCCTGTGGGCCCCGGCCGCTCGAAAAGTCGATCTCTGCTTGGGCGATGACGAAAAGATGCTGCTTGTTTCTCTGGACCGCCGTGAGCAAGGCTGGTTTGAGATCGTCACCGAAAATGCAAAACCTGGGACACCATATTGTTTTCAGATCAATGGCGAACAACGAGTGCCCGATCCGGCCTCACGCTTTCAACCGCGAGACGTTCACGGTCCCAGCGAAATTATCAACCCAACCTTCTTCGACTGGCAGGATGGCGACTGGCGCGGTCGCCGCTGGGAAGAAACTGTGCTCTACGAGTTGCACGTGGGTGCCTTCACACCCGCCGGAACATTCCTGTCCGCCTGTGAACGACTTAATCATCTGGCAGATCTAGGTGTTACAGCCATTGAGTTGATGCCGATCGCTGATTTCCCGGGCCGGCGCAATTGGGGCTACGACGGCGTCTTTCCTTTCGCGCCGGATAGTAACTACGGCCGGCCCGAGGACCTCAAGCAATTTGTCCAGAACGCTCACCGCCGCGGGATTATGGTGCTGCTCGATGTTGTATACAACCACTTCGGACCTGAGGGAAATTATCTCGACCTTTATGCCCCTCAGTTCTTTACCGGCCGGCACAAAACTCCGTGGGGCAAGGGAATCAATTTCGATGGGCCCGAAAGCCGGATAGTCCGAGACTTCTTTATTAATAATACGCTGTACTGGCTCACCGAATACAACTTCGATGGATTGCGTCTGGACGCGGTGCACGCCATTATTGACGACTCTACTCCCCACATACTCACCGAGCTAGCCGAAGTAATTCGGCATACTGCCGATCCGGAGCGACAGATTCATCTTGTGCTCGAGAATGATCGCAATCAATCGCGGCATCTTCGGCGCTCAGAGGAGTGTCGGCCGAAAACCTATACGGCGCAGTGGAACGACGATATTCATCATGCGTTACACGTGTTAGTGACGGGAGAGCGGGACGGTTATTACGTGGATTACGCGCAACACCCGATCGAGCAGTTGGGCCGCTGTTTAACCCAGGGCTTTGCCTACCAGGGCGACGTTTCCCGGCACCGAAACGGGCAAAAGCGTGGCGAATCTACGGCCGGACTGCCGCTCACCGCGTTCATTTCCTTCCTGCAAAATCATGATCAAGTGGGGAACCGTGCCTTCGGCGAGCGCATCACCACCGATGCCGAGCCTCAGGCGGTTCGCGCGGCGGCGGCAATTCTGCTGCTTGCGCCCTCTCCGCCCCTGCTCTTCATGGGGGAGGAATTTGGAACTGAGACGCCGTTCCCATTCTTTTGTGATTTCCAAAAGGATCTGGCAGCGGCAGTCACGGCAGGCCGACGAAACGAATTCGCTCGCTTTGTAAAATTTAGCGATCCCGTCTCACGAGAAGGCATACCTGACCCTAACGCTGAAAAAACCTTCGAGGCTTCAATTCTTGACTGGGAACAGTTATCGGAGCCGAGTCACCAGGAGTGGCTTTCTTTCTACCGGCTTCTGCTCACACTAAGGCGAGAGTATGTCGTTCCTAGACTCTCAAAGACTTGCAGGCTCACGACAGCCTATAAGTCGCACGGCAACGCTGGCTTGGCGGCAACCTACGAATATCCCGACGGTTCTCGACTCACCTTGCTTGCGAACTTAAGCCAAACGCCGATTTCAGATTGGACTCCGCTGCCGATCGGTTCCTCTGCGGCTCAAGTGATTTACGCCAGCGACCCAGTCCATGCCGATCTTCACAACTTACAAACACTACCGGCCTGGTCCGTGATGTGGTTACTTGAGCCATGAGGCCGCATACTTCCATACCGCTCGCGACCTATCGCATGCAGCTAAATCGTGACTTCACCTTTTCTCGGGCGATCACAATCGTGCCGTATCTTGCCGAGTTGGGTATCAGTCATTGCTACATCTCTCCCTGCCTGAAAGCTCGCCCCGGAAGCATGCACGGCTATGACATTGTCGACCACAATTCTCTTAACCCGGAGATAGGCAGCGCCGAAGAGTTTGACCGCTTTGTGGAGACGCTTCATGAGCACGGCATGGGCCTGGTGCTCGACATCGTTCCCAATCACATGGGAGTCATGGGCAGCGATAACGCCTGGTGGCTGGACGTGCTCGAGAATGGCGAGGCTTCCGTCTATGCCAACTTTTTCGACATCGACTGGCACCCGCTGAAGGAAGAACTGGATGGCAAAGTCCTAATCCCTGTTTTACACGATCACTACGGCGCCGTGTTGGAGTCCGGCGAACTCAAGGTCGTATTTCATGCCGATGCCGGCGACCTTTACATCTCTTACTATAATCATCGCTTCCCGATCGATCCGAAAGAGTATCCCCGAATTCTAAAACCATGCAGCCCCGAGCTGGCGAGCAACGCCGCAGATCCGAACCTGGACCTGCTTGAGTTCCAGAGCTTGATCACGGCTTTCGGCCATTTGCCGGGGAGAGAAGAGATCGGCAGTGACCGCGTCGCCGAGCGTAATCGAGATAAAGAAATCCACAAGCGCCGATTGGCGGAGCTTTGTTCCCGATCATCCGAGATCACAGCGTGCATCGCTCGCGCGGTAGACGAATTCAATGGAAACCCCGCGGAGCCGGCAAGTTTCGAGCAACTGCACGAGCTCATCAAGGCGCAGGCCTTTCGCCTGGCTAACTGGAGAGTCGCTGCCGACGACGTTAACTACCGGCGCTTCTTTGACACCAACGATCTCGCCGGTATTTGCGCGGAAAACGAGAACGTATTTCAGGCGACGCACCATTTCACTCTGCAGCTGGTTGCGGAAGGAAAAGTCGACGGGCTGCGGATCGATCATCCCGACGGACTGTACGACCCGGCGCAGTACTTTGAACGATTGAAAAGCGCTCTGACTGCGGCACGGGGCTCCGGCACGTCCGGATCGAGTTTCGTCGTGATCGAAAAAATTCTCACCGGTTCAGAGCGCCTACCTCCGGAATGGCCGGTGAGCGGAACCACGGGCTACGACTACGCGAACTTGGTGAATGGTCTGTTTGTGGATACGGAGTCCGCCAAGCGCCTTGAGCACATCTACCAGAGCTTTGTTGAAGACGACGAGACTTACGAAGAGATAGCCTACCAGTCACGCAAACTTATCGCTCGAGTAGCACTTGCCAGCGAAGTGAATGTGCTGGCGAATCGCCTGGTCCGCATCGCTCTTTCCAAACGGCGTACCTGCGACTTTACTCTCAATAGCTTGCATAGTGCGCTGACGGAAGTAGTCTCGAGCTTTCCAGTTTATCGCACTTATGTAAGTCCGTCCGGAGTCTCGAAAGAGGACGCACGTTACATACACCAAGCTGTCAATATCGCTAAGTGGAGAAGTCCCGCGGCGGATACGAGTATCTTCGACTTCATCCGCGAAGTGCTCATGACCAGCATCGCAGACGGACAAGATGCGGCTTACAAAAACGCCGTCACAGCGTTCGCCATGAAGTTCCAGCAGTTTACCAGCCCGGTGATGGCCAAGGGCCTGGAAGACACCGCGTTCTATCGGTACAACCGACTGCTATCGCTGAACGAAGTGGGAGGCGATTTACGCCTCTTCGGCACTACGTTGGACGAATTTCACAAGGCGAATCAGGAGCGCCTGCGTTTGTGGCCCAACGCGATGGTTGCCACCAGCACCCACGACTCGAAACGTTCGGAGGACGTGCGCGCTCGCATCAACGTACTCTCTGAAGTGTCGGGACAATGGAGGTTGCGGGTGCGGGACTGGAGGCGTTTCAATCGCAGTCAAAAGCGCATGCTCAACAACCAACTCGCGCCCTCGCTCAACGATGAATACCTGTTGTATCAGACATTCGTCGGTGCCTGGCCCCTCGTGCCTCTCAATGCCGAGAACGAATGGAAGCGCTTCGCGGACCGGATGGAAAGCTACATGTTGAAAGCCATTCGGGAAGCGAAGCAGAACACGAGTTGGATCAACCAGAATAAAGAATACGAAGCTGCTGTATCTTCGTTTATAAGAGCTTTACTAAATCCTGCGGAAGGTAGTCGGTTCCTGAACGATTTCGTTCCGTTCCAAAGAACAGTCGCGCAGATCGGCTTATGGAACAGCCTTTCGCAGACTCTACTGAAACTGACTTGCCCGGGGGTTCCAGATATCTACCAGGGTATGGAATTGTGGAATTTCAGTCTGGTGGACCCGGACAACCGCCGCCCCGTCGACTATGCCCGGCGGAAAAATTTGTTCGAGCGCATTCGTAACGCGAGTAACAATCCAAAGGGGGCGGTAGCCCAAATGCTGGCGACCCCGGAAGATGGCAGGCTAAAACTCTATCTGATCTGGCGAACCTTATGTTTACGTCAGCACGAACCAGAACTATTCGAGCGAGGCGAGTACGTGCCTCTGCCTGTGACTGGAACTAAAGCTGAACATACCATCGCTTTCGCGAGAAAGCATGAGAATAAGACTCTTTTGGTGGTGGCACCGCGCCTGATCGGTAATCTACTTACTGACCTCAGCGTTCCGCCCACGGGGAAACAAGTCTGGGGAGACACGGAGATACTCCTGCCCTTCGGCCGGAGTAAAGATCAGTATCGCAACGTACTTACGGGAGAGTTACTTCGCCTCGAAACGGTAGTAAGTGTCTCAGACCTTCTGTCGGAGTTTCCCGTCGCACTCTGCGTTCTCGAATGAGTGCCGACTCACGGATCAACCCGTAGCAGTATCATAGGCTTCAAGATTGACGCTACTTCTGTCCGAGCTCACCACGGAACCATTCGTCGGATTCGGCGCTGGCGGAGCCAGATGTAGCAACTTGCGCCTCTGTGGCCGGAGGGGAGTGCCGCCGCACGATCAGCCACCCGACGAGAACCGCGCTCATCAGCAAGGACACCCTTATAGAAAGACCGGCATGAAAGGCAACGTCGCCGGCCGCGGTCCGCAGCAGGCCTGAAGCCGCGCTCATCGCACAGAGACCGAAGTAGAATTTTTCCAGCCAGCCGCAAGCCATCAAGAGCAGCCCCAGGAGAATGGCAGAAACAACCACAAACACTCCGCACAGGATCCACGTGCCCCACGCAACCTTGCCCGGCGACCACAGGCCGGCCGCAGGATTCGGCGCCAGCATTTGCCGCAGTGCAATCAGAAGAAAAACCCCCGAGTGCACCAGCGCCACCACAGCCCGCTTGCGATTCGTAAGTATTGAAAACCCACTCATATTGACTAACTCTAACCAGGATGGTGGGCGCCAGGCTGTGACCTACGTCACTTCTTAATGAGCCAAGTCCGACTCTTCCAAGATCGGTGGGCGCGGCTTTCGGACTGCGCCCGGAGCGAGTTCTTTCGGAGCGGATCCGCTGGAAAGTAAAGCTCATAATCGAGAGCTGCGGTACACGATGGTAACTCGCAAAATGACTTTTGCGCGGACAGCCTCCGCCCATTTAGGAAAGAATTGAATTTACTCCATGGGAATGGCTCGTCAATTCTGGGTTCGCGTTTTTATCACCGCCATGAATGCGGCGGCCTGCCTGATTCTCGCCTTTGCGGTCTACCATCCGGCCAACACCAATCCGGCCAAGTTTGCCTGCTACCTGGCGATCGCTTTGTTGGCGGCTTCGTTCAAGGTGGGGTTACCCGGAATTGAAGCGACGTTGTCGGTGAACTTCCTATTCACCCTGCTGGGCATTCTGGAACTATCGCTCTCCCAGACGATGTTGATCGGAGCCGGTTGCACGCTGGTGCAGTGCTGCTGGAGGCCGGCGCACAAGTTGAAACCGGTCCAAGTGGTGTTCAATGTTTCGCAGGTCATGGTTTCCAGCGCGGTAGCGTATGCCACCTACTATCTGGTGAGTACCAGAGTTCTGCACGGCCCCGGCCCCCTTGCCTTGCTGGCGGCGGCCATCGTGCACTTTATGTGCAACACCGGCGCCATGTCCGCCATCATCGGTCTCACCCAGAATAAGCCGGTCACAAAAGTGTGGAACGACTCCTATCTTTGGTCGTTCCCTTATTACCTCGCAGGCGCCGCGGTTGCCGGGTTGGTGAGTTTGTTGAATCGGCAAATCGGATGGCAGGCCTCACTCCTGGTCTTACCCCCGATTTATTTGCTGTACCGCTCTTATCGCCTATACCTGGGCAAACTGGAGGACGAGAAACGCCACGCCGAGCGAGTCTCCAATCTCCATCTCCGCACCATCGAAGCTCTGGCCCTGGCGATCGGGGCCAAGGACAATACCACCGGCAAGCATTTGCAGCGGGTGCGGGTTTACGCCACGGAAGTGGGCCGCGAACTGGGTTTGAGCGACGACGAAAAGGAAGCCCTGCGCGCGGCCTCGGTTCTGCATGACATTGGCAAACTCGCCGTGCCCGAGCAGATTATCTCCAAGCCCGGCAAGCTTACGCCCTACGAGTTCGAGAAGATGAAAATCCATCCCGTGGTCGGGGCGGAGATTCTGCAACAGGTCGACTTTCCCTACCCAGTTGTGCCCATCGTTCTTGCCCATCACGAAAAGTGGGATGGCAGCGGCTATCCCTACGGATTGAAGGGTGAGGAGATTCCCATCGGAGCGCGCATTCTGGCCGCGGTCGATTGCCTCGATGCACTGGCTACCGATCGGCAATACCGCAAGGCGTTGCCCCTGGAGGAGGCCATGGCCAAAGTTGTCGCAGACTCGGGCGCCAGCTTCGATCCGCGCGTCGTAGACGTACTCCAGAGACGCTACGTGGAACTGGAAAAGATGGCCAAGCAAACCCCACTCTCGGTCCCTCCCAGGTTATCCACCGACATTAAAATTGTTCGCGGAGCCGCTCCCGCCGCCGGGTTTGCCGAAGCGGAAACTGAGAGCGCGCCCCAGGGGTCTCAGGATTCCACGATGGCGGTAGCCACTGCGCGCCGCGAAGAAAGCTCTTTTTTTGACCTCTGCAAGAACCCAGGCGCGGCTATCGGCATGGACGATGTGTTTGCGCTGCTCGCCGTTCGGTTGAAACGGCTGGTGCCCCACGAATCGATGGCCGTCTATTTTCTGAAACAGGGAGTGCTGCTCCCTGAATGGGTGAGCGGCGATCATCTCCCCATGTTGTCTACGCTGAAGATTCCTCTAGGCGAGGGGCTCTGCGGCTGGGTCGCACGAAATCGCGAGCCGATTCTAAACGGCAACCCCACGGTCGAGCCGGGATTCGTGACTACTTCCAGCTCCAACGCCCCTGCTTCGGCGCTGGCCGTGCCGGTCGAAAACTCTACCGGAGTTTGTGCCGTCGTGGCCCTGTACCGCACGCCTCAGGGTGCATTCTCTAAAACTGACTTGACCATGGTCGAAACGGTTGTGTGCCGGTTGGGACTTATAACCGATTCTCTCGGCGCTAAATCCAAAGCGGCCGCCGCCGGCCAATAATCCTCAAAGAATTCCGCCAAATGGTCCAGTTCAAGTGTGCCCTCGTTTCGCAGCCCGTGGTGCAGGCACGGTTCGTAAGGATTTCGCCTAAGGGCCAGAGGTGAAACCCCATCTCTGCGAAGCGGCACTACGGCACGCATGAATGCGCGCCCTGTTACAGATCAGAACCCCAGAGACCAAAAAAATGAGTGACACTCGAGTCGAGTGTCACTCCTGTTTCTTGAACCAACTCCTGGTTCTCTTACTGGTCGCCGCCGCCTAGAATGCTCAGAGCGGTCTCGGTGGTGGCGTCCCTGTCGGAAGAATCTCCCCACGGGCTGCTGCTGCCCCACACCACGTTGAAGCCGGCGTCGCTGGCGCTGCCCCACACCACATTGCTTCCCCACACCACGTTGCTCCCCCACACCACGTTGCTGCCCCAGACCACGTTCGTGCCCTGCGGCGCCGATTGCGAGGTGAAGGCGTTGGCGCCCCATACGGCGGAGCTGCCCCACACGACATTGGTGCCCCAGACTGCGGAGGGCGATGTGTTCACCAGGGAAACGGTCTCCGTACTCGGGTTATAGACCGCGGTCGGAGAGATCGCGCTGAGCGGCGCCAGGCTGCTATCGGAGAGGGCCGCCTGAATATCCAGGTATCCCGCGCCCACGGTGAAGATGTCAGCCTCCTCCACATAGGTCTGGCCGGCGCTGACGATGGTAACGGTTGCGGGAAGATTCTTGTACGCGGTCTTCATTAACCGCGCCTTCACCTGGTCCGGAGTCATCTTCGGATTCTGTTCGATCACTAGCGCCGCCGCCGCGCTTACCACCGGCGCCGCCATGCTGGTTCCGTTGAGCGTGAAATAATCCGTCGACTCCTGGCTGATGATGGTGAATTCATAGCTCCCAGTCATGGGACGATTGCTGGGTAACGCCGCAGCCAAGGTCGAGCTCGTCGACGCCAGCAGAGAGGTCACGTGATTGCCGGGCGCCATCAAGTCGGGCTTCACGATGTGGTCGATGGCCGTCGGCCCCTTGGAGCTATAGGTGGTCATGATGTCATCGGAGCGCGTCGGCGTTCCCATCGCGTTCATCGCGCCTACCGTGATCACATAAGGATCGTTGCCGGGAGCGGTGATCGTGCCGTAGCCGTTCGTGCCGAACGAATTATCGCGGCCGTCATTTCCAGCAGCCACCACCACCACGATGCCCGCCTGCCATGCCGCTTCCACCGCCTGGCACAACGGATCTTGCGTGTAGCTCTCAAACACCGGCCGACCCAGCGAAAGATTAATCACGCGAAGGTTGTAGGTCGCCTTTGAAGCGATCGCCTGATTGATGGCGGCGATCACGGTCGCATCCGAGCCCACGCCGTTTTTATCCAGGGCGCGCAGGTTGACCAGGCTCACTCCCGGTGCAATTCCACGAAACTTAGTGGTGCAGGTAAGACACGAAGATTGGGTGGCGTTGCCTCCGATGATGCCGGCCACGTGCGTGCCATGTCCAAATGCGTCGCTGCCATTGCCGCCCACAAAGTCGAAGCTGGCGACCACGCGGGTCGCGAGTCCGGGCAAACCAGCGAGCAGAGAAGCTGTGCTCAGGTCGTTGATCTTTTGGATGCCGCTGTCGATCACGCCGACAGCGATTCCCGAGCCGTTGAGTCCCAGAGAGGCGGCGTAGCTGGCATTCACCGCACCCGCTGAATTATTAAGCAGCGAACTGGTTCTACGATTGGGCGAGACGTAGACCACTTCCCCGTCCCTCTCCAACTCGGCGAGACGTGACGAAGGCAGTGACGCGTGCATGGCGTGCATGAAAGAGAAGTCGTGCTGCAGCCTCGCGCCGTGTGCCGCAATCTTCTGCCGCATCACGCGGCTTTCGTTGTGTGGGGTGTTACGGAATTGCACGATCACATCCACGTTGGCTTCGTTGTGCAGGCCCTTCAACTCAGGCGCCAGCTTCGGATGTTCCTGGGCCTGCAGCAGAGTCGCCAGCAGGAGCAATAAACTAATGCAGCTAATTCGCTTCAAAATAACCCTCCGGTACGACACAGTCAATGCACGCCACGCTCCAAAACCGAGGCGAGCTATCTTGCTGATAATCAGGGGGAAAGGCTGCCGGATCGCAAATCAATGGGACAAGATGGCTGCGGCGTCACCACCCTAGGCCATTTTGTCCCGTGGAGCCATGCGGCCAAGTTGCCATGAAAATAGCGGGGCTGCACACGAGAAATCAATGACTTATGAGCACTCGCTATTTTCATGCTACGTGGTGCGCCGCGACGCGCATGAGGCCTGTTACGAAACTCGGCACCGCGCACCGAGGGTGGGAGAAAATCGATCCCAGGCCAGATGCGAGCGGCCGTCTGCTGCAATTGTCATCCTGAGGAAAGCGGACACTCCGGCGAAGCGGAGACTCCCGACGCAGGACCTTTGCACTTGCCGGCGGTATGGGCGCCGCCAGCAAGTTCACAGGTCCTTCGGTCGCAAAGCACGCGTGCCTCAGGATGACAAGCGGAGCGACGGACGCAGAAGGATTCAGGCTCTGCAGCGCTTTTGGATCACTTCACCTCAAAGCTATAGGAGCCCGATCCAATCCGGATCGCGTACGTCCCGTTCTCTTCTTGCGCCGCCAGAGGTTTCCCATCCTCGCTGACCTGCGCCCCCGTAATGGCAGGCAAGAAAACCTTCGCCGAGGTATTCGCCGGGATCGTGACTTGCAAAGAAAACGGCCCCGCGCCCATCCCCTTCCAATCGCTGACGATCTTGCCGTAAATCGAGTCATACTCCGCGCGCGCCGAGGTCATGAGTGAGTCGAGATGCGGATGAATGACGATCTCTTTGAATCCGGCAGCTTCCGGGGCTGTGTCAATGCCGGCCGCATAACGGTAAACCCAGGCCATGACGGAGCCGAGGGCGTAGTGGTTGTAGGAGTTCATGGCAGGGTCGCCCGTGTCTCCATTCCAGCGCTCCCACCAGGTGGTCGCTCCTTTCGACAGCATGTATCCCCAGGAAGGATAGGTGTTGTTCAGCAACAGGCGATAGGCCACATCGCTGCGCCCGTGATCCGCCAGCGTGAACAGCAAAAACGGCGTGCCCAGAAACCCTGTCGATAGATGCCAGTTGCGCGCTTCAATATCTTTGACCAATCGCTCCACCAACGCCGGTTCGAGCGCGGCGGGCGCCATCTTCGTGTAAAGGGCCACAACATACGATGTCTGGGTTCCGCTGCCAACTTCTCCATCTTCTTTTATGTATGCCTTCTGAAAGGCCGCCCGAATCTTCGCCACTACGTCGTCATAGTGCTCGGCGTCGGCCTGCCTGCCAATGGCGCGGCCCATCTGCGACATCATGTTCGCGATCAGCGCCCAGTAGGCGGTGGCCAGCAGCTCTTTGTTTGTATTTTCGTCGGGAGCGAGCCAGTCGGCGAAGTTGGGTCCCACTCCATTCTTGCGCAGGTAGTCGGGGTTCCGGCTCTGGATGAATGCCAGCCAGCGTTGCATCGCATCCCAATTTTCCTCGATCACCCACCTATCGCCGTATTGCAGCCATGTAGTCCACGGGACGATCACTCCGGCATCGCCCCAGCCCGGCGCTCCGACCAGGCCTTCACTCCACGCCGAAGTGCCCTCCGATCCGGCGCCTTCGAACGGAATGGTGTTCGGCGACACGTTGGTGAAGGCTCCCTGCGGAGTCTGCGCATCGACAATATCTTGAATGAATTTCTGGGAGAAGGCGGCGATGTCGAAGTTGTAGCTGCCGGTTCGCCAGAAAACGCCAGCGTCTCCCATCCACCCCAGGCGTTCGTCTCTCTGCGGGCAGTCGGTCGGAATGCTCAGGAAATTTCCCCGCTGCCCCCAGAAGCCGATTTCCCCCATACGATTGACCAGTTCGCTCGAAGTGGTAAACCGGGTCGCCGGATCACCGCTGACGCTGCTGACCACATCGCCCTCGATCGCGCTTGCGGCCAGAGTACCCGGGTAGCCGGTCACTTCGATGTAGCGGAAGCCGTGGAAGGTAAAGTGCGGGGCAAAGCTTTCCTCTTCGCCGCCGCGCAAAATGTAAACATCAGTGGCGTCGGCATTGCGTAGATTCGCGGTGTAGATCGTGCCATCCGGATTCAGAGTCTCGGCGAATCGCATCCGCACTCTGGTGCCCGCCATCCCCTTCACTTTGATGGTCGCCCAGCCCACCATGTTTTGGCCCATGTCAAAGATGTAAGCTCCGTTTTCGAGCGGCGTCACCAGCTTCGGTTTCAAAGTGGCGACAACCCGCGCTGGAGCGGTGGTTTGGCTGGAGACAAAAATGGAAGGCGGCTCCGCCAGCGCCGGTGCATTCCATGCCGAGTCGTCGAAGGTCGCACTCTCCCACCCCGCCTGCTCCGCGCGCGCGTCGTAAACTTCCCCGCCGTAGATTTGAGATTCAATGATCGGCGAAGGCGCAGCCCTCCAGGATTCGTCGCTCGTAAAAGTCTCAAGAGTGCCGTCGGCGTACTCGACTTCCAACTGCGCCAGCAAACGGTTGGGAGAAGGGAAGAAGTGCGCGCCAGCCCAGGTCAGCGGGCTGCCATACCAGCCATCTCCCAACAGAGCGGCAATTACATTTTTTCCTGGCGCCAGCAAGTTGCCAACATCGTAGACCTGATACAGAACCCGTTTGCGATAGTCGGTGAAGTCCGGAGTCAGAACATCCGCGCCGACGCGCCGGCCATTCAAAAATACGCGGTAGCTTCCGAGAGCCGTAACATAAAGCCGCGCGCTGCGGACGTTTCTTGTGATTCCCAGCTCCCGCCGCAGATACGCGGCCGGTTGCGGCAGCGGACCCGGATCGCCCAGGCCTTTCTCCCGTAAATCCACTGACTCCTCGACTCTCCGCCAGTGGGATGTGTTCTCGGGTTCTACCCTCCATCGCTTGTCCGTGCCCAAGCGCATCGTCGAGCCGTCGGCGCGCGTGATCTTTATGAATCCCGCCAGCGCAGCCCTAGCCATCTTCGGCTCAGCCCCGGCCCCCGCTGCAGATTGCGGCGCTTCTGCAGATTTCACTTTCACCTCGATCCAGTTCTTTCCTACGATCAGTTCCTCGGAAATGTCGCGCCGGTTAAATCCGCCCCACCCTTTCTTGGCGTCCACTTCATGACCGTTCACCGAGGCGGTGTAGTCCTCTCGCGCCGCCAGAAATAGCGCCGCATCTCGCGGCTTTGCTCTCAGCTTAAAGCTGAAGCGAAAGATCGCAGTGCTCCTCGACCCCGCGGCCGCGGCTTTCTGTCCCCTCATCCAAATCCATCGCATGGCCCGCAGGTCAGATTCGTCTTCGGGATTCTTCCAGCGAATCCATTTTGCCTTCCAGTCGGCCGCATGCAGCAGGCCGGTCTCCCACCACGCAACTTCCACCGACTCGGACATCTCCCCCGCCCCATCCCATAACCGCACCTTCCAGTAGTACCGTCGCCGCGACTCCAGCGCCGGTCCACGATAGGCAATCCCCACCGACTCGGCGGAAGGAGTTTTTCCGCTGTCCCACACATTCGCCTGGCCGGCGCGCAAAGTTTCTAAGCTGCTGGCCACGAGAATCTCGTAGGCACTTTGGCTCCAATTGCGCTCGGGGTTGTCGCTCTGCCAGGACAAGTGCGGCGGGGCCGTATCGATGCCTAGAGGATTTTCCAAATATTCGCAGCGGAGATGGAGGGGCGTAGAAAAAGCATGCGACGCGATCAGCACAATGACCAACGCGCTCCCCATTCTAAAAAGTCGCATTAGATCCTCCGAGCCTATTTGGCGGTCGGCGGGGATGGTTGCATTTCGAGGGTACCCATGTCAATCGGCGACGTCAAAGCGCGCGGCTCCCGGCGGCAAGCTGGGCAAGGTCCGCGCACGGATTCTTGAGTTCAAGCTGCAGGTAGTGAGTTTCGGGTTGTTGTGGCCTAGGAACTCTTGCCGGGGTGGAAAAAAATCAGGAACCAATAGAGGAGATCACGCCGAAAAAAACAAGAAGCCCCGCCGCAGGTAGTGGGTCCATTTGATTTCCACAGGCCGCGATCATTCGCCGGATGCGTGCTAGCATCAGGGCATGAAAGCCAAGAAACCGAAACGACCGACGGACCCGATGGAACTGGCTAAACTCGTTGGGGACATGGCAACAGGCCAAACTGCTAGGGATGATGGGACTATCAGAGAGGCCAAGCAGTCAAAGCCAACTCAGCGAGTCCCTTCTGCCGTAAAACAATCTCCGAAGGGGTCCAGTCTGAAACCTTCGCAATCTGGCTCGTGAGTACATAGGGACTCTGGGCATAGGTTTTCTTCTTCGTCTTAAATGGGGCGCTCTTCAAATCGGAGTTATTTTTCGCTTGCAGTAAAGCTAGATTCCCGAGTCTTTTAGCGTAAATAATCACTTCCTCATCTGTGTAGTTCTCCCAGTTTCCCTCTGGATTCTCTGGAAGGACATGTTCGAGATTAATGACTTGCTTATCGTCATTAGGGATGAACCAAGGGTTAGCCTCTCTCTTGGCTGCCATCTCAAGCGATCTCAGGTAGTACCGAGCCAGAACACCCTTCGATACTGTAGCCGTTTCAAATGCCTGTTTGAATGGCTCGTCCGACGGAATGAGTTCCACAAGATTCTTCTTTAGCGCCGCCACGCTCGTAAGATCGCCTAGAAATACCTTGTGTGCGGCTGTGGCAATCGGTTCGATTACAGACTCGCTCCTCGTGCTGGACGCGATGAGTAAGCGCACGCTCCACGAAATAAACGCGCGAAATGCGTCAGTCGCTTCTTTAGGCGTAAATCGCGAAGCCACGGCTAGCATCAGAGGCCGCAGTATCCTCATATTAAGTCTGTCTAGCGTTTGAACTGCGCGACGCATTGGCTCAGGATATGTATTCCACTTTTCGCTTTCAGAATTCAACATCGCCACATACGAGAGTGAAAGTCGATCCAACTCTGAGAGTAGTTCTATAGCTGTCTGCGGTCCCTTCGCCTTAGCTTGGACCGCCTCGTAGACTTTCTCTGCGGTCAAATACCCACGAATCACAATCATCGCTTGGCGAAGGAATGTTACGGTTATATCCTCCTCCTCAAGAGATTCCAAAGAACCGCGCATTCGCGTCCACGCCTGTTGAGCTTCCGGCAGCCGTTTACCAGCCTGCCCGAAGAGGTAGTTCTTTACGAGGTCTGCTTGAGACGTTCGTAGACCACGGTCATTCATGGTCTCAAACATCGTGTACGCATTGATGTCGCTAGGAACTTTGAGCAGGATTACCTGCGCCTTGTTTTCAATGAACTCGATCCACTTATTCAGAACGTCTCCATGATCCTTCGTGTCATAGGGGGCAACAATGCGCTTTATTTGGCCTCTCGTTCTGTCAAAGACGGCATTGATAAGGCGATGCGAAATCCTGGCTGGCGGCTGAATGTCACCTATCGCTTTCAAAGTTATACGTGATCTGAAAAACTCATTGTCATCGACATTCAATTGGAGTTTAGGGACATGCTCCCGCTTCCCTCGATCAATTGCGATGAGGAAATCACGGTCTATGCTGTCCGAAATCAATGGGTCTTTATCCCGTAGATAATTTCTGATCTCTGAAAGAAAAATAGCGGTAGTTGCTAACCGCTGTTGGCCGTCAACAACCTCTAACAATTCAGGACCACTAGGAATCGTTGCTATCGTTCCAAGAAAATATTCGGGCTCCTCGTCGGAGATGGCTTTTGCTAAATCTTCCAGCAATTTTCCGACCTGCTTGTCGGTCCATGAATACTCGCGCTGATTAGGTGGAACTAAGAGCCTGTACTGCTTAAGGAGTGCTCCAATTCCAATTTGCTGAACATTGATCTGCCCTTTATCGCTCATCTGGTACCACCCAAAGGAATTTCCGGTACGAACGGAACTCTTCTACCTGCCCCTTCCAACTCCCTAATCGCGGTGAGCCTAAGTCTCTCTCGGACCCAAGAAGATAGCGAGATTCCAGCAAGGAGTGCGGCTAACTCAAACCCCTCCTTCTCAGAATCAGTAAGACGTATTTGGAGTATTTCAGTCTTAGGCTTCATGTCTGTTTTCCATGTTTTCTCCGAGCGCCTTGGCAACCATTATCTTTTCGGTTCGTCGGCAAGGACTCATGGCAACTGGTGCAAGTCCGCAAACCTCTTCAGCCGACCAGATGTGATCCGTAATTCCCGCTTCCATGGCGGGAGTGATCCTTAGAGTTTGATGGACACGGCAAAAATTGTAGTGCATGAAATAGATCGCCACGGCTGCAATGTGGTTATCGATTTTCTTTGAAAATCCATTTGTGAGCCGAGTGAAACGGCGCATTCCCATTCTCATGGAAAGGTTCTGCCTTTCCACGTAACTGGTAGAAATATGCTTTGGATCAGGATTCCCGCTCACAACTTTCATATCACTACCAATACAACGGGCTGGGGAGTAGCGCCGCGTCTCCTCATCGGATGGTGCTCCGTAAATCTTCTGCAACTGCGCGTAGTCCACATCCATACCGAACGCGCCTTCGACTGCCTCAAGGTATGCCTTGTGCCCGTCGGTTGTTACCTGCACGCGCCCACGGATGCGGCTAGCGCAATCCTCCATGAACTCTTTCGCCCATCCCAGATCACGACCGCCAACAAGATAGGACAGACAGAGTTTGCTATCAGCGTCAATCGCGGTCCAAGTCCAAGTGTCGCCCCAGCCTTCGGCCTTTTTCTCTGGGGTTGTATTCTTTGCCTTCGCACCGACAAAACTCCAAACTTCGTCGCACTGGAGGCGGCGCACGCGAACATTGCGAACAGCGTGATTATGGTAGGCCGCGCATACAGAGCCGAACTCCCCAAGCAGTCTGGCGAGAGTATTCTTGCCAGCGCCCGTTAGTCGGCTGATAGCACGGAGGGACACACCCTCCACCATCATGCTGAGAATCTGTGCTCGGCGCTCAGTGGAAAGCCTATTCATAACCCAAAATGTAATATATGTTGCAGTACATGTCAAGAAAAAACTTGACTTTGTAATTACATCTGCAATACATTTAGGATTGTACGGCGATCCAAGAAGGGAAGGAATTATGCACAATGTTGCTCCTGTAGCTCCTGTCGTTCCTAGGACGATTCGCAGCCGAGTTTTGGTTGGATGGTTTAACAGGGATGACGCCGTGCGCTATTTGCAAAATGAATGTTACTTCAATCCCGCGCTAAGTGAACAGGAAGCCGAGCAGCGGTGGCGCGCATATCGAGATCGCACCGAAGCACTTCCCGAGCGCGATGCGCTGGCACCACCAAGAATCCCCTTGAATCATGACGAGCAGAACCATGCTCAGAAATTTATGGCCTTTTTGCGTAGCCTAGGACCGGTTGACATTCAAGATGTAATCAAGGTCGATCTGAGCCAACTGGTAGCACACCAGCACTATGTTCTAGTGGAAAAATCTGAAGGCTACTTAGCTCAAGTAGCCTCGCCGCATGGATGGATGCAAGAGGCACTGCCGTGCCAGCAAATGGCGCACCCTATGATGGGGGGATCGTTTTCGCAGAACGGCCTGAGCATAGCAGTGGATATTAACGTTCCGCACGCAGAGTTTGCGTTTCTGCCTGATCAGAATGGCTTGTTTGCCCCACGGCAATTGCAAAGACACACAACCGTGATGGCGAATGGGAACAGGCTATGGCTTTGGGCTGGTTACCACCGCGTTTTTGCGCGCATATTATCGACAAGGCCAGCAGCAGCCGTGCCTAACGCTGTGGTCGCTCTGACGCGAAACACCTTGGTTCCACCGAACCAGCCAGCCGGAGCGGCGGTGGGACTGCCCGTAGATATTGGCCCCTTCGGACGACGACCGGCTCTTTTGGGAGACTTTTTCAATCCAGACCTCTTCATGGAAGTGAACCTCCGCAGGAAGCGTTTCCAGTTGCAAGTGCGTGCTAACTGCGTCCCTATTGACGACAGCGTATAGTACCACTGTCGAGCGGAGTGCAACTATTTGAATTGTAGCACCACAGCCATTACGTGTGGTCAGGGCCTCCCGAAGTGGGTTCGCAAGTTTTTGCATACTACATAAGGAGTCTCAAAATGGGAGGGAAAGGAAAGACCTGTCCAGCGTGCGGAGCACCCAATTTCCAGAAAAAAACCAAATCTACCTACCAATGCACAATCCCTACGTGCAAGGCGGTCGGATGGCTCGACTTCCCAAAGGGAGTTGGCTCAGGATCAGGAAGCGCATGTCCGCAATGCAAGCAAAGGACAAGACGCGTAATCCTGACGGACAAAAGGCTGAAAATCAAGATTCGTTTCTGCACCAACACTGATTGTCGTGCAATATCCATCAGGCGACTGGAATGATCGCGGCCTGTGGAAATCAAATGGACCCACTACCCCGCCGCAGCACGGCTTGCATTCCTTGCCGGAGCCGCAGGGGGCGCCTTTCATTCCGCGCGACCTTCGCAGAATTGCGCCAAGTCGAGAAACTACCGCGCCCACGCGAGACCATCTGCTCCGCTCCCGGCGTCGATCAACTTCACGCCCCAGTCGGCGATATGTATCGCTGCCACCTGATGGCTGTGGTCGCACGATACGTAAGCGACTTGACCGTCCGGTCGGATCAGCACCTCTTGAGGAGCCGAGGGGACACCGATGGTCTTCGCCACTTGGAGCGTCGCGAGATTGACGACCGCCACGGCATTCGCCTCCGGCACCGCCACCAGCAGCCACTTTCCATCCGGTGTGGATGCGGTGCCGTATCCTGCACCGGGCAAGGTGATCCAGCGATCAATTTTATTCGTCGCCGTAGCAATGACCGCCAGCCGGGATTTTTCTGTGTCGGAGGTAAACACCCAACGGCGGTCGGGCGAGATCGAGATGCGCTGCACGTGCCCCGCAACGGGGATCACCGCAAGAGTTTTTCGTCCCATCAGATCGAGCACCGATACCGTCCCCGGTCCCACGTTGGCAGTGTAGCCCTTGCGCCCATCCGCACTGATCGCCAGCATGTGGGATTCAGCCTGCCCGGTTGGGATGTTCCCGACAACCTTTAGGGTCTGCGGGTCGATGACAGTTACAGATTTGTCTAGTTCCGTCGTCACATAGAGCAGACCGTCCTTCGGTCCAAAGACGGCGCAATGAGGGCGAACGCCGTGCCCAAAATCGATAGTATGGATGAGCTGGCGTTCACTGAGGTCGATCACAGCGAGCGTGCTTCCGTCCGTGCCGGGCATGCCGACTCCCGAGTTGCCATAGATCGGCACAAATGCCCGCTTGCCATCGGGAGATGCGGCAACCTCATGCCCAGTCACGCCTCCCTCGGCGACCGTCGCAATCTGCCGTCCCGCAGTTGGATCAATGAGACCGAGGGTCTGGTCGCCTTTATTGGCGATGAGCAGCAGGCCATCCGACGGAGATGAAGGAGCGGCGAAAGCTGCCGCTACTAATCCTGCGAAAATGAGTGTCAGCGGGAGAAGATTGGTCACGGCGGTTCCCCTTTGTTCTCCTGTCTTTCAACTTCTCGCGACATAATATCGCAGCGCGGAGTTCGAAGCTAACCCGTCTGTTTGTCGCCTTATCAGAATTGCGAGCAGCCCCGAGGAGGGAGCCTGAGTTGCGCTCAACATTCCCACCATTCATACTCCGAGCATGACACTCAAGAATGCGGCGCTGCTGGCTCTCATCGGGACGGCTTTGATGACGGGTTTCCTGGTCTGGAATTTCGTCCTCACCTTCCTCAACGTGCTGCGGGACTCGGTACCTGCAGTTACGCGATTCTCGTCATTCCTCCATGCGTTTGCTTGCCTGACCGTAACAGTATTCTTTTTCGCGTTCCACTGAGGACAGTCGTGATTGTGGCGAGGACTTTGGGTACGCAACCGGATGATCATTTTCTCTCAGCCTTGTAGGTAGAGGATGTGCTACAAACCATCACCCATATCAAAATCCAGGAGGATCGCCAACCCAAAATCTATCAGGACGCTCGCTGATAACCCGGCACAATGAAAATAGCGCCGGTGGCTTGCTTGCTCCGTAGCCTGGTTAAAAGGTCAAAACACTAAGCAGGCGTGCTCCATTTATAATGTTGGCCTCTTTCTATCTTTCTATCAGGGCGCACTCGTGGTCGGAATTGTCCATATGAATTTGACCAGATACTCGAACGCTGCAAGCGAGCTTCTGGGCGGATTTTCAACATTAATTCTCTTGTTAGCCATTGCGTTGTGCTTCCAGAGTGTGCCATGCGAAGCGGATGTGGAATCTGAAACGATATTGATCAAAGCCGGAGAGTTCCTCGTAGATGCCCTAAAAGATTACGCCGTACACGACGTGATTGATCATGGTGTTGGTTTTTTAACGAAGCGGAAGGAAGTATCTGAGGTCGAGAAATCGTTACGCGAGAGCCTCGATCAAAGTGGGCAAAAGACCGATGCCGAAATCAGCGAACTCAGACAGGAGTTCAGAGCTGCACAGATTCAACTCAGTGCTTTTCAAAAGCTAGAGTCGCCCACCAACCTGACCAAGACAGATGCAGATCGATTGGCAAGCCAGATTACTGCAAGTCTGGCGAACATCACCGCTACGCTCCAAGATCATGAGCGCAGGTTGCATGAACTGGAACGCCGCATGTCGGCTTTGGAATCAAAGTTCTCAGCCGAAAGGCAGCCGACTTCTAAATCCTTCCCATCACAGCAGCAATTGCGGGGGCCAAGCTTCAATTGTTCTAAAGCAATGACAAAATCGGAGCGCCTGATCTGTAGCAACCCGATCCTCGGTGACGCGGATGGTCAGCTTGGGGAGGTTTATCACGATTTACTGTCGTTGACGAATGGCGCACAAACCTACGAGTTGCGCGGGGAAGAAAGAAGCTGGATCAAATGGCGGGATCAACAGCTTGCGACTTCGTGTGCCTACAACGATCAAATCGACCGGAACTGCGCGCTTCGAATATGGCAACAGCGAACTCAGCAATTGCGAGAACGAGTAAGATTCATGGTGGCGAGGGCAAGTGGAAGATAGCTCAGTAGGTTTGGCGAGAAGAACGATTCGAGTGCTAGCCAGCAACCCTCATTTCCAAATGCGCAAATATGGGACGCCTGCGCAATTGTCGTGGGAGGCCAATTCAGTTCTCGAATACCCGAATGCCTCACACCCCAGAGTGTGATCGGTCTTCAGTAGCCCGAACTCCAACCTGAGTCCCTCCAAGACGTGCCTTAATAGATGAGCTTTAGCGAAAACTGAATTTGCCGTGAGGTTCCCGCGGTCTTGCTGATCATGCCAAACCCTGTACCCTCGATGAGGTTCGCAGGTAGCCCCATGTTGACGATGTTAAACATATTAAATAACTCTGCCCGGAATTGCAGGTCCGCTCGCTCCAAACCGCTTTCTCGGTGGCCAATCGGAGTTGTCTTGATGAGCGCAAAATCGAAATCATAATATGCCGGGCCGCGAAATGTATTACGGCCGAGCGTTCCAAAGCGCCCGGAGTTGGGTCCGGTCCCCCCCGCGATCCCGACAGGAATGGCAAAGAAACTTGCGTTGTTCGCGCCCCGCCCAAAATAATCGTCGCGCGCTCGCGTTGCACTGCCGGCGCTCGAGAGGTCCGGTGTCTCAATCTGGTCTGGCCGGTCCGCGCCAATCGTTCCCGCGCTCGTCTGCTGAATCCCCGAATAAACCGTAAACGGCGAACCACTGGTAATCGTCGAGATGCTCAGCAACTCCCAGCCCTTCGTTAACAGGTAGGTTCGATCCGACTGAAGTCCCAAATGCTCGAAATGCAAATCCTGGGCCGCGCTCAACGTGAAGGCGTGTGTCACATCAAAGCTTGACGGCCCTCTTTCCGCTCGTGTATCGAACGGGTTTTGCGGACTAAACAACGTCACAGCTCCGGTGGATCCTGTTCCTCCGATGATGCCGCTGACATCATCCAGCGATTTGCCCCAGGTGTAGCCTGCCTGCAATGACGGACCGCCATGCCCAACATTTCCCGACAGTGAGGTCTGCAAGGCGTTGTACGACGAGTGCGACGTCGCTGTCATCACAGACTCGAATCCGAAACCACCCGTCACCGCCCCGCTACTGTCGAAGTTTGTAAATCGCGCAAATTCCGGATCCGCTCCGGGATACGCGTTTGGATATGACATTCTGGGAAGTCGGAACGCCGAGGTTCCGACATACGCGACATCGGCCGTGAGGCCGCCGAAAGCCCGTTCCAGCCCCAACGTCCAAGTCTGCAAGTACCCATTGCCGAAGCGCCGGTCGATCCCGGCCAGACTCAGCAGCGAGAGCTGATGACTCGGCGCCAGCGCCGCCAAATCCTGCTGGTATCGATTTACGTCCATCACCGTATTCGCCGGGACTTTTTTCGGATCGCCGCTGGCCAGCACATTCACGCCAGAGGTGTTATAGACGGGTGGCAATTCGTTCGGTGTAATTCGGAATCCGTAGGCAATCTCCCCGTTTTGCGCCGCATTGACGCGGGGATAAACAACGTAGGGCGTTGACCCCGTAAGAAGATTGTCCTGCCAAATATTTGGCGGAATCACTGTGATCGCCCCGCCCATGTGCACATGCACCGCCTGCGGCGCATTCCAGTCCACCTGCAAACGCGGCCCCCAGCCGTTCCCAGCGGTCTGATAAGTAGGTTGCGGATTGATCAAATATTCCTGTCCTACACCCACAGGTGGGAACGATTTCAGAAAGCTCGATGTCCGGTACGCCCGCTCCGCAATCGGCGTGTAGAGCTCATATCGCAGCCCATAATCGAGGGTCCATTGCGGATTGATTTTCCATGTGTCTTCGAGGTATGCGTTTACGTCATTCCGGTTGATCGCGGCGGGCCCAATGTGCGCGCCATTCGATGCGTAGGGCGGCGCGACTGCGATCGTGTATCCATACGGATATCCGAGTAACAGACTGCTCATCGTGTCGGGCAGAGGTTGACCCGGCTGTACATTATGCTGTCCACTCGCAGAAGGAATGAACACGGGCGAATAAACTGTTCCTCCACCAAAATCGTACTCGCCGTTGGGACTTATACCGAAGTATGTCGTGTCCCGGTTCAGGCGTGCTTCCACACCCCACTTCACCGCGTGCCGCGGGCTCGTCCACGCAAAACTCAATTGTCCCTGGAACAAATTCCCGAACGCCGACATCACCGAGCCCGCCGCTCCATTGAACGCCTCGTAGAGGCCATCGATGAACTTCAAAGCCGGATCGCTGTGGTTCGGCGTCACAAACGAAGGCGTCGTTCGCGTGAAACTCACCGACGTCGACCAGAGAAAGTGCGGAGACACGGTGCGCGTGTAAGTGATGACTCCGTTCCGCTGCCGATCCACATACTGCACGCCGAAGCTCGGATCAATCAGTGTCTGATCCGGATTTGTGGTCGGTCCTGTTAGATTGTCGTAATTGAATCGACCAAACAATTGTCCTTTTGCGCCAACTTTCCGATCGATGCGGATGGAAAACTGATCCGCATCCGTGTTTACGTTTGAAGGTGCAGCATAGGTTCGCGCACCATACGCGCCGGTTGGGTTGTTGGGGAGTGGATAATGGGCCAGCACCGTCCCAATTGCCGGATTCACCGGTACGTGCAGCGTGTCCGTGCTGCCATCCGGGTACGTCACCATGTCCTGACCTGCTCGCTCGGCTGCCGTTGGCACAGCCAAAACCTGGGTCGTTCCCAGCACCTGCCTGAACCCCTGATACTGCACAAAATAGAACGTCCGGTCGCGTCCGTCATACACGTTCGGCAACACGACTGGCCCGCCGTTCGTAAATCCGAACTCGTTTCGCCGGAACGGAGGGATACGGCCCGGGTCCGCAATTGAGGGGTGATCGAAATAATTCCGCGCATCGAGGGCAGAGTTCCTCAAAAACTCGAAGAATGACCCGTGAAAACCGCTTTTCCCGGACCGTGTCACGATGTTGGTGAAACCTGCCGCGCCGCGCCCGATGTCCGCCGGCATCCAGCCTGAGCTTGACTGCAACTCCTGAATCGCATCTACGTTGAAATTCGTAAACGTGCTCCCGCCCATTTCTGGATCGCTGACATCGGCATCGTCCATCGCGAACACAGCCTCGACGCCGCGCTGTCCGTTGATGGCGAACTGCTGGGTGAAATTCGTCTGCCCGTTCACGTCGGTCATCGTGCCCGCTGCTAACAACAACAGCGTGCTGAAGTCGCGTCCATTCAACGGCAATTCGTTTACCTTTTGGCTGGAGAGTTTCTCCCCGCTTGTTCCGCTGGCTGCGTTCGAAGTTGTGCTCGGGTTCCCATGCGGGACTCCTGTAGAAGTTTGCGGATTGGCTGCAATCGACAGCACGTTTTGATCGGATACCGTCAGCACAATTGGTACGCTAGTAATATTCACTACCACTTGCCCGGTCGGACCTCGCCCCGGCATTTGCACGCTCACGCGATTCGGCCCGAGTCGAAGGTCCGCAATCGCGAACCTCCCATCGGTTCCCGTAACTGCCGTTAGGTTCTCTTTCGCGGTCGGTGGGTATACCGTTACCTTCGCTCCGGCCACAGGTTCACCGGCAGCGGTGCGTACGACACCAGTCCAGGCCGGGGGCGACGGAGCACTCTGTTGTGCCTTAAGCGAGACCGCGACCATGAGTCCCGACAGCAAAGACTTCTTTATCAGTCGGAAAGCCTGATGAAAAGTTCGAGCTATTACGTGTTCCTTTGGGAATTCATGCATGAAGCCAACACCAATACAATTTTCAGCACCCGTTCTCGATTCATGGTGCCCTCCCGTCAGAATGACTATGCGAATACTGCCCGTGCCTGCTTCCGAGCTCCCTCGACACTGGACTAAAACAGAATGGAAGGCAAGTACGCGCCGGCGGGTTCGTTGTAAAGCCCCGTCGTCATCAACGTCATCGGCTGCACCACTCGAAGGCCACTCTCAAGACACCAGCGGAACAGCCCCGCATTGCGAGTGGGCACAAGGATTCCCGGACCCTGAAACTCCGTGGCTGCGGCAATCAGTGCTTGCACGTCCCGATTGGCTTCGCCAACGGCATGACCGAAAAAGGCGACTGACGATGCGTAAGCTCTAATTCGCCCCTCCGATTCGGCGACCACGGCTGTCCCTTGCTGAATCGCGTCATTGAGTTCGCCCCCACGGTCGTGCCCCTGGACTCGCACACAAAGGTCGTTGCAGTTGGCGAGATCGCTCGGTTCCGCAACGCGGACGCGATAGCCCAGCGGCGTCTTCTGAATCAGTGTCCCCTGCATGCAGGCAAGTGGTTCGCGCACCACGAAACCGAGCTTCGCGTAAAGCGAGAGCGAGCGATTGTGGTATGCCGCCTGCACCAGACGGACTCCTGCGAACTCCCTCTCTGCCGCACGTGCCATCACGGCTTGCATCAGTTGGCGTCCCACGCTGTGGTTTTGTGTGCCGGGGTCAATCGTAATAGGTCCCACACCAGCAAGGGGCGTTCTCTCATCCAAGCAGTTGCTACCGATGAGCTTTCCGTCCTGTTCCGCCACCACGCAGAAGAACGATGGGTGCGAAAACATCGTCGAGAGGACATGCGCGGGAATCTCCGGGGCTGGGAAATCGTTAGGGAAACCGTGCTTTTCGGCCAGCGCTCGAAAGGCTTCGAAGCAGATTCTACCGCATACCTCGGCGTCGGCTGGAGTGGCGCGGCGAATGACAATAGCTTGATTTTCGGCGACCCACGATTGCGGTTGTGCTGCCATCATGATTGCCTCCTCACATACCTTGTGGTCGAAAATAGAAAAATGACCGAAAGACCCTCGCGTTTGAACCTGCCGACGCGGCGAGATCGCGTGCTTCGGAAGAAGTTTGCGTCGTGCGCACCAGCACCCTGCTGCCGTCCTGCATTTCAAAAACCGTGCTATTCATCGGCGGATCGCCATCGAACAATACGATTACAAAGAACCGTCCCCGACCGATGATCCACGGATCGCCCCGACTCAAATCGGGACGATCGTTCACGAATTCGTCGGTGGACTCCAAACGCTTAAGCGGCACCTTTTGCCGAGTAATGTCGTCCGGGCCGCCAGTAATTTCGTATTCTGCTGATACTCCCGCCTGAGCTTCTCCACTGTGGCTTCCGAGTCGAACCCATTGAGGTACCACATCTCCGCGGGTCCGGAGACAGACTCGATGGTCAGATATGGTCAGATAAGGATGAGTAAAGCCAAGCGTTCGACAGAGGCCTTCAGCGCGTCTCTCAAGCTTGCGATTCGCAGCTACAGCCTCCGGCTTCAGGTAGTCGCGAGAAACCTCCAGAATTTGTGGCGTGCGAATCTGCGCCATAATCCGTCCCAACCCCCAAGGCAACTGCGAAGCAGGAAAGCAGGATAACGCACTTTGGTGAGGCGATCATTGCGATCATTGTATGAGCGTGCGGCAGGCATACAACCGACGCAGTGAGTACATGATGGCGCGAGCCGCTATTGCAGCTTCGCGTGCTCCGCCTTGGCTTCTTTCTCGATGCGGATTGTCGGGGTCGGAGTCTTTCATGGTGGGTTCTGCTCTCGCAGGGCAAAGAACCTGTTCTGGCACTCTTTCGCTGCCGATAGCAATCCGCCGAACTCAGGAGTTCCCCGGAACTTTACCAGCAATGGGTCGGTTTGCAAGGCGGTGTAGGCACAATAATTGTGTTCAAAGGCGCTTTTCAGCAAGCGCAGAGCTGCATCCTTCTGCCCACAGTAAGACAGTAGTGCTCCAAAGTTAAACCGAGGCTCCGGGTCAACTCCCGCGAGCGCGGCCGTTTCGACCTCCTCAGCGGCTTGGTCCAATTGGGATCTCCGGTCTGGGTTAAGGCACGCTTGAAACAGATCACGACCCAGTAAAGGCATGTCCGAGGTTCTCTGGATGCTTTGTCGCGCCTCAGCCAGTTTGCCTTGGGCCATAAGAACAAAAGCTGTTTGTTTTGCAGCCCATTCCGAGCCTGCATCGAGGCGGATAAAGTCCATCGCCCTCTGGGGATCACCTCGTTGAATAAAGACCCAAGAACACGAACGGATTTGATAATTTCCCCGGTCCAGCTTCAAGGCCGTGTCACATTCTCGAGCCGCGTCATCCAACAACCCGGCATAGCGCAGCACGAACCCCAAAGTGAAGTGGGCTGAGGCGCTCTCGGGACGACGCTTCACGAGTGTCTGCGCTGCCCAATATGCCTTGACGAGTTCGCCGTGTTCAACATTACTGGTGATCAATTGCCCAGCCGCAAGGTTCAGGTTTGGATCGAGCGCGAGAGCGCGTTCATAGGCCGAGTCCGAACGTCTCGACATTTGCTCTCCACCGTCTCCATAGGTGGCGTCATAGTAATAGCGTAGCCCCAGAGCCTCCCACGCTGGTGCGTAGCTGGGATCAATGCCTACAGCACGCTCCAGCATTGCAATGGCATCCTTGTTAGGACCAACATCGTGCGGAACCGCGATGCTGCGCAAATACAAGTCGTAGGCTTCCTCGCTTCTGGGTCCGGTCCCCATCTCCCTAGAGGCGGTTGATCCTCCAAGCACGGGGACCAGTCCCTGCCGAACTCTCGACATGATCTGCTCCCGCATCGCAATCTTGTCTGACGCTGCGACATTGATGGCGTCTCGCCAAACGCTGCGGTTATTCGCAACATCCACTGCTTCCAGCGTGATCTCCAATTGGTCGCCCTCTTTCAGGTAGTGTCCCGTCACAATGGAGGTCACTTCCATCTCTCGCCCCGCCCGTTGCAAGTCGAAATTTGAGCCGTTGTACTTGCTGGTCGTGGCAAAGGGACGGATCGAGAACGATGGTACATAGCTCAGAGCAGTCGCAATTTCGTCGGGCAAGGCGAGTCGGAGAAAATCTGCATCCCCGTCGGAGCCTGCATTCTGGAACGGCAGCACCGCGATCACCCTCGGGTTTGCGGAATCCACTGAAGCGACGGCGGCCTGCCGAGACTGCCAGAGAAAGAAGGCGATCACAATGGCGGCGATAACCCCAACAGCCGCCACAGCGACCCATCGGAGCCGTCTTTTACGAGAAACGGGCGCCGACGCAATCGCCCCCACCGACCTACCAGATTCCGTGTCCCGCTTCAGCCTTTGCAAGTCGGTGCGCATCTCCGAAGCGTGCTGGTATCGAAGGTTTCGATCTTTCTCCAGACACTTGTTGATGATCCTTTCGAGTTCGGCGGGTAGGTCGGGATTCAGCCGCACGGCAGGCGTGGGCGCCGCGTCGAGAATGGCCTTGAAGATGACTCCCGAGCTTTCCCCACGAAATGGCAGCGTACCCGTCGCCATCTCATACAGCACAGCGCCGAACGAGAACAAATCCGTGCGTGCGTCCAACTCCCTGGCACGGACTTGCTCTGGAGACATGTAGGCGACCGTTCCCAGCGTCGTCCCCGGACTAGTGAGATGTTCCTCAACGAGAGTTGTAGAGGTCTGGGTATTCTGCGTGGCTATTTGGCTGGCAGAACTGGCAGGAAGCGCAACCTTAGCCAAACCAAAGTCCAGAATCTTGGCGTGACCACGCTTGGTGACAAAAATGTTTGCTGGCTTGATGTCCCGGTGGACGATCCCTTCAACGTGGGCTGCGTCGAGTGCGTCCGCAATCTCGATGGCTAGCAACAGAGTCAACTCGGTCTCCATGGGTCGCCCTGCGATGCGATGCTTCAGCGTCATGCCGTCCAGAAACTCCATGGCGATGAACGCTTCGCCGTGCTGGTCGTCAATTTCGTAGATGGTGCAGATGTTCGGATGGTTCAGCGCCGAGGCGGCCTTGCCTTCGCGCCGGAAACGGCTCAGAGCCTGCGAGTCTTTGGCTACATCGTCGGGCAGGAACTTGAGCGCCACAAAGCGACCGAGCTTCACATCTTCGGCCTTGTAGACAACACCCATACCGCCACCGCCGAGCTTCTCGACGATGCGGTAGTGCGAGATGGTTAAACCGATCATGAGTAGCGCAGGACTCAGGTTGCAATGTTAGGGATGCCAGGACGCCGAGTCAACGAGGACGGTGCAGCGATGGACGCAGGAAATGGCGAATCCGTCGATTTCGAGCTTTCCCAAGCCCTTGGGAGAAAGAGGAGGTCATCGTGTTCCTCTCGAACCTGTTGGCCTTCGGGACGAAGGTTTTGGATAGGAGAGTGGCGGCAACCGTTTCTCAAACCGAGATTTTTCCAGTTGCCGTTATCGGACTACCGGTCAAAGGCGCGTCGTCGAAGGGTACGTCAATCGGCTCTTGCTGGGCAAAAGATGCTGGCGAGAGGGAAAGCCAGCAGAACAAAACGAAAAAACGCAGGCTCATGGGAGCCTCCCCCAGGGAATCCATTTTACAGCGCCCCGGCTCAGAAGGTTTACTCCGTTAACATCCTGCGGCGAAAAAGCGGATCGTATAAATGGATGTTCAGAAGTTCCGGCTTGTCGGTGCTGGAGACAGGGATGAGCGCCCTCAACTCGTTGTGGATGCGGCCCCGTGTATCGCGGGCCACCTCCCCGAGTGGACTTGAACTGCATGACGGAGCCATCCTCGCGAACCATGGTTCGCTCAATGTTGACGACTCCGCTGAACGGCGCGTTCGGAATGGGCGTCATAAAGAAGCTTTGGGCGGAAGCGCGAGGCGAGGGGATCGCGACGGCCTATAGAACGGTGCAGGAAACAGAGGTCAGAGACAGCCGCGTGGGCATAAGGAACCTCCGGCGAAATTTGTGAGCGAAAGGATACTCTCGGTCGCGTTGGCGTAGCTAGCTCCGGGTGCGGGAGGCGCGGGAGGCGCGGGACCGGATCAGCGGTTTCGGTGCGATCCGCATCCGGGCAACGCGGGCTGTTGAAGTGCTGCGGCTCTTTCACTCTGAATTGCTTTGAATTGCTAGGCGAAGAGTCGATCCTGAATCGGTGAGAATTCCACAGGTCGCGAGCACCCCGCGTCGTCGTTAGCCACCTGATTGATGCCGTGCTTACACCGAAAAGCATCCACCTCCCGTGTGGCGTCGGGGTATCGCGCAGCACCGAGGAGCTAGCTCATCTCAATCTCGCCTCTCGGCGTCTGAACGACCAGCGCGATGCGCGGCACGCCGGATTTGCGGATGTCCGCTTGTACGGCGGCGGCGTGCAGGATGCGACGCAGCTCGTCGGGTTGTGGAGTCTCGAAGTAGAGCGACTTCGCGGTGCCGAGCCGAGGTGAGTCCGAGGACGGATGCGGCGAACCCGCTTCCCATTGAATAAAAAATGGAACCAGCGGAGTGGTCTGCTCGATCTCGAGCGTTTGCCACCGGAGCGCCTTGCCATCAGGACGCTGCCGGGAGCCGGGCTGCGGCCCAACAGTCTTAATCCCAGCAGCTTCGACCGTACTCTTCGCGGCGGCGATGTCTTCGGTGTGAATCGCCCACTGAATGATACTGGGCGACGAAAGCTCTCTGAGCTTGCGCACGTCGGGCACATTCGCTTGTGCAGGGTCAGGCGCGATGATTTCGAGATAGCGCCCCGTACCAAGCGAAAGTAGGGCATTGCAGGTACCACCCCCGGGATGATTCCCGCCGAACTTCGCACGCACGCCCGTGCGTTCCTCAACCCAGCGGATGCCGACATCGAGGTCAGGTGCGCCGAGCAGGACGTGATCGAACGCATCCGTAGCATCGCGCACCGAAACATCGAGCATTCTACTCAATGAAGAAGCCTCAGCGTGCTCGCAAACTAATGCGGCGAAGCATCCAGCAGATATTGTCATCCATTTGCGGCGATTCATGAGCGGAAGAATAGGACGGAGCCAACGACAACGTCAATTAAGCATACGGCGTTCGTGACCATATTTGTGTAACCACGGGGTGGGCAACGACCCAGCGGGGAAATCACTACGCCGCGCGGCTTGTGCACGACTTCGCGAATCGTCCGGCGCGACCCCGGCTCTGGTGCGTTCTAATTTAACGAACGGACGTAGTCATCACCCATCTTGGCGCTCGACGAGAAAGTTTCTGGGGGGTGATTTTGGCAAAAAAGACACTATGCCCCATTCAAATCAGTCAGCCACTTATGGGCCTGCCCGATCGCAACTACTATCTTGATGCGAGTTAAGCGTTGGCTATCTTTTTGCGCCCTGCATGGATTCCATAAACACCTCGCGGCCCGCGCAAATTATGCAAATTGTTTCACATTGACCCGAACATAGATCGGGGATAGGATGGCAGCCGTTCTCGGGAAGAGGGAAATTCCGCATTGGAGGTACTTGCCATGGCGAAGCTCATTCTCAGATGCTCCTGTCTGATCCTGCCCGGTATCGTTGCAGCGGCAGCCGTGGCGGTTGCGCAGTCGGTGTCGGACACGACACCCAAAATCACATCGGTCAGTAAGATTACGACTGCTGAGCACCAGACGATTACGATCACGGGCAGCGGCTTTGGTACCCATGCTGCCTATACCGGTGACTCTGACTACATCAGCTTCTATGATAAAAAGAAGAAGTGGGAAGCCGGATACGAGCCGGACAATGATACCGTTACTCTCATTGTGAACAGCTGGACAAATACGAAGATCACGCTGGGAGGATTTGCCGGGGCCTGGGGCACGCATGATTACACGCTCGCCGTAGGTAATAAGGAAGAAATCAGGCTGTGGAACGCCCAAGGAGCGGGTGGTCCTTTTGGCCTCACTTGCGACGATGGCTGTGTCAAAAAAACAGTTACCATCGTCGCTGCAACTACCTCAACTGAAATCCGCTCTTCTCCGAATCCATCGGTTTATGGCGAGCCTGTCACCTTTACCGCTGTCGTCACCTCCGGTGATGGTGTGCCGCCGGATGGGGGCAAAGTCGTGTTCATGAAGGGCGCAGAGGTGCTGGGAAGCGGAACGTTGCGCGGCGGCGTGGCCAGCTTCACGACCTCCACGCTGGATCTTGGAGCCAACTCGATCAAGGCGGTATACGCCGGTGACTCCGATTTTGCCGGCACTGGCCGTGACGAAGAGTCGTCTAGCCTGATCCATACTGTGAATTAAGGAAGCAGCTCGAAAAATACACTAAGCTTTGCAAGCTCCCTTGCGACTGGACTCATCCGACCGTTGCGCAAGATGGCCGCAGGCTCTCTGCCCTTCGCCATGCGCGGGCATTTCGCCGCCATGGTTCCGCCGTTTTCGCCGCTAGCCCATCTTCACTTCTACACTACCTGGCTTGCCGCAGTTTACGATTGGAGTTGACGGTTCCGAAGTGCCTACAGCTTAAATAGTGATCGCAAAGAATTGTCGTCAAAGTGGCTCGCAGGTGCCATCCAGTGAACAAACTCTTTGGCGCTGATGTGCGGCGGCTTTTGAACTTCCTTCTTCTCAAGGCCCGATTCAAGGTCTGCCTGTTTGCCCGTGTTGGTGACAACCGTCCATGTCTTCGTCTTCATTGTCTTTGCCTCGCTTGATAGGAGCATAGTGAGCTACGCTGCCACAAGCTTCCGCGCGACATTCCTACAATTAGGACTTTGTGGGGTGGGAGATCTCTACACCTCCAAGTTTGTAAGGAGAACCCTCGAGCAGTTCGTTGGCTTTATCGAACATTTCCAGCAGCCTCGCGGCGTCAGGATCCGTAGCAGCACGAGCTGCAAGCAGGGGACGCACTTGTTCAGACCCGGTCATAGTTTCTATTCTCCGACTCTGAGCTTACCAATCGTCGAGATAGAGAACCGCTCAATAATGCTCACTTGGGAAAGCCGGAGTAAGATCTAATCCGGCGCAGGAAGGTCGTTGGCAATGAAGAGTATGGCGGGCACTCTTAGGACGTCCATTCCTCAGAAACCGATGCTCAGCACAATCGACTTCTCTGGTTTCCAACGAATGAACAACCTATTGAAAGATCCCAGGTACCTCCTGTTGCAGATCAACTTGGAATGGAATCTCTTTCAACGTCGTTCCTCAATCCTCCGCCCGTTGTCTTCGCTCGCAACTTCCGTTGGCATCGAGCCACTCCAGCAGGGAGGCGACGCTCCCCTGCACTAACGCGATCGAACAATCGGCAGCCCCGTAATAGAAATTGATGGTGTCGCCGTTGGGGTTCAGCGTGTATCCGCAGGGAAACACGACATCGTCAACGTCGCCGTGACGTTCGTACTCGGCCTCCGGGCCAAAGATCCACGAATCTCCGCGAAGCAGGCATTTTTCCGGCTTCTCCGGATCGAAGAGAGCCAATCCCAGGCGATATAGACAACCCGAAGGCGTGTGGCGCACGCCGTGGTAGAGCACCAGCCATCCCCTCGAAGTCTCTATCGGGGGGGGCGACAAACCGATTTTGTTGGCGTCCCACCACGCGCCGCGCCGTGCTTCCAGCATCAGCCTGTGTCTGCCCCAATAGCGCAGGTCGGGAGAATAGGAAATCCAAATATGCGCCCCCAGGTTGGTCATGGGACGATGAATCAGGGCCCAGCATCCGTCAATTCTGCGCGGCAGCAGAGCCGCGTCTTTATCGTCCGGCGGCATGATGACACCGTAGCGCTCAAAGGCTCGGAAGTCCTTGGTCAGTGCCAGCGACACTCCCGGCCCGCCGCGCGAGTACGACGTGTAAGTTACCGCGTATTGTTGTAACTCGGGCGCGAACGTGATACGCGGATCCTCAATCCCCCATATCTCCTCGGGATAGCGCTCGGCATCGGGCATCAAGGTAGGTTCGCGATCGACTTGCCATCCATCAACCCCGTTTCTGGAGCGCACCGCGCAGAGATGAGACAACCCGCGGCGATCCTCGACGCGACATAACAGCAGCGTTGTGCCATCCGGCAATAAAGTCGCCCCCGCGTTGAACACGCTGTTAATGGGGTAGGGCCAATCCTTACCCGTCAAAATGGGATTGCCAGGATGGCGCAGAAGTAGCGGCGGGTAGTGCGAGCTTTCGATGTGGACAGCGCCGGTTGCAGGAGTCGTCATGAGCAATCCTTCAGCCTTTCAACTGCGTGTTCGGGTTCTTGAGGAGCGCGCATTTCGAGAGTGATGGTCGGCCGTTTGCCTAACCCACCTCGAAGTGCTCTCATGCTCCGGCCGCACTGGTTGTTCGCTGCATGTTCAGAAAGCTTGCGATGGCTTGTTTCAACTGAGAGTCCACCTCATCGGCAAGAATCATGATATCGGGCAGCACCGAAGTGAAGTCGACGGTGGCCAGGTTGCATTGGATAGTCTCGAAGATGCTGACCTGCAAGAGGCGCGACTCCTGCACGATCAGGGGGGCGGTGTAGCTCTGGAGATAGCGGCATTGTCCGTGCGTCGCGGCCGACGGGGAGGGGTTGTCGATGACGTCAAGATGGCGGTCGACGCGCAGCCGAGCGATAATGCCTTTCATCATATCCGGAAGAAACGAGGTACGGTCTTTGGGGGTGAGCGGGAGGGCAGCCAACTCCGGAACCTGTTCCACGCGCGCCAGCCAGCGCTGCATTAAAAGAGGGAGATCGCGCTCCAGGATGGAGGCGATGCCTTCCTTAGCTTGCACGAGCGGGGGCAGAGAGGTCACCCTGGCTTTGTCCATGAGCCCCGCCAGTCGCTTGCAGTCAAGGGGCTTGACCAGGATCTCATCGGCCTGGAGAAGAATAGCGTTCATAGCCTTCTGCACGTCGGGATAATCGCTCACCACCAGGGTTAACGCGCTGGGCTGAGTGTGACGCATGGCGGTTACCAAGGCAAAACCATCGCCCGGGCCCGGCATGTGAAGATCTGTGATGAGCACGTCGAAGGGTTGGGTGGCAATCCGGTGAAGAGCCTGTGGTACGCTGCTGGCGGAAACAACTTCGCAATCTTGCTCTTCGAGCGACCTTCGGGTGAGGAGAATGTCATTCTCATTGTCATCGACCAGAAGAATTCTAGGCCGCGCCCCGGCGGCAAGCAGATGCGTGATTGCCGTCGCAGGTCCCGCTAAAGGATTCGGGGTGGCGACGGATTCAGTAGACACAGGATAGGATTCCTTGAGCACGGGATACGGTTCTTGGGGAAGCAGCATGGTGGACCTCCTAAGCCAAACTTTAGAGCAGGGACTGCGCTTGTCCCCTTGGTTGACACAAACGGTTAAAACACAGTTCGCCGTTCGCTGTGTTGCGCGGTGTCGCTGCGGCGACAAAGTTCGTAGAACACGGGATCCCGTTCTTGAAGCAGGAGCATGGTGGACCTCCCTGGGGAAACTTTAGAGCCGGGAAAACCTGAGGGCAACGCAAAAAGCAAGATGCGGGATGATTTAGAGTACATTGAGTGCCAGAAGCGGACAGGCACAGAAGTCGGAATGATTGGAATGATGGTGGGTGCGCGCCCTTCTCACCCCGAACAATCGCCCCAGATAGGGCTTCCGATTAGGGACACTGGCAAAGCGGCAGTGTCCAAGAGCGTCCCGACCATCACATCTTTCCGAAGGGACAGGGTAACGTGTCTCTGTTGAAGTAGTTCGACGACCGCAGGAAACACGTCCTCCCAAAGCGCATGCAGAATGGTTGATCGTTCTCTGCATCGACCCAATAGTGGTGCCGCTCTATGGCGGAGTCCATGGAAAGGGCGACCCCGGACCGGAACAAATGAACAAATTATGCCGGCGTTCGCTGTTTGCGCTCGCTGTGACGAGGTATCGTGCCGATCAAAATAAAGTTTCTCCAAGCGGCAGCGCTTCTTTGGCGCGATTACGACGAACCTGGCAATGACGACTTTCGCAAACCAGGCCGAGAGGAGAGCTGCTGGTCGCTTCTCCGTTCTGGATCACGCTGCAGACACTGTTCACTTGTTCACTTGACCTTCGGTTTTCTGACCCAGAGCTGGGTGGTTAAAGTTTGCGGGTCAGGATGCCGTTATTAAAGTGAGTCGCTGACCTTTTGGCGGGCGTTGATGGAGCGCCCATGTCTCTAGAGAGTCTTCCGCAGCATCAAGAATCTTGTACGTTCGTGCGATTGCCGCATCTGCTCCCTTTTGTTCTTGAGTCTCGCGAATGCTGGCGAATACTCCAAGCGTGTCGTCTAAGCGCAACTGCCGTTCCAACTGGGACTGGAACCTCTGCTTGTCCTTCGCCGCGACTTGAGCCAGCGTTCTTAACGCTTTGAGAGTCCTATCCCGGTCTGCAAGGGCGTGTTTCGCTTTGGCTGCATCGCCGAAAGTTGATCCGTCCAAGAACTGCACAAACATCAAACCGAACCTGGCTTTCGGCTCGTGCGCTTCACGCAGCGGATTTATGCAACACGAGGCCAATACGAAGCTCTGCTTTACCAACGAGAACGTTTCTCCCGGCGAAATCGGATCGCCAAAGAAGTATTCCATCGTAAGCAGTGTTCCGCCGTTGCTGTGAGAGCCACTTGCATCAAGATCACCGATTAGCAAGAGGATCGACTTCGTGGACAGATTCATCGCGCTGACGTTTTCCTCCCACGAGGACTTACCTCGTTAGCGGCAACCGTTTCTCGAACCGAGATTTTTCCAGTTGCCGTTATTGGACTACCGGTCAAAGGCGCGTCGTCGAAGGGTACGTCAATCGGCTCTTGCTGGGCAAAAGATGCTGGCGAGAGGGAAAGCCAGCAGAACAAAACGAAAAACCGCGGGCTCATGGGAGCCTCCCGCAGAGAATCCATTTTACAGCGCCCGGCTCAGAAGGTTTACTCGGTGAACATCCTGCGGCGAAAGAACTTTCTTACAGACTGCGATTTCACGTCGCTCAGCCGCATCTAGCACCCCACACGGATTGGAACTTAACACTCGTCAGTTCGCCTTTTCCGTTCCCGCCTGTGCTCCGGGGTGCGTATAACCTTCAGGAATCTCAAAGAATGCGGGATCAGGCTTTGTTGATCGAGGGGACTGGTAGTGGAGCAGACCTTGCTGGCGGCGGTGCGCAGGTAGCGGGCCGTGGTGGCCAGACTACGGTGGCCGAGCAACAGTTGGACGGTGCGCACGTCGGTGCCTTGCTCCAGCGGGTGCGCGGCAAATGCATGCCGCAAACTATGCGGAGTGATGCAAGGGTGCATATCAGATCTCCCGCTCGCATAGGCGACCCAGCGTCAAAAGCGCCTGATCGTGACTTTTCGTCCAGACGTGTCCGCAATTTATGCGAATGAAGTTCTTGTATCGGCCCGTCGCGGAAAAGAGGCCCCCCGGCAAAATGCTGATGCGCTCTAGCAACGCGGCCCGATGCAGTTTAAGAGCATTCACACTCGGGGGCAGTTCAATCCATAACATGTAGCCGCCCGCAGGCCGGCTGATGCGCGTTCCGGCCGGAAAATAGCGGGCGATCGCCTGACGCACGCTTTCCATCTGGCAAGCGAGTGTCGCGCGCAACTTCCTCACGTGGCGGTCGTAGCTGCCCGACTCCAGAAACTCCGCCACCACCAACTGCGGCAAGGACGGGGCGGCCATGCTGGTTACCAGCTTTAGCCGCTCCACCTCGGCGCGGAACCGCCCTGCCAGAACCCAGCCGACGCGATATCCGGGCGACAAGATTTTGGAAACAGATGAACAGAGCAGCACGAGACCTTTACGGTCAAAGGACTTCGCCGTCAAAGGCCGCGGGCTCTCATAGGCGAGGTCACCGTACAGATCATCCTCGATGACGGCGACGTTCAACCGGCCCGTCAAATCCACCAGGTCGCGCTTGTGCCTGTCCGGCAAGACAAAGCCAAGTGGATTGTGGCAGTTGGTCATGGTAATACACGCCTTGATTTTGTGCTTGCGGATGGCGCGCTCCAGGTGCCCCAAATCCATCCCTCGTTGAGGGTGCGTGGGAATCTCGATGGTCTTCATGTTCAGAGAGGCGACGCTTCCCAAAATGCCAAAGTAAAGAGGGCTTTCCACAGCGATAACGTCGCCGGGCTTTGCTACCGCGCGAAGACTCAAATTGATCGCTTCCAGGGCCCCGGCGGTGACCACGACATCTTGCGGCGCAACCTCGAACCGGATCGTCAGCGAACGCCTGGCGATTTGCCGGCGGAGCGCCTCGACGCCCGGCGGAAAGTCGTAATTCCCACTGTGTGACGGCCGCCTGCGCAGAATTCCGCGCAGGATTAAATTCAACCTGCGGTTCGGAAACAACTCCGCGCTTGCACATCCCGCGCCGAACGGAACAAATGCCGGATCGCCGGCCGACCGGATCACCTCTTCCAACACAGCGTTGCTTCCCATTGTAGCCGGTTGACTTTGGATCGACTCGGCCTGCGGCTCCGGAATCAGTTTTGCAAAAGGCGTGCGAATGTAGAAACCCGATTGAGGCCGGGCTTCCAGATACCCGCGATTTTCCAGCCAAAGATACGCCTGCAAGGCGGTCGAGAGACTCACGCCCTGTTCTTTGCCGAGCCTTCTGAGTGAGGGCACGCGATCTCCAGGACGAAGAACGCCATTGGCAACCTGGTGGGTAAAGCGTTCGGCGATCCGCACGTACAGCGGGACATTGCTTTGAGCCGTTTTTCGCATACGTCTTGAACATAGCAGATCCCAAGAATGCAACTGTTATGGTAATAAAACTCTTCTTCTGACACTGTACATGGCGGCTGGTGTAAACGTAGGCTTCTGTCAGGGCGTCTCATGTCCGTATATGAGAGAATCGCGTCGTTGGGGATCAAGTTGCCCGAAGTCACACCACCCGTCGCAGCTTTCGCCCCCTTCGTGCGAAGCGGCAATCAGATCTTCCTGTCGGGCCATATCGCTAAGAAGGACGGCAAACCCTGGGTGGGACAGCTTGGCGAAAATCTCACCACCGAGCTCGGAACAACAGCTGCGCGCGGTGTAGCAATCGACTTGATGGCGACGCTAAATCTCGCTGTCGGCGATCTCAATAAGATTGGGCAAATCGTCAAGTTGATGGTCTTGGTTAATAGCGCGCCGACATTCACTGAGCAGCATCTGGTAGCCAACGGTGCATCGGAACTGCTCGCCGAAGTTTTTGGAATCAGCGGCAAGCATGCCCGGAGCGCATTCGGAGTTGCTCAAGTGCCCTTTGGCTCCTGTGTGGAAATCGATCTTATCGCGGAGGTTCACGAGTAATGGCGCTCAACCGATCCCACGCATACACGGTCGTCGACGTTTTTACGGCGGAGCCTTTGGCTGGAAATCCGCTCGCCGTTTTCCCGGACGCGTCGGAGTTTGATGCCGTGACCATGCAGAGGATTGCGAGAGAGCTCAACTTGGCGGAAACCGCCTTTGTCCTCCCGGCAACACGTAAAGACTGTGCAGTCCGCGTGCGCATATTTACTCCTGCAAAGGAGTTGGCATTCGCGGGACATCCCACCGTCGGTACGGCATTTGTGCTGGTGCAAAAGCGCATTGTCGCGAGCGATAGCACAGAGTTCATGCTCGAAGAGGAGGTGGGTCCGGTCCACATTCGAATCGAGGGAGGACAACGTCCTCTCATTTGGTTGCGGACCCCGCCGATTCACGAAGGGAGGTGCTTCGATGGCGCTTCGTGCGCCAGAGCGCTAGGCCTGGAGCCAGAGGATCTTCTTCCGCTCAAACCGCAACTGCTGAGCGCCGGCAATCCGACGCTACTGATCGCGGTGAAAGATAAAGCCGCGGTTGATCGAGCATCGCTCGATTTGACTGGCTTAAAAGTCCTAAAGGGCGGCGCGAACGAAGTCTTCTTCGTCTTCTTGTTTGCCACAACACCGGATGGCGCCTATTCGCGGATGTTCGCTCCTGATTACGGAGTTCCAGAGGATCCGGCCACTGGAAGTTCCACAGGTCCTCTTGCTGTTTTCATGATTCGACAAGGTCTGCTATCGAGCTCGGCTGGCACGCGTTTTGTCAGCGAACAGGGAACAAGAATGGGCCGCCGTAGCCTCTTGCACGTAGAACTACGCGGCGAAAACGGGACCGACGGAATCTACGTCGGAGGTCATGTCACACCGATTATCGAAGCCGTGATGAATCTGCCTTCGCGGTGTTAAGAGGCTGACGTCATGACCCACGCGGATCTCATCGCCACAGTAGGTCGCCTCCGCTCGTTGAACTGAGGCGATTGGCTAAGGATCTGCCAGGCCGCGTGCTGGCGAAATTGGAAATGCGAAATCCCTGCGGGAATGTAAAGGATCGCGTTGCAGTTGCGCTAGTCCAAGATGCCGAATCGCGACGTCTGCTGAAACCCGGAAGGACGATCGTTGAGGCAACGGGCGGAAACACGGGCATAGGATTAGCTTTCGTCTGCGCAATTCGAGGTTATAGAATCATCCTGACCATGCCTGAGACTATGTCGGTAGAAAGAGTGGCGCTGCTCCGGCAGTTAGGAGCGGAAGTGGTGCTCACTCCCGGAATTCTCATGATCGACGCCGTTGCGCAAGCTCAGAAGATCGCGAACGAACTCCCCGGTGCCGTCATCCTCGATCAATTCAGAAATCCCGCTAACCCGGAGATTCATAGACGCACGACGGCCATGGAGATCTGGCAGGATACACAAGGCCAAGTCGATTCTTTTGTGTCTGCCATTGGCACCGGCGGAACCATCACGGGTGTGGGCGAGGTTCTTAAACAAAAGAGACCCGGTGTCCGAATCATCGGCGTGGAGCCCGCCAACGCTGCCATCCTTTCTGGCGGCCTGGTAGGGAATCACCAGATACCAGGAATCGGCGTCGGATTCGTCCCGGAAGTCTTGAACCGTTCAATTCTCGATGAAGTGATCGCCGTAACAGACGAACATGCCTTCTCATGTGCACGCCGTCTTGCACGCGAAGAAGGAATCATCGCCGGCGCTTCATCCGGAGCGGCAGTCCACGCGGCTCTTGCCATAGCCGCACGGCAAGACGCCGCCGGGAAGATCATCGTGGTGATTCTAGCCGACACGGGAGAAAGGTATATCACCACGGGCTTGTTTTCCGCAGGAGCGGAGCAGCCTCAGCGATGCACTCGCCCGGAAGCATTCGGCGAAACTAACATGGATTCATGAGCGGCCTTTTCCTCGAAGAATGTTTCGCCGTACTGACGCGGACTCCTGCGACGTTCGATGCTATGTTGCGCGGCCTCCCGGAACAGTGGACCACAGCCACCGAAGGGCCCGGCACGTGGAGTCCATATGTGGTTATTGGTCATCTGATTCACGGGGAGAAAACGGATTGGGTGGCGCGCGTGATGATCATCCTGGAGCATGGCCCCCATCAACCTTTTGAGCCCTTCGATCGAGACGCGCAGTTCCGCGATAGCCAAGGCAAACCGATCTCTGCATTGCTGGACGAATTTGCCGCCCGCCGCGCCGACAATCTCGTGCAGCTTCGAACTCTGGATTTGCAGCCAGCCCAATTAGAATTGGTGGGTACCCATCCCGCGTTGGGTCGAGTAACGCTGCGGCAACTCCTGGCGACATGGACCGCGCACGATCTTGCGCATATCCTGCAGGTCAGCCGGGTTATGGCGAAGCGCTATAAGCCGGAAGTGGGTCCCTGGGCGGAGTACCTTTCTGTAATGAGATAAACGCCCGATCCTTAGCACGGCTACGCTGAACGCCTTGGGAGATCTTTACCCGGACAAGTTTAACAAGCTACCTCAAAGGCAACCTGATGCATCGTCTGACACGTTTGGGCTACTCGGTGACACTGACTCCTGAGCAAGAAGCGGCTTGATCGCAGCTGATTTTCATGACAGGCAGGAAAGTAGCGGAGAGCATTGTCCGAAGGGATTGATCTGCCTGGGCTGTCCACATGCTGCAGCCGAAGAAAAGTGCCGTGCCCATCTTTCGGCGCATGCTGGCCAGCCACGAACGCAGCCTGATGGCTGCGCGAGGTCACAGCGAACCTGCCGCGCAGATCGCGGCACGCGAGATGGAGATTATCAGGATCAAGGGAGCCTTGCAGAGAGCGGAGGAACTCAGCGACGACGTGTCTGCTGTTATCGAACGCGCCGGGTGGAACACGTCAGTGGAGGGCAAGCGACGCATTCCAGCTCTCGATACGCTCCAGCCGATTTTTCGATCGGTTGTAGCTAATGCGCGTCACGTTGTTCCCTGGGTCTCTTATATCCACTTGGGTAATCGCGCCCGAGCGATCTAGCTATCGCGTTGGGAGGTTCGGAAGAGGAGGAACTGATGATGAGTTAGAGAAACCTCTTAATCCAGTCTAGCGGGCGCAAATCCCGTCTGACCAAAGTCGAGCAGACAGGTCAGTAGCAAGTCTTGCCATTCACCGGGCGACTGGTGGGTGCGAAGCGTAGACAGCGAGGAAGCAGGCCGTTAGGATTCAGCTCCGAAATCATTATATCGTCGTGATGCCGACGCCTTTAGCCTAGCGGAAGGCAGCATCCGGCAGCGACCGTTACAGGCGAGGTCGTGCTGGAGTCGCCGGAGTCCCCAGCCCGGGGCATGCTTCCAAAGAGATTGGCCGGGAACCCAAGAGAGCTCCCCATCTCCCCCCACACCAAGAGGAACGCCTCTTATATCGGGGGTACGTGGTCCCGAGGGTCGACCGGAGGGATCACGGAGAGATGGCGAGCAGTCTTACGACTCCATAGTACCGGTGAAGGTGGGGAACCGCAGGGCTTCGGTAAGGAGCGGCCACGATACCCACTGGAGGGAAGGGGGGAACAAGCAACGCATCTGGGGAAGGAAACATAACCGAGACTCAGAACTCGAACCATTATGTCCACAGAAATCAACAGACTATCTGAACTCGCCAAGGAAGATCCGAAGCGACGATTCTTTTCGATCGCTCACTTGATCACACCCGAGAAGATGTACGCGGCATTCCTGAATCTACGAAAGGAGGCCAGTGCCGGGGTGGACGGCGTAACCTACGAGGAATACGAAAGGGACGCTGCGAGAAACTTCCGCGAACTGCATCAGCGGCTCAAGGATGGCAAGGATCGGGCCCAACCACTGCGTCGAGTGTACATCCCCAAGGAAAACGGGAAACAGAGGCCGATCTCGATTCCCGCCCTCGAGGACAAACTCGTGCAGAAGGTGATGGTCAAAATACTGAGTGCCATCTACGAGCAGGATTTTCTCGACTGCTCCTACGGGTTCCGACCCGGACGAGGAGCACACCATGCATTGGACGAAGTGGGGCGGATCATCTGCACCCGGCCCACGGGATGGATTCTGGAGCTAGACATCACCTCGTACTTCGACACGATTGTGAGGGAGCAACTCATCGAGATGATCGAGAGGCGAATAAGCGACGACAGCGTGCTTCGACTGATCCGCAAATGGATCCAGGTCGGAGTCATTGAAGAAGGCAGACTACTCATGAGTGAAACCGGGACCGGACAAGGACAACCGATCAGTCCGATCCTGGCCAACATCTACCTGGACCACATTCTCGACGAATGGTTCGAGGAAGTGGTGAAGCCGCGGATGAAGGGCGAAGCTCACGAGATCCGGTTCGCCGACGATGCCATCTTGTGCTTCGAACGCAAGGAGGACGCGGAAAAGGTGAAGGAAGTCTTAACCAAGCGATTTAGCAGATTTGGTTTGACTCTTCATCCGGAGAAGACGCGGCTTGTGGAATTTGGGCGATATGCGGCGAGGAACGCGAAGAAACAGGGAAAGAAACCCCAGACCTTCGATTTTCTCGGGTTTACCCACATGTGCGCCCGCAGCCGGAAGGGGAAGTTTACCGTGCACGTGAAGACGATCGGTAAACGGTTCCGCAGGGGGCTGAAGGCGATCACCGAATGGTGCCAGAAGCACCGGCACGAGCCCGTGGACGCGCAACAGAAAACCCTGAACGCCAAGCTCCGCGGCCACTACCAGTACTACGGACGACCGACGAACTACCGTAGTCTCCAGCAGTTCTATCGGAGCGTCCGTCGGATATGGAAGCGAGGGCTGAGTCGCCGCACGCGCGGGCGCTGGTTGACGTGGGAACGATATGACCAAATCCTGCGGCAGCATCCGTTGTTACTACCCCGGATCATGCACCCTTGGAAGGGGGCAGGGAGTACTGCTTGAGGAACCCGCTGCGGGAAATCTGCACGGTGGGGTCTGTGAGGGAGGAGACTTCAGTGGACCATGGTGGATCTTCACGCGCACGAAACCGGAAACGGTGGATAGAAGCCTAGAGAAGCCTACAGCCTACTGAGTCTCCTCTACTCGGAGATCGCAGCCCAGAGAGAAGTCATCCGTGCAAAGCTAAGCTCGGCCACACGTTTCCCCAGGCGCTGTTGCGACACGGCAACTGCATTGTGCAGTTTCACTGTGCACGCGGGGACCTCTGCCACATATAGCATTGGAAGAAATGTCGTGCCGCGGCGTGCTGTTCGCTCTGCCAATCTCCGCGAAGCCTTTTTTGGACCGCAACGGCCATCGCGTCGAATTGACAGGTTAGCCGCTGACGAAGCTGGGTACTAACTAATGAGGAATGCCTTTTTTTCTGCAGCAAAATTGTCTCGTTTAGTTCGCGTTATCTGGTCTGCAACGAATTCACGATCCAAAGCACTATTGCACGACTAGGCAGTTCTATTTTCGGAATATCCTGGCCGGATGAGGCTAACCATCGCGACTCTCCATCCCGAGTAAGGTGGCAAGGGTGAAGGCATCAGCGTCCTGCTTTGTCGTGGTTGATGAAAGTCAACGCTGGTCCAAGACTGGACTTAAGCCCGATCGGCCCAAGAAGGGAACACAGGAATAGAAATGCAGAGCACCGCACCGTCCAATTTGGATGCTGAGGCAATCCCAAGGCGTTGCCCTGTTTGGGTTTGGGATGAAGATCTTGGGCGGCGGCAGCTGATGCTTGACACACTCGGCACGCTGCCATGCGTGTCTCCGGAGGCTGCGTCGTCATCGCAACATTTCGCCTCGGGCAGTACGGCCGGAGGGGTCGTATTTGCGATTTCCGGCGCAGCACAGTCTTCAGACTTGAAGTTAATTAACACCCTCACGCATAGATTCGCGTTTGTTGTTTGTGTGACGGCTTGTTGGCACGAGGCAGATTTGGCAACGTTCTGCCAATTGCTGCTGGCAGGCGCCAGCCACGTTATCAGTGCGAGTGAGAACGACTTCGCAATCCAACTTCGCGCGCACGTTCAGGGGGATGCGGAGCGCATGCTGGCATCAAAAGCAGAGGAGGAAATTCTGCTGTCGCTCATGTCCAAAGTGGGCTTTGCCGGACGCAGTACAGAGGCCTTCTCACTATTTCGGACGCTTCGAGGCGTCAGTTCGATGACTGAAATGCCCGTTCTCATTACCGGGGAAACTGGAACCGGAAAAGAGCTGATTGCGTGTGCCATCCATGCGCTGGACGCCAGGCGGTTCCGACAGCCCTTTGTCAGCATCAACTGCGCCGCCTTGCCCGAGCAACTTTCCGAGAGCGAGTTGTTCGGCCACCAGAGAGGTGCATTTACGGGGGCTGAACGGGAACGCGCCGGCCTCTTCCGGAGCGCCGAGGGTGGTGTGTTATTTCTCGACGAAGTCGGTGAATTGAGTCTCAATCTGCAGGGTAAATTGCTGCGGGTCCTGCAGACTGGCCGCTTGCGTAGTCTAGGAGCGGACCGGGAAGTGGCGATCAATGTTCGGGTCGTAGCCGCGACGAACCGGCGGCTCGATCAAATGGTGGGTGGCGGCACCTTTCGTGAAGACCTGTTCCACCGGCTGAATGTCTTGTCCGTCCACATTCCACCCCTGCGCGATCGCATCGCCGATATCGAGCCTTTGGTCCGCCACTTTATCGAGAAGTACTGCCCGCTATGGCAGGCGAAAGGCCGTCCGACGATCGGCAGCGACTTCATTCGCGGTTTGGAAAAGTCAAGCTTGCCAGGAAATGCGCGTCAGTTGGAGAATGTCGTGCGCCGCGCATTATTGGATTGGGAAGGCACGGGATCTTTGTCCCTCAGGAATCTTCCTCCAGAAATTTGGCAGGAGCTCTCGGAAGCTCCCGGACTGGCGACCTCCCCGCCCGAGGCCGGCGAATCCCGAGAGCTCGCGTCCACGGCTCCGTTGGAGGTTCATGCGGTCGAGTACTTGCAGCGCCACGATTGGAATCTCACGCACGCGATCCAATATCTGGAGTCGGTGTTGGTGCGCGGCGCCCTGACCGCTGCCGGCGGAAATCAATCCGAAGCGGCTCGTCTCCTGGGTATCACTCCGCGCAGTGTCTATAACAAACTGCATAAGTACGCCGCCTGAGCCGGAAGTTCTCTTCTGCCCTTGCAGGTTCGGAAAGCTTTTTCCGGAACTAGTTTGCTGGCTGATGCTTGCGAAAGCGCTAACGTGGAATTACTGAATCAGCAAGTGCAGTTTAGAGTTTGCGATATCTACCTTCCCCATCCGCAAACCGTGATGGGCGAGTTGTACGGCGCAAACGTTCTGCAAGGACGAGTGTTGGATATCACCGAAAACGACGGCGGCGCGAAATTTGCCGTCGTCAGAGTGGCGGAACTGAAGAACCCAGTCGTGATCGCGCTGGAACACGTTACCGGCGTGGAGCGCAACGGACAGAGAGGGAGGAGATTATGAGCGCAGCGCGAGTCAGTGCCTTCAATCCCAATACCATGCGCCGGCAATATCTCCCGGAAGACGACCCGTATCCGACCATCCGAAGCGTTCTCGCCCCGGAATTCGCCGGATTACCGGCGGAAGATGTAGAGAGTCTGCTGGCGAGCAACGGGATTCGCGCGGAAGACATGGAGGGGTTCCTCGACGATGTGGGACATGCATTCAGTAGCGCTGCGAAGGCGGTTGCTCCTATCGCGACCAAGGCCCTGCCCGGAATTATCTCGGGCGCGGCCACGGGCTGCGCACTGGGACCTTGGGGTTGCCTGGGCGGCGCGCTGATCGGTGGCGTGAGCAGCGCACTGTCAAGCGGAGGGGGCAAGCCCGCAGGCGCGGGTGGAGGCGGAGCGGGAGGGATTGTATCTGGCATCGCCAGCGCGCTTCCTGCCATCGCAGGCGCGGTCGGTGGAGGCGGCGGGAGCGGAGCGGGAGGGATTGTATCCGGCATCGCCAGCGCACTTCCCGCCATCGCAGGCGCGGTCGGTGGAGCCGGAGCCGGGGCCGGAGGTGGAGGAGTCGCATCCGGCATTGCCAGCGCGCTTCCTGCGATCGCCGGGTTAGTCGGTGGCGGCGGTCAAACCGGAGCTCCCGACGGCGGAAAAACCAATCCCGCCGGTGTGCTGCTGGGTTTGCTGCAGCGGCCAGAGATGATGCAGTCTCTGATGTCGATGGCGTTGGGACCGGCGGGACGTAAGGACGTGCCCGTGGGCGGGACCTCGGTGCCGGTGGCCGCATTCGCAAATCTGCTGGGCGCGCTCGGCTCGAAAGCTTTTGCGCAAGCGGAGGCATGGGCGGAGCCCAGCGAAGATCTGCCGGACTACCTCTACAAGAACGGCACGCTTGCGGTGGATCCAGCCGTGCCCGCACAACGCGCGGCGGTGCTCCTGGAGATGTTGGGGCAGGCGGCCGCGCGCACTCCGGTTGCCCCCCGGGTCTCGAGGCCGGAGTTTACCGAGGCAGACGAATACTACGACGCGCTCGACATGGCGGAACTCGACTTTCTCGAGATGGAGGGAAACGATGAGTTCGATGACTGATGTAGTGATGCAGATGATGATGGGCGCATCCCCTCAGGCCGGCATGGGCGCCGCCAATCTCCCGGATTTGCTGGCCACGCTGGCACAGCGCGATCCGCGCATGGCGCCGCTGGTGCAGCAGATGCAGGCGCGTCTGGCCGCGCGGAATAACGAGGCCGAAGCTGCGGCGGAAGAAGAAACAATCCCCGAGCCGGAGATTTTGCAGCCGGCGAAACCCCCTGAGCAGGGCCGCAAGCTGAAGAAGCTGGCCAAGACAATGTTCACCGAACTGCAGGCCTTGCGCAAGCGCAACGACACGCTGGCTGACGCCCTGGGCGCGTGCCATTTGTGCTGGGGGGAAGACCGGGCCTG
>JBEKWC010000013.1:0-111294 GCA_049513475.1 Candidatus Sulfotelmatobacter sp. | reverse complement strand
AGGTTCTGGCTGACGGTCTCCGCGGCCTTGGTGACGACGTCGGCCTGGGCGGAGGTTTCGGCGGAGTTGGCGGTGATCTGCTGGCTGGTGACATTCAGCTCTTCACTGGCGCTGGCTACCTGCATTGCTGAGCCTGAAATGGACTGAATCACGTCGTGAAGGTTGTTCTTCATGCGGTTCAACGCCACGCCAGCCTGCCCGATCTCGTCTTCGGAGGTGATTTCGAGGTCGTTGACGGTCAGATTATTTCCAGCAACCGCCTGAATCATGGCCACCATCTTCGAAATGGCGCCGGTTATGGAACGTGTCATAAGGACGGCAACCGCCAAACCGATCGCAACACCCGCCACTGCCAGCATCCAGATGACAGAGCGTGAGCGCGATTCGGCCGCGCTCTGTTCGACCAGAAACTTGTCCTTCAGTCTGTATTCCAGAGCGTTGAAATCCGCGACGGCCTGGCGCAAATGAGTTCGGGCCGCGCTCGTCGCAGGGCTAAACGCGAGCTCTACCGCGTCGTTCGTTTTCCCCGCCCGGCGCAATTCGATCTCCCGATCGGCGATGGCGCGATATTCATCAAATGTGCGCCGGATTTCAAGATGAAGCCGCTTGCCCTCTTCCGTGACGATGGTCTTTTGCAGGCGGTCCATATTCTCGTTGAATTCCTGCTTGCCCTGATCGTCGATCTTTAGGACATCCTCTCTCCCGCTGAGCAGGAACCCTCTGATCCCTGTCGTCTGTTTTTCGATTTCGGCCTCGATCTGAGAAGCGGTGTCCTTCTTCGTCATCATGCTATCGACCCGTCCAGATATTTCCGCAAGCCAGCTCACGGTTCCGCTGGCCACAAACCCTAGGGTCACTAGAATTAGCAGCAAGCTGCCAAACCCGAAGCCTAGTTTCATTTTTAAGGTCAGTTTTCTCATTACTTTTCCCTTGCGAGAAGCTTCTGTCCTCGGCTTCTAACGGCCTGCCGCGACGGTTTCTACCGCATCGGCGGTCATCTGGCAGGCCTTTTCGGTGTCGAGCACCAACAGTAGCTGGTTATTCAGTTTGTGCACTCCGGTGATCATGGTGCGCACGGTGCCACGCAAAGTTTCTGGAGGGCGCTCGAAGCTGGAGTCGTCGACCTCGACCACATCTCCAATTTCATCGACCAGCAGGCTGACCGAGCCATCTTCGGAGCGCACCACAACGTTCATGGCGCGCGCGCCCGGCGGGCTGGGTTCGAGCTCCAGCAGCCGGCGGAGATTGACGGCGGTGACGATCTGGCCGCGCAGGTTGATGAGGCCGCTGACCACACTCGGCGCCAGCGGAACCTTGGTCATATCGAGGGAGCGAATGACTTCCTGCACGCCCTTGAGTTCGACGCCGAACAGGAGTTTGTCGAGGTAGAAGGTGCAAAACTGTGAAGTATGAGCCATAAATTAGTTCACCGCCCCCGCCGATTTCGCCGCTGGAGCGGGCGGCGCGGTGTGGGCTTCGGCCTGGCGCAGGATGGCGGGGATATCGAGCAATTCCGTGACCCGGTCTCCGATCACAACCGAGTAGAGAACCGAAGGCCGGGTGGCGGGGGACTTGACGTCGGCGCGGTCTTCGACGATATCGAGAATGCGCTCGACCACCAGGCCGAAGGAGCGGCCTTCGTGGTTCAGCACCAAAACCTGGATCGGCCCGGTGTCGAGAGTGGGCGGAGCCTGCAAGGCGCGCAGCTTGTTGCGGCGCTCTTCGAGGATCACGTTGAGGCGAACCAAAGGCAGAATCTGCCCGCGATATTGAGTGACCCATTGGCTGCCGGACATCTCCACTTGAGCGACAGGAAATTCTTCGAGACGCGCCAGAGTGCTGAGCGGGATCGCCATGCGGGAATCGCCGGGGCCAGCAAAGAGCAGGAAGGTTTGCTTGTCTTGTTCCGAGGCGGCTCCCGCGGCCGTAATTTTTTCGGCCAGGGAGCGGTCGCGGGTTTCGCTGACGACGCTGGCGCGCTGCGCGAGGCCGAGCACGTCGAGAATGAGCGCGACTTTGCCATCGCCCATGATGCTGGAGCCGGCAAAGGTCTTCACGGTCTTCAATTGTTTGCGCAGAGGCTTGACGACAATTTCTTCGGTGTCGTTGATCTGATCGACGACCAGCCCGAAGTGGCGATCGTCGGCTTGCAGTACGACGATGTTCACGGCATCGTCTTTCTCCACGTTGGCATCGTCATGCACGGTCTCGGGCAGCTTCAATTCGCGGTTGAGATAGACGAGCGGGAGCAGCCGGCCGCGCAGGCGGTAGACGGGAGCGCCGTGCACCAATTCGATCCCTTTGGCGACGTCTTCGGCCTCGAGGCGCACCAGTTCGAGCAGGCTTACCTGCGGGATGGCGTAGCGGTCGCCACCGCAAGTCACGACCAGGGCGGGAATGATGGCCAGAGTGAGAGGGATTTTTACGCGCACCGTGGTGCCCGCACCGAGCGTGGACTGAACGTCGACGGTGCCGCCGATTTTTTCGACGTTGGTCTTCACCACATCCATGCCGACGCCGCGGCCGGAGACGTTGGTGACTTTGGCCGCGGTGGAGAAGCCGGGAAGAAAAATCAGATTGAAGACTTCGCGCTCGCTCATGCGCGGCGCCTGTTCGGCGGTGATCAGGCCGCGTTCGATGGCCTTTTGCCGGATGCGCTCCGGATTTAATCCGGCGCCATCGTCGGTGATTTCGATGTTGACCTGGCCGCCTTCATGAAAGGCGCGCAGGATCAGCCGTCCAGCACGATCTTTCCCCACCTTGAGGCGATCCTCGGGAAGCTCGATGCCGTGATCGACGGAGTTGCGCACGAGATGGGTGAGGGGATCCTTGATGGCCTCGATGATGGTTTTGTCGAGTTCCGTTTCTTTGCCCTCCATCTCGATGCCGACTTCTTTGCCGCAGCCGAGCGCGACGTCGCGGACGGTGCGCGGAAACTGTCCCCAGATATTGCCGATGGGCTGCATGCGGGTCTTCATGACCTGCTCTTGCAATTCGGTGGCGATCAGGTTCATGCGCTGGGAAACGGCCTGCAGTCCGGCGTCTTCGACGGTGCTGGAGATTTGCAGGAGCTGGTTGCGGGCCAGCACCAGTTCTCCGACCAGCGTCATGAGCTTGTCGAGGACGCTTACTCCAACGCGAATGCTTTCGGCGCCGGCTTCGCGGTGTTTGGATTCGGCCGCGGGCTGGGGCGGAGGGGTATCCCCTGGCTTCGCCGATGCTTTGGCATCGCGGTGGGCAGAAGGGGCCGAGGCGGATGCCGCTGCGGCGGCTGCACGGGCAGGCGCCGCAGCCGGGGTAGGTTGAGAGGGGTCGGCCGGAGCCGACTCGCCGGGTTCTTGATCGGAGCGAAGCTTCGCAGCGAGCTTGGCGGCGGCCTTCGCGCTCTTCGCCTCAGCGGATTTTTTAGAGGCTGGGGGAGGAGGAGCGAAGGGCGAAGTGATGTCGATGCCTGGCCGAGCAGGCGCGACCGAGGCTTCGATTGGAGCGGAAATCTCGGCTTCCGTGGGCGCCGATGAAGCCGCGTCCACGGCCAGGGGGAGCGCGTGCTCGTCTGGCCGCTGCAGCCGGGTCAGGGTTTCGCGCAGTTCCGGATAGTCGATCTCGCCATCCTGACCGGTGGATTGAATCTCCTTGAGCATCTGCCGGACGGCATCGACCATGCCCAGCAACGCGGTGGTGATCTCCGGATTCAGGGTGAGCTGGCCGTCGCGTAGAAGCGTGAGGAGATTCTCACCGACGTGGGCCACCTTTTCGAGCTTGCTAAAACCCAAGAAGCCACAGGTGCCCTTGATGGTGTGAATGGTGCGGAAGACGCCGGCTAGGGCGTCTTTGTCCTTGGGGTTCTTCTCCAGACCGACGAGGTCGCGGTCCAGGCGGTCTAGGTTCTCGTAGCTTTCGACCAGAAAATCCTGGACGATGTCACTCTCACTCATCGCGGGCATTCCTTTCCAAGTTGGAGACGATTCTCCATCGGTCGCTTTCCGAGGTGAGCCGAGTCTGAGTTCCGCGCCACGGTTGGAGCAGTCTCTTCAACTGTCCATCGTCGCTTGGGCGGTTTTCTTTAGGCCCCCTGGGGAGCGGGTCGCTGGCTCGAAAGAAATCGGCGCAGGGAAGGCGGAGATTAGAGGGAGATAACGAATTCCGCAGGGTTAAAGGCAACAGCCTTTGAACGCGGAGCGCGCCGAGTACGGCCGCGAAGGCCGCGGGGAAGAGTCATGGCTGGATCCGTACTATTCTTTTTTTTCTGGCTCCGGCAGCAGCGGGGGCTCGATGGGCTTGCGGGGTAGCATCTGGTCGCGCATCGCGGCTTCGTAGACAAAGCCGGCGACGATGACCGCCGCCTGCTTCAGATCTTCCGGTTGCAGGCGGTCGTAGACGTCCATGTTGGAGTGATGGGTGCGGGTTTCGTAGTCGAGGGGATCTTGAATGAATTGGAAAGCCGGGATACCGACGGCGTCGAAGGATTCGTGGTCTGTCCCTCCGGTATTGCGCATGGTTAGAGTATCCATGCCGAGGTCTTTGAAGGGCTTCATCCAGGCCTCGAAGATGGGTTCGACCGCCTGGTTCTCTTGCAAGTAAATGCCGCGAATTTTTCCCGAGCCGTTGTCCACGTTGAAATAAGCGGAGATTTTCGCCTGCTCCGGCTTCACCGTGACGGGGCCGGCCTCGCGCCGCAGAAGTGTTGGCATGCCTTTCATGGCGGGGCTGTCGATTGCCGGACGCGACCCGAAATGTTGCTGGACGTAATTCTGGGAGCCGAGCAGCCCTTGTTCTTCTCCACTCCATAGCCCGATGCGGATGGTGCGGCGCGGTTTGAGATCGAGCGCTTTCAGAATGCGGACGGCTTCCATCATCACGATCGTGCCGGCGCCGTTATCGGTGGCACCGGTGCCCGCGTGCCAGGAATCCAGATGCGCGCCCAGCATCACGACCTCATCTTTTTTGTTTTTATCGCTGCCGGGAATTTCGGCGATGGTGTCGTACTGCATGGGATCGTCGTCGTAGAAAGTGTTGGCGACGTTCAGTTCGAGGGCTACGTCTTTGTTCTGTTTGAGCAGGCGGGCGATGCGAGTCCAATGCTCGAGAGCCAAAGTGAGTTGAGGAATGGTGGTGGTTTCCCCGGTCTTGTAGCTTCCACCCGACTGCACGAACACGGTGCCGCCGCCGGAAGTCTGGCGGCTGTGGTCGATCACCGCGAGCACTTTTTCCTCGGCGAAGAACATGTTCTGGTCTTTGATGAGCTGCTGGCGCTTCAGGAAGTCCGCAGGGCGGTAGCCGTGTTCGGTGACGCCGGAATAATCGGAGAGCTTGGCGAGATCCTCTTCGCCGTAGCGCTTGAATGGGGCGTCGGTGATCGGCTTCGCTTCGGTGTCCGCGCCGAGGATTACGATCATGCCCGCCAGCTTGCCCTTATATTTTTCAAAATCTTTCTGATCTTCGATCGTGGCGCGAATGCAGTGGCCTTGGACTACGCCGTTGGTGCCGGGAGTCCAGGCTTTGGAATAGGCGATCAGCGTGGCCACATCGGGCGAGGTCATGCGCACGTTGACGAATTGATTCGCCCAGCCGCGGCCGAAGGGACCCCAGGCTTCGAGATGCGCGTTGCTCAGGCCCATGCCGGTGAGTTCATCGCGCGTCCATTCGTTGGCTCGCTTCATGTTGGGGGAGCCGGTTAGGCGTTCGCCGATCGAATCCATTAATCCGGTGGCATAGTCCATCACCTTCGAATTGTGGAAGCCTTCGTAGCGAATGCGGCCGACGGTTTCGAGATCAACGGTTTCTTGCGACCACAAGGGGTAGAGCGAGGACAAGGCCAGAAGAACACAGACGAATCGCAACGACACTTTCAAGGGCAGCTCCCGGGAGGGATTAAAAGCAAACCGGGATTATACAACTCGGGTTGATTGTTCTTACTCCATCGGGACTGTCTGGCGTGGTCGTCTTTTAAGAGCTTGATCGCAGAGAGCGCAGAGAAGAGCCGCGGAGGTCGGTGAAAAAACGGGGCTGTCCCAAGCTGCATCACGATCTTCGACAAAGCGGCAGGTCCGGCCGGTAACGGTCATTCTTTTTTCGCGGGAGCCTCTTTGCCGGGGTCGGGTTTTTGCTGTTCGGGCTTTTTTTCACCACTCTTGGTCTCGGTGCCCTTGGTTTCGGCGCCCTTGGCAGCGCCGCCCTTGGATTCTTCGGACTTCTTTTCCCCGCCTGATTTTTCCTCGCCCTTTTTGCCTTCGCCGCCCTCGGCGGAGGGCTTCCCCTCCTCGGCCTCGGCGGCATTTTTGACGACATATTGCACGATGAGCGAAATGCGGCGATTGGCGGGATCGAGAGGATCCTCTACCTTGCGCAGGCGTTGATCGGCGAAGCCGCGGACCTGGGTGATCTGGTCGGCCTTGATTCCGTTGGCTTGGACAATGCGGCGGGCGGCATTCGCGCGGTCCGTGGAAAGTTCCCAGTTGCCGTAATTTCCGGAAGTTGCGTAAGGCTTGGAATCGGTATGGCCTTCGATGGAAAGTTTGTTGGGCAGCTTGCCTAATTCCCGAGCCAGGGTGATCAGCAGGTCGCGGCCGTCGCCGTTGAGCTTGGCGCTGCCGCTGTCGAAAAAAGTTCCGGAAGCGGATTCCATCAACTCGATGCGCAGACCTTCGTTAGTGACGGTCATTTCGATGTGTTGCTTGAGCTTCTCGAAATCGTTCATCTCCTGGATTTTTTTTTCGAGCTGATCCTTGAGCTGGGGCATGTTGTCTTTGGTCAGGGTGAAGTTTTCGCCGGAACCGGCTGCGCTTGATCCTTTTTTCGAGGAAGTGCCGTTGGGATCGCGGAAGTAGCCGCCCACCGCCTCCTGCACGGGCTTGCTGGAACTCATGAGCCACATGACCAGGAAGAAGGCCATCATGGCGGTGACGAAATCGGCGTAAGCGACCTTCCAAGCGCCGCCGTGATGGCCGCCGTGGCCGCCTTTCTTTTTGATGATGATGATGGGGCGGGTGGTTTTTTCCATGGGGAGGGTTTAGTGAGCGGCGGCCGCGGCGGCCGCGCCGCCGCCACGGCAGGCGGCTTCCAGTTCTTTGAAGGAGGGGCGTACGTGGCCGGGAACGGCGCGCCGCGCCACTTCCACGGCCATGATGGGTGCGGTGCCCTTGAGAAACGACACCATCATCACGCGCAGCACGTAAAGGTAGGCGTGCTCGTCATCGGCGATCTTCACCATGTTGGCGGCGATCGGACCGACCAGCCCATAGCACAAGAGAATGCCCAGAAAGGTTCCCACCAGCGCCGCGGCCACTTTCTTTCCGATCTCCTCCGGCGGGCCGCCCAACGATCCCATGGTGATGACCACGCCCAGCACCGCCGCCACAATCCCCAGGCCGGGCAAGGAATCCGCCATGCTGTTTAAAGCGGCCGGCGGCGTAGCGGCCTGATGATGGTGAACTTCCAGATCGAGATCGAGCATTTGATCGAGTTCGAAGGCATCGACGCCGGTGATGGCCATGCGCAGCGAGTCGCAGACAAAGTCGCGGACGTGGTGGTTCTTGAAAACTTTGGGACCTTTCGAGATGATGGGGCTTTTGTCAGGCTCTTCCACGTCGGCTTCGAGCGCCATCAGACCGTCTTTGCGGGCCTTGTTCAGCAGCTCATACATCATCTTCAAGCTGTCGGTATAAGCCTGCTTGCCGTAGGGAGAGCCGCCAAAGACGCCAGCCATTCCGCCCGCAATTTGCTTGAGAATGTGCAGAGGGTTGGCGATGAGCACGGTTCCGATCGCGGCACCGAGGATGGTGACGAGTTCGGCGGGCTGAATGAGCACTTTCAGATTTCCGTGCTCCATCAGATAGCCGGCAACCACACAGCCGAAGACCACGACGATTCCAATGATGGCAAACATGTATTCGGCTCGTTATGGCCCGATTCGTTTCGTTAAGTTAGTAGCGCAAAATCGCAGGACATTTTCTCAAGACGGATCGCCGGCCGCCGCGGCAATGCGGATGGGCCTCGCCTCTCGATTCCTGATGAGTTCATTTAGGGCTCGTTGCACCAGTGTATCGACGCTGTCTCCCGCCGCCGCGCCGGTGCCCCCGAGCGCAAGCGGCAACGACAAATCCTCACCCCACCAACGGATCGTCGCGTTCGCCATCATCTTGAGCATGCGATCGCTGATCGACTGCAGAGCGTATTCGGTGCACCCCAGCAAAATCACCAGGAAGCGCTCCTCGCTCCAGATGCCGACTAAGTCGGTGGCGAATACCGTGTTTCTCAGGGTGCGAGCCAACACCTGCAGAATGGTGCGGGCCGCCCCCTGGCCGTATTTGGAGCGGAATTCGGCGAGATCATTCAACTCCAGAAAAACCACTCCGAAGGGAACGTGGTGTTCGTTGAACGATCCCAAGGTTTCGCGCAGATGCGATTGCATCAGGGCCCGGTTTGGCAATCCGGTTACTTCGTCGAGCCAGCCCTGTTCTTTCATGCGGCGGTCGTTGGGGTCGGGACCGGCTATGGCGAACTCGCCTTCGAAGGTCTGGATGATGCCGATGATCGATCCGCGCTTGTCACGCAGCGGGATGGCCCAGGTGTGCACTTGCGTGCGATGCCCGGACTTGTGGTGAATGAAGCTCATGGTCTCGACCGGCTTGGCATCGTGCAGAGCGATGGCGAGAGGACACTTATCGGTACACATTTCACAGCTGGTCTCGTTACAGTGCTGAAGAATGTTTTCGGTAGAGGCGTGACCCAGCACATCCATGCGCGAGTATCCCGTTATTTGTTCGGCACCATCGCTCCAAAAGACGATCCTTCTTTGCAGATCGAGGACGCTGACGCCGATTTGCAGGTTATCGAGGATGTCGCGGTAAATGTCCGGATCTTCGAAAGCCGACATGGGGATCGCAATCTTGGGCGCAACGCTGCTTACTAGCTCTCCATCGGCAGCATAGGAACTCCACTTAAGCGAGGCAGCGGGGACGACTCGAAATCGCCTCCGAACTTCTTCGCGGTAGCGGTCCTGTCCGAAATGTTAGCTAAATTAAAGCTTTGCAATCACTTAGGGCAGTGGCACTTTAGGGCGATGGAGTAGCACGGGAGTGCCATATGCAGAAGTCGGCGGGAGGTTTAATTTTGCAGGTGAGCAGTTCTGGGGGAGGGCTGCCCGGGCGCCCTAATCTTGAAAAAGATTAGGGCGCTCCTTATTGGGGGCGAACTTTCTCAGGTCGATGTACGGAGAGGTTTTTAATTGGTCGAGATGGTGAAGTTGACCGTGATCTTGGCCTGGGTCTCGACCGCTTCACTGCCTTCGAAGTGCGGCTTGAAGTGCCATTGCCGGACTGCATCCTCGGCGGCGGAGGCCAGGATGTGCGGGCCGCTCACCACGTGCAAGTCTTGGATGATTCCGTCGCGGCCAATCATCGCCTGCAGAATTACCGAACCCTGCACCTTCATCTGCCGCGCCAGCATGGGATAGTTGGGGCGCACCGGCTTGGCTATGATCTCGGTGGCGTCGGCGGACATCTGCACGCGCTCCGAAGCGTCGCTGGTTATGTTGGCCGCGTTCTGCGAATCGGCTGAGATGCTCGGCTCCGCGACTGGTTCGGCAGGCATTCCCGGCTGCAGGTCGACGCGCACGGAGTTGCTGCCGGGGCGCAAGGTGCGATGTTTGTCGCCGGCCACGACCTCGATCTCCAAAGGCGGTAGCACAGTACGGCTGGTTACTGCGATTGGCGGCGCCGGCACTTCTAGAGCAGGAGTCGTCGCAGCAGAAGGCTTGGGAGCGCGGGCCGCTGTTTTCCGAGTGGCCCTCTGTGAGGCATGCTTCGATTTCGCGGGCGGGCTGGGTTTGCTGACTGGAACGGGCGTCTGCACTGGAATATTCTTGGCCAGCGGCGCGCTCTGAACCGGCTGGTTCTCGACCGACTGGTCCGCTTCCTCGGGCGCGTCCGGAAACCAGAAGTCGCGGTCGTGCCACAGCACGATTGCTAAAGCCAACAGCAGCAGGCACAGCGAGCTCACCATCAGGTTACGCTGTTTGGAATCTTCCTGCGCCTGCGGACGCGCTTCCGTGCCGAAGGCGGGCGGGCTTTTCGTCGCGATAGTTTTTAGCTCGAGATTCGACATGCGGAACCCACGCGGCTTTGGGGGAAGGCTGCTGGCGATAGTATGCCTCGAAAACTCCGTAAAGGCCAGCAAAAGGTACGCTCCAAATTGGCTGGGAGGCATTATGATTCTGGCTTCGGCTCATTCTGATCCCTGGGGGGCGCGAAACTTTCACACATTTGGCGAATCCCATGCCTGGGAAGTCGAGGACCGGTATTTTCCCGAGGAAAACGCGGCTGGTAGCGCAATGTTTTGCACTGCGACTTGAGGGGGAACGCCTTGAAGAAAAAGAACGCTGATCTGAAGCTTCAGCTCGAGGAAAAAAAGTTCAAGCAAGTGAACCGGCGCGAACTGCTGAAGCTGGCCCCGGTGCTGGCTTTGGGCGCATTCGCCGTTCCCAGCCTGCGCGAAGTCTTGCTGAAGAAAGGTCTTGGTTTCAGCGATTGGACTGCGGCACGCTTTTTCCGGCCGGGGCATGCGGCGACTACGTTCGACGATTCCGATCTCACCCCCTTCGCGAAATTTCCCATCAACGGCTATGACGTCGACGATCCCGGCGTGGATTTCGATGCGTGGTCACTCACCGTGAGCGGCGCGGTGAAAAGGCCGGGCGACTACAAGCTGGGGCAGGTGCAAGCGCTGCCACGTTTTCGCCAGAATACCCGCCACGTGTGCGTCGAGGGCTGGGATGTGATTGGACGCTTCGGCGGGACACGGCTCTCTGACTTTTTGCAACTGATTGGCGCGGACACTACCGCTCGCTTTATCACCGTCAACTGTGCTGACGACTATTACGAATCTTTGGACATGGAGACTGCGCTGCATCCGCAGACCTTGCTCTGCTATGAGATGTACGAGCAGCCCTTGACCCGCGAGCATGGCGCGCCTTTGCGTTTGCAGATTCCCACCAAGGTTGGCTACAAGCAAGCGAAGTATTTAACGGATTTGAAAGTAACCAATGTGCTGGATCGCGTCGGCTACTGGGAAGACCAGGGCTATTCGTGGTTCTACGGGCTGTAGGGTAGCGCCGGTGTCCCGCCGGCTGTCGCGCGGGCGTCCCGCCCTCGCAGGGGCAAGATTTAGTTTTCCGGGAGGTTCTTACATGAGCGGCGCGGTCGTTGAAATCATCCAGACGAACGGAAAAGAAGACGAAGTTCCGGTAGCAGTGGGCCGAGCCGTCTACGAGCATCCTTATATTGTGCGGCTTTGCCACTGGATCAATCTGGTTGCGCTCTTCGTGATGGTGGGCAGCGGCTTGCAGATTTTCCGCGCCTTCCCCAGTTTCGGCGCCAAGATTCCGCAGAAGGATTTGCTGCACTGGCCGAAGGCGTTCGCCATCGGTGGCTGGCTGGGCGGGGCTTTGCAATGGCACCTCACCTTCATGTGGATTTACATCGCGACCGGCGTGCTCTATCTCGGCTACCAAATTTTTAGCGGCAACTACAAGCAAGTGCTCTTCACCCATCGCGATCTTCCCGGGGTCTGGCCCATGGTGAAGCATTATTTTTTCTTCGGTCCCAAGCCGCCGCTGCGCGAAGCCTACAACCCGCTGCAGAAGCAGGCTTACACCTCGGCCATTATCCTGGGAGTTCTTTCCGTGGCGACCGGTTTTGCGGTGTGGAAGCCGATTCAGTTCTCATGGCTGGCATGGATGATGGGAGGCTTTCACTACGCGCGCATCTGGCACTTCGCCGTGATGTGGGCGATTTTGTTTTTCGTGCTGGGGCATCTGGTGATGGTGATCCTGCATGGGTGGAGCAATTTCATTTCGATGCTGACGGGATGGAAGAAAGATCCGGAGTATTGAGATGTCCGCCGCAGCGCCTAAAGACGAAATCTTAATTGCGAATCAGCCGCCGCGGCATTCACGACCGTAGGATTGCGAGCCCGATGTCCGATCCAGAGATGGTGTTGAACAATCCGAGGCAGGCCGGGGACGCGCGCGAGCTGGAATTGATCTCCAACGTGCAAGGTGGCCAGCACGAATTGTTTTACGAGCTGGTTCGGCCCTATGAGCGCCGCGTCTACGCCGCGGCCCTGGCCATTCTGCGCAACGAGCAGGATGCCGAAGACGCCGCGCAGGAGGCCATGCTCAAAGCCTTCGCCAATATCCAAAAATTCAGGGCCGAGGCGCGCTTCAGCACCTGGCTGATCCAGATCACGGTGAATGAAGCCCTGATGCGCCGGCGAAGGGAGCGAACCGTGGTCATGGAAGGCATCGACGATCGCCGCGATGGTGAAGAAAGTGAATATGCGCCCCGCGATTTTGCCGACTGGCGCGAGATTCCCTCGGAAGCTCTGGAACGCAAGGAGGTGCGCCTGCGGCTGGCGGAGGCTTTAGGCACGCTCGATCGAAAGTATCGCGAAGTTTTTGTGTTGCGCGATATGGAACATCTGAATATTCAGGAGACAGCGGAGGCACTGGGTATTACGGCGGCTTCGGTGAAAACGCGGCTGTTGCGGGCGCGGCTGATGTTGCGCGATCTGCTAGCCGCCGGATGGGAGCAGGGCTGGTTCAGCCGGCTGCCATTCGAGAAGGGGACCAAACCATGGTAAGCCACGAGAAATTGAACTGCGAACAGGTGTGGCGCGAGCTTTCGAATTACATCGACGGCGAAGTAAACGCCGCGCTGCGCTCGACGATGGATGAGCACTTCAAAACCTGCCAGCGCTGCGCCTCGTTGCTGGCCGGGACGCGCAATGTGGTTCAGCTTTACGGCGACGAACGAATGTTGGAGGTCCCCGCGGGTTTCAGCCAGCGATTGGAGCAGCGGCTTGAGCAGAAGGTGGAGCAGGGACGGGAACGGCGCCGGCCGAGGGCCGTTGCGAGCCGCGCGCGGTGGTCGAGTTGGTCGGCATGGATGGTCCCTTTGGCGGCGATGGCTTTGTTCGCCGGAACTTTGGCACTCGTGGATTCGCTGACGTTCAAATATCCGGCAAAGTCGATACTTTCAGCGCCGGGTCACGATATTCCTCCGGACTTGGCGGTCGTGGTGACCGCGGGGTCGAGAGTCTTTCACGTGGCGGGATGTTCTTTTATTCACGACAAAGCTACCGAGCGAACCATTACCGCTAAAGAGGCAATGCAGGATGGATATGTTCCGTGCTCGCGCTGCCTGCGGCAGTATCTGAAAACAGCGTTGAGGGGGCAAACCGATGCAGATGACGCTAGCGCGGATGCGGAGCAGGATGAAGTGATCGGCAGGGCTGGGCACTGAGGAGAGCTTCGGAAGGGCACGACCTCGGTCGTGCCGCAACTGGCGTCCTAAGTCCGGCGGCTTTCGGCCGCTCAGGTCGCCGGCAAAAGATCTTTCGGTCGCCGTTGCTAGGCGCAAGGTGCCATGCAGTCAACCCCGAAAAGCCCACTCTCAGGCTTTCCGCTTCGGAATTCCAGGTCATAGTAGCCATCCGTCTGAAGCTTTTTGCCGGAGAATTCTTTAAAGTGGTCGAACCGGATATTACCGGAGACTGCTTGTTCACACGACTGCCTTGCACTCAAGCAGCGAATCGCCGAGTTGTCGCCACCGATCGCAATATTTTTCTTCGCGAGTATCGGCTGCTCTCGGATGTCGATTCTCAGATAAGGGTAAGAGGTCGTTCCTCGGCATTGACTGGATTGCTGCAAAAAGAGCCGGAATCCTGGGCCGCCGTCGCCTTGGACGCAGGTCGTCGTTGCATAAGTATAGGCGTTCGCATTTGCTGACGGCTCGGGATCATCCGCACATAAAGGATGAGCAAGGAGGACAAGTGCAAGGAGGGTCGCCGCTAGGTTCCACTGCATTCGCACAACACGCCTCCTGCACAGAAATTCTCGCAACTGATCTTAGGTCAAACGACCTGGAGACTCAAAGGGCGCACCGACCCTGAGCGAAAGCTAGGACCTTGGTTTTTGCGTGCGCCGGCAGCATGACTGCCCCAGGCAAGCACCAGGGTCCTTCGCTTCGCTCGGGAGGACAAAGCGCGAGTGTTTGCGATCACCAGTCGCGGGAGTCCGCGACGACAAATCGCCGCGCCCCGCGCTGACAGATTAGTTCTGCTTCATCTGGTCGTTTTTCATCGTGTCGTCTTTCTTCATGTCGTCCTTCTTCATGCTGTCGTCTTTCTTCATCGCGTCTTTCTTCTTGGTCTTTTTGGTTTTCTTGCTGTCCTCCTTCTTCATGGAATCGTTCTTCATCGCGTCGTCTTTTTTCATCGAATCCTGACTGGTGCTGTCCTGCTTCATGGTATCGCCGCTGGACTGGGCGAAGGCTGCCATCGCAGCGGTCAAAATGCATGCGAGCGCGAAACTGCCGAAAATCTTCTTCATCATCTTCTCCTTGAGGTGAGTTTGAGTTGGATCGTCCGGCAGGCTTCACCTGCAGGCGGATATGGGATTCGCCTGCGGGAACAAAGTTACAGGTCACTTCGAAACCTTGAACACAAGGGCCGAGGCTCAGTTCGACTCAGTTCTCTGCCTGAGGGCGTCATCCCCAAACCCGGCGCAGTTCAGCCGGGGGGAGGGATCGCCCGTGCCAACAAAGGCATGCGTCAAGAAAGATCCCTCGCTCCGCCTCGAAAGCGGCCACGCTCGGGATGACGGCACGAGAGAGGAAGTTCAAACTGAGCCACCCCCCGATTTCTCAGCAGGCGAGCTGATCGCGGGAGATCTTCAGCCCACTCAAATTGCCGAGCGCGGTCACGGCCACCGACTCCGTCTTAAAGAACTCCCGAGCCAGGCTCTGAAGGTCTTCCGCGGTCACGGCTTCGATCTTCTCGATCAATTCATCGAGGTCCTGGAAGCGGTCGAAGTACATTTCCTGGCGGGCTAGATTCGACATGCGCGCCGTGCTTGACTCCAGCGAGAGCATGAGGCTGCCTTTGAGCTGATCTTTCGAGCGGCGCAGTTCTTCGTCCGGCACCGGTTCGTTTTTCAGATTGCGAAATTCGTTCACCACCGACTTCACCACCTTCGCCGCCGAGGCCAGCGAAGTTCCGGCGTACACGGCCATGCAGCCGGTATCGCGATAGGGATTGAGATCGCTGTAGATGGAGTAAGCCAAGCCCTGGCGCTCGCGAATATTCTGGAACAAACGCGAACTCATGCCTCCGCCGAGCAGGGTATTGAGAATGTAGCCCGCATGGCGCTTCTCGTGAGCGATTGGGTAGGCCGGCACCCCCAGGCAGAGTTGCACTTGCTCGAGGGCTTTTTTGTTTCGCAATACGATGCGCGGAACGATCTTCGGCTCGGCGGAATGGAAGCCGTTCTGCGCCGGCTTCAAGTGCTCGAAGTGCTTGACCACCAGATCGACGAATTGGTCGTGGTCGAGGTGCCCGGCGGCGGCCACGATGATGTTTCCCGGGGCGAAGCGGTGAGAATAGGTATCGAGCACGACCTGGCGCTCGAATTTCTTCACCGTTTCTTTCGTCCCTAGAATCGGCTTACCCAAGGGATGATCCTTCCAGAAATTCTGGGTAAAGATTTCGTGGACCAGATAGTCGGGGTTGTCCTCGTCCATCTTGATTTCTTCGAGAATCACGCCGCGCTCGCGGGCGATATCTTCGGCGGTGAAGGTGGGGTGCAGGACGAGGTCGGATAAAATCTCAAGCGCTACCGGAACATGTTCATCGAGCACTTTGACGTTAAAGCAGATACACTCTTTCGAGGTGAAGGCGTCCATGTTGCCGCCGATGGAATCTACCTGGCGCGCGATCTCCTCCGCGGTGCGGTGCTTGGTGCCTTTGAACACCATGTGTTCGATAAAATGCGAGATGCCGTTTGACTGCGGGGTCTCGTCGCGCGAACCGGTCTCGAGCCAAATGCCGATCGAGGCCGAGCGGATATGCTCCATCTGCTCGGTGATCACGGTCAGGCCATGGGGCAGCACCTGTCGGCGAATGTTGCGAACTTCTTTGTCCATCTTTACCATCTTTAGTATCGGATGCTGGCTGGGCCGGGAAGTAGCAAGCGGTCGACCGGATGACTTCCCAAAGCCGACCCTCCTATTCTTACACATCCGCGCGGGTTGGGCGGGGTTGCGAGAGCAAGAAGTTTAATCATTTAGAATGAATAAGTTGAGTAGGCTTGGTGAAGTTTTTGGTCCGCTTTGGCGGGTGAAGGCTGGCGAATCAATGTCGGAAGCGCGACCATCGTCGTTGCTCGGTATGGACCTGCAAGAGCTCTCTGCCTTGGTGACCCAGGCGGGTGAACCGGCCTACCGTGCCAAACAGATCATGGCAGCGATATACCGGCAGCGAGTTGAAACGCTGGAGGGGATTTCCACGTTGCCCGGCGATTTTCGCAATCGCCTCTCGGAGTCCGGTGTTACGGTCGGGGCGGCGAAGATGGAGCAGCGTTTTCTATCTCGGGATGGAACGGTGCGCTATTTAATCGGCTTCGCGGATGGGCAGACGGTGGAGACCGTTTGGATGCCCGAGGGTGACGGCGGGGAAGCGGGGGATGGTTCAGAGGCTGGGGATGAAGCTGAGGCTTCCAGTTTAGGCTCCTCTGGGGCTAAAGCCCGGTTACGCGGGCCTGAGTTTGACGCAGGCCCGGAAGGCCCACTCCACCCTATTGCGATGCACCCTGCTGCGGTACACCCCACCGCGGTGCGAAATCGAGGACGCTCTACCATCTGCATCTCCAGCCAGGTGGGCTGTGCAGTCGACTGCCAGTTCTGCCTGACCGCGCTGCTCGGAGTGAAGCGCAACCTGACCGCCGGTGAGTTTGTGGGGCAGGTTTGCGCCGTGCTGAAAGATCAAAACATTTTCCCGCCCGAGGATCGCATCAACCTGGTTTTCATGGGCATGGGCGAACCGTTCCTGAACTACGAGAATTTTATGAAGGCGTCGCGATTGCTGGTTGAGTGCGTTGGGATTGCGGAGCGCCGCATGACCGTATCGACCGCTGGAATCGTGCCCCGCATCCATGACTTTGGCGAAGAGAAGATCCGTCCCAAGCTGGCGATCTCTCTGAATGCTTCGAATGACGCGCTGCGAACGCAGCTCATGCCGCTGAACAAGAAGTGGAATCTGGAGGTGCTCTTGGCCGCTGCGCGAGAGTTTCCCTTGCGCACCCGGGAGTGGGTCACGTTCGAATACGTGCTGCTCGGGGGCGTGAACGACACTCCGGAAAACGCCCGGGAAACAGCGGAGTTGCTGCGCGGGCTGCGTTGCAAAGTGAATCTGATCGCGTTGAATCCTGGCCCAGGAATCGACTTCACCACTCCCAGCGCCGAGCGCGTAATTGCGTTTCAAAATATTCTGCGGGCAGCCGGAATTCCGGCCTATGTAAGGCGTCCTCGCGGCCGCGATATTTACGCCGCTTGCGGCCAGCTCAAGCGGACGGTTGAGATTCCCACATCACCGGAACACCCGCTGCCAGGGATTTCTCCAGCGACTTCTCCGGCGCAGGCATAGCCGGGAGTTCGATGCGGATGCTGGTGCCCGCGCTTTCGTCTTGCGACCACAGAATCCTGCCTTTGTGTTGCTGCACAACGTTCTGGCAAGCGCTGAGGCCCAGGCCAGAAAGAAGCTTGGCGGAATTGCGGCTGCGCTCCGCGTTCTCCCGTCGTTCTTCCCGAAGCTCCGCAGCGGTCGCCACTCTGGCATCGGAGATATCGACACATACTGTGCCGTCGATATGCCTGGCGGCAATGACAAGCTTTCGACCACCGTCCTCGTTCACCGCGTGCAAGGCATTGTTGAAGGTCTGCACGCAGACTTGTAGCAGCTGATTGGAGTCTCCCGACACCGGCGGCAGATCGGGATCAAAGTCTGCGCCCACCTCGATTTTGAGACCCAGCGCCTGCGGTTGCGCGAGCCTGAGAGCGGTGCGCAGGACGGTATTGATATTCACGGTAGTCATGACCGCAGGCCCCTGTTTGGCGAAGTTGAGCAGGCTGGCCACCAGCGATTTGGCGCGGCGGGTTTGCTGCCCGATTTTTGCCGCCAGCTCGCTTTGTTCGGGATTGAGAGGCATGGTGGAAAGCAGGTCGGAATAGCCGAGCATGGCCGTGATGGGATTGTTCAGCTCATGCGCGGCGCCGCCTACCAGTTGGCCGATGGAGGCCAGTTTTTCCGACTCGGTGATTTTCGCCTGCAGGCGTTTTAGATTGGCGTAGGACTCCTGCGACTGGTGCAGCAGGCGGCGCAACTCGCCATCGAGCAAACGCTGGCGCAGGAAGACCATCGCGCCCATACCCAACGCCGCCAGCAGGGTTAACATCACCCGAAAGGAGCGGACGCGCGCCGGGATCGCCGGGTCCCACAAAGCCCAGGCGGCGAACAGAGGAAGGGAAAAGACTGAGATCATGCCCAATCGAGCCAGCCATAAGCCATAGGAAGTGGAAGCGCTTCGCGCTTCGATCTCAGGTTCGTGATCGGGTGTCCAGAGGCCGATTCCCGTGATCCACGCCATGGAAACCGCGAGAGGAATATCGTAGAGGCTGCCACTGTAATAACTGTTGCGGTTGAGAGCCCAATTCGCCACATAGGAGCTTGCGGCATAGGTTGAGCTGGCTCCGAATAGACTGGCGTAAAGAGTTCGCCAGAGAAACTTGCGGCTGGCGGTGCTGGTCCACCAGGCGCTCGCCAGAGCGCCCAGGAAGGCCAGTTTTTCGATCAGGTAAATCGAATTTAGATTGTGGTCGTAGGCATCGCGGTTAGCGACGACGTACTGCCACGGAATCACGACCAGGACATATAGATACGCCCACCAGACCAGCAGCAGAGCGAAATCGAGGCGGCGCAGCGGGGCGGAGTATTCGTCCTGCGGAGCGTGCGGCCGCAGCGCTAAAGCGGCCATCAAGGGCACAATGTGGAGGAAAATGATGATGTCGGCGGACCACAGGTCTGGGACGTCGGTGTGCAGCCAGACTTCGTAGTAGGTCCAGAAAACCTGATAGACGAGCCAAAATCCGATGCCCAGGGCGAGTAGCATCCAAAAGAGCCGTAGGCGTCCGCGCAACTGGACCCCGCGCACGATGAGCGAGGCGGTGCCTGATAATAAAAGCAGGCATTGCATGACGTCGCTGAGGGCGGTGAGGCTAAAGGACTGCCGCAGCAGCAGTGCGGCCAGAACCAGCACGGATAGGCAGACTACGGCCCCAGCGGTCCAGAGTTTGCGCGCGCTCCAGAGCTGATCCGCACTCCAGAACTTGCCTGGGGCCCTGAGCTGGGAAGATTTGGGCAAGAATATTCCTCGCGACATTTTAGACTGCGGTGGAGCGAACCTAGGGTTACGGAAGTAATCTGGCGAGAGCGCGGAGGAGCGCGGCAACCCACTACCGAACTTTCGCTTGCCCACAACCGCTCGAATCAATAAGATGCGAGGCGATAAGATAGTGGGGGCGGCGTGAGATCCTTCACTCCGCCTGAAAAGCGGCTGCGCTCATTAGGACGCCACCAGAGAGCTCCGACCGAACTGCGACAAGGTAGGCAAGACACTTGGGCTTAGCCAATAAGCAATTTCCGCGGAAGTGAATCGATTGCATACGACTGACGTTAAAAATCGTTTCTTTGGAAGGCCACACGCGCCTTCCGACCCCAGCGAGGTACGCCGCATCGAGCGCTGGCTGGCGACGGCGCGAGTATTCTTGGCGATCTCGGCGCTGGCCGCAATCTACATGGATCCCACTCAACTGGGGCAGGCTCCCATTGCCTATGCCCTCCTGGGACTTTACTTGATCCACGGCGTGCTGGTGATGACACTGCTGCGGCGGCGAAAACAGTCGACCGTGGCGTTTCGCATACTGGTTCATGCGGCGGATATTGTGTGGCCGGCGTTCATCTCCGTCTTTGCCGAGGGTCCGCGCAGTCCCTTCTTTCTATTTTTCTTTTTCGTTCTGGCGGCCTCCGCTTATCGCTGGGGACTTTGGGAAACCTTGGCTACGGCGGCGGCGGAGGTGGCTTTGCTGTGGATGGAGAGCTTTGTCCTGCTGCACGTGTGGGCGCTTCGGGAAGGCAGCCTGCCGTGGAATCTTCTGGCGGGCCTGCGGGTGAATCTTACCGAGTTCGAGCCTAAGCGGCTGTTCATGCTCTCGATCTATCTGCTGGTCATGGGGCTGCTGTTGGGCTACCTGGCGGAACAGCAGAAGCACTTGCGGGCGGAGAAGGCGGTCGTCACCGGAATGCTGGCGCAAGTGCGCGTGGAGGCCGGCCTAACGGGAACGCTGCAGCAGATTTTTCGCGAAGTGATTGCCATCTACGGTGGATCGCGGCTACTGGTGGCGGCGCAGGAGACGCACAGCCAGAGAAGTTTCCTGGGGGAACTGCGTCAGCGGGACGACGCCCCTCCAGATTTCGTGTGGCTGGATTCGGGTCCGCGGGAGGCGATGAGATATCTGGACGATTTTCCGGGCGAGGTTTGCTATGCCTCGATGGCTGGTGATCGTCTGGCCATCACCGCGCTGGACCGCGACGGAAATGCAATACCGGCGCCCCCTACAGACGCGCTAATCCGGTTAAACGAGAAACAAAGTTTCCGTTCGCTGATAGCAATCTCTTTCGTTTTCGGCGGCGAATGGCGAGGGCGGGTTTTTGTCTTCGATCCTTCGTGGCGCGGCGAAACCCAGGAAGAGTTGCGTTTCGTGCTCGACTTGCTGCGGCAGGTGGGGCCGGCGGTGTATAACGTGTACCTGCTGCACCGGCTGCGGCGGCGCGCCGGCGCGGCGGAGCGAGCGCGCTTTGCCCGCGAACTGCACGACGGCGCCGTGCAATCGTTAATCGCGGTGGAGATGCAAGTCGACGTCCTGAAGCGCCAGGCGGAGAGCTCGCCGCAAGTGGTGACGGGCGAATTGGGCCGGATCCAAGGTTTGCTGCGCGAAGAAGTTTTAAAGCTGCGCGAGCTTATGCAGCAGATGAAATCCATCGACGTGGACGATCGCAAGTTCATGAATATCGTGACCGATACGGTGGAGCGATTTGAGCGGGAGACAGGAATTTCCGCGCGCTTCGTCAGCGATATCGAAAAATTGCGCATGCCGGAAAAAGTTTGCCGCGAATTTCTGCGCATCGTGCAGGAGGGGCTAGTCAATGTGCGCAAGCACAGCGGCGCGCATCATGCCCTGGTGCGGCTGAGTTCGACTCCCAGCCAATGGAGCCTTACTCTGGAGGACGACGGCAAGGGATTTTCCTTCTCCGGCCGCCTGAACCACGAGCAACTGGACCAGATTGGCAAGGGGCCGATGATCATCAAGGAACGAGTTGGTTTGATTGCGGGCGCACTCACGGTAGAATCAAACCCGGGCTTGGGGGCGCGCCTCGAAATCAAGGTGCCGCGGAACGGAGAAGTAGCCGATGAACTTTAAGAAGTCACAGCCGGTGCGCATCGTCATTGCCGACGACCATCCTATTTTTCGCGATGGCCTGCGCCGGCTGCTGGAAGCCGAACCCGATCTGAAAGTGATCGGCGAAGCTTCCGATGGCGCCGAAGCGGTCCGAATGGCGCGGCAGTTGAAGCCCGACCTGTTGTTGCTCGATCTGGCCATGCCCAAGCATCCTGGGCTCGAAGCCCTGCGCGATCTAAGCTCGGGAGCCAATTCAACTCCGGTGCGTGTGATCTTGCTGACTGCGGCGGCGGAGAAGAGCCAGATCGTGGAAGCTCTGCAATTAGGTGCGCGCGGCGTGGTGCTGAAAGACTCGGCGACACAGTTGCTGCTGAAGGCAATCCATACCGTGATGTCGGGCGAATACTGGGTGGGACGGGAGAGCGTCTCGAACCTGGTGCAGTATTTGCGAACCCTGGTGCAGTCCTCGACCGATGAGGCGCGGCAGAGGAAATTCGGGCTGACGCCTCGCGAACTGGAAATTGTAGCCGCGGTGGTCGCGGGATATTCGAACAAAGAAATCGCGGAATACTTCAAAATCAGCGAAGATACGGTCAAACATCATTTGAGCAACATCTTCGACAAACTGGGCGTGTCGACCCGCCTGGAGTTGGCGCTCTTTGCCGTGAATCAGTCGCTGCCCCTCAAAAGCATTGTCTGAAAGCTAAGTCGGAAAAAGCTTTAGAAGATATTTATAAATATTAAAGCTGGGTGGCACTAATGTGCTATTGGCGCAGGCGGCTCTTACACCTATTATCAAGGAACCAGCCTCGGGACAGAAATGAACGCTTCATGTCGGGGGTAGCCGTCCCCTGTTCCAGCACCAGGGGTGGGGTTAGACGAACTCAAGGAGACGAAGCCCGTGGCAAAGATTCTTCAAAACCTTTGGCAGCAATTTGGCAAGGACGAACAGGGCCAGGACATCGCGGAGTATGCCGTAATGCTGGCGGTCATTCTAGTCATCGTGGTCGGTACCATCCGATTGATCGGCTCGAACGCCAACAACGTTTTTTCTGAAGTCGGTAGTGCGATTCAGTAGGCATACCCTTCAGGCGCATTCAGTGATCCCCGCCTAATGCCGTCTGGCTGAATTGGGTCTACTGAAGCTCCCGCAATATCCCAAAGCTACGGGTGTCGATGCCGCCCTCACTTGGGCGCAGGCGCCGTCAACGCCATCTTCTCGCTGCTACCCGAAGGCGATAATCTCGTCAGGTAGGGAAAGAAGGGCGTGATGGCGAAGGGTATTTTTTCGCGCGCTGAAGTCAGGGCCACCGGTTTTGCCTTCGCCATTTCCACCTGATCGGTCCAAGGATCAAGCTTGATGCGTCCGCCCAAAGGAAGCGCCGCGATCTGATCGGGGCGTTGTGGGTCTAGGGCGGGCGCGGATTCAAGCAGCATCGGCATGCGCAGGCTCTTGGCGCTGGCCACGCCGTTGCCCAGATGAGGCCGGATCAGGTTGGGCAGGTCGGGCGCGCTTTGCTGCAGCGCCTTCAGAAATAATCCCGCGCTGCCTAACTTGTCTTTGTAGGGAGAATTCCTCAGCAACTCGAGAGCTTTGGTATCCGCCGCTTCCTCATCGGCGGGTCGGTGTTTGAAGTCCAGACGCTGGAACGAATCTTCATCCGGAAAGAACAGGCGATCGTTGAACGCCAGCTTGGTGTCGGCAGGGTGTCCCAGCACGATGTGGCCGAGTTCGTGAGCCAGAACCATAGCCAGGGAAGCTTCGTCGGGCAGCACATCGAGCAGGCCGCGGCTGACCACGATGGTGTGGCCGATGGTGAACGACTCCAGCGGCGCGGTCAGCAGGACACGGCAACGCACGTCGGTTTGCAGATCGATGTTGTTGGTCACCAAAAGATTGTTGACCACGGTCTGCAGAATCTTATCGACCTCGCCGGAGGGCGCGAGCAATCCGATTTTGGTAAGCCGCTCGACCGCGTTGTCTTCCGCCTGGCGCTCCCACATGCGCTCGGCCATCACGGGGCTGGGGTCAGCCGCGGCATCGGTCTGATCCTTTACCGATTGCGGAGAATCGACCAGAATCTGCGTGAACTCGGAATTCTTGTTCAGGCCCTTCAAGTCATATCCCCAAAGCCGGGTCTGCGCCCGGAAGTGCAGCGTCTTACCCAGGTTGGTCTTGAGGTCCGACTCCTCACTGTAAATGTAGGCGGGAAGCCAGGCGCCGGTGCGCATGTTGAGCCGCCAACTATCGAAGTGGAGATAGTAGCTGGATTTCGGATGCGGATAGTAGGTTCCGTTGAAGCGGACCACGTTGTAATCCTGGTCCTCCACCCAGATGCGTCCCAGAAATCGTCCCGCCGGCGCTTTCTCTTGGGGCTGGACGTCGATGACAAGGCAGCGCACCTCTCCGAGAAATTCGCGGCGAACGAAGGTGAAGTCGTAATATTTCCGCTGGAAATCGGTATCGAGGACCACCATCTGCGCGAAACCGAGAGACAGGAAGCGCATGGAATAGACGCCGGTAAGGTGGTTCAACATGCGGTGGCCGAAGCCAGGCTGGCCCACGAACGAAGTGTCTTCCGGGCCCTCGCTCATATCGAGGCGGCCGAGGAAATATTGATCTTTCACCGCCTCGGGATTGCCGCTGCTGTCGGTCTTCAGGTCTTGCAGATAGGTCTCGATCATGGGACGCAGATGGCGCATCTGAGCGACGAAGAGATGCTCTTTCTCGATGACTCGGTCCATGACGTCGTTGAACGAGGCCAGGGACGGGGAAGAAAGGGTTGGCATGCCCTGGGGCGCGGCCTTTGCCTCAGTGCCCTGCACGGTAGGGGTGGGATCTTGCGACAGCGCCGGAATCGACGCCAAGGACACAGAAACGAAAAGCAGCGAGGAGCAAGCCAACCGCAAAGCACTCATAAAAACCTTCGGGAGAAAAGCTATGCCAACTGAAAAATAATGTGCAAAACAACCGTAGAGTCGGCGGGCTCGCCGTTCTTTAAGGCCGGACGGAAGTGAATTTTTTCCGCCGCCCGGATGGCATTGTCGTCGAGCCCATGCCCCAAACCGCGCACTACGCGCACCACCCGCAGACTGCCCGAGGCCTGCAGCACGGCTTCGACCAGCACTTCGCCTTCAATTCTCAGGTTGCGCGCTTCCTGAGTGTAGAGCGGGGTGGGCTTGGAGATAATCTCGGCGGGCACGACTTTCACCGCAGTCGCTTCTGCGGGACGAGGGTGCACGGTGGACGCGGCCGGGACGTCGGCATCGCCAAAGCCGCTGGGCTCCACTTTGCCGATAACGGCGTGAGATTGAGTTTCGATGGCCGTGCCATTGCCGAAGCCGGCGCTGGTGACCACGCCGGTCACGCCCTTGCTGTCGGCCGTGCCGTTGCCATAGCCAGCCCCGGAGCTGCGCGGCAAATCGAAAGATCCCAGCGCGGCAACGGTGACCGCTTTTTTCTGGTCTGGTTTCGCGGGAAGCCCGTTGGGATCGCCAAATCCCCCGGTCTGCACCTGCGCCGGAGTCCGAGCCAGGCTGGGTGCGGCCGAGCTGCCGGTGGAGAATACGTTGGTCTTCACCGCTTCCTGGGGAATGACCGGAGCGACCTCGGAAACCATGGGCTCAAGCGTTCTGGGCGCCAGGCTGACGGCTGGAGCGACCTCATCCTCTAGGTGAGGTTTTACTGCGGCCTTGGGCTGCCGCGGCGGCAGGCGCAAGACATTCTCCGTGGTAGCGAGACGGGTGATCGCAGTGGGTAGTTCGAGAACCAAAGGCGGTTGCGGCTGCAGATTCACCGCCTGCGGAGTGCTCACCAGCAGAACCGAGCGAAAGTGGTGCTCGGGAGCCGGAACCACGGACGGGTATAACATTCGCGCCCACAAAATTGAGCCCACGATCAAGGTTTGGGCGGTGATGCCAAAGGCGAACTCTGCCCAGGGAGCTCGCACCTGCGGCAAGGTCGAGAACGGGTTCTCGGGCATCGAGGCCAACACAGTAGGCTGGATAGCGTATGAAGTCATAAATTCGTCCCATCAGGGTTCAAAACACGGGTTCGAGGGCAAAAGTTTCTCAGAACTCGGACCGCAGGGGGCAAAGCGGACCGCGTCCTATTCTGAATGAGAAAATTCTTACCTTAGGAGTGAGTCTTTTTTCTTCTTCCGGTCTCCTTCTTCTTGTCTGCTCTCATTTCTTATCCGGTCGCGCTCACATTCTTTTTTTCTTAGCGAACAGCGCGGATGCTTGCGAATTCGATAGAAAACCAGCATTTACTCCGCCCATTATCTCTATTATCGCGCTACCGGCACTTTCGTTTAGCCGCTTCAGCAACGCACCAGTTTGGGGCTGTCGATTCCCTTGGTCGCGTTCCGGGTATCGACGACCAACTGAGCCTCGCTCACGATCTTCTTGTAGTCGTAATCGGAGTGATCGGTGACGATCACGACGCAATCGTAGTGGCCGAGATCGATCAACTCCGAGCGCTTCATCTGCAGGTCATACTTCCGGCCTTTGCCGATGAAAGGGAAGTAAGGGTCGTGATAACTTACCTCCGCGCCTTCCTTCTGCAGCAATTCGATGATCACCAGAGCGGGAGACTCGCGCAGGTCGTCGATGTTGCGCTTGTACGCTACGCCGAGGATCATCACCCGCGATCCGTTCAGCGATTTCTGGCGACCGTTCAAAGCCGCGCTTACGGAAGCCAGCACGTGGTAGGGCATGTGGGTGTTGATCTCGCCGGCCAGCTCGATAAAGCGGGTGCGGAAGTCGTACTCTTTGGCTTTCCACGACAAATAAAAAGGATCGACGGGAATGCAATGACCACCCAATCCCGGGCCAGGATAAAAAGGATGAAAGCCGAAGGGCTTGGTAGACGCGGCATCGATGACCTCCCAGATGTCGAGGCCCATACGCAGGCAAAGTAACTTCAGCTCGTTGACCAGGGCAATGTTGACGCAACGGTAAATATTTTCGAGCAGCTTGGTCATCTCCGCGGCGGCGGGCGAAGAGACGGGAACGGTGCGGTGGAAGATCGACCCGTAGAGGGCGCCGGTGAGTTCGGAGGCCAACGGGTTCAACCCCCCGACAACTTTCGGAATGTCCCGCCGCGCCACTGTGGTGTTGCCGGGATCTTCGCGCTCGGGGGAGAAGGCCACGAAGAATTCCTTCGCTGGATTGGAGTTGACGCCGGAGTTGCCGCGCGCCGCCTTCAATCCCAGCTTGTTCTCTTTTTCTAGAATAGGCAGCATGACTTCTTCAGTGGTGCCGGGGTAGGTCGTGCTCTCCAGCACCACCAGTTGCCCCGGCTGCAGGTGCGGAGCCAGGGCATGCGCGGTATCGGTAATAAAGCTGAGATCGGGCTCGTGATGCTCGTTGAGCGGCGTGGGAACGCAGATAATAATGGCATCCATCTCACGCAGCCGCGAGTAGTCGCTGGTGGCGGAGAAGCCTTGCGCCTTGGCCGCGTGGATTTCCTCTGCGGCGATGCGATAGATATAAGAACCACCCTGAGCCAGGGTATCGACCTTGCCCCGATCGATGTCGAAGCCGGTGATTTTGAACTGCTGCTCGCTGAACAGCAGAGCGAGAGGCAGCCCGACGTAGCCCAGGCCAATGATGCCGACTCGCGCCTGGCGCCGCTGAATCTTGCTCTTCAGCGCGTGCTGCGATTGCTCCAGGGCAGCTTGCCGGGGGGAATCATTTGCGGCAGAGTGAGTCATCGTGGCCAAGAAAATCTCGCAGGTGAATGGACTCGATTTTAGCATGCAGTTAGAGAATGTTAAGGAACGGCGGCACTTCAGAGTACTCTGCAAAGAATTCTTTTCCGTGGTAGGGAACGCAATTCGGCAACTCGATGTCGAAGTGGGAAAAACGATGCTAATGCTCATGCGAATGAGGAGATCGTGGCTGTTCGGTCTGGCATTCTTGCTCGTGGCCCTGGCTCTCGCGGCCAAGGCCGGGAGTTTTCTGCTGATCGATGCGCCCGAGCCTTCGGATGTGATCCTGGTGCTGGCCGGGGAGACCGAACAGCGGCCGCGGCGCGCTCTGGAACTGCTGGGGCAAGGCTATGCACGGCGCATCGTGCTCGACGTTCCCACCAACGCGGACTTTTACGGGACCACACTCTTGCACTTGGCGGAGAAATATGTGCAGGCTCTTCCCGAATCGACTTCGGTGACGATTTGTCCGATTGACGGACTGTCTACGAAAGACGAATCCGAGGATGCCGACAAATGCCTGCAGCGGCAGGGCGCGAAGAGCGTGCTGATCGTAACCTCGGACTTTCATACGCGGCGCGCTCTCAGCATCTTTCGCAAGGAAGTTCCGGGACACCATTATTCCGTGGCCGCGTCGCGGCAAGAGAAGGAATTCGGCGCGCGCTGGTGGAGGCATCGGCAGTGGGCGAAAACCCTTGTGGACGAGTGGTTGCGGCTGCTCTGGTGGAAGCTGGTCGATGAGTGGGAGTGAATGAAATCTTTGCCGGAACATTCGGCAAGAACCTGCGAGTCGTCGTCCCTCGCGCTACGAAATTGTCCTCCCGAGCAAAGCGAGGGACCTTGGTTCTCGCCCGCGCCATTCCGGTAGCCTCGCGGCACGCAAAACCAAGGTCCCTCGCTTCGCTCGGGATGACAAGGGCCGTCCGGGATGAAAAATGCCGGCTGCCCAAGAGTTTTCCACCGCCAACTCTCGAGCAAGCACAGCAAGCACCAGCAAGCACAAAAGGCATTGACTGCCAAGAACTTTGGAGGATACGATGCGCTAACGGCACCAAGATAGTTATTAGCGGAGCGTGGGATGGGCATGTGTGCTTTCCGCAGAATGGTGAGTTGCGTGCTTCTGTTGCTTTTCCCGGCTTCGCTCTTCGCCGCCGATTCCAGCGCGGCCATGCTTTACGCGAACGGTGCTGCCTGGGTGAACGGCAGCCACGTGTCCAACTCCTCGGCAATCTTCTCCGGCGACCTGGTGCAGACCCGTTCCGACTCCGCTGCTTCGATCAACGCTCCCGGTTCGAGCATAACCGTGCTGGCCGAATCTCTGGTGCAGTTTGAGGGCGGTTCTTTGAAAGTGGAGCACGGCGGCGTTGCGGTCTCTACGTCGAGGAGCGTGGCGGCAACTGCCGGAGATGTGATCGTGGCGCCCGCCTCCAGCGCTTGGACCGAGTTCAACATGACCGATGTGGACGGTACGGTAAGAATTTCCGCCCGCAAGGGGGATGTGAACGTCACCGACGATAAAGGCACCGTCTTACTGGCCCAGGGTCAGGAAACCACGCGCGACGAACCATCGGATCAATCCGACGGATCCGACCATAAGAAGAAGAATAAGAAACGCGCCTCCGGAGCGTCTCCCGCCGCAGGAGGCGGAGTGCTGAACTCTCCCCTTGCGATCGGACTGGGAGCGGCGGCGATCGCGGGAGTTACCGCCTGGGTTCTGATCCGCAGCGATAATCCGGTTAGTCCTGAAAAGCCTTAAAGCGGAGTTAGCTGACTTCGCGTTACTGAGCGCCGGCCATAGGTTGCTGCAGCGTCGGCTGCGGGTCGAAGATTTCCTCGGGAGGTTTTGTCCGCACGGGGCGGCGCTTGCGCGCCGGCACGGCGAAGGGATCGGCGGCGGCGATGGTGCACATCACATAGAACAGCGCGGCGTTAGCCGGGATTTGCAGATTGAAATCAACCGCGCTGTGCACCAGAATTCCGCCGAGTCCCAGCAAGCAGGCCAGGGTGACGGCTGCGCTCATCTCAGACTCCCAATGGCCAATTTGTTTCAGGGCGCGGCGGAAGATCGTCGCCAGAAACCAGAGCATCGTGGCAAAACCCATGAGGCCGGTTTCCACCAGCAATTGCAGATAATCGTTGTGGGCCTCATTCACGAAAAAGTTCGTGTAGAAGGAGCGGAACTCCGGATACATGACCGGAAAAGCGCCCAGGCCCCAGCCTAGGATCGGCCGCTTCAAGAACATGCGCAACCCGTCGCGATTAATGTAATTGCGAATGTCGCCGGCCAGTTCGGAGTGCTGCGGCCCCGCACTCGCGATGCGGCGGCTGAGTTCGCCTCCCCCGATCCAGACCAGAAGTCCGGCCATGATCGCCATGAACACGGTGACGCCGATGGCGGTGCGCAGGCCGCGCTCTTGCTTAATCAGCAATCCGGCTAGAACCAGCAGTTCGACGACGATGGCCAGCATCCCGCCGCGCGAGCCGGAGAGAAAAATCGTTCCTGCCATTACGGCCCCTGCTGCGGCGGCTGCAGCGCGGGCACGGCTCGAAGCCAGGCGACTCAGCGCCAACACCAGCGGGATGGGGACCAGCATCTCCATCAGCCCGGCATAGTGATTGTGATTGACGTAGGGACCGTAGATCCAGCCGCCCATGCGGGGCTGGCGGATCCAGTAAAGCTTGCCGTTCGGAGCGATCCCCTGCAGCAAGGCAAAGCCGGCGAGCGCGGCTCCGTAAAGCGACACGATCACGGCGAGGCGGCGGGCCTGCGAGCTCCGCAGCAGAGTTTGCCCGGCCAGGAACGACAGCGTGGCATAGGCTACGTACTGCAGTGCCAGGGCGACTGTGTCGTGGGGATACGCAGTGCGGCGGAAGAGAAGCTGTGCAGCGACCAGCAAACCGAACGCTCCCATCGGAAGAAAGATGGGATTGCCCTTAATCTTGATGGCTCCGTCTAAGACTTGCTTGCCGACCCACAAGAAGAAGAGAGTGGCAGCGCCCGTTTCCAGAACAAAGATCGACCAGGGTTCGACCGCGCCAAAGGCTAGAGGCCCAAACAGGAGAAGGCCGAAGACTCCATATAAGAGCGCAGCGCCGGCCAGCGCCGAAAGTTCGCCGCGATGGACTGTCGCGATGCTGCTGCTCGGGCTCATCTAGAGTAGGCAATACCTGACGTTGGTTGGTTCGGTACTGGGTACGAGGTGCTCGGTGCTCGATCTCCGGGGATTACTGCCGTTTCGCCGTGAGGTGAAAATCGTCGATCCAGAGCTTACCACGAATCGGACTGCCTTCCGGCAGCCTGCGGACAAGGAGCACTACCAATTTCGTGTCGGGGCCGGTGGTGAATTCTCCCGTCGCGGACTTCCAGTAGCCCGCTTCTTTCAGATCGTCGCTGTCGTAGATAACGTCGCGGTTGTAGGCGTCCTGGATGGTGAAATGCGCGCCTCCGGCGCCCTCGATCTCCGCATTCTTGTAGTATCCCGAGAACTCGTAGCGCTGGTTGGGCCGCACAGCGATAAATTGCCGGATGCCGGCGTCGTGCACTCCCGGGCCGTCGAAGGTAATCAGGAGCGAACGATGGCCGCCGTGAAAATCGCTGGGATCCAAATTCAGAGTGACGCTGGGCTGCTTTTCATACTGCCAGTCGAAGCCGCCATTGAGAACGTCGAGGCCGAAATCGCCGTTGACAATCAGGTTTCGGCCCGTGGGCACATAAGAGGCCAGGCCAAACCGCGGGACCGCCTGCTGCCAAACTAAGCGCGCCTGTTCCACATCCTTATGATCGAAGAGATATTGAACGTAGCTGTAAACGTAGCGCAATTCGAATGTTTGCGAGGTCGCCATCAACGCGGCCCATACTTTGGCGGTGGCCGCGGTCTCTTGTTTGTTCATCAACAGATTCAGGAAGGCGAGATAGGCCGCAGAGCGGGCCGGAACCACGTCGCGCAAAAGTGCGTCGGTATCGGGGCGTATGTGCCAGCAATATTGCATCGCGGCGTTGGCCATCGTGGGATCGTTTTCGAGCACCACGTGGAATTCCTGCAGGGCTTTCTGGTCTTCGCCCTGCACCAGATAGAAGTTCGCGGCCTCCCAGGCGACGTCGGGAGTGGTGGGATCGGCTTCGATAGCGTGCTCCAACGCCCACGTCTGATGAGAGACATCGCCCAACACCTGATAGGCGGAAGCCAGATCGAACCAGTAGCGCGAGGCATGCGGGTTGCGTTCCACGGCGGCGCGGTAAGGCTCGATCGCGGCTGCGGGGTCTCGGGCGACGAGAGCGAAGTACCGGCCGAGGTAGTCGCGATAGTCGGCGTTGCCCGGGTCAAGGCGCGCGGACCGCTGCAGGCTGGAGAGTTCGGGCCGTTCTCCAAACCAAGTTGCGACAAAAAGCCGTCCCGCCAGGAAAAGATAGAGCAGGCACAAGAACGCTGCGGCAGCAATCGCCAATCTTTTCCGCGCCGCGGAATTAAGAATGATTTCCATCTTGCTCGGGAAAGTTTCGAGTTTAAAGTTTCTGGTGCCAATCGTAACGAATCACAACGCAAGCGCCAGAACTGTTTCCATCAGGCACTTGTGGGCGAGGCCTCTGGGGACTCATCGGCGTCGACGTCCTCGTCTCCGTCTTCGTCAGTTTGCTCTGCGTCGTTGCGATAGTAGCGGGCGTATTTGCCCTGATATTCGTAGTAGTAGTAATAGTCGGGAGAGCTCAGATCGACCGCGTTGAGCAGCACGCCCGAGACTTTCGCATTCACCTGCATGAGAATATCGCGCGAGCGGCGCAGCGCCTGCTTCGTGGTCTGCCCGGAGCGGATGACGAGAACGATGGCGTCAGCCCGCGGAGAGAGCACAACCGCGTCGGTAACGGACAAGGTTGGCGGCGTATCCACGACGATGTGATCGTATTGTCCGCGCAATTGATCCAACATGTCGCGCATGTTGGTCGAAGCCAGCAGTTCGGCGGGATTGGGCGGCGGAGTTCCAGCCGGCAAAACGTTTAGATTCGGCAAAATGGGCGAGCGAGTGATGGCCTGATCCAGAGTTGCGCTTCCGGTCAAAACATTGCTGAGACCGCTGCGCGGGCCCATGCCCAGAGTCTTATGAATGCTGGGGCGGCGCAGGTCGGCGTCGATCAACAGCACGCGAATGCCCTTCTGCGCCAGAACCACCGCACAGTTGATGCTGGTCGTAGTCTTGCCTTCTTGCGGGAGCGCGCTGGTGATCATGATCACCTTGGGCGGCGCACCCAGATTGGAAAGCAATAACGAAGTCCGCAGCGCGCGATAAGATTCGGCCATTTGCGACTGCGGCCGAACCTGCGTGATCAATTCCACAGCCTCCTTGGAGGAGGCGATCACCAGGCGCTTGGAGTTTGCCCCTTCGCGCGTGCTTCTCGAACCCAGGGGAATCATGCCGAGCGGCGGCAGGCCGGAGATCATCTGCGCCTGTTCGGTGGTGCGCACGGTGCTGTCTAATCCCTCCAGTAAAAAGGCCAAACCTAAGCCGGAGGTTAAGCCCAGCATGAAGGCGAAAGCCAGATTGCGCGGAATATTGGGCTCGACCGGCGCGGTCGGCACCCGAGCCATATCTACAATGCGAAAGTTATTGGAGCGCAGGCCGGCAGAAACTCCGGCTTCCTTTAATTTTTCCAGCAGGCCCTCATAAAGCTGGCGATTGCTGTCGAGATCGCGCTTCAGCAAGCTGTATTCGATGGCGTTCTCGTTGAGTTTGTTCTGCTCCTGCTTCTGTTTCTCGAGCGCGTCGCGCAGCATCCCCTCGCGCTGCAACGCCGCCATATAGTGCCCGCGAATCTTGCCCGCTATCTTTTTCGTCTCCGCGAGAATTTGCGCGTCGATTTCCTTCAGCTGGTTATTGAGTTGCGCGAGCTTGGGGTAGGAGGGACCAAACTGGGTGTTCAGTTCCGCCGCCTGGATCTTTAATTCGGCTTGCTTGCTGCGCAGGCTCTCGAGCAGCCCCGACGCCGATTGCCCGGTAGATCCCACCGCATCGAGGGCGGTGGCCGCCGAAGCGATGGTATCCGTGTCCCCGGCCTGCACCAGGCGGTAGACCGACTCCCGGTCCATGCGTTCGGACTCCGCCGCGGTCAACTCTTTATTCAGCTCGTCGAGTTTCTGGGTCGTGATGTTTTGTTTTTCGTCGATTCCCAGGATCTCGTGTTCCTTCTGGTAGTGCACCAGCTTTTCCTGCGAGGTCTCCACCTTCATCTGCAAATCGACGAGTTGCTTCGAGAGCCAATCAGAGGCCTGCATGGTGGAATCGAAGCGCGACTTGAAATTATTTTCCGTGTAGGTATTCATCAAGGTGTTGACCACGTTGGCCGCCAATTCCTTGTTGGCGCTGCGGTAGTGCACTTCGATGATGTGCGTGTTCGGAGAAAGCGTGACCCGCAGGCTGCCGCGAAATCCAGCCAGCAGCGAAGAAGTCCGTCCGCTATCGGCCTGCAAAGGGTCGGGCGCCAGATCGAGCGAAGAAGGCAGGGGCGTTGTCTGTCCGCCGAACTCAGGACGCCGATCAAGCGCCAGTTCCTTTACCACTTGCAGAGCCAGCAGATCGCTCTGCAGAATCTTCACTTCGGTTTCCAGTTCGGTGGGATCGTAATAATCGACGCTGAAGGTGGGGGAGTTGTTGAAGTTCACCAGCCCGGAGTCGGGCTTGTTGATGGCGATGCTGCCGCTGGCCTCGTAGACCGGCGTCATCTTCAGGCTGGCGATGGCGACGACCGAGAAAATGGTGACCAGGCAGGCGAGAACCGTCCACTTGCGCTTGGCCAAAACGCGAATGTATTCGCCGAGGGCCGATTCCTGGGAAAGCAGTTCGGGATAAACCCGCGGGCCCGTCGTCGGAGCCAATCCATTTCCGCTGAAACCGTTTCCGCCAACGCCGGTGCGCCCCAAGTCCCCGCTCGCGGGTTGCATCTCGCGAACGTGGGGATTGCCCTGCACGATGTTGGCCGGTACCAGCGGTCCGGAATCCATGCCTTCTCCTGAACTGACTTTCTAATTCCCCGGCTGGCGGGGGCCAGTGCGGCACCCGCAAAATCAAAGCCGGCAACGGATGGCTGGTCCATCGCCTGCGCGCTCTTCGAAAAAAGTTGTTGCGGTTTCGTCGCCATTCTAACATTGCTTTCCTCGAAAACAATTTGCGAATTAAAGTGACAGTCTTGGTGCAAGCGGGGGAGCGAGCGTCGCGGGATGGAGGAAACTCCGCTATACTACTGTTCAAATCCTCCAGCCCGAATGGAACTGCGTTTGGTGTTTGACCCCCAGGTCCGAGCAAAACCGATGCAGCGAAAATATGATGGGCTGAGGCGACTCCGATGAATTGGCCGGAGCAAACCGTACTCATCACGGGCGGCACCGGCTCGTTCGGGAAAAAGTTCGCGGAGATCATGCTGCGCGAGTATCACCCCAAGCGTTTGGTCATCTTCAGCCGCGACGAACTGAAGCAGCATGACATGCGCGCCGCCGGCTTCGACGACCCCAGCCTGCGCTACTTCATCGGCGACGTGCGTGATGCCAGCCGGTTGCAGCGGGCGTTTGCGGGAGTGACCGTGGTAGTGCATGCGGCTGCGCTCAAGCAAGTTCCGGCCTGCGAATACAATCCCTTCGAAGCCATCCAGACCAACATCATGGGCGGCCGCAACGTGATCGATGCGGCCATCGATAAAGGCGTCGGGCGCATTCTCGCTTTGAGCACGGATAAAGCCGTCAACCCGGTCAACCTTTATGGCGCGACCAAGCTGTGCGCCGAAAAAGTCTTTGTGCAGGCTAATGCTTACGCGGGAGCGCAGGATACGCGCTTCAGTTGCGCGCGCTATGGCAACGTTGTGGGCAGCCGGGGCAGCGTGATTCCGGTGTTTCTGGAGCAGCGCAAGCGCGGGCGCATCACCGTTACCGACCCGCGCATGACCCGCTTCTGGCTCACTCTGGAGCGGGGCGTGCGTTTTGTGATTCGCGCCATCGACGAGATGCACGGCGGCGAAATTTTTGTGCCCAAGATTCCCAGCATGCGCCTGGTCGATCTGGCCGAGGCCGTCGCTCCGGGATGCGCGATTGAGTTCATCGGCATTCGCGCCGGCGAGAAATTGCATGAAGTGCTGCTTTCCGAGGATGAAGCCCGCAACGCCGTCGAGACGGATGGAATGTATGTGATTCAACCTTCGCATCCCTGGTGGAAGCGGGCGAATTGGGTTCACGGCCGGCCGCTGCCACAAGGCTTTCGCTACACCAGCGACAGCAACCAGCAGTGGCTCAGCCAGGAACAATTGCAGGAGCTGATTGAACCCGGAAGCGCGCAGCAGGAGCGGGTTCCGGCCTAGATCCCTGTTGCTGTGCCAGCGTTATGCCGACGATCTCGACCAAACACGATCTGCTGGCCGTCGATGGCGGAACGCCGGTTCGCCAGACGTTGCTGCCGTATGGCAGGCAATCGATTGACGAGGATGACATTGAAGCCGTGGTGGAGGTGCTGCGCTCCGACTGGCTCACGACGGGTCCGAAGGTGGCGGAGTTCGAGGAAGCCTTTGCCGCCCGCGTGCAAGCCCAGTATGCGGTGAGCTTCAGCTCCGGCACGGCCGGGCTGCATGGGGCTGCGTTCGCCGCCGGATTAAAGCCGGGCGATGAAGCCATCACCTCGCCCATGACTTTCGCAGCCACGGCGAATGGCGTCTTGTATCAGGGAGCGACGCCGGTATTCGCTGACCTCCGCGCTGATACGCTGAACCTGGATCCAGACGAAGTGAAGGCGCGAATGACTCGCCGCACGCGCGCTCTGATTCCCGTGGATTACGCCGGCCATCCTGCGGAGATGGATGTGATCCTCGAGTTGGCTGCGCGTCACGGATTAGTAGTGATCGAAGACGCCTGCCACGCGTTGGGCGCCGAATATCGCGGCCGCAGCACCGGAAGCATTGCCGACATGACCGTTTTCAGCTTCCATGCCGTGAAGCATCTGGCGACTGGCGAAGGCGGTATGGTTACGACCGGCCTCGCAGACTATGCCGAGAAACTGCGGCAGTTTCGCAATCACGGCATTTCGAGCGATGCGCGCCAGCGCCAGCGTGATGGCCAATGGCATTATGAAATGCTGGCGCTCGGCTACAACTACCGCCTCACCGACCTGGCCTGTGCTCTGGGGCTTTCGCAGTTGAAGAAACTGGATGCGAATCTCAGGCGCAGGCGCGAAATTGCGGCTCGCTACTCGGCTGAATTCAGCAGCCTTCCCGAAGTGATTGTTCCGGTCGTGCGAGATGGGGTAAATCCGGCGTGGCATCTCTATCCCATAAGGCTAAGGCCAGAGAAGATGAGCGCAGATCGCGCGCAGGTCTTCCGCGCGCTGCGCGCCGAGAATATTGGAGTCAACGTGCACTACATCCCGGTTCATCTGCATCCTTACTATCGCGATCGCTTTGCGTACCGAGGAGGCGAGTATCCGGTGGCGGAAGACGCCTACGAGCGGCTGATCAGCCTGCCCATGTTTCATGGGATGAACGATCAGGATGTAGACGACGTGGTCGCGGCGGTTAAGAAGGTCGCGCTGGCGTTTGCGCTATGAGTTCGGCGTCGCTGCCTTTCGCGCAATATTCGGTGCTGGTAGCGGGGGCGGGATCGATGGGCCGCCGTCACCTGGGGAATCTTCGCAAGCTGGGCACGCGCAGGCTGGCGGCCTCTGATCCCGATGCGGAGCGGCTGAAAACGGTTGCGGAGGCGATTGCTGCCGAGCGCTTTGCGGACTTCGACACTGCCCTTTCCGCTTTCAAACCGGAGGTGGTTTTTATTTGTACGCCGCCGGTCGTTCACGTGGAGCAGGCGCTGAGTGCGATTCGCAACGGCGCAGATGTGTTTATTGAGAAGCCGCTCAGTGATCGCGCGCAGGGCTTGGAAGCGCTGAGAGCTGAAGCATGTCAACGCGGGCGGGTGGTGCAGGTCGGCTACAATCTGCGCTTCAACCCAGGAATCAAGGCGCTCAAGCGCCTGCTCGACGAAGGCGCGGCCGGGCAGATTTTGTGGGCGCGCGCCGAAGTTGCGCAATATCTGCCCGATTGGCGTCCGTGGCAGGATTATCGCCAGAGCTATACGGCTCGCCGGGAACTGGGCGGAGGGATCATCCTCGACGCTTCCCATGAGATCGACTACATGTTGTGGCTGCTGGGAAGGCCCTGCGAACTTACCTGTATGGCCGGGCAGGTCGGCGGTTTGGAGGTGAACGTGGAGGACTGCGCGACCATCCTGCTTCGCTTGGCTTCCGGTGCCCAGGTGGACATACACATGGATTTCGTCCAGCGGACAGCCTCGCGCTCCTGCGTGCTGGCAGGGGATCGAGCCCGGTTGGAGTGGGATTATGCGCGAAATCAACTGCGCATTCTTCGGGCCGAGAGGCCGGATGAAACAATCGAGTACGAATTCGAAAGCAATCAGATGTACCTTGCCGAAGTCGAGGATTTTTTTTCGCGCGTTCACCATCGCGAGGTCGCAAATCACAGCTTACGCGAAGCGGAGTTGACTTTGCAGGTGGCGCTGGCCGCGCTGAAATCAGCCGCGGAGCGGAAGGGGGTGAGCTTTGCGTAGTAATCTGACCGCCATCATTCCTGCCCGCGGCGGCTCCAAGCGGCTGCCGGGAAAAAACGTGCGGCTTTTTTTCGGTCATCCTATGCTGGCCTACGCGGTTTCGGCGGCCTTGAATAGCGGGCTGTTCGCGGAGGTCATCGTCTCTTCCGACGACCCCGCCGTGGGCCGCATCGCTGAGCGCTACGGCGCGTCTTTCCTGTCGCGGCCTCCCCATCTGGCTACCGACTCCGCGCAGCTTGTCGATGTAGCACGCCATGTTTTGGAGACGCTACAGGCTCAGGGGAGAGATCCCGAAGCCATTTGCCAGTGCATGCCCAATTGTCCGCTGGTGCGGAGCAGCGCTATCGTCGAGCATTGGCGCATGTTCCAGGAGGGCGACCGGCGTTTTCAAATCTCCGCCGTGCCGTATCGTGGCGTGTATCCGCACTGGGCCTTGGTTTGTGATGAGCACGGGCGAGGGCGATGGTTATTCAACCAACATCAAGAGAATCTGGTCCGCAGCCAGGATCTGCCGGCGGCCTTGTGCCCGACGGGTGCAATCTGGTGGGTGCGAACCAAGGATTTTCTTGAGCAAAATGCTTTTTACGGCTCTCCGTTTCACATCGCGTCGATGGACGCGAACCGTGGCATCGACATTGACGACGAAGAAGATTTGAAGCTGGCGGAGTTGCTGGTTCGTGGGCTGATGGCGCGAGATGGCGAGTCTCCGCTGGAGCCGGCCAATCAGGCTGCTTTTAGGAGCATCAGTGCTTGAAGGGATGTTGTGTGCGATTCCGGCGCGCGGGGGCAGCAAGCGACTGCCCAGAAAAAATATGCGCGCTCTGGCAGGGAAGCCCATGATCGCGCACACGATTGAAGTGGCCCGGCGGAGTGCGCTCTTTGACAGTGTCTTCGTATGCACCGAAGATGAAGAGATTGCCGAGATCGCGCACGCCTGGGGCGCGGCCGTGCCCATCCTGATGCCGGAGGAGTTGTGCGGCGATCTGGTCGCGTCGCACCTCCCGTGCCAGCATCTCGCGGCGCATCTCGGGGCCCAAGGATGCGCCATAGAAACGCTGGTTTGCCTTCAGCCCACGTCGCCGCTGCGCAGTGTGGACGACTTAAATATGGCGGTGGAGAAATTTAACAGCAACGACTTCGATTTCATGGTCAGCGTGACCGCGATCGATCCGCACGACTTTCATTGGGCAGTCGTTCCCGACGGTGGCGAATATTGGCGCATGTATTTTGGCCAGCAGTATCTGAAAGAGCGTCCGTTATTGCCTCCGGTGTTTCGTCCCAACGGTTCCATCAAGATCGCCCGCCTGCCGGCGCTGGCGCACACCGGCCATTTTTTCGGAGAACGCATGGGTGTGCTGGAGATTCCGCCCGAGCGCTCGGTGCACGTGGCGGTGGAGTTCGATCTCAAACTTTGCGAACAGCTTCTCGCGGAGCGCGCCGCATGAAGGGACTGAAAGGCCGAGTCGCGCTCGTCACGGGCGCCACCGGACTTTTGGGCAGTGCCATCGCAACTCGTCTGGCCGCCGAGCAAGCCACCGTGGCCATTGCTTCCCGCGATATTTCGAAAGCAAAATTATGGAGTGAACAAAACCGAAGCTCCGGCGCAAACTATATTCCCGTGCAACTCGATCTCGCCGATGAGCGGAGTATATGCCAATGCCTCGACCAAATCGTCGAACAGGCGTGCATTCCGACGATTATGATCGCGAATGCGTCCCTCCGCGAAGGCATGGGCGTGCCCTTGGAAAAGCTCACCCACGATTCGTTTACGAATTTGTTCGCCGTCGATATCGCCGGCCATGTTTTGTTGGTGCGGCACGCGGTGGATCGCCTCGCCGGCCAGCCGGCCAGCATCGTTTTTCTCTCTTCGATCTACGGCCAAGCCGGAGTGGATCATCGCATTTATCCCGAGGGCATGTGGCCTGCACCGGTGCAGTACGCCGCGGTCAAGGCGGCAGCCGAGGGCGCAACTCGCTGGCTCGCAGCTGCATGGGGCGAACGCGGCGTGCGCGTCAACGCTCTGGTTCCCGGTGGAGTACGCTCCGCGCAACGGCAGTCCGATGAGTTTGCAAAACGCTACTCCGAGAAAACCATGCTGCGTCGCATGGCCTCAGCGGAAGAAGTGGCCAGCGCCGTCGCATTTCTCGCCTCCGACGAGGCTTCCTACATCACCGGGCAGTGCCTGGCGGTCGATGGCGGATGGACCGCCTGGTGAAATGAATTTCATGAGAGTTCTCTTCATGGATGCTCTGGATAACGCGGAAGCCGGCCCCTGGGCGAGCCAGCGCTGGGATCGAATCGTCGACCTCGGCATGGGCGGCCAGCATACCTATGAGCGCTGGAGCCGCCAGTTCGATTGTCCCGTAACCGGGCTGGCTTCCCTGCGCGATGGCTTCGAAGATTTCCGCCGCGTCCGCGACCTGCTGGGTATCGGCTGCGGCCAACTGATCGATCAACATGGCCTCGATTGGTGGGAGATCATGTCGATCCTGCTGCACGGCGAAGTAGAGACGCTGACCTTGCTGAAGCGTTGGCTATCGACGCTCGGCTCGGGCGATGAAGTTTATGTTTCGCGCGCCGGCCTTCATGCCAACTTCTTGCAGGGACTGCGCCCAACTGGCGTGCATGTTTTCTCGCCGCGGCGCGGCGCCGGAACCAGCGGGCCCGGTCACTATCTACGCGTCTCCCAGAAGCTCTCCCTGTCCCAGATGACCGACGTTTTCTGGGACAAATACGATTCCGGTTACCAGCTCCGCGGGCGCGTAACCAGAAAACCCACGCCTGCGCAGCGTCCGGTAACGTTGCTTCCCACCGCCTACGTGAACGTGTCGCGCACTGCAATCGCCTACGCCAACACCTTTCCCGAAGAAGACTTTCTCCTGGTCAGCACGCGCCGCAGTGGCTGGGTGCAAAATCTGCCACCCAATGTCTCAGCCGCGTGGCTCTCCTCGTACGCCTCAGTCGGCGGCCGTAACCCCGAGCATGCCGCCATGGAACATAGTTGGCGCTCTCTGCTGAAGCGATTGCGCTCGCTAGCGGAATTCGACATTCTCCACCAGTTGGGATATCTGGATAGTTTTCCCCAACGTTTTCGTCATGGCCTCGAAGTCCGCGACGCCTGGCGAAACGTCCTCGATTCCGAACCGGTGCATGCCGTCCTCTGCGCCGACGACAGCAATCCTTACACCCGAATCCCTTTGCTATTGGCTCAGGCCCGCGGATTAGTAAACATCGCCTGCCATCACGGAGCGCTCGATGGCCGCTATGTATTCAAGCGCACCCACGCCGACATCATCTGGGCAAAAGGCAGGATGGAGGAAGATTACCTGGTACGGCGATGTGGCGTTCCCCAAGCGAGGGTCGAAATTGCGGCGCCGTCTCCACCCCCCAACTGGAGCGGCAGAGCACAATTCAATCGCGACGTTTTCCGGCCCTATATTCTTTTTATCTCGGAAGCCTACGACGTTTTCGGCGGCCGGCCGGAATACTTCTACCGCGATGTTCTGCCGCCCCTCGCCGATCTCGCGCTAGCCACAGGGCGCGAGCTGATCGTGAAGTTGCATCCCGGAGAAAGTCAACACGAACGAACTCGCATGCTTGCGGCAATACTCTCCGCGCAGCAGAAAGCGGTCACCCGCATCGTGGGCGGGAATCTCACCGAAGACCTTCTGGCGAACGCCTGGTTCGGCATCACCGTACTCTCGACCGTGGCCACGGAATGCGCCGTTCGCGGCATCCCGTGCTTTCTGTGCCGCTGGCTGGAATTCTGGCCTTACGGTTACCTGGAGCAATTCATTCGCTTCGGAGTCGGTATCGGTTTGCAGAGTCCCGCTGAAATCGAAAAAATCCCGCAATACTTGGGTGAGCATCCCATCCTCTCCGGCCTGTGCAGCCATTGCTGGCAGCCCGTGGCTCCCGGTCGCCTGCGAGCATTGCTAATCGCTTCCGCAAAACCATGTGCGGTGGCAAGCTGAGTGAAACCGTCGAGGAGAATGCTCGACCGGGGAACGCTTCTAATGCGAGCCGACGCCAGCGTCGCCATGGGAACCGGCCACGTCATGCGATGCCTTGCCCTGGCGCAGGCCTGGCAGGATGCCGGTGGCGAGTGCACCTTTGCCATGGCTGAGACGACTCCTGCCCTCGCGCGGCGACTTAAGAATGAAGGCATGGAGATAGAAAATCTCGCCGTCGCCGGCGGGTCGCTGGAAGACGCGCAGAAGACTGGATCTATCGCCCTGAAAAAGAATGCCGCCTGGATCGTGGCCGATGGGTACCACTTCGGAGCGGATTATCAAAAAGCCATCAGACAGTCGAAAATTCCTTTGCTGTTCATCGACGACAATGCGCATGCCGATCGCTATGATGCGGATGTGGTCTTGAACCAGAATGCCCACGCAAACGAGAGTCTTTACACCGTTAAGGAGGCGCATACTCGATTGCTTCTCGGGCCGCGCTACGTTATGCTCCGGCGTGAATTCACCGAGTGGCGGGAGTGGAAGCGCAAAGTTCGCGAAGCTGCCTCTAGAATTTTGATCGTCGCCGGCGGCAGCGATCCCGAAAACATTACGCGGCAGGTGATTGAGGCTCTCGATGGCGTGGCAGAATCCGAACTGGAGTTGGTGGCTGTGGTGGGCGGCAGCAATCCGCATCTCGCGGAGATCGAAGAAGCGGCCGCGCGTTCGCGGCATAGCTGTCGGCTGGTACGGGATGCGGCCAACATGCCCGATTTGATGGCTTGGGCTGACCTAGCGATCTCGGCCGCGGGCAGTATTTGCTGGGAGTTCTGCGCTCTCGGCCTGCCTGCGTTTCTAATCCCGGTGGCCTCCAATCAGAACGCGGCGGCGGAGAGTTTGCAAACCCTGGGCGCGGCCAAGGTATTTTCGTGGGGCGGGCAGTTTCGCCGGGAAGAGTTGTCGCGCGAGGTCGTCGCTTTGCTTGCGTCCATCTCGGAGAGAGAGAGTCTGTCGCAGCGAACCCAGGCTTTAGTAGATACTGAGGGCGCAAGCCGCGTCGTGGCCGCGCTCTCCGCCCAATCCGCTGCCAGGAGGCGGGAACTTTGAGTTCACTGCGCGAGGTCGCGCCCCACGACGAGGAAAAAATCCGCGAGTGGCGCAACCTTCCCGAAGTGCGGAAGTATATGTACACCGATCATGAAATCGGCCGGGAAGAGCATCGCGCCTGGTTCTCCCGGATTCTGCGCGACCCCACCTGCAAATATTGGATCATCGTCTATGACGGCAGAGAAGTTGGAGTGGTCAATCTGTATAACATCGACCATCGGAACCGGCGCGGCCATTGGGGTTTCTACGTCGGCCCCAAAGATCGGCTGAAGGGCGTGGCAAGTTTTGCGTGGTTCTCCGTCTTGCGCTTTGTGTTTGAAGAACTGAAGCTGCAGAAGCTGTGCGGCGAGGTTCTGGCGTCCAACCAGGCAGCGCTCAATATGCACAAAAAGTTTGGATTTTACCAGGAGGGATCCTTTCGCAAGCACGTTTTCAAGGGAGATCGTTTTGCCGACGTGGTGTGCTTTGGCCTCCTGCGGGAAGAATGGGAAGCGAAGAAAGAGGAGATTGAACTCCAGCTCAGGGCAAAGGGTGTGATTTGAGAAAGGCAAGAGGAAACCAGCAGGGGAAGAAGTAAAAAGTGAAGATCGCAATCTCACAACCCGGATATCTGCCGTGGGCCGGCTTTTTCGACATGATCGACCAGGTCGATCAGTTTGTCCTGCTGGATGACGCACAGTTTGTCAAGCGCTCGTGGCATCAGCGAAATCGCATCAAGTCTTCGACGGGTCTGCAGTGGCTGACGGTGCCGGTGGTGTTTCGCGGGCGCCTGGGGCAGCGCCTGTGCGACGTCGAAATACGCGAGCCCGGATTCTGGCGCAAGCACCTGCGCAGCGTCGAGGTGAACTATGGGAGAACTCGATTTTTCAAGCATTATTTTCCCCAATTCAAAGAGATTTTGGAGCAGCGGGGGCCGGAGGAAAAATTGATTGACCTCAATCTGGCTCTCGTACAATGGCTGGCCCGCGAGCTTCGCGTCGAGACACCGCTGGTTCGATCCTCAACCTTGAGCGTGAACGGAAGTCGATCAGAGCGCCTGGTATCGATCTGTGAACGGCTGGGAGCGACGGATTATCTTTCGCCGCGCTCGGCCAGCTATCTGGTCGATGATTTGGATCGCTTCGCGCAAGAGGGTATTACGGTGTGCTTTCACAATTACAGCTGCCCGCCATACCAACAGCGCTTTCCGCCATTCTTGCCCTACGCCTCGGTGCTCGATTTGCTATTCAACAGCGGCCCTGAGTCCGGCGACATCATGCGCCATGGGCGCGGCATGCCGTTGACTCCGGATCAGGTACGCGCGTCGCGGTGCCATGAGATTTCACCGGGATAACCAGAGACGATGAACATTGGACGCCGCCGCATTGGTCGCGAAGAGCCCGTTTACATAGTGGCGGAGCTTTCGGCGAACCATAACCGCAACTTCGAGGACGCGCTGCGAATCGTGCGCGCGGCCAAAGATGCCGGCGCCGACGCGGTGAAATTGCAAACTTATACTCCCGATACGATCACCATCGCAAGCGATCGAGAAGAATTCCGCGTAGCTGGCGGCACTCTTTGGGATGGGCGCACGCTACACGATCTTTACGCGGAAGCCTGCACCCCGTGGGAGTGGCAGCCCCGGCTGAAGCGAGTGGCGGAAGATCTTGGGGTCGATCTGTTCTCGAGCGCTTTCGATGCCACGGCAGTCGACTTCCTCGAAGAAATGGGAGTATCCGCTCACAAAGTCGCATCCTTCGAGTTGGTCGATATTCCGCTCATTCAGAAGATGGCGCGCACGGGCAAGCCGCTGATTATCTCCACCGGGATGGCTACCGCGGAGGAGATCGAAGAAGCGTTGCAAAGCGCGCGCGCGGCGGGAGCAACTCAGATTGCGCTGTTGAAGTGCACCAGCGCCTACCCAGCTCTGGCCGAAGAGATGAATTTGCGCACCATTCCAGAGATGGCGCGGCGCTTCGCCTTACCCATAGGCCTGTCCGACCACACCGTGGGGATCGCGGTGCCGGTGGCTGCGGTGGCGCTGGGCGCATGCATCATCGAAAAGCATTTGACTCTGTCGCGCTCCACTCCGGGGCCGGACAGCGCATTTTCGCTGGAGCCGCAAGAATTCAAAGTCATGGTCGAGGCCGTGCGCACCGCGGAGAAAGGGCTGGGGACGGTGAATTTCGGCGCCAGTGCCCGCGAACAAGCCAGCCGCGCCTTTCGGCGCTCGTTGTTCGTGGTTGAGGATGTGAGGGCGGGAGAAATTTTCACCGCGGCGAATGTGCGCTCCATCCGCCCCGGGCATGGATTGCATCCCAGGCATCTCAGCCAGGTGTTAGGCAAGCCCGCGGCGCGAGGCGTTAAACGTGGAACCCCGCTCAGTTGGGAACATGTCTCGCAAACCGTTGAAGCCACCGGAAGATGATTATTCGCGGGGGTGCATCGCTCCGAGAGCGATCCGTACTACCATGTGTTTTCCAGGAAAGTGACGCCAGAGATAACGGGAGAAGTTTGAGCCTGCGCCTGTTTTTACATCGCGAGATTCCCGAAGATCCGCGCCTACGGCAGCAGTGGAACGATCTCGCAGCGCGGATGGAGCGGCCCGAGGTTTTCTACACCTGGGAGTGGGCGTTCGCGATGCAGTCCGCATACCGCGCCTCTTTGACGCCGTTGCTGTTGCTGGCTTATGAGGGCGATGATCTCGCGGGAGTGGGTTCTCTCGCCACCGATTCCCACAATGCGGTAAGTTTTCTGGCCGCAACCACGGGAGACTATTGCGACTTTCTTAGCCCTCCCTCGCGGCGTGCGGAGTTGGTCGAGGCGATTTTCAAGGAGTTGGGAAACCTGAAAGCCAGCTCCATCGTGCTGGCGAATCTTCCGGAAGATTCGAGCACTCCGGATGCGTTGCGCCGCGCCGCCCGCATCCATCATTTTCACCTGTATTTGCGCCCGGCATATTTGTGCGCTCAGGTGGAGTTGGGCACGGCAGAAAAACGCGAAGAACGGAAGTCTGCGTTGGCCGGAAAAAAAAAGCTGCGGCGCTACCTTCGCGAAATGGAACGGGAAGGGGCGGTGACCTTCGCTCACCTGCAATCGTGGTCGGATATTCAGCAGGCGCTGCCGGGATTTGCCGCCGCGCACGTGGCGCGTTTTGCGGCAACGCAGCGCGTGAGCAGTCTCTCCACCGCTGAGCGCCGGCATTTTCTGGAGGAGTTGGCCCGGCGGCTCTCCGATACTGGGGTCGTGACCTTGAGCCTCTTGTCGATCGGCGACCGGCCCATCGCATGGAACTATGGATTTCAATTCGGCGGAAGCTGGTTTTGGTATCAGCCCACCTTCGACAGCCGGCACGAAGAAAATTCCCCGGGATACTGTCTGCTGGCAAGAATCGTGATGGACGCTGGCGACATGGAGGGGATGAATCGCGTCGATCTGGGCTTAGGAGCGGAAGGCTATAAAGAACGATTCGGCAACCGCACCCGGCAAACCCTTTACGCCACGATCACTAACTCCTGGAGCCGTCATGTGCAGCAAATTTTGAGATATCGCGCCAGCACCGCTCTGAATCGCTTTCCCAAGTTCGAATCCCGTCTGCGCCGGTTGAGGAAGCGAATTCTTCGGCGATCAGGCTGAGTCGTTCCGCGAAACCGTGCCGCCAACTCTGCGGAGGACAGAAAGCGTTTAGACTATTCTCCAACCTTGATGACTCGCTCTGAAGCTGCCCGGATCAACGCTCGTCTGAATACTTTCCATCCTATCACCATCTTTACGCCGTCCGATGCTGCCGCCGACAATAGCAATGCCCAGAATCTAACGGTGAAGGAAATCGTTGCCCGGCTGCCGGAAGATCAATTTCACGTGACTATGCTTTGCGGAGGCGATCCCGACCCGCGCTTGCTCCGCCGCACCAACACCCGCATGGTGAAGTGGACAAAACACGGAAACACGCTTCGCCTGCTTCGGCATTGCCTCTTTCCTCCGCCGGATATGTATTTCTTCCCCCGTTCCGGTCCCCTGGACCGAGTCTTCTTCGACGTTCGCAGACACATGGGCTTGAGAACTGCGCTGGTCACCTACATCGTGCTTGCGATGAACAAGGTTACTGGCGGCGGCTTGATTGGCCGCTCGATCCTTGAGGGCGACGTCGTTTTCGCCAACTCGCGATACGTAGCCGATACCATCCTGCAAAGCTTCAACGTGGCAGCGAAGCCCATCTATGACGGCATCGATCGCCGTTATTATTTTGCCGCCGGGCGGCCGGAGAACGCCGCGCCGGTCGTGCTCTACGCTGGCTCTTTTCAAGCACGCAAGCGAGTGGAGGTATTGATCGAGCAGGCTGCCCGCTTTCCGGCTTTGCAATTCCGGCTGGCGGGCAAGGGAGAAACCGAAAGGAATTGCCGCGAACTGGTTCAGCGGCTCGACTGTCGCAACGTCGTTTTTCTCGGACATTTGTCTTCGCAGGCTCTCGGCCAGGAAATGCGCCAGGCGGATCTCTTCCTCTTCCCCAGCATTCTGGAGGGGAATCCGCAGGTTCTGCTGCAAGCCGCCGCGTGTGGCCTGCCCGCGATCGCAATGGAGTTGTATCGCCCCGATTACATCGTCGACGGGAAAACTGGCATTCTTGCCCGCTCCGATGAAGAGCTTTCGCGCGGCTTGGAACGGCTGGCCGGCAACGCCACTTTGCGCCGATCTTTCACTGAGGCCGCGATTTGCCACGCTCGCAAATTTGATTGGGATGACATCGCCGCGCAGTGGGCCCAGGCGTTTCAAGAAGTCGTTGCCAGGCGGCGGCTTTCGGTAACGTCACAGATGCATAGAAGAGCGTCCTGAACACGGCCAGCGCAAAAATCTTGCCTCCGCAGGTGAATCAACCGTGACCCGATCAAAGGCGCTGGTGCGCTACGGCGGATTTTTCGCCTCCGTGGGAGCGGCGCGCGTGCTTGGGCTGGTCATCACCTCCGTCACTTTTCCCATCCTTGTGCGGCGCTTGGGAGTGGAAACCTACGGTCTCTGGAGCTATGTGGTGGCGGTGTGTTCGTTCTTCGAAGTGCTGGCCAATCCGGGGCTGAGCACGCATATGATGCAGCAAGTGGCGGCTCGCCGCCACGCCGCGGCGGAAACCCTTCCGGAGTTTCTCGCGCTGCGCGCTCTTAGCAGCCTGGTGGCGGTCGCGGTTCTTTGGCTGGTCGCCTCCTTCGAGGCCCGTCCCGATGTCCGCTTTCTGCTGCATTGGTATGGCGCGGGACTTCTCTTTCTGGGTGTGACGGGGAGCGATTTTTTGTTGACCTCTCTCGAATTCTTTCACGTCCGTTCGCTGCTGACTTTGATTCAACAGCTCATCTATGCCGCGGGAATTCTCTGGCTGGTGCGCTCTCCAAAAGATATAGCATGGCTTCCAGCCAGCATCCTCGGGTCATCGCTGGTGGCCAATCTCGCCGGGTGGGTCGTACTCTGGCGCCAAGGGTTCCAGCCTCGGCTGCGGCTCTCTCCCAGTCGCTGGCGCGCCATGCTCGTCCCCAGTTTTCATTATGCCGCCACCACCGTCATGGCCACCATCTACCATCGCACCGGGCATATTGTTGTGCGCTGGTTTTTAGGGGATTACGCCTTGGGCCTGTACGCGGCTGCGGTGCGTTTTGTCGACCTGCTGCGCAACTTCGGCAACATTGTATTGCACGTGCTGATGCCGCGCATGGCGCTGGCGGCGCAATCCCAAGCGGGATTAAAACGACTGGTGCGGGCCGTGGTCTCAGCTCTTGCTCTGATCAGCATTCCGCTCACGCTCGGAACGCTCGCTACGGCTCACATCGTCGTGCCTTGGGTGCTGGGAGTAAACTATGCGCCGGCGACTCCCTTGGTTCGGTGGATCGCGCCTTTCCAGATCGCCGCTCCGCTGGCGTCACTGCTCTCCGGAACCGTGCTCTACGCTTTGGGCAAGCATCGCGACTATCTGATTTCGGCGACGGTGGGCGCTGCATCCGCAATTCTGCTGGCTTTGATCTTGGTTCGTTTTTTTGCTCTGAAAGGGGCTTGCCTGGCTTTTGTTCTGCCTGAAGTTGCTGTCGCCGTCACGGCCTATTTTCTGATGCCGCGCGATTTGCGCGACCTCTGGAAGAATCCCATCGTCGCCGTCGCAGGATTTTCCGCCGTGCTCATGGCGGGAGCGGTTCGGCTGGCGAATTCCTACACTTCCCGGCCTCTTTTCGTGGTCGGGGTTGGAGCGGCCGTGTATCTGATCGCGGCGCTGCTCTTGGGCCGGAAGTCGCTGATGGAACAATTTGGAGAGGCAAGGTGAACTCTCCGCCCAATGGCAGTCAGCGCACGGTAGCGGTCTTGCTCTGCGGGGGAGAACAGTTCAGTCCTTACTACGGCGGAGCCCTGGCTCGGTGGACTCACGAGGTTTACAGCCGCATCAGCGATTGCGTCGCGGCCACCGTCTTCGGCTTTCCGACGCCTAAGCAGAATGTGTACCCACTGCATCATGAGAGCAGCGCAGCGTGGCGGGTTTGCGCTCTTGCAGCACGCATTCCGCTTCTCCGCCGCTACCAGGAAAAGTTTTGGTTGCGGGCTTTGGTCCGCCGGCTGCGGAGATTTGACGTCGTTCACATCCACAATCGACCGCAGTGGGTTGCGTTTCTGCGAAGCCTGGGCTATCGCGGCGCCATAGTGCTGCATTTGCAGAACGACCATCTCGGCCACTGGACAAGCGCGGCGCTGGACGCCCTGGCTCCCCACCTGGATGCGATTGTCGTTTGCAGCGATTATTTGCGCGGCACTTTCGCTTTAAAGTCTGAAGCGTTAAACCGCAAGACCCACGTGGTATTGAATGGCGCCAACTTGAATCTGTTTTATCCCCGCGAGGAAATCCGCGAGTCCAAGACGATTTTCTTCGTGGGGCGCTTCGATCCCGAAAAAGGTGTGCTGCAGCTCTTGCAGGCCTATGACAAGGTGTTGGACGATCATTCCGACGCAAAGTTGGTGATTGGCGGGGCAACAGGCTTCGGAACCCATCGTGAGACTCCCTACGTGAGGCAAGTGCGCGAATTCGCCGCGTCGCTCGCGAAACGAAAACACGCGCAGATTCGCTTTACGGGATACATAGACCATGACCGCGACCTGCCCCTGTGCTTTCAAAAGGCAACGCTATTCGTGAGTCCGTCTCTTTTTGAGGAGCCGTTCGGGCTGGTGAATGCGGAGGCAATGGCCTGCGCCACGCCCGTGATCGGCGCCAATCGAGGCGGAATTCCCCAAGTTCTCGGTGCCGCTGGGAGGTTGGTGAATCCAGAGAGCATCGAGCACCTGGGCGCGGCCATTTCAGAGTTGCTGGCGCAGCCGCAACTCCGCCGCGAGCTGGGACAATCCGGATACGAGCGCTGCCGCCAGCTTTTCGATTGGCAAGTGATCGCCGAAAGCTGGATGGCGCTGCTTGACGGCCTGCCAGAGTGAAGAATTTCCCGCCAGCTAAAGACCACTTCTCATCGCAACGCAGTCAAATCATGCAGGATATCTTCGCGAACATAGATTGCGTCTGCGTATAGTTTCCTTCCGCCGCGATCGTAAGGCGCAGAAAGCCGATAGAGACCGAATCCTTTGCTACACATCCGCGGGTGCAGCTCCGTTGGTTTTTGCAGGCCGGTTTGCGAGGCGGTGAGTACGCTACATTCGGCGCCCTGAATATCGAGCTTGAGTATGGATATTTCTTCTTTCAGCCGCGACCAGATGGTCATCGCCAATCGTTGGCACGTCCGCGTTACCGATGACCTCCCAGGAGTCGGCCAGGAATTCCTTCGCGGCTTCGGCTCAAGGCAGCAGCAGCGACGACCCTGCAGGATGCCGGAGCTGATGAAAACTGGCGCTCGACCCGCGTTTTCCGCCAGCTCGGCTTCGACCACCTTCACCCCCGGCAGACCTGCGAATCTTGCCTTCAAAGGGCCCACCAGCCGGGGTTCGCACTCCGCCGCGATAATCCGTTCGGGCTGGAATCGCTCGAGCAGCGCCACTGTCCAGCTTCCCGCATGCGCTCCCGCATCGACCTCGGTGCGCAGCTTCGAGAGAATGGACTTGGGTACAAAATTCGACCTGGCATTGCACAGGTTTTGTATCGTCGGCGGGAGAGCGGCCCAACTGGGCGCACCGCCGTTGACTCCCATCCGTACGCATTCATGACGGCGGACCGAGCATTCGCATAATCCGTAAGACCCATGCCGATTCGAGTCTAGCGGGCCGCATGGCTCCGTCGAATTTCGCGACCACCGAAAATATTTCTAACCAAGTTCGCCGGGTGGATGACTCGGGAGTGCGCCGTGTAGTATGGCTGTCTGCCCAGGCCAACAATCGACGGCTCACCGTGCTGAAGCTCGCCCTCATCACCGAGATCATTGCCCCGTATCGCATTCCAGTTTTTAACGCGGGAGCCGCGCGGCCGGAGATCGATCTGCATGTGATTTTTCTCTCCGAGAATGATCCCACCCTCCGGCAATGGCGCGTTTACAAAGACGAGATCAAATTTCACTACCGCGTGCTGCCAGCCTGGCGACAGCGCCTGGGCCGCTATAACCTGCTGCTCAATCGTGGAGTATTCTCGGCGCTGAACCGGCTCCGGCCCGATGCGGTCCTGTGCGGCGGCTATAACTATCTGGCTTCGTGGGAAGCGGCTTTATGGGCAAAGGCGCATGGAGTTCCGTTGCTGCTCTGGACAGAAAGCACAGCTCTCGACCAGCGCGCAGGCCACGTCCCGGTCGAATTCCTGAAGGCGCGATTTCTGCGGATGTGCCCGGCCTGCGTCGTTTCCGGGAAATCTTCATTTCGGTATTTGCAGGAACTTGGCATCGCACGAGAAAAAATCTTTACCGCGCCCAACGCGGTTGACAACGATTTATTTTCAAAGTTGGCGGCTGACGCGCGCCGCGATGAATCTGCCGTGCGGGCCCGCCACGCTTTGCCCTCTCGATATTTCCTCTCCGTTGGCCGAGTGGTGAAAGCGAAAGGGGCTTCAGATCTTCTGGAAGCATATGCTCAACTCGATCCCGAGATGCGCCGACAGATCGGTCTGGTGTTCGTGGGCGACGGAGCGGAGTTCGCGAAAATGCGGGAGGCCGCTGCCAGAATCGCGCCGGGGACGGTTCAATTCCCCGGCTTCGTGCACCGTGAAGAATTGCCTGAATACTATGCCCTGGCTGACGCTTTTATTTTTCCGACGCACAGCGACACTTGGGGACTCGTGGTGAATGAGGCTCTGGCGTGCAGCCTGCCGGTGATCATCAGCAAAGTGGCGGGCTGCGCCGAAGACCTGGTGCAGGATGGCTGGAACGGATTTGTGCTACCTCCCTCGGACCCGGCTCAACTCGCGATGGCCATGGCTCGCTTGGCCGGAGATTCTAAACTGCGGTTGACTATGGCTTCCAACAGCAAGGAGAAAATCGCTGCATACTCTCCGGAGGCATGGGCAGAAGGGGCGGTGAGGGCGGCGCAATTTGTTTGTGCAAAGAAGAAGCCAGCGATGACAGGGCGAGTTTGACCAGACTGGTTTTATCGCCGGTCTATTTTTCGAGGTAGTATACTGGCTCCAACAATCGCTAATCTTCAGCGCATTTTTCGTTTTTTCGGAGAAGTGGGAATGCCGTATCCCTCAGAGTCATCGGCCAAGTCGCGAATGCAAGATAATTCATCGCGTCCCGATGCGCCGTCACGGTCCGTCGAAATCTTGGAGTGCACGCTGCGCGACGGAAGCTACGCGGTGGATTTCAAGTTTACCGAGAACGACACGGCGATTCTCGCGGGAGTTCTCGGCCGGCTCGGGTTTCGCTGGATTGAGGTCGGTCACGGCGTGGGCTTGGGAGCCATGCAGGCCGGCAAAGGCGCGATGCCGAGCAGCGACGAACGTCTCATCGAAGTGGCCAAGCGTGCCGCTCCCGACGCTCTTATCGGCTGTTTTTTCATTCCCGGCATTGGCAGCGCCGACCACATCCGATCAGCGCACGCCGCGGGCCTCAATTTCATCCGCATTGGCTGCAATGCCCCGGAAATTGAAGAGGCCTACCCGTATCTGGAATTGGCCAGGGGTTTGGGTCTGAAGACCTGTCTCAACTTCATGAAGACCTATGGAATCTCACCGGCAGAGTTCGCAGAGGAGGCCGCAGCCGGCGCGGCAGCCGGCGCCGATGTGATCTATTGCGTCGACTCCGCCGGAGGCATGTTCCCGGAAGATGTCCGGCAATACATCAGCGCCGCGCGCGATCGAAGCCAGTGCCAACTGGGCTTCCATGGGCACAGCAATCTGCAGTTCGCAGTCGCCAATAGCGTGGAAGCGGTTCGCGCGGGGGCGAGTTTTATCGATACCACGCTGTATGGGTTGGGGCGGAGCGCCGGAAACGTCCCCACCGAAATCGCGGTCGCGGTCCTCGAGAAACTCGAAATCGAGACTGGAATCGATCTCTTCGAGGTTATGGATGCCGCCGAGGAATTTATGGCACCGCTGATGTCACAGATGCAGCTTTACGACATGATGTCAGTGGCCATGGGCTGCAGCCAGTTTCATTCCGCTTTTCTTCCCCGGGTCGCGGCGGCGGCGCACAAGCATGGCATCGATTTGCGCAGGCTGGTAGTGGCAATGGGCAAGCTTGACCCCGTCAACCTCGATGAAGAACATTTGGCGCGGGTGGCCGCCAGCCTGCCGAAGGCGCCGGCAAAGTCGAGAGACAAGGTAAAGCTCACTTCGTTTTCTGCGCCGGGCATCTCCGCGCACGGCATCAGCAGTTCGCTCGCGGCGGTGCGCTCTCTGGTGGAAGGGATGATGGTCACCTGCGCCAAGCGCCGCGCGCGGCCGGTTTTAGAGCTCGTCGCATCGGACTCGCCCTCCGCAGATCTGGTGCTGGCGGACTTAATTCTCGCAGAAGGGCCGGTGGTGCTGGGCAGGGTAGTGTACGGTTCGTTCGAAGTGCTGGAGGAAATTTTGCGGATGACCAGCGGCAGCGTGCCGCTTTATTTGAAGGATCTCGATGGTGGATCGTGGGGCGCGGAGTGGCTTCTCTCGATCCTGGAAATCGTAGGCGCAGAGAGAATTCTGCCCGTGCGCTCCAAGCGCTTGCTGGCGAATTACCTCGACGATTTGATTCTTACCACCGCCCAGCGCTGTGGCAACTTCTGCCTGATGATCTACGGAAGTCCGGACAGCGCCCTACTGCAAAGTTGCTGCCAAGCCTTCTCCAACGTTGTGGTGCACGGAAAGTTACCATTCGAAGCCCCGGCTAATTGCTGGCAGATGGCGGACTTTTCCGACCGCATGCATTTTGACTTGGGAATCAGCGTGGCGCTGTTGCTTTGTCCGCCCGGTTCGGCCGACTCCGCCTCGCTCGATCAACTCCTGGCGCCCGATGGAATCGTGATCACCGCCGGATACTTTCCCCGTTTGGAGATGGAAATTCCCGCGCGTGCGATTTTGCGGGTGGATCCCAACCACGCCTATCGCGGGCAGATAGAGCGCTCGATCGCGATCTCGAATCTCATGAAGTCGGCTCGATCCGCTCCGCTTGCGACGCAATGAACATCCGCGAAACCATTCTGAATGTCATCGCGCGCCGGGAAGAGCGTGCTTTCCTGATCGATGCCGGCACGGGCACCGAAATCACTTACGCCGTGTTTCACCGCCAAGCCTGCGCTCTGGCCGCGGACCTTCGCCGCCGTGGCCTGCGCAAAGGTGATCGCATCGCGGTGATGGTTCCAAACTGCTGCGAGTTGGCGGTCTTGTATTTCGCGTGTATTTATCTTGGCGCGGTCATCGTGCCCATCAATCCCGCTCTGAGCAAGGGAGAGGCAGAATTTATTCAGGCGAACTGTGGGCCTGCCCTGGTGGTGGCGAGCACTTCCTGTGCCGCCGCAGTACGAAACCTCTACCACGATGCCGTGGTCTTGCGAACCGCGAATGAAGAGATCAAAGACTCGGATGAAGCCGGCCAAATCAAACTCAGCGCCCTCAGTGACGGCCGGGATTTCGTGCCCCTCGAACATGCCGATAGTGAAGACCTGGCGGTGTTGATGTATACCTCCGGCACCTCGGCGCGGCCCAAAGGCTTGGCCCACAGGCTCGGCCGGATGCTGCGCAACGCATCGGCATTCGCAAGAGCTCAGGGAATCGATCAGGATTCGCGCTTCTATCTCACGCTCTCCATGGCATATATGGGCGGGCTCTATAATCTTCTTCTTCTGCCCTTCCTGGGCGGCGCCAGCGTGGTGGTCGATCAAGTTTTCGACGCGCGTTCGAGCCTGCATTTCTGGGACAAAGCGAAAAAGCATCGGGTCAATACGCTTTGGCTCGCTCCCACGGTTTTGTCGATCCTGCTGCGCATGGATCGTGGCCGCGCGGGCGAAGATTTTTGCCGCGGCTCCCTGCGCCACGTATTTGTTGGCTTCGCGCCCCTTCCGCTCAAAGTGAAAGACGAGTTCGAATCCCGCTACGGGGTTTCTCTCATTGAGAATTACGGTCTCTCGGAGACGCTCTTTGTGACCGCGCGTTCTCGCCAATTCTTAGGAGGGAGCGGCTACGTCGGCGAGCCGATACCCGGCATTCGTCTCCGGATTGCGAATGACCGCGCAGAAGTTGTGGGGCCGGGCGAGGAGGGGGAAGTGGAGATTCTTACCCCCGATCTTATGGCAGGTTACCTTGACGCCCAGGGTGATCTTTTGCAGTTGGAAACGGCGACGTGGTTCGCCACAGGCGATGTCGGCCACGTTGACTCGGGCGGTTCACTCTTCATCACCGGAAGAAAAAAAGACCTCATCATTCGCGGCGGCGTCAACATCAGTCCTGCGGCGATTGAAGAAGCGCTGATGCAAGTGTCCGGCATTGCGGAGGTTGCGGTGGTCAGCATTCCTCACGATCTTTATGGGGAAGATATTGTGGCGGTTCTGAAACTTGAGTCCGGCGTGGATTTCGAATCGATTTTGGATGGGGTGATGGCGCATGCCAAGGGCGGTCTGGCGCCGCATCAGCAACCGGCGCGCTACATGGCGATCGATGAATTTCCCAGGACGGCGAGTGGCAAAGTGCAGAAGGCTCGCATTCGCGAGTTGGTGGCGGAAAAATTACAGATCGCTTCTCCTTCCGCGAAACATATTCCGTCGATCGCGGGCGCTGCCAGTTGAAAGCTGAAATCCTTCGCCTCAAAACAAACGCATGAAAATCATAGATCTTTCCCTGCCCATCGAAGAAGGCATGATGACTTTCCCGACACACTGGCATCCCGTGGTCGAGATCACCATTCTCGGCCGACACGGAATCGAAGGCCGCGAAACCCGGAAACTCGTGCTGGGCACGCACATTGGAACCCATGCCGACGCGCCCCGCCACTTCATTCCCAACGGCGCCACGATCGATGAGGTCCCTTTGGAGGTGCTGATCGGTCCGGCCACGGTCGCCGATTTTACCGGCTGCCGGCCGTTGCAGGAGATCGATGTTGCCGGCCTGAAAGAAAAGTTGGGGGGGGAAGTGCCGCAGCGCCTGATTCTGCGCACCGGTTGGTCGGAGTATTTTGGCCAGATGAAGTTCTACAATGAATATCCATTTTTGTCAGAGGCAGCGACCCAATGGCTGCTGGAGAACGGGGTGCGGCTCATCGCCATGGATACCCCATCCCCGGATCATCCGGCGCATTCCCGGGGCACGGCGAAGGATTCGCCCAACCACAAAGTGTTGTTGGGCGCGGGCGTGGTGTTGGTGGAGTATCTCGCCAATCTCAAGGCGATAAGCGCCGCCGAAGTGCAACTGATCGTGATGCCCTTGAAATTAAAAGGATGTGACGGCTCTCCCGCCCGTTGTGCGGTGATTGAACCGTGACGGGGACTCCCACGCGAATGGGCGAGCGCGCGCAAGTGCAGGGGTGGCTGATCCACTGGTTTGTGGCGCGGGCCAAGATCGCCAAGGCCGCGGCGCAGGCTCCGGATTCGTGGTCGAACGCCGACTATTTCGCGGCGGGATGGCTCACGTCCATGGAAGTGGTGGAATTCGTTACCGAGATCGAGCGGAATTTCGGCATGCAGTTTACCGACCGCGATTTGCAGGATTCGCGCTTTGTGACCATCGCCGGCCTCACCGAGCTTATCATCGAGCGCTCGACGCAGGCCGGTGACAGCAGGTAATCTCGAATATCTGGACCCGATCCCGTAGCCAGGGACCCGCTTATAGCAACCTTGTGGAGAGAGCCATAGCCGAGAAGTTGCACGTCTTAACGCTCACGCCTTTTTATCCTTCCGAGGGTGACGAAGTCAGCGGCTGCTTTGTGGCCGAGACTCTTCGAAAACTTCAGGCGGAGGGCGTGGCGTCGTCGGCGATTGCGGTCGATTCGATCTATCATCCGCGCCGAAGAGCGAGCCCCGCATTCCCCGCAGACTGGATACGCTACCCGAAGCTGCCGGGGAATCTCGGTCTGTCCTCAGCCGGCATATTTCTGGGAGCACCGTTGATGCGGCGCGTACGACATCTTCATCGGCAGAATCCTGTTCATGTGATTCACGCTCACGCCGCGCTCCCCTGCGGCCGCGCGGCCGCATTTCTCTCGCGGCGCCTCGGCATACCTTTTGTAGTAACGATTCACGGCCTGGATGTTTTCAACGCTTGCTTCGAGAACGGGATCGCGGCACAATGGCGGCGAAAAGTCTCATTGAACGTATATGAGAAGGCGCAAACCGTGATCTGCATCAGCGATAAGGTAAAGCGGTTGTTGGCCAGCCACGCCGGCGAATCGGCAAAGACTCAGGTTGTTTACAATGGCACAGACCCTGAGATGTTTGCACCCGGCGATGGGGCTCGCGCTTCTCTCCTGGATGCCCGCCAGACCATCCTGATTGTAGGAAACCTTCTCGCCGGCAAAGGCCACGAACTGGTTCTGAATGCGATCGGCAGGCTGAAGCAATCCGCTCAAGATCGGTACGCTGACCTGCAATGCAAAATCATCGGCCACGGCGCCGATCGCGATCGCTTCGCTGCATTCGCGAGAAATCTGGGCATCGGCGAGCAAGTGCATTTCCTCGGACGCCGAAGCCGGGCCGAAGTAGCCGAGGAGATGCGCCGCTGTACACTCTTCGCCTTACCCAGCCGCTATGAGGGATTGGGTTGCGTTTATTTGGAAGCCATGGCCAGCGGCAAACCCGTAATCGCGTGCCGTGGCCAAGGAATCGACGAAATTATCGATCACGGCAGGAATGGATGGCTGATTCCAGTCGATGGCCGGGAGGAGTTGGTGAGCGCACTGCAACTCTTGCTGGGGAATGCCGACCTTCGCGATCGAGTCGGCCGGGCGGCGCGGCAAACCATCCTCGACGGACTGACCCTGTCCCATCAAGCGCAGAAACTGCGGGAGATTTATCGGGAAGCTGCGCGATGAGTTCCTCAATTTCCCAAGCCATCGCGCCGCACCGGGCACCTCGGACCGACCTCGTCCCAATCTTTGAGCCGGAAGTGGATGAGGTCGCAAACTTCATCGCGATTCAGTCAGGCAAAGAGAAAGAAAAGGATGCAGTCGCTGCCCACCTGCGCTGGTTTCTGCTGGAAAATTCCGCGCGCCAACCGAATCATCCTCTGGGTTTTGGACTGCGGTCCGCGAATCAGTTGGTGGGATGTATTTTGTGCAGCCCGCAAATGTTTCGCCTCCGGGAAACGACAATTCTGCTCATGGGGTCCAGCTTGTTTTATGTTGACCAGAAGTACCGCAGCTCCGGCGGCCGCATCTTCCTGCAGTATTGCCGCTTGGGAAATCAGCATCCTTTGTTCGGAACTTCGGCCAACGCCGAGGCGGCGGCTTTGTGGAAGGCTGCGGGGGCGAATCCCATTCCGTATTCAGACGAGGAGTTGTTTGGCATTCTTTGCTGGCCGCCCGTGGCGGAAGAGTTTGCCCACCGGCGGCGCTCGAATCGTCTGCTGTTAGGGCTGGCGGGCAGCCGCTTGGCTAGCGTAGGCGGTCTGTTGCGGCCGCTAAAGATGGATCGCCGGGACGTCTCGGGTCTCCGCCTGCTTCATTCCGCTGAACAGGTGGACGAATTGCTGAGCGCTGTCCCCCGTTATTGTCCAACGCTAACCGCGGCGCGCGATTTGCCTTACTTGCGTTGGCGATATTTCTCCGGTCGCGACCAAACCGTCGCCGCGTTCGCTTTTCGCACTCGCACACCGGGCGATGAAATTCTAGTCACGGTGAATCAGCGCGCGCGTGGCTATCGCGGGCAGATCAACACGCTGAACGTGCTGGATGTCTACCCTGAGGTCCCGTCAGAGGAGTGGTTGAGAATCGTCGGAGCACTGATCGCGCGTTACCGAAACACCGTTGACGCGGTAGTGCTGCGCAGCCAAAACCCGGATCGTCGACGGGCGTTTTGCGCAAGAGGTTTTCAGCCGCGGGCCTTGGATGCGCCGAATGGCTGGTTTCTCGATCCCTCGAAGCTGCTCCCCACGCGCGATTGGTATCCTGTGCCGGCCGATGGCGACGGGCTCATCTGATGGCGCAAACCGCCATCGCTAAAAAAATGAACCTCAGGAGCCGAGCTCGCAGCTTCCTCATGCAAGCGGCCACCATCGCCAGGGCCGATGAACTTGCCTTGCGCCTCGACAAGTTCCGCGGTCCGTCGCATGGGCTGGTGGTAGCGATGCACGAAACTCCGGCCTCGCTTGCCGAGCGCTTTCGCGAACAACTGCAATGGGTCTCGCAGCATTTTACAATCACGAGCCTGGAGGGCTTCGCTCAACTCTGGAACGGTCTCGGTACGAAAAAGCCGTTTCTTGAAGGTGCGGCAAACCCGCCGATCCTGTTCACCTTCGATGATGGCCGAGAGAGCAACTACAACGTCGCCGCTCCCCTGCTCGAATCTTTTGGCGGCCGCGGCTTGTTTTTCATCGTTCCCCAGTTCGCCGAGTGCTCGCCAGATCAGGCTCTGGCTTACTATCGATCGAGAATCAATCCTGATTCCAAAGCCAGCGACGAAATCTGGGAGGACTGGAAGCCGATGAGTCCCACGCAGATTGCGGATCTTGCCGCCCGAGGCCACGCCATCGGCAACCACACGCTGACTCATCGAAGATTGGCGGAGCTCTCCGACGAAACACTGGAGCGTGAAATCGGCGACAGCGCGCGCCGGCTTTTCGCCTGGACTCATAAGCCCGTAGAGGCCTTTGGTTGGACGTTCGGCTGGGACGCGATCGACGCCCGCGCCTGGAACGTGATCCGAAAATATCACCGCTTCTGTTTTGCTCCCTGCCCGGGAGAAATCGACAGCCGCGCGGATACTCCGGCGCTGTTGTGGCGGCGCGAGATTGAGGTCAAGTACTCCGCCGCGGAGTATCGCTTTCTCTATTCCGGATTGGTCGACCCATGGTGGTCGAGTCGCAGAAATCGCCTCCGCAAAATGCTGCGAGCGCAGGCGCAATGACGCGCCGCGATAGTCAGAGTCACGAGATTCACCTTTTCATCAACGCGCTGGCGGCCAGCGCGGGCGGAGGCTTAACTTACATTCGCAACATTTTGCCATGCCTGGCGGCTCGGGAGGACGTGCGCGTCACTATCGTGGTCGGCGGAGCTCTGCGCCACGAGATCAGTTCCTCGGCTCGAATCGCTACCGTGAGCAACGACGATCTCTCTGGCTCGATCGCGCGCCTTTGGTATGAACAGTGGCATCTGCCGCGGTTGATTCGCCGATCCGGCGCACAGGTTCTGTTGTCGACGGGAAATTTTGCGCTCTTCCGCTCTCCGGTGCCGCAAATTCTTCTCAGCCGGAACGCTTTATATACCTCGACGGACTTTGAGCGCGACCTGCGCGAACGAGGCGACTCTGGCTTATGGCTGGAGCACCAACTTAAGGTCCCGATGGCCCGCTGGTCGGTTCGGAAGGCCGAGTGCACGGTCGCTCCCAGCGCCGCCTTTGCCCGCGAACTGCGCCGATGGACCGGAAACGATGTGATGTGCATCCGTCACGGTTTCGATCACGCGCTATTTTTTAGCGATCAGAAGCGGCTCCCGCCCGAGATCCGAGACCGCTTGGATGCGGCCACGGGTTCGCTGCGGCTCGTATTCGTGAGCCACTACAACTACTATCGAAATTTCGAAACTCTGATTCGTGCGGTTGCGATTTTGAAAGAGAAGTTGCGGCCGCGACCGGTGCGCCTGATTCTTACCTGCAAATTGAAGTCAGAGGAGAATCCTGGAAACTATCGCGCCGACACTGCCGCGGACCTGGTAAATCAGCTTCGCCTGAACCATGAAGTGGTTGAGTTGGGCTCGGTGCCCTACGCCATGCTGCATCATCTTTATCGAGCTTGCCATCTCTATGTGACTCCAGCCTACGCCGAAACTTTTGCTCATCCTCTGGTGGAGGCGATGGCCAGCGGCCTCCCAGTAATCGCGTCAGATATCGCCGTGCATCGCGAGATTTGCCGTGACGCCGCGCTCTACTTCCCACGCTTTTCGCCCGCGGCTCTGGCTGAACGTGTTCTGCAGGCGGCCCAGTCAGCCGGCAAGACCGAGTCTATGCGCACGTTCGGGCTTTCCCGCTCCCGCGACTTCAGTTGGGAAAAGCACGTTGCAGAGTTGCTCAGATTGGCTCGGCGCCTTGCGGCACACACTTGAGAAACAGCCTTCGCTGTGAATTCGCGTAAGATCATTTACAAAAGATCGTAAAACAAGATCGTAAAAGATATCGTTCCAAAGATCATGGCAACACCCAGGGAGCTTTCCGCTCGGATGTGTGGAATCTTCGGCATTGTCAGTCGTAACACGCAGTTGCCCGATGGGCTGCTCGAACGAGCCACGCGATCCCTGGCTCACCGTGGCCCGGATGACAGCGGCACTGTAGTCTTGCGCGACGAACATTACGGACCGGTCGAAATCGGACTCGGAAATCGCCGGTTGGCGATTCTCGATCTATCTGCTCTCGGCCATCAGCCCATGAACGACCCCGCCACCGGGAATTGGATTGTCTACAATGGGGAGATTTACAACTTCCGCGAAGTTCGCGCCAAGTTGGAGCACGAACGTGTTTACTTCAAGAGTGCCTCCGACACGGAGGTAATCCTCCACGCCTACGCACGCTGGGGTGAACAATGCCTGGCCGAGTTTCGCGGCATGTTTGCCTTCGCCATCTGGGACGCGCAACGCCATCGTCTATTCGCGGCCCGAGATCCCTTGGGCATCAAGCCCCTCTATTTCTGGCAGTCGAATCGCTATTTCCTCTTTTCCTCGGAGGTGCGGACGCTGCTGGGCACGGGGCTGGTGCCGCGCCGTGTCGATGCCGCGGGGCTGGCGAGCTACTTTACCTGGGGATCGCTGTGCGAACCGATGACCCTTCTGGAAGGAGTCAGTTCGCTTCCGGCAGGATGCTTGCTGTTTTGGGAGAACGGACAGGTACGCGAGACCGAGTACTGGAACCTGGCGGCACCGAGCCCGATCGCGCCCACGGTTTGCGACGATACGAATGGCTCGGGGGGCGCATGCGCTGCCACAACACGAGACCGACTCGAAGTCCAAGTCGCTGAGCTGCTCGACGAATCGGTGCGCATGCAACTGGTGAGCGATGTACCGGTGGGAGTGTTTCTTTCCGGCGGAGTTGATTCCAGCGCGCTGGTCGCCATTCTGAATCGAAGCGGCATTCGGCCCAGCACCTTTTCCATCGTGTTTCGAGAAGCCGACTATTCTGAAGCGGAATATTCGCGCGTCATGGCGCAGCAATTTCGCACCGATCACCACGAGATCGCAGTATCGCAATCCGATCTGTTCGAAGCCGTCGATCCGGCGATCTGCGCCATGGACTTGCCTACCATTGACGGAGTCAACACCTATTTCATTTCCGGGAAGACGCGGGCCGCCGGGGTAAGAGTGGCGCTCTCTGGTCTTGGCGGCGACGAAGTATTCGCCGGCTACAGCAACTTTCGTAGCGTACCGCGCATGGAGCGCTTCAACCACACGTGGCGACGACTGCCCAGTTCGCTCCGCAGTCCGTTGGCCGCCATTTTTGCATCGATCGTTCCTTCGACCGATCAGAATCGAAAGCTGGCAGCCCTGGCTCGAAACGGCCACGGAATTCTTCATCCTTACTTTCTTTCGCGCTGGCTATTCACGCCCGAACAACTGAATGAGTTGTTGCCCGAGATCGCCAAGCATGCACCAACCTGGGAGCGGGCAGCCGCACCCTTAGCGGAAAATCTCAAACGCGCAATGGCGCTCGATCCGGTGAACCGGGTTTCATATCTCGAGTCGCGCTGTTATATGCTCAACACATTGTTGCGGGATTCGGACGCGATGAGCATGGCCCACGGCCTCGAGCTGCGCGTGCCCTTGATCGATCATCAACTGGCGCAAAAAGTCCTGGCGCTGCCGGGAGCATGGAAGCTGGCTGCGAATATGCCAAAACCCTTGCTGGTCAAGGCGCTTGGCAGCCACCTTCCCGGGAAAATCGTCCACCGGGCAAAACGAGGCTTCACCCTGCCCTTCGAGCATTGGCTGCGAGATTCTATGCGCCCGGTGATGGAAGAATCGTTGCGCAAAATCTGCGATGGCGCTTTAGGCGGCGTGATCAGCCAGAGCGCGGCGCTCGGCGTCTGGGAAGATTTTCTTCAGGGCAGGACTTCCTGGTCGCGTCCGTGGTCTTTGTACGTGCTGCAGCGCTGGTGCCAATTACATCTTTCGAGTTGATCGATGGTCGAATAGAAGCTGTCATGGAAAAGGTTGGGGAAATTCGCGAAGCGGCCAGCACCGTCTCCACCGTCGCACTCCCGGTGAGCGTGATTGTTGCCGCGCGCAACGAAACGAAAAATCTTCCGCGCTGCCTGCAGGCTCTTAAAGGCGTCGGCGAAGTTTACGTGATCGACTCCCAAAGCACCGACGACACAGTCGAGATCGCTCGCTCCCACGGCGTGCGAGTGGTGCAGTTTCGCTACCAAGGCGGATGGCCCAAGAAGCGGCAATGGGCGATGGATACGTTGCCGCTGGCTCACGATTGGATTTTGCTGCTGGATGCCGATGAGATGCTCACGCCTCAACTGGCGGAGGAAATTGGTTCAGCGATCAAAAACCCGGTGATCGATGGCTATTCGATCCAACTTCGCACCTGGTTTCTGGGCCGCGTTCTTCGCCACGGCGATGTCGCGTTATGGAAGCTCTCGCTATTCCGCCGGGGCAAAGGCCGCTTTGAATGCCGCCTGAAAAATCAGGACGCTTCCATGGCCGATATGGAGGTGCACGAACACATCGTGGTCGAGGGGCCGATCGCGAGGCTGCGGAATCCGCTGCTTCATCACAACGTGGAATCGCTCTCGCGCTACATTCAGAAACACGACGAATATTCCAATTGGGAGTCGCGTGTGCTGCTGCAGCCGGTGCAGGAAAGCGATCGCGATCTCCCGCCTTCGCTGTGGGGAACGCAGGCCCAGCGCAGGCGCTGGCTCAAGCGCAAACTCTTTGCCGTGCCGGGGTCGCCGCTGTTGCTCTTCGTGTATCGTTATCTCTTCCGGTTCGGCTTTCTGGATGGTGTGCCCGGCTTGATCTATTGTGGATTTCAAGCGGTTCAGATGTTTCACACCAAAGCTAAGATTTATGAGCTGAAGCGCGATCCGGAGCAAGAAAGATTGACGGGGAACTGAAATCGTCATGTGTGGAATTGCCGGCCTGGCCAATTGCGGAAACAAGCACGTGATCGAGCGGATGGCGCACGTCCAGGCCCACCGTGGCCCGGACGATTCCGGGTTGTGGGAGCGGCGATTTCCGGACGGTTCTTACGTAGGCCTTGGCAGCCGTCGCCTTTCCATCCTCGATCTTTCGGCCGACGGCCACATGCCGATGAGCAACGAAGACCGCACGGTTTGGATCACCTACAACGGAGAGATTTATAACTTCGCCGAGCTTCGCCGCGCGTTGCTGGGCAAAGGCCATCGCTTTACTTCCAACACGGATACCGAGGTGGTCATCCATCTTTACGAAGAACATGGGGCCGAGTGCGTTCATCAGCTCAACGGCATGTTTGCCTTCGCGATTTGCGACCTGCGCTCGGGCCGCCCGGAATTGTTTTTGGCCCGCGATCACTTCGGAATAAAACCTCTCTATTACTCCCAACAGGGCGCGAAGCTGGCGTTCGCTTCCGAAGCAAAAGCGCTGCTGCAGGTTCCCGGCATCGCGGCGGAAATCGATCTGGAATCGCTGCATCAATATCTGACTTTCTTGTGGGTCCCAGAACCGAAGACCATGTTTCGCGGGATTCACAAACTTCCCGCGGGACACTGCGCCACCTTCCGCGACGGGGAATTCAGGATTCGCCAATACTGGGACCTGACCTTCCCGGCTGCCGATGCGCACTACTCGCGATCGGAGGCCGACCTCGCCGACGAGGTTCGCGAGCGCTTTCAGCATTCGGTCCGGCAGCAGATGGTGAGCGACGTTCCCGTCGGCGCATTTCTTAGCGCTGGTTTAGACTCCTCCACGATCGTCGCCATGATGCGCCGTTCGACCCACCAAGCGGTGCGGACGTATACCATCACTTTCCCGGACAAGCATCGCGTGGGCGAGAACACATTGGACGATCCGGCCGTGGCTGCTCGCCTGGCTCGACACTTAGGCTGTGAGAATCAGCAAATCGTGGTGGAACCGGACGTGGCCGATTTGCTGCCTCGCCTCACCTGGCACATGGACGAACCCACCGCCGACCCCGCCATCATTGCGGCGTATCTGGTTTGCCGCGAAGCCCGCAAGCAGTCGACCGTGTTGCTTTCAGGAGTGGGCGGCGACGAATTGTTTGCCGGCTATCGCAAACATGCTGCCCATCGCTGGGCGCAGGCGTATCGGAGCATCCCCGCCGCGTTGCGTGCGCGCATCGAGTCGGGCCTGATTTCCATGCCGAATCTTCGAGGCTCACGCCTGAAGGGATTCTTGCGCTTGGCCAGGAAGATGGCGCGCAGCGCATCGCTCGCTCCCGAAGAGCGTTTCATTCGCAACTGCACGTATCTCGATGACGGCCAAAAAATGAATTTGTACGCCGACGAGGTGCAGGATCAGTTGAGCGGCTGCGACCCCGCAGCGCACCATCGTTCCAGCTTCGATGCCGTGCGCTCCGCCGATTTCGTAAATCAAATGCTCTATCTCGATAGCAAGATTTTCATGGCGAGCCTCAACCTGAACTATAACGACAAGATGAGCATGGCGTCTTCGGTCGAGGTGCGGGTTCCGTTTCTCGATCGCGAACTGGCCGAGTTTGCGGCGTGGAATATTCCTCCGGAATTTAAATTGCAGGGGACCCTCCAGCCGAGAACCAAGCATATTCTTCGGCGGGCGATGCGAGGAGTGCTGCCGGCAGAAGTGTTGCGGCAGCCGAAGGCCGGCTTCGCCGCTCCGGTAGACTACTGGCTGGCCCATGATTTGCGTGAGATGGTCGACGATCTGCTTTCCGAAACCAATGTTCGCGAGCGGGGTTTATTTCGCCCACACGTAATCCGCCGTTACGTGGAAGAACATCGGAAGGGAATCGCCGACTGGTCGATGCAGATTTGGCAGTTCTTGACGCTCGAGCATTGGATGCGAATTTTCCTCGACGCCGGGGCGCAGCAGAGCGCGGACGAATTCGACAGATTTCCATGGCCGAGCGAAGAGGCGGCTTCCGCCTGACTCGTCGAGTGAAGTGTTCCGCCGAGTTCGAAAGCTGAAGCTTCAATCGTTTTTCCTTTCTCCCCATGGCCAGAGACAAAGCCAGTTCGAAAATCGCCAAAGCCGCGACCGAAATAGGCGGCTTGCTGCGCGCGCCCGCTCGCGTCATCCCGTTGCTCAGGAAGCTTGGGCGCGATAGCTTCCGCCTCACCTTTGAGCAGCGCCATCTTTACTCTTACGCAAGCACCCAGCGGGAGAGCGCAGAGGTTTTGAACTCCGTGCTGCGCTGGATCCTGGACGCGCAGCGTCCCGATGGCGGCATCGCCGCCTACTACAGCCTGCTCACCGGATACTCGGAGTCGTACCCGGAAGTCACCGGCTATATCGTTCCCACGCTCTACGATTTTGCCGGCGTCGGCGGCGATAAAGGCGCCGTCGCTCGCGCGTCTGCCGAACGTGCGATGCTCTGGTTACTTTCCCTACAAATGCAAACCGGTGCCTTTCCCGCGGGCTTGCATGGCAGTCCCGACGAAAGAGCGCAACCCTCCGTATTCAACACCGGCCAGATACTGCAGGGACTCGTTCGCGCCTATCGCGAGACCAATAATCCCGAAGCCCGGAACGCGGCCATGCGCGCCGGCGACTGGCTGGTCGCAGTGCAACAGGCCGATGGATGCTGGTCCGGCCCCAGCGCCTATCAGCACGTGCCGCACACGTATTACAGCATGGTGGCGTGGGCGCTGGCTGAACTCGGCGAACCATCGCGCGCCTGGGATTCTCAGCGCGAACGACCCTACCGGAACGCGGCCGAGAAAAGTCTGGATTGGGCCCTGTCGCACTTTCGCCCCAGTGGCTGGATCGATGGCATCAAGCTTCGCGGCCACCCCACTTACTTGCACTTCATCGCATACGTTCTTCAGGGTGCTCTTGAAACCGGCGTGCTCCTGCGCCGCAACGACGCCATTGACGCGGTGGCGAAGTCGGCATGGGTTTTATTGCGAAAATTTGAAGCCAACAAATTCCTGCCGGGCGCCTACGAGCCGGATTTCAAAGCGGGGCATCGCTTCACCTGTCTTACCGGAAATGCGCAGATGTCCTGCATCTGGCTTCGGCTCTTCGAAGTGACCAACGACCTTCGCTATCTCAACGCGGCGCTCAAGATGAACGAGATGCTGAAGGGCTTGATTCCATCGCGCGGGCCAGCAGGAATGATCGGCGGGGTTAGCGGATCGTATCCCATCTGGGGGCGCTATCAACCCTTGCGCTTCATCAGTTGGGGCAGCAAATTCTTGGCCGACGATCTCCTACTAGAACAGCGCATGAAGCAATCGTTGCCAGCAGAGGAAGTCGAGGTCTTGCCGTGCGCATCGTAATTCTGGCCTCGAGCGTTTATAGCGAAACCAGTTGCGCCATGGCCGTGCGGCTGGCCGAAGTCGGTTACATTCCCGTCGGAGGGCTTGCTCTTTCGAGCCTGAATCGCGCAACTCTGTTGCGCAAGTTTGCCCAGTGGGGGCCGAGGGAAGCGCTTCGTTACGCGCGCTCAAAATTAATCCCGCAAACTGGCACGGCGCCGGGGCGGATGCAAAACAAGCTTCTCGAGCCCTGGCTCAAGGCCGGAGAGCAACGCTTTCGCAACCTGAAAGAAGTGGCAAGGTTCTACCGCTTTCCAGTTGCGGTATGCCGCGACCAGAACGCGGCTGCATCGGTTTCGCGCTTGCGAGTGTGGGCGCCCGACCTGATCGTTTTCACCGGCGGGAATATTTTGCGCAAGGCCGTGCTCAGCGTCGCTCGCCTCGGAGTGCTCAACCTGCACCTCGGCTTGCTGCCCGAGATTCGCGGCATGAGCAGTCCGGAGTGGTCACTTCTCAGCAACGTTCCAGTCGGCGTCACCATCCATTCCATGGACGAGGGAATCGACACCGGTCCGATTTTGCGACGCCTGGAATTTCCGGATGCGAAACAATGCCGATCCCGGGCCGAACTGCGGAACCGTCTCATCGCCTTTGGCGTTGAGCAAATCGGAAATGTGATTTCCGATCTCGATCGCGGGCTGCTCGCACCGACTCCCCAGCCGGACCAAGAGGTAGACACTCAATGTTTTGTGATGCACGAGTGGCTGCAAGCGCGAGCCGACGGACTTCTTACGGGGCGACTCACTCGAGCAACTCATGAGTAGGCCCATGAACAAGCCCATGAGCAAGCTTGGGACGATGTTGCAAGCTGGGCGGACACTGGGTATGCGCGACGGCATGCTGCGCCTGGAATACGAGCTGCAGCGTGGCAGCGGGCTGATGTCGTGGAGAATGCGCTCCGGGCAAGGCTGGGATGCATGGAGCCCGCAACGCGTAACTCAAGGCGTGAGCGCAGAAGAACTTCGAACTGCCCGCCGCGATGGCAGCCGTCCATTCTTCTTCGGCGATGCGCGGGCACGGGGAGTGGACCTCCGAAAGCTCATCGGTACCGAGGGCGAAAACTTGGTTCTCACCCAAGCCGAAAACATCATTGCCGGGAGATTGCCTTTCTTCGGCCAGCTGCGCTTCGATTGCGGATTTCCGCCGCTGTGGTTTCGAAACCCGGTCACTGGCCAGCATGTTTCCCCAGAGCAGCCCTGGACTCAAATGCGTTTTGCCTCGCCCGCATACGGCGACCTGAAATTCATTCTGGAGCCTTCCAGGTTTTTATTCGTATACCCGCTGCTTCGGGCCTACGCTCTCACCGGCGATGAGAGATTCCCGCAAGCCTTCTGGACTTCGATCGAGGACTGGATGCGCCAAAGTCCGCCCATGGCCGGACCGCTTTGGATCTGCGGCCAGGAGTGTTCGCTGCGGATACTGGCGTTGTCTTTCGCTTTGCATGGGTTCATCCAATCGGAGGCAACCACCAGCGAGCGGGTCGGCCGCCTGGTTTCGATGATCGCGGCCCATGCCTGGCGGACGGCGCAGACCCTTTCCTACGCGCGCTCCCAGCGCAGCAATCATTTGACGAGCGAAGCCGTCGGCTTGTGGACAGCCGGTACGCTCTACCCGGAGTTACGCGAGGCGCAAGTGTGGCGCCATCTCGGCGAGCATCTGCTGCGCGAAGCGGTTCTCGACCAGATCACGCCGGAAGGCGTTTCGCTGCAGCATTCTTTCAACTACCAGCGCATGATTCTTCACTTGCTGTTGTGGACGCTGCGCCTCGCCCAAATTCACGGCGCGCCGCTCCCGGAAGTAATTCGCGAGCGCACGCAAGCTGGGTTGGATTTCCTGCGCCCGTGGGTAGATTCTTTGAGCGGATTGGTGCCCAATCATGGCTCTGACGACGGCAGCCTGATTCTTCCCCTCACGCTCGGCCACTACCGGGATTTCCGCCCGCTCCTGCAGATGGGCGCCGCCGTTCTCCGTCTTCCCGCGCTGCTGCCCGGGCCTTGGGATGAAGCTCCACTGTGGTTGGGCGTGAAACCTGCGGTTGCAGAAACTAAGCTCTCAAATCAAGATGCATCGCCTCCGTCGAAGCTGATCGAGCCCAAAGTCGACACCGGATACTTCCGCCTCGGCGACTGGAATTCATGGGCGATGATTCGCGCCGGCCGGTACGCGCGGCGGCCCTTTCAAGCCGATCAGTTGCACGTGGATTTCTGGTGGAAGGGATTCAATCTCGCCCGCGACCCCGGAACTCATCTCTACAACGGCCCCGCGCCCTGGAATAACGCTTTTGCTGGAACCGGCGTCCACAATACTGTGATGGTGGATGGGCAAGATCAGATGCGGCGAGCCGGCCGCTTCCTGTGGGCCGATTGGGCGCAGGCCCGCGGCCATCTCTCGACTTCGCCGGGAAGCGCCAGCGCGAATTGCTTTGAAGGCCAGCACGATGGCTACAGGCGATTGGGCGTCGTCCATCGCCGCCTGGTTCGGTGGCTGCGAAACGCGGGCTGGGCGATTGTGGATGAAATTGATGGCCAAGGCGAGCACGATCTTCGCTTGCACTGGCTGGCGGCAGATTTGCCTTACGAAATCTCAGCTTCGCCATTTCAAGTTGCGTTTGCCTTGGGCCCGGCGTGCATTCGCTGGAATGTTTTTTCCAGCGCTTTGGGCTGCGCGGCTGTGATACGGTCAGGCAAGCAGGCGTGGACGAACCAAGCCTTGAACCACGGAACCATCGCTCCCGATGTGCAATTGCTGGGCTGGGAGTCGCCGACGTATGGCGATCTGCAGCCAGCGGTTTCCCTCGTTTGCCAGACGCGATCTCATTTGCCGGTGCGGTTCGTCACTGTGATTCTCGTCGACGATCAATGCCGGGTCGAAACCACAGACCATAGACTGGCTGTTCTGCGAGGGCAGCAACCATCGCCGCATGAATCTGAAATTTACTCTCTGCATTGGTCCCATCCCAAGCGATACCAGCCTTCTTCCAAGAAAGCGCGCCGATAAAAAAATATGAAGCAAGTTCTCCAGGACGCTCGCAGCGCCGAAATCACGGTGGCGGATGTGCCCGTCCCAAAATTGCTGCGCGGCTGTGCGCTAATCCGCACCGCTGCGTCCGTGGTTTCGGCCGGCACCGAGCGGGCTGCATCCGAGTTTGCCGGCAAGAGTCTTCTGCAGAAAGCCAGAATGCGCCCCGATCTGGTTCGCGAGGTCGTGAACAAGATCAAGAGAGACGGATTCGTCCGAGCGGCCTCCGCGGTGCGCAGCCGCCTAGATCAACCTAGCGTGATGGGTTATAGCAGCGCCGGAACCGTGATTGCATTGGGCGAAGGCATCACCGGTCTCAACCCCGGAGATCGCGTATCGTGCGCCGGTGCCGGTTATGCCGTGCACGCCGAGTTTGCCTGCGTTCCGCGCCTGCTCATGGCGCGAATTCCTGCGAGCGTAAGTTTCGACGAAGCGGCCTTTACCACGCTCGGAGCGGTCGCACTGCACGGCGTTCGCAACGCCGAGGCCAAGTTGGGCGATATCGTTGCCGTCATCGGTTTAGGCTTGCTCGGTCAACTCACAGTCCAGATTCTGAAGGCGGCAGGGTGCACGGTGCTGGCCACAGACCTTTCCGCGGAGCGCGCAGACCTGGCTCGCCGCCTGGGCGCGGATGCCGTCAGCACCTCGGCCTCAGGCTTCCACGATTTGTGCAGGCAGCACTCTGCCGGGCACGGGGTCGATTCCGTGATCATCGCGGCCCAGACCGACAGCAACGATCCCGTAAATCTTGCGGGAGCGGTGGCGCGCAGTCGCGCGGTGGTCGTCGCCGTCGGAACCGTGGCCATGGATATTCCGCGCCGGTCTTTTTACGAAAAGGAGCTCGACTTTCGTGTTTCGCGATCCTACGGCCCGGGACGCTACGACGCGGCCTATGAGCAGAAGGGCATCGATTATCCCATCGGCTATGTTCGTTGGACCGAAACTCGAAACATGGAAGCGTTCCTGAAGCTTCTTGAGGACCGCAAGCTCGATCTGCGCCCGCTTACCAGCCATCGCTTCCCGGTCGCGCAATCGCACTCCGCCTACGAACTGATCAATGGAAAAACTCAAGAAGCGTTCTTGGGAGTGTTGATCGAATACCCGGAGAGCGCAGACGACTCTCAAGTCGTGCACTTATCGAATCAAGGACCGATTGTCGCCAAGCTCAATGCAATTCGGATTGGCCTACTCGGGGCAGGGAACTTCGCCACCAGCACGTTGCTGCCCGCGATCCAGAAAGTGGGTGGCGTGGAACTTGTAGTGGCCTGCGCTGGCAATGGTGCGCACGCGCGCCATGCCGCCGGCAAATTCAAGTTTCGTTCCTGCACCACCGATGAACGGGAAGTTTTCGATCATCCCGAAGTCAACACCGTCATCATTACTACGCGCCACAACCTGCATGCCAGCCAGGTGATTGGCGCTCTCCATTGCGGCAAACACGTATTTTGCGAAAAGCCGCTCTGCCTGAATGAGACCGAGCTCGCAGCGATTCTTGCCGCGCATAGCGCCTTCGATGCGATTCCGGCTAAGGACGAGCGATCCAACAATCTTCAGCCTGGTCTTCCCGCACTGATGGTGGGTTTCAATCGCCGATTCGCGCCATTCGCAATTCGCTTGAAAAGCTTTCTGCGAGAGGTTGGCGAGCCGCTGGCAATCCACTATCGGGTCAATGCCGGTTTCCTTCCCGCCGATCATTGGCTGAACGATCCGCAGCAGGGAGGCGGACGCATCCTTGGCGAGGTCTGCCACTTCGTCGACTTCCTGCAATTCCTCACCGGCGCGGCGATCGCGGAGGTTGAAACTCGCAGCCTTCCGAATCCTGGCCAGTACAGCAACGACAACCTGGTCTGCCAGTTGCGTTTCGCGGATGGTTCCCAGGGCACGATCAGCTACCTGGCCTGCGGAGATAAGTCCTTCTCCAAAGAGCGCATCGAAGTGTTTGGAGGCGGCAGCGTAGCGGTGCTCGAAGATTTTCGCCGCCTCGAACTGATCCGAGGAGGAGCCAGGAGCGTAGCCCGTTCCTTCCTGCGTCAGGATAAGGGGCATCGCGGTGAATGGGCCGCTTTTCTCGAGGCAATTCGAAGCGGTTCCGGAGCGCCCATCCCGCTTGCCCAAGTTGTGAACACCATGCGGGCCACGTTTGCACTGGAGGAGTCCCGCTGTTTGGGGCAGGCCGTCGCCATCCAAGCGTTCGGGATCGATGAGTCGCGTCTTTCCGATCGTGGCCCCGGAGCCACCGACCTCCACCAGGCCTCATGAAAATTCTTTACGTCTCGCAGTATTTTCCGCCCGAGATGGGGGCTCCTGCGGCGCGAGCGGGCGAACTGTCGCAGCACTGGGCGAGCGCGGGCCACGATGTAACCATCCTGACTGGCTTTCCCAATCATCCTAACGGAATCGTGCCGCGGGAATATCGAAATCAATTCCGCCGCCTAGTGGCTCGCGAAAAAGTCAACGATGTGAATGTGGTTCGCACCTGGCTGCTTCCGTTTCCCAATCGTAAGGCCTACGAGCGCATCTTGAACTACAGTTCGTTTTGCGCGTCCGCGGCCAGTACGGGTTTGTTCGTGCCTAAGCCTGATGTCGTGATTGCCACTTCACCGCAGTTGTTGGTTGGACTCTCGGGCTGGTGGCTGGCCCGCTGCAAGCGCGTGCCCTTTGTTTTTGAAGTCCGGGATATTTGGCCGGAGTCTCTCCTTGCCGTCGGCATGAGTCGGGAGAATTCTGCACTGCTGCGCGCGCTCGCGAAGATCGCGGGCTTGCTCTACAGCCATTGCGACCGGATCGTCGTCGTCACGCCCGCTTTTGAAGATTATCTGGTTGAGCGCTGGCGCGTGCCGCGGGAGAAAATTTCCGTGATCGAGAATGGAGTAGAAACCCAGATCTTCACTCCTACCACAGAATCTGCTTTGAAAAATGAATTGGGAACAGCGGGAAAGTTTGTAGCCTCTTACATCGGGACCATGGGTATGGCACACGGCCTGGAAACGATGCTCGAGGCTGCCGCGCGGTTGAGAGATTCAAATCCCGAGGTCGTTTTTCTGCTGCTGGGAGAAGGCGCAGAAAAAGAGCGCATCGTAGGCCTGGTGCGGGAACGGAGCCTGGGCAATGTTCGCATGCTCGATCAGCAGCCGCACCATAAAATTCCCGCCTACATCTGCGCCTCAGACGTTTGTCTGGTGCCCCTCAAGAAAACCGAATTGTTCAAGACCGTGATTCCCACCAAGATGCTGGAGTTCATGTCCTGCGCCCGGCCGGTGATTTTGGGGGTGGAAGGTCAAGCGCGCAGCATTCTCGAGCAAGCGCACGCCGGCCTTGCCATCGAACCGGAAAATTCCACCGCTCTCGCCAACGCGATTCTCCAACTCGCGGCGAATCGGGAGCTGGGGAAAGAACTTGGGCGCAACGGAAGAGAATATATTCTGCGGAACTGCTCCCGGCGTCACACCGCGGAGAAATACATAGGCGTTCTGGAAAAATTATTACGTCCGCCGGAATCGCCCGCCGCCAAAGCTGCCGCTTAGAAAAGTCCCGCTCGAAATTCTAGGGATGTGCGGCGATCACGGCCAGCCCGCCTCCCGCTGAGATAGCCGCGTTCGCGGCCTGGGCTGCGGCCACGCGCAACCCGCTAAGCGGTACGAAAAGAATATCGTCGGCCTGCAGGTTTACGTCGGGAGCTTTCGCCTCCAGCATGCGCTTGAGCGGAACCCGGGTTTCGGTCATCCCTCCCGGGCCTTTGCGGATGATTCGCACGCCGCTCAGTTTTGCGGTGTGGTTCGTTCCTCCCGCCAGCGCCAGCGCCTGCAGCACGGTCAAACTTCCGTTGTCGACCAGCAGCCCGGCGGGGCGCCCCACATCTCCCACCACATAAATGATCGGCGCCCTCGGAACTGTGATGGTGTCTCCCGGAAGAATTTCGATGTCATCCTGCAAATCGTCAGCCAGATTTCTGGGAAGAGATAGCGTGATAGGCGCGCTACGGCTGTGCTGCCGGATGACACTCACTTTTCGTCCCGCAGAGGCTGTGAATCCACCGGCGGCTGAGAGCAGATCGAACAACCGGCGGTCGCCGACCACGGGATAGATGCCGGGCTTCACCACCTCTCCCAGTAAAGTCACGCCCTGTGATGGCGACTCATCGAGAAAAATCGTGACGTGCGGGCTGCGCACAAAGCCTCCGCTCTCCAACCGCTTCTCGATCAGAGCCTGCGCCTCTTCCACCGTGAGGCCGCCGACATGCACATAGTCGATGAGCGGAAGATAAACGTCGCCGGAGTTTCCGATTCTAGCCTTGGTATTAAGTTCGGGCACGTTGTAAATCCCAACTTCGAGCAAGTCTCCCGGTCCCAATTTCAGCAACGACGGAGAGCTACTCTCACCAGCCGCGGTATTCGAACCACTCGCGCCATTGTCGCTGGCTCTTGCCGGTTCGTTCTTCAGGGAACCGTTTGGAATCGCAGCTTGCCCCAGCGATTTTGCCTCCGGCAGGTCCATTCCCGGTTGGGTTGAAGCGCTTTGCGGGGCAGCCGCTTGCAAGTTCAGACTGAAAAGCACGAGCAAGGCGAGCGCGCTTGCACTCCCAGCCGTAAATCCGCCAAACTCCATCGAGGGCCTCGAAATCAAAAATCAATGTTGAGTGTCGAATCAACGACGCAAACTTCGCTGACCAACTGTGGAGTTTAGCATGCGGTTCGCTCGGCATTGAGTCTAGTTGGACGGAGGTAGTCTTTCCGATACGGGTTTTCCACAGATTTTTCGACGAAGGCAATTGAACCCGCACTCTTCCACTGCTAGATTTTCAAGAACTATCAAACCCAAACAGGAATGGACGGGAACCTTTTCACTCACTAGCAACCAGCAAGGTGCTGATGCCATACTTTTGAAACACCGCATCGCACGCTGGAACGCATGGTTTTGTCGACCAGGGGGGAAGGCTAGTTGACCATAGTTTTCTTTTCGATCTTTTTCCTGTCTTTGCTTCTCGCCTTCGTCCTTACTCGTTGGGTGCGGGACTTTGCTTCCCGCCGGGGCTGGGTCGCAATTCCTTCGCAAGAGCGGCACCTTCACGCCACGCCGCTGCCTCGTTTCGGTGGGGTGGCGATTTTCATCTCGTTTTCGTTGAGCATGGTGGCCGCCGCCCTGTTTGCCAGCTATATTCCACACCTGCAAGCGGCATTTTCTCTCAAAACCGTTTTGACAATCCTGGGCCCGGCGTGCGTTGTGTTTTTGCTGGGTGTCTATGACGATCTCTACGATGTCGGACCCTACCTCAAATTCGCGGTGCAATCGCTGGCCGCCACCATGCTGTTTCTCGGTGGTCTGCGCATCGTTAACATCCCGGTGTTATTCGGCACGCATACGCTGCCCTGGTTCGTAGGATTGCCGTTTACCATTCTCTGGGTTCTGGCGATTACCAACGCCTTTAACTTGATCGATGGCCTCGACGGTCTGGCCGCGGGTTCCGCTTTGTTTTCGACGCTGGTGGCCTTCGTGGTCGCGCTGTTGAACGGATACTCGCTGGTTACGGTGATGACCATCGCCCTGGCGGGCGCGATCCTCGGATTTCTGCGCTTCAACTTTAATCCCGCGACCATCTTTCTGGGAGATTCGGGCAGCCTCTTCATCGGATTCCTGCTGAGCGCGCTCGCTCTCGAAGGCGCACAGAAGGCTCCGACCATCGTCGCGGTTGCGATTCCTGTAGTTTCCTTCGGCTTGCCGATTCTTGAGACGGCCCTCTCCATCCTGCGGCGCCTGATCAGCGGACGCCCCGTGTTCACCGCCGATCGCGAGCACATTCATCACAAACTTCTGCAGCATGGCCTCACCCATCGCCAGGTGGTGATCCTGCTTTACGGGGTCTCTGCCGTCTTCGCGCTGCTTAGTTTGTTTCTGCTCTGGCCCACTGGAAGTTCTCTTGGCCTGGTTCTGGCCGTGCTCGGAACCGGCATCTGGATTGGAGTTCAACACCTCGGATATCTCGAGTTGGGCGAACTGGCGCGCATGGCCCATCGCACTTTCGATCAGCGGCAGATCGTGATCAATAACTTGTCCATTCGCCGAGCGACTCAGGAGCTTAAGGCGGCGCGAGATTATCCTCAGATCCTTCGAGTCTTGGAAGCCGCTTTCGCTTCCAACGACTTCGACGGTTTTGCGGTTCGCTTCAAACTATTCCCCGGGGAAGCTGTTCCCTTTGGAGTAACAGAATCCGCAGGGGCGCGGCGAGGGGAACTTGTTTTTCATTGGGGCAAGATCACAGGAGCAAGGATTTCAGGGACCGGAAGCAAAACCGCTGCGGTTACGTCTTTGGAAGGTCTGGCGCTCTGGACGCTTTCGCTCGATCTGGTGAGTTCGTCCAATCGCCATCGCGGATCGTTCGAGGCCTACCGCCTGTACTCGCAAGGCGATCTGCAACTCGATATTAATCTGCTGACCTCGGGCTTCCCGGTGGCTCTCGCCGACGCCTTCGTCCGCACCGTGTCGCATGGCGTCCAGATAATTCCTCACATCGGGCGGGACGATCAAGGTTTGGTTGCGGCGCAGGCAGGTTAGCTTGGCGCGGCCATCGCGATACGGAAGTGCTCTGACGTTCAGAGGACGCTAAAAGCCCGTAAGTGCGGCGTCTTGGTCCACGCACCCTGCCAAAGGCGCGCCAAACACACCTCACCCGCAGACCTGATAATCAGAAAAACACAGGGAGGGCTGGTCGGTTAAAGTTTCGCGCTGGCGTAAGAATTGATTTCGCAATTCAGGCAAACTTCTTCGACAACCGGTGCTGTCCACTGCATGATGATGATTCCCCCATAAGTTCAAAACTTGCCGTTTCGAACATCCCGCAATCATAGTCCACCCGAAGCTCCAAATCAAGAGCCGGCCAGAGAAAATTTCCCCAACCTAACCCGAAACGGGCGCTGCTCGCCTGTTTCAAGGTTAGGTTGCAAACTATTGCACACCCTCGACTTTCCAGAATCTCTCGCCTACGGCGCTAACTCAAATGCAATCCCGGGAATTCCTCCATAAATCGAGGTAGTACCAAGAAGATCGCCGCTCGAGTCCACCGCAAGGTTCCCTTGGAGAGTGCCCGAACTCGACGGGTTAAAGGCCGTCAGTAAAGTCTCCTGCCAGCCCCCACTCACGGGCGCAAGCTCATAAGCCTTCAAATTGGTTAAACCGTACAGGTTTCCCTTCGAATCAAAAGCCACCCCGCCGACCGGAGACCCGCCATCGGAACTGGCGAAGTTGTACAGCACCTTATTCGTCCACGTATTCCCCGCAAGCGACAGCTCGAAGACGGTGCCCAGGTTGTTCGTTCCGCCCAACCTGGTGGTTCCGTAGACATTTCCGGAGTCGTCGAGGGTGGGAGTGAACACAGTACAGGTCTCCGTCGGAAGGAAGTTGTAAAGCACCGTTTCCTTCCAAGTATCCCCGGAGGCGCGCGAAAGCTCGTACACGACTCCCGTGCCATTCGCCACTCCCGCCGTGTTGACGCCATAAATGTTGCCCGCACCGTCAACCGTGATCGAGTAATAAAAGGGCGCGCCTCCGTCTCCGCCGCCCTGGAATGCATGCACGATCTTCGCGCTGCCTCCTCCCGCCGGGATTTCAATCACCGCCCCGCAGCCATAAAAGCCGCATAAAACGCCCCCGTAGGAGGACGTGGCGTACACATTGCCTGCGGCATCCACTGCCGGAGCTCCCAGAGGAGTTTCACCGTCAGTCCCATTCTTGAAACTGTACAGCGTGGAGAAGTTCCAATTCTTGATGTCAGAGCCGGGCGTCAGTTTAAATACTGTCCCGCAGCCCTCCGGGCAATCCAAAGCGCCGCCATAGGCTGCGGTGCCATAAAGATTGCGTGCCGCATCCATGGCCAGCCCGCCATAAGGGAATCCTCCGTCGCCCTGAAACAGAAAGTTGTGGATGATCACAGGCTTGTAGCCTGAGCCGCCGGAGTTGTCCATAACGAACACCGTACCCCATCCCCCAGCCCCGCCGGCCAGCGTTGTTCCATAAGAGATGGTCTCGTCGGTCGGGTCAAAAAGCAAAGGCGGCGTGGGATCGTACCCATCCTTGGAGGTGGGAAAGTCGGCGATGGTGGTTCCTTTCCACCCTCCGCCGCGGGTGGGCGAGAGCTGAAACCATATTCCCTCGGGCGCAAAATCGTACAATCGGTATCCCTGGGTGGCGACATACAAGCTTTCCGTGCCATCGGGTATCGATGGCGCACTCGGGGTTTGCCCGTCAAATGTGCCCGTAAACGAATACAATCGTCTGATAGCTCCAGCCCCCGAGATGGGCCAGAAGCTGAAGATCGTTCCGCAACCGTTTTCGCAAAGATTCAACAACCCTCCCGTGTATGTGGCGCCATACAGATGTGGGCTATAAAACGCGCCTCGTAAACGTTTCAGCGAGCTGCAAAATCCTGCATCGTCGGGCTCTCGGCGGGCATCTGAATGATCGTCCCGCGGAAACGAGATTCGCTTAACAGCTCACCTCAAGGCGCACGTTGACCGGCGATGAATCTACCCGTCCAACTAACATACCGGCGACGTCAGGAGGGCCGACCGTGAAAGCGCATTGTTTGCCCTTCACTCAAATCCCGCATACCTCGAAGCTTTTCACGGACTTCCTCTCATACTCTCCTAGAGTTCAGCCTTTCTACCCGCACTCTCCGCACTGCAGCGAATGGTTGAAAGCGGAATCCGAGGCAGTGCAATATGACCCCTTTCGACGCGAGCGGGTCAGCGCAATTCTGGAAAGGCAAAACAAATCCTGGGACGCCTCGCCGCAAACTCTTACCAATCTCGACCGCCTGCGTCATGGCGCAGTCGCTGTGGTCACCGGCCAGCAAGTCGGACTTTTCGGCGGTCCCGCATTTTCGCTCTACAAGGCGCTGACGGCGGTAAAGCTGGCGGAGGAGGCGTCAGCCGCGGGTGTCGATGCGGTTCCGGTCTTTTGGCTGGCCACCTCCGACCACGACTTGGCGGAAGTGAATCACATTTCGATTCCCGCATCCGATGGCGTTCTCCGCACGCTCACCACTTCCAGCCACGCCCTGCCGGGCGCGCCGGTCAGCGATGTCCGCTTAGGCGACGATATTTTGCCGCTCGTCGAGGAAGTCTCCGCTCTGCTCGGAGATTCCGAGGCGGTTCGGAGTTTGCGCGAATCGTATCGCCCCGGAGAGACGATGGGCTCGGCTTTCGCGCGCTTTTATGCACGGCTCTTCGGAGAATGGGGGGTCATTCTGCTCGATGCTGCCGATCCCGAACTGCACCAGCTCGCGGCTCCTCTTTATCGCGCCGCCATCGAACGCGCGGCAGAGTTGGATTCAGCCCTGCTCAATCGTGGGCGGGATCTTGAAAACGCAGGCTACGAGCAGCAGGTAAAAGTCACGGCTTCGTCGGTGTTGCTTTTTGCTCTGCACAACGGCGCCCGCACCGCAATTCACCGCCGCGAAAATTCGCCGGGCGACGAAGAATTTGTGATCGGCAGCGAAGCCGGAGCCGAGAAGCTTTCGCCCTCGCAGTTGCTGGATCGCATCTCTGCAACTCCCGAAAATTTCAGTCCGAACGTGTTGTTGCGACCGGTGGTGCAAGATTATCTTTTGCCCACGCTTGCCTACGCTGGTGGCGCCGCGGAAGCCGCTTACTTCGCGCAGGCGGGCGCGGTCTACAGGATCTTATCCGGGCGCGTAACTCCAATCCTCCCGCGTTTTTCCGCAACTTTGGTCGAGACCAAAGTCCAGCACAAGCTGGAGCACTACGGCCTTAGGGTGCTCGATGCATTTCAGGGGCCCGAGGCGCTGCGCAACGCGCTCGCCGCAGGCGCTCTGCCTGCCGGCTTGCAGGCCGCCTTTGATCGCGCCAATCAATCCGTGGATGAGTCGTTTACGGCTCTGCAGGAAGCGCTGGCTCAACTCGACACTACCCTGGTCGAGGCCAGCCAGACGGGAGCTTCGAAAGTTCGTTATCAGTTGGATCGCCTGCGCGAACGTGCCCTGGCCGCCGAGTTGCGCCGCAGCGAAGTGGTCGGCCGTCACGCCGAGTGGCTCAGTAACTCGCTCTATCCCGCGCGCGCCCTGCAAGAGCGAGGCGTGGCCGGAATATATTTCCTGGCCCGCCACGGAATGGAATTGCTGCAGGCCATTCACGACAACCTCCGCACCGATTGTCACGACCATCAGATTCTGGAGTTGTAAAACTTATCTGCCATTTTCACCGCAGCCAGATTTCGAGCTGCTCCAGCGACTCCACCCGGGCCACTTCGCGATCACGATAAGCCCCAGCGGCATCCAGCAACACCGCCTCCATGCCGGCATTGCGAGCTCCCAAGTAGTCCACGGAATAAACGTCGCCCACATACAGACTCTCGTCCGCACGCGTGTTCATGGATTCAAGAGCCGCCGCAAAGATCTCCTGGCGCGGTTTTTCCACGCCCACGATTCCGGAGTCCGTGATGCTCTCGAAGCAATCGGCAATACCGCAGCGCGCCAACACTTGCTCAATCCTGCCGTCGGCGTTAGAGATCACGGCAATACGAAACTTCGCGGCGATGCGGTCGAGCGAACCCCGCGTACCCGGCAAAATCTGGTCCCAGTTCGCCGAGTTCTGCGTGTTCGCGACCAACTCCTGCAGCAGCGCTTGCCGGACTCCGTCGTTTCCCACGCCGTCGCCATGCCGTGCATCCGAAGCAATGCCATCGAGCAAGTGGCGGTGAAACATCCACCAGAAGCCGTGGTCCACCCGCCCGCTCTGCACGCTTTGGTCGAACTCTTTTTTAGTTAAGCGCTCCAGAGCCCGCCATTGTTCAAGAGAAGGATGTTGGGCATTCGCAATCGGGGAGAGCATTTTCTTACGGTTTGGAAAAAGAAGCGTATTGCCGACATCGAAAAAAATGAAGCGCCGTTCGGCCATGCGTTCATCTTACCGAAAGCGACCTGAGTCGAGCGGTCCGCGAGCGAGAGCCTGTCGCGAGCAACGCGGTAACGCCGCCCCCAGGTTACTTCTGATCCGTGACCGCCGCTTGAAAAAAATGTAATATCCCTTAGGCCGGACAGAACGCCTGCTCGGCGCATGAGGCGCGATTTTGCCACGCAAGCTATGGCCCTCTCTTCAACCCGCATCCTGATTTCGGAACTCGCGCGCACCACGCGCGCAGCGCTTTCGATTCTCACGCCCGGGCACGCGCAATCCGTAATCGTTGCCAGCCTGGTCGTGCTGCAGCGCTACTCGAGCCGCCGCGGCAATGTTTACAATATTCTCTGGGCGGTGGTCTTCGGCTTCGCTACGCTGAACATCCTAAGCCTGGCTGCGCGGCGCTTCGAACCCAACCGCCGCGGCCTTACCTTCGGCGAATTGATGGCGGTGCTGGTGGTTCTGCTCTCCATCTTCCTACTAGCCACCGAACTGTTGAACATATTTCACATCTTCCCCATCAGGCTGCAGCGTTAATTCTGGCCCTCGTGCGAAGAAGCTCTCGATCCCACTTTACCGCCGCTTTGCGGTATGATGCGCAAAATGGCGAAGACTCCCCCCAACTTCGAAGTCGCGTGTCCGTGCTGCGGCGCGCTGCTGAAAATCGATATTGCGACCACCGCGGTCATCGCGCACACCCCCGCCGTGAAGCCCCGAATGTTTAACGACATGGAGGACGCGGCCCGTGCCATGAAAGAGCAGGACATTCGTCGCGAGTCGATCTTCCGCCAGTCGGTCGAAGCCCAGAAGCACGCCTCCGAACTGCTGGATAAGAAATTTCAAGAGGCGGTGAAGAAGGCCAAAGAGTCTCCCGACACCGGCAAGCCCATCCGCGATTTTGATCTCGATTGACTCCCGCTCGAATGCCCGGGCACCCGCTAAACTCGAGCTTATTGCGAAATCATCCGCTGCTTCTCGGCCACCGCGGCGCGCGCGCTGTGGTGGGCGTTCGAGAGAACACGTTACCGGCGTTCGATCTGGCCATAGCCGAAGGTTGCGATGGCTTTGAATTCGATGTCCGTCTCAGCGCGGACGGGCAAGCCTTTATCTGTCACGACGCGAAAACCCGCCGCCTGGAAATCGCCCGCTGCTCAGCGCAATCCTTGGAGTTGCCGCTTCTGGCCGCGGTTCTAGCTCGCTATCGCAAGAAAGCTTTCCTTGACATCGAATTGAAAGTCCCCGGCCTCGAGGCGCTCACCATCGACCTCATTCAGAAATATCCGCCGGCCCGCGGCTTCGTGGTCTCATCCTTCCTGCCTGATGTCTTGCAGACCATTCATAACAAAACTTCGAAGCTGCCGCTGGGGCTAATCTGTGAGACGCGCGCTCAACTCCGCCGCTGGGTTGAGCTAGCGGTCGAATATGTGATTCCGCATTACAGCCTTCTGGCGCCGAAGCGGGTCGCAGAAATCAAGGCCACAGGCGGAAAAATATTAGTGTGGACCGTGAATTCTCCAGCCCACATGCTGCGCTTTGCCGAGTGGGGAGTCGACGGCATCATCTCCGACCACCCCGAGCGCCTGGTTCGCGCTCTGCCCCCAAACCGCTGACCACGATCCAGCCCTAATCGGCGGCGGCTTCAAGCACAGCCGCATTCCGGCCAACCGGCTGCAGAAACGCGCAGCGCTCGATTTCAAAAGCTTCCAGGTTGGCTCCCATCGTGCGTTCATTCCAACCCAGAACCGCGCCCATGCGCAGAGCGGCTTCGCGGCTGCAAGACTCCGACCAGCACGCTCCCAGCGCGACCGGCACGCGCCGCAGCAGCACGTCCGCCATGCTCACCGCGTACTCTCGCCGGTAGGCCTCAACCGACTCGGCAATAATGTGCGAAGTGTGCGGGCAGATCGGCGCTCGCAGTTCCGCGCTGGACAGAGCCATACGAGCAATCTCGCCGGCACGCTTGCCATGCCACTCCAGCATGCCGCGCGCCGATTCTTCGCTCACCGCTCCCATCCGGGCAATTTCAAGTACGGCCTCGTCCAGCAAAGGATCGACCGCACCCTCGGGAGCGACGGCAGTGATTGTCGATTCGGCCGCGCGCAATCCGATCTTCCGCGCACATTCTCGCGCCAGCGAGGCCGCGGTCGTCAATTTGCCACCGATTACCGAGATCATGCGCGCCGCGCCATCGTCGGCGTGATCGTGTAAAATGTGCCTGCGCGTCACCGCATGGGGCCGGTCGGCAGGCGCGTAAGGCAAGGGCCGCACGCCTGCGAAAGCATATTTGATGCCCTCCGCCGAGAGCTTCGCCTTGGGAAATAATTGCGCCACGGCCTTCAACAGGTAGGCAACTTCGTCGGCGGAAGGAACGGCTTTGCCGGGGTCGCCAGTATCGCCAACCTCAGTGGTCCCCACCATGACTTGGTCGTTCCACGGCAGCACAAAAAACGGTCGCCCATCGCCGGCTTCGGTATAGAGTGCCGCGCTCGGCGAGCCAGGAAAGCGCGGAAAAATGATGTGCGAGCCCCGCACCCCTCCCAACATCGGCTTCGCCATGCGTATCGACGACCGCTGGCACACGCGATCCGCCCACGGTCCGCTGCAGTTGATCACCCAGGCAGCATCCACGCGAAAGTCGCGCCCGGTAAGGTGGTCGCGCAGCAGCGCTCCGCGCACCCGGCCGTGAGCCACATCGACCGCCAAGAGCTCCGTATGGTTGCGGACGACCGCCCCAGCCTCTACTGCTTCCAGCAACCACTCCGCCACCAGTCGCTCCGGAAATTCGCACTGGGCATCTTCGTAATTCAGCAGCGACCAGCGATGGCCAGCATCGAGCACGCGCTCCAGCCGCTTCGATTCCAGAGCCGCCGCGTGCACGCTCGGCCGCCTTCCCGCCAGCCGCCGGTAGAGCCACAATCCAATTCGTACCTTCAGCGCGCTGCGCCGGCTGTTCTCGTTCAGCAGAACGATGAAATCCGTGGGATGAACCAAGTGAGATTGTTCCCGCAGCAAGACGTCGCGTTCGTGCAACGATTCCCGCACCAGCCCAATCTCGCCGTACTCCAGATAGCGCAGCCCGCCGTGAATGATGCGCGTGGAACGGCTGGTCACTCCCGAAGCGAAATCGTTCTGCTCCACTAGCAGGGTACGCTTGCCGGCGCGCGCGCACTCCCGCGCCAGAGCCACGCCATTGATGCCCCCGCCGATCACCACCACTTGAAAGTGCTGGTCTTCGATCGAGGATCGAGGATTTACCGCGAAGGCCATATTGATCGGTCGTAAAACAGTACCCGGCGCACTCAGTCGCCAGAAAATAAGTAGCGCCGGTGCTCGCCGGGCACCAAGTACTAGGCACTTGGTTCTAGGTGCCACTTCGCGCAGTCACAAATCTTCCCGATGCTATCATCATCCTAGTGTGCCAAGCAGCTCTTTGACCGGGAAGATAACGTTGGTACTGCGAAGAGAATCGCCAAAGAGTCGCCCCTCAGAGCCGAACGGCCAAACCAAAGTCTAAGATACGACGGCCCGGGGTGAAGTGCCGGGCCGGCATTTTGTTTTTATAAATCGCTTCAGGCGGCCTTCTGTGAAGTCTTCCTGGCAGAAGACGCGCTCTTGGAAAACAACTCGATCATCTCGCGATTAAACGCGGAAATGTCATCGGGCTTGCGGCTGGTCAACACTCCATTGCTCAAAATCACTTCCTCGTCCACCCAGGTTCCGCCCGCATTCTGAATGTCAGTCTTCAAAGACGGCCATGAAGTCACGGTGCGCCCGCGCACCTCGCCGGCTTCGACCAGCATCCACGGGCCGTGGCAGATGGCCGCGACCGGTTTGCCTTGTTCGAAGAATTTCTTCACGAAGCTCACCGCCTCCGGATCCATGCGTAAGTGATCCGGATTCATAACTCCCCCAGGCAGCAGAAGCGCGTCGTATTCTTCCGCGTTCGCCGACTTCAGCGGAACGTCGATCTCGACCTCCTTGCCCCAGTTTTTAACCTCCCAAGCCTTGATTTTCTTCTTGTCGCCCGGAGACACGACCTGCGTGGTCGCGCCCGCCTCTTCCAGCGCCTTCCTCGGCTTCTCCAGTTCCGCTCGTTCAAAGCCGTCCGTGGTCAGAATCGCGATCTTTTTTCCTGCAAGATTACTTGCCATAATTTTTCTCCTCTGAATTTCGATGAAAAGATTTAACTTCCAATGTCGAGCGGAGAACCGCGAAAGTTCGATGCCGGCTTTCGCGCCACGGTTGATTGCGCAGCATAAAGATTCAGCACCCCGAAGAAGTGAGTTATCCCCACGGAGCAAAGTGCCTCTCTACGCGAGGCCGGCACATTGCCCCCGTCGCGGCGGCTCATTTAGAGTGGTTGCCAATGTCCACCACCGGCGAACGTTTCGAACGCGCCGTCGCCATCATGGAACGGTTGCGCGCTCCCGGAGGCTGCCCTTGGGATCGGGAGCAGACCTTCGATTCCATCAAGCCCTACACCCTCGAAGAAACGTATGAAGTGCTCGAAGCCATCGACAATCGAGAATGGGACGAGCTTCCCGGCGAACTCGGCGATCTGCTGCTGCAAGTTCTTTTCTATTCCGAGATGGCGAAAGAGCAGGGAACTTTCTCGATTGACGACGTTCTCGACCGCCTGTCGCGAAAATTGGTGGACCGTCACCCCCATGTCTTTGGCGATACCAAAGCCGATACATCAGCCGAGGTCAAGCGCAACTGGGAGGCTCTGAAAGTGGAAGAGCGAAAAAAGCGCACACAAGAATCCGCCTGCGACAGCGCGAATAAACCCACCTCTACGCCGTCGATTCTTGCCGGTATTTCTTCATCCATGCCGTCCCTGCTCGAAGCTCACAAGCTAAGTTCGCGCGCGGCACAGGTGGGCTTCGACTGGCCGGATATGGAAGCCTTGTTCAGCAAGCTCGCCGAAGAGAGCGTCGAACTCCGCCAGCAGTTGCGGGAATTTCCCGCTCCCGGCCCTAGGCCCGAAGGGCGCGGGATCGCTGGTTCCGGACGTCAGAGCATCCCCGAAGATTTGCGGCAACGCCTTGAGGACGAAGTGGGCGATCTTTTCTTTGTGCTGGTCAACATCGCACGCTATTTAGAATTGGACTCCGAGTCGGCCTTGCGCCGAACCAATCGTAAGTTCCGCCGCCGCTTTATGTGGATGGAAGAGCGCCTACGCGAGCGTGGAGCAACTCCCGAGCGAACTTCGATGGATGAACTTGAGTCCCTCTGGCAGCAAGCCAAACAGCAGGAGAAGCTGGGTTGAACGCGCAAGCAGCCCCGGGCGAGATTATCGTGCGCCACTGCAAAGGGCTCGACGAACTGCGTGCCTGTGTTGCCCTGCAAAAGGAAATCTGGAACTTCAACGATGCCGAATTGGTTCCGCTGCGAATGTTTGTCGTAGCCGAAAAAGTGGGTGGCCAGGTAATGGGCGCCTTCGCTGGCAACGAAATGGTGGGCTTCGCTCTTTCGGTGCCGGGTACTCGTTCGGGGCATATTTATCTGCACTCGCATATGCTGGCGGTGCGCAACGACTACCGCAACAGCGGCCTAGGCCGCCGGCTCAAGCTGCTACAGCGCGAAGACGCCCTGGCGCGCGGCATCGGGCTGATCGAATGGACCTTCGATCCGCTCGAGATCAAGAACGCTTACCTGAATATTGAAAAGCTGGGAGCAATCTGCCGCCGCTACAATATTAATCAGTACGGCTTCACGTCTTCGCCTTTGCAGGGAGGCCTGCCCAGCGATCGCCTCATCGCCGAGTGGTGGTTGCGATCGCAGCGGGTTGAAATCTTGCTGGCTACGGGCAGAAATCTGCCCTTCAAGGAACAGGCCGCGATCGAGGTTCCAGCGCAGATTTACCAGTGGAAGGCCGCGGCGGAAACGCGCGGCCAAGCCCAACAAGTGCAGGAAAGAAACCGCGAACAATTTCTTCGAGCCTTTGACAACGGCCTCTCCTTGCTCGGTTACGAGCGAGACTCCACGGGCAACGGCAAGTTCTTGCTGGGCACGTGGAACGAGCAATGGTCGTACGCATCACGGGAGTAACGATCAGGCTTCGGGCTTCGGGTCAGTGCGTTGCCCTTCGTCGGTCCGTGGTTGTAAAAATCGCACTGAGGCGTCGTTTCCAAGCCAATCGTTAGGCCGCAGGCCGACGTCCAACTCGGAATGGCCGAAGCCCGAGAGCCGACGCCCGAAGCCCGCTATTTATGAAAATCGAAGCCATCACGCTGCGCGAGATTCACATGCCGCTCGTCCATTTCTTTGAGACGAGTTTCGGGCGCACTTACAGCCGCCGCATCCTCTTGCTTACGGCCCATTGCGAAGGGGTCGAAGGCTGGAGCGAATGCGTGGCCGGCGAAGATCCCTACTACAGCAGCGAGTGGATCGAGAGCACGTGGCCGACCCTCAAGCATTATCTCGCTCCCGCGGTGCTGGGCCGACAACTCGATGCGGCGCGCGACTGCGTGGCTCTGTTCTCGAGAGTGCGCGGCCATCGCATGGCCAAGGCCGCGCTCGAAAACGCTCTATGGGACGCCGAGGCCAAGCAAAAACGTCAGCCTCTAGGGAAGCTTCTAGGCGGCGCTCGAACGGAAATCCCCTGCGGAGTTTCCATCGGCATTCAGGATTCCATCGACCAACTGCTTGAAAAAATCCAGATCGAATTGGCCGCCGGTTATCGCCGCATCAAGGTAAAGGTGAAGCCCGGCTGGGACGTGAATGTGCTGGAAAAAATTCGCTCCCGCTGGGCCGACATCACGCTCAGCTGCGACGCCAATTCCGCTTATACCCTCGATCAAGTCGAGCACCTGCGAGATTTCGATCAGTTCAATCTGCTGATGCTCGAGCAGCCTCTCTGGGACGACGACATTTTTTATCACGCACGCCTGCAGAAAGAATTGCGCACGGCGATCTGTCTCGACGAGTCCATCGTCAGCGCGCGCACCGCGGCCATCGCTTTAGAAACCGGCGCCTGTCGCATCGTCAACGTTAAAGTGGGGCGAGTCGGCGGCTTCACTGAGGCGATCAAAATCCACGACATCTGCCAGGCGCAGAAAATTCCGGTGTGGTGCGGCGGCATGCTCGAATCCGGGATTGGCCGCGCCCACAACATCGCTCTTTCCACGCTGCACAATTTCAGCTTGCCCGGCGACGTCTCCGCCTCCAAACGCTACTGGAAAGAAGACATCATCGATCCCGAGGTGCAAGTTTCCCCGAAAGGAATGATCGCCATCAGCGACAGGCCAGGGACAGGCTATAAAATCAGGGAAGATCTGATCGAGAAACTGACGGTGCGAACGGAAACGCTGCGCCCCGGAGCGTGAAAGCACGAGGGCGAGACGCCCTCTTGACAGTCGGCGGTGCGCCGGCGCTACGGATGCTTAATGCGCTCCACTCTTTGCATTCACAGCTTCCGAGCGATTCTGCGCCAGGCTGGCCTCCCGCGCTTTCAGCATCTCAATTCCTTGCGCAAAAGTTGTCCCTGCCGGAACTCGCCGGAAGTCGCTGAACACTTCCTCGGATTTTATGGCGAGAGTCTTGAACAGCAGAATCTTGCCCGTGAAGGCGAGCGCCATGCGCGAGATCTCCCAGGAATCGTCCCCGACATCGCGCTGCACGACAAGAAAATGTCCCCCCTTGTCGAGGTGCCCTAGAATTCCCCACCCAAAGCTGACCTCTTTGAACAGCGTGCCATCGATTCTTGCGATGCGGCACTCTCCGGGATCGATTGCCAGCACTCCGGCCATACCCACCAGCACCTCTTCCACATGCGAGGGAGGCCGGTAACCGGGATTCGGAAAAAACTTCAGTCGCACCATTTCCACCCCGGGCCTGCCCTCTTCCGCCGTGCCCATCACCGTTCCATCTCGCTCATAAAAAAACGCATTGGGGAAGGCTTTCAAAATGCGCAACGTGCGATCCGCAGTTTCCACTTCCTGCGCGTGTTTGCGTCGAAGTTGTTCCGGACTGCTCGCCAGACCGGCCAGACGATTCTCTTCACCGTGCACCTGCTCCGGGGTAAGCGGGTGGTCGTCGTAAGCAATTGTCATTCCCGCCATGGCCTGCTGCGTTTCGACGTACAGCCGAGTCTGCGAACCTTGTGCCGTCTGTTTGCGCGCGCGGAAGAGGTGCTTGATAGAATCATCGTGGGCGGCGGCCACTTCATGGGCCACCGCTGCGCGCACGATCGCGAGGGGAGACTCCGAGTCCGAAGTGGAACGCGAAGCTGCGGCAAGACACCTTGTTCCTGGAATGAGCGTCAGAAGCGCAGCAGCGCCGGCGACCCAAACAACTCTCCTTGCCTGACCGAGCTTCCCCGCGGCTTCAAGACTCGTCATTCCCACGACCCCTTCCTCCCAGTTTAGTCTAGCAATCGGGCTAGCGACGCTCACTACAGTGAACTCGGTAGGTACGCGGCGGGAACACTGCTTGCCGTGTGCTCCGTGCCTTGCGTATAGTCGATACAGAGAGTGACTGGGGTTGTTTGCGGCAGAATCTGGCTCGTCAGTACGTCTGCGCGGGCACCCGGCACCAAAAGGAGCGTCGCATGAGCGCACCCGCCAGCGGACTGGCACAGATCGGCAAATCCGTATTCATCAAAGGTGAACTTTCCGGCAGCGAAGATCTTTATCTGGATGGCCAGGTCGAGGGCAGCATCGCTCTCAAGGGCAACAGCTTGACTGTGGGGCCGAACGGGCAGGTCAAGGCCAGCGTGGATGCCAAGGGCGTGGTGATTCAAGGCAAGCTCGAAGGCAACATCCAGGCCAGCGATCGCGTCGAATTGCGTAAGTCCGCGGTGGTCACCGGGGACATCGCCACCCAGCGCATTTCCATCGAAGAAGGCGCCTATTTGAAAGGCAAGGTTGACATTCATCGCACCGATAAATGAGTTCTTGCCGGGCGGGAGTACGTAGTCAGGATGTCTTCTGTGTCACAGACTTTCATGAAACTTTTTCGCGGTTCGACTGGACCAGAAACGCTTCCGGCGCAGGGCTCGCAGAAGTTGACCCGCCGCTCCAGCGGTTTGGGAGAGCTGTCTCGCACCTGGGAATCGGCCGAAGCGCTTTGCATTCTCGATCTCGGGTCGACCTCGCCCACCAACATTCGCCACTTCACCGAAAGCGGCCATCGCATCTACAGCGAGGATCTGCTTACCGCATCCACCGATCCCGAGTTGCCCACGAAAGACGAGCAGGGCAATCCAATATTAGACAGCCGAAAATTTCTGGCCGACAACCTGGTTTATCCCGCAGCTCATTTCGATGTGGTCTTGTGCTGGAATCTGCCGGACTACTTGGACGAAAGCCTGGTGAAGCCGGTCGTGGGACGCCTTTGGTCGGTGCTGAAGCCGGGTGGCATGCTGCTGGCTTTCTTTCACACCCGCGACGCCGGGCCGGACTCGCCCTGTCACCGCTTCCACATCGTGGGCCCCGACATTTTGGAGATGCAGAGAATCGAATTGCGTCGCGAATTGCGCCGCGGAGTCAGCGATTCCTTTCAATTGCAGCGCGTCTTCAACAATCGCCACATCGAAACTCTCTTCCGCGACTTCGCCTCCATCAAGTTCTTTCTAGCCCGCGACAACATTCGGGAAGTGCTGGTAGTAAGGTAGTACCCCACAGTAGCGCCGCCGTCCCGCCGGCAGTCCGGTGGGCGTTCTCGCCCACCGCGCCAATAGCAACCTCACTCTCAATGCCCGTAAGGATTGTGCCACTCCCGTAGCCGCGAATCCTTCTTCCACAGAATCACGCCCATGCGGAAAAGATAATTGCGTGCGATTTCCACCCGCGGCGTACCGTCGGGGAAAGCAGTCTTCACCAGACCGCGAATTTCATGCTCTACATAAGCCCGGCGCACGGAGGTCAGCCCATCGTGCCAGGCCACCCGGCTCCGCATGAGTGGATATCCGGCAAACGCCAGAGCCAGATGCACAGGGTCCCGCACCAGGTCATTGATGAGCAGCGCCAGTCGGCTTACCCGCAGGCCTTCGCGCATGAACAGTCCCAACTGCTCCGGCGGCAGGTGATGCGCGAACAAAACGCAGCTCACCAAATCGAAAGCCCCATCCGCGAACGGAAGCGCCAGCGCATCGCCCACCAAGCCCGGGTTTTGCGCAGGCAGGTGCGACTGCGCCCGATCCAGCAGCGTTACCTCAAGATTGATTCCGCGTGAAGCCAACCTTCGCTGGACAAGCTCGGGAACCTCTCCCGAGCCAGCCGCCACCTCGAGCAGCGTGAGGTGCTTCACTCCCGCTGCCTGCGCCACTCGTTCCGCCATCTTTTGCGTGGTCGCGACCCCGCCAAACCAGCGGTTGACCCGGCCAATATCTTTCATGGAGGTGGCAACGTCGGCGCGAGAGCAGGCGTCAGAGTCGAGAATTTCTGGAGCGTCGATTCTTCGCATTGAAAGCGCAGGTCGAAATCTGCTCGGAAAGGACGCGGCTTCAGCGGCGCCGCAAACCGCACCGAAAAATAGTGACCTAGCCTCGTCAAACCTCGGCCAGCTCTTCTTCCAGCAATTGCTTGTTATACAGGTCGCTGTAGTAGCCGTTCAAGGCCAGCAGTTGGTCGTGCGTGCCCAGTTCCACAATGCGGCCCTCATGCAGAACGGCGATGCGATCGGCCTGGCGTACGGTCGAGACTCGGTGAGAAATAAAAATGGTCGTGCGGCCCCGCATCACCTCGCGCAGATGATTTAGGATTTTGTCTTCGGTGTGGGTATCGACGCTGGAGAGAGCGTCGTCCAGAATAAGGATGCGCGGATTGCGAATCAGCGCGCGCGCGATCGCAGTGCGCTGCTTTTGCCCTCCCGATAAGGTAATTCCGCGCTCCCCCACCATGGTTTGATATTGCTCGGGAAAGCCCTCGATATCGTGGGCGATGTTGGCGGCTTCGGCGGCGGCGTGAATCTCCTCGTCGGTGGCCGATTCCACGCCCAACGCAATGTTTTCCCGGATGCGCTCGCTGAAAAGAAAGGTTTCCTGGGGCACGAAGCCGACATCTTGCCGCAGCGAGGCGAGAGTAAACTCACGAATCGGCCGGCCGTCGAGTCGAACCATTCCCGGCGCGGCATCGTAGATTCGCGGAATAAGATTCACCAGCGTGGTTTTGCCCGAGCCGGTTGGCCCCACGATCGCCATGCTCGTGCCCGCGGGAATGCGCAGGTTCAAATCGCGCAGCACCGGCTTGCCTTCATGTTCGAAATTAAGGCCGCGAAATTCGATCTCGCCCCGCACCGACAGATCGCTGGCCGATTTTTCATTTTTGATTGCGGGTTGCTCCAGCAGAATCTCATTCAGACGCCGCAGCGACGCGCTGCCGCGCTGAAAAAGGCTGATGACCCAGCCCAGCGCGATCACAGGAAAAGTTAGTTGCAGCATGTAGACGTTGAAGGCGGCGAAGCCGCCGATCTGCATACGATGCGCGAGAACTTCGCGGCCGCCGATCCACAGCACCAGCACCCCGGCCAGTCCGAGCATGAGTTCCAGCGTGGGCCAGAGCATGCCCATGAGCCGCACGAGCTTCAGACTGCGCGCAACATATTCCTGGTTGGCGGCTTCAAAGGCTGCAATCTCGGCCTCTTCCTGCACATACGCGCGGATCACCCGCGCGCCGGAAAAATTCTCCTGCGCTCGCGCCGAAATGTCGGAGAACATGGCCTGAATTCTCTCGAAGCGCTCACGAATCTGCCGCCCGAAATATTGAATGACCACACTCACGACCGGTAGCGGCAGAAAGGCATAGAGCGTCAGCTTGGGACTGCTGTGCACCATGAACAGGAGCGCGGCTGCGGTGAACACGAAGGTGTTGGCCGAGTACATAATCGCCGGCCCCAACAGCATGCGGACCGCATTCAGGTCGTTGGTGACGCGCGCCATGATGTCGCCGGTGCGCATGCGCTGATAGTAAGAGTAGGAAAGCGTTTCTAGGTGCGCGAAGAGATCGTTGCGCAAATCGAACTCGATGTCGCGCGAGATGCCGATCACAATCCAACGCGTCAGGAACAAAAAGATTGCGCGCACCGCGGAAACTTCCAACATCTGCCAGGAAAAGTGCAGCAGCTTCGAGGAAGTGACGCCGGTGCTCAGATCCTGTATGGCATGGCCGATCACTTGCGGCAACAGCACCCACGCCCCGTTGCTAAGGAGAATGCACAAAATGCCCAGCGCAAAACCCCAGCGGTAGCGCTTGAGGTAAGGCAAGAGTGGGCGCAGGTTCGTGGGAATCATTCAGGTATTAGATGAAATTGTAGCAGGCGGGAAGCGAAGTTCCGCTAGCGGGGGTGGCTCGAGTTAGGCTGGAGAAACTTACTGCTGGCGAAAGAAACAATGTCGCGTCCGAAGGCAATCACGCTGAGCGCCGCCAGCGCTGCGCCCCACGTCGCGAAGAATACGAATCCGAACTCGAGGACATACGTTTCCGCGAAATCCATGGTACCCCTCCAGGGAGCGGCGGGCAGTTCAGCCGAATCGAGTCTCCCCCCTCGTCGTGCCTGAAACCGCCGCGTCGAAGTCTACCGCCGCTCCCAGCAAAACTTAATGATTCTTACTGTTCCGGAGCGGCCGGCGGCTCGCCCTGCATATGTTGCTGCCTACGCGCCTCGCGGTTGGCCTCGATCTCCCTTAGCTTGGCCTGCTGGTCAGGCGTGAGCAATTGGTACAGTTCATTGTGGATCCGGGTTTCTTCCACCTTAAGCTGCACCAGAGTCTGCGACTGCTCCGCCACCAACGCTTGCACTTTGGCTTGGTCGTAGGTGCCTTCGGTATATGGCTTGAGTTGCTGGTCGAGCGTGTGCATTTGCTGCATCAGCGGATGCATGGTCGCCTGTTCTTTTTCCATGACCGCTTTCATCTGCGCTTTCTGCGCCTCGGTTACGTCGAGTTGTTTCGACAGGAAGCCCATCATGGGGCCGCCGAATTCGTGCCCGTGCATCGGCGGAGGCGCATCTGCAGTTTGTGACCTGGCGACGGCGGAACCCAGCAAAACCGCCAGCGCGGCGGCGAAAAAACGGAGGCGAAGCGATTTCATTCAGAACTCCTGAAGTCAGGCTCCTCAGTCGAAGCCGGAAACTTTGTACCATGATAGGAACACGATTTTCGCAGCGAAGTGGTAAAGAGTCAGTCAACCGGGGTAAAGTTTTGTAAAACAGTATGAGGGAGGCCATTGTGAGTAGCCGGCAAGTTCTTGAACTCTCGCGCATTTCATGTTTTCAGACTGGCTGGCCAGTCCTACTGACAATTCTTTACCCTTCACAGCCGCGGCGTGATGCAAAATGAAAAGCGTAAATATGGAACGCATTCTGGTCATTGACGACGACGTCGAACTTTGCAACTTGGTCGTCGAATATCTGCAGGCCGAAGGCTTCGTGGTGGAGTGTGCCCACGACGGCGAAAGCGGCTTGCAGCGCGCCTCCGGCGGCGGCTATCTGCTGGCCGTGCTCGACGTAATGTTGCCCGGCATCAACGGCTTCGAGGTGCTGCGCAGAATTCGCGCGACCTCGCGCTTGCCCGTGCTTTTGCTCACCGCCCGCGGCGAAGACGTCGATCGCATCGTCGGCCTCGAGATCGGAGCCGACGATTACCTCTCCAAACCTTTTAATCCGCGCGAACTGGTGGCGCGCATTCGAGCCATCCTGCGCCGCACCCGCAGCGATAAAGCGGTTCCCTCCACGCCCGATATCGTGCGCGTGGGCGAGATCGAACTCGATCCTGCGACGCGCATCGTGCGCCGCGACGGCCAGCCCGTCGAACTCACCTCGGTCGAGTTCAACCTGCTGGAAGTGCTGCTGCGCGAGGCCGGACGCGTGGTTCCGCGCGAGCGCCTGGTGAACGCGGTCCTCAGCCGTAAATTCTCTCCCTTTGATCGCAGCATCGATATGCACGTCAGCAAAGTGCGCAAGAAACTGGGCGACACCGATAACGACGAGCACATCAAGACCATTCGCGGGGTCGGCTATATCTTCGCGCGGCCGCGGGAAAAGGCCAAGGCATGAAGAGCCTTTTCCTGAAAATATTTCTCTCGTTCTGGGTGGCGCAGGCTTTGTTCGTGGTGCTGGCGATTTTGGTCACGCTCGCGTTTCGTCCCCGCAACTCGACCTGGGAGGCGCTTCGGGTCAGCGTCCTCAACGATTCGATCGCTGCCTTTGAAGAGGGCGGCGCGACTCGATTGCGGCAATATTTCGAAAGCCTCGATTCTACGCAGCACGTGCGTGCTTTTCTTTTCGACGAGCATGGCGAGGAAGTTTCTCACCGTGCCGCGCCCGATTGGGCGATCCGCGTGGCTAGCGGCGGCAACCGCATGCCGCACGATGGCGTGGTCTTTCCGCCGCCTCCGATGCAGCGCGAGTCGCGGGCCTCGTCCGATGGAAAACATCGTTACACCCTGGTGATGGGCCTGCCGCCGGGGCCGCGGGTCTTCTTCGGGCCGCGAGGCATGCCCGTGCCGGGGTTGATCATCGCGGTGCTTTCTTCCGGCATCGTTTGCTACTTTCTGGCCTGGTATATGACCAAGCCGGTGGCTCGGTTGCGGGCTGCGACCCAGCAACTTGCCGCCGGCGATCTGAGCGCGCGCGCCGGCGGTGCGGGAAGCCGCAGGCGCGATGACATCGCCGGGCTGATCCGCGACTTCGATACCATGGCGGGACGCATGGAAACTCTGGTGAATGCGCAGTCGCGGCTTTTGAACGACATTTCGCACGAGCTGCGCTCTCCTCTGGCTCGCTTGAATGTGGCCCTGGGCTTGGCCCGGCAGCGCTCCGGGCCGGAGAGCGCGACCATGCTGGAGCGCATCGAACTTGAAGCCAGCCGCTTGAACGAACTCATCGGGAGGCTGCTTACGCTGGCTCGACTGGAAGATGGCGAGCAGCGCGTGCCGACCACGCCGGTGTGCCTGGATGAAGTTGTACTCAGCGTGGCGGAGGATGCGGAATTCGAGGCGCAGGCGCGGCATTGCCATGTGCACAGCTCGATTCCGGATGGAGACTGGAGCGTGCGCGGAGAGGCGTCGCTGTTGCACAGCGCGGTGGAGAACGTGGTGCGCAACGCCATTCGCTATACCCGCGAAGGGACCACTGTCGAAGTCGCTTTGGAGAGAACGGAGGCCGCGAACGGTGCGGTCGTGAAAGTGAGCGACTGTGGCAGCGGAGTCCCCGCCGACGCGCTGGAGAAATTGTTCCAGCCCTTTTACCGCATTGACGACGATCGTGGCCGTCTCACTGGCGGAGTCGGCTTGGGTCTCGCGATCACGGAGCGGGCCGTGCGCTTTCACGGCGGAAGCGTGTCGGCTTCGAACCGCGCGGAGGGCGGCCTCGTCATCGAGATTCGCTTGCCGCTGATGCCAGGTTCAGCTGAAAAGAAAGTTCGTGGCGACTCGGCCTCGGCCGGGGAGAGAAGCTTTGCGGATGACGAAGATTCGATACGCTCCACCCCACCCCCCGTTGTGGAATCATCGCGTTAGCGGGAAATTCCCTGCAAGATAGTTTTTTTAAAAAGCCTAAGGGCTAAAATCCGTCAAACAAAGGACTTCGAGCGGGGCGAGTGGGATTGCGCGGACCGTCACGGGCTCGCCTAGGATCGCGCCGGCGATGGGCTGTGAACAAGGTTGGATGTCACCGCGGCTTGTGGAAATATTTGAACCGGGAGTTCGTTGCAGGCGCAGGGCGTGACGCGGAAAACCGGCCCACTCGGGGTCTTCATCGAGATCAAAATCTCCTTGCTACAGGCTGCATCGCTACAGGCTGCATCGCGGCCCACTTCTCGCGAAGAACGGGAAATGGGGCACCCCGTCTTTGCTGATCCCCGAGATACTGGCCACTCCTCCACCTTTACCTTCTCTGCGATCGATTCAAGGAGAGGAAGGGTCTTCTTGTTTTTGGGCTTGCCTTTCAAAGTAGAAGGCTAGGCCAAGAGCGAGAATTACGGCCGCGAGGCCGAGCAGGGTCATTCCAGAAACGTTATCGGGCTCCAGGATGATGACCTTTCTGGCCATCGCAATCAGGGCCACTTCCAAGACTAAGCGGACCCGAACCGAGTCCGTTTTGAAATAGGTCTTGAGTGTGTCCAGTAACTCGACGCCGATGAGAACCAGCAAGAAAAAGGCGAAGATGTCGAGCAGGCCGTGCACGGGGATGAGAAATCGCGGAGGCTTCCAGATCTCCTGCGCGATCAGGACTCCGAGATCGACGGTGGAGAGCGCTAAAACGATGATCAAGAGAATGGCAAGGATGAGCGCGGCGAATTTCTGAGCCTTGGCCAGGAGGGTTTCCATGTGGATTCTGCGCCGCGATGCGGCTGTGGCGAACGACGATATTTACACGGCTCGGGAAAAACTTCAACCCAAGGCTGATGCCATCATCAGAATGAGCAGCGAAAAATCTGGAAGGCTGAATCGCGGGTTGGCCCGGCAGAGCAAAAAGAAAGTTTGGAGGATACATCGGTGAGAAAAAAGCCGTCGTCCAGAATTGGCGTTTGCGGCCTGTTCCTGGTGGTTGTGTTCTCTGCCTGCGAGGGGCGGGATCGATCTCAGCCGGCAGCGGCCAATGGGCAACCATCTCAAAATCCGGAGTTGCTGTCGTTTGACGAGCTTCGCCTGCTTGCGGCCAAGGCCAAGCCGGAAGGCGGGTTAGCGGTTCGGCTGGCTGCACTCTTGAACACGCCTTTTGTGTACCAGGAAACCGGGGCGGCCGACATTCAGCCGAAGCGGCCCGTGGTAGCAAAGCTGGGGGCCGTTCTCCGCGTGGGGCAATGGAATATTGAGCGAGGATTGAATTTCGATCTGATTCGGTCTGCGCTGGCCGATCCCGGCGAGTTTCTGCGAGCCACGAAGGCTGAGAGTCGCATGCCTTCCCGCCTGATGGAACTCGTTAAGTCGGAACTGGCCCAGTTGCAAGGGGTGGATGTTCTGATCTTGAACGAAGCCGACTGGGGTATGAAAAGAACGGAGTATAGGAACGTGGCGCGAGAGCTGGCGACGGCCCTGCACATGAACTATGCCTACGGAGTGGAGTTCGTGGAGGTTGACCCGCTGTTCGACCTTGGCGAGGAAGTGCTTCACCTGCCGAACGCGCAGCAAGATCAACTTCTACAACAAGACTTGCGAGTGGACCGGGAGCGCTATCACGGTCTGCACGGGACGGCGATTCTGAGCCGTTACGCGATCGACCGGGCCCGCATCCTCCGGCTGCCCGTTTGTTACGACTGGTACGCGCAGGAGTACAAAGCGATCTCCAAGCTGGAACACGGGAAGCGATGGTCGGCGCACAAATTGTTTCGCGAAAGAGTGGAGCGGGAACTGCGCCAGGGCGGCCGCATGGCGCTGCTTGCGGAAATTTCCGTACCCGAACTGCCAACCGGGCATGCCACGGTGGTGGCCACCCACCTGGAGAACAAATGCAAACCGGCGTGCCGCCGCCTTCAGATGCAGACACTGCTGGCGGATCTGAAGCCGGATGAGAATGCCTTGATCCTGGCCGGCGATCTAAACACGACCAGCCGCGACAATACGCCCACGTCCGTGCGCAACGAAATCATGACGCGGGTTACGGACTACCAATTCTGGATCGGGCAGGCAGTTTCTCATTTCCATCCGCTGGGGGTTTTTCAGTACACGCTGCTTCCGCTCCGATACCTTCACGGGTACAACGATCCAACCGCGTTCCATGTTCCGATTTTGTGGGACAACCGCGAGCAGCGTCTATTCAGAACGGTGGAGAAGTTCCGCTTTGCCGACGGCCATGCGTTCGATTTTCGCGGCGAAAGGGAGCGCACCTTGCCGCCGAGGAGCCGCACATTGGCGGACAGCAACCAACGCTGGGGTAAAGGTTTCATTCCCACCTACTCGTTTACTCGGGACTTCGGAGGAGTGGTGGGCCGGTTCAAGCTGGACTGGATGTTCGTCAAGCCGCTGATCGACGATCCGCGGAGGATGGAGCAGAGCTACCGCTTTGCTCCCCATTTCGCGATGACCATGCGTGATCTCAACAATTCTATGGAAGACCGCATCTCGGATCATCCGCCGATGACGGTAGATTTGCCGCTGACCGAACCGGCGAAGCGCGGGCCTTGAGGATGTGCGGGCACATTCCCCATTTTGTCTCTCTCCCGCATCTTGTGAACGTCCCCGGTTTATTCGTTGGCCGTCAAAATCCCCACCCCTTCGGCTCGCTCCGCTCGCTCTCCAGAAGCTAAACGGTAAGTCGTTTCGCTTCTGTCAAATACTGACGGTCCCGCAGGCCGTCCTTGGCTCAAGGAAGGCTCTAACGTCGCAAAAGAAGAGAGCGGTTGGGATTGTCGTACTCCTCGACTTTGGGATGGGTACCCGGCACCCGGCTTCGAGCGCCTTCATCGAGGTCAAAATCTTCCGGCCACAGGCTGCAACTCGCCCCGTCTCTCGCAAAGAGCCCGAGAAGACGAGCAGTGGATTAACGAACGGTTGGAGAAGGCGGAAAGCACCTTGCTGACTGAGTTCCACAAGTGCGCCTCTGCCATCGAAATGCGCCAGCGGAGCCATGCCGCAATTCTGCGCGCGCTCGACGCCGAAGTCTAGTCTGTGTCGCACCGGCCCAAAAATCTCGAAGGCCGCTGATCGATCCCTGGTCAGGGTTTTCGATGGCCGGCGGGCGCTCCTCCTGCGCAACTTCTTTCATGCTCAACTTCTTCACGCAACTTCTGGTAGTGGGCTGTTTTGAAAATTCAAAACAGCCCACTACCCAACTTCTTTCATTCTTGACAGACTTTCTGCCGCGGAGCAATATTTCGGGGTTCGCCGCCAAGCCAAGCAGGTGCCCTTGACGAGTTCGCAGAACGATGGGCGCTTGGAGTCTATTTCCCTATATCCAACCACGCATTCCGAGGAGGGATGCAGTCATGTGCATCGACAGGCTAAAATACTTGACCAGAAATCCCATTTCCGATTCGCCGTTCATGCCGACAGAATTAAAGATGAAGCGTTTCGCGAAATTCATCCCTGGGAGAAGCCTCTGGGTTGTTCTGCTGAGCGGGGCGGCGACTCTGGCCTCGGCGCAGACGAAGTTCACGAGCTTGCTTAGTTTCGACGGCAGCAATGGCGCGAACCCGCATTACGTTTACCTGGTGCAGGGCACCGACGGAAATTTGTACGGGACGACCTACGTGAGCACCGGCTCCGGCGGCACGATCTTCAAAATCACGACCAAGGGTGTGCTGAGCACGCTCTACACGTTTTGCCCCGATGGTGAACCCTGCCTGAATGGCGCTCAACCGGAAGCCGGGCTGGTGCTGGCAACCGATGGAGATTTTTATGGGACCACGATGAACGGAGGCGCTAACAACTTTGGCACGGTGTTCCAAGTCACCAGCGCGGGCAAACTGACCACGCTGCACAGTTTCGATTCTACGGACGGCGCCAGTCCCGAGGTCGGGCTGATTCAAGCCACGAACGGGGAATTGTTTGGCACGACCTCCATTGGCGGGAGCGGCGATGTGGGGACGATCTTCGATATCACCACTGGGGGCACGTTCACTTCGTTGCTTAGTTTCACTGGCACGAACGGCGACTATCCCGACGGCAGACTGGTGCAGGGCACGGACGGAAACTTCTACGGGACCACCGAGGAAGTAAATTCGGGTAGCGGCACGGTTTTCAAAATGACCCTGGCGGGCAAGCTCACTACGCTGCACAAGTTCACCGGTACGGACGGCGCCGGCCCGACCAGCGCGCTCGTTCAGGCCAGCAACGGGAATTTTTACGGCACCACTCAGGCTGGCGGAACCAACAGCGAGGGCACAGTCTTTGAAATCACAGCAGGGGGAAAGCTCACCGCGCTGTACAGCTTCTGCTCGAAATCGGAGTGTGCCGATGGGGCCAATCCATCCGCAGGACTGATTCAGGCCACCGACGGCAACCTCTACGGCACAACTTTTTCGGGCGGCAGTAACGAGACTTCGTGCAACGGCGGGTGCGGCACGATCTTCAAGATCACCACTTCGGGCGCGCTTACTACGCTTTACAACTTCTGCTCGAAGTCGGGATGCGCTGACGGTAGCCAGCCTCAAGAGGGGCTGGTGCAAGACACTAACGGCGCGTTTTACGGAATGACCTACTATGGGGGGACCGACGGCCTCGGCACTGTGTTTAGCCTGTCGACGGGACTCGGCGCATTTGTCGAGACGCTGCCCACCTCGGGCAAAGTCGGGGCGAAGGTCACCATTTTGGGGACGAGTCTGAAAGGGGCGACGAGCGTCCGCTTCGATGGTACAGCAGCCACCTTCAAAGTAGTTTCGAGTTCGGAGATCTCGACTACGGTTCCTGCCGGCGCGAAGACCGGCATCGTGCAGGTCACGACGTCTGGCGGCACGTTATCGAGTAATGTGACTTTTGTGGTGACCAATTAAAGCATTCGATCGGGCTTTCGCAACGATCATTGGTACGCCCGGACCTCGAGTTCTGGCAGACCAATCTACCGCGTATGAATCCTATGGCCCTTTCAATTTTACGGGACCTGTTCGCAGTCGCTTAACCCCGATTGCATTACGAGAGATCGAACGTTTCTCGTCCTGGCTAACTCTTTCGCGAGATCCACAAGTGACTAGCATCTTGACCGCCGCCTTCTTCCGGTAGAATCAACTCTTGCTATGAAAACCTTCGAACAGATTGCTGAGTTGGAGAAGCGGTATTTGCTGGGGACTTATAACCGGTATCCGGTTGTGTTGACGCGAGGGAAGGGCGTTTTTCTTTACGATATCGACGACCGGCGGTATCTGGACTTTGTTTCGGGCTTGGGAGTGAATGCGTTGGGGCATGCGCACCCGCGGATTGTGAAGACGATTCGGGAGCAGGCGGGGAAGCTGATTCACGTCTCCAATCTTTATTACCACGAGTATCAGGGGGCGCTGGCGGAGAAGTTGTGCACGCTGGCGGCTGAGGCTTCCAATGACGGATCTCAGGGAGAAAAGTTCCGGGCATTTTTTCAGAACTCGGGCACCGAGGCGATTGAGGGGTCGATCAAGCTGGCGCGGCTGGCGGGGCATCGCGCGGGCGGGGAGGGGAAGTCGCGGCTGGTGGCGCTGCAGGGGTCGTATCATGGGCGGACGTTTGGGGCGCTGTCGCTAACCGGGCAGGAGAAGCATCGCAAGGGATTCGAGCCGATGCTGGAAGATGTGACGTTTGTGGCGCAGAACGATTTGGAAGGTTTGCGGGCGGCGGTGGACGACTCTACTTGCGCGATTGTGCTGGAGCCGATTTTTGGCGAGGGCGGAATTTATGAATGCTCGGTGGAGTTTTTGCAGGAGTGCCGCGCGTTGGGCGACCGATTCAAGGTGGCTTTGATCTTCGATGAGATTCAGTGCGGGCTGGGGCGCACCGGGACGATGTTTGCGTTCCAGAGTTTTGGCGTGACTCCGGATATTGTGGCGATTGCCAAGCCGATTGCGGCGGGCCTGCCGCTGGGGGCGTTCATCGCAAAAGAGTCGTTTGCTTCAGCGATTTCGCCGGGGCAGCACGGGACTACGTTTGGCGGGGGTCCGCTGGCTTGCCGCGTGGCTTTGGAGTTTCTGGCTATCGTGGAGGATGAGAGGCTTTTGGAGAACGTGAATAAGGTTGGAGCTTATTTGAATTCGGAACTCAAGATGATTGTGGAGAAAAGCGCGGCGGCTAAGGAGGTGCGGGGGCGCGGATTCATTCAGGGAATTAATTTGGAGATTCCGGCGCGGCCGATTGTGGATGCAGCTTTGGCGGAGGGTGTGCTGTTTAATTCTACGCAGGATACGGTGGTGCGGTTTCTGCCTCCGTTTTTGTTAGAGGAGAAGCATGTGGATAAGGGGATTCGGGTGTTGAAGAAGTTGCTGCGGAAGAAGAGAGCGGCGGCGGCTTAAACGCAGTGTCGCTTGTGCTCCTTATCTTTATCTTTACCGCTGGCTGCGACCTAAAGCTTTAAGCGCGGAGGTTGCGGAGAAGAGCCGCGGAGGTCGCGGCGGAAATTCGGAAAAACGGGGAGCCTGCGGCTCCCCAAATGAAGCGATCAGAGGCGATGTTCCATGCAATAGGAATCTGGCAGAGGGGAAAGAGTTGTCCTGTGGGGAAAAGATTGGGATGTTGAGCGAGGGAGTTTCGACCGCGCTTTACCCTGAGTTGAATGCGGGCGCGGAAGAGTGCTGGATGGAGATGGAGGGCGGGCGCATGCGGTATCTGCGCATGGGTTCGGGACCTCCGTTGATTCTCTTGCATGGGCTGCTGGGGTATTCGTTTTCGTGGCGTTTTGCTTTGCCGGCTTTGACACCTTACACAACCGTTTATGCGCCGGACATGATGGGGGCTGGATTTTCCGATCGGGTGCCAGGGATTGACTACAGCATGCGCGGGACGGCGCGGCGGGTTTTGCGGTTCATCGAAGGGCTGGGGCTTTCGTCCTCTGAGTTTGATTTGCTGGGCACTTCGCATGGCGGCGCCGTCGCGATGTTTGCCGCGGCGGAGTGTCTGGGCGGGGCGTCTTCTGTGCGGGTGCGGCGGTTGGTGCTGGTGGCGCCGGTGAATCCGTTCTCGGCGCATGGGCGGTGGATGGCGCCTTTTTTCGGCAGCGAATTGGGCGCGAGTCTGTTTCGCTTGAGCATTGCGCGGATGAACTTTTTGTATCCCTACTGGCATGCGCGCATGTTTGGTGACCGCAGCCGCATTCCTCCGGGAACGATCGAAGGTTATCTGGCGCCGCTGGCTAAACCGGGTTTGTTTGAACACGCTTTGAGCATTGTGCGCAGCTGGACCCCTGATTTGCGTGAGTTGGAAGCCACTTTGCCAAAGCTGACTGGCGTTCCGACGCTGTTGATGTGGGGGAGCAAGGACGCGGCGGTGTATGCTTCGTCGGCGGAGCCGCTGGCGAAATATTTTCCGAATTCGAAATTGATTGTGTTTCCGGGCGTCGGGCATTTGCCCTATGAGGAGTGTCCGGAGGAGTTTAATCGGGCGTTGATTGAGTACTTGAATAGCGAGAACAGCGGCGCCTGAAGGCGCTTGGGAGGGAGTGAAATTTTCCCGGATGTGAAGGCCGGTCGAGCTTCGCTCGACCGCACAGCCGGGGGCGGCTGTCCCCCCTTCGCATTTCGTCCGATCAGAAACCTGAAGTTTCCCGCCGCGTGTCATAATCCTGCGGAAGTACCTCCATCCGATGAGCCATCACCTCTTCGAGTTGCTGCGCAGCGCGCTGGTGCACTATGGGTACTGGGCGGTCGCAGTGGCGCTGTTGCTGGAGAATGCCGGGGTCCCTTTGCCGGGGGAGACGGTGCTGCTCTTGGCTAGCTTCCTGGCTTACTCGGAGCGCGAGCTTACGCTCGGCTGGATCATTATTATAGGAACGGCGGCGGCGGCGGCGGGCGACAACGGCGGGTATGCGCTGGGGCACTACGGAGGCCGGCCGGTGTTGGAGCGCTACCGGAATTTTTTCCGGATCAGCGATGCGGCTCTGGCGCGGGGGGAACGGCTGTTCGCCCGGTATGGCGCGGTCACGATTTTGTTTGCGCGATTTGTTTTTGGCATGCGCGTGATTGCGGGGCCGCTGGCTGGCGTTTTGCGCATGCACTGGAAGAGGTTTGCGATCTTCAATCTCTTGGGCGCGGCATTGTGGGTTTCTGCGATTTCATGCGCCGGGTATTTTTTTGGCAGCCGGCGCCAGGTTTTGCTCCATTTTCTGAGGCGCTTCGATTTGGCCCTGGGAATTGTTGTCGTGGTGGTGCTCTTGATTTTGTGGTGGAGGGCCAGGGTCGAGGAGAGGGCGTGATGGCCTTGTGCGTGAGAATCAGTCGTCTCTACGGGACTTGGTTCTCTTTTCCATTTTTCCCCAGCGCCGAGGCGCCGGGCTGTTATCGGTCGCCCCTCCAAGGCGGGATCTTCGGAGAGTTCTTTTCCACCGGGGCGTGAGAACCAACTTATACACAGGTCTGGCGGGCGGCCCGGTCTTATACTGTGCGGGTGTCGCGGGCACAGCGTGATGCAGGCGGTCCGCAGGCATTGATGGGATAGGCGGCGTCCGCGCCGCAATTCGAACGAGGAGGAAGGCATGAAGCGAATCGGGTTCTTGACTCTACTAATTACGGCAACGCTGCTTATTACTTTGGGTTTAACTGCGGCGTCGGCAGGTCCGGCGGCACCGGCAGCGGCAGCGGCAGTGGCGGTTGCGGCACCGGCAAATCCTCCGGCGGCAGCGCCGCCGCAGATGCCTCCGCATCCGCGGGTGCACGAGGCGCTGGAAGCGATGCGGCACGCCCGCGAGCACATGGAACACGCGGAGGGCGAGTTCCACGGCCATCGCGCCAAGGCGATTGAACATCTGGATCGCGCCATTCACGAGGCTGAGATTTGCGAGCGCGAGCCGTAGAGTTTGGGCTTTGAGAATCAAAGGGCAGCGTCGGCGACGCTGCCCTTTCTTGCCTGCCTAGCGGCTGCCGCAAACCTCGCATCGCCCGAAAAGTTTCCGGAGGAGCTGAGCCGCAGAGACGTTTTAAGCGACTTGACGCCACGACTGCACTCAGGCTGCCGAAGAAGTCGATTCACCCACCCCAGTGGCTGAAGCCGTACTCGAAACCAAAGCATTTAACGCAGCGCTTAAAGCGATGCTCCACCCAACAGCAGACTTTTTCAGCGACCTCTGAACGTCGTGCCCTTGCCGAACCGGCTGGAATCATACTTTTCTGTAACTTCCCTACCTTAGGCTCGTGGACTCTTCGGACTCTTCTAGAAACGAGTTACGCCTGCGTAGGAGATCCTTCGCCCGCTGGAGAAAACGCGGGGCTTCGGGATGACACACTGTGAATAGAGAAGAGATGGTTTCGCAAACTTGACGGACAGCCTGTCTTTATTTGGTGCCGAAGGTGTATCCGATCGATGCCCCGAGACGGGCCACGTTGTCGGAGTGGAACTGGTAGTTGCTTTGAATGTGGTAGTAGCGAATTTCAGGGCGCACGAATACGTGGGGGATGCGATGCCACACGTAGTAGCGCAGGCCGCCGCCGATATTTTCGAGGAAGTGGGTGGTGCTGGTGTAGTTGGTGCAGCCCCCGCCGGGAGCGCTGCAGACGCTGGCCGGGGGCAGAAAGAACTGGGTGCTGGCGAAGCCGATGCCGGCGCTGAGGTCGAGCCCGATTTTTTTAGTGATGCGCGGCTGGTAGAGGGCGTTGACGTCGGTGAGAAAGGGACGGTAAGTTTCGGCGGTGAAAGGATAGTTGGCTTTGCCGTTTCTCCAGGAAGTTTCCGCGCTCAGGCCGACGCGATGGTATTTCCGGAAGGTGCCGACGAAGTCGGCCCCGACGACGGGATAGATGCCGCCTTTTTCCGCCGGCTGCTGGAAGCTTAGGGAAGTGAGGTTAGGGGTGGGCGACTCCAGAATGCCGCCGCCGACGGTCACGTCAACCTGCTGGCTGTGTGCCAGAGCGGAGAACAAAAAAGTAAAAGCGATGAGCGCGAACTTTCCCACGAGCTCTCTCAATAAATCCCCCCGGATGGCGATGAGATTTGGTCCTGGTTTGGAGTGCCTCTTAGTTTAGCCGAGTTTGGCGGCAAAGGGAGCACAAAGCGCGGGGACATTCTTTCATGATTTAGCGGCTTGGATGAATTGATAAAGCGCCCCTCGCGCCTGAAGCACAACTTCCATGATGAGCGGCGTATCGGCGCGGTCCAAGTGTGCGTGAAACCTTAGTCGTAGTTTGTGGCGCAGTTTGTCTTGCGCCCTTCGGGGCGGCTTCGTTTCCCGCCCTATACCCACGGCTTACGCCGTGGGCTGCATTCTAGTGCCGCTTCGCTGGCTGAACCGGACCCAAGTGCGCCACGGTTTAGTCTGGGCCGATGGTGTAGCCGATGGAGGCGCCGACGCGAAACAGATTGTTGGAGCTGAAATCGTTGGTGTTGTTGTCAACCCAATAATAGTGGGCCTCGGGACGGACGAAGACGTGGTTCCAGACGTAGTAACGGATGCCGCCGCCAACGTCGACCAAAAAATGGTGGCTGCTGGAGTAGCAGGCGCCGAAGTAGATGCAACTGGTATCCGCGCTGTAGCCATAGAAGCGAGTGCTCTGCCAGCCCACGCCGCCCATCAAGTCCAGGCCGACTTTCTTGCTGATGCGGGGCTGGTAGACAGCGTTGAAGTCGGTGAGAATGGGGCGAAAGGGCTGTCCGCCGGTGCCGCCGTAGGCACCCTGGCTGGCTTTCCAGGAAGTTTCAAAGCCGAATCCAATGCGCTTGTGGAAGATGACATCGGCGCTGACGCTCGGGTAGAGGCCGCCTTTTTCAGGGCAGAGGCCGGTGGTCAGGCTGCAGGAGCCTGAGGACATCAGCGTGCCGAAGCCGAACATGGCATCGCCTTGCTGGGCTGAGGCAAAGTTGGAGAAGAACAAGAAGCCGAGGATGGGTGCGAGTAACGCTAGCTTTCTCAAGAGGGACCTCCTAAAAGTTCTTTCTGAAACTTGATTCCTTTAAATTGAATACAACCACATAGGATGCTTGGGGGAAATCGTTAAGATGCCGCGAAGCGGGTTACGGCTCATCATAATTTCGTCCTGCGGCGATATTCAACCGGGTTGGGAATCGTAAAGAAACGTCAAGCTTGCAGCGAAAAAGTCAAGCTGCGCCGGCTGTCCCCACATGGTCAGAAGCGGCTCCGTACACCTGGCTGTCAACTCAACTTGTCTTGAACCCTGAAGGGAGGGATTAGTTGCGCGGAATCGATTTCTTGCCCACGTGGACTTGGCTGCATTACTTGGATTTTGGGGCAGCGCCGGGGGCGCGAATGTGATCGAGGGCGATGGCACCTCCGCCGAAGAAAATTAGGGCGAAGGCTAGCGCGGCCAGGGCTAGGGGAAACTCGTAGCCCCCATTGCCCATCAATCCATTGTGGAAGTGCACTTTGGCGATGGCGACAGAGAGATCGATGCAGATGGCCAAGGCCGCGAGGCGTGTAAAAAGGCCGATCAGAAGCAGAATGCCGCCGAAGAATTCGGCGCAGGAGGAAAGATAGCCGGTCCAGGCGGGCAGGCCGAGGCTGGCGACGAATTGGGCGTGGTGTTTGAGGCCGCCGAAGACTTTGTGGTATCCGTGGCCGAGCATCACGGCGCCGAGTGCGAGGCGCATGACTAAGAGAGCTAGAGGTTGCAGGCGATCGAGGTAGCGCAATTTGATCCTCCGGCGGAAGACGCACTAGATTACAGCAGTCGCGGTGAAGAAGGAAGTCGAGCTGCGCTTCGGGGGCGCTTCGGGCACGGTCGTAGTTTCGACTTCTTTGGAGTCGGCGTCGGGGCGTGCTTTTCAGGCGGAGCGAAGGATCTTCCGAAGCGGGAGTGCGGTGCGCGAGGAGATCCCTCACCCGGCTGAAGTGCGCCGGGTTTCGGGATGACGCCATCAAACAAAGGGACAGAGTCAGAGCGAGTCGAGCTGCGCTCGACGGACCGGCGAGGGCGGCTGTCCCCATCTATTATTTCCCGATTACTATTTGTGGAACCTAATCATGGAATGATTGCGCCGGGTGGGCCAATTCTGGTAACGTTCATTCGCCCCCTGGATGCGATTTCTGGCGTCCGAATCGCGTCTGTTGGTGGTCTTGCCTTCGTCTGAAAATCTACTACGAGTGGAGCGGTGAAAACTCTTCGCAGTAACCGACATCAATCGCAAAACGGGCGATCCGAGCAACCTTTTGTAAAGGTTCGGGTTGAAAGAAGAAGGGCGCGGTAAGAAGCTTGGCTCAGGAGATACTCATGAATCGCACTTGGAAGAACGGCAGAATTTTGCAGAAGTGGGGAGTCCTTCTGCTTGGGCTGGTAGTACCAGCGCTGGCATTTGGCCAGCATAAACCGAGCGGCGGAGGAGGAGGAGCGGCGCCCAAGGCTCCGGCATCGCACGCGAGCGCGCCTTCGCACCCGGCGCAATCGCACTCGGCACCATCCCACTCGACGCCATCGCACGCGAGCACGCCGTCACACAGTACGACGCCTTCGCGCTCGACGACGGGTCACGCCGCGACTACAAATCGTACGCCGACCACGGGCCGCACGGGGACCTCTGGGGCCGGCCACACTGCGACGACCGGCCGGACCGGGACTACGGGGCGGACGGGAAGCACTGCGGGACGTCCCCCGACGACCGGCCGCACTAACACTGCCGCAGGGCGTGGCGCAACGGCCGGCGGTCGCACGAACGCCGCAGGCGCTCGTCCGGCGGCGGCTTCGCGAACCAGCGTGGGCAGCCACACGCCTCCGGGGCGCACGGTGGCGCTGAAGGGCGGAGGGACGGCGAGCGTTCGTCCGAATGGATCGATTCGCTCCATTAATCGCAATGGCATGCAGATCAATCACGGCGTTCATGGTGGGCGCACGGTGGTGACGCAACGCAACGGAGCTCGCATCGTGACAACCGGCCACGGCGGGTATGTGCAGCGCGCTTATGTGACCAGGGGCGGCCACGCTTATTACTCGCGCACCTATTTCGCCGGGGGCGCTTACCACGTTGGCGTCTATCGTGGCTACTTCTGGGGCGGCCACGCTTATTACGGCTGGCATGCCGGCTTCTACTTTCACCCGGGATTTTATGCCTGGGGCTGGCATCCCTGGGGCGCGCCGTTGTATTGGGGCGTCGGGCTGTGGGGTTGGGGCGGAGCGCCGTGGTGGGGTTACTACGGCGGCTGGTGGAATCCTTATCCCGTGTATGCGGCGCCGTACTTCTGGCTGACCGACTACCTGCTGGCCGACAGTTTGCAGGCAGCGTATGCGGCGAGGTCTGAGGCACATGCGGACGAGATGGCAGCCGATGCTCAAGCCAGCGCCGGTGGTGGAGACAACGGCGGCGGCGGCGATAACGGTGGGGGCTCTGCACCGGCGGCTTCGAGCGGCGTGGTTTTGACCCCTGAGGTGAAGGAAGCGATCGCCGAAGAGGTGAAGGCGCAACTAGCGGCCCAGCAGGGTCAAGCGGCACCGAGCGGGGCGTCGGATAGCTCGGCACCTGCGGCTGCGGCTCCAAGCGCTGCCAGTGATCAGGCTCCGCCTCCGGCGTTGGATCCGGCGCAACGCACGTTTGTTGTGTCGTCCGATATCACGGTGGTGGCGAATGGCCAGGAGTGCGGCTTGACGGCCGGGGACGTGGTCACGCGACTCACGGATACTCCGGATGCAGATCAAACCGTGAATGCCAGCGTCTCGGCGACCAAGAAGGGCGATTGCCCCTCCGGTCAGACCGTAGCCGTGAAGGTGGATGACCTCCAGGAAATGTACAACCACTTCCAGGAGACCATCACCAACGGCATGAGCGAGATGGCGAAGAAGCAGGGTACGAATGGAATGCCGGCTGCGCCGGATACCGGGACGACACCATCGGATGTGCCGCCTCCGGCGCCGGATACCAGCGTGGCGAAGACCCTGCAAGACCAGCAACAGCAGGCCGACCAGACCGAGGCGCAGGTGAAAGCGGAGACTGCGGCGGCGGGAGGCGGAGCCCAGTAACATCGGGGTGATTGGGTGATCGGGTGATCGGGCGATTTTAAAAGCTCGATCACCTCTCAGCCTTGAGCCGCGCATCAGGGAGCGTCGCAGACGGCGCTCCCATTTCTGTGTGCCGAGCATGTTCGACAGCTTGGAGGTGAAAGTCCTCTTCACAGCCTGATGGAGGTGAAGTGATAGCGAAGCGCAAGGGCGTCGTCGCGAGGCGGGGTCTGAAAGAAGCGTGGAGCA